>NZ_CP018092.1:1228750-2457500 GCF_002754935.1 Thermostichus lividus PCC 6715
ACTCCTTCACAGCCGCGCCGAGAACACCCCCATTGTCGGCATTCTCATTGTCGGCATTCTAGACACTGCCATGAGGGATTTTGACAGGTTGACACAAAACTCAATATTTCTTAAGAATGTCCTCTGGTCAAGCTATCTGGGTAATGCTTTACCCCAAGTTCCTATAGGGATAGCGCGGTAACTGCCTTGTGAGAACTCATCGCTTCAGGGAAAGATGTTGCACAGTATCGATAGCAACACGCACAGTTATGGTCAGTACCTCCTCTGCTGAAGCAGCCAGTCTGCGGCCAGGAATTAAAGCACCAGCTCAAGAAACCCTTTTAACGCCTCGCTTTTATACCACCGATTTTGATGCCGTTGCTCAGATGGATTTGTCTGGGCATGAGGATGAAATTGAGTCGGTATTGGCCGAACTGCGAGCCGACTACAACCGCTATCACTTCGTGCGCAATGCGGAGTTTGATCAATGCTGGGATAGCATCGATGGCGAAACCCGGCAGGCCTTCATTGACTTCCTAGAGCGCTCCTGTACGTCTGAATTTTCAGGGTTCTTGCTGTTCAAAGAACTGTCTCGCAAACTCAAGGGGCGTAACCCTGTTCTGTCGGAAGCCTTTGCACTTCTTGCCCGTGATGAAGCCCGCCATGCTGGCTTTCTCAACAAAGCCATGGCTGACTTTGGTCTATCCCTCGATTTGGGCTATCTGACCAAAAACCGCACCTATACGTTCTTCCCATCAGAATGGGTTATCTACACGGTTTACCTATCCGAGAAAATTGGATATTGGCGCTACATTCTAATCTATCGCCATCTGGAACAGCATCCTGAACATCGCATCTACCCGCTGTTCAAGTACTTTGAAAGCTGGTGCCAAGACGAAAACCGTCACGGTGACTTCTTCAAGGTCTTACTGCGATCGCAACCCAAACTGTGGAATACTTTGGGCGGTCGCCTCTGGGCTCGGTTCTTCCTGCTCACCGTTTTTGTCACCCATACCTTGACGGTGCTGGAACGGGCAACGTTCTACGAGTCCATTGGGTTAGATCCGGATCAATTCAATAAAGACGTCATCCGCAATACCAACGAAACGGCTCGGCGTGCCTTTCCCTGTATTCTCAACACCGACCATCCTACCTTTTTCCTGCGCCTGAACACCTGCGCGATCGCGAACCAGCATCTAGCCGAGATTGCCAGCACCCAGCGTCCTGCTGTAATCAAGCTGATCCAGAAACTGCCATGGATGGCAGTCATTATCTGGCAAATGCTGTGCCTCTATCTAATTCCGTCTGTGAACGCTGAACAATCACGAGAAACTGTTCGTTAGGAGAGTCTCCATGAGTTCATTGTCTGCTCGCCTCCGCGAAGGAACCCAGCAGTCCCATACGGCGGCTGAAAATACGGCCTTTATGAAGTGTTTTTTGAAAGGGATTGTGGAACCGGAGCCATTGCGCAAGCTCTTTGCAAATTTATACTTTGTTTACAGCACCCTAGAAGACCTCTTCCGCCAATATATTGATCATCCTGTCGTTGGGGCGATGTATTTCCCGGAGTTAAACCGAGCGGAACAACTGGCCAAGGATTTGTCCTATTACTATGGCCCCCAGTGGCGCGATCAAATTACCCCATCCCCCGCCGGCCAAGCCTACTGCGATCGCCTGCGTCTGCTGGCGGAGGCCGACCCACTGTTGCTCATTGCCCATGCCTATACCCGCTACATGGGCGATCTATCAGGGGGGCAGGCTCTAAAGCGGATCATTCGCTCGGCGCTCAACCTACCCGACGGTGTGGGAACTCAGATGTATGAATTTCCAGCATTGCCAACCCCCGAAGCCCGGCAAGCCATGAAGGAACGGTATCGCCAAACCCTTGATTCTCTGCCCATTGATGAGGATACGGTGGAACGGATGATTGCCGCCGCTAATGATGCCTTTATGCTCAACCGCAACATCATGCACGAGCTGGAAGAGGATGTAAAGGCCGCCATCGGAGAGCATACCTTTCACCTGCTCACGCGCCACGATCGCCCCGGCAGCACCACGCCCCATGCCCAAGGGGGCGATCGCGAACTCGTCCTAGGCTAGGCATTGGCGCTTGGGGAATCCGCTCTTTGAAGGTTCAGCGCTTGAAATCCGAGCGTCAGGTGATACAGCATTCGACATGTGCTGGGGTAGCTTGGGACTGTTCCGACTCGATTGATCTGCTCATCCATTTGACGTATGAAACCTAGCCATCATGAAACCGCTTTCTCAGACCGTTGAATTTGATGCGGCTCTGCTCAACAAATACAATCAGCCACTGCCGCGCTACACGAGCTATCCTCCTGCAACAGAGCTATCTCCCAATTTTGATACAACCTCATTTCGAGCGGCGATCGCTCTGGGAAACTATAAGAAAACACCCCTATCCCTCTATTGCCACATTCCCTTTTGCGAAACCGCTTGCTATTTCTGCGGCTGCAATACCATCGTGACACCGCGTAAGGGCATTGCTGCACCCTACGTCGATTACTTGGTGCGCCATATTCGTCAGATAGCGCCCCTGATCTCTCGCGATCGCCGGGTGCACCAACTCCACTGGGGCGGCGGTACGCCTAATTATCTAAATATCCATCAGGTTGACTATCTATGGGAACAGATTTCCCAGCAGTTTACCTTTGATGACAGAGCCGAAATTTCCATTGAGATTAACCCTCGAGATGGCGATCGCCAGTATCTCAATCATCTGCGGCAGCTTGGATTTAATCGCATTAGCTTTGGCATCCAAGACTTTAACCCCACGGTACAGGCAGCGATCAACCGGATACAACCAGAATCAATGCTATTTAACGTGATGGACTGGATCCGGGAGGCGGGCTTTAAGAGTGTCAATGTGGATCTGATCTATGGATTGCCCTACCAAACCGTGGATAGCTTCCGGGAAACAGTAGAAAAAACCCTAGCGCTCAACCCCGATCGCATCGCGGTGTTTAACTTTGCCTATATTCCCTGGATGAAGCCGATTCAAAAGCGCATGCCCGCATCAGAAATGCCCAGCAGTGCGGAAAAGCTCCAAATCCTTCAGCAAACCATCGCCCAGTTAACCGATGCAGGCTATGTGTTTATCGGCATGGATCACTTTGCCAAGCCCAACGACGAACTGGCGATCGCCCAGCAGACCGGCAAACTCCATCGCAACTTCCAAGGCTACACCACCCAGCCCGAGTCTGACCTAGTTGGATTTGGCATGACCTCCATCAGCATGGTGCAGGATGTCTATGTCCAAAACCATAAGCGCATTGGGGATTTCTACCGAGCTTTAGATACCAACCAGCTTCCCATCGAGCGCGGCGTGCGGCTCAGCCAAGATGATCTGATTCGTCGAACGGTGATCATGGAACTGATGTGTCAGTTCCAACTCTCGGTGCAGGATCTAGAAGCCAAGTATCACCTCAGGTTTGACCTCGACTTCAACGACTACTTTGCCCCCGTCTTGCCCCAGCTCGATGCCCTAGAAGCCGATGGCTTGCTGAAGCGCTCGCGGGATGGCATCGAAGTAACCCCCAGTGGCCGCCTGCTGATTCGCAACATTGCTGCTGTATTTGATGCCTACCTGGGCGATCGCACCGGCAACGTATTCTCCAAATCTATATAGATTGATATAGATTGATTATGACCACTAGTGCACCAAGTCAACCCACTCGCTATCCCCTCAACTGGCTGATTGTCTTCTTCTTCACCGCTGTCCATGCCTTAGCCATGCTGGCTCCTTGGTTTTTCTCTTGGTCGGCCTTGGGGGTGATGCTCCTGCTCCATTGGCTGTTTGGCAGCATTGGCATCTGCTTGGGCTACCATCGCCTGCTCAGCCACCGCAGCTTTCAGGTTCCCCGCTGGCTGGAATATGCGATCGCCCTAGTGGGGGCAATGGCTCTACAGGGCGGGCCGATCTTCTGGGTGGCCGGCCATCGACTACACCACGCCCATACGGAGGATGTGGAGCAGGATCCCTACTCCGCTAAGCGTGGCTTTTGGTGGAGCCACATGCTGTGGATGATCTATCCCCATCCCGACTACTTCAACTACGATCGCTACCAAAAATTTGCGCCTGACCTAGTTCGCCAAGGCTTCTACCGCTGGCTCAACCGCTACTTCATTCTGCTGCAACTGCCCCTCGCGATCGCCCTGTATGCCCTAGGCGGCTGGCCCTTCGTCATCTACGGTGTTTTCCTGCGGTCAGTGTTGCTGTGGCATAGCACTTGGTTGATCAACTCCGTCACCCATATGTGGGGGTATCGCACCTTTCACATCAACGATAATTCCCGTAACCTATGGTGGGCTGCGATTTTGACCTATGGCGAGGGCTGGCACAATAACCACCACGCCTATCCCCATGTGGCGAAGGCAGGCTGGCAGTGGTGGGAGATTGATGTCACGTGGTGGGCTATCTGGATATTGAAAACCCTAGGGCTAGCCCGGAACGTCGTAATGCCGACGGAGACGGCTCTCGCCCTCGCTGCGCAACCGGTGCGGCGATCGCCCTAAATCGACAAACCAAATCTATTCGAGGGATAGGAGCATTGAGGGAGAACTTGCTATCAAGGGTTGATCCCTTTCAGGGCGGCTCAAGCCTACAGAATATGACGCACCCCCCACCCATCCCCACATCAACCGCCGCTGTGGGGTTAGGCATAGCCATGGGTTTGGAGGAAGGGGATATCAATGGTTGAGTCGGTTGCTGGTGCCGCTGAGCGCCCCAACAGTTTATGGGTATATTTCCCAAGGAGATCGGCTTCTAAGTTCACGGCATCCCCAATCTGAAGAAACTGGAGGGTTGTTTCCCGATAGGTATGGGGAATAACCGCCACCGTAAATTCATCCCCCAGTTCATTACAGGCAGCCACCGTCAAGCTAATGCCGTTGATGGCAATACTGCCCTTGGGAATGATGTACGTAGCAACGGCTAGGGGTGCGGCAACGGTCAGCTCCCAACTCTCGCCAGTGGGGGCGATCGCCCTCAGAGAGCCCACCCCATCCACGTGACCGGTTACAAAATGCCCACCCAGTTTATCCCCGACCCGCAATGCTGGCTCCAAATTGACCGCCGCACCTTGCTGGGCTTTTTCCCCTAGGGTCGTGCGCTGGAGCGTCTCTGGAGAGACACTCACCCGAAAGCTGCTGCGATCAAAGGTTTCCACCGTCAGGCACACCCCATCCACAGCAATACTATCGCCAATAGCCATCTCCTTGAGAAACGGTGCCATCGCCGCAGTAATGAGCAACTGGTGCTCGGAGTGCCACTGCACCTGTCCAACCGCTTGAATAATGCCTGTAAACATCAGCAACCCTTAGAGAGTTCGTAGATAGCGTAGGGAGCCACTCGAGTTTCATCGAGCCAATCCTCCCCTGTTGCGAGGGGCGTGTAGAGCTGACAGGTGGTGAAGCCCGCCTGAGCAAAGGCCTGACGATAGTCTGCCTCGCTCCAGAACGTATCCGTCACAACTATGTTTTCGGGTAACAACCGTGCCTTGACCTGCTGACCTGAGCGTAGCGGCGGTTGGTTTTCGGGAAAATTCACCTCACAACTCAGCCAACGATGACTGTAAAACTCTGGGGTCGTGGTCACCACCCAACCTACGCCATTGGGCTTAAGAACACGGCAAATTTCCGCCATAACATTGATGAGTGTGGCATAGTCAGCAATTTCCAACACCATCCATGTTGAGAGAAACACATCAAACTGACCATCAGCAAAGGGAAAGGGGTGATTGGCGTTGGACTGCACATAGTGGCCATGGGGATCCTGCTGCCGCGCGTAGGTAAGCATGGCCTCATTCACATCCAGACCAGTGACCTCTAGCCCCAAAGACTTCAAAAAACGGCTCGATCGCCCCGCTCCACAGCCAACATCAAGCGCCTGCCCACAACAACCAAGTGCTTGAATCCGTGCGGCCACTTGGTCAAAGGCAAGGCGATCGCTGCCTTGAATGCCGCGCTGGGCAAACTCCGCAGCACTATAGGTATAGTCTGTACTGTTGCCCGTCATTGCAGTGGCCTAAACTGTCATAATATCTTTTTCTTTTTCTGCGAGCAGGGCATCTACTTTGCTGATGTACTTATCGGTTAACTTCTGAAGCTTATCCTGTAGATCCTTGACTTGATCTTCAGACAGCTCACCTGCTTTCCCTTGTTTTTTCACCTGATCGATAGCATCGCGGCGGATATTGCGAATCGCAACTTTACCATTTTCAGCAATTTTGGCGGCTGTTTTCACTAATTCTTTGCGGCGTTCGGTAGTGAGGGGGGGAATATTTAAGCGCACACTGGTGCCGTCATTGTTGGGGGTTAAACCCAGATCCGACAGTTGAATCGCTTTTTCAACAGCGGCAAGGCTGGAGCGATCGTAGGGCTGAATGAGAATTGTTGTTGCATCGGGGGTGGAAATAGTAGCTAAGGAGCGCAGGGGCGTTTCAGTGCCGTAGTAATCCACCATCACCCGGTCTAGTAAGGCCGCATTGGCGCGACCCGTGCGGATACTATTAAAGTCGTGCTGGGTTGCTTCCACGGATTTTTGCATCCGCTCTTCGACATCAGCTAATTTCACAGGAGCCTCCAACCATCGTACCAATGGGTTCCCCAGTCAACGCACGGTAGATATTGCCCGCCGTTTCTAAGCTAAACACAATGATGGGGATATCATTATCTTTACACAGGGCGATCGCCGTACTGTCCATGACCGCCAAGTTATGGGTCAGGGCGTGGGTGTAGGTTAACGTTCGATAGCGTCGGGCATTTGGGTTTTCTTGAGGGTCGGCATCATAGACCCCATCCACCTTGGTTGCTTTGAAAATAACTTCGGCATCAATTTCTGCGGCTCGCAGCGCAGCGGTAGTATCCGTGGTAAAAAAGGGATTCCCAGAGCCAGCGCCAAAGATCACCACGCGGCCTTTTTCCAGATGGCGGATAGCGCGGCGACGAATGTAGGGTTCGGCAATCTCCTGCATCGCGATCGCCGTCTGTACCCGGGTGGGCACATTCATTTGTTCAAGGGCATCCTGCAGGGTCATGGCATTCATCACTGTGGCAATCATGCCAATGTAGTCCGCCGTTGCTCGATCCATGCCAGCGGCAGCCCCCTTCATCCCCCGAAAGACGTTGCCACCGCCCACAACAATAGCTGTTTGTACCCCTGCTTGAACCACTTGGGCAATTTCACTGGCAAAGGCCTGAACTACTTTCGGGTCAATACCGTAGTTGAGGCCACCCATGAGGGCTTCACCGCTCAATTTGAGCAAGACGCGGCGGTAGTTAGGACTCATGGCAAAGACTGTCGCACTCCAATAGCTCCCCATCAACCATAGCAGGTTCAGTTACCGCCGCAGTAGCCTACACAGAGGGATAGCTTGGTAGCCCCGTACTAAAGTACGGGGAGGAAAAGCTACCTAGCAACTTTAGTTGCTCTGTGCTAATCTATACTTAATCGCCATCCTTGGTGAAAAACCCAATCGGCGACAGTTGTTACAAGTAAGCAGAACTTTGGGGCTTTGCCTCAAGGAACTGTGTAGGGGCGGTTTGCTCACGCCTTTACGAGTTCGTTTGTGGACTGCGTAAGAATCCCCCGACTTTAGTCGGTGGGAGTGTCAAGGTTGCCATTCTCAGCGGAGGCGTTCCTAAAAATTGTCTGGAAAAGCAATGGGGTTGGCCGCCGCCTGTAACCGCCGCTGCACCTGTACCAGATGGGGGCTATAAAGGGGCAGCGGTTCCGTAAGCTGATGGGGGCGCAAACCCTGCTCAAGAACGTAGGCGGCCACCGTGCCTGTGCCAGCCCCCACCGACCACTCGTAGGGGTGCACCCGATAGGCCGCAGCCGCAATATGGCTGGTGGCAATATTTTTGCCGGTCACCAGTAAATTATTGATGCGGGGGGGAATCAATGCTCGCAAGGGCACTTGGAACGGATAGGTTTGACCAGCCCCTTGACGTTCTCGCGGGCGTTCAATATTACCTGCAGCTTCTGGGGGTGTTGCAGCATACAGGGATGAAAATCAATGGGATAGTAGCCAATGCCAATACTGTCGGGATAAAGTCGCGCCCGACGCCGCCATTGCATCTGACTCAGGGGAAGCACACCGCGAGCAACCGCCAGTCCCTGCAACCCACCCATGCGAATCGCTAGTTGTTGGAACTGCTCTGCACCGAGAGTCTGGGGATAGTAAGGATCTTGCCAGTAGGGCTTTGCAGAAATATCAATCTCATCAATACTAAACCCCGCTGGCCAGCCCCCCTGATAGCGACCCACCAACCGTCGCCCTTCGCGAATATAGGGGAATTTAGACAGGCCATGAGCCGTGCCCATCGGCGAATCATACCCCTGTAGATAGCGCAGATAGGGGTTGGGTTGCTTGATGTTATCCCCTAAGACTGCATCGGTGGTGCCAGTGGCCAGCCAGTAAAAGTAATTCCGTGCCAGTTCTTCTGCTGCCGCTAAGCCAGCAATCCGCCAGCCTCCCTGCCAGCGTCGGGGTTGGAGTTGACCACTGGCCAGCAGTTGCGATCGCGTCAACAATAAATTATCCATCGCCGTTCCTGGGCCGTAGTCATTGCCCCGCTCCCAGTTTTGCATCGAAATATCCCCCACACTGACTTGTCGGGAGCCTTGAGCGGGCTGAGCACTAAAAATGCGCCGATAGGTGAGCACCAATACTGGCTCTTGGCCAAAACGCAAATGGGCATAGCTGTAAAAGGGGGCAAAGCGATCGTAACTGGCGGGACGGCGATAGGTTTGAGGCTCAGCCATGACCTCAAGGGCAAAGGTATAGGTAATGGCTTGGGGGCAGTAGGGATAGGGAACAGGACTAGAGGCGGACGGGTTGTCCACGCTCACAGGATCAATCCCCAAGCGATAGGGGAGATCCGCCAAGGCCAGCACCTCTCCTGTTTCAGTGGCTTCAATCACCATCCAGTCGCCCGCGGTGGGGGGCTGAAAATTGAGAATGGTTTTGCTCAACCGTGGTGAGTCTTGATCGCTGTAAATGTCTGCCAGAGTTTGGGAGAGGGGGTCGGTATTTAGCGGTGGGGCTTGGGGGGCACGTCGGTGTTGAATGCCGCGCACATGGCGGATGAGTTGCCCGGGTTGCTGTGGATCGTCTGCGGGGGTGATCTCCTGCACCACTGTATTGAGAAACACCTTGAGGGTGCCCCGCCCCTGAGCCGCCATTTCTTGCAGCAGGTCACTCACAAGGGTTGCCCCCACTGCTGGCAGAAAGCAAACCTCACTGACCCAGCAATCTCCCGGGCGGTTTTGGGCAATGATGCGGCGACGGAGTTGGCTATAGCCAGCGGGAAACCACCACTGTTGTCGCTGGCGCAGTTGTTCATCGAGGGCAGAGGTGCCCTGGGCTGACAGTTGCCCCCCCAACCAATCGGTGATTTCGGTAAGGCAAACAGTTTTGCCGTAGCGTAATCCTTCGTAAGCAGTGGCCACGCCAGCTAAGCCACCGCCAATCACTAAAATGTCGCACTCAACGGTTTGGGGAGCGGCAAGGGCACGCTGGTTAGACAGCGGGGCGATCGCCACCAAGCAACCCATTAACCACCCATAGCAAGTCCGCATGGGGCAAGTTCTCCTGACGTGACTCTCGCAACGACTGTGCCAGCCAGCACCGCAAGTTTGCCCCTAGGCATGGGGGTAGAACTTAACGGCGCGGTCGTGCCAATTTCTGTACTATACTTAGACCCGTAAGCCATGTCACTCATCAGCGTTAGGAACGAGCGTCAGGAAACTAATCGCATGAATGAATTTGAAACATCGCCAGCCACGGAAACAACCCATACAGAAGCCTCCGTTCTTGAGGTGGACACAACTCCAGCCGGCAGTTTAGCTGGACGTGAACCCGCAACACCCGCCCCTACGGTGGGAGGGTTAACCGATGAGCAGTGGCAACAAGCCCGCGAAAAGCTGTACTGGGTGCTGACGGTCTTTCCCGATCAGGTGAGTACATTTTTGGGAGAGTACAAGCAACCCCTACGGACGCTGCTGATTATTTTGGCAACGGTTCCCTTTGTGGCACTGGCGATCGCGATTTTGGAAGTTGTGAATGCTATTCCCCTGTTGGCACCCACCTGCCAACTCATTGGTTTTGGCTACGGCACTTGGTTCCTGTATCGCTATGTCTTGTTTGATTCAGGACGGCGAGAATTAACCCAAAAGGTCAATGATTATAAAGCACGTATTCTCGGGGATACCACATCTACCCCTTCATAAGCGATGCGGCTGCACTACCTGCAACATGTGCCCTTTGAACCCCCCGCTCACATTACAGCATGGGCACACTCGCGGGGACATCACTGGCAGGGTACCCATCTTTACGCTGGTGAAACCCTCCCCACGCTTGCAGACATCGATGCCTTGATTGTTATGGGTGGGTCGATGGGGGTCGATGACGAAGCAGTTTATCCTTGGTTACGGGCAGAAAAGGCATTTCTAGGGGCGGCGATCGCCCACGGGATGCCAATTCTGGGTATTTGTCTGGGGGCACAACTCCTAGCCCAGGTGCTCGGGGCTAGCGTTACCGCCGGTATTGCCAAAGAAATTGGGTGGTATCCTATTCACCTCACCCCTGCCGCTCAACAGCACCCATGGTTTCAGGCGTGGCCATCCTCCCTCACCGTTTTTCATTGGCATGGCGATACCTTTAGCTTGCCGCCGGGAGCGATCCCCCTAGCCACCAGTGCTGTCTGCCAGCAGCAAGGCTTCCTTTGGGGCGATCGCGTCTTGGGATTGCAATTTCACCTTGAAGTGACCCCGGCCACCATTGCGGATCTCATCCACCACTGTGGCACTGAGTTAGGCTCAGGGGCATACACTCAATCGGCGGCTGACATAGTGGCGAAGGCTGGGCAAACCCAAGTACTGATCCCCTACTTAGAGCAATTGCTGGATCGGTGGCTGACTGGGATGGTCTAAACCTGCTGCAAAACTGCCGCTGACTGGTAGGATGATCCCAAGACAAACCGAGATAACAACGTGAACCGTCTTCAAACCACTTTTAGTATCGAAGGCTTTCAGCGGCAAATTCACAGTGCGCCAGTCCCTGTCATTGTCCATTTTTGGGCACCCTGGTGCGGCCTGTGCCGCCTCATTGATCCCCTCTTGGATCAACTGGAGCAGTCCTTGCCGCAGCGGTTACAGGTGCTCAAAATCAATGCTGATGAGCATTTTGCCCTAAGCCGCCATTTTCAACTCACGACCTTACCCACCCTGCTATTTTTTGAGCGCGGCGAGCTAGTACAGCGGTTTGACCCAGCACTGGTAAAGGGAGATTTTCGCCAAGCTCTGCAGCAGGTGCTTTGCCGTTCCTTTCCATCGCTGCTGGCAGCGGAGTCCCGCTCATAAACCGTAGGGTAGCACTGCAATGGCTTGGCTGCGTCGCCTGAATCACTTTTTAGAACGCCGCTGGGTTACACCTGCCTATGGCGGTGGGCTGCTGCTGGGGATGACTCTCTTTTTATTTGCGGCGGCAGTGAACTCCATGGCCGGTTGGCTATACGTCATTACTGGTATTATTTTGGGGTTATTAATTGTTGCTGCGATTCTGCCGCCGCGACATCTGCGAGGGATAGTTTTAGAGCGCGCACCTGTAACGCCTGTGCACGCGGGCGATCGCCTGCGGTTGCATCTTTTTTTAACCAATGCCACCACCTCCCCCCGAAATAGCCTTCAGGTGATTGATCGGCTGCCCCGTGCCCTCTGGTCACCGACCCAAAGCCAACCGCCGCAGCAGGCCATTGCCGAAATTTTGCCCCACCACACCTACGACTGGCAGTACGACCTCATCCCACACCGGCGGGGGGTTTACGATTGGCAGTGGGTCTCCCTGCGAACGGCCTCACCCTTGGGTCTATTTTGGTGTCAACGGCAGGTGAGTGTGCCAAGCCAACTGGTGGTTTATCCCCAAGTACTGCAACTGCACCACTGTCCCCTGCTGGATCAACTGGGTCAAGAACTGTCCCAAGACTGGCGCGATCGCCAACACCATCTCCACGTTGCTCAAGAGGGCATTACTCGCTCCTTGAGACCCTACCGCTGGGGCGATCCGTTGCGCTTAGTCCATTGGCGCACGAGTGCCCGCTACGGCGAACTGCGGGTGCGGGAGTTCGACACCTTCAGCGGTGGCAATGCCATCACCATTGCCCTTGATACAACCCCCCGCTGGCAGGAGGAGGATTTTGAACAGGCCGTGATTGCCGCAGCCAGCCTCTACGTGTATAGCCAGCAACAGCAAATTCCCGTACAATTTTGGAGTGCTGCCACGGGGATGGTGCACGGACAAGCAGCGGTTCTGCGCACCTTAGCAGATATCCAACCCCAGGCCACGGCTGCCCCCTACCCCATTGATCCGATTCTTTGGCTAACGTCTGAATCCTCGACCCTAGACCAGTTACCCCCGGTAGTGTCACCCTACTGTGGGGATCACAAGCGTTGCCCCCTCAACCAAGAATCTTGTACATTCACGGCGATCGCCCCCTTAGCCTCCAGCTCCAGGCTAGCCCCAGTACTTGCTACGTGCCACTGTGACGGTTCTGATTACGGGAATTGGTCTATTGACTACCCTTGGTGAAAACGCCCCCCAAACGTGGCAGCGGTATCTTCAGGGGGACACCGGGTTACAGCCAAAGGGCTTACCAACCGGAACCGTAGGCGTTATCGGCACAACAACCCAACCCTTAGAGACAATTCTGAGCCAAACCGTTGCTGAAGCACTAGCGGATGCAGGTTTAGCCGCGCCTCTGGTGGATGGGGGGGTCGTCGTTGGCTCTAGTCGTAGTTTTCAAGCCCAGTGGGAAGCATGGCTGTGCACCGGGGAACCATCGCTCCCCCTGAATTACTGGCTAGAGCGGTTACCGGCGGCGGTATCCCAGCAAGTGGCTCAACAGGCGGGCATCGTTGGTCCGGTGTTGAATCCGACGGCGGCCTGCGCTACCGGGATTTGGGCGATCGCCCAAGGGGCAATGCTGATCCAGCAGGGGCAGTGCGAGGTCGTGCTCGCAGGGGCAGTAGAGTCGCCCCTGTCTCCCCTGACGTTTGCTGGCTTTCAGCGGTTGGGGGTGTTAGCCTCTGAGCGGGTGGCGCCCTTCGATCGCGATCGCCACGGCTTGGGGTTGGCGGCGGGCGGTGCCATTCTAGTGCTGGAGTCGGAGCGCCATAGCCGCTCTCGCCAAGTTCAGCCCTATGGTGCCATTGCTGGGGTCGGTCTCACCGCCGATGCCGAACAGATCGCTGCGCCAAGTTTACGCCAAGAAGGGGCGATCGCCGCCATTCAAAAGGCTCTGCATCAGAGCCAATGCACCCCTGCAGAGATTGACTATATCCATAGCCATGGCACCGGCACCCGGCTAAATGATGCAGCAGAAGCGGCCTGGATCCAAAAACTGTTTGGGTTCCATACCCCCGTTACCAGCAGCAAAGGGGCGGTTGGCCATACCCTTGGGGCAGCAGGGGCGATCGCCACCGCCCTATCCTGTTTATCTCTGAAAGACCAGCACATTCCCCCCTGTGTAGGCTGTCAGCACCCTGCCTTTGACCTCGATATTGTCCTGAAGGCACGGGCTGCTCACCTGCGGCGGATTCTCTGCTGTAGTTATGGCTTTGGCGGCCAGAATGCAGTGCTGGTGCTGGCAGCTCCCTAAAATGTCCCCTAACTAGCAAGGTACTCATGAATATCGCTCCGGCGCTTGCGCAGCTTACTGAGGGCTTCCCGCTCAATTTGCCGCACCCGCTCCCGGCTAATGTTTAACAACTCACCCACCTTGGCGAGGGTCAGGGGTTGACCGTCTTCCAGCCCAAACCGCAGAGACAGCACTTGGCGTTGCTGCGGGGTTAAGTCCGCCATCAGCCGCTCTAAATCACTGCGCAAGGACGACTGAGCCGTAAACTCTTCCGGCGAAATCGAGGTATCCTCCAGCAGTTCGCCCAGTTCGGTATCTTGGTTGTCCCCCACCCGCACATCCAACGACAAGGGCTGCCGCGCCCGCTCCAGATACTCCCGCACTTGGGCTGGGGTGAGTTCCAGTTCTGCAGCCAGTTCGTTAATGGTGGCGGCTCGTCCTAGCCGCTGGGAGAGTTGGCGTTGCGCCTTCTTGATTTTGTTGAGCTTCTCGGTAATGTGAATGGGGAGCCGAATGGTGCGCCCCTTCTCAGCGATCGCCCGCGTAATAGCTTGGCGAATCCACCAGTACGCATAGGTAGAAAAGCGATACCCCTTCGTCGGATCAAACTTTTCCACCCCCCGCTGCATCCCAATCGTGCCCTCTTGAATCAGATCCAGCAGATCTACATTGCGCTTAATATACTTCTTGGCCACCGACACCACTAGGCGCAGATTGGCTTCCACCATCTTGCGCTTAGCCCGCTCGCCCATCTCAATAGCGCTCTCTAGCTCCGCTGGGTTGATATTAGCGGCAGTTGCCCACTCCTGTAGAGTTGGTTCACGCTTGAGGTCAGTGGCAAGCTGTTCGCGCAGCTCATTGAGTAGGGCAAGGTGCTGTACCTGTTTACCATAGATAACTTCTTGCTCGTGGGTTAGTAACGGTACACGACCAATCTCCCGCAGATAAGTACGTACCAAGTCTTTTGAAGTCTCCATAGTCACCATCGCTCGATATGAAGGTTGACAGCAGTTAGTCGTTGAAATGCTTTTGATATTGGTTCTTTAGGGTAGTACGGACAAACTCTCCTGCTAAAGGGTGCAGTCAAACCAGTGGTGCTTTAACAGCTTTTTAGCAGATGTATTAGATATATTAAGAATCTTAACATTTCTAAATCTGTTAATCGGAATACTAACATTGCCCTTTGGGGGTTTTTAATCTTTTCTTTATATTTGCCCTATTGAGAAAGACCTATGGTCGCGGTGGGGTACAGTGGGTTGGGTAGAGGCACTACAACGGTGCAGGGAGGGACAGTGCTGCAGCAAACAATCACTGAGGTGGTGCGTGGTGGTCTGATTGTGTCCTGCCAAGCCCCTCCAGACTCCCCCTTAGCCGCACCGGAGATCATTAAGGCCATGGCTCAAGCGGCGGTTCTGCGAGGCGCCGTAGCGGTGCGGATCAACACGCCGGAACATATCCGTGCAGTTCGCCAAGGGGTGAACGTGCCGATTATTGGCCTATGGAAGCAGGTATTGCCTGAAACTCCGGTGTACATTACCCCTCGCTTTGCCGATGCGATGGCCGTTGCCGCAGCGGGGGCAGATGTCATTGCCCTAGATGCGACGGAGCGCAGCCGCCCGGAACCCTTAGCCCCCTTGATTGAACGGATTCACACTGAACTGGGCAAGCTCGTCATGGCGGATATTGACTCGGTTGCCAGTGCCGCAGCAGCTGTGAGTGCGGGCGCTGATTGGGTTGCCACCACCCTATTTGGCTATACAGAGGCAACGGCGGCAGAGACACCTCCGAGTTGGGAGCTATTGACGGCGCTGGTGCAAACCTTGAGCGTACCTATCCTCTGCGAGGGGGGCATTGCCAGTCCAGCCATGGCCGCTAAGGCACTAGCCCTCGGTGCCCATGCAGTGGTTGTTGGTACTGCTATTACGGGGATTGACCGTCAGGTAGAGGTCTATCGGCAGGCGTTGAGGTCAGAGTAAGGCGCTTGCAAGCTATCGAGGGTACTCCCCATCGGGCCAAGGTAGCGACAGAGATAGGGGGAAAACACTTCGTAAATAAGGGTTAGGGGGCGGCGATCGTGCCAAAACAGATAGTGGCGACCCCAAAACGGCCCTGCTTCGCCAAACGCAGCAGCAAGGGTATCGCAGTGGCCGAAATAAACGGCTTGAATATCGCGATAAAGTTCTACTTTGCGCTGGGCAAGGTTCGTCCAAATGGGCATAGCGCGGTTTTGCAAGTACTCATCCACATGGGCGGCTTCCCACCAGGAGGCTGCGTAGGCAAGGCGCTGACCCGAGGCCGTGCGCAACCACACCTGACGGCGCAGGCGTGGCCCCGGAATCAGTTGCAGTTGGGGTGGCGCAGCATCATGTTCATGCCCAATGGCCGACATATCAATCACATCCACTTCCGTTGCTTCGCGGGTCAACAGTTGTAGGTGCCGCGTGGGGGAGCCATCTCCTAAGATGAGAATTTGCCATGCTGGGGCAAGCAGATCGTGGGGCAGCCCCTGCTGGATCGTTGCAAAGTCTCCCTGCCATAGCGGCTCAAGGGCGTGCCACGAGGATGAAGTGGTTGAGGGCAACAGCGAAGCAGTCAAGGAGAGTACAGGTTGCTTAACAAAACTTCGTTAATTGTAGCAAGGATTTTACGGACGCTAGGGTGCTATGGGGTACAGTCAATAATGAGGCAGGAGTATTCAACCCACTAGGCAAGTAGGATGACAACGACAACAGATACGACAGCGGAGTTAACCCCTGAGCAAACTGGCACATGGATTAAAGGACTGTTGAGTGTTGCCTGTGCTGACGGCCACTTTGACCCCGAGGAGCAGAAGCTCATTGCCAGCCTCATCCAAGACGAAATTGCCCCTGACATTGACATTGATCATTTTTCCCCCGTCACGGATGCCGAATTAGTTGCTGCCTTTGGGGGCGATCGCCCCTTGGCTGAAAACTTCTTGCGCACAGCGGTTATGGTGGGGCTGGCCAACGGCATTTACTCCCAATCCGAAGATGCTGAACTACAACGCTTCTGCCGTGCCCTGGGGCTAGAAATTGACGCTTTGGAATCCCTAAAACATACCCTTGACGGGCGGCACGACGCCGGTGAGCACACCCTGCGGCTGCTAGATCCAGTGCGCAACTGGTTAGACGACCTCGAAGTAAAAGATGCCAAGGTGGCGCGGTTTCTCTGCCGTTTAATTCCCCCCCAATGCCCCTTTGAGCGCGACATCACCCTCTTTGGGCGCAAAATTGTTCACATTCCCCCCTCTGTAAACTCAATCCCCTTTATGATCAGTTAGTGGGGTTACGCTTCCGATCGCTGACGTACTTAGCCGATGAGTGCGGTGAGGACATTACCCCCTACTGTTAACATGCATCCTGCTACTCTCTATGCCCAATAAACCCAAAATTGCGATCGCCCATCTTGGCTGCGACAAAAATCGTGTTGACACTGAACATATGATTGGGTTGTTGGCAGCAGCAGGCTACGGAGTAGGCACCGATGAAACCGAGGCCGATTACGTTATTGTCAATACCTGTAGTTTTATCCAAGCTGCCCGCCAAGAGTCGGTGCGCACCCTTGTCGAACTCGCAGAGGCCAATAAAAAAATTGTGATTACCGGCTGCCTAGCGCAGCACTTTCAGGGGGAATTATTGGCGGAGATTCCCGAAGCGGTGGCGGTTGTTGGCAGTGGTGACTACCAACACATTGTTGAGGTCATTGAGCGGGCTGAAACGGGTGAGCGGGTGCAGCGGGTGAGTGCCGTGCCAACCTACATTGCCGATGAAACGGTGCCCCGCTATCGCACAACCCCAGAGCCAGTGGCCTACCTGCGGATTGCGGAAGGCTGTGATTACCGCTGCGCCTTTTGTATTATTCCGCACCTGCGGGGCGATCAGCGATCGCGCTCCATTGAATCCATTGTTGCCGAAGCCCACCAACTGGCGGCTGAGGGGGTGCAGGAAATTATTCTGGTCTCACAAATTACCACCAACTACGGCTTGGATCTCTACGGCCAGCCAAAACTGGCTGATCTGATCCGCGCCCTTGGGGAGGTGGATGTGCCGTGGATTCGCCTCCACTATGCCTATCCAACTGGTTTAAGCGAGGCGGTGATGGCTGCCATCCGCGACACTGCCAATGTGTTGCCCTACCTTGATTTGCCCTTGCAGCACTCCCACCCTGATGTGTTACGCGCCATGAATCGCCCTTGGCAGGCAGGCGTGAACGATCGCCTCATTGAACAGGTCAAAGCCCAACTGCCGGGTGCTGTCCTGCGGACGACCTTTATTGTTGGGTTTCCGGGAGAAACTGAGGCTCACTTTGAGCACCTCTGCGAGTTTGTGCAGCGTCACGAGTTTGATCATGTGGGGGTGTTTACCTACTCTGCGGAGGAAGGCACTGCCGCCTACCACCTGCCCGATCAACTGCCGGAGGCGGTAAAAACCACCCGCCGCAATCGCCTTATGGAACTACAGCAGCCCATTGCCCAGCGTAAAAACCTTGCCGAAGTAGGGAAGGTGGTTCCTGTCCTCATGGAGCAAGAGAACCCGCAAACGGGGGAATTCCTTGGCCGCTCGCCCCGCTTTGCCCCCGATGTGGATGGTGTGGTTTACGTGAAGGGGACGGCTCAGCTCGGCGCTATCATGCCGGTGGAAATTACTGCCGCCGATGTCTATGACTTGTACGGCAGGATCGCCCTTTGAGTACGGTTTTACCCCTAGGCGAATCCCTCAACAGCCGCTATGGTCAAAGCAGTTGGGGTTCCTGCCATGCTTCGTCCGCGTTCGGCCACCTATACCCGTGATACGCTGCGCGATCCACCGCAGACGGATCGCTTTTGGCAGTGGCATGCTGGGGTCAGGGCGTTGGAGGAGCTACTGCGCTATAGCGCCCCTAGTACCGGTTTTTTGGTGTCTTCCCCCAGTTTAATTCTTGACTATCCGGCGCTTAAAACCTACGTGCTGGCGCAGGGGCGATCGCTGGCGTACCTACCCGCCCAAGAGCGTCAGCAACTTCCCCAAGTGACGATCATTCCAAGTGCCAGTGGTTGGCTTAGCCCCTTTTGCTTGGTGTTGAGCGCTGAGGTTAGTGTACTGCTGGTGTATCAGCCAGAGCAGGGGTTACGATTTTCCTTCGCTCCGGAAGAAATCTATACATTTTGGCAGCATTTACGGCAAGAGCACCCCTTCTCAGGGTTGGAACCGATTGATGAGTGGTTGCAGGAGGTTGGTATTCGCTGCCCTAGCTATCGGCTGGTGAGCCAGTTTGGTCAGTGGCTGCTGGACTATAGCCAGCCTGTGCCCACGCCAGCCACCGCCACGCCAACTGCCCCAGACGCTGCGGATGTCAATATTCTCCAAGCCCTTGCCCACGAAGTGCGCACTCCCCTAACCACCATCAATACGTTTATCCAACTGCTCCAGCGCCAGCAGGACTTGCCCCAGCGCACTTACCAGTACCTGCATAAAATTGGCCAAGAAATCCATGAGCAAATGACCCGCTTTGATCTGCTCACCCAAGCCGCTGAGATGCTCTCTAGTCCCGCATCAAAAACACCCATGGCCTTGGGGCGCACGTGCCTTCAGACGTTGTTGACAACCAATTTACCGCGCTGGCAGAAGCAGGCCGCACGCCGCCAAGTGAGCTTAACTCTCCAGTGCCCTGCCAACCTGCCAGTGGTGCTCAGTGATCCGGAGTCGCTGGATCAGGTGCTCACCGGGTTGGTGGAATACTACAGCCAAACCCTTGCTGCTGAGAGCGCCCTTCAGTTAGTGGTGCAGCCAGCGGGGCATCACGTCAAACTCGAGTTGCGATCGCCCCAGTATAAACACCGCAGTGATCTAGCCTCCCTTGGGCAACTTTTACTCTGGCATCCGGCAACCGGCCAACTGAGCCTCAACTTCCAAGCGGCCAAGCTCTTGATTGAAGCGGTTGGTGCAAAAGTTACCCAACGGCACGATCGCCACGCTGGCGAGATCCTCACCCTTTATTTGCCCATTGCCCGCGACAGTGGCTGACACTGCGGACAATAGTGACTTGAGCGCCCAGCAATACGCAACTGCTCAATGGGGGTGCCACACACCCGGCAGGGCTGCCCTTTGCGGCCATAGACCCATGCCTGTCCGCCGTAGCGCCCATTGACCCCAAGAGTGCTAACAAAGGTGCGCAGGGTTGTACCGCCTGCGGCAATCCCTGCCTCTAGGACGTGGCGCATCGTCTGATGGAGCTGCTCCACTTGATTGGGGTTGAGGGCATCGCTAGGGGTCAGCGGATGCAACGCCGCTAAAAAAAGACTTTCATCGGCATAGATATTCCCCATGCCGGCCACAATGCGTTGATCGAGTAAGGCACTCTTGAGGGGGCGACGGCAGCGATGCAACTGGGCGGCTAAAAATGCAGGACTGAAGGCCTCGCTTAGCGGCTCTGGGCCAAGGGTGGCAAGGGTCGGAATCAGAGTGGCGATCGCCTCGAAGTTGGGAAGCAGCCAACACCGCCCAAAGGTACGCTGATCCACAAAGCGCAGTTCCATCCCCTCAGGAAAGAACCAGCGAATACGGGTATGGGAGCACAGGGGCTGCGAGGTGGCCAGCCACAACAACTGGCCACTCATGCGTAAGTGCACAACCAGTATTGCCCCGTTGTCGAACGTGCCTAACAAATACTTGCCCCGCCGCTGCCATCCCACAAAGTAGCGACCCTTCAAGTCATTCCTAAAAACATCCGGGCTGTCTGGGTAAGCAAGCGAGCGGGCTAAACACGCCTCCCCTCCCACAAGTGGCTGATGGAGGGTCAGCGCCTCTAGCCCACGCCGCACTGTTTCTACTTCCGGTAACTCCGGCACAAGGGCACCTAACGTGCTCTAGGGAGCCAACTACTTCCCTTTTTTGGGAGCACTTACTTCTTCCACTTCGCTGAGGGCAAAGTTATTGGTGTTGACACCGCTAGCACTGCCACTGAAACCGGTGTAGTTGACCTTGTCAAACCGCACAATCACTGGATACTTAATCCCACTTTGATCGACCGAGGCAACGGTGCCAATTTCGTTGTACCAGTAGGATTCGGGGCGGAGAATTCTGACTTTAGAACCACGTTGCACCATGAGTTATGTCCTAAATATCTCTGAACGGCTAGACTTAAGACTACTATGACCGCTACAGCTTGTTACGCTCGCTCCACAAAATTTCACATCGGGTAGGGCTGGAAGCCCCGTACTTCAGTGCGGGGAGGAAAGCTCCTTTAGCAACTTCAGTTGTTTTAGGTTATAATTGTACTGCGGACACCAGAAACGGTTGTTCAAGGCACTGGTAACGGTCGATTGGGGGTGTTGTAAACCACCCCAGAGGCTCGCGGTTGGCTTGCTAACTGCAGGGCTACTAAAAGCTCCCTGCTTTAGCTGGGAGTAGTTTACAGAACACCTGTAATGCAGATCCTTGAGCACATTGACGATTCTCTGCGTTTGCGCGATCGCCCACGACTGCTGTGGTTTCTTGGTGGCTTGTTTCTCCTTGCTAGCGGCGCAATCCCCGTTGCCTTTGGCCACCATGAACTGTTGTGCCAGCGCCAAACAGAACCCTTGACCTGTGTGCTCACCAATACCTACGCGCTGCATCAACAACGCCTGAACATCCCCATTGCTAACCTGCGCCGCGCCCACTTAAGGGCGAAGTAGCACCCCTTGCCAACGGTAAACGGGTAACCCCTGCGCCAAAACGTACTGCTCCCGCTCTGTGGTCACAGGCCATGGGCTTTGGGGCAGCCAATCGGGTGGTGACGCGGCAAAGGCAGGATGGGCGCGGAACTGCTGCACCATGGCAACGGCAACCTCGAGGACATCGGACTGGAGAATGACACGGCCACCGGGACAGAGGTGCTGCGCAAGGGTTGCCACCAGATCGGGGGTGACCACTCGCCGCTTGTGGTGCCGCCGCTTAAACCATGGATCCGGAAATTGGATACTCACCGTTTGCAGCGGTACGCCTTGGAGTAGCCTCCCTAGGTGGGCATTTGCATTACCCCATAGATAATGCAGGTTCAACAGGCCATGGCGATCGCGGCGTTCATTCGCCGCCACAACCAACGGATAGCGAATTTCTAGGCCAAGGAAATTTTGCTCAGGATGCAGGGCCGCCATCTGCAATAGAAACGTGCCACGCGCTGAGCCAATATCTAGATGTAATGGCTGGGACGCGATGGCGTAGATGCGTGACCAATCCGGTACCGCAACCTCTTGCTGAAACCTGCGACTGAGGGGGTTGACGTGCTGTCGTAACCGCACAACAGTGGTGCGATCGCCCATACTCTAGAGCGTCTAAAGCTTATTGAGATTCAAGCCCGCTTCCTTAGCAAAAGCTGCTAAGCCTTTACGCTCAAGGGTTTTAATGGCTTTTGTCGAAAGGCGCAGCCGCACCCAACGCTTACCCTCTGGCCACCATACCCGTTTCCATTGCAGGTTCACTTCTTGCAGCTTTTTTGTCCGCCGATGGGAGTGGGAAATGGCGTAGGCGTTATTGGCCTTTTTTCCGGTGAGTTGACAAACGCGGCTCATAATCTTAAGTCCCTTGCAAGGCAATTGCTAGTCGTTAGACATAACCAAGTCCTTCATTCTAGCATAGAAACGTGCTTCAGCCTGTAAATCATTGGTGTGCTCCTCACACCTCAAGGCGCGGAAGTCTAGATTCGGCGGGCTGAGCCTCTCTAATTCTTCGCTCAGCGTATCCCACAGCTAAGGCAGGGGGCTTTATGCTCACCTTTGGTAAACTAAACACAAACCTGCCGAGTTGCTATCGCGTTGTGGCACGGATGCTAGAGCTAAGGTGAAACTTTTGCCGAAACGACACTCTACGGCAGTCTCTCGGCGCTGGCGAAACTGGCTTTTACTGGCACTGGCACCAGTCCTAGTGATGGTGGGAGCGATCGTTGCGCGGCAGTATTGGTCTGCTCCGCCGTTAGAGACTCTCTATCCACTCACCCTAGAGGTTCCTCCCCAACGCCGCGCTCAGTTAGAAGAGTGGGCACAGGCCAAAGATCCCCTTAAACGCGATCGCGCCCGCTACTTGCTGGCGGTGGATGCGCTGCGACACAACGCCCCACAGGAAAGTTTGCGGTGGCTTGAAAATTTAGAGGCCACCTACCGACCCATGGCGGCACGGATTCTCCTGCTGCGCTCAGATGCCTATCGGCAAGCGGGTCAAGGACGCAAGGCAACGCAGACATGGCAGCAGCTGATCCGCGACTATGGCAAGGAGCCGGAAGCCGCCGTGGCGTTGCTCAACCTCCAGCAGCCCGACCGGGCGATCGCCCAGTTTCCGCAGCATCCCGCCGTAGTGAACTATGTCCACACCCAGTTACAAAACAGCCCGGATCACGTCCCCTACCTCAAGCTGGTGGCTCGTTATGGGCTGTATCTTAAAGACTATGGCACCTATCTAGAGATTCTGCGGCAGCGTTACCCTCAGGAGTTAACCCCCGCTGACTGGGAGGCGATCGCCTTTGGCTATTGGGAAAAGATGCAGTATGCCCCTGCCGCCGCCGCCTATGACCGTGCGCCCCAAACGCCCTTGAACCGTTATCGAGTCGGCAGAGGTCGTCAACTGAGTAACGATACCTCAGGGGCGATCGCTGCCTACCAAGACCTTGTTCAGCGCTTTCCCAACACTCAAGAAGCCGCTTTAGCGCAATTGCGCCTTGCCCGACTGGCTAGCTCCCCAGCAGGTCGCCTGCCGCTACTGGCGATCGCGTTGAAACTGGCCACTAACAGCCAATCGAGTGCGATTGCGGCGGATGTGCTGCTAGAGCAGTATCGCACCTATCGGGAACTGGGGAATGAGACCGCTGCCCAGCGCACTCAACAACAACTCTTGCAAACCTATGGGGGTAGCACCGCTGCTGCTGAGCTTCGCTGGCAGTTAGCAGAGGCGGCAGCGCAACAGCGTCAGTGGCAAACTGCTCAACGCTGGGTTGGCGAACTCCTCAAGCTTA
Source organism: Thermostichus lividus PCC 6715 (assembly GCF_002754935.1). Lineage (NCBI taxonomy): Bacteria > Bacillati > Cyanobacteriota > Cyanophyceae > Acaryochloridales > Thermosynechococcaceae > Parathermosynechococcus > Parathermosynechococcus lividus. Next base: position 1,252,373 of record NZ_CP018092.1, read on the forward strand.
ACCCCAATAGTGAAATAGCGCCGCGCGCCGCTTTCTGGCTGGGAAAATGGTTAGGAGAGGCTGGCGGGCTCCAAGCCCAAACCGCTGCGTGGCGATCGCTCATCAGTCAGTACCCCCATTCCTACTATGGATGGCGTGCCGCCAGTTTACTCCAGCAACCCGTCGGTACCTTTACAACGCTGCGGCAACAACACCCCCGCATCGATCGCGATCGCGCTCACCCCTTACCCCTGAGCGCTGGCAGCCCAACCCTTCAGGAACTCTACTTGCTGGGGCAAACGCAGGACGCATGGCAGCGCTGGCAATGGGAATTCCAAAATCGGGTCACCCCCACTGCTGCTGAGCAACTGACCGATGGCCTGATCCGTCTTGGGGTGGGTGAGTATCTCGATGGTATCTTCATGCTTGAAAACCTGTTTGTGCGTGCGAGGAATGAACCCGATACCGCAACCTTTTTCGAGTCAATTCAGCGTGACCCTCGCTTTTGGTATGCTCTGTATCCATTGCCCTACTGGGACATTGTTCAAAAGTGGTCTGCTGCTCGCAAGCTCAACCCCCTGCTGGTGATGGCGCTGATTCGCCAAGAGTCGCGCTTTGAACCCGACATTCGTTCCGTTGTGGGGGCAACAGGGTTAATGCAACTGATGCCAGACACTGCGACTTGGATTGCAGATCAGCTGAGCCTGAGCGATTTCTCCCTTGAAGACCCAGAGGACAATATCCGTTTAGGGACATGGTATTTTGACTACACCCACAATCGATACCAACAAAATACATTGCTTGCCTTAGCTAGCTATAATGCTGGTCCAGGTAACGTTAGTGATTGGCTACAGCGGTTTGATGCCAGTGATGGCGATCGCTTTATTGAAACCATTCCCTTTCCTGAAACCTATGGCTATGTCAAACGGGTTTTAGAAAATTACTGGAACTATCTCCAGCTTTATACCACACCCCGTGACTAACGCTCGCGTTCTGCTGGTATGGTAACCGTGACCCCCTCCTATGACTCTCCCCCCTCAGCGCTGGTATGTGCCGCCAATTGATTCGACTCTGTGTGAGTCCTTGATGGATGCATTGGGGTGCGATCGCCCCCTTGCGGAAATTTATCTTCGCCGCGGGTTGACCACGCCTGCCCTCGTGCAACGCTTTTTAGAGCCAGAAACCCTTGATTTACCCTCCCCCAGTACGGTTTTTGCAGATTTAGACTTAGCGGTAGAACTGCTGCGACAGGCGATCGCCCGGGGGGAGAGCATCACCATCTGTGGCGATTATGATGCCGATGGGATGACAAGTACCGCCCTACTGCTGCGGGCATTGCGCCATCTCGGCGCAACCATTGACTACACTATTCCGTCACGAATGCACGAAGGCTATGGCATTAATGAGCGCATCGTTCGTGAGTGCCACCAGCGGGGGGTCAAGATTATTCTGACGGTGGATAACGGCATTGCAGCGGTACAGCCCATTGCCCTAGCTCGCGAACTTGGGCTGATTGTAATTGTGACGGATCATCACGATATTCCCGCTCAACTGCCACCCGCCCATGCCATCCTCAATCCCAAGCTCGTGGATCCTGATTCCCCCTACCACAGTTTGGCGGGGGTGGGGATGGCCTACATCCTTGCCCTATCGCTGGCACAGCGGCTGGAGAAGCTGTGCGGGCTGGTGCGCCCCTTACGGGAGTTGTGCACCCTGGGCACCATTGCCGATCTCGCCCCCCTAGTGGGTGTCAATCGTCGCTGGGTAAAACAGGGGTTACAGACCATTCCCACGTCCTCGTTAGTGGGGGTACAGGCCTTGATGGAGGTCTCTAACAGTTTGCCCCAAACCAATACCGCCCTGAAGCCCAGTGCCGTTGGCTTTCGCCTAGGGCCACGCATTAACGCCATTGGTCGTATTGGCGATCCACAGACTGTCATTGAGTTATTGACGACAGACGATCCTGCGACAGCGGCAACCTTGGCAGCCACCTGCGAACAGACAAATCGCACCCGTCAAGAATTATGCGCCGCCATTGAGGCCGAGGCGATCGCCCACCTAGAAGCAAGGGGGGTTGATCCGGTCGCCGAGTGGGTGCTGGTGCTTGTTCAACCCGACTGGCATCATGGGGTGATTGGCATTGTGGCCTCCCGCTTAGTGGAGCGCTATGGCGTGCCGGTTTTTTATTGGCACCTATGAAACCCAGACCACCATTCGTGGTTCTGCGCGCGGTATTCCCGAATTTAACGTATTTGCATCTCTAGAGGCCACGAAATCCCTGCTACTCAAGTATGGCGGCCATAAAGCGGCTGGTGGGTTTACGTTACTCGCCGAGCATCTCGACGAATGGCGCGATCGCCTACGTGCCTTTGCCAAGACCTGTCTCAAGAAAGAGCAGTTGCGCCCCTTAGTCACCATTGATGCTGAACTCCACTTTAGCCAACTCAACTGGGAATTTTACGAGCAGGTAGAACGGCTACAACCCTTTGGCAGTGAAAATCCGCAGCCAGTTTTTTGCAGTCGCCGCGTCACAGTTGTGAGCCAATCTACGATGGGACAGCACGGAGAGCACCTCAAGCTCACCCTGCAGCAGGGCAATAGCCCACCCATGAAGGCCAAAGCATGGCGCTGGGGACAGGTGTTGCCCCTGCCCTCACCCATCGACATTGCCTATACCCTTGTCGCCAATACGTGGAACGGCGAAACACACTTAGAACTAGAACTACAAGGCGTACAGCCAAGCGGTGCTACGCGCTTAGAGTGGCAGTGTCCTGAACCACCCCCCCACCAGCCTCCCCATTGGCAACCGTTATCGGAGAATTGGCTATCCCACCTCAGTGGGGGTGCTCTACTGTACGGCTATGACCGCCCCCTCATTCCCCCAGAAACCACCACTGCTACAATTCAGTACGATCGCCCCCGCTGCCGTTGCCAGCAGTTGATCCTTTGGTCGTTACCCCCCTCATGGACCCACCTGCGTTGGTTACTGGCGATCGCCCAGCCCCAAACTGTCCATGTCGGTTCGCGCATTCCCCGCATCCTCCCAGAGCCTGAACTCATAGCCGCCATCCAAACCGCCATTCTCAACACTGCAACAGTCAACCTGTTGGCTCTCAGCCAAGACTATTGGATCGCCCCGTGCACCCTTGTCGCTGTGTTACGCCACCTTGGCTATGCGTGTGAGGGCTTTGCCCCTACCCTCAGCATTGCCGAAGAGCTTGGGCGACTGCAACGGTGGTATCGGCTACAGGCTGCTCATCTAGCTCGACTCTGTGCAGATCAACCCACCCAATGAACGGCCGATCCTGATGGCAACGCGATAGAGCGGTGGTTGGCCGCCGCAACCGCTCAACAGTTAAGGAATAATAAACCTCGCCGCTTTTTCCTGAATTTAAGCTAATGTCGAATACTTTTTGACTCACAGCACTATGCTACATTTGTGGGAATTTGATACGGTGAGGCAGGTGTGTTTATTCGATTCCAGCCACGGCGGCGACCAGCGCCTCCGGAAGAGGGACACCTCTTCTGGCAACTGGTGTTATGGATCGGGATCGGCTTTCTCTCCGCCAGCATTGGTGCTGTCTGGGGGCTGATGAGTCAAAGTACCCCCCTGATGCAACGATCGTTGTCGGCGAGCGAATGGCGGGTCTTCCAGCGGGGCGATCGCACCGCCGCTACCCTCGACCAACCCATCAATTTACTGGTCATCGGCTCTAAGGTACTCACGTCTGATTTGGAGGAGTCACCGAATCCTCATCGCACCTACCATGCCCTTGTTAACTCCGTAGAGGGGCTATCGGACTCGTTACTGTTAGTCCGGTTTGACCCCCTCAATCAACGGCTGGTGGTACTCTCAATTCCCCGCGACACCCTCACATTTATTCGTGGGCGTGGGGATGCCAAAATTAATGAGGCCAATGCCTTGGGCGGCCCCGCCTTAGCGGCAGAAACCGTTAGCGATTTACTGGGGGGGTGCCCATTGATCGCTATTTCCGCATTAACGTTCAGGGCATTGAGCGATTAATCGATGCCTTGGGCGGCGTGACCGTTGATGTGCCCCAAGCGATGAACTACCGCGACGATAGCCAACGACTCTACATTGATCTCAAACCCGGTCGCCAGCACCTGAATGGCAATGAATCCCTGCAATTTTTGCGCTTTCGCTACGATGCCCTAGGGGATATTGGCCGTGTTCAACGCCAACAGATGTTTTTGCGCTCACTGATGGAGCAATCGGCACGCCCGGAAACCCTTGCTCGAATTCCCAGTATTCTCGGCATTATTCGTGAGAATTTAGATACTAACCTGAGCGTAGAGGAGTTACTGAGTCTGAGTCAGTTTATGGCTCAGCTACCGCGATCGCGCATTGAGTTTCTGTTGTTGCCCGGCAACTTCAATGGCACGGGGGAGTCGGAAATCAGTTACTGGTTGCCGAACTATCGCCGGATTGCTTGGCTCTCTGATACTTACTTTCGCGATACATCCACCGCCGACCCCCGCGAAACCCCTATCACCTATCCCGAAAATGTGCGGATTGCTCTGCAAAACACTAGTCTCAGTGAGGCAGCAGTAGAGCAATTGCGCCACCAGCTTTGGGAGGCTGGGTATCGGGATCAGTTTGTGGCCGACGCCTTGAGCCAACCCATTGAAATTACCCGGATTATTGCCCAGCAGGGAGACTTGGCGGCGGCACGGCGCGTGCAACTGCTGTTAGGTTTTGGTGAAGTACGAGTCGAAAGTACGGGCGTGCTAGCATCAGATGTAACAATCCAGCTCGGTAACGATGCGCGCGATCGCCTCACGCCAAGCGCTCAACCTAACGTGTCCCAAACTGATCTGTGAGTGAACCGTACGTTATTGGGGTTGATCTGGGTGGCACCGCCATCAAAATGGGGCGCTTTAGTCCTAAGGGCGACTGCCTCAATGCAGTGACATGGCCAACCCCTCAGCCCCCCTATCCAGAGGCCGTTCTCAAGGCCGTTGTCCAAGGGATTCAAGAATTAGACCCAGATGATCGCGCGATCGCGATCGGAATGGGGGTTCCAGGGCCTGTGGATGCCGCCGGGCGGGTGGCGCGGCGTGCCATTAACCTTGGCTGGTACGATGTTCATGTCAGTGACACCCTCGAGCACCTCACCGCAAAGCCCACGATTATTGGCAATGATGCCAACTGCGCTGGCCTCGGCGAAGCATGGCTAGGGGCAGGCCGCCAGTTTCAAAATTTAATTCTGCTCACCTTAGGGACAGGCGTTGGGGGTGCCATCATCCTCAATGGTGAACTATTTGTGGGGCATGACGGTACGGCGGGTGAGCTAGGTTTAATTACCCTCGACTACAACGGTGCTCCCTGTAATAGCGGCAATCGTGGCTCTCTTGAGCAACATGTTTCGGCACAAGCCATTCGCCGCCGACTCGGTTGCGAACCCCACGAGCTAGATCAGCGTGCCCGCCAAGGCGATACCGAGGCGATCGCCTTCTGGCAACAGTACGGCCGTGAGTTGGCCGCTGGAATTGCCAGTCTAGTCTATGTGCTAACCCCCGAAGCCGTCATTATTGGCGGTGGCATTAGTGCAGGCAGTGATTTGTTCTTTCCCAGCATGATCGCCGAATTAGAAGAGCGAGTACTGCCCACCTCACGGAGTAACCTACAATGCCTACGAGCTACCCTAGGTAATCAAGCGGGGATGGTTGGTGCCGCAAAGCTCGCATGGCAATTTGTTAAGAAACAGTTTTAGTTTTAAGCATGAACTCCCCACGGTTTAGTTTTAGCGGTCTGGCCGTTACCCGTCATATTGGCACCCTAATGCTCACGTTGACCGTCATTGTCTTGGCGGTCTTTATAGTAATGCGGTTACAAGTGGACTTGCTACCCAGCATTACCTATCCGCGGATTGGCGTGCGTTTGGATAGTCCGGGGGTGGTGCCCAATGTTGCGGTTGAGGAGATCACCAAACCCCTTGAAGAAGCCCTGAGCCGCACTGAGGGGGTAGTGCAAGTCTATTCCCAGACCCGCGAAGGCCAAGTCAGTATTGACCTTTTTTTTGAGCCGGGGGGCGATGTCGATCAGGCTCTTAACGAGGCAACTGCTGCCTTTAACCGCGCCCGCAGTACGTTGCCTGATGTCATTGAGTCGCCGCGACTGTTTAAGTTTGACCCCTCCCAACTGCCGGTCTATGAGTTTGCCCTTACCTCCGCGGAACTCAGTGGCCGTGAGCTACGGGTCTTTGCCGATGAAGACCTAGATCGCGAGTTAAGTATCGTTCCTGGGGTGGCGGGGGTGGATATCTCTGGGGGAACCACCGAGGAAGTACGGATTTTGGTGGATTTAGAGCGATTGCAGGCCACAGGGGTGGGCTTAAACCAACTTTTGACTGCCTTGGGCGATCGCAATCAGGATGTGTCGGGGGGTCGGATTCGCGGCAGTGAGTCGGAACCCTTAACCCGCACGGTGGGACGATTTCGCACGGCCAGTGACATTGAAGAGGTCATCCTCACTGGTCATCAGGGGCAGCGAGTCTATCTGCGGGATGTAGCGCAGGTAATCGATGGGAGTGCCGAGCAGCGGGTGTTTGTCACCCTCAACGGTCAACCCGCCGTCAAGGTGAGTATCCTCAAGCAACCAGATGCCAATACGGTGGAAGTAGCCGATGGCATTAAACGCCGTTTAGCAGCGTTACAAGCTGCAAATTTGGTGCCTGCGGGTACCCACATCGTCCCTGTCTTGGATGAATCGGTGTATATCCGCAACTCCCTCAACAATGTGGCCACAGCGGGGATGACCGGAACCCTGTTGGCGGCGATCGCCGTCCTGCTGTTCCTTGGCTCGGTACGGCAAACCTTAATCATTGTCTTGGCCATTCCCCTTTCGACCATGGCGGCCATGCTCCTGATGGGAGTGTTTGGCTTTTCCCTCAATGTCTTTAGCTTGGGGGGTCTGGCACTAGGGGTGGGGATTGTAGTCGATAACGCCATTGTGATGCTGGAAACGCTCGCGGATATTAACCCGCAGCAGATGAGCCAAGAGCAATATCTTGAAGAGGTGAAGCGGCGCAGTCGGGGGATTGAATCGGCGTTGTTAGCCTCCACATTGACGAACCTAGTTGCCATCCTGCCCTTTCTATTGTTGGGTGGGCTTGTGGCTCTGCTCTTTAACGAGCTGATCCTCACCATTAGCTTTGCGGTGGCAGCGTCTTTAGTGGTGGCACTCACGGTTGTGCCAGCCTTAGCCTCGCGGCTACTGGGGCTGCGGGTTCAAAATCAGTTGCGTCAAGTGGCACCTATCCGCGTGTTTAACGCCAAGTTCCTTTGGTTGACAGCCCAGTACGAGCGAGCATTGGTGCGGGTATTGCGGGGGCGTTGGCTCGTCGTTGGCGGGGCGATCGCCCTGTTGGGGGGTGGCAGTTGGCTATTGGCACAACATATCCCCCAAGAACTGCTGCCGCGCATCAACACAGGGCAAGTGAACCTCACCGCCATCTTTCCCCCAGGAACCCCCTTACCCACGAGTCGCCGCATCATGCAGGCAGTGGATCAACTTCTCCTAGAGCAGCCCGGAACCCAAGATGTGTTCACCACTACAGGGGGGCGCTCTTTGGCACCACCACCATTGCCAATCCCCTGCGCAGCTCCAGCACTATTATTCTCAAGCCCGGGGTGAGTGTCGATCGCTATATTACGACAGCCACCCAAGCCCTAGAGCAACTGAATCTCGTGGGGGTACGACTGCGCCTGAGTCCGGGGCAGGTGCGGGGGATTATCCTCACGAACTCGCCAGTGCGCGGTGCCGATGTGGATGTTATGCTACGGGGCAGCGATGAGGCCACGTTGAATCGCTTTGGCCGCCAAGTGTTGCAAGCCCTCGATGAAAAAGCCACCTTGGTGCGCTTTCGCCCCGATGCCGACCCGCGCCAACCAGAAATTCAAATTTTACCGGACTGGGAGCGCGCCAGCGAACTCAACTTAAATACCCTCAATCTGGGGCAAACGATTCAGACGGCGCTTGAGGGCTTTGTGCCTACCCGGCTGCAGCGGGGCGATCGCCTCGTGGATATTCGCGTTCAACTGGATAGCGATAGCATTGAGCACCCCGAAGACCTGAGGCAGATTCCCCTATTCACGGACAATAACCGTCCCGTGCGCCTAGGGGAGGTTGCCCGCATTGAGGCCAGCCAAGCCCCCGGCGAAATCCGCCGCATTAACCAGCAGCAGGTCTTTATGATTGCCGGTAACTTGGTGGAAGGGGCACGTTTAAGCGCGGCTCTAGCCCAGGTACAGGAGATTCTCAATAGCCTTGAGTTTCCGGCGGGGGTGTCTCTCATGCCCAGTACGGCGGCAGCGGCTAATCAACAACTGCAACAGGCGCTGGTGGTGCTGGGCAGCTTAGCGGCATTTCTTGTCTTTGTGGTGATGGCTGTCCAGTACAATTCCCTGTTGGATCCGCTGGTGATTATGTTGACGATTCCCTTAGCGTTGGCCGGGGGGATCTGGGGGCTATACCTGACCCAGACCGCCATTGGTGCAACGGTGATTGTGGGTGCCATTTTGTTGGTGGGGATTGTGGTCAATAACGCCATCATCATGGTGGAATTAGCCAATGAGATTTATGTGCAAGAGGGCGGCAGCCGCACCCAAGCCATCCTCAAGGCAGCCCCTGCGCGCCTCCGACCCATTATGATGACCACCATTACCACCGTGGTAGGGATGTTTCCCTTGGCTTTGGGGTTAGGGGAAGGTTCAGAATTCCTACAACCCCTTGGCATTGTTGTATTTTCAGGATTGGCAGTGGCCACCGTGCTAACGCTCTTTTTAATTCCCTGCTTTTACGTGATTTTGCATAGCTTTGAGCGATCGCCAAGGGTTCCGGTACCGATTGACGGGATTCCCCCCGAAGAGCTGCGGGAACGATGATCGTGCTGGGGGCAGCAACAAACGCTAAGGTGGGTAGTAGCTCTCGCCAGGCAGCGCAAGGACTCTATGCGCTTTGATTATGATCTTGTCATGGTTGCGGCCAGCCCCGTCGCCCTCGAGGTTGCCTATCGGTATGCCCCTGTTGGCCGCATTGGCCTAGTACTGCCGCCCCCAGAGGCTCAGTGGCAGTGGCAATGGCAACGCTGGTGGTTGTCTGTGGCTCCACCCTCTCGTTTAGATGCGGCCAGTTGGCAACGATTTCAGGGCATGGTTCAGCAGGGACAGCGCCTCTATGCGCCAACGGTCTTGAACCTATCAGGGATAGATGTCCTCAGCGGCACCGGTAAGTTTGTCTGGCAGCCCCAGTGTCATTTCCAAATTGAACAGGATAGGCTGTACGCACGGGGCTATCTTTTGGTGGATGCGCCACCTGCTATGCTGCCCACCACGCCGGTTATGCAGGGCACGGGGGTCGAGATTGCTGAGGCTCTGGCTTGGCAATCGTGGTCTGGGGACTGTTCCCATCAAGCGTGGCACGTCGGTGGCGATCGCCTCGTTCCCACCGAAGACCCGTGGTTTAACGATCGCCTGCAGGCGGCCTTAGAAGCCCTAGGGATCACGGTTCAGCTGCAGTGTGGCAGATCTACACCACGGCTCCCCCCCGCCCTCGCTCCCCTCAACCTTGAGCCCCTCAACACCGATCGCCATGGCTGGTTGCTGCTAAATCGTTACGGGCGCACCAGTCACCCACAAATTTACGCCTGTGGTGCGTGGCACAAGGGGTACACCTTACCGTCGTTGACGGCCGCCGAAGCGGGGGCGATCGCCGCCAACCTGCTGTTGGGGCACCCGTCTCCCCTTGAGTACCGCTGTCAGCCGTGGTGGCTGCCGATTCCGACCCCCCTAGCACGGGTGGGATGGAACCACCGCCAAGCGCAGCGACAATGGGGGCCAACCGTACAGGTACAGACCATTCACTACCCCGCTGACGACCCCAATTGGGGAGAGATGATCCTAGGGAGCAACGGCAAACTTCTGGGGGTGACCCTCCAAGGCACCGCAGCGATTGCCGCCAGTCGCGTTTTTGGCCTGTGCCTCCAGCAGGGGTTAAGCGCCATGGCCAGCTTGGAGTATGCTGGCTGGAGTATCCCGTAAAATAGCCGCCAGCCCTTCGCGGTACGAGGGGTAGCGCAACCTGACGCCCAGCACTTGCTTGATTTTGTCATTGCGCACCCGCCGCGACTCCTGCCAAAAGGAGAGCGCCATCGGGCTAAGATCGGCTTGGTCGAGGGGAATTGCCGCAGGCGCAGGACGACCCAACAGACGGTAGGCCTCTAGCAGCACCGGCAGGGATTCCGACGGCTGATCATCGCTGAGGTTATAGATTGCGTGGGGAGTGGGGGACTCTAGCGATCGCTCTAGGGTTTGGACAATATCATCCACATGAATACGGCAAAAGTAGTGGCCGGGCTTATCAATGAGCTGCACCTTCCCCTCAAGGATGCGACTAATGGCATTACGGCCGGCGCCTGGGCCATAAATTCCGGGGAGCCGGAAAATATGCGTCGGCAGATCCGCGTTGAGAAATGCCTGCTCAATGGCGACCCGCTGGCGCGATCGCGGGTTCTGGGGGTTCACCGGCGTCGTTTCATCCACCCACTTCCCTTGGCGATCGCCATAGACCCCCGTTGTTGAGAGATAACCAAACCACACCAATCCCTGACGTTCTAAGCGTGGTAGCAGGCTCTTGACGACTGCATCCTCTCCTTGGCGATCGGGGGGAATACTAGACAGAACATGGGTCACCCCCTCTAACGCTGCCGGATCAAGGGGAGTTCGCTCACCATCGAAGGGGTAGCAGGGCACATCCGCCAGTTCCGGTGGCCTTACCCCAGTACGATTGGTCACAACCACCTCAACCCCCCTAGAGCGGAGCGATCGCCCCAGCCGCGCTCCCGTATAGCCACAGCCGAGAATCAGCAGCCGCATCCTTGCTTACTCCTGCGAGGGAGTCGCTGGTGCCTCCACCAAACGAACCTTGGTTGCCAAGCCCAACGCCTGCAATAGACGAATAGTTAACCACGTCAGATCAATTTCCCACCACTGCAAGCCATGGCGAGCAGAGTACTGGTAAGCGTGGTGATTATTGTGCCAGCCTTCGCCAAAGGTGAGCAAGGCAACCCACCAGCAGTTTGTGGAGTAATCAGAGGTCTCAAACGTGCGGTAACCAAAGGTATGGGTGGCACTATTCACCAACCATGTTGTGTGATACACCGTAACCAAACGCACAAAAATCCCCCACACCACAAACGGCCAGCCGCCCCATAGGTAGAGTACCACAGCCAGAACCAATTGAATTGGCAGGAAATATTTATCTAAGAACTGATACACTGGGTCGTCGGCAATATCCTTGGTGAAGCGAGGAATTTCTGCTTCTGCTGGCACTTGGTGAAACATCCACTCAATGTGGCTCCACCAAAAGCCTTTACGGGAATCGTGGTGATCGTTAGGCTGATCGGAGTAGAGGTGATGATGGCGGTGTAAGCCCACCCACCAGATGGGTCCCCCTTCCATTGAGAGCGTTCCGCAAAATACCAAGACGTACTCGAGCCATTTGGGAACTTGAAAGCTGCGGTGGGTTACCAACCGATGCCAACCAAGGGTAATACCAATCCCAGCGGTTAGCCAATGCAAAACAAAGGCCAGCAGCACCGCCGACCAACTAAACATCCCGGGCACAAAGGCCAGCAACGCACCCAGATGGACAAAAATGATAAAAGAGGCTGTAGGCCATGCAAAAGGCGGTTTAGCAACGGTTGCTTGGGTCATGAATTTTTCCGTAAACACTGTAGCCATTACACGTGTCACCCCCATCCAGCCCTAGGCACCAGAGAGGACACGACTACCATCAGACTTTAACATAGGCGGTTCCCACTAAGTATCTTTGCTTAGGAGGCGATGCGGACAGCTTGGGCAGGCGTTGCTAAATAGTTGCCAAATAGTTGCTAAATAGCCGTATAACTTTCGGGTTTGAGTCTTTTGCCGCCCTCACCCTAGCCCTCTCCCAACGGAGAGGGAACAAGACTCTTAGCTCCCTTCTCCCTGGGGAGAAGGGTTGGGGATGAGGGCAATTCATAGCCACATTCAGCAACACCCTTGGGCACTTGCTAACTCGACAAAATTAATTCCCATTCCTCAAGAAGCGTATCAATACTACTATCGGAGTGGCTGGCTGGCTCTGGCGGCGTGGAGTTGGTCTCTAGTTGCTCTGTAGTGTCTGGAAAGAGGGCGTCGCTCTCCTGTGCTGGCACAGATGAAGGTGGGGTCAAGTAAATCTCACGGACATCGCTGGGGAGGCGATCGCCCAGCATATCTAACCCCTGCTCTAGGTGCTGCTGAAGTTCTGCGAGGCTAACCGTTTCCCCTTGGACTTCCAGATACGCCCGTACTCGCTCTAAACTCCAATGGAAGGTTTGGGTAGTCACCAACACCAAGCGGGTGAGAGCAGGCAAATACGCAAGGCTGGCCTCAAGATAGCACCAGAGGGGGGGAGGGGCATCCTTCAGAGTATAGGTAATGTACTCGATACCCGGCAGATCTTCTTGAATCAGTGTGGCAGTACGATTGACAATCCAGTTGCGCAGCGATGCAGCTTCTTCGTCACCAACCCTAATTCCCGTCGGCGTGAATTCTACGAGATCAAGACTAAAAAAGAGGGTATGCCACATTTTGGCAAAGAGGTAATCAACCTGTACAGGCGATTTCCCATGGTGTTGCAAGACACTGTAAACCAAGGGAGCGTAGCGACAGTAGAGCGCAATGAAGTAGCAGCCGCGATCGCGCTCATCCTGAAACCCATGAATCAATGCCTCATCTGACCACTCTAAAAGAGGTTGAATGAGGGGGTGTTGCCGCTCCGTCATCATCGGGAAGGAAAGTACCTTGATCATCTCACTGCCCTTGAACCAGATAGTTCGCTCTACGGCGTTGGCAACTGTCCTATGCAGGTTCTCGCTAGCTGGTAGGGGGAGTGCCGACCTTAGTATTCTAGGTATTCTAGTCATTGACCGCCTGTGGTGAAACCCAGGGATTGGAACCCATGATATGACTGGCGATCGCCCCCGTTTTTCCCTCAACCCAACCCTCAAGTATGCGGGTGTGCTGCGGCAGGTGGCACCGGAAATGGCGCAGTTTTGGCTCTCACAACAGGAACCAACAATTATGGGGCGCGATCCGGAGACCTGTCACATTGTCCTTGACTCCCAACTCTACACATCGGTCTCTCGCCACCATGCTCAGTTTAACTGTGCTACGCCTGCCCCCAACAGAATTCCCCAATGGTCAATTGTGGATCTAGGCAGCGTGAACGGCACCTACGTCAACCAACAACGGATCGAGCAGGAGACGCTCCTGAAGGCGGGCGATCGCATTCAGTTAGGTCGCCAAGGCCCTGAATTTGTGTTGGAATACTTGCCCCTCACCGATGTGGTCAGCACCACCCCCGATCAGCAACTGACCCTCACCCAACTGCTACCCATTTTCGCCATTCATCCCGACTGGGTGCGCAAGGCCTACCTTGTCCCCGGAATTGTTACGGTCATTGCCGTCATCCTGCTCTTTGCAGCTGCGGGTAACCCCAATGCCTTTAAGGTGATTTTGGCGCTGTACCTAGGTAGTGCCGCCTATTACTTCATCTATCAACTATGTGGCAAACGCAAGCCGTGGTGGGTACTCTTAGCCAGTCTGACCCTTGAGATTCTGATCCTGCAAAGTCCAATCTTGCCCGCCATGATCTATGTGTTTCGCACCGTGCTGCCCGGCCAACTTCGCCCCCCTGATCCCTCCTTTTGGGTGTTGCTGGGGCATAATTTTATTGGTGCAGGACTCATGGAAGAATTGCTCAAAGCGATGCCCATTGCTGTGGCCTATGGCTTGGGGCGCTGGTTACCCAGTCCGTGGCAACAAAAGATTGGGGTCTGGGAGCCATTGGATGGCATTCTTTTGGGAGCCGCCTCAGGGCTGGGCTTTACCTGGATGGAAACCCTCGGACACTATGTGCCCGGGATTGCAGGGCAGTTTGGGGATCTAGCAGGCTTACAAGTCCTTATTCCGCGGGTGTTGGGATCCCTGACCGGCCACATGGCCTACACCGGCTACTTGGGCTACTGCATTGGCTTGAGTGTACTGCGCCCTCGCTATGCGCTGCTCATTGTGATCGTGGGGCTGGGGCTATCTGCGTTTTTGCACGCTCTCTGGAATGCCTCTGCGGCTAGTTTTGGCCCCATGGGGTTAGCCGTGGTTGGAATTTTGGCCTATCTATTTTTAACCGCAGCCATTCTCAAGGCACGACAACTCTCGCCGACGCGATCGCAAAACTTTGCTACCCGCTTCTACGGCCATCGCTGACCCAGCCTTGAGCCTAGATTGAGATATTCTAGACATATTCAGTGGTTGGCGTGCCAACTGCAGGGCTACCAAAAGCCCGCTCCGTACCGCTTAGCAGTCGGAGTCGGATAGTTTACACTAATTGCTGCCATCCCAACCCTGCGAGAGCTTGATTGCGCCGCAGGGGGCGGGTCACCAGCTCCAGAATATCGCGGGCATTGCCAAAGCCGTGGATCTGGGCAAAGGTAAACTCCACTGACCACTTGGTACTCATCCCCCGCGCTTCGAGGGGGTTAGCGTGCGCCATCCCCGTAATCACTAAATCCGGTTGCAGAGCCTTAATGCGTTGCAGTTGGTTATAGTTATCGGGCTTTTCAACGATGGTGGGCAGAGGATGATCCATCGCAGCACAGGTTTGGCTGAGCAGGTTCAACTCTGCCGCTTGGTAGCGCTTATCCATGTAGGGAATGCCAATTTCGTGCACCCGCATCCCACAGCGAATCAAAAACCGTGCTAGGGAAATTTCTAAGAGATTATCCCCCATGAAAAAGACTGACTTGCCGCGCACAAGTTCGAGATAATCTGCCAGTTTTTCCCAAGTTTGGGCTTCGCGCTCCGCCAGTCCTTGGGGTTCAATGCCAAAGGTGGTACAGAGGGCTTCCACCCATGCCCGCGTGCCATCGGGACCAATGGGGAAGGGGGCATTAATAAGGTTGCACTTGCGGCGGCGCATCAAGGTTGTGGCCGTACGGCTTAAAAAGGGATTCACCCCGGCCACGTAGTAGCCCTCATCCACCACAGGCAGCTCGGTGTAGCGTTTACTGGGGAGCCAGCCCGACACCTGAATCCCCTGTTTTTTTAGCTCTAGGGTCAGTTGGGTCACAACGGGATCCGGCAGCGAGCCGAAGAGAACCAAGGGAGGGTGATCGTGATACTGGCTTGCCTCCGCTTGCACCTCTTCTTTTTTCTTGCCAAAGTTCAACAAGCGTTGAATGGGGTTGCGCTCTTCGGTATTGGTGACGGCGGTGGGCGTGGGGCAGCGGGCAGCCATGGCGGCTAAAACGGTGTCTTCCCCTTGGGTAAAGGCATAGTCTAAACCGTTGGCTCGGGCAACCACAATGGGAATGCCAATTTCTGCCTCTAGTTTGGGAGCCAGTCCCTCTAGATCCATCTTGATAATTTCGGTGGTGCAGGTGCCAATCCAGACAATGACGCTGGGGTTGCGATCGCGCTTAATTTGCAAGCACAGTCGCTTTAGCTCTTCGTAATCGTTGAGCTGTGCTGAAATATCCCCTTCTTCCAGTTCCGCCATAGCATAACGCGGCTCGGCAAAAATCATCACCCCCATGGCATTTTGCAAGAAGTAGCCACAGGTTTTAGTACCAATTACTAAAAAGAAGCTATCTTCAATTTTTTGGTACAGCCACGCCACACAACTAATGGGGCAAAAGGTGTGGTAGTTTCCGGTTTCGCACTCAACGTTCAGAGCATTGGGAGCAGTGGTGGTCATGGCAGGGGTCTCCAGCGAGGTAATTAGGGTTGACGATGTTGCAGGGCACCCTCAGCGTGTTCTTCAGCACGATTACTGACAAAGGGCTTAGGGGGCAGTAATCGCGGTTCGGGCGTCACTGGCACAGAGTTGTCGCCATTGGCTAGTGCTTCATCGGGATTGAAGTTCAGGCCAAGGGCAGAAATAATGCGGTCGGGATCATTACTCAGTTCGACAATCACAGGCAAGGCATCCGACAGGCGTGGCTCTAGGGCACTTAAGACCCCCAAAATAAAGCTGGAGGACGGCCGCCGCTGACCACGGTAGTTACTCCAAATCGCGAGACGGACAATCCAAGGTCGATTTTCTTGGTAGTAGGCCAGCCACTTGCTGCGCACCGTTTGCCGTAATTGCTCAGGATTCATGATCACTCCATTGAATCGGGTTCCGTGGAGTATTCTAGGGGAGTTTTACACCGTTAGGAGTTGGCGATCGCCTGCCGGTGTGGCCGTTGTCGGATTCAAATAGAAATCTGACAGCAGCGCAAAGAGATCGCGATCAGGGGCATCCTTAGGTACAACCCCTTCTGGCTGTGCCAATACCTGATCCGCAATATTCAAGTAGTAATCGCACACTGGGTTAAGGCTAGGATCTTGTTCGGCCATCTCAAACAGGGTTTTGCCCTTGACCCGCGATACCCGGATATCCTCAATCAATGGCAGCACTTCGAGGATCGGCATCGGCACCGCTTCCACATACTTTTCAATGAGATCCCGCTTGCTGGTGCGGTTGCCAATCAGCCCCGCTAGGCGCAAGGGATGAGTCCGGGCTTTTTCCCGGACTGAGGCCGCAATACGATTGGCCGCAAACAGAGCATCGAAGCCATTATCAGTGACAATCAGGCAGTAGTCCGCATAGTTCAGGGGGGCAGCAAACCCACCACAGACAACATCCCCTAGCACATCAAAGAGAATGACATCGTACTCGTCAAAGGCATTCAGTTCCTTGAGCAACTTTACCGTTTCACCCACCACATAACCGCCACAGCCTGCCCCAGCGGGCGGCCCACCCGCTTCGACGCAGTCCACACCGCCGTAGCCTTTGTAGATCACATCTTCGGGCCAGACATCTTCGTAGTGATAGTCCTTGGCTTGAAGGGTGTCAATGATCGTGGGAATCAAAAACCCCGTAAGGGTAAAGGTACTGTCGTGCTTAGGATCACAGCCGATTTGCAGGACTTTTTTGCCCCGCCGAGCTAATGCTACCGAGATGTTGCAACTGGTCGTGGATTTGCCAATGCCACCTTTACCGTAAACTGCGAGCTTCAAGGTTTACCTCCCTGTGATGATTGGAGTAACGCGATGACCTATTGCTATTCTCAGGGGCATTGCTCGACATCGGGAGGGGGAGCATAAAATATTTTTTTCTGTAATAAATTTTGATTAATGCTTATAAACCTCTAGAAACTGCTATTGTCTATTAAAATTTTATTAAAATAACAGAAAGTTTATAAAGCTTGAAAAAGCTATTTTTTTGTTTGTTTTATACATAAAAGGTTTAAAAATATAAAAAGCCGGTTGGCAAGCGCAAATGCTCACTTTCCACCTTAGGAGCAGTGTTCATTTCTTCCCTACGGGGCGATCGCCAAGGATGTCGTACCCAAAAAAATAGGGGGGCGATCGCCCCCAAGATCTGGATCGCCTAGAAACGGTCGTGAACCCCTAAAGGGCAGACGTATTGTAAAAAATAATTACAGTTACTGAAAGTAAAATTTTTGTTACGATTAGGGGTGACTGTAGTGGTTTCATTGGGGGAAGAATACCCATGGAAACGCTTGCCCGATAACAACTTGCTAGAATTTGAGGGCAGGCCATGATGCTAAGGTGGCCTTAGACTTACTGTTGACACTGCTCCAAGTGAATGGCCAATGGACAACTCCGCCATGAGTGACAACCCTTACGAAAAGCTCCAAGTTTCAGAAGATGCTTCCTTTGAGCAAATCAAGGAAGCACGGGATGCGTTAATCGCCACCCATCCGGGGGACGAGCGGCAGCGCACAGAAATTGAAGCTGCCTATGATGCCATTTTGATGGATCGCTTGCGCCAGCGACAGGAAGGCAAAATCAAAGTACCAGAGCGGATCCGCTATGCCGAGCGACTGGCTGAGTCAGCACCAGCCAAAATCAATCGTATTGGCACTCACCCTGCACTGAAGTGGTGGCAGCAACAGTTGGATATGCCATCCTTGCGCGGCATCGTAATTACATCGGCAGTCTACGCTGCTCTGATGGCGATCGGCATCTCTCAAGCGAATCCAGATACGATCGCCCTGGTGCTCTCCCTAGGCGTTGGCTTTAACCTTGTGTGGTTACAGCGCAAAGAACAGCGGCTGGGTCGCGCCTTTTTACTCACATTGATTGCCCTCATCCTTGGTGCCGTGGTAGCCGTTGCTATCTATCACCTCTTCCCAGGAATGCTCTTGAGCGTCGATCAAACCGTTGGGTTAGGCGTATTTATGACCTTTTGGCTCACCAGCAATTTTTTGCGCTAATTGCGAATTTGGATCGGCATGACAAGGTAAGTCATCTGGGTCTCGCCAAGGGGACGCAGAATGGCAGGTTGGGTGCTGCTGTTCAGTTGCAGTTGCACCTCGGTGCTGTCCATCACTTTTAGCCCATCAAGCAAGTACTTAACGTTGAAGGCAATATCAATGGAGTCCCCAGAAATTTGCGCAGGTAGATCCTCTTTGCCTTCTCCGAGCTGGGGGGCTTCGGCAGACAGATTCAGTTGTTGCTCGCTGGCATTAATACTGATTTTGACGACATTATTTTTTTGAGCCGCGAGAATGGCGATGCGCTCAAGGGCATTGCTCAGGGCGAGGCGATCCACTGTCACTTGTCGCTCAAAGGTTTTGGGGATGAGTTGGCGATAGTTGGGATATTGGCCTTCAAGGAGGCGACTGGTAATGCGGGCATCGGTACCAATATCAAAGACCACTTGGGTGGGGTCACAGCGGAGCATAATCTCGCTATCTTGCTTAGACATGAGTCTCTCTAGGTCTTTGAGAGATTTGGCAGGGATAGTGATGGGGGAAAGAGCGGTGGGGATGGGCTGCTCGGTGAGGGTAACCGCAAGACGATGACCATCGGTGGCGGCAAATTCAAGGCGATCGATTTCAAAGGTGACGTGCAACCCAGTGAGGATTTGTTTGCTTTCATCCGCACTGGCAGCAAAGAGGGTGCTGTGCAACCCTTCCCGGAGGGTGTTAGCAGGGAGAGTAATGGGGGGGATGTCGTCCAGATTGGGCAGAGCGGGAAATTCTTCGGCACTCATACCTTGAATTTCAAAGTGACCGGTGCCATAGTCGAGAATGACGCGGGTGTCTTCGGCGGTGATTTCAATATCCCGATTGGGCATCCGAGACACCATCTCGCTAAACAGTTTGGCGGAGACGGTGATAGCGCCACTCACTTTAACCTCAGCATCTAGCCAAATCTGCATACCAAGGCTAAGGTCAAAGACGGAAAGACCAAGACGACCACCTTCAGCTTGGAGCAGAATGTTGGCCAGTATGGGGTGGGAAGGATTGCTGGGGGCAACTCGACTCAGGGGAGCCAGTTTACTACTGAGGGCAGTCTGTGAACAAACAACTTTCATCTAAATCTCCAAGGTACCCCAAGATAGGGCGGGACAGGATTGGTACGGTAGCATGAGTCACTAATACATTTCAACATAGTCGCTGGATTCTATCCTTGGGAACGAGGGTGTTTGGGCAACGTTCACCACGGCCATTTGGGGTTAGTTCTCTGCCAGTAAACGCATAAGAACAAGTGGGTAGGCAGACAGTAAAACGACACTTGCGCCCCTATGCAGATAGCCCTTGTAGGATGCGAGGGCGATGACTAATGCGAACGCCCCCAGCATGACGATGAGCGGCACGTGCAATAGGCTAGCATCCACAATGTTTAAGGGTCGGGCGATCGCCGCTACCCCTAGCGTCATTGTTACGTTGTAAGTAAAAGACCCGACAACCCCGGCAACAGCGGCTTCTGTTACACCTCGCCGTGCGGTTGACCAAGCTAGAATCACCAATTCAAAGGCGGTTGCAAACCCAACGAGAGAGAGTGCTAATTTGATTTGGGTCGTTTCAATTTGGCTGATTTGGCGTACAGCCTCCACAATGAGGATCGAGCCTGCAACCATGGCAAGCACCCCAGCCACCACAACCCATACCTCTTGGCTGACTCGCTGCCGCATACCGTTTGCCTGCTCAGTTGCAAATTCCTCTAACGCTTCTTCTAGCTCTGCAGTTTCGCCCAACGCGGGTGGCCTACGTTCAACCCACCAGATGATGGCAACATAAAGAATGTACAGCCCAATTAAGAACAGCCCCTCAAGACGACTAATCTCTCCGTTCCAAATAAACCCAGTTGCAATGACAGCAATGGGTACCCCTACCAAGGCGTAGGCCATCACCCGCTTGCTAAATGGTAGCGGTGCAATCCACGCCCCGACTCCCAACGCTACTAAACAGATAGCGATATTCGCCCCTACTACATCGCCAAATGCGATCGCCGGCACCTCCTTGAGGGAGGCCGCAACTGCCGTAGCAAGCTCTTCAGGTTCTGCACCAGCTAACAGTAACGCCAAGGCAAAGGAACTCACGCGCAATCGCACAGCAGCAGCACCCAAGTGTTCAGCGAAAGCTTCGGCTCCCCAAACAATTAAAGCAACACCAAGGATGATCAGCAGTCCCCAGAGGATAGTCACAGAAAACCTCCGAGAAGCCCCGCACCTTCAGGTCGGGGAGGGACAGGAGCGGCAATTGAGAGAGGTTCAATACCCCCGAAATTGCCAGGTTTAGTACGCTTGTTTTTCATAGTCACGGGTGAGAATATAAGAGGATGAAACAAACTCTGACACTAGTTTGCAAACTTGCAACCACACCCGAACAAAATGCCAAGATTGAGGCAGTGCTTCAGGCGTTTGCTGCTGCTTGCAACTATGCCAATGAGCGAGTCAAACCCAAAACAACCAGCAAAACAACGATTCAGTCGTTGGTCTATAACGACCTGCGAGAACAGTTTGGGTTGAGTGCTAATCAGGCAGTCAGGGTTTGTGCCAGGGTTGGGGCGAATCGAAAAACAGCCAAAGTGAAGGGCAAACCTGTCAAAGCGTTTCGTCCAACTTCGGCAGACTACGATGCCCGAATCTTCTCTTTTCGGGAGAAGGATTGGACAGTCAGCCTGACCCTGCTGGGATGTAGAGAACACATCAAACTGGAAATAGGACACTACCAGCGCGGCCAGCTGAAGGGGTGTAAACCCACTTCGGCTCAACTGTGCAAGCACAGAGATGGAAGATACTACATCCACATTCAACTGAGCGACGAAGCTCCTGAACCCATTCAGTCGGACAAGGGGATTGGCGTTGATTTCGGTCGGCGTGAAATCGCTAAAACTAGTACCGATCAAGGTTGGGATGCTAAGCAGTTGAATCAAGTCCGAGATCATTTCGCCAAAGTGAGAGCATCGCTCCAGCAAAAAGCCTCGAAGGGCACACGGTCGAGTCGGCGTAGATGCCGACAAGTCCTGCAACGGCTGTCGGGGAGGGAGAGACGTTTTCAGCGATGGCTCAATCATTCCATCAGTGCATCCATCATTCGTGAAGCAAAACAACTCCATGCCATTGTTGCTATCGAGGATTTGACAGGCATTCGAGATAGAATCAACCAGCAACCGAGAAACGCGACCGAGCGGAGACGGTCTAACAGTTGGGCGTTCTATCAGTTGCGACAATTCCTAGAATACAAGGGTATCAAGGAAGGAGTTGAGGTGGTTGCTGTACCACCTGCCTATACCAGTCAAACCTGCCATTGTTGCTTGCATATTGGGCTGAGGACTGAAAAAAAGTTCAAGTGTGGGCATTGCGGATGGATTGGTGATGCAGACCTAAATGGAGCAATCAATATTGCGCTTTTGGGGCAGTCCGTAACGCTGCCTGGAGGCTCCTGGCTAGCTTGCGAGATAGCCGGAGGGCTACAGAAAGCCTCGCCCTTCTAGGGCGGGGAAGTTTACAAGCACCCCTAAATTCACCACGTCTTGCCTCAAGCCTATCTATTGTTTTGCGCTAAATCCCCAAGCCATGGCTGCTGCCACGACTGCAGCGCCGGGAACCGTCAAGACCCATGCCACTAGAATATGCCGCCACGTTTGCCAGTTCACCCCTCGCTCAGGATGGTGTTGATAGCCTGCGCCTGTAATGGCACCGACGACAACTTGGGTGGTACTGACGGGAAACCCTACAAGACTTGCGGCTGTAACCGTCAGGGCAGCACTGAGGTTGGCCATGCATCCACTAAGGGGGTCAAGGGTGGTAATTTTTTCGCCGGTAGTACGAATAATTCGCTCCCCACCGCCGTAGGTACCTATGGCGATCGCCACGGCACAGAGCGCAATGACCCACAGGGGAATACCGGCCTCTGGAGACAACTGACCAACACTCACTAAGGCTAGCGTAATCACCCCCATGGTTTTCTGGGCATCATTGGCACCGTGGGCAAAGGCCATTAGGGTACCGCTGAGAATTTGGAGGTGTTGCCAGCGCGGCTCAGGTACCTCTCCCACCCATTGCAGGAGATGCTCTACCAGTGCCATCAGGGTCATTCCCACCGCCACTGCTAGCAACGGCGAGAGCACCATGGGTATCACGACTGCCTGCACAATTCCCTGCCAGCGCACAGCGTTTGCCGCCCCTTGAGCCACTGCCGCCCCCACCAACCCCCCAATGAGTGCGTGGGAGGAACTGCTGGGCAGTCCCCAATACCACGTCAGCAGGTTCCAAAGCACTGCCCCCACCAAGGCAGCAGCAATGACCCCGAGCCAATGACCGCCCAGTTGGCTGCGCTCGAGAATCCCCTGCTCAATGGTCAGTGCCACGCGAGTACTTAAAAAGGCTCCCGCAAAGTTGGCGATCGCCGCCACAATCAGAGCTGAACGCAACGAGAGGGCGCGGGTGGCCACCACCGTTGCAATAGCATTGGCTGCATCATGAAAGCCGTTGGTGACATCAAAAAGGAGGGCGATCGCCACCAAGAGGATCACCCCCCATCAACCCCGAGCAGGGAGATCATGACTGACGCCCGCAGTCCCTTAAACGCTGACGGTATCTTTATCTTTGGCCAAGAACTGCTCCAGCTCCGCTAGTGCCTCAGCATCCACTTTGGTTTGCATGGGGCAGAACTTCGGCCCACACATCGAGCAAAACTCAGCGGTCTTGTAAATATCGGCGGGGAGGGTTTCATCGTGGTACTCCCGCGCCCGGTCTGGGTCTAAGGCCAACTCAAACTGCTTATTCCAGTCAAAGTTATAGCGAGCATGGGAGAGTTGATCATCGCGATCGCGTGCTCCCGGACGGTGGCGAGCAATATCCGCCGCATGGGCTGCAATCTTATAGGCAATTAAGCCATTGCGGACATCTTCAGCATTGGGTAAGCCTAGGTGTTCCTTAGGCGTGACGTAGCACAGCATTGCGGTGCCGTACCATCCAGCCATCGCCGCGCCAATGGCACTGGTAATGTGGTCATAGCCGGGGGCAATATCCGTCACCAACGGCCCAAGCACATAGAAGGGGGCTTCAGAGCACTCCTCCATTTGTTTACGCACATTGAATTCAATTTGATCCATCGGCACATGGCCGGGGCCTTCTACCATCACCTGCACATCGTGCTCCCACGCCTTGCGGGTGAGTTCCCCAAGGGTTTTTAGCTCCGCCAATTGCGCTTCGTCAGAGGCATCATGAAGACAGCCCGGGCGGAGGGAATCCCCCAGCGAGAACGAGACATCGTATTTTTTAAAAATCTCGATAATGTCGCGGAAGTGGGTATAAAGGGGGTTTTGTTTATGGTGGTGCAGCATCCACTTCGCCAAAATACCGCCCCCCCGAGAGACAATACCCGTAATGCGGTTTTTCACCAAGGGCAAGTATTCAATGAGAATACCCGCATGGATGGTCATGTAGTCCACCCCTTGTTGGGCGTGCTTTTCAATGACGTGAAGGAAATCGTCCGCCGTGAGCCGATCCATATTGCCATGGACACTTTCAAGGGCTTGATAAATCGGTACGGTGCCAATGGGCACCGGCGAGGCATTAATAATGGCGGTGCGAATGGCATCGAGATCACCGCCGCCCGTCGAGAGATCCATCACCGTATCTGCACCGTACTTCACCGCCAGATGCAGTTTGGCCAGTTCTTCCTCCAAGTTAGAGGAGTTGGGAGAGGCACCAATGTTGGCATTAACCTTGCATTTGGAGGCAATGCCAATGGCCATCGGTTCAAGATTGGGGTGATTAATATTGGCGGGGATAATCATCCGCCCCCGCGCCACTTCATCGCGGATGAGTTCTGGGGGTAGGTTCTCGCGCCGCGCCACATAGTGCATTTCCTCGGTGATGATCCCTTGGCGGGCATAATGCATCTGAGTAACATTATCCTGCCCCTTACGAGCAGCAATCCATTCGCTACGCACCATTGATAGAATCCTCTCTAGACAGCTTCCCTGCGCCAGCATGATCCGGTTCAGGTTCTAAGGGTTTACTCTCAGCCTGCTGTGATCACAGACACCCCTAGCATGTGGTTCATTCTATCATTTTGCCCTTGGAGGATGGCGATGTACCGCAGCACCCCTTCCCCCTAGGATTACTGCAATACTACTGCAATACGTCAATGCGTACTGGCCCGACCCCAGCCCCAATGAGGCCAATGGCAGCAGCCGCACCGCGAGAGAGGTCAATTTCCCGTCCCGGCGTAAATGGGCCACGGTCGTTAATCCGCACAATCACCGATCGCCCATTATGGAGGTTGGTAACCCG
The DNA here is from genome assembly GCF_002754935.1 of Thermostichus lividus PCC 6715. Lineage (NCBI taxonomy): Bacteria > Bacillati > Cyanobacteriota > Cyanophyceae > Acaryochloridales > Thermosynechococcaceae > Parathermosynechococcus > Parathermosynechococcus lividus. Next base: position 1,277,004 of record NZ_CP018092.1, read on the forward strand.
TACCCGGGTGCCAAAGGGCAGTGTTTTGTGGGCGGCGGTCATGGCATCTTGGTTAAACCGCTCACCATTGGCGGTGCGCGCACCGTGGAAGCCGGGGCCATACCATGAGGCCATACCAGTAACCTGCATACGAATCGGGCCGACGGCCACTACAGTATTGTCAGAGCCGTCAACACTGGTGAGGGCAGGTGCATTCCCTAACTGCCGCCGAATGAGGTTGGCAATGCGCAGGGCATGTTCATCGCTGCGCTGCTGGTTTTGGGGTAGCAAAATCTGGTTATTGAGGGTGAGGAGGTGCTCTTTGTCGGCGTAGATGCGATAGCGCTGTTGCTGCCCATCCCAGCGTACCCGTATTAAGTTGGCATCAAAACCTTGCTCGTGGAGTTGGTTGAGGCGGGCAGTTAAAATCGTTGCCTGCTGCGCGGCATCCGAAAGGGTGGTTTGCTCAGGGGAGGCCCCACCACTGGCGGTGGCAACTTTCACCCCTGCTGGCTGGGCGGCATTGGTGCCCATGAAGGTGAGAATGGGAATCCCTCGCAAATAGACCGTAATGGCTTCCCGACCCTGCTTTTCGTAGCGATGCAGGGTGGCGATCGCCCGGGTGGCAATGGGCGCAGTGGCTTGGCGTTCCCCCACTTTGCTGGCAACAACCGCGGCCTCAGGAGCAGGAGCCGAGGCGGTTGCGGGTGTGGGCGTATTTGCACGGCTGTCGGAGAAAACTCCGAACACCGCCAGCGCAGTTGTCGTCAAACCAATGTAAAGCGTTTTCTTCATAAGCGTCCGTTAAAAAGGGCATCCATACGGCAGGACAGCGGGGCACCAAGGTCACAGGCTAACCCGTACTGGTGCCGTGTTCGCTCTCATAGCGGAACTGTTTCAACCTACCACGAACCCCAAAACTCAAGCATCTGTACCCTTTTGTTCATGACGAACATTCGCAGAGAGAATAAAAAAAGTGAACACTGTTAAAACTCACACAGACTGGCACGTTGACGGAATTTGCAGTCGTCGATCAAAAATAAGTAAAAATTATAAAGATTTGCTAATTAATTTTTAATTTCTGAAGTTTTTTGTGATTTAGATCACGCAAAAGCTAGATTCTTTTTCTAGAGAAAATTTGCCTTTTACTCCCTTTTCTGGGTGGCATAGGACGATTTACGGGGAGCGTTGGGGATGGTATCCCAAGGTCATCAGACGGGGGTCAAGCCAGTTAAGAAAGTGTATTGCCAGTGTTTTGAGGTGGCACGGTAGTGCATAAAACAGAAGTATGTCTCGCAGATGAGTAATTTATGGCCAACATCGATGATCTGCGCCAGCGTTTAGAGGTACTCGAAGCAACGGTTGCGGGCTTGGCGCGATCGCTGCGGATCCTCCAAGAAGCAGTGTTACGCGAGGATCTGGCACCCGAGCCAGAACAACCTCCAATTTCACCTACTCCTGCCTCAGACCAGCCGACAACTGTCCCGGATCGCCCGTCACAGCAGCCTGCCCCTGTTTCTGCACCTGAAACACCCCCACCTCTACGGCCTGTGAGTGCACCTAAAACCGATTGGTTGCAAAACTGGGAATTGTGGCTCAACCGCCTAGGGATTGGGTTACTGTTGCTGGGGATTGCTTTCCTGTTTAAATACGCAATTGATCTTGGCTGGCTCACCGATGGGGTACTGGTGGCGATCGGGCTATTGATGGCAACGGGGCTGATTGCGCTGGGGTGGCGGTTGCAGCAGCGCGCGATCTTTAGTCAGTTTCTGCAAGGGGGAGGGCTGGCCACCTATTACATTACGGGGTTTGCCGCCTATCAGCTTTTAGAGATAGTCTCGATGGCGATCGCCTTTCCCTTGATGGTGGCGGTGACCTTGGCAGCCTTCTTCCTTGCCCTGCGGCAGAATCGGGCGATCTTTTCAGTGATTGGCACCCTTGGCGGCCTAGCAACGCCCTTCCTGCTGTACGAGGGATCCGGTAGCCCCCTTGCCTTAGCCGCCTATACCTTTGTGATTGTGGCGGGCAGTTGGGGGATCTACGCCTATAAAGGGTGGCGATCGCTCCTGTGGTCTAGCTTTTGGCTCGGCTGGCTGGTGCTCAGTATTGCCGTTAATGCCTTTAATGCAACCGGTCTAGCACCGTGGTTCCTGCAAGCCATTCTAGGGCTGACGTGGTTGGGCTTTACCGTCTTGCCACCGTGGTACCAGTGGGGCGATCGTGACCGTGCATCCCTTCCCCATGGTCAAGCCTTAGCACTCTTTAATCCACTCATTACTCTCAGTTTGTCGGCGGTTGTTTGGAACTGGTCTGCCACGACCGTTGGGGCTATCTTTATTGCCTTTGGTGCCCTGTACTTAGTCACGAGTCTGCTATGGCGGCGGATTCCCCCCTCTTGGCGCTGGGTTTATAGCCTAACAGGATTGTTGCTCATCTTGGCAGGCATTATCTATCGCTACCACAGCAACCCCTTAATTTTGGCACCCCTTGCCATTGAAGGGTTAATTTTGCACTACCTTGCCCAGTACTACCGCTCCGCCGCGTTGCAAACCATTGCCCATGTCTGGTGGGGGATCCTCACCGTAGTGATGGCCGCTCGCTTTTTAATTCTGGCGGCAGGCACCCCACCACTACTCAATCGCGAATTCATCACCGACCTAATTGTGATGGCCGCAGGGCTAGGGAGTACTCGCTTTTTGGCCGCCACAACCCGCCCCGTCTATTGGGTGTTTGGCTACGCCCTAACCTTGGGCTGGATTCAACACGAATTGGCAAGCTTCGGCACAGGAGCTGCCACCCTGCTGTGGGGACTGTTTGGGGTGGGGTTGCTCGTCTATGGGCTACGGCGGGATGTCTCAGGGGTGCGGATTGTTGCCCTTATTACCCTCGTTATTACAATTATCCGCCTCTTTATTATCGACCTCATCAACCTTGCCCCTGCTTGGCGGGTACTGCTGTTTATGGGGTTTGGCCTTATTTTCTTGGTTCTCAGCTACTTTTTCCGTGCGCTGTGGCGACATCCCCCCGCAGAATCCTCTAGGATTAGTGAAAACACTGCACCTGTTGAACCCGAAAAGGAATCATGACCCGCATTGCTGATCTACGCCGCGACTATCGTCGTCAACGCCTCCTCGAAACCGAAGTGGCGGCGAACCCCCTCCATCAATTTCAAGTGTGGTTTACAGACGCCGTTAATGCTGAGTTGCCTGAACCGAATGCCATGACTTTGGCCACCATTGGCTTAGATGGGATGCCTGCGGCTCGCGTAGTGCTGCTTAAAGAACTCGATGAACGGGGGTTTGTCTTTTTCACCAACTACCGCAGCCGCAAAGGCCAAGAGCTAGCGCACACTCCAAAGGCCGCCTTAGTCTTTTGGTGGGCAGAACTAGAGCGCCAAGTACGTATTGAGGGAACGGTGGAGCGCATTAGCGCGGCGGAGTCGGATCACTATTTTTGCGACGCGCCCCCTAGGGAGCCGTTGGGGAGCGTGGGCCTCACAGCAGAGTGAGGTCTTAGAGTCTTACGCAGAGTTAGAGGCAAAATTAGCGCAAATTGAGGCACGCTATGGGGAGGACGTTCCCCGCCCAGAGCATTGGGGGGGTACCGGGTACTACCCACCCTGATTGAATTTTGGCAAGGTCGCCCGAACCGCCTCCACGATCGCCTCTGCTATCGGCGCACGGAAGGCGGCTGGCAGATGGTACGGCTTTACCCCTAGTTGACATCTCGCATTCGGTAAAATGCGATGGCAGAACATTTTAGGGGTGTGCCACCAGTTGGGCTTGACGCAACTGACCACAGGCCGCTTCCCGATCCAGTCCCCGCGATCGCCGGATGCTGGCTGCCACGCCTAAGTCTTGGAGCTGCATTAAAAAGTCTTGCAGATGCCTGCTGCTGGGGCGTTGATAATGGGCTTCGGTGATTGGATTGTAGGGAATTAAGTTGACATGGCTCTGAAATCCGCGTAGGAGTGCAGCCAATTCGTGGGCATGGTGAGGGCGATCGTTGACCCCTGAGAGCACCGTATATTCAAAGGTGATGCGACGGCCGGTTTGCTGAACATAGGTACGACAGTCGGCAATCAGTTGAGGTAAAGGGTAATGCCGCGCACTAGGGATAAGCTGCTGCCGCAACTCTTGGTTCGGAGCATGGAGGCTGACGGCTAAGGTAATTTGCAGTTCATAGCTGGCTAGGCGCTGAAGTTGCTGGGGAATGCCAACGGTGGACAGGGTGATGTGCCGCTGCCCAATACCAATATCGCGATTGAGGCAGGTGATGGCTTTGAGGACGGCCTCTAGGTTCAAAAGGGGTTCCCCCATCCCCATAAACACCACATGGCTCACCCGCCGTTGCATTTCGCTTTGAATTGTGAGCACCTGATCTAGAATTTCGTGGGGTGCCAAGTTGCGTCGATACCCCCCTTTCCCCGTTGCGCAGAAATCGCAGGCCATGGGACAGCCTACTTGGGAGGATACACACACAGTGAGGCGATCGCCGGTGGGAATACCAACGGTTTCAATGGTTTCGCCATCGGCTAAACCAAGGAGCAGTTTCAAGGTGCCGTCGCTCGACCAATGGTGATGACGAATCTGAGAGCGACCTACCTCAACCCCTTCAAGGTGCTCCCGCCAGCGTTTGGGAAACACCGTAATCTCTGCGAGCGATCGCACCCCCTTTTGATACAGCCATTGATAGAGTTGTTGGCCACGATAGCTGGGCTGCCCTTGGGCGCTGACCCATGCCGTTAATTCATCGACCGACTGTCCTAGGAGTGCCATAATGCATAGGCTGAGGGGTGTTCTGCATGGATCCTAGCAGACCCCCACGTTGGTGGATGTCACCGTTGCCCCTCAATGCCGTAGGGCATCCTGCCGAAGAGGCTAAAATGGGTTAGAAAAATGGGCGTATGGGAGATAGCACCGTGGGACTTTTTGATCGCATCAGTCGGGTGATCCGAAGCTGGATGAACGCTATTGTTGGGGCGGCTGAGGATCCCGAAAAGATGCTTGAGCAAAGCATGATTGAAATGCAGGACAACCTTGTCTCCCTGCGACAAGCGGTGGCTCAGGCGATCGCCTCCCAAAAACGGCTCGAGCAGCAGTTTAACCAACATCAACAGCAGGCAACGGAGTGGGAGCGGCGCGCCAAAATTGCCCTACAACACGGCGATGAACCACTGGCCTTAGAAGCCCTGAATCGCAAAAAAGCAGCGACCAATGCAGCGATGGCGCTAAAGGCGCAACTCGAGCAGTCGATTAGCCAAGTCGATGTCCTCAAAAAACAAATGCAACAGCTTGAGAGCAAAATTGCTGAGGCCAAGACCCGCAAGGAAATGCTGGTGGCACGGGCGCGGGCAGCCAAGGCCTCGGAACAAATTCAGCAAACCTTTAGCAAGGTCAACACCAATGCGCCCATGGCCGCCTTTGAGCGCATGGAAGAGAAGGTGATGGAAATGGAAGCCCGCTCCCAAGCTGTAGCGGAGCTAAACACCGATACCCTTGAAGCGAAATTTGCTGCCCTTGAGTCCAGCAGTGTTAATGAGGATCTCGCCCGCCTCAAAGCAGAGTTGGCCAGTCCGCAGCAACTCCCCAGTGCCAGCGCTCCCGCTTACGATCCAGAACTAGAAGCCCTGCGGCGGCAACTAGAGCAGAGCTAGCGGTTATTCATGGATCTGTTGCGATCGCTCCCTCTGGGACTTTACCTAGAACACCCCATCACTTGGTTGCACCGCTTGGATCCACGGGTCAAACTGGGCTGGTTAATGACCTTTTTGCTGGCACCGGTGCTGGCGGATACCTCGTGGCGATTAGTGTTAGTCCTCTGCTTAATTGGCTTGACCTTTGTGGGTGGCATTCCCCGCCGGGTGTGGCAACGACAACTACTGTGGCTATTACTGCTGGGGGGTCTTATTTTTCTGATTACTGCCCTAATGCCCGATGGCATGGCGGTCAGCTACCAACCCCGCCGCCCCCTTGAGGCAACAGCACCAATCACCAGCTATCACTACATTCTCTGGCAGTGGCACGCTCAGATGGGGCAGTGGCCCATTCATCTGCAAATCTCCCAGCGCTCCTTTGATCTGGGCTTACGCTTGAGTACCCTTCTATTTACCTTGCTCTACAGCACGCATTTGTTTCTGCTCACCACCGCACCTGAGGAGGTAACTGCTGGCCTCGAATGCCTGATGCAACCCCTGAAACGCTTTAAGTTACCTGTTGCCGAACTTGCCCTGACCCTAACCCTCTCACTGCGCTTCATTCCCTTAGTGCTTGAAGAGGTGCAAAACCTCAGCCGTTCGGTGCGCACTCGTGCCATCAACTGGCGATTAGTGGGGATCAAAGGCAGTATTAAGCTGTGGCTGACCCTGGCAGTACGGCTGTTAGAGAACCTACTCCTGCGGGCGGAACAGGTGGCCTGTGCTATGCAGGTGCGGGGGTTCCAAGAGGCTGGAACCTACGATAACCCATGGCACCACTTGCGCTTGCAACGGCGAGATTGGCTGGCCTTAGCAGCCATGGGGCTGTTCTGGCTCCTGCGGATACAACTCCCAGCTTGGGGGGCGCTATTCCCATGATCTCACCCTGTGCGCCATGGGTCTGGGCGTGCCTACCCTTGGGGGACGCAGCGGCCGAGCCGTGTTTAGCCAGTTATTTTTAGCCGAGCCGGTGGCGGTACTCCTCGAAAGCCCTGCCAGCCATCTCACCCCCCAAGCTCGCTATTCCATTTGTGCCGGTAGGCCGCGCCGCCAGTGGGTACGCTCCTTGGGTCAGGTGCTCCCCACCTTGGGGCAGTTTCCCCAAGTGGCCACCGTGCCCCCTGAGGTTGCCCATCTACCCTTTACGGGGGGTGGCTCGGTTGGCTCGGCTATGAATTGGCATGGGAAATTGAGGTGCTGCCGCCCCTGCGTCCAGATCCACTGCCGTTTCCCCTAGCCTTTTGGTACGAACCCCAGAGCTTTGCGGTGTTAGATCACCAGAGCGATCGCCTCTATTTGGCGGCCTCTGCCGCCGCAGACCTTGCTGCCCTGCAAAAACAGCTAGAGGCATTACCGCCGCCCCCGAAGTTCCGATTTCCAATAGAGCAGGATCTGTGGAATTGGCTGCTGGCTGGCAACCCCAAACCTATCAGGCGGCGGTGGGTAAGATCCTAAATCATATTCGCGCTGGCGATATTTTTCAGGCCAACCTCTCGGCTCGGTTTAGCTATCACGGCACCGTGAACCCGTGGCAGCAATACCTACGACTGCAACAGATTAATCCCTCGCCCTTTGCCAGCTATTGGCAGACTCCCTGGGGATATATCGTGAGTTGTTCGCCGGAGCGGTTGGTGCACTTTCAGGGCGAGAGGGTGCAAACCCGCCCCATTGCGGGCACCCGCCCGCGAGGGCATACCGCCACTGACGATCGCGCCCAAGCAGCTGATCTGCTCAGCAACACGAAAGAACAGGCAGAGCACATTATGCTGGTGGATCTAGAGCGCAACGATCTGGGGCGCATCTGCCGCTGGGGAAGTGTTGTGGTTGATGAACTCCTGACGCTGGAATACTACAGCCACGTTATCCACCTCGTGAGTAATGTGCGGGGCACGGTCAAGCCCGGCACCACCCCGGTAGAGGTTATTCGCGCCCTATTTCCCGGTGGCACCATTACCGGCTGCCCAAAAGTGCGCTGTATGGAAATTTTGGCGGCGCTTGAACCCGTCCCACGGAATTTGTTTTACGGCTCCTGTGGCTACTGGGATCAGCGAGGGCACTTGGATCTCAATATCCTGATTCGAACCCTGCTGGTTGCTGGCGATCGCCAAACCACTTGGGGACAGGTGGGGGCGGGAATTGTCGCCGACAGCGATCCCGAGCGGGAGTGGCAGGAATCGCTTAATAAGGCGCAAGCGCTACTGTTGGCACTGGGAACCCCAGCAACGGTAGGGATGCTCTGCTAAGTAAGCGTTGCTATAGCGGTGATCGTTAGTGACCTCAGCACCAATCCACGGCGGTACGCTTAAGGGATAGTCGGCACGGGGCAGTTCGATCTCGGCGAGGATCAGCCCTGCCGATTCACCCTTGAATTCATCAATCTCCCAGCAGAGGTCTCCCCACGGAACGCGGTAGCGGTCTTTCTCAATGATGGGTTGGATACAGAGTGCTGTCAGCAACTCCATAGCCTCATCCACGGGAATCGGATACTCGTACTCCCGCCGGTGGGCACCACTGGCCTTGCCCTTAATTGTTAACCACGCCTGAGTCCCTGCACGGCGCACCCGCACAGTACGCTCTGGGGTAGTTGAAAGATACCCTTGGGCAATGTGGGTGACATGGATGGCCAGCGATCGCCACAACTCAGCCGTCACCAAAAACTTGCGTTCAATCTCGATTCCCATCCCAACCCCCTCCCCCACGGGACTGATCCGTATCACAACCTACCTTCAAGACACATCACTGCCACAGGCGTGTCAATTGCCGACAATACCCATTATCGAGAATAAGGTTGACCCAAGACTCGACCGTGTCATTTCTGAGGACTTCTGAGTTGCCCTATGGTGGTTACCCCAATTGAACCCGCCCCCCGACGCCCCTTGACCACCGATCTGGTGGGTCAGTATTTACGAGAAATTGGCCGCGTCCCGCTCCTCAGCCCCGCCCAAGAGGTGACGCTGGCACAGCAGGTGCAGCAATACCAGAGTCTTTTAGAGGTCTGCAAGCAGTCCTCAGATCCAGACCTTCAAGCTTATACCGCTGCTTTGGCCGAGCGCGATCGCCAACATCGTCAATTGGGGCACATGCCCAATCGTCAGCAGTGGGCTGCCGCCCTCAAGCTGAGCGTTGAGGAACTGCAAGTGGTAATTCAGCGCGGTTGCCAAGCCTGGGCGAAGGCCGCACAGATCTCCGTTGCTGAACTAGAACAGATCGAATACCATGGCACCCACGCCAAAGCCCAACTGCTGCAAGCCAACCTCCGCTTAGTGGTCAACATTGCCAAAAAATATCAACATCGCGGCGTTGAGTTCCTTGATCTGATCCAAGAAGGCACCCTAGGTTTGGAGCGTGCCGTTGAAAAATTTGACCCTGCCAAAGGCTTTCGCTTTAGCACCTACGCCTACTGGTGGATTCGCCAGAGTGTCACTCGTGCGGTTGCCAACCAAAGTCGCACAATCCGTCTGCCCATTCACATGGTTGAAAAACTCAATAAAATCAAGCGGGCGCAGCGCCGGTTAGCCATACAGCAGGGAGCTATGCCCAGTGTGGCTGAAATTGCCGCGGAACTGAATCTAGACGCAACCCAAGTGCGGGAGGTGTTACTAGCAATTCCCCGTGCCATTGCCCTTGAACAGCGGGTGGGGCCAGAGCAAGAGACCGAGTTGCAGGAGTTGATTGAGGCCACCACCCCTACCCCCAACGACGTGCTCATGCGGGACTCCTTGCGCATGACACTGCAGCAGATGCTCGGTGATCTGTCCCCCCGCGAACGGCAGGTGATCGAGCTACGCTATGGCCTAGGGGATCTTCCGCCACTGGAGATGTCGGAAATTGCTACCCTGCTCGGCCTTAGCCGTGAACGGATTCGCCAGATTGAGCACCGCGCCCTGCAGAAGCTGCGACAGCCACAACGACGACGGCAGATCCAAGACTACCTTGACGAGTTGGACTAGGATGACCAATTGTTCAGTATTTGGGGCTTGACCCGCTCTAAAAAATTTAACAGAGCAGCAGTAAACACGCCTTCGAGGAGGGCAAGGGGGACATGGCTTGCGATAATGACCCAAATGGCCGTAATTTCCCGTTGGCGATCCATGGTGGGTGGCAAGCCGAGAATGACAATGCCACTAAAGCAGCTAACGGCCAATAGCACACTGCCACAACCAAGGCTAAAGCCAAGGAGCGATCGCCCCCAGCCCCGACAGCGGTGCCAAAGGCCGTGAAATAGGCCAGCCGCCAGCAGCGCGGGCACACCCATAATCAGCGCATTTAGCCCTAAGGTGGTTAAGCCCCCATGGCCAAACATGACTGCCTGCAAAAACAAGCCCACCACCACCGCCATCATGGCACCATAGCCCAACAGGGCACCAAGGCTCCCCAACAGCAGTAAGTGAACACTGGCAAAGGGCAGGGGAATATACACCGCTGAAGCGGCAAAAAATCCTGCGGTTAATAGTGCTAAACGGGGTACCGTTGCCAGCGGATCCGGTTGCTGGCGTTGCAATTGTCGGAACGACCACCACAGCAGCCCGCCGGTGCCTGCATAGCCAACCCCGCACAACAATGGTGGCATTAAACCATCGGGAATGTGCATTACTCGACCTGTACGCGACGGCGTGACCACGCAAAGCAGGCGGTGCCGATCGCCCCCCAAAGAACTGCCAGCACCATAATACTCACCTGTAGGGGGGTGTACTGACTGAGGGACACAGGACTGGCAGCGGCTGTAACCTGTACCGCTGTGCTCACTGGGGTGGCATCGAGTCTTACGGGAACCGTAAGGTTACCACCATGCCCTGCCTGCCGTACCTGTACCTGCCAAGAACCGGCCTGATCCGGTGTAAATTGAAACTCCCCTGCGGCATTGGTGGCGCCTTGGATGACGGCCTGCTGCGGCTGATTGGGGGCAAACACCTTCACTGTGGCATTGGCCATGGGTTGGCCACTATCGTAGCGCGCCGTAATTTTCACCACCTGCTGTGCTTGATAGTTGAGGGCAACCCCGTGGGCGATCGCCTGCGGTGCGACCAAAAGGGCAGAACTCAGGGGTAAAAGAGACAGTAGCACCTTCATGAAGAGACCTCGCGACAATGACCTTCCCCAACGTGACCCACGCTTTTCAGCGCCTGCAATAAACGGTTATAGTCGGCTGGCGATAGCCGCTCTTGGAGGGTGGCCTGATCCACACTGAGACGGTTACCAGTACTGAGCGCCGCCAACGGATCAAAGCCAACCGCCGCTTGGTTAATCTCTGCGGTTGGAGGTTCTGCGCCATCCCCAAACAAATGGTCGAAATGCAGTGTAATTTCCAGCGCCGCTGTTTGGTCGGCTGCCACAATTCCTTTGCGCTCATCGCCAATATAGTCGCCGCAAACGTACTGCAACGGCTGATTCAAGGTAATTTCAAAGGGTAGGGTGACACTGCCGCGGCGAGCAGTGCCCACCAATTGCAACGTGGGATCCAAGGTCTGCCAAGCAATCGCATTGAAGTGACCGACCGGTGCAGGTGCGCTACCCACGAGGGGCGGCTGATCGGCCACCAAATCCACCGTCATCGCATCGGGAAACGCAACGGTGGCGATCGCCTGCGGTAATTCTCCAGATTCGGGATCAAAGGGTGGATTGGTTTGGTAAGCGGTAATGGCACCAAGGGTGAGATAGGCATGATCTAGGCGCAATTCCCAACCATCTTTGGTCGTCCACCCCTGAGTTAGGCGCTCTTCGCCATTGGCGTAAATCATCAGGGTACCGTTTTGTGCGGCTGGGCCACAGGCGGATAAAACCGCTATGACCACAGCACTCGCCAAATAACGTTGCAGCATACATTTCCTAGCACAAAGACGGAAAGCCACTGATACCAGACCATGATGGCTAGCGGCTAATGGTGAACAGGTTCAACACTTCCCCAGTGAACCGCAGCTGGCTTGGAAAAAACAATGCAGGGGAGGGGGATTCAGCGCACTTTGGCAAGAAGACCGTGCTTGGGGGCAAACAGCATCGCCACAATAAAAATCACCGTTTGCAGCACCACAATACACCCCCCCGTTGACGCATCGAGGTAATAACTAAGGTATGTGCCAAGGACACTGCCTAGCCCCCCACGGCAATAGCAATGGCGACCATCCATTCAAAGCGATCGCTCAGCAAATAGGCCGTTGCCCCCGGCGTAATCAGCATGGCCACCACCAGAATAATCCCCACGGTTTGCAGGGCAGCCACGGCAGTTAAGGACACGAGCGCCAGCAACACATAGTAGAGCAACGTTGTGTTCAGACCAATGGTGCGGGCGTGGGTGGGGTCAAAACAAAACAAAATGAGATCCCGGTGCCATAGGGCAATAGTGATGAGGGTAAGGGCACTAATCACGATCGTCTGCCAAAGGTCGCGATCGCTCATGCCAAGAACATTCCCAAACAAAATATGCATTAGATCAAGACTGCTAGTCGTTTTAGAGAGCAACACCAACCCCAAGGCAAAAAACCCCGTAAACACTAAGCCAATCACGGTATCTTCTTTAATGCGCGTTTGCTGCTGCACAAAGCCAATGAGAGTCACTGCGGCCAGACCAAACACAAACGCACCGATCGCCAAAGGAAGATGCAACCAATAGGCCAACACCACCCCGGGCAACACCGCATGGGACACCGCATCCCCCATTAACGCCCAACCCTTGAGGGTCATAAAGCAGGAGAGCACCGCACAGACACAACCGACTAAGGCACTTACGCCAAGGGCTTTGACCATAAAAGCGTGTTGCAGGGGGTCTAGTAACCAATCCCAGAGCATGGGGCAACTCCAGTGCTAGGTAACCAAATGTTTTTGTAGATACAGTTCTGCTTGGTTGGCACTCAGCGGTGGCGAAAAAAGATACCCTTGACCGTGGGGACAGCGCAGCGATCGCAGCTGTTGTAATTGATTGGTGGTTTCCACCCCTTCGGCAACGCAGTCGAGCCGCAGGTTTTGCGCCAACAGCAAGATAGTGTGCACGACCTCAAGATCCTCACGGCTGGAGTCCATGGTGGAAATAAAGGAGCGGTCAATTTTAATGCAGTCGAGGGGCAAACTGCGTAAATAGCTGAGGGAGGAATACCCCGTGCCAAAGTCATCAATGGCAACGCGAATCCCCATAGACTTTATACACAGCAGCAGTTCCCGTGCTGACTCCAGATGCTTCATGAGCGCACTTTCAGTAATTTCCAGCTTGAGAAATTGTCCCCAGAGGTGATAGCTATTTAGAGCCTGCTCAATGTCCGTGACCAAGGTTGGTAGCGAAAAGTGACTCCCCGATAGGTTAACGCTCAGGGTTAAACCAGCCGCCATCATTTTGGGATAGCGCTGTTGCCAGTCTCGCAGTTGCCTACAGGCCGCATGCAAAACCCAGCGGGAAATCTCAAAAATTAGCCCCGTTTCTTCTGCCACTGGGATAAATTCATCCGGTGGCAACATCTGGCCGTCTTTTTGCCAGCGAATCAGGGTTTCAAACCCCACCAGTGCCTGAGTGCGCAGGTTGACAATGGGTTGATAGTACAATTCAAAGTCACCGTGTTCAACCGCTTGTCGCAGTTCCACCTCTAGCCGCAGGCGATGGCGCACTTTTTGCAGCATTGGCTGGTCAAAAATGGCAATGCGATTCCTGCCTTTGGCCTTGGCATGGTACATAGCGGTATCGGCATCTCGCAGTAACTCTTCAGGATGGCTGTAGCTGCTGTTTCCCATCACCAAACCAATACTGACGGAACCGTGAAGGGTATAGTGGCTAATGGCAAAGGTTGAGGCAAGGCGATCGCGCAATTGACTGCTAATGGTGTAGGCATGATCGACATCCCGTAGATCATTGAGCAACACGCCAAATTCATCCCCCCCGAGCCGCGCCACAATATCTTGGGGGCTAAGGTGGCGGCTCAGCCGTTGTGCCACTTCCTGCAGGTATAGGTCCCCCACCGAGTGCCCTAAGCTATCGTTCACTGTCTTAAAGTGGTCTAAGTCAAGACACAACACCGCGTACTGATAGTTTGGCTGGCGCGCCGCTCGCTGCAGCGTGGTATGCAGATGCTCCTCAAAAAGCCAACGGTTGGGTAAATGGGTGAGGGGGTCGTGGCGGGCTTGGTAAAGCAGTTGAGCTTCCACCACTTTTCGTTCCTGTAGCTCAGTTTGGGCTTTTTGGTACAGTTCCGCCTGCAGGATGGCGATCGCCAATTGGGTGGAAATTTGCTTGAGCAACTCTACTTCGCTATCGTGCCACTCCCGTGGCTGGGCGCACTGATGACAAATCAGCAAGCCCCAGAGACGACCATCAACGGTGATGGGCACAACTAAGTTGGCTCTGACTTGATAGTGCTGCAACAATTCGCGGTAGCAAGTCTCGAGCGCCATGGTTTCAACATTGTTAACGATGTGAACCCGTCCCCGCCGGTAAGCCTCAATGTAGCGTTCTGTGAAGCAACTATCCCCGACAATATCCCCAAGAGCAGGCTGCCACGGCGGCACCACCGCTTCCACATCCATGATGCCGCGCCAATCGGGCAAAAAGCGATACACTAAAACGCGATCGCACCCTAAAAGCTGCCGCACATCTTGCACCGTACTTTCAAGGATGGCGGACAGATCAAGGGACTGGTGAATGTGCTGCGTTAGCTGCACCAAGAGGCGATCGTACTGCGCTTGGCGTACCAACCGCTGCTCAACATGGTGGCGATGAATGGCATTACGCAAACTCCGCGCCACTAAGTGCGGTGTTAACTCCGCCACACTCAGATAGTCTTGGGCGCCACTGTGAAGGGCTTGGGTGGCCACATCAGGGCAGTCGCTCTCGCCAATGACTACTAAAGGCACCTGCGGAAACCGCTGATGCAGTGTTTCTACTTGAGTGATCCCCTGCTCGTCATGGCACATCAGCACCAATACATCAGGACGGGCTTGGGCTACAAGACCAGGCGTTAACTGACCAAATAGGCAGGATTGAACGCGATAGGACACACATTCAATGGTCTGTAGATAAGGCTGTAAAATTTCACCCGATGGGGGGATGTTTTCGATGATTAATACCTGAATAGAAAACACTGGAATCCGACATTGAGCTAGCGATGATCCCCACTCCTTCAGTGAATTTTGGGAGCAGTCATCAACAGCGGGTAAAATGGCGGATTCATCAGTCATGAGGTCAGCTATTATTATCAGAAAACTTGTTAATCGTTGTTAGATCATTTTTAATAGTTTGCCTCTCTCACTCCATCATAGCCTTTAGGGGGGATCGCAGGGCAATGTTGCCAGGCTGCCTCAATCCGAAGCAAAACTGCTAGGTTAGGGGAAAGGTTTTTTCAAGGCATATGGCCATTGCAAAGGTTGCCATCACACAACAGTGCTGCCGTTGGGTCACCGCTATGGTCGTGGCGATCGCCACCGTCAGCACCCCAACCGCCAGTGTGGCGCAGCGAGATTTAATTCCCATTGATGGATCTGATGAAAAGATTCAGTTTCTTTTTGATATTGTTTATCACCCCCAGCGGGATCCGGCGCCGTTTCGCCTGCAAAATAGCGCTGAAGTAGAAGCTTATCAGCTTATCCGTACCATTCTACGCACCGGCACCACGATCTATGTGCGCCGCCAGCAGGATGGCAACTATGGCTCCTATAGCTTTAGCCAAGATCGCCTTGTGCTGCGCCCCCGTGCCCTTGCCCATTGGCCTATTTTTATAGAAACCCTGCGCCATGAAGGCTGGCACGTCGTACAAGCCTGCTTTGCCGCCAAGCAAGACCTCGACTCCCTTGTGCCCGTGGGGATGCGGGTCAACCCCCGCACGGTTGCCGACCTCTATAACAAGAGCGGCTATCACCCTGCCGATATTCCCATTGAAGCAGAAGCCTTTGAAGCAGAGCGGCTGCCTAACATGACCCTAGAGGGATTGCAGCGAGAGTGTGCCGACTGGCTCAACCGTCCCAGCAAGGATTAGGTACCGCCCAGATCATCTCAATCGTCGTAAACGCTGGTGAGTGAACAGTTGAACGTTGCACTCAGCAAGACGATAAGGTGTAGGTGAACGACGAGTGTATGGTTTTGTAAACGTCAACAATTTTCGGGACAGGTTGTTAGCTTGCTTCTCTAATTAGAAAAAACTGTTTAGTAAAAATTATCAACGCACTAACGGGAGAGCCGGAGAACATAATCTATACCTATAGTTTGACATACTCCCTAGTCTGACGTCACAGAAATTCCAACAGTCTTATGGTATTTGTTTGTTGACAACTGATCGGCGATCCCCCTAGCTCAGTGCCGACCTCTGTTAGTGTTCCTGCGCCTGAGGAGCCACCGCATATATCCTACATTATTTCAATGTAGATGGATTACATATACAATCTTATCAAATTCATGACCTGACAGTACATTAGTATTTCTTATTGCTAACGACGACCAGCGATCGCGTAAAGGTCAGGATTTAGCAGTGGTTGACTCTCAGAGAGCTGGGTTGGAAATTGATTTAGAAATTCTATAACATCTTGTTAAATCAGATCCTAAATGCTTCAACCACGATGTTAAGGTGTCAATAGCCAGCAAATTAGTGCATAGGCTTGTTTCGCTGCGATCGCCGCGAGTACGTTGTGTGTTTCCCTAGTTTTTGACACCATAAATTTTCTAATGGTGATATTGCCAGTGTGTTATTTACGATGAGTTCTGGTGAAAGGATTATAGACGGAATGGAAAAACCCAAGCCCCTAACCGGTAAGGCACTGCTACAGCGGCTTAATGAGATAGGCTACGTGACACGCAAAGAAGCAGCACGGCTGTGTGGTTACTATCGTATTACTGCCTCCGGTGAGGTAAAAACTGATTTATCGAAATTTTATAGCGCAATTTTGCAAGCCCGGGGTCTTGAACTAGAACCTCAGAAAGGGGCTGATCATCGTGATGGACGTGGGCGATCGCCCTCCTATCGGGTAACAGTTCATCAAAATGGACAAATTGTGATTGGGGCAGCCTACACCAAAGCAATGAATCTCAAACCAGGGGATACCTTTTTAATTAAGCGGGGGTATAAGCATATCCACCTCTACCAACTGGAGGATGCGGCGCTGGATGGAGTTAAACCCGACACCGCCAACCCAGAGCGATGATTGGGTAGCAGTAATTGTTGGCAACAGTCGCCACCACTGGGCACTATTTCACGGGGTAGAGCTTGTGCAGTGCTGGCATCTGACCCCCAGGGAATCGCCGCCAGCCGTACTGCGTTTAGTCAGCGATCGCGAGTGTTGGGGGGGCAGTGTTGGCCGGGTGCCGCTTCAGGAACTCTGCCCCAATGCCTTTCGCCTCAGCTTGATGGATATTCCCATTCCTGGCCTCTACCCCACCTTGGGACTCGACCGCGCCCTTGGGCTGTGGGGGGCACTGCAGGTCTATGGGGCACCGGTTTGCGTGGTGGATGCTGGCACAGCCCTTACCTTTACCCTTGCCAATGCTGCGGGAGAATTTGCGGGGGGGGCAATTCTGCCGGGGGTGGGGGCCATGGGGCAGTGCTTGGCCGACTATACGGCAGCGCTGCCTAGGGTGGCCATTCCTGAAGGCGTGCCACCCCGTTGGGCGATGTCCACCCCAGAGGCGCTGCAAAGCGGTGTGTACTTTGGCGTGGCGGCGATCCTCCAAAGTTATCTGGGTGCTTTTTACGCTGCCTATCCTACAGGTAAGGTGCTGGTCACTGGTGGCGATCGCGCCTTTATCAGCCAGCTCTTGGCAACCGATTTTCCGCAGCACCACTGGCAGGAAGACGAGCATCTGTGTTTTTGGGGTATTCGTGCCGTCCGCAACCAGCGGTTAAGATAGAAAAGCACCGTGCACTACAGAGCCGATACTCCCATGGAGCGTGGCCGTGACTTTACTGATTTAGCCCTAGGGCTAGTCTCTGCCCAGAGCTTTCCGGCAATTGTCGGCATTGCGGATCACATGCTGAAGTCCTCCGATGTGCTGCTAGTGGGCTACGAAAAAATTGGCAGTGGCCATTGCACGGCCATTGTGCGCGGTCGTATTGCCGATGTGCGCTTGGCCATTGAAGAAGGCGCAGAGCGAGCACAGCAGTTTGGCCAAGAACTAAGTACCCTAGTGATTCCCCGCCCTGACCCTAACCTAGAGAAGATTTTGCCCATTGGTAGCTTGCTAGCACAGTTGACAACAGGCACCCGCGGCCACCGCCTGAGTGGTCATGCCGTCGGCCTGCTCGAAACTCGCGGCTTTCCGGCGATGGTAGGGGCTGCCGATGCCATGCTGAAGGCCGCAGATGTGATGTTGACAGCCTACGAAACCATTGGAGCGGGTTTGTGTACGGCCATTGTTCGGGGCACCGCATCCAACACAGCGATCGCCCTCGAAGCAGGGATGGCCGAAGCCGATCGCATCGGAGAACTCCACGCCGTAATGCTGGTACCACGGCCTCTTGAAGATTTAGATCAATCTCTCCCCCTTGCGCCAGCCCTGCAGAAAGAACTGCGCCCCTTACAACTGCCCCTCAACCTCAAACAAAAAGAGACCGAGCCACTCGTGCTCAATGCTGCCACCGAAGATGCTGTGACCGTTGAAGCCTCACCAGAGGCACTACCGCTAGAGCCACCCTCTCCCTAGGCGCTAGCGTTCTCTTGTCTCGGGCGGTTCTAGAGGTTGTAACACCGTGGCTGCGTCCTTGAGCCACTCTAACAGTTGGCGATCCTCGTGCATGGCAGTATCCTCCAGAAGGGTGTGCAGTAGGGCAGGGGTTTGGCCGGTCACGCTTTGCCATGCCTGCATTAGTTCAGAATCCTCAGGCAGATGGTGAGGGTTGCTGCGATCGGCGATTAACCCTAAGCGTGCGGCTAAGTTGTGGCGGAGTTGCCCTTGGAGTTGCTGGCGGACAAAGCCTCTCTGCTGGGCGCGTTGCAGCACACCGGCTAAGGCGGCAATGTAGGTGGCACTATTACTGAGGGTGGCGACTTGCTCTTGCAGGGGTGGTCCAAAGCGCTGGCTCTGCTGCCACAGCAAAAAGATTAGAATCACCCCCAGTTGCAAACTAATGCCTAGCCATTGGGTACGACTGAGGTAGTCCAGCACACTGCGAGGCTGCAAGCCGGTGTCCACGTCTTCCGGGGTGCGTTGTCGATAGCCGTGCAGCCACTCGTCAAAGTAAATGGTAGTAATGGTAGTCGTGCTGGGTAAGCCCTGCAGGAGAGCGGCCACCGTAGCAAAGTTGGCCAGTTGGGTATGGCTGCCGTAAGCGTTGGCCACCAGCCACGGATAAACGCTCTGGAGTTGCTGCCCAGTTCTTTCACCGATGAGGGTGGTTTGGAGGTAGGCAATGAGACCATAGTCATCACTGAGGAGGGGGCGATAGCGGGGTGCTATATCGCGGGGTTGCAGCCGCCGTCGTGTTTCCACAAGGACAGACCCTTGAGAGGTCTGCAAGCGATAGCTAAAGGGCGCAGCGGTGGGTTCGCCGTGCCAATAAAAGCGGACTAAGGTGTTGCCATCTGCCATCCACTGGGCTAAATCCGCTGATGGGTCTCGGAGCCGACCACTGATTTGCAGGAGTACGTGCCCTTGGCCGGAGAGGTTGGGGTAGTCTCGCTGCCAGCGCTCCACCTTGAATCCTTGCTGTTCGAGGTACTCGTAAAACTGACGGCTGCCCCAAGGGGAATTGTCGTAGGAGGAACCCGCTTTTGCCGAGGGAGCAAGCGTCATGAGCAACACTCCGACCACCACTAGGACTAAAACGGAAAGCAACAGCAAAAGCCAGCGCCAGCGGGAGGGGGTCTTCATCGCGAGGGTGACTGGAGTTGAGGTTCAATGTCGAAGTAGGCGGCCTGACAGGTGGCAAGGGTCTGCGCATCTAGCGCTTCACCGCCGTAGTAACTGCGGCTGTGAACGTGGAACAGGTGTTGGATGCTGCGGCGCACGGTAGGCGATCGCTCCCCCAACTGAAACAGGCGTTCTAACTCCTGTAGATACTCCCGGTTCGTCCAATGGCTTTGTACCCGTAGCCACCCCGCCTCTTGTAAACGGTATAAAAGCGCCATATAGAGTGCACGACACGCACCACTGTAGTCCCCAGCGAGTTGCCGAGCTTGGGCAAGCTCTAGCCACTCATGCACTAGCTTAGGTCGCTCTCTTGGGGTGGTTACTGGCATCGTCTGCAAGGGGCGCGATCGCCGCTGCCACCATCGCCACAGCCAACGTCCTAGTAAGTAAAGACTCAGGCCAAGAACCAACAGTAACAACCAGCGGAACAGCCATTGCACCCATGCTTCAAAGGTTGCACTCTCCTGCCACAGCGGTGAAGCTTCCGTGCGGAACAATTCTAGGAAGAAGTATTCTAGGGCTTCACTCAGTTGCCGCCACAGGCGATCGCCTTGCCAGCGGAGGGTTTCCAAAAAGGTCACGGGGGAGTCAGTAGATCAGAAGAGATCAGAACTTATGCCTCCGATTGTCGCACAAATAACACTGGGCACTCCGCATAGACCCGCACATAGTCCGACAACGACGTCCCTAAGAGTCGATCTAAATCCGGCAAGCTGCGGGCAATGGAGGGGCGGCGATCCGGAGACCCCAGTACCAGTAGATCTGCATTGGTATCGGCGGCAATTCGGCAGATCTCTTCTGCGGGTTTACCGGTAGCGAGGACGCACTGGCAATCAATCCCCCGCTGTTTGGCAAGCCGCGCTGCCTCTGCAAGCACTGGATCCGTTTCTGCTGAACCCGTTTGAATATCAGAATGGCCTTTGAGATCTGGGTTGACATGGGCAACGATTAACTTCCCCCCCTTTAAGCCATCCATTAATCGCACTGCTAACTCCAAGGATGCCTTGGCGGCAGGCTGGGCATTGAGAGCCACCATAATGCGGTTAATTTTTTTCACGAACAGATCATCGCGCACCAAGAGCATGGGCCGTGAGGACAGCTGAAAGACGTACTGACTCACGGAGTTCGCTAGGATAGACTGCAACCGTTTGAGGCCACGGGAGCCCATGATAATCAAATCCGCATTGATCTCATCGGCAACTTGCAGCACGGTGTCTTTCGGGTCGCCTTCCCGCAACAGGGTATTGACGCTAATTACCGGATCGAGGTGCAGACGTGCCACTGCCTCCGCCAGCAGCTTCGCCCCCGCTTGGCGTTGTTCCGCCATGTCTTCGGCAGTAATTTTCGGGGGAATCACATGGAGCACGGTCACCGCCGCTCGCTGAATCGCTGGCAGTTCCATCAGCGACTTGAGCATTTGTTCGGATTGTCCTGTTCCCGAGTCTGCCAATAGAATATTTTCAATCATAGGTATCAAACTCCCAGAGGTTGGTGATCATCACGGCACGGATGGCCACTATTGACGATCTTAGGTCTGGGTGCCGGCGTTCTAGCAGAACTCCACAAATCTTAGAACCAACGGATTTGCGCTCCCGGTTCCTTGGCGGCGGCGGCTAAGGTCTCTACTGCGGTGGCCACGCTCACCGAGCCGATGTCGCCGTCGGCACGGCTGCGGATACTCAGGGTGTTGCTCTCCACTTCTTTTGCACCCACAATGGCCATGACTGGAATTTTCTGGGTTTCAGCATTGCGAATCTGTTTGCCGAGGCGATCGCCACTGCTATCTACACTGCTGCGTACCCCAACCGCTGCCAACTGCGCCGCTACCCCTGCAGCAAAAGGACGCTGCTCATCGCTAACGGGCAACAGACGCACCTGCTCCGGTGCCAGCCAGAAGGGAAAATCGCCAGCGTACTCCTCAATTAAAATGCCAATCAGCCGCTCTAGGGAGCCAAAGGGAGCACGATGAATCATCACTGGGCGGCGGCGGGTATTATCCTCGGCAATGTACTCTAAGTCAAAGCGCTCTGGCAGGTTATAGTCCACCTGAACCGTCCCCAGTTGCCACTCGCGGCCAAGGGCATCTTCAAAAATAAAGTCTAGCTTGGGGCCATAGAAGGCTGCTTCCCCAATGCCTAAAAAATAATCCATCCCCAGTTGCTCGACGGCCCGTTGGATGGCACCTTCGGCTTTCGACCATGCCTCCTCAGAGCCAATATACTTATCAGAACTCGGATCGCGGAAACTAAGGCGGGCTTTGAATTTATTGAGGTGCAAGCAGCGAAACACCGCCAGAATTAAATCCACAACATTCAAAAATTCGCTATCCAGTTGCTCTGGGGTAACAAACAGGTGCGAGTCATCCACCGTAAAGCCCCGCACCCGCGTCAGCCCCCCTAGCTCCCCGGACTGTTCGTAACGATACACCGTGCCAAACTCCGCAAGGCGCAGGGGTAAATCGCGGTAAGAGCGTAGCTCGCTTTTGTAGATCTGAATATGAAACGGGCAGTTCATGGGCTTGAGGACGAACCCCTGTTCCTGCGCAGCAGCAGCCTCATCCTCAGCCATGAGGGGGAACATATCCTCTTTATACTTTTGCCAATGGCCTGAGGTCTTGAACAAATCGACGCGGGCAATGTGGGGGGTCACAACGGGAAGGTACCCTCGCCGCAATTGCTCCTGCTTAAGGAAGTCTTCGAGGGTGGAGCGCAGAATGGTGCCTTTGGGCGTCCACAGGGGTAACCCTGGCCCGACGGGGTCAGCAAAGATAAACAGCCCCAGTTCTTTTCCCAGTTTGCGGTGATCGCGGCGGAGGGCTTCGGCTTTGCGGCGTTTGTATTCCGCGAGTTGTTCGGGGGTTTCCCAAGCGGTGCCGTAGATGCGTTGCAGTTGTGCCTTGGTTTCGTCACCGCGCCAGTAAGCACCGGCAACACTTTCAAGGGCGATCGCCTTCGGGTTAATGTCGCCCGTATTTTCGACGTGAGGCCCCGCACACAAATCCCACCATTCATCGCCAAGATGGTAAATGGTAATTGGCTCTTGCAGATCTTCAAGAATTTCTAGCTTATAGGGTTCACCCAGTGCCTTGATCCGCCGCCGTGCTTCCTCACGACTCACTTCCTCGCGAATCACCGGCAGGTTGCGTTTGATAATTTTGACCATTTCCTTCTCGATCTGTTTTAGATCTTTTTCACTGAAGGGGTCAGGGTTATCAAAGTCGTAGTAAAACCCATTCTCAATCCACGGCCCAATGGTTACCTGTGCCTTCGGGAAAAGTTTTTGCACTGCCATCGCCAGTATGTGGGAGGTCGTATGGCGAATGCGCTTAATCTGCTCTGATTCACTCGTTTTCGGAAGATGGATAGGCTCAGGGGAAACGTCGTTGGACATAGAAAAGCCGCAGGTGAAGCTTAAGGTAAGACTTCTATTGTATCTTGGGTTTGATAATTTTGACCATTTCCTTCTCGATCTGTTTTAGATCTTTTTCACTGAAGGGGTCAGGGTTATCAAAGTCGTAGTAAAACCCATTCTCAATCCACGGCCCAATGGTTACCTGTGCCTTCGGGAAAAGTTTTTGCACTGCCATCGCCAGTATGTGGGAGGTCGTATGGCGAATGCGCTTAATCTGCTCTGATTCACTCGTTTTCGGAAGATGGATAGGCTCAGGGGAAACGTCGTTGGACATAGAAAAGCCGCAGGTGAAGCTTAAGGTAAGACTTCTATTGTATCTTGGGGGTGCGCGGCACAGCCTTCACGCCTCCCTAGGCGTTGGCACATAATGAATACTCCTGCACCTGCTAAGCGAGGTGGCGGTGTCTTAATTAGTAAGGATTTATAGGATTGATGTGGGCGGGCTAAAACCCCTCCGCTTTAGCGAGGGGATACAGCCAACTCAGGGGGCTTTAGCCCTCTCTATGTGTTAAACTAGAGACGTGGAAAGTAGGCGTATCAACTACGCGAGGAAACATCCTAGTACGGAGAAATCCCGGCAAGTAAGTCACTACCGCTTTGGCGGCAAGCCTAAACCACTGCAAGCAATGGCAGGATGTTGAGCGTATCGAATTGGCTAGTGTTGAAAAGCGCGAAACCACGAACCGAAACATAAACGTAGTCCCAATAGCAGAAATGCTTGAGGTGAGTAGGGGGTCTTTGACTGCCCCCACCCGCATTAAGTTGTGGGTGACAGCTCAAGGGAAAAGCGAAGCAACGCGGCTTCAGCCCGTTGCGTAGCATCCTTTGGGAATCCCCTCTCTTTCAAGGAGGGGAGAAGTCAAAGGGTGCTTCTCCATCACTTGAGAGGTCGTGTCTCCGAAGTGTTCGGAGCTCTCAGTTCCGCCCTTTACCGTACCGCTCAAGATGTATAGCCTCATACCATAGAAACCGCCACTCTTTGACCTCCACCTGTTCCGAGGTGGGGGAATGCGTCGCTAATTTTGTTCAATTAACTCATCAGGCTCGCCGGGAAACCGCTTTCTGCAGCACAATGCTCAGGGTCGTTAGGGCGTAGCTGTTCATCTCTGGCAAGGGGCGTTCTAAGCTATAGTCAATGCGTGAGGGGCAGCTAACCGCTGTTTTGCTTGAACGTCATCAGGGTGCGGGAGTACTATGCTCAAGTGGTTTGACCGCCTAGAAAATCGCCGCTTACTACGCTTTCTACTCCTGTTTGCCCTCGGTTGGATTGGGGTGCAACTCCTCAAATTCTTTGCCACTGTTGTACTGATTTTTCTATTTTCAGCAATTTTGGCCTTTTTGCTCAATTATCCGGTGCGCTGGGTTGAGCGGTATCTCCCCCATACGGCAGCAGTAACACTTGTTTTTTTGGGAGCACTGGCGATCGTTATTGGGGTTGGGTTGACCCTTGGCTTTGGTATTATTGGCCAACTCCAAGAACTTCTGAGTACATTGCCGGATCAGGTGGATACATGGATTAATCTCCTCAACGATATTCAACGCTGGCTAGAGCGTTGGAACCTAGAGATTGACTTTCGCCAAATTGAGTCAGAATTACGCAACTATGCTTTTGCTGGCCTAGAGTTTGGGTTTGGTAAGCTGCAATTTGTCTTTTCACTACTGCTAGAGAGCATTATTGTTGCAGTGATTACGTTTTTTATGCTGCTGGATGGGCAGCGATTGTGGCAGTACCTCCTGAGTTTTTTGCCAGAGCCATGGCAGGAACGGGTGCCCCGCGATTTGCAACGGAACTTCCTCGGCTTCTTTTGGGGGCGTTTTTTGCTCTCTCTGTTTTTTGGTGTATCGGTTTTTATTATCCTTTTACTGCTGCGCGCCCCCTATGCCCTTGCCCTTGCTGCCATTGCCGGAGCCTTTGATCTGATTCCGGGAATTGGCGCCACCCTTGGTATTGCGATTGTGTCTTTGATTTTGCTGCCTAAGGGTCTTGCTCTCAGTTTTAAGGTGCTCGTTGGCTGCATTTTGCTCCAACAGGTGGAAGAAAACATTCTGATGCCCCGTATTATGCGAAACTCGGTGAATTTGAATCCGGTCATCTTGTTTTTAGCCCTGCTTGTCGGGGCAACCCTAGCGGGCTTTGTCGGGGTCTTTCTGGCGATTCCGATTACCGGAACACTTGTCAGCCTATTTAAGTTAGAAGCCTTGCAGGCAGGGCACCAGACACTGCGGCCAAAAACTGCCGCAGATCAGCCGCCAGCCAATTGATCCGCAGATGGTGGTTGCGATCGCCCCCAGACTATTGATATGCTAGGAAAGCTGATCTAATCGCCCCTTGCGACATAGATCGCGCTCACGTATGAACTCGTCTGGTTGGACACCGTCATCATTGTAGGTTGGGTATAGTTGCATGGCTCGATATCGTGGCCCTCGTTTAAGAATTGTTCGTCGTCTGGGTGAATTAGCCGGTTTAACCCGTAAAGCCCCTAAGCGCAGTTATCCTCCTGGTCAGCACGGTCAAGCCCGTAAAAAGCGCTCGGAGTACGCGCTGCGTCTTGATGAAAAGCAAAAACTGCGGTTTAACTACGGCGTGTCTGAGCGGCAGTTGGTGCGGTATGTGCGCAAAGCCCGGCGAGTCAGCGGCTCCACTGGCCAGACGCTCTTGCAATTATTAGAGATGCGCTTAGACAACACCGTTTTTCGCCTTGGCATGGCACCTACCATTCCGGCAGCCCGCCAATTGGTGAGTCATGGGCATATTATGGTGAATGGTCGCAGTGTATCCATCCCCAGCTATCAATGTCGCCCTGGTGACGTGATTACGGTGCGCGATAACGATCGCTCACGACAGCTTGTACAAACCAACTTACAGAATCCTGGCCTTGCCAACTTACCCAGCCACTTGGAACTAGATAAAAACACCCTCACAGGCAAGGTGAATGGCCTTGTAGAGCGGGAATGGGTGGCTCTACAAGTGAATGAACTCTTGGTGGTTGAATACTACTCGCGTAAAGTCTAAGGCGGCGGTCAGCAGCTATGGCGGAAGCCTATCTTCTGGAAAAACTGCGTACCGTTGAGCAAACCTTTACGGAGTTGACGCGGCGTTTGGCAGATCCAGACGTTGCCGTCAACCCCTCTGAGTTCCAAAAAGTGGCTCGCTCACGAGCAGCCCTCGAGGAAACAGTGAATGCCTACCACGAATGGCAAGCCTTGCATCAACAGTTGGCAGATACGCGGCAACTCCTCAAGGACGCTAGCGATGAACCAGAGCTACGGCAACTGGCGGAAGAAGAGATAGCAAACCTGACAGCTCGTATTGCCGAGCTGGAGGAGCGGCTCAAGGTACTACTGCTACCGCGAGATCCCAATGATGACAAGAACATCATGCTGGAAATTCGGGCAGGAGCTGGAGGGGACGAAGCAGGAATTTGGGCGGGAGATTTAGTGCGCATGTACTCCCGCTATGCCAAATCGCAAGGGTGGCAAGTCAACCTTGTCAGCGAATCGCTGGCAGAAATGGGCGGCTTTAAGGAAGCAATTTTGGAGATCAAGGGCGATCGCGTCTATAGCAAACTGAAGTTTGAATCCGGAGTGCATCGGGTGCAGCGGGTGCCCGTTACAGAGGCGGGAGGGCGCGTGCATACCTCTACGGCAACGGTGGCGGTGATGCCAGAAGTGGATGAGGTGGAGGTTGAGATTGACCCCAAGGATATTGAATTGACCACTGCGCGATCGGGCGGCGCCGGCGGCCAAAACGTCAACAAGGTGGAAACAGCGGTTGATCTGTTCCATAAACCAACGGGGATCCGCATTTTTTGTACCGAAGAGCGCAGCCAACTGAAAAATAAAGAGCGGGCTTTTCAGATTTTGCGCGCCAAGCTTTACGAAATGAAACTGCGGGAGCAACAGGAAGCCATTACCTCCATGCGACGATCGCAAGTGGGCACTGGCGATCGCTCCGAAAAAATTCGCACCTATAACTACAAAGACGATCGCGTCACCGATCACCGCTTAGGGCAAAACTTTACCCTGAGCACCGTCCTCGAAGGGGATCTAGAAACGATTATTCAATCGTGCATTAGCCGCGATCAGCAGGAGCAGTTAGCGCGCTTAGCGGCAGAGCAAGCCTAAGGAGAGCTTAGTATGGCTAAATTTGTTGTCTGGGGGCGCTACTGCGAGGATGTCCTTGAGCGCCGTGCCCCCCATCGCCAGGACCACCTAGATGGCCTTGCCCGCCAAAAAGACCAAGGCAGCCTAGTGACCATTGGCCCCACCAAAGATTTACGCTACTTTTTTGCCATCTACACTGCCGAAAGTGAAGAGGCGGTGCGCCAACTCATCGAAGCCGATCCCTATTGGCAGCACCACATCTGGACAGACTATACCATCCACGAATGGATTCAAGCCCTCTAGCGGTTGCGGTAGCGTTGCAGTTCGGTACGCAAGGCCGCAGTTTCTGCCCGCAGATCATCCACAAGGGCTTGCCAGTCCACAGGTTCACTGGCGTGGGGGGAAACAGCTTGGGCTTCCTGCTGCGCCCGCTCCTGAACCTCTTGCATAAACTGATGCAGCCGCTGCTGTTGCTCGGCATCAAACCGCCCAATCTGACTAAGTAGTTCAACAAACAGATGTTGCGCTTGGTCGCGTAGCAGCGTCGCTGTGGCTCGACCTAAGAAAAAAGCATCTAGCGGCGATTGACTCATGGCAGGTTCATTCCTTGGATTCATTACTTCCAACCCCTGAGTGTAACAAAGTTTGCCAATTGCCGACGCTGCGCCCCTACCCTCGCATCCGTCCCTTCATAAGAAAAACTTTCCTCGTTTGATAAGAAAAACTTTCCTCCCCATCTAGACAGATTGTCCCCATCAAAGCATAGGATTATTTCAATTAAATATTTGATTATCATAGCCATAAGTTATGAAAAATTGTCGGACACTCCAGAGTGGTCACGAGGTTGGTTCATAATCCCACAGCTATGAAAAATCTCTACATTAGCGAGTCAACATCTAGTCAACAAAAGGGACAGGAATGCTAGCAAATGTGATTAATCGAGTGCATTTCAGATATTGGCGGGGCGATCTGTTTGGTGGCCTTACCGCTGCCATTGTGGCACTGCCAATGGCTCTGGCCTTTGGGGTGACCTCTGGGGCAGGGGCAACAGCCGGTCTGTACTGTGTCGTATTTCTGGGATTCTTTGCCGCTTTATTTGGCGGTACTCCCACCCTGATCTCAAACCCAACGGGACCAATGACGGTCGTGATTACAGCGGTGATTACCCGCCTGACGAGTGAGTACCCGGAGCAAGGGTTGGCCATGGCCTTTACGGTGGTGATGCTGGCTGGGGGGTTTCAAATTTTATTTGGCCTGCTCCGCCTTGGTAAATACATCACCATGATGCCCTACACTGTCATTTCCGGCTTCATGTCCGGAATTGGCCTGATCATGATTTTGTTGCAAATTGGGCCGCTGCTAGGGCACACGAGTAAAGGGGGCGTGCTAGGAGCCGTGCAGAACCTGCCGGACTTTATTCAGACCATGAACCCAGCAGCGTTCACTCTCGGCCTCTTCACCCTAGCGCTGATTTACTTTACACCACAGTGGCTACGGCGCTTGGTGCCCCCTCAACTGCTGGCGTTAGTGTTGGGGACGCTGCTATCGATGCTGTTCTTTGCCGATGCTGGTTTGGCGCGCATTGGCAAGATTCCCACGGGCTTACCGGAGTTTGTGGTTCCCACGTTTTCTTTGCCTATGCTGAAAACCATGCTGGTGGATGCTGCCATGCTGGGGATGCTCGGCTGTATTGACTCGCTGTTAACCTCAGTGATTGCCGATAGCATTACCCGCACGCAGCATGATTCCGATAAGGAACTCATTGGCCAAGGCATCGGCAACCTCATTTCAGGGCTGTTTGGTGGGTTACCCGGAGCTGGGGCAACCATGGGAACCGTGGTGAATATTCAAGCGGGTGGCCGCACCTGTCTCTCAGGCATGATCCACGCTGTGATTTTGTTGATGGTGGTTCTGTGGGCAGCCCCCTTGACCGCTCCTATTCCTAATGCGGTGCTGGCTGGGATTTTGATCAAGGTGGGGATTGACATCATTGATTGGAATTTCCTCAAACGGGCACACGTCCTCTCGCTGCGAGCCGCCTTCATTATGTATGGTGTGATGCTCCTAACGGTCTTTGTGGATTTGATTGTGGCGGTGGGTGTAGGGGTGTTTATTGCCAATATGTTGACCATCAAGCGGCTGGCGGATCTGCAGTCGGAAGAGGTGAAAGCCATTACCCATGCGGATGATCAAACGCCCCTGACCCCTGAGGAGAAGGAGCTTTTTCGCCGAGGCAAGGGGCAATTGCTGCTATTGCATTTAGGGGGGCCGATGAGCTTTGGGTCGGCGTGGGCGATCGCCCAACGTCAGGCGATTATGGCGGACTATAAGGTGCTCATCCTTGACGTGAGTAGTGTGCCCCTGTTGGGGGTCACCGCCACCCTTGCCATTGAATCCCTCATCGAAGAGGCGCAAAAACATCGGTTAGCTATTTTTGTAGTGAGTGGTTCGGCAAAAGTTCAACAGCGCCTTGAGCGATTCCGAATTTTAGATCGCTTGCCTGCGGATCACGTGGTGAGCGATCGCCAGCAAGCCCTAGAGAAAGCCATTCTGTTCTTGGAGCAACCGGAGCAGTTGCTGGAGGTCTCCACCGGTAGCTACGAGTAGCGAGAAACCGCTGCATTCCCTTGCAAATACCACCGCCATGGAATCTCTTGTCCTTGGGAAATGCCAATACGGCGGGTTTGTACAACGGTGCCCACCACCGCTTGGGGAGGTGGCTCAATCCACAGGCCAGTAGCCTCCCCAAGTACGGTGCCAGACAACTGCCGATCGATGGCTAACAGATGACACAGCTTGCCGGGGCCAGCCGCACTGCGCGCGGGTAAGGTGGGGGTGATCATCTCAAGGGCGCGAATCAGTACCGCACTGGCCACCTGGGGGCGATCGCTCACAATATTGAGGCAGTGATGAATCCCGTAGATTTGGTAAACGTAGATCGTACCCGCGGCAGCAAACATGGGGGCATTGCGAGGGGTTTGGCGATGATAGCCATGGCAAGCGGGATCTCCCGCCATATAGGCTTCTGTTTCTACAATGCGCCCACGGTACATCTGGCCATTGGGGTGCCGCCGTACTAACAGGCAACCAATGAGATCAGGGGCTACCTCTGGGGCTGGCCGGGCAAACCACTCCGGATCAAGGGCGATCGCCACCTTTGGAAACTCCCGTTTACAAACAACGCTCCTCCACAAGTAACTCCGCCAGCAACGCATCGCGCAGGTTGTTGTTTAAGCCCGTCACCATGTAAAGCATGGCTTCGCGGTACAATCGCTGCACCGTATGGTTCAGCAGCACGGCACTTCCCCCAGTCGTAATCATGGCCGCTTGGGCAGCACGAACCGCCAATTGTACCGCCTTTGCCCGCAGTTTGGCATGGTAAGGCGGGTTCAGTTGCCCTAACTCCTGCTGAATGGTGGTGTAAAGGAATTGCCAGCGATCCCACAGGCAAGCATACAACTCCGCAGACTGCGGAAAGGTAGCGAGAACCTGCAAACTGGCGCGGGCACAACCGAGGGGGGCGGCACTGCCTCTGAGCAGTTTTTGGCTGTCTCGCTGCTCAATCCAGTTAGGGTCACCGATGCCGACTACATCCTCAGGCGGAACGAACCAGTCAATAACCTCTGCTTGTACGGTTTGGGTTGAGGGCACGGCTGCTAGGGGTAACGGCAGGGTTAAATGCAAAATGCCGCCGCTGGACTGTTGAGCATTCATCAGGGGCAACAGAGCAAATAACGTCTGCTCACCGGGAAGTTCCGCTGCAACGACCACCATCGTCATGTGCTGAAAGCCGCTTAGCCAAGGAATGTTGCCTTTCAAAAGGTAGCCCTGTGGCAGCGATCGGGCTTTCAAGTCCACATGGTTGTAGCGCAGGTGAGAAAAGCCTACGCCAATCAAGGTTTTGCCCAACATCAAATCACTGAAGTAGGCTTGGGCAACGCTGCTATTCGGGTGCTCCAGAATAATACTGAGGGCAGTTTGGTGCTGCGAAACTAAAAAGGCAAGGGCACCGGAGGCCTCGCCAAGCTTGAGTGCTAAATGCCAAAGAATGGAGGGAGGGCATCCCAATCCACCAACGGCTTCTGGGGGAGCTAACCGGAAAATTCCTAACTCTGCTAGGGCTTGCAAGGCACTGGAGAGCAACGATTTTTGCTGATCTATCCGATTGGCATTGGGGGCAACCTCTGTCTCCAGATAGGTGAGAATCTCCTGTAGAAGAGGCTGGGCGGCCTCTGGAGCCGTATCAACAAAAACCGGTTCGTCCATTGGTCGAGCTAGGGATAGGCCAAATGGGCACGGGGATTGTACGATTCTATCGCGTGAAGCTGACGGTACAGTTCTCGCTCAGCATCACTCAATTGGGGAGGCAGAGTAATGATAATTTCTACCAGTTGGTCACCGCGATCGCCATCGGGGCGGGGATAGCCTTTGCCCGCCAGCCGCAAGCGTTGGCCATTGCGCACCCCTGCCGGGATAGACATTTTCACCCAGCCATCGAGGGTCGGGGCTTCTACCTGACCTCCCAAGGCCGCTTCACTGGGGGTCACCGGCAAGTCACACACAATGTCGTAGCCCTCAAGGCGAAACAACGGATGCGGGGTGACATTAATTTTGAGGTAGAGGTCACCGCCGCCGGTCCCCTGTCCGCGCAGCCGCACCCGCTGGCCTGTGATCATTGCCCGCGGCAGGGTCACTTCTAGGGAGCGGCCATCCCCCAGCCGAATGCGCTCTCGTCCCCCTTCGTAGGCTTTTTCTAGGGGAATTTCTAGGGTGGCTTCAGCGTCGCGGCGGCTCACAGCAGTATAGGCAGTTTTCACTGTCCCAGGTCGAAAATAATCTGTTTCTATAGTAGGGGAACGACGTGGGGGATCCGCAGGGATGGTCGTGGTGCGCGATCGCCGTCCCAAGAGTTGATCTAAAAATTCCTGAAAGTTATCTTCACTCAGGTCAGGATCATCCCTGAGGCTCGTGCCATTACGGCGGTTTGTCGTCCGTTGGGGGCTACGGCTGCGAAACCCCGGCTGTGACCAATATTCGCCGTAGCGATCGTAGTGCTCGCGGCGAGCTGGGTCGCTGAGCACTTGGTAGGCTTCGCTAATGTCTTTGAATTTTTCTTCGGCAGCGCGATCGCCCGGGTTCATGTCTGGATGGTACCGCCGTGCAAGGCGACGGTAAGCCCGCTTAATTTCATCGCTACTGGCGCTCCGATCCACTCCCAAAAGCTGGTAGTAATCTCGAAAATTACGCATTTAAGTTCCTACTTGTCTCTTTCTACCAGTCGTCATCATCCCAATCATCCCATGCCGCTGAGTCACCCCGCTGTTCGTAGCTGCGGCGACGGCTGCTGCGGCTCGGTTGATTCCAGTCCTCATCGGTGTCGTCCAGTTCACGGCGGCGATCGCGCCCACGCACAGCCTCTAAGCCTTTGTTCACAGCCTCTTTGAGGTTCGGCAGCTTAAACAGGTCTTCCTCGTCTTCAGCCTCCTCTTCACTGAGGCGCAGTTCGCGGACAAAGTCGTACAAGCGCTCCTCAAGTGCCGCATAGGTGAGATCAATCTGGCGATCGTCATCATTGCGGATCCCCTCTTGCAGTTGCCGCACCAAGGCTTCAATGGTGCGCCGCTGATTGGCCGCAAACTGATACCCAAACTCTTGGGCGGCTTCGCGAAGCTGACGCTCGGCACGGTTAATGAGATCCTGAGCACGGTTGCGCTTCTGCACGCGATCGCGGCGTTGGCGATCGCCAGCGGCATTGGCTTCCGCATCCAAAAGCATTTGCTGAACCTCGTCCTCTGCCAAGGTCGACGCCCCCTGAATCACCACGCTCTGCTCGCGGCCACTAAAGCGATCCAACGCCACCACCTGCAACAGACCATTGGCATCGAGGTCAAAAGACACCTGAATTTGTGGCACACCGCGCGGCGCAGGGGGAATCCCGGTCAACTTAAAGCGCCCCAGAGACTTATTGTGCTCTGCCAGTTCGCGCTCGCCCTGAACCACATGAATTTCTACTTGGCTTTGATTATTTTCAGAGGTCGAGAAAATATCGGAACGGCGCACCGGAATCGTTGTATTACGCGGAATCAACACCTTGGTGACACCGCCAATGGTTTCCACCCCTAACGAGAGCGGAGTCACATCCAACAGCAGAATATCCTTCATATCCCCGGCCAAAATCCCCGCCTGAATGGCGGCTCCCACCGCCACGACCTCGTCAGGGTTGACATTCTGGCTGGGTTCACGGCCAATCATCTGGCGAACCAGCTCCTGTACCATGGGCATCCGCGTTGCCCCGCCCACCAGTACCACCGCATCAATCTGAGAGGGGGTGAGGAGCGCATCCCGCAGGGCTTGCTCTACAGGAAAGCGCAGGCGCTTGAGCAACTCTTGGCTCAAGCTTTCAAACTGGCGGCGACTCAGGGTTGTTTCAATATGTTTAGGCCCCTCAGCAGTAGCGGTGACAAAGGGAAGATCGATACTCGTTTCTTGCAGCCCCGATAGCTCAATTTTTTGCTTTTTCAGCAGCATCGGTGAGCCGTTGCAACGACTGGCGATCGCGCCGCAGATCAATCCCTTCCTGAGCTAAGAACTCCTCCGCGAGCCAATCCACAATTAACTTATCAAAATCGTTCCCCCCCAGTTGGGAATCACCACTGGTGGCCTTAACTTCAAACACCCCATCGCCAACATCCAGAATGGACACATCAAAGGTGCCACCCCCGAGGTCAAACACTAAAATGGTTTGCTCCTTCTGGCGATCTAACCCGTAGGCCAGTGCTGCTGCCGTGGGTTCATTGATAATGCGGCGCACATTCAAGCCCGCAATTCGCCCCGCATCGCGGGTGGCTTGGCGCTGCGAATCATTAAAATAGGCCGGTACCGTAATCACCGCATCGGTAACTGGCTCGCCTAGGTAGCGACTGGCATCCTCCACGAGCTTGCGCAGCACCATAGCAGAAATTTCCTCCGGTGCAAACTCTTTTTGCAGCCGCGGACACTTGATGCGCACTTTACCCGATTCATCCCGCCGGATAGTGTAGGGCACCCGCTTCAATTCTTGGCTCAGTTCAGCATAGTCACGGCCAATGAATCGCTTCACCCCATAAAACGTGTTTTGGGGGTTGAGCACCGCCTGTCGCCGCGCTAATTGCCCCACCAGACGCTCATTATCCTTAGCAAAGGCGACCACGGAGGGAGTGGTACGGGATCCTTCCGCATTGGCAATCACAACGGGTTTTCCCCCTTCCAGTACAGCAACGACGGAATTGGTTGTTCCCAGATCAATGCCAACAATTTTGCCCATGCCGTTTGAACGACTCCGCACTGGTTAGAATAAATGAATAGCGTTATGGTAGCGGATTATTTACCCTTTGTTACGCTTCTTCGATTGTACGAGATCTACTCAAGAGGGTCAGAATCGCCCCTTACCCCCGCTTTGCATTCTGCCACCGCTACACCTGAGTGTCCCTCGTGGTCAAAATTCGTTAGCCTATTGCTGTTTGCTGCCAACTCTGAGGTTAAGATGGCAGGCAAGAGGTTTAAGCGCAAGCATACCGAACTGTTGCTAAGCCTAATTCCGAGAAGGAGATCACCCTATGCTACACCGCAAGCTTTATCAACTCTACACCGATGGCCAAGAAGTCTGGATTTACTTGCGGGATCAACAGCGCCTCATTGATCGGGCGCGGATTGTCGATATTGAGGGCAATGTCGTAACCATTCGCTACGAAACCGATGAAGACGATGAAGTATGTGCATGGGAGGAAATTGTCAATATCGAGAGTATTGGTTCTATTTCCCGTCGCTTAGCGGCGGTTCCACGGGGGTATGCTGACCTGCCGGTGGCGGAGGAGTGCCCGGAGGCGGAGCAATTGCCCAAGCAGTCGTCGGAAACAGAACACGAACGCTAGCGTGTCCCAAGGCTGCCCTTGATCTATGCGCTGCGATTCTGTCCCCTTGGCTGATGCCACTGCTACCGATGCCCTCTACATGGAGCGGTGTCTGCAACTGGCTGAGCAGGCGCGGGGGCACACCTCCCCCAATCCGTTGGTGGGCTGTGTAATTGTGGCAGCGCAGCGCATTATTGGTGAAGGATTTCACCCCAAAGCAGGGGAACCCCATGCTGAGGTGTTTGCACTGCGGAGTGTGGCAACCGGCGATCGCCCCTTACTCACGGATGCCACCCTCTACGTGAACCTAGAGCCGTGCAATCATTATGGCCGCACCCCTCCCTGCACCGAGGCGATTATTGCCGCAGGCATTCCCCGGGTGGTGGTGGGGATGATTGACCCCGATCCACGGGTGGCCGGCTCCGGGATTGAACGCCTACGGGCTGCGGGGATTGCGGTGACAGTGGGGGTATGTGAAGCGGCCTGTCAACGGCTCAATGAAGCCTTTGTGCATCGGGTGCGTAACGCGCGCCCCTTTGGTATTCTCAAGTACGCCATGACCCTTGACGGCAAAATTGCCTCCAGTGCTGGCCATAGTACTTGGATTAGTGGGGAAGCCGCGCGAGCCATGGTGCACCAACTGCGTGCTGAATGTGATGCCATCATCGTTGGCGGCAATACCGTACGGCGGGATAACCCCCACCTCACCTCCCGCCATCCCCATACGCCGCTGCGGGTGGTGATGAGCCGTCATCTGGATTTGCCCCTAGATGCCTACCTGTGGCAAACGGATGCTGCGCCTACCCTAGTTGTTACTACGGCTCCAGCGGATCATCCCCTAGTGCCGCACTTACAGGCTTGTGGGGTTGAGGTGGTTTGCCGGCCAGTGCTCACCCCAACAACGCTGATGAAGGAGCTGTACAACCGCGGGATCATGACTGTGCTGTGGGAGTGCGGTGGTTCCTTAGCCGCAGCAGCGATCGCCGAGGGGATGGTGCAAAAAATCTGGGCGTTTATTGCTCCGAAAATCATTGGGGGTACCAGTGCCCCCGTTCCTGTGGCAGATTTGGGTCTCCAGAAAATGAGTGAGGCACTCTGCCTTGAGGAAGTAACATGGCAAACAGTGGGGCAAGATATTCTGGTGAGTGGCTACCTCCCAAAATCTGCTGCGCCATAGCCATTGATCACGCCTGCTCATGCAATCATCACTGCAACCTAGGCTCAAAAGATGATTGCGAGCGTCCATCAAGTATCATCGATTCTGTCAGGACTTGCCTATGACACCCAAACCTAGTGCCCAAGAATTGGCCACTGCCTTGCTCGAGGTGCTCAAAATTACTCCCGAAGACTGGCACCGTTTGAAAAACAACCGCCGTGCCCGTGCCCTAGAACAGGTGGCAGCGGGGCTGGTCTATTTGCTCAAGGACGAGGAGACCGAAGCGATCGCCCACTTGCAGCAGGCAGTGGGTTGGCTGGATCGGTCGATTAGCGCACCGCCGTGCCCCACCCATCATCGCTAAGCTAGCGTTGCCACCGCCGCCACTGGGAGACCACCGTGTCACTGCCGATATGCAGCAGAGCAGAGAGTTCTAAACCGAGGGCGATCGCCCCAAAGAGGCGCCAGTCTTGGCCTGCGATCCCTGCCAGCAGCGGCTTCACCAGAGTTAAACAATTGGCAAGGTGACCCGTTACATAGATTCCCAACGCCAAGAGGGTGATTCCTAGCCCGAACCATAGCCCTAAGTAAACCAAACGAATTAGGGTGCCAAGGATGGGGCCGTGGGTCCAGACGGAACGGTGGCGAAACAGCCTTTGGTAGGGGTGCCATATTCCCCGTAGGATACCCCAGCGATAGTAGGGTAAAGAGGCGGTATCTAGGTCTGGGCTAAGTAAAAAGCCCCCCACCCCAAAACTACTGCTGGCGATCGCCCCCCAGCGCCAATCCTTGGCGAGTGCACTCACTCCAAACCCAATCACAGGCATGGCTATCCAAGTCAGGCGATCGTGGGTGCGGCCACTGGGCATGGGAATTCCTACAGCATCAATCATAAGGGAACTACGGAGACCAGAGGCGGTCAATGCAGTTGACGAACTCATCGCTCGCGGAATACGTCTAAGTCAACCTAGAGGAACTGCGCTGAAATTTGAATCTGCAAAGGGGCAACTGCGCAAATCTAATCGCAGGGTGTGCCAGTTTACAGGCCTGTCCCTATTCGAGTACGCTAAGCAGGTTTAATCTAGTAGCGCAGTCAGTCAAGTAAGCGTGTTGTCGTGCCTCGTTGGTGGAGTGATGTGAATGGAGAAACAGTGGCGTTTCTGGCAATCTCAAACCGTGTGGAGCACATTGTGCGGTACCGCAGCCGCTGTTGTGATCTGCCAACCCGCCATGGCCAGCCGCTTATACCTATGGCGACTCAACCCCACCACTAACCAACTGGAGATTCGCACAGAGCAAGGGGTGCAGCCGCGGGCGGAGCTAGTTTATAACCCGACTCGTTTGGTGATTGATTTGCCCGGGGTGGTGCTCGGCAGCCCCCAGGTCAGCCAAAACTATAGCGGTGCCATCCGTCAGGTTCGCGTGGCGCAGTTTGACCCCCAAACGACCCGCATCGTTGTGGAGTACGCCGCAGGCTATACGATCGATCCGCAGCAGGTGCGCTTTCGTGGGGTAGCTGCCAATAACTGGTTAGTCCAACTCCCCCAACCCCAACAGCAAGCCAGCACACCCCCAGCACCCACCCCTGCGCCTGCGCCGACGGCACCCTCACCAAGGACGGCAACCCCCCTACAGGTACGCAGTTGGCAAAGCGATGCCACTGGCTTTATGGTCATGACCGATCGCCCCCTGCCGGATGGCAGCTATACACTCCGCCGTCCTCGCCGTAATCGCATTGAAATTTTGCTCAGCAATAGTGAACTGATCCGCAACTTTAACCCGCGCCGCTTAGAACTGCGCCGCTTTGGTCGCGATCGCGTCCGTGCCGAAATTCGCCCCCAGGGTCGGCAAGTCCTGATCACTCTGGAGATTAACCCTCAGGACGGGGACTGGCAAATCACCTCCCGCAACGATGGGTTTGTCATTAGCCCCACCACCACCGCCATTAGCCCGCCAACCTCCTCCCGCCCTAGCGCAATACCCGCCGCCACTGCCCAAACACCCCTTACAACGATTCAACGGATTGATTTGGGGGGACGAGAGTTACTGATCCAAGGCGATCGCACCGTCTTCTATAGTGTCGGCTGGGAGGGCAACAGCTATCGCATTCGCCTGCGCCAAGCACAGTTAGGCAATATCCGCGAACCACGCTTAGTGCCTGGCAGCCCCCTGAGTGACATTCAGGTACGCCAAGAAGACAACCAGACCGTTACGATTTTGCTGACCCCCGCGCCCAACTTCCGTATCCTTGGCCCGCGGGCACTCTCTGCCGAATCCTTTATCGTCCAACTTCAGGGGGCAGGGGAACCACCGCCCAGTGCCACCACGCCCATTCAAGTGCCCCCACCCCCACGAGCCAATTTCCCAGCCAGCCTGTTCCTCGGGGTCGCTACGTGGTCGTGATTGATCCTGGCCATGGCGGTAGCGATGCCGGTGCTATTGGGATTGGCGGCATTCGCGAGAAAGATATTGTCATAGACATTAGCCAACAGGTGGCTCAATTCCTACAACAACAGGGAGTTCAGGTGATCCTCACCCGCACCAGTGACATTGACCTAGAGCTTGCCCCCCGCGTGAGTATGGCGGAGCGGGCACGGGCAAACGCCTTTGTCAGTATCCATGCCAATGCCATCAGCATGGCGCGCCCCGATGTGAATGGTGTGGAGACCTACTACGCCCCCGGGAAGTCGAGTCGCTTAGCCGCCGCGATTCAAAACAGTATCCTCAGTTCTCTCAATGTGCGCGATCGCGGCGTCAGGGCTGCCCGCTTTTACGTGATTCGCAATACCTCCATGGATGCAGCTCTTGTGGAAACGGGCTTTGTGACTGGTGCTGAAGATGCCGCTAACCTCAGTAATCCCGCATGGCGTACCCAAATGGCGCAGGCGATCGCCCGCGGGATTCTTAACTTTCTCCAAGGACGTTAAACTAGCAGCAAGGAACCCATTGACTGTGGACAAAAATTGATCAATTCAGGTTTATAAAATAACTGGTGGGGGTTCTCAATCTATCCGTTCATAGGGTGAAGATTCAGCCGACTAGTAGAGTGCGCGCACCGGTGGTGCTGGCATCGGCGGGGGTGGTGCAAAGAAGATAGGCTGTGGCGGTGGTAATGGCGTTTCTACCGCTAAATTACAGGGATAGGGAGTGCCATACATCGATGTACAGAAAGGACTATCCAAGTCACGGGTACGAATTGCAGGGGCATTAGACTGCTGATACCACGCATCATTAGAGACATAGTGAATGCGGCGACCCCGATTGATGATGTCATTATCGCGGTAGGTTGGCGTGCCAAACACAAACATGGCATCCCCAGCGATCGACTCATCCACCCAATAGTTTTGAGTTCCATCAATGCGCTCAAAAGCTTGGGGAAGCGTAGGACGGGTCACCGGATACATCTGCGGGTTCACAGGTTGGCGACGGCTTTGGGCAGTGGCCGGAGCTACAACTGCCGCCAACATCACCACGGCCACCAGCGGGGCAAATCTCATTCTCATCGGTTACTCTCCAGACAGGTCTAACTTCGGCAACAGTGAGGACTCCTAGACGGGCTGCTAGGCTTTAATCATTTTTGCTTAGGTTTATTCTAAAGTTGCCACTATGGGAAACGCGGTAGTACTGTGCCGCTTTCTTAGCATCTTGGGAAGATGCACC
This sequence comes from Thermostichus lividus PCC 6715, assembly GCF_002754935.1. NCBI lineage: Bacteria > Bacillati > Cyanobacteriota > Cyanophyceae > Acaryochloridales > Thermosynechococcaceae > Parathermosynechococcus > Parathermosynechococcus lividus. The sequence goes on from NZ_CP018092.1 coordinate 1,316,705, forward strand.
ACTGCTCATATCGTTACACTTTGATCGTTGCACTTTGAGTGCAGGTAGAGTCAAAAAAAGCTGGGGGATACCTAATCTCCCAGCCTGCGGATTGTGCCGATGATCGGTAGCAACTACAGCTATCGCCAACCAGCGCGATCCATGATCCGTAGTGCTTCGGCATTATTTCGCCCGAACACGGCGGCGTTCACATTTTGGCCACGGAAATTACCGAACCGTTGAATTATGGGGTGGAGCGGTACCCCAGAACGTACCGGATACTCATAGTTAGCCATCGCAAACATTTCTTGGACTTTAGGGCTAACCAAGTATTCTAGAAATTGAATGGCTGCTTGACGGTTGGGGGCACCAGCCACTACCCCGGCTCCACAGATATTGACGTGGGCGCCACGATCCCGCTGATTTGGGAAAAATAGGGCAACTTTATTGGCGACTTCTTGATCTTCTGGTTTATTAGAGGCTATTAAGCGAGCCAAATAGTAGTGGTTTGCAATTGCCACACTGCCCACTCCGGCAGCACAGGCACGAATTTGATCCGTATCATTGCCTTGCGGTGACCGTGCAAAGTTCTGGACTAAGCCCCGTGCCCACTGCTCTGTTTTTGGGGCACCATGAATGGCCAACAGTGACCCCGTCAGGGACTGACTATAGACATTGGTGGAGGTGCGGGTGAGGACTTGGCCGCGCCATCGCGCATTAGCCAGATCCTCATAGGTTGAGAGCTGGCTAGGGTTGACCTTTGATTTGTCGTAGATGAGCACTCGCACCCGCCGTGACAACCCAAACCAATGCCCTTGTGGCTCTCGAAGGTTGGCTGGGACGACACTCGTCAATGTGCGCGACTGAACCGGTTGCAAAATACCTGCTTGTTGAGCACGCCACAAACGTCCGGCATCAACGGTAATTAGAACATCCGCTGGGCTGCGACTCCCTTCACTGCGAATCCGCTCGATTAGGGCATCGGCTTCAGCTTCGATGAGGTTGACACGGATACCCGTTTGCTGCGTAAAGCCGTTGTACAGGGCTTTGTCAGTATCATAGTGCCGCGCTGAATAGACGTTAATGACACGACCTGCCTGTGCCAAACGCTCCTGTGCCATGCTAGACTCAGAGCCTTGATTTAGCGCATGGTGAGCAAGGTAAGCTGCTGCCCCCGCTCCCATCCCTAATAATGCACGGCGGGCAATTTTGTCCATAGTTGAGAATTTCTCCTAAAAATAAGGCTGAAAGCCATTGTAGTCTGAGGATCTGCCTTTTTGCAAGTTATTAGCAAGTATGTGACACAAGCGCCGAGCGTTTATGATGGGGAATGTTCAGAATACCGTGTTCTACACTGCCTAAAATTTCTGATGGTTTGCATCCTTGCCATTGAAACCAGTTGTGATGAAACGGCTGCCGCTGTCGTGCGCGATCGCCACATTGAAAGTAATGTGATTGCCTCGCAAATCAGCGCCCATAAACCCTTTGGCGGCGTTGTGCCTGAGGTGGCATCCCGTGCTCATTTGCAAAACATTAATGGAGTCATTGCCACTGCCATGGCTGAAGCCCACTGCGACTGGGCCGCTATTGATGCCATTGCTGTTACCTGCGCCCCCGGGCTAGTGGGGTCATTACTCATTGGGGTTACGGCCGCTAAAACCCTTGCCATGGTGCACCACAAACCCCTAGTGGGGATTCACCACCTCGAGGGGCACCTGTACGCCTCCTACTTGGCGGAACCGACCCTTGAGCCACCCTTTTTGTGTTTGCTGGTGTCGGGGGGGCACACTAGTCTGATTGGGGTCTATGGCTGTGGTCAGTACCAACTGTTTGGTCAAACCCGCGATGATGCGGCTGGTGAGGCCTATGACAAGGTTGCCCGGCTGCTGGGGTTAGGGTACCCCGGTGGGCCTATGATGGATCGCTTGGCACAGAGCGGTAATCCCGATGCCTTTACGCTACCGGAGGGGAATATTTCCTTAGCCAATGGCAAGGTTCACCCCTACGATTCTAGTTTTAGTGGCCTGAAAACAGCGGTGGCGCGACTGGTGAGCCAACTGCGCGACACCCATGGTGATAACTTACCGGTGGCCGATATTGCCGCTAGTTTTCAGAAAGCAGTTGCCCACGCCCTGACGAAGCGGGCGATCGCCGCTGCGGTGGATCATGGATTCACAACCCTGGCAATTGGCGGTGGGGTGGCAGCGAACTCCGGACTGCGGCAGTACTTAACCGCTGCGGCCACCCCCTTGGGAATCCGCCTTATTTTTCCACCCTTGCGCCTGTGTACCGACAATGCCGCCATGATTGGTTGTGCGGCGGCGGATCATGTGCGGCAAGGGGAGCGATCGCCCCTGAGCTTAGGGGCTAAGTCTCGCCTGAGTTTACTGGAGCTTGGGCAGTTGTACGGGCGCTAACCAGCATTGACAGCAAAAAGAAGCCGAGTTGACAGACCACAATACTCGGCCCCGAAGGCAAATTAAACGCAGCGGACATCAGGATGCCAGCGATCGCCGTGCCCACACCCACTGCGCTCGCCAAGAGCACATAGTAGGCGAACTGCTGCGTCCACAGCCGCGCACCACAGGCAGGAATAACAACAAAGGCACTAATGAGCAGTACCCCTACGGTTTTAATAGAGACTGCCACCACCAACGCCAACAGGGTAATAAATAGCAATCGTTGTAGGCGCACAGCCACCCCCCGTGCCACCGCCAAGGTTTCATTCACCGTAATTAATAGCTGCACCCGCAGAGTCAAGATCACAAAGAGGCAGACAATGCCGCAAAGGAACCCGCTCAACATTAAGTCCTGTTGTTGCACCGCCAGAATATCCCCAAACAGTAAGTTGTTCAGACCACCGCGATAGCGATCGGCAAACGTTAGGAGCAGAATGGCTAAGGCAAGGGAAGCGGAATAGATAATATTGAGCAGTGCATCAGTCCACAGACGAGTGCGCTCTAAAAGATAGGTGACGACCAACGCAAAAATAACAGCAAAGGGCAGCAGAACCAGCGATGGATTGATACCGAAGACCACGCCTAAGCTAATCCCCAGTAAGGCGGAATGCCCAAGGGCATCGCTAAAAAACGACAACTGCCGCAAAATTGTAAAGCTACCGAGGGCACCCCCCATCGCTCCGGTAAAGATCCCGCCCAAGAGTGCTCGCTGCATGAAGGGTAATTGGAACAGATCAATCACCCGCTCAAATATGGCTTGTAAGGCCACCATGGCTATGGGGCTGGGGAGCCAGCCACACGGGGAATGCCGAGGCTGTAGTTGCGCACGCGGCTATTGAGGTTATAGGCCACCTCCCCTTGCATCAGCAGGGCACGCACAAAGTGCTCTAGGTCGGAACCAATCCGCCGCAGATTGTACTCGGTTAACTCTTCGCCGGCGGCATTGGCCACGAGCTCCTGAAACTTGGCTTCTACTTTAGCAAGAGCCGCATCATTCCATTCCAGTTCGTTATCTGGATCGACATTGAGGGTCAAGGTTTCTGTGTCGGGGTGCACCTCGCCATCAAGGACGTAACCGGCGTAGAGGTGAATGTGGCGTGTGGTTGACTTGAGTAGCATAGGGTAGAAGCTGAGTGCAGTAGCGGCAATACCTCTCACTATACCAAGAACTGCTTGAACGCTTCTTTAGAAAATTTGATGGTTCTCCCAAAAAGGAGTAATATTAAGCGCTCTAGCGGCGACGGAGTTGCAACTGCTCATAGACTTGGTGCAGGGGAACCTTATGGTGAGCTAAGGCCACAAGCAGGTGATAAAACAAATCAGCCGCTTCAGCGGCGATCGCCTCGGGGTCATCCTCTTTGCAGGCCATAACCACCTCAACGGTTTCTTCCCCCAGTTTTTTGAGGATTTTATTATCTCCTGCGGCAAACAAGCTACAGGTGTAGGAGTCTGGCTGGGGGCGATCGCGCCGCTGACAAATGACATCGTACAATTGGGACAGCGTATCAGCAGGGGGTGGCTCAATCTGTTCGCCCAAGGCACCGTGACGGTGAAAGCAACTGCGCTCACCAGTGTGGCAGGCAATGCGCCCAACTTGCTGCACACTCAGGAGTAGAGCATCACTATCGCAGTCATAGCGAATACTTTTGAGCCACTGCACATGACCGGAGGTTTCTCCCTTTGGCCAGAGTTCCTGACGCGAGCGGCTCCAAAACCATGTCCGCCCAGTTTCTAGGGTTTTTTGCAACGATTCACGATTCATCCATGCCATCATGAGCACTGTGCCGTCTAAATAGTCTTGGACAATTGCTGGCACCAACCCCCGCTCATCGTACGCAATCTGATCAAGGGGGAGACTAAAGGCAGGAGCACTCATGGAGGATTCATAGCAGTCACAGGATGACCCGGAGATCACGCCTACCACAAGCATCCTGTATTGCTGCTTCCTTCCGGACCTGACAAGGTTTAGGCGTTGCGATCGCATGATTCCGAGCCATTGACTATGTTACCACAGCGCGCTAGCCTTAACCGACTCCCCGCTGCACTGCGGTAATGGCGTCCACAAGGGGCGATCGCAACGCGGCAATGTACTCAGGCCAACCAATCAGAATCGGCTGCTGGTGGGCAAGGGTTTGTCCCTGCAAGGCATCGGCATCAAAGCGGAGGGGGTTGCCGGCCAAATCGGTACACACCAGCCCTGCGGCGGTAGCCAAGGCCAACGGAGCCGTTGTATCCCAGAGTTTCACCCGCTGATTCAGGTACAGGTACAGTCCTGCCCGCCCTAAAATGACTTCAATGACCTTAAGACCAAAACTGCCCAAAAACTGAAACTGAACTTCGGGGAGCAAGCCATGAATGGCGTCACCGTAGGTGCGGTAGTCGCGATAACCAATCATCACTGGGCAATAGCTCTGGGTAGGGGGGGGTGGACAAATTGGCAAGAGGGGCACCGGCGGTCCACCGCTGCTCATTTGTAACAGTCCCCAATCTTTGCCACCGTAGTAAAGGTGATCTTGATTGGGGGCATAGATCCAGCCTGCCACGGGTGTGTAGTGCTCCAATAGCCCCACCATCAGGGAGTAGCCATGGCGATGGTGAATCAGATCGTCGGTGCCATCTAGGGGGTCGATGAGCCAATAGCGCGCCTTGCGTTCCTGAAAGACCGCTTGGGAGTCAGCATTTTCTTCGCTAATGATGCCATCCTCTGGAAACCATGTGCGGAATTTTTGGCTGAGGAGGCGATCTAAAAACCGATCAATGCTGGTGGCAAAATCCTGTCGCCCTTTTTCAATGACATCAAAGGGCTGCTGAGCGAGTTGGCGTGCCCGCTGTCCCGCTTGCCGCAGCAGTTGGTTAATTTGCCAAATTTGACTGGGGGTTACCGGAGGTGTTGAGGTCATAGTTCAGTTTCAGTGTCCCCCTCAGTATGCCGTAGGTTTCCCTGAGGTCGGGTGACTATCGCTGTTGCAGCAGTGCCACTGCGTAGGCAGCAATACCTTCCTCTCGACCCACAGGGCCAAGTTTTTCGTTGGTTGTTGCTTTAATACTAATCTGATCGCCCGTAATGCCGAGGGTTGCTGCAAGGCGATCGCGCATTTGTGCTAGGTAGGGTTTAAGTTTGGGCCGCTCTGCCACCACCACGGCATCAATGTTGCCCACCTGCCAACCACGGCTGTAGATGAGCTCGGCCACGTTCTTGAGCAGCACTTGGCTATCTGCTCCGGCCCACTGGGGATCGCTGGGGGGAAAATAATGCCCAATATCACCAAGGCTTAGGGCACCTAGTAGCGCGTCCATAATGGCGTGGGTCAGCACATCGGCATCGCTGTGCCCCAATAGGCCAAGGGGATGCTCCAGTTCTACGCCTCCCAAAATGAGGGGTCGTCCTGTCACGAGCTGGTGAATATCGTAGCCGTTACCAATGCGAATATTCATACTGCAAACATCTCAAAAGAGCGATCGCCCAGCGTGCTAAAACTGAACTATCGCCCTTTATTGTTGCAGAATCCTACAAAGATTGAATTAGATATTGACTTCGCTGAGTTGCCGACACATATAGTCAAAGGGTTGCTCCACAACACTGGTCTCTTCAATCCCTGCCGCGGCAACGCGATCGCGCACAATTTCCTTCATAATTTGAATGCCGCGCACCGTTGGACCGATGGGCACGCCTAGGGAGTTATAGGTTTCCCGCAGCCCTTCGAGGACGCGCTCATTCAGCACATCCACATCTCCTGCTACCAAGGCATAGGTGGCATAGCGGAGGTAGTAGTCCATATCCCGCAAACAGGTGGCGTAGCGACGGGTGGTGTAGGCATTGCCCCCGGGTTGAATCAGTTCCGGTTGCTCTGCAAACAGGGCTGAACCCGCTTCCTTGACGATGGCAGCAGCATTTGCATTGATCACTGCCGCCGCCTTGACCCGTACCGAACCTGAGTTAAAGTAGGAGCGCAGACTGTCAACAGCATTGCGATCGAGGTAGCGACCGGTGGAGTCATAGTTTTTGATCAGTGTGGTGACGGCATCACGCATAGGTTTTTCTTACTCCTAGAACTGGTAAAAACTAGCGTCAACCCTAACGCCAGCCTAAATTGCGCGGATCTAAAATCGTACTTAGCTTACCATGCAAGGGATTCCCCGCCTTCGCCTCCGTTTACGGACTGTTGCGAACTATTACAAAAGTTAATAATTTGACGAGTGTCCGACGAGGCGATCGCGCAGGCGTTTAATCTGATCCCGATAGCGGGCGGCCTCTTCAAAGGCCAGCTCGTGGGCAGCCGCTTTCATTTTGGCTTCGAGATCTTGGATAATTTGCGGGATATCCTCTAAGCTAAGTGCTGCCAAATCCTGGCTGGGAATGACTGGGACTGGCTCAGCATGCAAACGGCGCGAGACATCCAGAAACGCCAAAATCGCGTTGCTGGTTTTCTTGAGAATGGGTTGGGGGGTAATGCCGTGGGCTTGGTTATAGGCTAGTTGAATGCGGCGGCGGCGTTCCGTTTCCTGAATGGCCTTTTGCATACTGTCGGTTAAGGTGTCGGCGTAGAGTATTGCTTGACCCCGCACATGGCGAGCGGCGCGGCCAATGGTTTGAATCAGCGATCGCTCCGCCCGCAGGAATCCTTCCTTATCGGCATCGAGAATGGCCACGAGGGAGACTTCGGGCAAGTCTAAGCCTTCCCGCAGCAGGTTCACGCCAATAAGCACATCAAAGTCCCCTTGGCGGAGGGCTTCGAGAATTTCAATGCGCTCGATGGCATTAATTTCCGAGTGGAGATAGCGCACCCGCACGTGGCGCTCCTGAAAATACTCTGTGAGATCTTCGGCCATCCGCTTTGTCAGGGTGGTCACCAAGACCCGCTCGTGGCGATCGCAGCGCTCACGAATTTCCGCGTAGAGATCATCTACTTGGCCATGGGTAGGACGGACAAAGATTTCTGGATCCACTACTCCTGTGGGGCGAATAATCTGCTCAATAACCCGACCGTCAGACACCGCCAACTCCCAATCCCCAGGGGTAGCAGAGACAAAAATACACTGGTTCACCTTGCCCCAAAACTCGTCCGCCTTGAGGGGACGGTTATCCGCAGCGCTAGGGAGGCGAAAGCCATGGTCAATCAGCACCTTTTTGCGAGCTTGGTCACCGTTAAACATGCCGCGAATTTGAGGAACAGTCACGTGGGACTCATCCACCACCAGTAACCAGTCCTCAGGGAAATAATCTAGTAAACACTCCGGTGGCTCCCCAGCTTGGCGTCCAGCAAGGTGGCGCGAGTAATTTTCCACCCCATTGCAGTAGCCCACCTCCTGAAGCATTTCTAGGTCATAGCGAGTGCGCTGCTCCAGCCGCTGCGCCTCCAGCAGCTTATTTTGCGATTCCAAATAGGCCACCTGAGCCTTTAGTTCCTCCCTGATAGCGTCACAGGCCGCCTCAAGGCGTTCTTTGGGCGTGACAAAGTGCTTGGCCGGATAAATGCTCAGGCGATCGACACTTTGCAGCGTTTCCCCCGTCAGCGGGTCAACATAGCGGATGGCCTCAATATCATCGCCAAAAAATTCCACCCGAATTATCCGATCTTCATAGGCTGGGCCAATTTCTAGCACGTCCCCTTTCACCCGGAAGCGCCCTCGCCCCAATTCCACATCATTGCGGCTGTACTGAATCGTAGCCAACTGCCGCAACAGTTGCCGCAGATCGGTCTCGATACCGACTTCTAGGGTCACGGCTGCTTTGAGGTACTCAGCAGGAATCCCTAAGCCATAGATACAGCTAATAGAGGCAACGACGATAACATCCCGCCGTTCAAACAGGGAACGGGTGGCGGAGTGCCGCAGCATATCAATTTCTTCGTTAATGGAGGCACTTTTTTCAATGTAGGTATCGGTGACGGGGAGATAGGCTTCCGGCTGGTAGTAGTCGTAGTAGGAGATGAAGTACTCGACGGCATTCTCCGGGAAAAACGACCGCAACTCGTTGCATAACTGGGCGGCAAGGGTTTTGTTATGGGCTAGGACTAGGGTGGGGCGGCCAATCTCCTCAATGACTCGGGCAATGGTGTAGGTTTTGCCGGTACCCGTTGCCCCCAAAAGAGTTTGAAAGCGATGCCCTGCCTGAACCCCCGCCACCAGTTTGCGAATGGCTTGGGGTTGATCACCGGTCGGTTCAAAGGGGGCATGGAGACGAAACAGTGCAGTCTGCATGGATGATGCCTTTACTCTCTAGCTCATACCTTAACTCAATCGCCGAAAATTCCCCTAGCTTTGTAAATTTCAACAATTTTTGGAAAAGTTTGTTAGTTTGCTTTATCTAATTAGTAAAAATTATCACTGCACTAGCGGGAGAGCCGCCAGTTTTTTGAGGTTGGCGAGGCCTATAGCTCTCAGGCAAGTTTTCTGGATGGGGATGAGGTGCCTAACTACGGTGAAAAACCCAACGGCTGGAACCCCTCTGGAAAATGAGCCAAATGGGGGCTGTATCGAACAGCTAATCAATCGTTGGGGAGCGCTGCGTGGCTAGATGCCAATTTCTTGGGGGGCTGCAAATTGCATCCCCTTTGCTCAAGGTGGTATATTAACGGTACTTAAGGGGGCGTGGCGGAATGGTAGACGCTGCGGACTTAAGAAATTGAGCCTTAGTAGAGAAATCTATTAAGTGACTGCTCTCAAACTCAGGGAAACCTACGTTTGCCCTTGGCAAATATGGCAATCCTGAGCCAAGCCGAGTTCATCAGGGGCGATCGCTTGTTTGGCAGGCTCTGTCAGTACGGCGATTATCGATGAACGCGGAAGGTGCAGAGACTCGACGGGAGCTACCCCACCGTAGGCATTCTACGCGGGTAAAGGGAGAGTCCAATCCTCAACACCTTGGGGTGGTCGCGAAAGCGTCAGGAGGATGAAAATCCGTTGACCTTAAACAAGTCGTGAGGGTTCAAGTCCCTCCGCCCCCACCACTACCGTTCACGATGGGGCAGGGCGATCGCGCCATGCTGTCCACTTACGGAAATGCCATGAAAGCAGAGTATCGGCAGCGGCAGCAGCAGTTTTTAGAAAAACTGGGCACTGGTGTAGCAGTTTTTTGTAGTGCGCCCCGTGCCATTATGCACAATGATGTGGACTATAACTTTCGCCAAGAAAGTAACTTTTACTATTTGACGGGGTTTAATGAACCGGAGGCAGTGGCAGTTTTCGCCCCGAGTCACCCTGAGCACCGCTATGTTCTTTTTGTGCAGCCGAAAGATCTTAGCCAAGAAATTTGGACTGGCGCACGCTTGGGGGTTGAGGCGGCCAAAGAGCAGTTGGGCGCAGATGCAGTGTATCCCATTGGGGAGCTAGACCAGCACCTAAGCCACTATCTAGAAACGGGTGATACGCTGTACTATCACTTTGGCCATCACGAGGCGTTTAACCAGAAAATTCTCAAGCACTATCAACGCCTATTAGCGACGCTGCCAAAACGGGGAACAGGTCCACGCGCTATTGCTGACCCCAGCTTAATTCTTGCGCCCATGCGGCAAATTAAGTCGCCAGCAGAGCTGGAGTTGATGCGGCGGGCGATCGCCATCACGGTTGAAGCGCACCAGCGGGCAAACGAGATCGCCGCCCCCGGACGCTGGGAGTACGAAATTCAAGCAGAGATCGAGCATATATTTCGCCTCAGGGGTGGGGATGGCGCTGCCTACCCGTCTATTGTGGCCTCTGGTGCCAATGCCTGTGTCTTGCACTACACGGAAAATCAACGGCAAATGCAGGCAGGGGATCTGCTGTTGATTGATGCGGGCTGTGCTTACCAGTACTACAATGCCGACATCACCCGCACCTTTGCGGTCAGCGGCCAGTTCAAAGGGGAGCAAAAAGCGATTTATGACCTTGTTCTAGCGGCACAACAGGCGGCGATCGCCCAGGTCAAACCCGGCCATCCCTACAACCACATCCACGATGCTGCCGTGCGTGTGATTGTTGAAGGGTTAGTGGACTTAGGGTTACTGCAAGGCGACATAGACACCTTGATCAATGAGGGGAAAGAGACCAATAGTCAAGCGTACCGCACCTTTTTTATGCACGGCACCGGTCACTGGCTCGGCTTAGATGTACATGATGTGGGGCTGTACAAACACAACAAGGAGACATGGGTAACCCTGCAACCCGGCCAAGTCCTGACGGTTGAACCCGGGATCTACATTCATCCTGAAGCTACCCCTACCGAGGGGCAGCCAGACATTGACGATCGCTGGCGGGGCATTGGGGTGCGCATTGAAGATGATGTCCTTGTGACTACAACCGGTTGCGAGGTGCTGACCGCCGCAGTTCCCAAGTAAGTGGTGGATTTTTATTGGACACAGTAAACTACCCCGCCCTATAGGCGGATAGAGAATTCTACAGCACTAAGTTAAAAATTAGTGTGAATCGCCTCAACTGGACATGCAGCAACGCACTGCTCGCAAACAATACAACGGGAGCGCGTAAACTGTAGCTGAAATGTTTTTGGATGCAGCGTGAGGGCTTGGGTTGGACACACGCCCGTGCATAAGCCACAGTGAACACAGGCCTGCTCATCAATCACAATTTCACGACTTGCAAGGGAGACCTCAATATTCTGCTGCCGCAACCAATCTAGTGCGGCCTCCATCTGATCAATATCTCCCGCTAGTTCTAGGACTAGTTTGCCCACTTGGTTAGGGGCAACTTGAGCACGGATAATATTTGCAGCAATATTAAAATCTTTTGCCAGTCGATAGGTGACAGGCATTTGAATCGTTCGTCGCGGAAACGTCAAGGTCACTCGCTTTTTCAAAGGATGATGCCCTTAACCTACCCCTTTAGCATAACCCGCAAGAATCCGCCGCTTCAAATCTTTGTTCAAATCTTTGATTGAAGCGCGAGATGAATTGCGGCAGCAATCTGCGGTAGGCTATTTATCGTGAATTCGGCTTGCCCTAATCCTTAAAGCCGTCACGATCAGACCGTACCCAAATGAAGACTTACAGGTCGTGCTGCTGAATTTGGGAGTACTGTGTAAGACTAAAGCAGTATGGGCGAAAGTTCATTACGGTAGAGATAGTTGGAAGCCCGTGCTCTATTCCATAACAATGAGTGTCGGGGAGTGCACAAGCAAGTTACTCAAGTTGTTGTAAGGTCTCAGTTGCATAACGATGAGTGAGCTGTTCTCAGCAATTGAAAACGGTGATTTAAGTGCAGTGATAGGGGCGATCGCCAGTGGTGCTAACCCCAATATTGCAAATGATGCAGGCGTGATGCCCCTTGCCATCGCCGCTGAACTGGGGCATACAGAAATCGTAAAGGTATTACTAGCGGCGGGTGCGATGGTGAATCAGAGCGATAGTGAAGGCTGGACACCGTTAATGGCGGCTGCGGGAGGAGGATTCACCGCCATTGTCGAACTTCTACTTACCGCAGGGGCAGATGTCAACGCCAAGACCGAGTTTGGACTGACCCCTCTAATGGCTGCGGCGGCAAAAGGACAAGCAGCCACCGCGCAGCAACTCATTGCCGCAGGGGCTGATCTGGATGCTAAGGATCACAACTCGTGGACAGCCTTGGTGTGGGCACTGGACGGGAAACAAACTAAGGTGGTTGAGGTCATTAAAGCAGCGCGGGCACAACAACTGAAATCATGATTAAATACGTCGGCTTATTTTTAGCAACGGCTCCTGCAAGTCTTTTGCTGGCTCAGGTTGCTCGAACTGAACGCTTACGATTTGCCATCTTTGAGGCATTGCAAATTGTGGGTATTGTTGCAATTGCCATCTTTAGTGATTGGCTACTGATTCAACTGGGATGGAAATACCTACAAGAGCGGCTAAATCAACTACTGGTCACTACAGCGCAGCCATGGCTTAGCCTAGGTAGTAGTCTGATCCGCTTGATCCTGCGCATTCTGCTGTGGTCATTAGTCCTCTCTTGGGTATTACAGTCAGTAGAAAGTTTGTCCCCTTGGCACGATCGCATCGATAGTATCACTTCTTTCTTGCTACAAAAGATTTCTGTGATTTTTAATACCCCCTTTATGCAATTGGGGCAGACTAAAATCACCCTGAACTTCCTCTTTATCATCCTTTTTCTATCCATTACAGTTATTTTCACCTCCCGTTGGATCAGTGAATGGATTAAAAACCGCATCTTAATCCAACTACGAGTGGATCGCGGTAGTCAGGAAACCATTACCCGAGTGGTGAGCTACAGTCTCAGTTTTGTTGGTTTTATCATTGTTTTGCAAACCGCTGGGATTGACCTTAGCTCACTAACAGTCTTGGCTGGGGTACTCGGAATTGGGTTTGGTTTTGGTTTACAAAATTTAGCGAGTAACTTTATTAGTGGCTTAGCAATTCTGCTAGAGCATCCCATCAAAGTGGGTGATTTTATTGAAGTGGATGGCTTGCTGGGCACAGTGGAAAAAATTTCGATTCGTGCCACCATCATTCGCACCAATGATAGCCAGTACGTTATTGTGCCCAACAACCGCTTCATTGAAAAGAACGTTGTCAATTGGAGTTATGGTAGTCCGGATAGCCGCATTCACATTCCCGTGAACGTTGCCTACGGCAGTGATACTGTTTTGGTGACAGAGGCGCTTCTTAGTGCTGCACGTCAGGATCCCCGTGTGCTGCTCAGTCCACCCCCCAGTGTGTGGTTTCGTAGTTTTGGCGAGAGTGCCTATGTCTTTGAGCTATTGGTATGGATTAATCGCCCTCAAGACTCGGAACCCATTAAAAGTGCTTTGAATTTCTTAATTGAGCAAGAGTTGCGGCAGCGGGACATTGAAATCCCATTTCCACAACTAGACCTGCGCCTGCGAGATGTCGGGGATTTACGGGCTATCACCCGCTATTATCGCCGGTCAACCCCAGCGTCTGAGTTGGCAGAGGTAACAGAAGCAAGCACCAGTGTGGCCAAACCCAAACCGAAATCAGCCAGCCCCCTGCCGCCACTATCGGATCTGCTGCGCAACATGAGTTGTTTTACCCGCTGCTCCAATGCTGATTTGCAAATGCTGATTGAGCTAGGGACGCGCCGATTTTACGATGTGGGGGAGATCGTTTTCCGTGAGGGAGATCCTGGCGATGCCTTTTACGTTGTTTTAGAGGGATCGGTGGAGGTGCGCTCTGAGCACTTGGATCAAATTTTGGCAACCCTTTACCAAGGTGATTTTTTTGGTGAGATTGCTGTGCTGACGGGGATGCCGCGATCGGCCACTGTGCGAACCCTTGAAGATACCATCCTCTTTGTTGTCCATCGAGGAGCGGTACAACGCTTGCTACAGGCACAACCCCAACTGGCAGAGGACATTGCCCATGAGCTAGCGGCACGGCAGCAGGTTCTCCAAGAGTTGGGCTTAGCGGGCATGAATGGTAAAGGTACACCATCGCTGCCGCCATTGCACTGGATTCGACAACGGCTGCGCACGTTGTTTAGCGTTTAGGCTGCAGGGGTTAACTGGCTAATGAGGTCATGGTGCTGGGGAAACTGCTGTTGCAGGTGGTGACGGCTGGCTAGGCGGAAATCCCGAAAATCGAAGCCGGGTGCGACTGTGCAACCCACAAGGCTAAAGGTGTTGGGATCATTCACGGTGGCACCAAACCATGCGGTTGCTGGTACTACTTGCTGGAGTTGCTCACCGTCTTCAACGTTGATCCCTAGGGGGAGTCGCTCATAGACACCGCTGGGGGTGATCATGTGAATGGTCAAGCCACTGCCAGCATAAAAATGCCACACTTCATCACTGGCAATTTGATGCAGCAGCGATCGCTCCCCTGAGCGCAGCAGAAAATAAATGCTGGTACTGTAGGCGCGATCGCCCCCCGCAAAGTGAGGGGGCAAGGCTACTGCTGGAATTGTGCCTGCTGCCCGATAGACTTCCCGAAAGTACCCACCCTCAGGGTGGGGCTGAAGCTGAAGCGCCCTTACCCAATCCTCCGCTTGCCATGAGTTCATGCTTTTACCATGCCTTAGCTGGCTAGGTATTCGTACATTTGCTGCCGTCGCCGCCGTAAATGGTCTAAGGCTTGACGTTCGAGCTGCCGTACCCGCTCTCGGCTGAGGTTAAGCTGCTCACCCACCTTAGCTAGGGAGAGTTCCTGGCCATCGCTTAACCCGTAGCGCAGGGTCAGCACTTGCCGCTGCTGGGGGGTCAACTCCGCCAGCCAGAGATGGACATCATCCCGCAGTGACTCAACCGTGGTGAACTGCTCCGGCGAAATACTGTTGTCTTCGAGTAATTCGCCGAGTTCCGTATCTTGGTTATCGCCAACTCGGAGGTCAAGGGACACGGGCTGCCGTGCCAAGGTGAGGTATTCACGGATTTGCTCTGGCTCCAGCTCTAAGGCCGCAGCAATTTCTGCGGGGGTGGCACTGCGCCCTAACCGCTGGGACAGTTCCCGCTGGGTTCGCTTAATTTTATTTAGCTTCTCAGTAATGTGGATAGGCAAGCGGATGGTGCGTGCCTGCTGAGCGATCGCCCGCGTGATGGCTTGACGAATCCACCAGTAAGCGTAGGTAGAAAACTTGTACCCCCGGGTGGGATCAAATTTCTCCACCCCTCGCTCAAGGCCAAGGGTGCCTTCTTGCACCAAATCTAATAGTTCTAAATTCCGCTTTTGGTATTTTTTGGCCACAGACACCACCAGCCGGAGGTTGGCCTCAATCATCTTCTGCTTGGCGCGCTGACCCTGCTTCAGCAGACTGTTCAGTTCCTTGAGACTAAGATTGCAGGCAGCCGCCCATTCTTCAAGGGTTAGCTCACGGCCTAAGGACTCCGCTAAGGCATCGTGCTTTTCCCGTAGCGCCATCATTTGCTGGACTTGTTTCCCCAGAATGATCTCTTGCTCGTGGCTGAGGAGCGGCACCCGGCCAATTTCTTGGAGGTAGGTGCGCACCATGTCAGTGCTGATACTGGGACTAGTTGTCGTTTTTGCGGCGGAGTTTATCATAGCAGCACACATTCCAACGGTATTCAAAGGGATAGCAGCAGTTGCCGACGGGCATACGTGTAGAGGGTTTCAAGGTTGGGGACGATAATGACTCGCTAGAAAAAAGTTGACCAATCACGTTTATGAGGTAGCCTAGCAGGAGTTAATTTTTTGACCTGTATCCTAATCTACTTAGACTTAAATTGTGCCCCTAAAGTTGCTGATTCATAACAGCCAACTTCTGAAATAAAAGTTAAATTTTGTCAACCAGTGGTAAGTCTGGCAATTGTGAACGCTGGGGATCATTCGGTTCGTCCTCCTGTATCAGGGGTTTCAAGGAGATCTCCAAGGGATCGCGCTTCTAAATGCAGGTTAAAGACATCGGCAAAGGATTGGCTAAACTGCTCTCGCACAGATTCAAACTTAATGTCGGCTCTAAACTGTAGCAGGTTCCCCACCGGGCGATCGCCAATACCGCAGGGCACAATTTGACCAAAGCCCCGTAAGTCATTGACAACATTCAGGGCAATGCCGTGGAAACTCAGCCAGCGGCTGACTTTGATCCCAATAGCGGCCACCTTATACCCCTCCACCCAAACCCCCGTGAGGCCAGCAACACGCTCCCCTTTTATGTCATATACCCGTAAGGTTTGGATGATGACTTCCTCCAACTGGTGGAGATACCAGTGCAAGTCACACCGATGCCGCCGTAAGTTCAAGATTGGGTAGGCCACCAACTGCCCCGGGCAATGGTAGGTGACCTCTCCCCCCCGCTCAACTCTCAGCACTGGGACAGAACAACCATCGGGTGCAAACTGTAAATGGTCGGTTGTGGCCCCCTGCCCAAGGGTGTAGATCGGTGGATGCTCTAGGGTCAACAGAACATCCGCCAACTGTGGGTTGCCCTTGCGCTGCTCGACTAATTGCCGTTGCCATGCCCACGCCTGCGGATAGGGGATCAGGTCAAGGGGGCAATACCAAGCAATGGGTTTATTCATACATCGCTCAACCTTGTCAAGAGCCAGAGGATAAGAATTATCACAGAACACGAATAAAGGTGAAGAGGACGGGGGTGGGCTGTAATCCCCAATACGAAAATGCTAGGGTGAGGGTAGATCAGCCTTTAATTCTTTACGTCTTTTGCTCAGGGGAGGCAACCCTATGAGGCTAGTGATTCATGGTAAAAATATTGACATTACCGATGGCATTCGCAGCTATGTGAACCAAAAAATTGAACGCGCTGCCAGTCACTTTCAAAATGTCATTAACGAAATTGATGTCCACCTTTCTGTGGCTCGTAATCGCAGCACTGCCCCAAAACAAACCGCTGAGGTCACGTTATTTGTGAACGGGTCAGTGATTCGCGCTGAAGAAAGTAGTGAAAATCTCTATGCCAGCATTGATCTGGTTGCGGACAAAATTGCCCGTAAACTGCGCAAACTGAAAGAAAAACGCCAAGATAAAGCGCGCACCAAAGAGGTTAACGCCGTCGCCGAAGCACCGGTGGTTGCTGATCTGGTGGGCGATCGCACCCCCCAATTACCGGAGCACGTGGTGCGGATGAAATATTTTGCCATGCCACCGATGACCATCCAAGAAGCGCTTGAGCATCTGGAAATGGTAGATCACGACTTCTACGTTTTCCGCAATCAGGAGACCGGCGAAATCAATGTGGTGTATGAGCGCAATCACGGTGGTTTTGGGGTGATTCAACCCCGCCCTACCTCCGGCGGCAATCACCATCACCATAAAGCCGTGGCGAAGTCTGCCCACTGAGGGTTGCGTAAATTCCCATAACTGGCTTAGGTTAGAGGGGCGCTCCATAGATAGCACACGTGAGTACTTCCTATGACCCCCGCCCCAACTGACCTCACGGATGAATTTGGCTTCCAAAGTATCTTTGAAAATGCCGTTGTGGGAATTTTCCAAACCGACTTGGAGGGGAATTATATCCGTGCCAATCGTGCTTTGGCGTTAATTTATGGCTATGATTCCCCGTCGCAATTGCTCCAAGAGCAGCCCAATGCCCGAGCCTGCCTTTATGTGGATCCACAGCAGCGGCAGCGGTTTATTGAGATGATGGCGCGCCAAGATACGCTGACCAACTTTGAGTCAGAAGTCTATCGTCGGGATGGGTCTCGCTGCTGGATCTCGGAAACCTGCCGGGTGGTGCGCAGCCCTGAGGGGCAAATTCTCTACTTTGAAGGATTTGTGCAAGATATTACGGTGCAGCATCAAGCCTTGGCTGGGTTGCAAGCGGCAGAGCGGCACCTAAAACAAAAAAACCTAGAACTGGAGGAAACCCTTAGCCAACTGCAAAAAGCGCAGCGGGAACTCATTTACTCGGAAAAGATGGCGGCCTTAGGACAGTTAGTGGCGGGTGTTGCCCACGAAATTAATACGCCTCTTGGTGCCATTCGCTCCTCTATTGAAACCATTAACCTCTGTACCGAGCGATCGCTACCCTTATTGCCAACCCTAGTGCGGCAATTGCCTGAAGGGGTGTTTAACCAATTCCTAGAGTTGTGTACCTTGTCCCGAGCAGACTCCCTTGCTCTGTCTAGTCGAGAACGGCGGCAGTACAAGCGCCAGATCATGGCACTTCTGGAGGCTCATGATATTGCGAATGCGGATGTGTGGGCAGACACCTTGGTGGACTTGGGAGTGCTGACAGAGGCAACGGTGCCCGTGGAACTACTGCGTACCGCTCAAGGACAGGAGGCAGTCACCCTTGCCCATCAGTTGGCCTTGCTCGAGCGCAGCACCCACACGATTACAACGGCCATTGAACGCGCAGCCAAGGTTGTGTTTGCCCTGAAAACCTATGCCAGAGTGGATCAGAGCAGTCAAAAAGTCCCTGCCCAAATTATTGATGGCATTGAAACTGTGCTCACCCTCTATCACAACAAGCTCAAGCATGGCGTAGAGGTGGTGCGGCACTACGAACCCGTACCGGAAATCCATTGCTACCCTGATGAATTGACCCAAGTGTGGACAAACCTGATTCACAATGCCCTGCATGCCATGGAGGATCGCGGACGGCTAGACATTGTTGTGCGGCGGGAGCAAACACAGATCTGTGTTGAAATTATCGACAGTGGTTGTGGCATTCCAGAGGCGATATTACCCCGGATTTTTGAGCCATTTTTTACAACGAAACCCATTGGTGAGGGCAATGGGTTGGGTCTTGATATTGTCCGCAAAATTATTGATAAGCACCAAGGCCACATTGAGGTCAACTCTCAACCCGGTCGCACCCAATTCTGTGTTCGTTTACCCCTTGAGTAGTAGCTGCTATGCCTAAGCCAGTAATTCTGTGCGTCGATGATGAGCGCGTGATTTTGGAAAGCCTGCGTACCCAATTGCGAACTGCCTTTGGTGAGCGCTATTTCTACGAAACGGCTGAGAGTGCGGAGGAAGCACTGGAAATCATTGATGAGTTACAGGGAGACAGTGCCGATATTATCGTTATTGTCTCTGACTGGTTGATGCCCAAGGTGCGGGGGGATGAATTTTTAATTCAAGTGCATCAGCGGTTTCCCAAGGTGGTGAAGGTGATGCTGACGGGGCAAGCAGATGAAGCGGCAATTCAGCGGGCGATAGAGCAGGCTAACCTGCATCGCTGTTTGTATAAGCCATGGCACAGTGACGAGTTAGTCGAGACGATCCGTTCTGGCTTATCCCCTGAGTAACCTTAGGGGCGCAGGGTGAGCTGCCACTCATTGGTTTGGCGATCGCGCTGGAGTTGATCGTTTTCACCAATGACGTAGGGGCCCCAGTACCGCTTTGAACCGTCAAGGGTAAAGGCAACTACAATATCGCCGTGGCTGAGTTTGAGGGTGCCGTCGGGCAAAGATAACAATAACCCTTTGATACTGCCTTCCATGGGGGCAAAATCCCAGTGTACGGTTTTGCTGTCCGGGCGGGGGCGATCGCCTGCGGCTAACAGGACAACCCGCACCGGAAAACCTGTCTGATTACTGATGCGCAACCCGTCAGGCTGGGGGCTGGCCGGGGGTTGCGGCGGCGGCAAGGGGTCGGGAGAAACCCGTTCCGGTTCTGTTTCTACAATGGGCGGTGGCTGGGTCAGAAGATCAGACTCCCACCACAGGGTGAAATGCAGTTGTGAGAGCACAATTGCACCAATAACGCCAATCACTACTGCGACAAGGTACGGTAAGAATTTAATTTGGATGGCCATAGAGAGTCTGTTGCTGCCAACGCCGCATCGCTACTTCATCCAGTGTAGAGAGTCAGCAGGGCAACCGCAGAGAGACTGTGGCAAATATCGATACTTATAGAGATGTGGGCGGGCTAAAACCCCTCCGCTTTAGCGAGGGGATACAGCCAACTCAGGGGGCTTTAGCCCTCTCTATGTGTTAAACTAGAGACGTGGAAAGTAGGCGTATCAACTACGCGAAGAAACATCCTAGTACGGAGAAATCCCGGCAAGTAAGTCACTACCGCTTTGGCGGCAAGCCTAAACCACTGCAAGCAATGGCAGGATGTTGAGCGTATCGAATTGGCTAGTGTTGAAAAGCGCGAAACCACGAACCAAAACATAAACGTAGTCCCAATAGCAGAAATGCTTGAGGTGAGTAGGGGGTCTTTGACTGCCCCCACCCGCATTAAGTTGTGGGTGACAGCTCAAGGGAAAAGCGAAGCAACGCGGCTTCAGCCCGTTGCGTAGCATCCTTTGGGAATCCCCTCTCTTTCAAGGAGGGGAGAAGTCAACGATATGCTGCGCTAGCCTATCGCTGGGCAAGGCGTTGTAAAGAAATTTCTGCTGCTGCTGCAACGTGGGGATGCTCGTCCTTGGCCAAATACTCTAAGGCTGACTGAGTTTTCGGGCTGGGGAGGTTGCCCAAGGCTTCCGCAAGTCGCTGGCGAATGAGCCAGTCCTCGGCAGTCACAAAGGGTAAAATCTCTTCAACAATGCTGGGGTCACCAATTTCCCCCAACGCCGCGATCGCGCCTTGGAGCATCACCACCTCGTTACTGCTTAAGGCTGAGCGCAGCACCTCAACCGCCCGCACATCCTTCAGGTTGCCCAGGGAAACTGCTGCACTAAAGCGCACTAACCAGTCGGTGTCTTCGTAAAAGGCACGCACGAGGGGGGCAAATGCCCGCTGATCTTGCAGATACCCTAATGCTCCGGCAGCATCAGCGCGAATGCCGTAGTCGGGTTCTGTTTCGAGGAGTTGCACTAAAATGTCAAAGCACTCTGGCGTGGGCTTAACCCCTAAGGCAAACACAGCCATGGAGCGGATTTGTAAATTATCATCCCACAGTACTTTTTTGATTAACGGGACAGCCTCAGGCGGGGGCACATCCCGCAGCGCCGCCAAGGCAAGGAGGCGATCGCGGGAATTCGGACTTTCAAGCTGGGTGGCAAGCTGCTCAAGGGATAGCATAGGTTTAACCTGAGAATAATTTACAAAATTTAACAATACACCTCCAATTATACGAAAATTCCCCAAAGTTCCCCAGTGGTAACCGTACTGGACTTTGGGGAGGCGTTAGAGTCAGAGCAATCCGCTAGAGGAGCTTATGGTTAATTGGCAGGAGACCTTAGCGTTTCCCTAGGGACGGGAAGAACTTTTGGAATTGCTTAATCGCAAAGGGCAGGATATTGCGAACTGCCCAAGCCCCTGCCAACAGTACCGGCAGTAACACAATGAGTACACGCCAATCCATAACCATGACCTCCCAGTAACAATATGAAAATGTTATGAGTTATTTTACCCTTTGCTTAAGCGTGGCGATCGCCCTTAACAGTCGGGTCCAGTGACACTCTCCCGACGCTAATGGGGTGAACGACTGGGGAGATAGACACCTCTGAGGTAACGTAGGAAACTGCTTTGCTTTAAGTGTTGTCCGTGAACCAGTCAGTCTAAGCTATGAGGCTAGAAGAATCCCCTGCCTTTAGGCATGGGAAGCCTGCCAGAGCGTGCTCCCTCACCACGACCCACTCATGCGGCAGCATAAAATGTTCGCTATACAATAGACGTGATGTTTGGTGTTAGTTGCTATCGTGAGTTGGCAGCCGCATTGGAGACCGTGGACATCTGTGGTGGGGGTAGGGCTGGTCTTGCTATTGATGCCCCGGGCGATCGCCGCGACAACAACCCTCAAAGATTCCCCCAAAGCCCTTGTGGATGAAGCATGGCAGGTCATCTACAAAAACTATATTGACCAAACCTTTAATCAGTTGGACTGGCCGTCTATTCGCACTGAGTTGCTCTCAAAGCGCTACAGCGATCGCGATGCCGCCCATCGGGTGATTCAGCAGACGCTAATGCGCCTCAATGACCCCTACACCCGGTTTTTGCCCCCGCAAGAGTATAGCCAGCTTCTGTTACAAACCCAAGGTCAGCAGGTGGATGTGGGGATTACCCTTGTCGAGGCAGGGGAACTATTTCGGGTCAGCACGATCCAAGCGGGGTCGGTGGCAGCCAAAAGCGACCTCAAGGTTGGTGACGAGATCCTAGCGATTAATGGTCGGGGGAGCGATCGCCTCACCTTAGAGCGAGCCACCCTTGCCCTGCGCGGACCGGCAGGAAGTAAGGTGCGCCTTTTAGTGCGCCGTGAGGGCAGGCCACAGCCCTTTAGTATTGAACTGACCCGAGCCGGGGACATTCCCCGCACCGTTAACTTTCAAACCCTGACGGTGGGTCAGCAGCGGGTGGGTTACATCCGCCTCAGTGGGTTTAATAGCCGCTCGGTGGAGCAGATGAAAGAGGCGGTAAACATCCTCAAAGGCGAGCGGGTGCAGGGGTTTATCCTTGATGTGCGCCATAATCCAGGGGGGCTGCTAGAGGCGGGGATTGAAATTACTCGCCAATGGCTAGACTCGGGGGTTATTGTCCGCATTCAGCAGCATCAGCGGGAGGAAACCATTCGGGCACAGCAAAACGCCATCAGTCACCTACCCCTTGTCATATTGGTGAACCACACCTCCGCCAGTGCCAGTGAAATTCTAGCGGGTGCCCTACAGGATCAGGGACGAGCCACGGTCGTGGGCACTCGTACCTTTGGCAAAGTGCGGGTGCAGGCGGTACACGAAATGGCGGATGGCTCTGCCCTAGTGGTGACGATCGCCCGCTACTTAACCCCCCGTGGCACCGACATTTCCGCAGGGGGAATCACCCCCGATGTAATGGTGGCAACCGACCCAACGGTGGATTTAGAGTTGCGCCTTAATCCCAATCTTTTGCCGCGTCCCACAGACCCAGTCATGGTCAAAGCCCTAGAATTGTTAAACACCAAAATTAGCGATCGCCGCTCTGCCAATGTCCGCTGATGCTTTAGTCTCTCCCGCTGCTCCAGCCTTGATTGCCCCCTGCTCTCCGCTGCGGCTGGGGGTGCTTGCCTCCGGCAGTGGCACCAATTTTGCTGCCCTTGCGGCGGCGATCGCCAACGGCGAACTGCCAGCAACCCTTCAGGTACTGATCTACAATAACCCCAAGGCCTTAGTTGCCGAGCGAGCACAGCAGTGGCAGATTCCCAGTGTGCTCCTAAACCATCGGCACTACAATAGCCGCGAAAGCCTAGATGCCGCCATTGTCGAAACCCTAAAAACTTACGATGTCGAGTGGGTTGTGATGGCGGGTTGGATGCGGATTGTTACCCCTGTGCTCTTGAATGCCTATCCTCAGCGAGTGATCAATCTCCACCCCAGTTTGTTGCCCAGTTTTCGGGGGCTACACGCTGTTGAACAAGCTTTGGCTGCTGGCGTGAAAATTACTGGCTGTACGGTGCACCTTGTCGAAGAAGCGGTGGATAGTGGCCCAATTTTGGTTCAAGCTGCTGTTCCAGTCTTGGCGGAGGATACCCCCGCAACCCTGCACGCGCGCATTCAACGTCAAGAGCATCATATTCTTAAGCAGGCGATCGCCCACCTTGCTGCTGCCCACTCCCTGAGCCGTTAGCGGTGGCAGCCCAGCCACAAACTGACGATCATCACATTTGAGCAATCCCTGAGCGCATCTTGCGATTGCATGAAACGCATCAATCGTCAGTTAGCGAAGGATCTGAATTTGCGGGAGACTCTTCATCTTCAATAGACGATAAAATACTACACTCTGTCCCCTTTTTTAGGTCGCTTAACCTAACTTTCAACACTTCTGCTTCTGTCGATAAACGGTAACCTATGGAACTGCGAAATCGCCTTGGGGGAGTCAATATTTACCTTGTCGGGATGATGGGTTCCGGCAAAACCACGACTGGCAAAGTACTAGCAAAACGCTTAGGCTACGGCTTTGTGGATACTGATGCCGTTATTACACAGGTGCGCCAACAGTCAATTCGGGAGATTTTTGCCCGTGAGGGGGAAGCCTACTTTCGCCAGTTGGAGCAGCAAGTTCTAGCGGAGGTATCCAGCTATCACCATTTGGTGGTGGCCACGGGCGGTGGCATTGTTCTCAGTTCGCTGAACTGGAGCTATCTGCGCCATGGAATTGTGGTGTGGTTACACGTGCCCATTGCAGTCCTGTGCGAGCGTTTAGCCGCAGATGCTGAGCGCCCTCTGCTGCAAGAGCAACCCCTCGAAGAGCGATTGAACCAGATCATGGCCGATCGCCATGCCCTCTATGCCCAAGCAGATCTCGAAGTGGTGATCAGACAAACGGATACGCCAGCAAAGGTGTGCGATCGCCTCTGGGAGGCTCTACCCAGTATTCTTAAGCCCATTGCTTCAGATGCACCCCCTAAAGAACCATGCTAGAACTTCTCGCCATCCTTTCAGCCGCGGCGGCTGGGGGCTTACGGCTAGCCTTACCGCTGCTATTGATTGGTTTGTTACAAGGGCCACAGCTATGGTCAGCAGTGCCGTTACTGGGGAAGCTATCCCCGTACTGGGTTGTGGGGGTTCTGACGGGTTGGGCGTTCCTAGAGCTATTTCTAAGGGGGCATCCTTGGGGATACCGTCTGATTATCTTGGTGCAACTCTGTTTTAGTCCCTTTGTGGGTGCCCTACTGGGGATGACGGTGGCTACAGCAACCGCAACCCCTCAATGGCTGGTGGGCACTCTCAGCGGCTTATTTGCCCTTGTGGTGCAACTGGTGCAGGTGGGATGGTTCTATCGCCTTGGCAAGCTACCGCGCTGGCTTGTAGTGGCTCAAGATATCCTGTGCATTCTCTTAATCTTATTTGCCCTCAAAGCGCCCACTCAAGGTGGCCTGATTGCCCTGCTGTTGCTGTGGCTAGTGGTGCGGAGTGCCAAGGATTGGCGACAACAGCAACAACGGACTCAAAAGCAACTGCGCTGAGTCACTCTACCCCCCAAGTCTTATGCTACAGTCTCCCTAGGGTGGACGGAGAACTCGTTATGGATATGCGTCAAAGTGTGATCGCAACAATTGTGTTGGGGGCGATCGCCAGCGGTCAGAGCATTGCTAGTCCTTCACCGCAACTGCGACAACTATTCACCACCAACGCCTGTCCGGGCTGTGACCTGAGTAATGCCGATCTACGCGGATATAACTTGGCTGGAGCAAACCTGCGGGGAGCCAATCTCCAAGGAGCCAATCTCCAGGATGCCACGCTACTGCTGGCCAACCTTGAGAGAGCAAACCTCAGTAATGCGAACTTAACAGCGGCCTACCTCGAACGCGCTAATCTGCAACAGGCGAATTTGACTGGCGCAACCCTCGTGCTAGCTACCCTGCGCCATGCTAGCTTCCGCCGTGCCAACCTCACGAATGCCAACCTCAGTGGTGCGGATATTCGCTATGGTGATTTTCGTCGTGCCAACCTCAGCAGTGCCAACTTCGAGCAAACGAACCTGCAATGGGCACGTCTGAACGGTGCAACTATGAATCAGACCAATTTTGAAGAGGCCTATCGCCCTCGTATGCCCTACGGCCTTAACCTGTGGTAGGAGCCGGCGATCGCGCTGAGGCTACAAACGGGTTGGCAACGTTCTGTACCTGCCACCTAATTTTCGCCACTTTTGGGAAGTCAGTTATGGGAAAAGCGAAGCAACGCGGCTTCAGCCCGTTGCGTAGCATCCTTTGGGAATCCCCTCTCTTTCAAGGAGGGGAGAAGTCAAGCCCAGCCTTCGATAGTCACATCTACGCGATCGCCCTCGTGAGACAGCGGTGCGATGTTTAGGTAATAAAGAGGAGTATCTGCGGATAGATTGCGCAGCCAGTGAAGGCATTGGGCATCCACATGGACGTAGGAGCCTGTTTCTACGGGGGTGCGAGTTAAGGCAGTTGCAGCCACCGCATTGGCAGGCGGAGTCATCGGGCAGGTAATGAGTTCGCCAACCCCAGCCACAATTAAAAAGACATCATCCCCACGGTGGTGGTAGTGAGGGTAGTTTGCCTGTCCTGGCTCAATGCGATAGAGACTGGAGGCCAAGTCTGGATTGTGATGATCCAGCGGGCAAACAGCATAGCCCGGTCGTTTGGGAATCCACGTTTGACAACGGTCAACTAATTCTGGAAAGGAAAAAACAACCATAGTCGTTGGGGTCAATAGCCAAATTCTGTCTATGGGTTTATTGTATCCTCTAGCGATCGCGGTATCCTAGCTAGGCAGTGGGCTAAAGCCGGAGTCTTGGATGAGTATGCAAATCCCTGTGATTGTTGTTGGTGCCTTGGGCAAGATGGGTCGCGAGGTGGTTAAGGCGGTGCAGCACGCCCCAGATACTCAACTCTACGCAGCCGTTGATCGGCACCACATCGGTGAAGATGTTGGCGAAGTTCTGGGGGTGGGGGCGCTGGAGGTTCCCCTCAGCGGCAGTCTCCAAGAGGTTTGCGTTGCCGCAGCCCAAGAAAAACAGCCAGTTGTCATGGTGGACTTTACCCACCCCCAAGCAGTTTATGAGAATGTCCGCATGGCCATTGCCTACGGCGTTTATCCGGTGGTGGGGACGACCGGCCTCAGCCATGACCAGATTGCTGACCTTGCCGAGTTTGCAGATAAAGCAGAGATGGGAGCGGTGATTGCTCCCAACTTTTCGATCGGTATGGTGTTGCTGCAAGAGGCCGCTATTCGCGCTAGTCAGTACTTTGATCATGTGGAAATTATTGAACTGCACCACAATCAAAAGGCGGATGCCCCCAGTGGAACAGCCGTGCAAACTGCTCAGCGCTTGGCAGAGCTAGGTAAACCCTTTAACCCTGCCCAAGTGGAGGAAACGGAACATCTGGCTGGTGCTCGTGGTGCTCACGCTAGTGGCAATATTCGCATTCACAGTGTGCGCCTCCCGGGGTTAATTGCCCACCAAGAGGTGATTTTTGGCTCAGCAGGGCAAGTCTATACCCTCCGCCACGATACTAGCGATCGCCAATGCTATATGCCCGGTGTCCTCTTAGCCATTCGGAAAGTTATCCATCTCAAACGCCTGATCTATGGCCTTGAAAAGCTGCTCTGAGGGATAGCACATCTGGCACATTATCGAATCGAATTGGTAGTGGTGAACAGTTGACATCCTCCCTTCACTGCGCTCAGGAAGGGGATTCCATCGGAATACAAGGGTATCAAGGAAGGAGTTGAGGTGGTTGCTGTACCACCTGCCTATACCAGTCAAACCTGCCATTGTTGCTTGCATATTGGGCTGAGGACTGAAAAAAAGTTCAAGTGTGGGCATTGCGGATGGATTGGTGATGCAGACCTAAATGGAGCAATCAATATTGCGCTTTTGGGGCAGTCCGTAACGCTGCCTGGAGGCTCCTGGCTGGCTTGCGAGATAGCCGGAGGGCTACAGAAAGCCTCGCCCTTCTAGGGCGGGGAAGTTTACCCTCATTGTCGGCATCTATGGCATGAACTTTGATCCTGAAGTCTCGCCTTGGAATATGCCAGAACTACGTTGGTATTGGGGGTATCCCCTCTGCTGGGCAATCATGTTGGCGGTGGCTTCCAGCCTATTTGCTTTTTTTGGGCGCAAGGGCTGGTTCCAAAGTAGTACTGGCATTGATCCACCCGATTTGAATTGTTGATCGCTGATTTGCAGGTCAGCCCGTGTAGCTGTTCTAAGCCTATGCGGCATGGGGAATTCAAGCGGTCGGTAGAGAGCATCCCAACCCAACAGGAACGGTAGTTCCTTGCCATCTTTAGTGAAGATGCGTTATAGTAGATAAGCCAAGACGACGCGGGGTAGAGCAGTCTGGTAGCTCGTCGGGCTCATAACCCGAAGGTCCATGGTTCAAATCCATGCCCCGCCATACATAACCTTTTGACACTAAACTGAGAGTGTTGTTTCTGATAGGCGGCCATCTTCCATGTGGATCAGGCGATCGGCCACGTCTAGGATGCGGTTGTCGTGGGTCACAATTAGGATGGTGCAGCCCTGCTCCCGTGCTAGGTTGCGCATGATTTCCACCACATCCCGACCAGATTTTTTATCGAGGGCAGCCGTGGGTTCGTCAGCAAGCACAATTTTGGGATGCGCCACAAGGGCACGGGCGATCGCCACCCGCTGCTTTTGGCCGCCAGAGAGTTGGTGGGGATAGTAATCCAGATGATCTTGGAGGCCAACGGCGCAAAGCATTTCATCGACCCGCTTTTTCGCCTGTTTCGCTGAAACGTGAGGTTGCAGATCCATTGCCATCTGCACATTTTGGCGAGCCGTGAGAGCATGGAGCAAATTATGGCCTTGAAAGATGTAGCCTGTTTGGCGGCGGATTTGAATTTGCTGCTCAGTGGTAGAATGGCGCAGTTCTTGACCTAAAACGCGCAAGCTGCCTTCTTGAGCAGAGCGCAGGGCACCAATGAGGGTCAAGAGGGTTGTTTTGCCAGACCCTGACGGTCCTGTCATAATTACAATTTCACCCGCATCAATGTGGGCGGACAGATCAAAGAGTACCTGTTTGCGCAGATGACCATGGCCAAAGTAGTGGTTTAGCCCCTGAATACTGATCACTGGCTCCATTAGCGTCTCCTAGAAAATATCCGCCGGATCCGCTGCCTGCACCCGCCGCATGGCGATCGCCCCCGCTAGGGTACACATCGTAACGGTCAAGGTAAAGACAAGCGTTGCTCGCTCCAATGTCATCCACACCGGCAACGAGGTGGCATTGGCAATCACCGTATATAAAGCAAACGAAACAACAAAGCCCGGTAAAAAGCCAAGACAAGACAGAATCAGCGACTCTTGCATCACCACGCCATAAAAAAAGATATCGCGGTAGCCCATGGCTTTGAGGGTGGCATATTCTGCAAGGTGGTCGGTCACGTCGGTATAGAGGATTTGATAGACAATCACCGAACCAACAATAAACCCCATCAACGCACCAAGGGAAAAGATAAACCCAATGGAGGTACTCTTCTCCCAGTAGCTCCGCTCAAACTCAGCAAAATCGTTGCGGGTCATCACCAGCACATCGTTCCCCAAGGTTGCGCCAATTCGCTTCGCAAGTGCCTTGGCATCCACGCCGGGCTTAACTCGCACCAGCCCCACATCAATCAGGCCGGGGTTGCGATCCGGAAACATCCGTAAAAAATTAAGATCACTCGTGAGCAGATTACCATCTGCGCCAAAGTTCGCCCCCATGGTAAACAAACCCGCCACCTGAATGCGCCGCCCCGACACCTCTGTCGTGACAGGTTCACCGGTGCGGTACAGTTCGGGGATAGGACCAAATTCAGCCCGTGACTGGGCATCGAAGAGCACGTGATCCGATAGCTTCAGCGCATTTTGCCAACCCGGAGTATCCGACACCTGCAGTGCCATAGCCATTGGATCGACCCCAATCACCATTAGTTGACGGGTACTTTTGTTGATGGGGTTGCGCCAAAGACCAAAGCTTAGGTAGAGCGGCGAAATCGACTCTACTCCGTCAAAGCCTGCCGCTTGGAAGAGCCGTCGTCGCGGAAAGCTTTTCATCGCAATGAGGGCAGTGGACTGCGGACTGATGAGCACGATGTCGGTGTTCAGGCTTTCGTGGAACCGCACCGCTGCTTTGAATAGGGCGTCGCGAAAGCCAAACTGCATCAGCATGAGCACAACGGCAAAGGCAATGCCAGCGATCGCCACCAAGAGACGAATGCGCTCGCGAATAAGTTGTAGCCAAGCAAGGGGAATCGCAAAAATCATGGGTGTGCCTCAGGAGCGCGGATCAATCGCAACTTCCACCTGCATATTCGTTAGCCCCGCTACAGGTTTACTCTCCGCTAAGCGCACCCTGACCTCCACCACCCGTACATCCGTATCGGCAGCCGGATCAGTCCCTGTCAGGTCATTCTTGGCCACCAACAATCCCACACGGGTCACCTCGCCGGCAATCGGTGCAGCAAGGGCGCTACTGCGAATTTCCGCCCGCTGTCCCACCCGCACTCGCGGCACATCTGTTTCGTAAACCTCCGCAACGGCGTACATTTGATCCGTGTTACCTAGTTCCAGAATGCCTTTGTCGTTAATGTTTTCCCCCGCTCGCGTATGAATCCGTAGCACAGTGCCATTCCGGGGTGCCCGGATAGTGGCGCGCTCTAAACGGGCTTCTGCGAGTTCTAAATTACGCTCCGCCGACAGTAGTTGCACTTGGGTTTGCACCCGCCCTAGGTTCGCTTGAGCCGCTTCCACCTGAGCCGTTGCAGTGGCCAGTTCAGTCCGTCGCTCCTGTTGCAAGCGCACAAGGTTGGCCTGGGCATTGCGGAGTTCTTCTTGCAGCGTGCGGACTCGGATGGCACGATCATCCAGATCCTGTTGGGACACTGCACCGTCACTAAAAAGCTGCCGAAAGCGCTGATATTCACGATCGGCGGTGTCGAGTTCAGCAGTGATCCGCTGGAGCGTGGCTTGCTGCGCCTGAATTTCCGCAAGCTTGGGTTCATTGACCCGCTCACGCCGTGCCTGAGCTTCACCAATTTCGGCTCTTGCTAAACGGGTTTCGGCATCAAACCGCAATCGTGCTTCTTGAAGCTGACTGGCGGCCAAATCCCGCTCCGCTTTGCGCTCAGGATAGGTATCTAGGTAGGCTAGCACTTGACCCGCAACGACCCGATCGCCCTCCTGAACCAAGAGTTGTCCCAAGCGTTCGGTCATGGCGGGGGCACTGACGGCAATCACCTCCCCCTCCGGTTCTAAGCGGCCTAGGGCAGTAATGCGATCGCTGACAGGGCTGGGAAGTGCTGCTGAGGTGGCCTCATCTTGGGCAGAGCGGCGTAACTGCTGCCAATAGCTCACACTGATGCCGATACTTACCAAGCCGAGAGCGATCGCCCCACCGATGAGCCATGGACGACCGACGTGAAATGGAAACGGCTGTCCCATTGGAGCACCCTCAACTGATCCAGGGCAAAAAGGCCACTAGCGTTATTCAATCTTAATACATCCGCCCCTCTTTGTTAAGGAATAATAAGTCCCTCGCACCTGTGACCTGCATTTAGCCTGACTCAGGAAAACCCATAGATGAAACCTTGGGTACAGGAGCTTGAATCAGCAATTGACCATCGCTAAGGCGATCGGCAACCAATGGTACGATCGCTCTACACACATCATTCATTCCAAGTATCGTTCATGAGCGCCCCCCTCACCATCGACTCTGTACTCGCTGTTTTGCGCCCTGTGGAAGACCCAGAGCTGCGGCGATCCCTTGTGGAACTGAATATGATCCGCGATGTACAGATCACGGATGGTCGGGTGCAGTTTACCCTTGTCCTCACAACTCCTGCGTGCCCACTGCGGGAGTTTATTGTGGAAGACTGCAAAAAAGCCGTGTTCACCTTGCCAGGGGTCATGGCGGTAGATGTGACGGTTACAGCAGAAACGCCTCAGCAAAAAAGCCTACCGGATCGTACCGATGTGACAGGGGTGAAAAACATTATTGCCGTCTCCAGTGGCAAAGGGGGGGTGGGCAAAAGCACCGTTGCGGTTAATTTGGCGGTGGCCTTGGCGCAAGCCGGCGCTAAGGTAGGCATTATTGATGCCGATATTTATGGCCCCAACGTCCCCACAATGCTAGGCCTCGAAAATGCCATTGTCGAAGTCCGTAAGGAGGCCAGCGGTGATGTGTTGCTCCCTCCAGTGGCCCATGGCCTCAAAGTAGTCTCCATGGCCTTTTTAATTGATCGCGATCAGCCAGTGATCTGGCGTGGCCCCATGCTTAACGGCATTATTCGCCAATTCCTTTACCAGAGTGATTGGGGGGACCTCGACTATCTCATCGTCGATTTACCCCCTGGTACCGGCGATGCCCAGCTCACCCTTGCCCAAGCGGTACCCATGGCCGGTGTGGTCATTGTCACAACCCCTCAAACCGTCGCCTTAGGCGATGCCCGCCGCGGCCTACGCATGTTTCAGCAGTTAGGGGTCGCGGTGCTGGGGCTGGTGGAAAACATGAGCTATTTTATTCCGCCGGACTTACCCAATCGGCGCTACGATATTTTTGGCACCGGTGGCGGAGATGCCCTTGCCGCTGAACTGGGCGTGCCTCTCCTAGGCCAAGTTCCCCTTGAACTAACGGTGCGCGAAGGCGGGGATGTTGGCCTGCCGATTCTAATCAACCATCCCGACTCTGCCTCAGCCCAAGCCCTACGGGCGATCGCCCAGCAGGTGGCAGCACGAGTCTCGGTCGCCGCCCTCAGTGCAGTGGGATGAAGGCAAAAAAGTTAAAAAATGCCAATTTTTGGTGGGCTGCGCTGCTGTGTTTGGGGCTGGATCGCCTCACCAAGGCTTGGGTTGTTGCCAATTACACCCTAACAGTCCCGCCGCAAACAACCCCCATTCTGCCCGGTATTTTTCACATTACCTACGTCACCAATACAGGGGCTGCCTTTAGCCTGTTTGCCAATGGGAGCCTCTGGCTGCGCTGGTTATCGCTGCTAGTTAGTTTACTTCTCATCGCGTGGGCTATCTGGGGGCCTCACCTCAACCGCTGGCAGCAGGTGGGCTACGGTTGCTTACTGGGCGGTGCCCTCGGCAATGGAATTGATCGCTTCTTGACTGGTGAAGTGGTGGACTTTTTAGACCTGCGCTGGATTCAGTTTCCAGTCTTTAATATCGCTGACATTGCCATCAATATCGGCATTCTCTGCTTACTGTGGTCTGCATGGCGGCAATCATGAGTGACTTTGAAGGTTTCAACGAGTACTGTAGCCACTGCTCACCACAAATGTTGTATTGTTATCACTCAACTGCGGAAAACTAGGGGGTGGGCAATGGTTAAATTGGCCAAAGTAGGCATCCAAGGGGGGTGGCAAGGGTGGTAACGTGACTTGGGTGTCACCCTTGGCAATGTCTGGCCAGAGAGTCGAGAGCGGCTTGGCTAAGGCAGTCGCTTGCCCTTCAGGGAGGTTAAAGGGCGGTAGCATTAAAAACCGTGCCATAAACCCAGCCCCCCGTTGCAGCATCCACTCGCGTGACTGTGCAGCCAAATTGGGATAGGCTGCTAAGGATTCAATACAGAAGGATTCCACCTGTACCTGCCATTGACCATGCTCGGTTTCAGTTAAGGTGAGGCGGCGGTAGGGGTGGGGGTAGCTGACTAAGGCACCCGTTGTGAGGTCAAACACACCATCAGCATAGGCAATATCCTGAATGTGCAGGTGGCCAGTTAACACCAGTGAGACACCAGCGCGTTGCAGAAGGGTGTGTAGGGCTAGGCGGTTCTTGAGGAGGTATCGCTGCCCCATTGGACTTTGGCTTTGTTGCGGCCAATGCTCTAAGAGGTTATGGTGCACCATCACCAGCCGTAAGCCAGCAAAGGGCTGAGCCAACAGTTCCTGAAGCCATTGAAGTTGCTGGCAATCTAACTCGCCCAGTTGCTGACCTATAGGGCTAAACTGGTTCGAGTTTAAGGCAACGAGTTGTATGTTTTTGCTAAGGTGGGTGACGTAATAGTGTGTGCTTCTCTGGCCGTACCCTGCATGGGCATAATACTGGGGAAACTCAGCCCAGCCAATGCGGCCTGCGCTCGCCACAGGTCGGGGAACATCATGATTGCCCGGAATCACATAGGCGGGAATGGGCAGGGTTCGTAAGTATGCCTGCAACCACTGATGATTAGCCACCTCGCCATCTCGGGTGAGGTCTCCCGGCAGGAGCAGCGCGTCTATACCGCGCTCTAGCAAATCAGTAACGGCGGCTTCAAACGCTGGAATACTGATGGTGTAAAGAAAGAGGGGGAGGTGATCTGTCGGAATGGTCTCCGGCAAGGCAATGTGTGGGTCGCTAATGATACCGAGGCGCAATACCATCCCCACTCCTAGTGACGAAAGTGTCGCTGACCGGTAAAGACCATGGCAATACCGGCTTCATTGGCCGCTTGAATGGAGTCGTGATCCCGCAAGCTACCGCCAGGTTGAATAATGGCGGCAATCCCTGCTAAGGCCGCTGCCTGTACGGAGTCGGCAAAGGGGAAAAAGCCATCACTGGCTAGCACTCCCCCCCGCGCTGCCTCGCCCGCATCGGCAAGGGCAATTTGCACGGCTCCCACCCGATTGGCTTGGCCGGCGCCAATGCCTTGGGTTTGGCGATCGCGACTCACGACAATGGCATTGGACTTCACATGCTTGACCACCTTCCAAGCAAAGAGGAGTTCCGCCATCAGTTCCGGGGCTGGTTCCGCTGCTGTCATGACCTGCCATGTGTCTGGTTCAATAGGCATCGGGCGAATATCTTGGACTAAAAATCCGCCAGCAATGGTTTGAATGGCTGTTTCCGGTGCCTCAGTCAGATCGCTGAGGGTCAGTACCCGTAGCTTGGGCTTTGTTTTTAGGATGGGGAGTGCCTCTGGCTCACACCCAGGAGCTACAACGCATTCTAAGAAGGTACCGGTAAGGGCTTTGGCGGTGGCGGCATCAATGGGTTGGTTGAGAGCGACAATGCCGCCAAAGGCAGAGACACTATCGGCAGCAAAGGCACGCTCATAGGCCTCAAGGAGGGTGTTCCCCTCCGCAACCCCACAGGGGTTGGTGTGTTTGATGATCGCCACTGCTGGGGTATTGGTCTGGGTAAATTCGCTAATGATAGCGCGGGCGGCTTCAAGGTCAAGGAGGTTGTTATAGCTGAGTTCTTTTCCTTGGCATAGCTCGGCGGCAGACCAGCCCCTAGGCGCTGTGCCAGTCATATACCATGCGGCGACTTGGTGTGGGTTTTCGCCATAGCGCAGCACTTGTTTTTGTTGGCCACTGAGATGAAAGACGGCTGGTAGATGAATTCCCTTAGAAGGTGGCATGGCAATTTGCTGCAAGTAGGTGGCGATCGCCTGATCGTAGCTGGCCGTAAGCACAAAGGCACGTTGGGCACACTCTAAGCGATACTCCAGTCGGGGCTGCTTGTACAGGCGTAATTCGTGAAGATAGCTGTCGTACTGGCTCGGGTGGACTAACACCGTGGTGTGAGCATAGTTTTTGGCCGCTGCTCGTACTAGGGTAGGCCCGCCAATATCAATTTGCTCGATCGCCTCTGCTACTGTAATGTTGGGCTGCGCAATGGTCTCGGCAAAGGGATAGAGATTCACCACGACCAAATCAATGGGGTCGATCCCGTGCTCAGCCAGATCTGCTAAATCCTCGGGGCGATCGCGGCGAGCGAGGATACCACCATGAATTTTAGGATGAAGGGTTTTAACCCGCCCCCCCAAGATTTCTGGGGCAGCGGTGTACTCGGCAACGGCGGTCACGGGAATGCCCGCCGCCGCTAGAGTTTTTGCAGTGCCCCCACTGCTGAGGAGCGTAAAGCCAAACTCCTGTACCAATGCCGCAGCAAAGTCCGTCACTCCAGTTTTATCACTGGTACTGAGTAAGGCAATGCGCCCCACGCCGTGTCCCTCCAATGGCAACGTCTAGACAATTCATCCTAGCGGAACATGCTGCTGACAGAGCTATCTTCATGGACACGCCAAATCGTTTCCCCAAGAATACTGGCCACCGACAGCACCGTTAATTGCTCAAACCGCTGAGTTTCTGGTACCGGAATTGTATTGGTGACAATGACTTCCTCAAAATCGCCCCCCTGCAATCGTTCAATGGCTGGTGGCGAAAATACTGCGTGGGTCGCACAGGCATACACCTCCTTTGCTCCCTCCCGTCGCAGTAGCCGTGCCCCTTCCAAAATGGTGCCCGCCGTATCAATCATGTCATCTACCAGTATTGCGGTTTTCCCCTTAACATCCCCAACCACATTCATCACTTCGGCCACATTATGGGATTGGCGACGCTTGTCAATAATGGCTAGGGGGGCATCGTCCAGCTTGTTAGCAAAGGCACGGGCACGAGCCACCCCGCCCACATCCGGTGAGACCACCACAATGTCTTCGAGGTTTTTACTGCGCAGGTAATCTAAGATCACTGGCGAGCCATATACATGATCCACCGGAATATCAAAATAGCCTTGAATTTGTGCCGAGTGCAGATCCATTGCTAAAACGCGACTTGCCCCTGCTTGGGTAATCAGGTTGGCCACCAACTTGGCCGTAATGGACTCACGCCCAGCGGTTTTGCGATCGGCTCGGGCATAGCCATAGTAAGGAATGACCGCGGTGACTTGTCGTGCCGACGCACGGCGGCAGGCATCCACCATGATCAATAGTTCCATGAGATGGTCGTTCACCGGATGGCAGCAGGGCTGAATGAGGTACACATCACAGCCGCGAATGGATTCCTGAATCTGCACATACAGCTCGCCATCCGCAAATCGCTTCCGTACCATTGGGCCTAAGTCAATGCCAAGGTAGCGGGCAATTTCTTGAGCGAGGGGAATGTTGGCAGAACCAGCGAAAAGCTTTAGGCGACTGTGGTCGGCAATGTAAGAGGGAGTTGTAACGGGCAGTGGAACAGTGCGAATCACAGCATCTCCCCAAGATGGCGTGCATTTTATGTGATCTTATCATTTTCGATTTCGAGCGCGTCCCCCCTAAGATTGAATTTATGACAGCATTCGTTTGGGGAGCATAACATTTGCAGCAGCGGCGATCGCAATTCCCCCAAATGGGGGATGTTTTCCACGGCTCGACACTAGCAGCATGGCTGTTTCTGTTGCCTGCTGTGGGTCTTCTGACGCTCTTTGTCTTTGCGCCAATTGTGTACGTTATCTATTTGAGTTTTACCAGTGGCAGCTTGACTCAAGGGGGTATGGCTTGGGTCGGTGGGCAAAACTATCAACGGCTCTTCCAAAGTCCCGATTTTTGGCAAGTTGTGGGCAATACCCTGTACTTTACAGGGGCGACAGTGCTGCCTACCATCTTGATGCCGCTGGCCTTAGCCGTGGGGCTGAATCAGACAGTCTTTGGCCGCAGTCTTTTACGCACTGCTTACTTTTTGCCGACAGTGACCTCGATTGTGGCCGCTGGCTTGGGTTTTCGCTGGTTGTTTCAAACCGATGGGTTAGTCAATCATCTTCTTGCGGCGCTGGGAATGCCGGCGATTGCATGGCTCAGTGATCCAAGCTGGGCAATGCCGGTGCTCATTCTCCTGAGTAGTTGGAAACAACTGGGCTTTAACCTTGTTGTATTTTTAGCAGGCTTGCAAACCATCCCCGGCGATCGCTACGAAGCCGCCCTTTTAGATGGTGCCAACCCATGGCAACAATTTCGTTACATTACCCTACCGGGGTTGCAGCCAACCCTCATCCTTGTTTTGGTGACCACCACCATCTTTACCCTGCGTAGCTTTGAGCAAGTCTATGTCGTAACCGGTGGCGGCCCCCTGAATACAACAAACCTGTTGGTATTTTATATTTACCAACAGGCTTTTGCGTTCTTTGACATTGGCTATGCGGCCGCCGCAGCTACGGTGCTTTTGGTCGTCACCCTTGGCTTGACGTGGTTGCAGCTACGCGCCCGCCAAGACCCTCACTCCTAGAGTGAGGAGCCTAACCCTGCGTAGGCACCATAGAAAAATAGGCCAACAATGACAATGACCCCCATTCCGGCCACTGTGGCAACGACCCACAGGGGAATGCGCCCACCTTCAGACATTGTGACATCCTCCTAAGCGATAAATGATGATCACGATCTAATGAATTAGTTAGTTAAAGAAATAGCTAGAAAACAATAGTGCTAAGACAAACACCAGCAGCAGCCCTAAGTATAGGGATGTGCGGTTCAGTTCAACCGGTTGACGATTTGGGTTCGGTTCCATGGGAGCACCTTCTGCTAACGTTGAATGAATTGCATGGCCGCGATCGCCCCCAAAAAGAAAATGGTGGGCACGGCCAAGGTGTGAACGGCCAACCAGCGGACCGTAAAAATAGGATAGGAAACAGGTTCTTGGTTCGGTGTATTACTGGTCATAGCAATCCTACTTTAATTGTTGTAAAAATGTTTCAACTTGTTGTTTGCTTTCAAAGCGGTCAGTAACGAGGGGAATCGTCCGCTGCTCTTGGGCAAAGTAGCTATCGGGGCGCGGCGTTCCAAACACATCGTAGGCCAAACCGGTGCTGACAAACAGCCAGCCAGCAATAAACAGTGCCGGAATAGTGATGCTATGAATCACCCAATAGCGGACGCTTGTAATAATGTCGGAAAATGGTCGTTCTCCTGTCGTTCCAGCCACGTTGAGATGCCTCCAAAGTGTCAAAAAAGCAAATGGTACTATCCATGATACGCAAGTAAGGGAATCCTCACAATCGGATCTTTTTACCCTCATGCCTAAGCTAACCCAAACTCTTGTAGAGCAGGCCAAAAATTACGATTTTCATGGCCAGGTTGGCTCAGTTTCACGAGGGCAAAGCGTTGTAAATCAGTCAGCGCCGCCCATTTTTCTGTTGTGAGGGTGTGGTGACTGACGGTTGTCAACTGCTGCTGTACGGTATCGGGAATTTCACTAGTGACCTGCCACACAAAGGTGTCAGGCACCTCCAGATCATTGGGGGGAGCACCATGGCTTTGGGTAACCCACTCCCGCAGTTGCTCTCGATAGTGTTCCTTTTCTGCAGGGCGATCGCAGGGCGTGCTAACCAGCCATTGCCGCTGTTCGTGGGATAGCTGATGCCAGTGAATTAGCTTGAGCTTCACGCCACAGAGATCGAGCTTGTAGCGAACAATCATGGGAATACATCGCAAGGAGGCAGTAAACTCGGCCTCAAAATCAAAGAAGCAAGACATTACCAGACGCTCTCGATAAAAATCGATCTTCTCCCCCAAGGCAGGGGATTCCTAAAACTCACGCTTTAGGGTGCTGATTGTTTCCATTATCACGCCCCAGTGGTGCCTAGGAGGGTACGCATCGCCTGACGGATCACCGCTGCATCGACTGGGGGTTGCCATGGATTTCCGGCGCGGTGCCTCTATCAAGGGTTTGATTGAGTACATCAGGAATCAAGAAAAGCCGTCCTGAAGGACGGGGCTTGCATCGCAATGGGTTTGGTCACCTCGGCGATCGCGGTAACCTCCGCAGCAGTGTCCTCTCGAATCACCATAGGACGACTCATCAGAGCACCAAGCAGCTAGCACGACGTATCCTTGCGACGTTTGGGGGAGTGCCTGTACCAACGGGGAGCTAAATATCAAAGCGATAGCGCACAGCTCCAGTTTCTGGATCGTTAAACACGGTTGCGTAGCCTACTCGCTGTGCTTCGAATAATAGCTCTTCAATCGTTTGGGCATCAAGTTGGGTATATAGGGCTGCTTGGGCAGCAGAGAGCACTCCACCATGATCTTTAGCGGCTTGGAGAAGACGGAGCATTGGGCTAGGGGTGTCTTCGGTGAGCCACTCCTGCGACCGGAGATAGCGTCCCCGCAAGTACGTATTGCGGTGAGCAACCATACCCGGAATTAAAACTAAGTCTAAGAACTGCCCAACGCCACAAAAGCCAAAGGTGATTAAGTACAAAACACCCATAATTGGCTGGCCGACGTAAAACCGCTGGATGCCACAGAGACCAAATAAACTCAAGCACCACAGGAGATAGGCAACCCATACCTTCAAGAAGTGAGGCTGGGGTACCCCTTGACTTGATTGCGGTGTGTTTTGGTAGTGCAGTGTTTGCGGCATTTTTACGTCACTGATGCATCCATAAACTATCTTAACGACTTAGCTAAATCGGCGGGAAGTTCCGCACTGTATGTGTGAATTGTGTTTACTCAACGAAGATGAGTGTCGGGGGTAGGTGACACCGGACATCCCCATCCTCAGAACAGAAGCCGGATCAACGGCTGCGCTCCATTTCAAGACGATAGCGATTTTTCTTTGTAGTTTGAATCTCTTGGATCACGAGTTTGCCTTTACCTCGAATGGTGATGAGGTCGTTCACTTTGACGGCATACCGGGGGTGCTGCACAACGTGCCA
This sequence comes from Thermostichus lividus PCC 6715, assembly GCF_002754935.1. Classification (NCBI taxonomy): domain Bacteria; kingdom Bacillati; phylum Cyanobacteriota; class Cyanophyceae; order Acaryochloridales; family Thermosynechococcaceae; genus Parathermosynechococcus; species Parathermosynechococcus lividus. The sequence continues at coordinate 1,356,245 of NZ_CP018092.1, forward strand.
GTTGACGCGCACCATACCACTGCTAATCCATTCACTTATTTTGCTGCGGGAGAGGCCAAATCCAGCTGAGGCAACGACATCGAGGCGCAGAGAGGCTTCGACGGTGGTGAGATGCTTGGTTTGCGGCGGCGCAATGGCCAATTGATCCCAAGGACAGGGGGCAACGGTTACAGCTGCCTCTAGGGCTGACTTAAAATCGATATAGGTGGCGGGGTCAAACAGAAAGTTACCGCTAATGCGCACCAAGGCTAGGGGAGGACGTTGATCGTCTAGGGATAGCTCCGCAGGGGCGATCGCCATTGCTGAATAACTTCCCACTCTGTTACACGACTAATGAGGGGCAGGGTTGCCGTAAAAGTTTGACGAACCGGTGGGGGCATCAGCACGGAATCAGAACCCACAGGTGGAACGATTTCCTCTTGGGCAACACAGGTAGGTGGCGATGATTCCTCTTGCGTAAGCAGTTCCTCATACAGCTTACAGGTTGTCGGACTGGGATTGACCCCCAGTTCTGCTTGCAAGGTCATCATGGACTGGTGATACACCCGTAGCACACCTTTAGTTGTGTTTAGTTGTGCGCTGGAACTGCCAACAACAGAAACCGCCTAGCGTTGCTGAATAGACGTATGACTTTCGGGTTTGAGTCTTTTGCCGCCCTCACCCTAGCCCTCTCCCAAAGGAGAGGGAACAAGACTCTTAGCTTCCTTTTCCCTGGGGAGAAGGGTTGGGGATGAGGGAATTCATAGCTACATTCAGCAGCACCCTTCCGATTATGCTGGCCTACAACCTCTATAACTATTTGGTATTCCGTGGCTAGGTGGTTGCCTAGAGGCCTCTCCCAATTTGGTAAGCTAGGGAATGCCCTTTAAGATCCACCGATGCTATGGCCACCTCCACTAGCTTTGATCTCGATGCCCTCAATCAACAGTTCGAGGGCGCACACCCCCGTGACATTCTGGCTTGGGCTGTGGCGGCCATTCCCCAGGGATTGGTACAAACCAGTGCGTTTAATGTCGATGATGTCATGATCACAGACTTGCTGTACCGCGAGTTGCAGCCTACCCCCGCCGTGCCTGTGCTCTTTTTAGATACGCTCCACCACTTTCCGGAAACCCTTGAGTTTGTCCAAAAAGCTAAGGACACCTACCAGCTTGACCTGCATACCTACAAAATTCGCGAGGTGGATAGTCGAGCAGCCTTTGCTGAGCGCTATGGCGATCGCCTGTGGGAAACCAATGTAGAGCAATTCCATTACCTAACAAAAATTGAACCTTTGCAGCGGGGCCTAGCTGAACTGAACACCGTTGCTTGGATTACCGGGCGGCGCCGCGATCAGGCCGTGACCCGGGCTGACATGCCCTACGTGGAACGGGATAAAGACGGTCGCCTCAAAATCAATCCATTGGCTGCTTGGACACGCAAGCAAACTTGGGCTTACGTGGCAGAGCACCATGTCATCTACAATCCTCTGCATGATCGTGGCTATGCCAGTATTGGCGATGAACCCTTAACCACACCGGTAGGGGAAGGGGAAGACGAGCGCGCTGGCCGCTGGCGCGGCATGGGCAAAACGGAGTGTGGTATTCACATCTAGCCCTATGTACTTTCAGGATATTATTGCTACCCTGCATCAATTTTGGGCAGCTCAGGGATGCCTGATTGTGCAGCCCTACGATGTGGAAAAAGGGGCGGGCACCAAAAGCCCCCACACATTTCTGCGCGCCCTTGGCCCTGAGCCGTGGTCGGTGGCTTACGTTGAACCCTGCCGACGACCGGCAGATGGTCGCTATGGCCAAAATCCTAACCGCTATCAATACTACTATCAGTACCAAGTGCTGATTAAACCTTCTCCCGATCGCATCCAAGAGATCTATTTAGACTCCCTGCGCGCCCTTGGTATTCGCCCGGAAGATCACGATATTCGCTTTGTGGAAGACAACTGGGAAGATGCGGCAGTTGGCGCGTGGGGGGTGGGCTGGGAGGTGTGGCTAGACGGCATGGAAGTGACCCAGTTTACCTATTTTCAGCAGTGTGGCGGCCTCGATTGTCGGCCGGTTTCCATTGAAATTACCTACGGGCTGGAACGGTTGACAATGTACCTGCAGGAGGTGGATGCGATCGCCGACATTCGCTGGAATGAAACCCTTACCTATGGTGATGTTCATCTCCAGGGGGAAATTGAACAGTCCACCTATAACTTTGAAGCGGCGGATCCGGAACGCCTATTTGCGCTATTTAGTCTTTACCAGCAGGAGGCAGAGCAATTACTGGACAAGCAGTTGGTGCTACCGAGCCTAGACTACGTGCTGAAGTGTTCCCATACCTTTAACCTCTTAGATGCTCGGGGGGTGATTTCGGTGGCGGAACGCACCCGCTATATTGGCCGTATTCGTAGTTTGGCGCGACGGGTTGCCCAAGCCTATGTTCAACAACGGGAGGCCTTAGGATTTCCACTGCTCAGACAGGCTGCCGCCGCTTAACCTGCTCAGGAGAGACTCCCATGGGTCAATCGTTGCTGCGCTGGCACCCCCTAGGGCTGTGTGCCTGTTTAGTTGTGCTTTTACCGGCTTTGGCGGCGGATGTACCCCGCTTTTTGAGTCCGCGCCAGTTTTGGGGACAGTTAGTGTATCGAGTCACCCCCGTCAAACCTGAGAAAGTGGTGGCGCTCACCTTTGATGATGGTCCGTGGGGCGACTCCACCCGCAAGCTGCTCAGCATTCTCAAAGAGCATAATGTCAAAGCCACGTTTTTTGTGGTGGGTAAGCATTTACTGATGTATCCTGATCTGACTGCGGAGATTGTCAAGGCGGGGCATGCGGTGGGCAACCACAGTTGGAGCCACGCCTACACCCCTATTGCTCCAGAGGTGGCAAAACAGGAAATTGAAAATACCTCTGCCCTAATTGCTAAACAAAGTACCGCCCAAACCCGTTTATTTCGCCCTCCGGGGGGGCATCTGGAAACGGGGTTAGTGGCCTATGCCAAATCCAAGAACTATGCCATCATCATGTGGTCAGTGGATACCCACGATACTAAGCCGAATACAACCGCCGCACAGATTGTTGAGCGCACCCTAAACGACGTGAAACCCGGTGCCATTATTTTGCTCCATGATGGCGGGGGCGATCGCGCCGTTACCCGTGCAGCTCTCCCCACCCTGATTCGCCGCCTCAAAGCGCAGGGCTATCGCTTTGTCACGGTGCCGGAACTGCTGGAATTAGCTGTTAAAGCGCCGCCACCTCCCCCTCAACCGACAGTCCCACCGGAGTTCAGCCCCCCATTGCCCCAAAAGCCACCCCCAGATCCGGCGGTTAGTGAAAATCCACCGACCCAGACCCCGCCTGTTACCCCCTAGGGAGAGGATTGCTTGATACTCCCCATGCCTAAAGGCAGGGAATTCTTGAGCGAGTCCACAAAGAAACCCTCAAAGGCGTTATCCATGCACCCCTACCAACTCCCCTAAGACATACTCCCAAGGTTGTTGCTACTTTTCTGAGGATGTTAGCCGCTCCATTACAGTCGGCATTGATATACAGGTTTTGACCAGTCCTATACAACCCTCTCTTAACTCTTTTGCCTGATGCACTCCACGTTTGCCGACATGACGACACTACATTCCCACGGAGGAACGGCAAACCACCCTCGATTGTTAGCCCCGGGTGCAGGCTTGGCCAAAGGTGCGGCGCGGCATGGGATGTCGAAAGTGAAATAGAAAGGCATTTTGACGCAGATCCCGTGGCTCGGGGGTACGCTCCCAAAGGGTTTCATAAAAGAAAAAGGAAACGCCAAAGCCTGACTGTTGAGCTGCCTCCACCTTCGCATCTACCAGTTGAATGGGGACGGGGTTCGTGCGCAACCCCGTAAGCACGCCCACCGCCGTGGGAATTTTCGCCTGTGCTTGGAGCAGTTCCGGTTGAGCCAGTTGCTGGACAAAGCTCGGGAGATTGTAACGATAGACTTGTACTACTACTTCATCGGGAATCCCTTGAGCAACCCACTGCGGCCAGTCCTGTAGAAAACTCTGGTAAGCCGTAGGCAAGGTGGTGGGCGATACTGAGAAAATGGCATAGGGAAACTCCTGCTTCACTCGCTGGCGCAGGCTTTTGACAAAGGCGGTGAGTTTATCGGCACGCCAGCGCATCCATGCCTCATCGCGGGGGTTTGCTGGGACTGGTTTTTTAGTTTCCTGTTCGTAGAGACGGCGGGTGTAGGCATCATAGCCGAATTCCGTCGGCAGACTCAGGTGATCGTCAAACTGAATACCATCCACAGGGTACTGACGCAACACTTCTAGGACAATATTGGTGAGAAATGACTGCACTTCAGGATGTAGCGGGTTGAGCCAAGCCACCTCCCCTGCAGCAGTGAGGCGGGTGGTCTCGCCATTGACCCCTTGGGTCAGCCAATCGGGGTGGGCGATCGCCAGCTCTGAGGTTTCCGGCACCATGAAGCCAAATTCAAACCACGGAATCACTAAGAGATTGCGGCAATGGGCTTGTTCTGTGAGTTCCCGAAGAATGTCGTAGCCCTGTACCCCTTGCAGCACAAAGGGTTGAATCCCTAAATGAGTGGCCGTTGCGCTTGGAAAGCTGACATAGCCGGAATTCCAAACCACTGGATAGAGGGTATTAAAATTCAGGCGTTGCAAATCGTTGAGCGCCGCTTCGAGACGGGGGCGATCGCGCAACATGGGCATATCGTTGGCGGTTAACCACACGCCACGAATTGGTGCCATGCCCTGAGCCTGTAGGGGGAGGAGCCTCCAGCACAGACCAAGGCAAAGCAGACAGAGGAACAGCCAAAGCCGATAGCGACGACGCACCATAGGGTTACAGCGCAAGGGGGCGTAGCTGCCCTGCCTCCAGTGCCATGATTTGGGTGCAAACGCTCTGCAAGAAGGGGACATCGTGACTGATAATCATTCCTGGTGTCTCATTCTGCTGCAAAAAGGCTGTTAGGGCTTGACAACTCCGACGATCTAAAAAGGCGGTGGGTTCATCGTACAAGATGACGTGGGGGCGCATGGCCAATATACCGGCGATCGCTACCATCCGTTTTTCGCCACCCGAGAGTTGATGGGGCACGCGCTGCGCTAAATGAGTGGTCTGGGTAGCCGCTAATGCCTCTGCAACCTGCCTGTGCACCGCTGCTGGAGGGACACCTAAATTTTGCGGACCAAAGGCCACATCCTCCGCCACGGTTGCACCAATGAGTTGATCTGCAGGATTTTGCAGCACCACCCCCAACTGTGGCTGAAATTGACCGGCAACGACAGGATGGCCGCAACAGTGAATACTTCCCTGCTGCGGGGACAGCACCCCCGCACACAGCAGCAACAGGGTTGTTTTACCGCAGCCATTATCGCCAATAATCCCGAGGCGATCGCCAGCCGTAATTTGCAAATTCAGCCCTTGCAGCAACGGCTCAGCGGCAGTGTAGGCAAAATGCAAATTCCTGATCTCTAGGAGGGCAGCCACCCGAGTTACCTTGCAATGGGTTTAGAGGGTCAAGGCTTGGGGGTTTGTTTCAATTAGCTTTGCTAAATCCCGTAGAAAGGCCGCTGCATCGGCACCGTAAATCACCCGATGATCACAGGTGATATTCACCTTCATTTGCCGCTTCACCCCCAACAGACCCTCCTCGGTGGCCACGACCGTGGGTTGCGAGGCACCCACCGCCATAATTGCGCCTTGCCCAGGCGTGAGAATGGCATCAAAACTATCAACTCCAAACATCCCTAAGTTAGAGAGGCTGAAGGTACCGCTGTTGTACTCCTCGGGTTGCAGTTGCTTAGCCCGAGCGCGCTCCACAAGGTCTTTCCAAGTGCGCGAAAGGGTATAAATATCAATCTGATCGGCATTTTTCAGCACAGGAGTAATCAAACCGCCACCGGGCATGGCCACCGCCACCGCTACGTTAATGTCCTGCCGGTATTGAATCCCTTGCTCGGTATAGTACGCATTCATAATGGGGTGCTTTTGCAGCGTTAGGGCGATCGCCTTGGCCAAGAGTGCTGTCATCGTCACCCCCTTGGACTTAATCTGCTGGTAGAGCCGATCCAAGGCATCGGTGGTAATGGTGTAAGCCACATGGAAGTCTGGAATCGCCAAGCTGGCAACCATATTCCGCACGACCGCATTTTGCAGTGTGGTCAGGGGCACCAGATCCTCCTTGGCCACCACAGGGGCGGTGGGAGCAGCCATAGGCGATGAGGTCACCGCAGGCGCAACAACGGGTGCAGGTGCTGTACCGATGAGTGCTTCCACATCTGCTGCGGTAATCCGCCCCCTGGGACCTGTGCCCTTCAGGGTTTTCAGATCAATGTTATGCTCTTTCGCCAACTTGCGGGCACGGGGGGAAGCCACAACCCGCGCCGCAGGGACAGTGGCAACCGCTACAGGGGCTGAACTGGTCTGCGGGCTGCCATTACTCACGGCGGCTGCTGTGGGAGTGCTGGCCGGAGTGGCGGAGTGTGCCTTCGCTTTTGCCTCTGCAATTTCCGCTTCTGTTTCCGCCACTAAACCAATTGTGGAGCCAACAGGAGCGGTCTCACCAGCGGGCACTGTAATCACCGCCAAGTAGCCGTCATAGAACGACTCCACATCCATATCAGCCTTGTCAGATTCAACAATTAAGACCGTTTCGCCCTTGGCTACCTTATCGCCCGGGGACTTGAGCCACGAGACAATTTTGCCTTCTGTCATGGTGGAGCTTAAAGCGGGCATAAACAGTTCACGAATCATAGAGGCTGTATCCTTGTTCTTCGGCAATGATGGGTGATGACTCAAACATTAAGCTTAGGCTAGAGGGTGCCGCGAATCTCTTCAATGACACCATCGCGCATCAAAATTTCCACTTGCATTTTTTGGATCAGGTTATCCCCTTTGGTGACGTAAAAGAAATTATCGACTTGACCCTGATCGACTTCCTGCCCGTCTTCTAGGCGTTGTACTTGATCCAATTGCTGTAGGATAGTATTTTTCTGCTGCAAGAGTTGGGCTTTCTGGTTGTTGGCTTGGGCCTGTACCTCTTGGATGCGGGCATTGACTAAGTCTTGGGCTTCCCCAGTTTTGCGCAGCTCGCCTATCACTTGCTGCAACTGCAAGTCTAATTGTTGAATTTGAATGTCAACTTGATTGAGTTGCGCCTGTAATTGCCGCTGGGCATCTTCTTTCCAAAGGGGGGTTACGACTGCTTTGACTGAAATTTGCCGCCGCAGGAGCAGTTTAGTGTCCATAGGATCTGTCATGTACGTCACTCAAACATGCCGTTAATCATATCGTGGTAGCGATCGCTCACGACATGTCGGCGAATTTTTAGGGTTTGGGTTAACAGGCCATTCTCTATAGTAAAGGGTTCGAGAATAAAGCGAAATGTGGCGATGCGATCATCAGGGCGGTAGCCCGGACGGTTTTGCACTTCCCGCAGCAGTTCGTGGCGGTACAGGTCTTGAACCACTTTACTCTCAAGGGTGATGAGTTCACCAACTCCCTGGGGACTGGGGCGATCGGGGAGTTGCAGGCGGTACCCTTTGGCGGTAGCCCACTGCTCTAGGGCGTCTAGATTCGGGACAATCAAGGCACCTAAGGCTTTTTGGTCTTGCCCCACTAACATAATCTGATCAATATAGGCACTGCGCAGGCAGGCATCCTCCACCGGTTGAGGCTCAATATTTTCACCGTTACTCAGAACAATTGTGTCTTTTTGCCGCCCCGTTAGCACCAGATCGCCATTGGCCGTCAAATACCCCAGATCCCCCGTATCAAACCAGCCCTCGCTGTCTAGAACCTGCGCAGTTGCCTCAGGTTTGTTGTAGTAGCCTTTCATCACCTGCGGCCCTTTGGCCAGTACTAACCCCTTTTGGCCAAATGCCATCTGAGCTTTGGTGTCTGGGTCAACAATTTTAATGGCAGTATCGGGAATAGGGCGACCCGCCGACCCCCGCAGGTTGGCCCAATAACGCCGCGCTGTTAAGACAACGGCTGTTTCAGTGAGGCCGTAGCCAACTAAAACCTCTAGACCAATCACTTCATAAAAGGTATCCAAGTGGGGAGCCAAGGCACCCCCACCACTAATGATTTGCTTAATTTCACCGCCGGTGGCCTCACGGATTTTGCGGTACACCTTCGCTTCGCCAAGCCGGTATAGGGGCTTCAGCAGCGCTGTTTGCAGCCGTGCGACAAATTTTTCCCAGCCGGTTGGGTTGGGGTTGGTTAAACTCAGTCCCGTAAGAAGCCGCCGTTGTAGAACGTATTGGCGACCCACACTGAGGAAAAACTGTGCCAGTCGCCGCTTCTTGGCGGGGGCATCCCGCAGTTGTTTTTGTACCCCTTCGTAAAACCCTTCCCAGATGCGGGGCACGGCAATCATGTAGTGGGGTTTACAACGTTTGAGGTCATTTTTGAAGTGGCGCAAGTTGGTGTAGGTTTGGGTACAACCCGCTGCAAATAAAAAATACTCTGCCACCCGCTCGTAGGCGTGCCAGATGGGCAAAATACTCAAGGTGCGATCGCCAACATTGGGTTGCACAATGGCCCAGAGGTTCACAATCTGACTCAGCAGACCACCGTGGGTGACCATAACCCCCTTGGGTTGACCCGTGGTGCCGGAGGTGTACATCAGGGTTGCCAGATCCGTCGGGGCGATCGCCACTGTGCGCACCGTACCGTACTGTCCTTCATGAAACACTTGGCTAAAGTTTAATAGCCGTAGGGCGAACCCCTCCAGTTCTGGGGATTCTGTACTGAGCAGCACAACCGTTCTAACCATTGTTTCCGCTAACCCCGCCTGCAACTTTTGCAGGGTGGCAAGGTTTTCCACTAATAGGAGGGTTGAGCCGCTATCGCGCAAAATATAAAGGAGTTCCTGCGCGTCGGCAGTGCCACTGCGGACAACATTAATGGCACCGGCCATCATACTTCCCTGATCGGCAATCAGCCAGCGGGGGCTATTGTCGGCAAACAGGGCAACGCGATCGCCGTGTATAACCCCTAGGGCTTGCAGTCCTGCCGCAAAGCGTTGAATGCGTTGATAGAGTTCACTGTAGGTAATGCAGGTTGCGGGATCTTCGTAGGGGGCATCGAGGGCAATCACGTCTCCATGGCGCTGTGCCAACAATGGCCAGAGTTCCGGCAGGGCTTGGAGAGTTTTGTAGGGTAAAAAGTGATCCGGTAGCGAGGCATCCCCCACTAATCCCGTCACCGGAGTATAAGTATAGGCTGCCGTCGTCATCTCCCTCCCTCCAGATGCCTCATAAAGATAATAAATCGTCAATGCCGTAGCTAACGCAGTTTCAGGAATTTCAATGCGAAACTATACATGTTGGTGTGCCTTGCTTTACTGAAGAACTATGCTGCCCTTTGTGCTTGCCTCTGCTTCCCCGGCTCGCCGTCAACTGTTGCAACAAATTGGCATCGAGCCGATTGTCCAGCCCAGCCATTTTGATGAATCAGTGATTCAGGCAACAACCCCCACAGAACTGGTGCGCCTGTTGGCACGCTGTAAAGCGGAGACCATTGCCCACACCTACCCACCCCCTGCGGTGGTTCTAGGCTGTGACTCCGTGCTGGTGATGGATGGCAACATTTATGGTAAGCCCGCTTCAGCGGCAGAGGCGATCGCCCGTTGGCAGCGAATGCGCGGTCAAACTGGCGAGCTATTAACGGGGCATGCCCTCATCGATGTAACTCACGGATACACTAGCGTTGACGTGGAAACGACCCAGGTCACCTTTGCGCAGGTGAGCGATGCGGAAATTACGGACTATGTGATGTCCGGTGAACCCTTGGCCTGTGCTGGTTGCTTTGCCTTGGATGGCCGAGGGGGAGCCTTTGTGGAAAAAATCATTGGCACCCCTAGTAACGTCATTGGCCTGAGCTTGCCCTTGCTGCGGCGGATGCTGGCTCGTATGGGGTATGCCCTGACGGATTTTCGCCCCCCATGCATCTAGACAATGCTGTCGAATTGACCTATGCTAAGAGATTGCGAGTTAAGGAACTGTCATGAACGCCCAAGACATTATTCGCTCAATTGAAGCGGAGCAACTAAAAGATGACTTGCCCGTGATTCATGTGGGCGATCGCGTCCGGGTTGGGGTGAAAATTCAAGAAGGTGGCAAAGAGCGGGTTCAGCCCTACGAAGGGGATGTCATTGCCATGCGCAATAGTGGCATCAACCGCTCTATCACGGTTCGGCGCGTTTTTCAAGGCGTGGGTGTTGAGCGGGTTTTTTTACTGCACTCACCGCGAATTGATAGTATTAAGGTAGTGCAGCGGGGTAAAGTTCGGCGGGCGAAGCTCTACTACCTGCGCAATTTGGTGGGTAAAGCAGCGCGGATCAAAGCACGATTTGATCGGCCACTTTAAATACCTTTAGTCTTGCGTCCTTAGTTCAGTTGGTAGAACGTCGGTCTCCAAAACCGGATGTCGGGGGTTCGAGTCCTCCAGGGCGCGTTAATTTTTTACGCAGGGGTATAAGCGTAAGGTAACAAGGTTCTGTAACTGCTGAGCGAGGCGATAGGCTTGCTGCTCATAAAGTTCCAAGGTAATAGCGGCAGGGAGTTGCTCAATAAAGGCACGCGATCGCGGCAGGGGTAGGCCAGTAATTTTAGTAATTAAGTTGCCGATTTCTAAGGCAACTTCAGTATTGCGAGGGGCATCTAGCCAGAGTCGCCACGATCGCCGCGGTGCTAATGCTCCCTGTTCAATCCGCCGCAGTCCTTGAATCGTTGCTAAAATCACCAAGCGATCGCCCACGGTGAGTTGGAGCATATCACTGGGTAAACACTGCTGAGTGCCCTCGCCACCGAGGAGTTGTTCGTGGCGATTGTAAAACACGCTTACATCAGCCGCGAGACCAAGTCTTGGCGATCAATCCCCTTGCCAATCACCACCAATCGCGTGTGCCGGGATTCGTGGGGCTGCCACAGGCGATCGTAGAACACCTCCAACCGCTGACCCACCCCCTGCACCACCAGTCGCATCGGCTTCCCCTCAATTGCCGCAAAGCCCTTGATGCGGTAGATGTCGGGTTCCTTTAACAGGCGCTCAAGGGACTGGCGTAAACCATTGAGGTCGCAACATCCCATCTCTAGGCAAACCGCCGCAATCTCCTCATCATGATCATGCTCCGCCTCACCATCGTGGTGGCTAGGTCGCTGCCCTAAATCCTCCTCAACCGCTGCATTAAACCCAAGAAGTAACTCTGTAGGCACCTGCCCGTGGCTAGCCGCAATGACCTTAATGCGCGAGGGCAGTTGGGCTTGCAGGCTCTCAACAAGGTGCTGAGGTTGACCTGCCGCCAGTTGATCGGTCTTGGTCAGGATCACTAAATCCGCACAGGCCAGCTGATCGCTAAAGAGTTCTTCGAGAGGCGTGTCATCGTGCTGCAGACTCTCATCTGCGGCCTTTTGGGCAAACAGTGCCTCCACATCGGCACTCACTTGTCCAGCGGCGAAGGCGAGTCCATCCACCACCGTCACCACGCCATCTACCGTGGCAGCATGGCGTACCTCTGGCCAACGAAACGCCATCACCAAGGGTTTGGGTAATGCCAAACCGGAGGTTTCAATGACAATGTGGTCAATTTGCTGCCGCCGTTGCAGCAACGCCTGCATCGTTGGCAGAAACTCATCCTGTACCGTGCAGCACAGACAGCCGTTAGTCAGCTCCCAGATCCCAGCCGTTTCAGTACAGCACGACTCTAGCAGGTCGCCATCAATCCCCACATCCCCAAACTCATTGACAATCACCGCAATCCGTCTGCCCTGGGCATGGCTGAGCAGATGACGAATCAGAGTGGTTTTGCCGCTACCTAAAAAGCCAGTAATGATCGTTACAGGAATCTTTGCCGCCATTAAAAGACCTCAACCTGTGGGTAGGCGTTGACGTGGTGTGCCCCTTCGCCACAGGTGCGCGGGGTTGGAAACAGTTTTTCCGGATTGGCGAGCCGCTTCGGATCGAAGGCTGAGCGCACCTGCTGCATGGTTTCTAGATCCGCTGGGCTGAACATTTCAGGCATGAAACAGGCTTTGTCACTACCAATGCCATGCTCGCCGGAAATACTTCCTCCCAAGCGCACACAGAGCTTGAGAATTTCCCCTCCAAGAGCTTCGACCTCAGCAAGGGCACCGGGCACGGCTTGATCGTAAAGAATCAGAGGATGCAAGTTGCCATCCCCCGCATGGAAGACGTTGGCAATGCGGTAGCCGCTGCGCTGACTCAGTTGCTCAATTTCCTTAAGAACGGTGGCTAATTGACTGCGGGGAATCACGCCATCCTGGACAAAATAGTTCGGACTCAGGCGACCCGCAGCAGCAAAGGCGGCTTTGCGACCTTTCCAGAGGCGTAGGCGTTCCTCGGCGGCGGTAGCAATCCTGACGTGGCGCGCCCCTTGAGCATAACAAATCTGTGACACTCGCTCTTGGAGGACGGGCACTTCTGCCTCTAGGCCATCCACTTCCACCAAAAGCACCGCCCCAGCATCCCGGGGATAGCAATTGGTCGCCACTACGTCTTCAACCGCATTGATGCTGAGGTTATCCATAATTTCCATCCCAGCGGGGATAATGCCAGCACGGATAATGGCAGAGACCGTTTCCCCTGCTGCTTCAATTGTGGTGAAATCTGCCAATAGGACGGCGATCGCCTCCGCTTGCTTCAGAACCCGCAGGCGAATTTCCGTGGCAATTCCCAAGGTTCCCTCAGAGCCAACAAACACACCCGTCAGATCGTAACCGGGCATCTCTGGCACAGCTCCGCCCAGTTCAACAATCTCACCATTGGGCAAGACGACCGTTAGTCCCAAGACATGGTTAGTGGTTACGCCATATTTTAAGCAGTGAACCCCACCAGAGTTTTCTGCGACATTGCCACCGATGGAGCAAATAATCTGACTTGAGGGATCCGGTGCGTAGTAGTAGCCCTGATCGGCAACAGCTTGGGTAACCCAAGCGTTAATGACCCCAGGCTGGACAACAACTTGCTGATTCGCTAGATCCACGTCCAGAATTTGGTTCATGCGGGCGGTAACAATCAGGATGCCATCGGCCAGCGGTAAGGCACCACCCGATAGCCCCGTTCCTGAACCGCGAGCCACAAAGGGTACACGGTAGCGATCGCATACCTTAAGAATAGCCGCCACCTGCTCGGTAGTGGTGGGCAGAACCACTAACTTTGGCCGTTGGCGATATATGGCTAGGCCATCGCATTCATACACCAAGCTTTCCGACTCATCAGTGATTAGTCCGCTACTGCCGACAATGAGCAGCAGTTCCTCTGTAATGCGTTGCCATGGAGTGGTTTGCACCAGTGTGTTCATTGGCATCCCAGCGTTGGCTGACCCTATCTATTGTGCCAGAAGCCCCAGACATCCTCAATGAGTCTCAATGAGTGCTCTGAGGTGGCTGGCCTCGGAACGTCCCTTGCTAAGTGGCTGTGACGGGAGACATCCCCTCAAGAGCGTAAAAATTTATCACCCTTGGTTCCGCTCACTGTTAAGAGTTGCTGAATTTCTCTAAAGCTGCCAATTTTCAAGTGATACATTACAACCTATACCCCCTATACCCTCCATGTAGCGAGCTTTTAGAACATGAGCCAACACCTCACCCATCCCCTCATGCCGATCTTAGTGATTTTGAGCACTGCTTCAGCGGCATCTGCTTTGCCACGCGGTGGTTTTGGTGGTGGCTTTGGCGGGGTTCGTGCCCCATCCGTTGGTGCTGAGCGCAACTTCAGTAATCGTTTTGTAGATGTTCACCCCACTGCCAACTGGGATAACCGCGTCAACACGATTGATCCAGACGATGCGCAACGGTCACTGCTTGCTGTTAACTACGCCTTTGCGCATATCACTGACGTGGTCTAACTGACTGTGCCCGTCGCTATCGGGGTTATAGAGGCGCCAATCAATCACCCAGAACTGTCCAGTTGGCCTGTTACACACAAGCCCAGTCTCGATCGCCAGCACTCGTTCCTCTGTCGGTTACTGCATTAGACTAGAAACTGCTCCCAACCATCCCCAAACTGAAAACACATCGTTGGAAAAATCGCTTCCAGATTTGGATCCGGTCGCGGAATCACTGTTGAAGACAGATACAGAGTTTTCTCCTTAGGGCTTTCGGCAGGAATCCGTTTGGCTGCTTCTACACCAGCCGCAACCGCAATTTGCACCTCTGACACATCGCCACGAACAATAATTGTCAGCCGCGCCCCACTCACACGCTCATACCCTACAAGGGTGACCCGGGCAGCCTTGACCATCACATCAGCAACAGCCAACGCGGGAGGATGACCTAGCACTTCCACCATCCCAACGGCAATGGGCATGAATGCAGCTCCTACACAAAAAAGACGGTTACACTCGCTTGTGAGGTGCCTGACCCCAAGACTAGGCCAGCCTCGTCAGGTATTAAGGGGATGGACTGAACGAGACGCCCCCTCTTATACGTGCGATGTCTTAGGGTTTAGGCGCGGCAGTGTAAGCTCAGCATACCATTTCCTCTGTACCCACACATAAGCCAGATCTGGAGTAACCATTACAGATGGTTATTACCAGAATCAGATTTGCTGATGCGTTGACGTTACCCTCCCAATCTGCCAAGACGTGTCCCCTCAGCCCCATAATGAACTAAGGTTAGCAATTTGTGGTTTAACGATGAGATATTTGCATCTAAGCACACTCTTTCCACGGCTAGTTGCATTGCTGGCAGTTATATTCCTCGTGAGTTGTGCCTCTCTCTCTTCGGTTGCTGACACTAGTTCGATTCCTGGAGCACAAAGTAATACATCTATGGCAAATTTACCTCGACTGAATGGTGATGCCACCGTAGTGATCACCGTTAATGATCGCCCAATTACCATTCAGGTCAATGGTGCCGCAGCACCCATTACGGCTGGCAACTTCGTTGATCTTGTCAATCGCGGTGTTTACGATGGCACTGTGTTTCACCGCGTGGTGCGCGAGCCACAGCCGTTTGTGGTGCAAGGGGGAGACCCGCAAAGCACTGATCCGACTGTGTCACCCCAACTGTACGGCACTGGCTCATTTATTGATCCAAAGACAAATCGCCCCCGTTACATTCCCCTTGAAATTTTAGGCAAAGGCAGTAGCACTCCTACCTATAGTCAGGCAGGCAAGGTATCACCGCAACTCAATCACACCCGCGGCGCAGTGGCGATGGCGCGATCGCAATTGCCGGATTCCGCCTCGGCGCAATTTTACATTGCGCTGCAACAACTCGATTTTCTGGATGGCAACTATGCTGTCTTTGGTTATGTTACAGAGGGGATGGATGTGGTGGACAGTATCCAAATGGGCGATCGCATCCAGTCTGCTAAAGTCGTGGCGGGGCTGGAGCATCTACAGCAGCCATAAGCGATCGCCGACGAAAGCGTTGGCGGAGGGTGGGCAACAGCCGCAAGCAAAGGCTATAGGTGAGCAAGCCAGCAACAACCCCCACCCAAACACTGCCAAACATCAGAATAGTAGCCATTTGTCCCCCCTGCTCAAGCACTGATGCCCAAGAGTCCACGCCTGTTAACACTAGGGATGGCTGACCCAACAGCCACCAGCCCACTTGAAAGTTGAACCAAAACAGGGGCACATAGGTAAAGGGATTACTGACCCAAGTTGCAAGTGCTGCGAGGGGCTTGTTCCCCCTCAGGAGAAGTGCCAAGCCAACAGCAATAATCATTTGGCCACCAAACAGAGGCAACATACCAGCAAACACACCGGCTGCCAGCCCCCGTGCCACATGTTCAGTACTCCCATGGGAGCGCATCAGACGTAAATAGTAATAACGAACCGACCGTCGTAAGTTTTGCTGCCAGCGGAAGCGGCGTGGATGCTCAAACAAGGGCAACGGCACCATAAGGTTCTCGGTAGAGCTTGAAATGAACTAACTACCCCGCTGTGTAGGCGGTACGGGTTTACGAAACCCCACTTTCCACCATAGCAGAGAATTTCTTTCTCTTCTTGTGCCCTAGGCGCTTGATTGATCCCGTCTGCTTGCACGCCTCTGAAGTAGCGCCAAGACAGCCAAGACTACGTCCAGTTGCTGATTCGTCGCCACTGTACATTACAATCTCGTCAACAATAACCCTTAAGCCCATTTGCCGTACACTTCTGTGCTATGCTCCTAGGTAAGCGGCTTGCCAGCGCAATAGTGACACGTGTCAACGTCTTTTTCGCCCCCCTTAGTCATGACACCAATTCTCCAGCAGCACAAGGGCTGTGTGGAGACTTTTTGCTGTCTGTTATTGACAGCGTTACCACAAATGTCTTAGGATGCAAGATCCGCGTTTTAGCGATACCCTCTAGAGGATATACATGGCTAGTAACCAGACTTACACGCCACCCGCTTTTACCTTGCCAGACCTTGTCGAGATTCAGCGGGCCAGCTTCCGATGGTTTCTTGAAGAAGGGCTAATTGAAGAACTAGAGAGTTTCTCACCTATTACGGATTATACGGGCAAAATTGAGCTGCACTTCTTAGCCAAAGACTACAAACTGAAGCAGCCCAAGTATGAAGTAGATGAGGCCAAACGTCGGGATGCCACCTATTCAATGCAAATGTACGTCCCGACCCGTTTGATTAACAAAGAAAACGGCAACATTATTGATCAGGATGTCTTCATTGGGGATCTGCCCCTGATGACCGACCGTGGCACATTTATTATCAATGGTGCTGAGCGGGTCATTGTCAACCAAATTGTGCGCAGCCCCGGTGTCTATTACAAGTCTGAAACGGACAAAAATGGGCGCCGCACCTATAATGCCAGCCTTATTCCTAACCGCGGAGCATGGCTAAAATTTGAGACCGATAAAAATGACCTCCTGTGGGTGCGCATTGACAAAACCCGTAAACTATCGGCTCACGTGCTTCTCAAAGCCTTGGGCTTAAGTGACAGCGAAATTAGCGAACGGCTACGTCACCCTGAGTACTACCAAAAAACCGTTGAAAAAGAGGGTAAATTCACCGAAGAAGATGCCCTCATTGAGCTATACAAAAAACTGCGCCCCGGGGAGCCACCCACCGTTTCTGGCGGTCAGCAGTTACTTGAGTCCCGTTTCTTTGACCCCAAGCGCTACGATCTTGGCCGTGTGGGTCGCTATAAGCTCAACCGCAAGCTGCAACTGAATATCCCTGACTCGGTGCGGATTCTCACCCCAGAGGATATTTTGGCGGCCATTGACTATCTCATTAACTTGGAATTTGACCTTGGTAGTATTGACGACATTGACCACTTAGGGAACCGTCGGGTTCGCTCGGTGGGAGAACTGCTCCAGAACCAAGTGCGAGTGGGCTTGAACCGCCTCGAGCGGATTATTCGCGAACGGATGACGGTTTCCGATACCGATTCCTTGACCCCTGCTTCGTTGGTGAATCCCAAGCCCCTAGTGGCGGCAATTAAGGAGTTCTTTGGCTCCAGTCAACTGTCGCAGTTCATGGATCAAACCAATCCCCTAGCAGAGCTAACCCACAAACGGCGCTTGAGTGCCCTAGGTCCAGGTGGGCTGACACGGGAGCGCGCTGGTTTTGCGGTACGGGATATTCACCCCAGCCACTATGGTCGCATCTGCCCGATCGAAACCCCGGAAGGCCCTAACGCCGGTCTAATTGGCTCCTTGGCCACCCATGCCCGGGTCAATGAGTACGGGTTTATTGAAACGCCCTTCTATCCGGTGAAAGAGGGACGAGTCCTCAAAGATCAGCCCCCCATTTACATGACGGCAGACGAAGAGGATGATAAGCGGGTGGCACCCGGAGATGTCTCCACCGACGAAAACGGCTACATCCTTGGGGATGTGGTACCTGTGCGCTATCGCCAAGACTTTACCACCACCACACCCGATCAGGTGGACTATGTGGCAGTCTCGCCAGTGCAAATTATTTCAGTGGCCACTTCCCTGATTCCCTTCCTTGAGCACGATGACGCCAACCGCGCTCTGATGGGGTCTAACATGCAGCGGCAAGCGGTTCCCCTGCTGCGATCGCACCGTCCCTTGGTGGGTACCGGCTTGGAGGCGCAAGCTGCCCGTGACTCGGGGATGGTCATCCTCAGTCAAACGGATGGGGTCGTGACCTATGTGGATGCCAACCAAATCCGCATCAAAACCGACAACGGCGGCGAGCTAACCTACACCTTGCAAAAATACCAACGCTCCAACCAAGACACCTGTTTGAATCAACGCCCCATTGTCTTCATGGGCGATCGCGTCCGTGCAGGTCAAGTCATTGCCGATGGATCAGCCACCGAGGGAGGCGAGCTGGCCTTGGGGCAAAACATTCTTGTGGCCTACATGCCATGGGAAGGCTACAACTACGAAGATGCCATCCTCATCAGCGAGCGGTTGGTGCAGGAGGATGTCTATACCTCCATTCACATTGAAAAATACGAAATCGAGGCGCGGCAAACCAAACTTGGCCCCGAAGAAATTACCCGCGAAGTCCCCAATGTCTCAGAAGATGCCCTGCGGCAACTGGACGAAAACGGCATTATCCGCGTCGGCGCGTTTGTTGAAGCGGGGGATATTCTGGTGGGCAAAGTTACCCCCAAAGGCGAGTCGGATCAACCACCGGAGGAAAAACTGCTGCGAGCCATTTTTGGTGAAAAAGCACGGGATGTCCGGGATAACTCCCTACGGGTACCCAACGGTGAAAAAGGCCGTGTCGTTGATGTGCGCGTCTTTACCCGCGAGCAGGGAGATGAACTGCCCCCGGGCGCCAATATGGTGGTGCGGGTCTATGTGGCTCAAAAACGCAAAATCCAAGTCGGCGATAAGATGGCGGGTCGCCACGGTAACAAAGGGATTATTTCTCGAATTCTACCGGTGCAAGATATGCCCTTTTTACCAGATGGTCGCCCGGTAGATATTGTCCTCAATCCCTTGGGGGTGCCCTCGCGGATGAACGTCGGCCAAGTTTATGAGTGCTTGCTGGGCTGGGCGGGTGAATGTTTAGGGCGGCGCTTTAAGATCACCCCCTTTGACGAAATGCACGGCAAGGAAAAATCTCGCGAAACCGTGCATGCCAAACTGCAAGAAGCCAAAGAAAAAGTAGGTCAAGATTGGGTCTTTAATCCTGCGGATCCGGGCAAAATGGTGGTCTATGATGGCCGCACCGGTGAACCCTTCGATCGCCCCGTCACGGTGGGGATGGCCTACATGCTCAAGCTAGTGCACTTAGTCGATGACAAGATTCATGCCCGCTCAACTGGCCCCTACTCCCTCGTGACCCAGCAACCCCTTGGTGGCAAAGCACAGCAGGGAGGGCAACGCTTTGGCGAAATGGAAGTATGGGCACTGGAAGCCTACGGCGCCGCCTATATTCTGCAAGAACTGCTCACCGTTAAATCTGACGATATGCAGGGGCGCAATGAAGCCCTCAACGCCATCGTCAAAGGTCAATCCATTCCGCGACCGGGCACCCCAGAGTCCTTTAAGGTGCTGATGCGGGAGTTGCAATCCCTGTGTCTGGATATTTCTGTGCGTAAGTCCAGTATTCCCAGCTTTGATGACGATGGCGAGACCAAGCCAGACCCCGAAGTGGATCTGATGGTGGATGTCAGTCCACGGCGTACCCCTGTGCGTCCCACAATCGAATTTGAGTCCTTGCAAGGGGATGACTTTGAAGAAAAAGACAGTGTCACCACTCCCTAGATCAACAGCTACGTGGGGGGAGTTTTTGCCTCTCCCTTTAACCTATTTATTGCCAGAGGATTCGTGAGTTTATGCCCAGAATCGAGCAACGCTTTGACTATGTAAAAGTGTCTCTCGCCTCACCGGAACGCATTATCCAGTGGGGAGAGCGCACCTTGCCCAACGGTCAAGTCGTGGGTGAAGTCACAAAGCCAGAAACCATTAACTACCGCACCCTCAAGCCAGAAATGGACGGTCTCTTTTGTGAGCGCATTTTTGGGCCAGCAAAAGATTGGGAGTGTCACTGCGGTAAATACAAGCGCGTGCGGCATCGCGGCATTGTCTGCGAACGCTGTGGTGTGGAAGTCACGGAATCTCGGGTACGGCGGCACCGCATGGGCTACATTAAGCTGGCCGCCCCTGTGACCCATGTTTGGTATCTCAAGGGAATTCCCAGTTACATGGCCATTCTCCTTGACATTCCGCTGCGGGATGTAGAGCAAATTGTTTATTTCAACTCCTATGTGGTGCTTAACCCCGGCAATCATCCCAACTTGACCTATAAGCAACTGCTCAGCGAAGACCAGTGGCAAGAGATCGAAGAGCAGATCTACAGCGAAGATTCCGAACTTGAAGATATTGAGGTCGGTATTGGTGCTGAGGCCATTCAACGTCTTTTACAGGATTTGGATCTGCCCGCAGAAGCAGAGCAATTGCGGGAAGAAATTCTTAACTGTAAAGGCCAGAAACGCGCCAAGCTCATTAAGCGCCTGCGGGTGATTGACAACTTTATTGCCACAGGAGCTAAGCCGGAGTGGATGGTGCTCACGGTCATTCCAGTGATTCCGCCGGATTTGCGCCCCATGGTGCAGTTAGATGGTGGACGCTTTGCCACCTCTGACCTCAATGATCTCTACCGGCGTGTGATTAACCGTAATAATCGCCTTGCCCGCTTGCAGGAAATTCTGGCACCAGAAATTATTGTCCGGAATGAAAAGCGGATGCTCCAGGAAGCCGTGGATGCACTGATTGACAATGGCCGCCGGGGTCGCACGGTGGTGGGTGCCAATAATCGCCCCCTCAAGTCCCTCTCCGATATTATTGAGGGCAAACAGGGACGCTTTCGTCAAAACCTGCTTGGAAAACGGGTGGACTACTCTGGTCGCTCGGTGATTGTGGTGGGGCCAAATCTGCAAATGCACCAGTGTGGCTTGCCCCGGGAAATGGCCATTGAATTATTCCAGCCCTTCGTGATTCATCGGCTGATTCGCCAGCAGATTGTCAATAACATTAAGGCCGCCAAGCGCATGATCCAGCGCAATGATCCGGTGATTTGGGATGTGCTCGAAGAAGTCATTGATGGGCATCCGGTGCTGCTGAACCGCGCCCCAACACTTCACCGCTTAGGGATTCAAGCCTTTGAGCCGATTCTGGTGGAGGGTCGGGCGATTCAACTGCATCCACTGGTGTGTCCGGCCTTTAACGCTGACTTTGACGGCGACCAGATGGCGGTTCACGTTCCCCTCTCCATTGAAGCCCAAGCGGAAGCACGGATGCTGATGTTGGCGTCTAACAATATCCTCTCGCCAGCAACGGGTAAGCCCATTATTACGCCTAGCCAAGATATGGTGCTCGGCTGCTATTACTTGACGGCGGAAAATCCAAAGCTACCGGACTATGGCGATCGCTACTATGCCAACTTTCAAGACGTTGTCATGGCCTACGAACAAGGCAAGTTACCGCTACACGCCTTTGTCTGGGTTCGCTACGACGGCGCTGTGGATGATGGCGATACCAGTGAGCCAACGGTGACCACCCACAGTGACGGCTCACGATTACTGGAGTATGCCCTGCGGCGGGTCAAGGAAGATGCCAATGGTCAACTCATTTCTCAGTACATCCGCACCACCCCCGGTCGTATTATCTACAACCAAACCATTCAAGAAGCCCTAGCCAGTTAATTTGGGAGACCCCATCACCATGACTGAGACGACCCCTGTTTTCTTTAACCGCATCATTGACAAAAAAGGATTGCGGAATTTAATTTCGTGGTCTTTCAGCCACTTTGGCACTGCCCGCACAGCGGAAATGGCCGACAAGGTCAAGGATTTGGGTTTTCGCTATGCCACCCGCGCAGGTGTCTCCATCAGCGTTGATGACCTCTTGGTGCCGCCGAAAAAACAAGAGTTGCTCCAAGCTGCCGAAAAAGAAATCAAAACCGCTCAGGATCGCTACTCTCGCGGGGAAATTACCGAAGTAGAGCGCTTCCAAAAAGTCATTGACACTTGGAATACCACCAATGAAGAACTCAAAAACGAGGTGGTGCGTCACTTCCGGAATACAGATGTGCTCAATTCCGTCTATATGATGGCCTTTTCGGGAGCACGGGGAAATCTTTCCCAAGTCCGACAGTTGGTGGGGATGCGTGGTCTAATGGCTAACCCTCAAGGGGAAATCATTGACTTGCCGATTAAAACGAACTTTCGAGAAGGGTTGACGGTTACGGAGTACATTATCTCCTCCTACGGTGCCCGTAAGGGGCTGGTGGATACGGCTCTGCGCACGGCAGACTCAGGTTACCTGACGCGGCGACTGGTGGATGTTTCTCAGGATGTCATTATCCGTGAAGAGGACTGCGAGACTGAGCGCGGTATTACCCTGCGCAGTATGACTGTAGGCGACAAGGTGCTGGCTCTTGAAGATCGCTTGCTGGGGCGAGTGGCTCTTAAGGATGTGTGCCATCCAGAAACCGGTGAGGTTCTTGTAGCTAAAAATCAACCCATTTCTGCTGAATTAGCCAAAATTATTGTCAAAGCAGGCATTGAAGAGGTTGCGGTGCGATCGCCCCTGACCTGTGAAGCCACCGGCTCCGTCTGCCGTCTGTGCTACGGTTGGAGCCTCGCCCACGCGCAACTGGTGGATATGGGGGAAGCCGTCGGGATTATTGCCGCTCAGTCGATTGGGGAGCCTGGCACGCAGTTAACGATGCGCACGTTCCACACCGGCGGTGTATTTACTGGCGAAGTGGCGCGGCAAGAGCGGTCTCCCTTTGCCGGAACGGTAGAGTATGGCAAAAAACTCCGTGTGCGTCCCTTCCGCACCCGCCATGGAGAGGATGCCTTCTTAGTGGAAACCTCCGGCAAGTTGAGTGTCAAAGCTGGACAGCGCAGCCAAGAGTTTGACGTTTCGCAAGGGTCAGTTCTCTTAGTCAAAGATGGCGAACAGGTGACAGCGGGGCAATTGCTAGCGGAAGTTGCCCAGACCTCCCGCAGTGTGCGCAAGTCCACCGAAAAAGTCACCAAGGACGTGGCCTCTGACCTCGCAGGTCAAGTGAAGTTTGTCAATCTTGAGGCAGAAGAGAAGCGCGATCGCCAAGGCACCACCACCCGGGTTGCCCCCAAAGGAGGATTAATCTGGGTATTGTCCGGCGAAGTGTATAACCTTCCTCCCGGAGCCGAGCCTGTCGTCAAAAATGGCGACTCTATTCAGGCGGGGGCGGTGCTTGCGGAAACTACTGTTAAAACTGAACACGGTGGGGTTGTCCGCCTGCCAGAGCAGCAGGAAAGTAAAAGTGGCCGTGAAGTTGAAATTATTACCGCCTCGGTGATGCTGGACAAAGCCAAAGTGCTTAAAGAAACGCATCAAGGCCGCGAGCACTACATCATTGAAACGGCTGCGGGTCAACGCTTTTCCCTAAAGGCGGCTCCGGGTACAAAGGTGGCCAATGGCCAAGTTGTCGCGGAACTCATTGACGATCGCTACCATACGCCGACTGGCGGTATTCTCAAGTACGCCGGCATTGAAGTGGCGAAAAAAGGGAAAGCCAAACAAGGCTACGAAGTGCTCAAGGGCGGCACACTCCTGTGGGTGCCCGAGGAAACCCACGAAGTGAACAAGGATATTTCCCTGCTGTTAGTGGAGGACAGCCAGTACGTAGAAGCGGGCACCGAAGTCGTCAAGGACATCTTCTGCCAAAACAGCGGCGTTGTGGAAGTCATCCAAAAAAATGACATTTTACGGGAAATTATCATTAAGCCCGGAGACCTCCACTTGGTGGATGATCCTGAAGCAGCACGACTGAAGCACGGCACCCTTGCCTATCCGGGAACTGAAATTTTGCCGGGGTTGGTTGCCGAGTCCCTCTGTCAAGTGGACTACCTTGAAGATAGCCCTGAAGGACCGGCAGTGCTCCTGCGCCCTGTGCAAGAGTTTAGCGTGCCTGATGAGCCATCGGTGCCTAGCCAAGATTCCAGTGATGCCTCTGGTCAATCTATTCGCCTGCGGGCAGTCCAACGCCTTCCCTATAAGCATGATGAGCGGGTCAAATCCGTCGACGGGGTCGATCTGCTGCGGACACAACTCGTCCTTGAAATTGGCAGCGAAGCACCACAGTTGGCGGCAGATATTGAAATTGTTGCTGACGAGTCCGACAGTGGGGCACAACGGCTACAACTGGTTATTTTGGAATCCTTGGTAATTCGGCGGGATGTCTCTGCTGACCAAACCCAAGGCAGCACCCTCACCTCCCTGCTAGTAAAAGACGGCGATCATATCGAGCCGGGGGCTGTCATTGCCCGTACGGCCATCAACGCCAAGCAGGCGGGGCAGGTACAGGGAATTCTCCGCAGTGGTGAGTCAGTCCGCCGTATTTTAGTCATTACCGAGGACGATCTCCTCCGCATTGATACCAACGGGAACCCCGTCAGCGTGCAGGTTGGCGATCTCTTACGTCCGGGAGATGAAATTGCCAAAGGGGTTGAGTGTCCTGAAACCGCTGCCGTCATGGAGGTTGCCAGCGATCACGTTGTGCTGCGGTTAGCACGCCCCTACCTTGTTTCACCGGGGGCAGTCTTGCAGATCGAAGACGGTGACTTGGTGCAGCGGGGAGATAACCTTGCCCTCTTGGTCTTTGAGCGGGCGAAAACCGGCGATATTATCCAGGGTCTGCCACGGATTGAGGAACTGTTGGAGGCTCGCCATCCCAAGGAAAAATGCATTCTAGCCATCCGCCCAGGCACCTGCCAAGTGACCTACAGCAACGATGACACCGTTGATCTCAAGGTTATCGAAGAAGATGGTGCTATCCAAGAGTACCCGATGCTGCCGGGGCAAAACCCAATTGTCGTGGATGGGCAAAAAGTCAATGTTGGCGATCCGCTCACCGATGGCCCAATTGATCCCCATGACATCCTCTCTATTTACTTTGAATACTACAAACCCGAAGGCCTATTGAAAGCAGCCCAAATTAGCTTGGAAAAAGTTCAAGCCTTCTTAGTCAACGAAGTGCAGTCGGTGTACCTTACCCAAGGGATTGAAATTTCCGACAAACACATCGAAGTGGTGGTGCGGCAAATGACCGCCAAGGTGCGCATCGATGATGCCGGAGATACCATCCTCATTGCTGGGGAAATGATGAGCCTGCGTCAAGCCGAGCAGGCCAATGAACCCATGGCGCTAACCGGCGGTGCCCCTGCCCAATACACCCCTGTTCTATTGGGCATTACCAAAGCCTCGCTGAATACCGATAGCTTCATTTCCGCCGCCAGTTTCCAAGAAACAACGCGGGTACTGACTGAAGCTGCCATTGAGGGTAAATCGGATTGGCTACGGGGTCTCAAGGAAAATGTGATTATTGGTCGTCTTATTCCGGCTGGCACGGGCTTCAATAGCTATGAAGACACTGCCAATGGCGAGGAAGAAGGGTTTGAGGAGAGTGAAGATCGCTCTGGTCGCACCCACATCGTAACCTTTGAGCCTGAACCTGAACCAGTGCCGCGCCCTAGCGCAGACTTGAGCGAAGATGTGTTAATCGACGATGAAACGGCATCTCACGTTGTCCAGCAATTTACTGGCTCCCGTTCCAGTCGTGTGGCATCTAGCTACGACCTCGATGATGAGGATGAGCTGATCGGGGATGACCTCGATGACGATGACTTTGAGGATGATTATGAGGATGACGAAGACGACGATTGATGCTCATTCAGCCAAGCCGCCACGTCCCATCGGAGTAGGAAGCAATTCACGTGCGATCATTGGGGCTGGCAGGGTGGCGCTGATTCCAACGGCGCAAAAAACGCCCAAGCAGTGGCAGCGCTTGTAAACCGCCCTAGCAGTTCTTGCTTGTTCAAGTAATGGAGACTCCTTGCGGTGCAGGGAGTCTCAACATATTAGTAACTTCCCTAGCCGAGAGTTATAAACGAGAGTTCAGGACAAGGACGCGCAGGTAGGCTAGCCCTGCGTTGCTCAAACTGGCAATCAACACCCCCTGATTGCAACCACAAAAGAGTACACTAGGGACGATATTACTAATTTGTAAAACTTTACAATTTGTCACGCTTTCGCCATTGACAGGCGATCTTCAGGAGGTTCTATGGCACGAACAGAATCCACAATGCTGGCCTTGGGTACCCCAGCACCCGACTTTCAACTCCCCGATGTGGTGACCGGACAAACCATTTCCCTGGGTACCTTTGCCGAGAAAAAGGCGCTCTTGGTGATGTTTATCTGCCGCCATTGCCCCTATGTCAAACATGTCGAAAAGGAACTGGCTCGACTGGGACAGGACTACAAAGACAGTGACTTGGGTATTGTGGCGATCAGCGCCAATGATGCAGCCGCTTACCCAGATGATGCCCCCGACTCCCTCAAGGCCATGGCAATGGAATTGGGGTTTACCTTTCCCCTGTGCTACGACGAGAGTCAAGAAACTGCTAAGGCCTATACCGCGGCGTGCACCCCAGACTTCTTCCTCTTCGATGGCGATCGCAAACTGGTTTACCGTGGGCAATTAGACGATAGCCGCCCCCGCAACGATGCACCAGTGACCGGCAAAGACCTGCGGCAGGCAATTGACACTGTTTTAAGCGGTGGCACCCCCAGCGAGGATCAAAAACCAAGTCTGGGCTGTAATATCAAGTGGAAACCGGGGAACGAACCAGCCTACTACGGTTAACAATGGCGTTAGTTGATTGATGCTGGTTTGGGCATGATGAAATAGACAACGGTGGCACTTTTACACCAGCTTGTCAGTCATCACCCTACTGGTATTATCAATGCCAAGGGTTCTGCTGTGTTGACGCGACTAATTTTTGGGTGTGTGTAGTGAAAAAGCAACCTTCTCCCCTTTTGCCAATGCTGCCTGTGGCGGCTGCTCTCAAAACCGTGACCATGGCCATCACGGCGGGGGCAATTGCCCTTGGCACCGTTGGTCTAGCGGCTGTACACGCCCAAGATACGCCCGCGCCACCAGCAGTCACCCCACCACCTGAGCCAACCCCTACCCCAGAAGCAGAGCCTCCCGCCACTACGTCCACACCGGCAGTGCCACCGCCCTCTGTCAGCCAACCTGCCGCTGACGAACCCCAAGTTCTCATTGCTGAAGTGGTGGTGGAAGGGGCAACCCCCGAACTCGAGCAACTGGTCTATCAGGTGATCACCACCCGTCCGGGAGGCACTGCCACTCGCAGTCAACTCCAGCAGGACACCAACGCCATTTTTGCAACCGGTTTCTTTGCGGATGTCAATGCCCAGCCCAGCGACACACCTCTTGGGGTACGCATTACATTTGTGGTGCGCCCCTATCCTATTTTGCGTGCTGTTCAGGTAGCCGGGAACCAAGTCCTCAGCCAAGAGCGCGTCAGTGAAATTTTTGCCCCCCAAGTGGGTCGCAATATTAACCTGAAGCAATTGCAAGAAGGCATTGAGCAAATTAATGCCTTTTACAAAGACAATGGCTACATTTTGGGTCAGGTCGTGGGTACCCCCCAAGTGGATCCCGATGGCGTCGTCACGCTACAGGTGGCCGAAGGGGTGGTCGAAGCAGTAACCTACCGCTTTCTGAATAAAGATGGCGAACCCACACGCCAGCACACCCGAGATTTTGTCATCAGCCGCGAAATGGACACCCAGCCCGGTGTGGTTTTGAACCAAAATGTTGTCCAAGGGGATTTGCGCCGTTTATTTGAACTCGGCTTGTTTGAAGATGTACAGGTTGCTCTCGAGCCTGGTCAAGACCCGCGCAAAGTTAATCTGATCCTCAACTTCAAAGAACGCAACACCGGTAGCATTTCTGCTGGGGCAGGCTATAGTTCAGCAGCAGGGCTGTTTGGTACTGTAGCGTTCCAGCAAAATAACCTCTTTGGCCGCAACTGGAAGTTTGGTGTTGAGGCACAGGGGGGTACCGAAGGGGAATTCCTGTTTGATGTGAATTTTACCGATCCTTGGATTAAAGGGGATCCCTATCGCACCTCCTATACCGTGAGTGCCTTCAACCGCTTAAACGTTCCCTATACCTTTAGTAATGGCCCAATTAATGTCCCTCTGCCCAACGGTGACCTTCCCCGAATTAACCGTTTGGGGTCAGCGATCTTCTTTACACGCCCCTTTACTAAAGATCGGGATTTAGTGCGCACCGCTTGGACTGGCTCGGTGGGGCTACAGTACCAGCGGGTTACCTCGATGGATGGGGGCTTCGTTCGCTTTGACACAGATAAGTTGGGAAATTGCTTAACCTTTCCGGATAATGGGGTTTGCCGCGGCTTTAACGACCTCTTTACAGTGCAAGCAGCCATTTTGCGAGATTTACGCAATGACGTGCTGCGACCCACCAGTGGCCAAGTCATTCGCTTGGGGGTAGATCAGTCGCTGCCGCTGGGGGCAGGCAATATTTTGATGAGCCCTGTCCGTGGTAGCTACAGCTTTTATATTCCTGTGAATTTCTTGAGAATTGAGGGGCCGCAAACCCTCGCATTTAACATCCAAGCAGGGAATATCTTCGGTGATTTACCCCCCTACGAGTCCTTTACGATTGGTGGGGCAAACTCGGTGCGTGGTTGGGAAGAGGGAGCCATTGGATCGGGGCGTGCCTTTGTGCAGGGCACCGTGGAGTATCGCTTTCCCATTTTCAATATTGTGGGTGGTGCCCTATTTTTTGATGGTGCCAGTTTGCTAGGCACCCAGTCCAGTGTGCCCGGTCAACCCGGCATTGTGCGGGGCAAACCCGGTGAAGGCTTAGGCTATGGTGCAGGTCTGCGGGTCAACACTCCCTTGGGGAATGTGCGGGTGGACTTCGGCTGGAACAATGAAGGGGGAAATGCCTTTAGTTTCGGCATTGGTGAACGCTTCTAGGAGGAATGAAGATGCACACTGCACCATTGCCAACTGCGGTTGACTCGTCGTGCCAACACACCTTGGCGGCACCCCAGCACTGGTCAGGGGTTGGCTTGCACTCTGGGTGTGAGGTTAGCGTCACCCTGCAGCCAGCCCCAGCCAACAGCGGTCGCTGCTTTGTACGGGTAGATTTACCTCAGCACCCCAAAATTCCTGCCCGGATTGACCACGTACAATCGACACAATTGGCCACAGAGCTGGTAGGCGCTGGCGCAAGTGTTCGCACGGTGGAGCACTTACTCGCAGCACTGGCGATCGCCGGTGTGGACAACGTCGTCATTGAAGTGTCAGGGGCGGAAGTTCCTGTCCTCGATGGCTCAGCGCAACCATGGCTGGATGGCATACTCGCTGTGGGGCTGGCGGCACAGGAGGCACAGCGTCCCTGTGGTGCGCTCAGAGAACCCATTACCCTTTACGAGGGCGACGCCTTTGTCAGTGCTGTGCCTGCTCCCGCAACCCGGGTAAGCTACGGGATTGACTTTGCCTATGTAGCCATTGGTCGTCAGTGGTGTAGCTTTAGCCCTGCCGAGCTAGCAACAGAGATTGCCCCCGCGCGTACCTTTGGCTTTGCTGAGCAGGTGGAGTATTTGCGTGCCCAAGGCTTGATTCAAGGCGGGAGTTTAGACAATGCCCTTGTGTGCAGTGCAACAGGATGGCTCAATCCACCACTACGGTTTGCCGATGAGCCAGTGCGTCACAAGCTACTAGACTTCTGGGGAGATTTGGCTCTTTTGGGGGTTCCCCCCACTGCCCATTACGTGGCCTACAAAGCCAGCCATCACCTGCATACTCAACTGGCAAGGGCGATCGCCCCCCGTCTGTCCCCAGCTAGCACCCATTCTCGCCTATGATTTGTTTATCCCTCATTGCCAATCCGACTGTCTATGGCCACCTTGACCGAATTGCCTCCCACCTCGCCCGTCCTGAGTGTTACCGACCTGCAACAGTTACTCCCCCACCGTTATCCCTTTCTCCTTGTGGATCGGGTGATTGACTATGTCCCCCAAAAGTATGCCGTGGGGCTGAAGAACGTAACCATCAACGAACCATTTTTTCAGGGGCATTTTCCGGGTCGCCCTATTATGCCGGGGGTGTTAATTGTCGAAGCCCTTGCCCAAGTGGGGGGGGTGGTGCTGATGCAAATGGACTGGGCGAAAGATAAGCTCTCAGTCTTCGCGGGAATTGATAAGGTGCGTTTTCGGCGACCGGTTGTGCCGGGGGATCAGTTAATTCTGCGCGCAGACTTGCTCGTGGTGAAGCAGCAGCGTATCGGCAAAATGCAAGGCCGTGCTGAAGTCAATGGCCAATTGGTATGTGAAGGCGAGATGATGTTCTCCCTTGTGGACTAGTCAGAACAAATGATGCAAACGCTGATCCATCCTACTGCCGTTATTCACCCCAACGCTGAACTGGATCCTACCGTCCAAGTGGGTCCCTATGCGGTTATTGGCGAGCAGGTGCGAGTGGGGGCGCATACGCAAATTGGCGCGCACGTGATTATTGAAGGCCCAACGGATGTAGGGGTGGGAAACCGCATCTTTCCGGGGGCAGTGATTGGCACTATCTCGCAGGATCAAAAATATACTGGCGCAAACAGTGCCCTGCGGATTGGGGATTACAACACGATTCGCGAGTATGTGACCATTAACCGTGCCAATGGCGAGGGGGATGCAACGATCATTGGCAATCATAACTTGCTGTTGGCCTACGTTCATGTCGCCCACGACTGCGTCATTGAAGATCAGGTCGTGATTACCAACGCAGCCTCTATCGCTGGTCACGTCTGCATTGAATCCAAAGCCCGCATTGGTGGCATGGTGGGGATTCATCAGTTTGTCCACATTGGCCGGTTGGCGATGGTGGGAGCAATGGCACGGGTAGATCGGGATGTCCCCCCCTATATGCTTGTGGAGGGTCACCCTGCCCGGGTGCGTGCCCTCAACCAAGTGGGACTGCGGCGGTCTGGGGTGAGTGACAGTGAGATGCGAGATCTCAAAGAGGCGTTTCGTATTCTTTACCGTCGGGATTTACCCTTGACAGAGGCGATCGCCCAGTTAGGGATGCTCCCACCCTCTGAACACTTAGATCATTTGCAGCGGTTTTTAACCTATGCCCGCGAAGAAGGGCGGCGCGGCTTAACCCCCAGTGGGCGCTCCACCCTAGACTAGCTGGATGCTGTTTGCTGATCCCATGCCCGCTGTTGTCCTTATCCATCCGCAAATTCCACCAAATACAGGTAATATTGCCCGCACCTGCGCAGCAACTCAGACCCCCTTGCACCTGATTGAGCCGTTGGGGTTTGAACTGAGCGATCGCTACCTCAAGCGTGCCGGTCTCGACTATTGGCCCTACGTGGAACTCTATTGCCACACGGGTTGGGACACCTTTTTGCAAACACATCAATCCTCCATGGGCGGGCGACTCATCGCCTTTGAACCGGCGGCGGAAACCCTCTACTGGGATTTTCGGTTTGCTCCCACCGATTGGCTGGTGTTTGGCAGCGAACCCGATGGCATTCCTGAAGCCGTCTTGCAGACCTGCGATGCCTATCTCACGATTCCCATGTGGCAATCTGCCGTGCGGAGCTTAAACCTCTCTGCCTCGGTGGCGATCGCCTTGATGGAAGCCTACCGCCAACTCCATCAGCACCACGCAGGGAATTTCCCCCCCAAGTCGCTACACTAATCCTTGAGTCCTCATATCTATAGAAAATACCCCATGACCAACTCTCCTACCCCAGATGCCAAGCCGAGCTACGTCAAATTAGCCATGCGCAATATGGTACGCAAGGGCGGTAAATCTCTGACCCACTTTGCCCTTACGAGCTTGGGGTTACTGGCAGTGCTCGTCAGCTTATCCTATCTCACCCGCTAAGCATGAGCGTAACCGTCTATGTAGAAGTGCATCAGCCCCTGCCGGGGATTGATCTGGCGGCATTGCCTTGGCAGCAGTGGCTACAGATATGGCTACACATGGTGGAACCCGCGAGTGCCCGCAGCTATGAACTAACACTGCGCTTTACATCGGATCAAGCAATTCAACGCCTCAACCACCAGTTTCGCCATCGCGACCAACCCACCGATGTTCTGGCCTTTGCCACAAGGGATGAGGGGGTATCCCTCGCCCCTGGGGAACCTGAGTACCTCGGAGATGTCATTATTTCTGTGGAGACTGCTATCCAACAGGCTCAGGTAGGTCAGCACCCGCCACTTAGCGAAGTGGCATGGTTGGCCTCTCATGGTTTGTTACACCTCTTAGGCTGGGATCACCCAGATGCAACACAGTTAGCAGCCATGCTGGCACAACAAGCGCAGTGCTTGCAGGCAGTGGGTTTAGCGCCTCCACCCTTGATCTTCTCTGGAGATTACGTTCATGATGATCAAACGAAAGGGGGATGAGTGTGCTTAAATAGTTAGCGTTTACATAGCAGGTTTTTAACTTTTTTTTGTTAGGGTGTGTGAACTATGGCCTGTTTCCCTGTTGTCCTAGAGAGCATCCTAGAGTGAGAGGGGTATGGTGAGTACCTCTGTCAGCTTCTGTTCTTGCTGCCATAGGCTGTGGGGTTGGTTTCTTTAGCACCGGTGTGATGGATAAGGGTATGACACAAAAATTACTTGCGGCCTACGCAGAAAAAACGAGTGGAACACTACACCTGCGACAGCGCTCCTATCGGATGGCTACGTCTTTAATGAGTAGTTTCCGCTATGCGTGGGCAGGGGTGCAGTATGCATTCCAAACTCAGCGGAATTTCCGGATTCACACCGCTATTGCCGTGACGGCGATCGCCCTTGGTAGCCTTCTAAGGTTGTCACCGGTGGAACTGGCAGTCATTATCCTCACAATTGCCGTTGTGATGGGCTTAGAACTCATCAATACCGCCCTAGAGGCAGTGGTGGATCTCACGGTTGGCAAGGAGTACCATGACCTCGCCCGTATTGCCAAAGACTGTGCTGCAGGTGCTGTCCTTGTGGGCGCTACCGCCGCACTAGCGGTTGCCGCCGCCTTAATTTTACCGCCCTTGGTCTATCCTGTTTTGAGAACGCTGTTTTAGGGTTGAACTCTCGTTGACATCCTCCCCGACGCAAGCAGCGGGGATTCCCAAGCCTCACGACTTAGGTTTCTGCTTCTTTCCATTGCTGGACTTGCGCAACTGCCCTTTGAGCGTGTGCTCATCAGGTCTTACGTTAGCTCCACAGACTGACACCGTGTGTCCCACGGCCAAAATGGTTATCGCTGCATTCATATCTCGGTCATGGTGGACTCCACAGTTGGGACAATCCCACTCCCGCACAGGCAACGGCAATCGTTTGGTTTTCACGGATGAGCCGCGTCGTTACCCTGTGCAGATGGTCTTGTCTGGCGTTGGCAATCTGTTGGTGGATTCGAGCAAGGTTAAGTCGTGCTTTTTCTCGATTGCGAGACCCCTTTTGCTTGCGACTCAATGCCTTTTGTGCCCGTCGCAGTTGTTTGTCTCGCTGGTCAAGATGCTTGGGATTGGCAACCTTTTCGCCTGTACTCAGGGTGACAAGACTGCTAATCCCTACATCCAAGCCTACAGCGTTGGTGGAAGGTGGCAAGGTCAAATCGCGTGGATCGTCAAACGGCAGGCTGGTGTACCACTGCCCCGCAGGATTCAGGCGAACAGTAACGGTGGATGGCTCAACACCATCTGGCAATTGCCTAGACCATCGGATAGTCAATGGCTCGGAGCACTTTGCCAGAAACACTTTACCGTCCTTCCACTTAAAGGCAGACCCAGTAAATTCTGCACTACCGCCGTTGCGCTTCTTTTTGAAGTTGGGATATTTCGCCCGACCTGCAAAGAAGTTACTGAAAGCGGATTGCAGATGCCTCAATCCTTGCTGCAAAGGAACGCTGCTGACCTCGTTGAGAAATTGCAGGTCATCCTACTGTTTCCACGCCGTCAACAAAGCAGAGCTTTGAACATAATCAATTCGCTGTCTTAACATTGTGTCTTAACATTGTATTGTAAAAAATTGTAAATTCTGTGAGACTAGTACCCCTGTACGGCAACTTCGGAGGCGTCGAGCCTCGCTCAGTTGCCGCTCCTGTCCCTCCCTGCCCTAAAACGGTAGGGTTTCTCGGAAGTAGCGATGAAACAGACACTGATAGCACTGCTGGGGGAGGCAGCAATTACAGCGGTGAGCGACCTAGGCGATCGCCATCCCCACTTACGCGGTTACCTTCCGGAAGCAGCCTTTATTGTCACCCCTCCTACCCCTGAGCAAGGGGCAGCGGTAGTGGCCTGCGCCCATCGTGAGGGCTGGCGGGTGTTAGCCCTCGGAGCCGGCACGAAACTCAATTGGCTAGGGGGACACCCCAAGGTTGATCTTTTTTTGCGGACAACGGCGTGGCAACAGGTCATTGATCATGCTGCTGCCGACATGACGGTTACCACCCAAGTGGGAATTCGCTTTCAGCACCTTCAGCACCAGTTAGCCAGAGCCGGTCAATGGATTGCGGCGGATCCGCTTTACCAAGACACTGCAACCCTTGGCGGGTGTTTGGCCACCCAAGCTAACGGGACGCTGCGCCACCGCTATGGTTCTTGGCGCGATCAATGTCTTGGGGTGCAGTTTATTCGTAGTGATGGTCAACTGGTGAAAGCGGGCGGGCGGGTGGTTAAAAATGTGGCGGGCTATGACCTGATGAAGTTGCTGGTGGGTAGCTATGGCAGCTTGGGGATTCTCACAGAGGTAACCTTACGGGTCTATCCATTGCCAGATGCGGTTCAGCGGTGGCAGTTACACGGGGATCCTGCCGCATTGGCCACTGGGCTAGACGCCCTCTTGGCAAGTTCGCTGACCCCGGTGCGATTTGATCTAGTTTTGGAGCCCAGTGGTCGGCTGTTGCTGGATCTAGAATTCCATACCCTGCGGGAGGTTATAGCCAGCGGCACCTTGGGCGATCGCCTCGCTGACATTGCCACTGCCAGCCAACTGAGCCTACACCTACAAGAACCAGCTGGAATTCTTCTCAACCCAACCCCAGAGCAGGTGATCCTCAAGGTAGGCCTGTGCCCTAGGGATGCCCTCAAGGGGCTGATCTATCTCCACCAAGAGGCCAGCCGCTTGCATTGTGAGTGTCGCGCCACGGTGGCGATCGCCCAAGGGATCGGCTATGCCTATCTCCATGGTGATACCGCAGCCTTAGAGCAACTCATTCGCAGTCTGCGCCAGTGGGTGCAGCGGGGCTATGTCACCCTTTTGGCCGCGCCGCTGTCCTTAAAGCAGCAGCTTGACCCTTGGGACTATCGCGGCAATGCCCTTGAATTGATGCGGACTCTTAAGCAACAATTGGATGCAACGGGTGTCTTTGGTGCTGGCGCTTTTGTTGGTGGTCTCTAAGCAACGTTGTATCGACATCCCCCTGTCCGAAGGGCAAGGGTCTTACGGAGGTTTGCATGACAGCCATTGATCCCGTTGCGGGGTTTGACCGCCATTCTCCGCCCGATCCAACCCTTATTGATGCCTGTGTGCACTGTGGGTTTTGCCTCGCAACCTGCCCCAGCTATCGCATCCTTGGCACGGAAGCCGACTCCCCCCGTGGGCGCATCTATCTCATGGATGCCATTAATAACGGTGAAGCCCCCTTGGCAGCGGTGGCCAACCACTTTGACACCTGCTTGGGGTGCCTCGCCTGTGTAACTACATGCCCGTCGGGGGTGCAGTACGACAAGCTGATTAGTGCCACCCGCGCCCAAGTGCAGCGCAATTACCCCCGGGCGCCTGTGGCTCGCCTCTTCCGGCAGTTTATTTTCCAAACCTTGCCCTATCCAAATCGGCTGCGCCCCCTTTTACTGCCCCTATGGCTTTACCAGCGCCTAGGATTAGCGGCACTGGAGCGGCGAGTGGGGGGACTGACGCGCCTGTTACCAAAGCCGTTGGCGGCGATGTATGCCATGCTACCGCCGCTCTCAGCGGCGAGCTTTCGGGATACTTACCCGACGGTAATTCCTGCCCAAGGGAAACGGCGGGGGCGTGTGGGGGTGATTCTGGGCTGTGTGCAGCGACTCTTTTTACCAGAGGTGAACGATGCGACGATCGCCGTTCTGAGTGCCAATGGCTTTGACGTGGTCGTGCCGCCGCAGCAGGGCTGTTGTGGGGCGCTGCCGCACCACCAAGGGGAAGAAGCGCAAGCCCAAGCCCTTGCCCGACGCATGATTGATTGTTTTGCAGCGGCAGCGGTGGATAACGTCCTCATCAATGCCTCGGGGTGTGGACACACCCTCAAGGAGTATCATCACCTGCTGGCTCAGGATCCCGACTATGGCGATCGCGCCCGGCACTTTGTTGCCAAGGTGGACGATGTCCAAGTCTTTTTAGCAACCAAGGGACTGGTGACCCCCCTCCATCCCCTCAGCGATCGCCCCTTGACCTTGGTGTATCAAGATGCCTGCCACATGATCCACGGCCAAAAAATTCGCCTAGAACCGCGCCAACTCCTGCGGCAGATTCCCCAAGTGCAGTTGCGCGAACCCATTGATGCAGCACTGTGCTGTGGCAGTGCCGGGGTCTATAACATTTTTCAGCCTGAGGTGGCCGCAGAACTGGGGCGGCAAAAGGTGCGCAACCTCCTCAACACCCGTCCCGATGTCATTGTCTCTGCCAATGTGGGCTGTAGTGTGCAACTGAAGCGGCACCTGCAGGATCAGGGGAGCCGGGTTCCCGTCTATCACCCCATGCAGTTACTAGAGAGGTCAATTCGTGGCCAACCGCTGCCCCTAGGAGAGGTCTAGCATCCGTTGAATGGGCTGAAGCGCCGCACGGCGAATATCTTCGGGCAGGTCGATCTGGGGTTGGCGATCGCGCATACATAGATACAGCTTTTCGAGGGTATTTAGCCGCATAAAGGGACACTCATTGCAGTTACAGGTTTGATCGCGAGGCGGAGCAGGGATAAAGGTTTTGTGGGGATGCCGTCGCTGCATTTGGTGCAAAATCCCCGGTTCGGTAACGACGATAAAGGTATCTTGGTCGTGGGTGTCGGTGTACGTCAGGAGCGCCGTGGTCGAGCCAATAAAATCGGCATGACGCAGCACCCCCTCTTCGCACTCCGGATGGGCAATAACCTGTGCCGTTGGGTGCTGGGCTTTTAATTCGAGAATTCGCCGCTCTGAAAACGTTTCATGGACAATACAACTGCCCTCCCACAGCACCATCTGCCGTCCGGTTTGCGCCATCACATAGCGCCCCAAATTGCGATCGGGGGCAAAAATGAGGGGTTGATCCGCTGGCAGTTGCTGGACAATCTTCACCGCATTGGAACTGGTGCAAATAATATCGCTGAGGGCTTTAATCTCGGCTGTGCAGTTAATGTAGGAGATCACCAAATGGTTGGGGTGGCGTGCCTTAAAGGCGGCAAAAGCATCTGGGGGGCAGCTATCGGCCAAGGAGCAGCCAGCAGCCAAATCCGGCAGTAGCACCAGCTTCGTGGGGTTGAGAATTTTGGCCGTTTCCGCCATGAAGTGAACCCCAGCAAAGACAATGACATCCGCCGTCGTCTGCGCCGCTTGCCGCGACAAACCCAAGGAGTCACCAATATAATCAGCGACATCTTGAATGGCCGGATCTTGGTAGTAATGCGCCAAAATAACAGCGTTCAGCTCTTGCTTGAGCGCCTGAATGGCTGCAACTAAATCTGTTGGTAGGGGGGGGCGGGCAAGGGTGGCAAACACAGTCGCTCAACGTCCTCTGAATGAAACGGGTGTTTTCTATTATAGTGATTTTTACCAAAATCTAGCGATCGCCCGCGAGTAATTGCTGCACCAGCGATCGCGCCCCATAGCTCACCCCTGCTGTGCCCTCCCCCGGATGCACCGAGTCGCCCACCAGCCAAAGGTGAGGAATAGGGGTACGGGTCGCCAGACTAAAAGAGCCAAAGGTGCTCAGGCGCTGACTAATGCCACCGACAATGCCATCTAGGCGGGCGGTGTAGCGCGCAAAGGTGCGGGGGGTGGCCGCTTCGCAGTGGATAATGTGCTCTGGCCGCAGATCAAAGAACTGCCCCAACCGCGCCAGTGCCTGTTGGGTATAGGCTGCTTTTGTGCGCCCATAGTCTAAATCGGGCTGTCGCCAAAAATTTGGCTCCGTAAAACTAGAGGCAATGAGGGTGCGATAGCCCTCAGGGGCACGGCCATCCGCCGGCTGACTCACCGAGACAAACAGCGAATTATTTTCACCAATGGGGCCGGTGCCATCGTAGAGAAATTGCAAGTGGGGAGGGCAGTTCTCAGGAATGGCGGCGTCTTTCACCCCTAAGTAGAGCACAAACGCACCAGAGGCAGGGGGCAGGGTTTTCAGGCGGTGCAGATAGCCCCTAGGAATTGCCTTCCCAAGTAGCTGGGGCAAATTTTGGGCCGGGACGTTGGCAATAACATGATCCGCGTCAACCCGAGTGGTGGTTTTGGTTTTTAAGTTCTGTACCTCTACCCCCACAGCACGGCCGTGATCAACCAGAATTTGCGTGACCCAATGGCGGGTGTGAATTTGGCCGCCATCGCGCCGGATAGCTGTGGCCAACCGATCACTGAGGACTTGCATACTGCCGTGCAGATGATAAAGCCCATGGGGTGCCTGAGACAAACACAGAGCTGTAGCCGCATACAGGAGTGCGGTTTCTGAGGCATCGACTTGGGAGTAGAGCTTAAGTTGCAGATCTAAAAACTGCCGCAGGCGGCGATCGCCCCCTAAGCCCCACAGATGCAGCCAATCCGTCACCGTCATCAGGCTCAGCGGCAGTGTCAGCACGGTATCGGGGCGCAGCGCCTGCACCAACTGCCAGAGATCAAAGGGGGTGCGCGGTGGCAAAATGGGCTGGCGCTGTTGAAACCGCCAACTAATGGCAAAGAGCTGTTCTAAGCTTTGCCAAAAGCCTGCACTGCCCGGAAAGTGTTGTTGTCGTTCCTGTTGCCAGCGCTGGCGATCTCGCCAGACCTGAATGGGCGTTGTCTCGTTCGGCAAGTAAACTGCACAGGCTGGATCGCAGGGAGTTGCGGTGGGTAGGGGAACCTCCAGTTCAGAGAAAATTTGCTCGTGGATTCCCCCGGTTCCAAGCCAGCGACTTGGGTGGCACCGACATCAAAGGTAAAGCCACGCCGCCAAAATGTTGACGCACATCCTCCCAGTTGCTGCGCTTGCTCAAAAACGGTTACCCCGTAGCCGTGCCGCGCTAACAAGGCTGCCGCCGTTAAGCCACCGATACCAGCCCCGACAACCACAACTTGACGGGTCATGCCTCATCCTCAAAAACCCTACCTAGTTCCTAGGATGGCACTTTTTTAAGTTTTGTAACAAGTCTTAGTTAGGCAAGATGCGCATTAAGGGTTGGCCGTATTCAATGGGGGCGGCGTTCTGCACCAGAATCTCAACCACTTGGCCGTTGACTTCTGACTCAATCTCGTTCATTAGCTTCATCGCTTCGATAATACAGACCACCTGTCCTTTGGTGACCCTATCGCCCACTTCCACAAAGGGCGGCTCATCGGGGGCCGGAGCGCGGTAAAACGTACCCACCATGGGGGCAGCAATATCCACGGTTTTGCGGTTGGCCGGGGGTGGGGTGGGTTCTGAGTCTGCCGCTAGCACCGGGGGAGCCGGGGGTGAGGCTGCTGTAACCACTGGCGGGCTAGAGCTACTGAGGTGCTCACCCTTGCGCAGTTGCAGTTCCAGTTCACCGCTTTTGAGGTTGAGTTCGGTGACACTGGTTTGATCAAACATCAACAACAGTTCGCGTACTTGGTTGAGATCAAGCTCCACACCCGTTACTCCTATTCGCGGCCAAGGTAAGAATCGGTGCGGGTATCAATGCGAATCCGCTCACCCACTGAGATAAATAACGGCACCATGACTTGGGCGCCGGTCTCGACGATGGCTGGCTTTGTGCCGCCGGTGGCGGTATCCCCTTTGACCCCAGGATCGGTCTGCGTGACTTCTAAGACGACGGAGTTGGGCAACTCAACCTCAAGGACTTGCTCGCCCCATTTGATAATATTCACTTCCATGCCTTCTTTGAGGTACTTGGCGCGATCGCCCATCTGACTCGGCGACAGCCGTGCCTCTTCGTAGCTTTCCATATCCATAAAGACGAAATCTTCGCCATCTTTATAGGTATGTTGCATGGTGCGTTTTTCTAGGGTGGCTTGGGGAACCGTTTCCCCAGCACGAAAGGTGCGCTCAATTACATTCCCCGTCTGCACGTTTTTTAATTTGGTGCGCACAAAGGCCGAGCCTTTACCGGGCTTGACGTGTAAAAACTCAACAACCCGCCAGACGGAACCATCTAGCTCAATACTCACACCCGGGCGAAAATCATTACTGGAAATCATGTCCTACCGTGCAGTTCACCAAGCTACCATTGTACCGTTGTGAGGTTCCGATTCCGGCGATCGCCCCTAGGATTTCCCTAGACTTGGATCCATTAGCACCCCAAGGAATTGTTACGTTTGGCTTACCACCGTGTAGTGATAGAATTACCCTAGATGTAATGTACTTCGGCTAACGACAGGCTAAGGACAGTAACTATGGCAGCAACCCTTGAACTGTGCAATGAAAATGTTGAAAAAGTTCTTGATGAACTGCGCCCTTACCTGATGGCGGACGGCGGCAATGTTGAGCTTGTCGAAATTGAAGGTCCAGTGGTGCGGCTGCGGTTGCAGGGAGCCTGTGGGTCGTGCCCCAGTTCAACGATGACCCTGCGTATGGGGATTGAACGCAAGTTAAAAGAGTCGATTCCCGAAATTGCTGAAGTGCAGCAAGTGCTATAGGGTGCTTGTAAATTGGTAAAAATGCGAGGGGAGCGTTCCTGTGGCGATCGCCATTGCGCTTAAGCCAGACACGATTGATCGCCTTGATCTGACGCCCCTCAGTGCTGCCTTGGAGCCACTGATGGCCGCAGGTACCCTGCTTGAGCACCATCAGTCCCTAAGCTTTACCATTGAGTATCCTCGCCCTGACGAGGACCCCGATTTAGAGTTATCAGAGCTTGCCCCGGTGCGTCTCTGGTTTATTCGTGCCGATGTTTGCTATCCGTGGCTGCCCTACCTGCTCAACTGGTCAGAGGGGGAACTGGTTCGCTATGCCGCTATGCTGATTCCCCACGAGTTTCATCCGCAGCAGGGCATTGTGTTTAACCCCCAAGCCCTTGATATTTTTGTTATGGCCAAGGTCTTTACCCTGTGGCAATGGTTGCAAGCCCACGGCTACGCCGCCCCCGAAAAGGTGAAGGCCATGGCCGCTATCTTTGGCTACGACCTAGATAGCGATCTGTTTGCCCTGCTGTAACCTAGCGAGGCGAGTTGCTGCGGGTCGTAGTTCCTTTGATACACTAAGCAAAAGACTACTCCCTACGTACTATGCCGCGATCGCAACGGAACGATAACTTCATTGACAAAACCTTTACGGTCATGGCCGATCTCATTCTCAAGGTTTTGCCCACCAGCTCCCAAGCCAAAACCGCCTTTGCCTACTATCGCGACGGGATGTCAGCGCAGGCGGATGGTGAGTACGCCGAGGCACTGGAAAATTATGAAGCAGCTCTTGAACTGGAAGAAGACCCCAACGATCGCAGTTATATCCTGTACAACATTGGCCTGATCCACGCCAGTAACGGTGAGCACGAGAAGGCATTGGCCTACTATCACCAAGCCCTTGATCTAAATCCGCGGATGCCCCAAGCCCTCAATAACGTGGCGGTTATCTATCACTATCTCGGGACACTGGCTGAGGAGCAACAGAACTCCGAGGAGGCAGAGCAGTTATTTGATCGGGCAGCGGACTACTGGAAACGGGCGATTCAGCTTGCCCCTAATAACTACATTGAGGCACAGAACTGGCTGAAAACCACCGGGCGATCCAGCATGGATGTGTATTTCTAGGTAGCAACCCATGGGAACTAAAGTGATTACCGCAGAGGATGTGCGCAAGGTGGCTCACTTAGCGCGCTTAGCCATTGAGGAAAGCGAAATTGCCGCCCTGACTGCTCAGCTAGATAGCATTCTTGACTACGTGAACCAGCTTAGTGAACTGGAGGTTAGCACTGTGGCACCCACCACCCGTGCCATTGAAGTGAGTAATGTAACCCGTCCCGACACCTTGAGCACCGACGCAAACCGCGAAGACCTGCTGGCGATCGCCCCTGATCGCGAAGATGACTTTTTCCGTGT
Source organism: Thermostichus lividus PCC 6715 (assembly GCF_002754935.1). NCBI lineage: Bacteria > Bacillati > Cyanobacteriota > Cyanophyceae > Acaryochloridales > Thermosynechococcaceae > Parathermosynechococcus > Parathermosynechococcus lividus. The sequence continues at coordinate 1,398,234 of NZ_CP018092.1, forward strand.
GCCCAAAATTATTTAACCCTGTTTGTGCGCCGTCAACCCCTGCAACTGGATCTGTTTCCCTTTCTGTCGATTTTGGCCTGTACGATTGGCACCCTGATCCTACTGGTGGTGGTCATTAGCGTCAGCAGCCTCACTCGCGAGCGCACTACCGTCCAAATTTTGGCGCGGGAAACAGCCCAAAATGATGGTCGCGCCCCCCGCTATTTAGAATGCCGCCGCGATGGGGTCGTCATCCATCCCCAACGGCAACTGGTTCTCCAATCGCAGTTAGCCAGCAACACGTCATTGCTGGCGATTTACCTTGCCAACCTGCGCAACCGGGGCGATCGCGAATACGTGATCATTGCCGTGCGTCCCGATGGCTTCCCCTGCTTTGAGCAGGTACGCGAACAGGTTGAGCGTGCTGGTCTGGCCATTGGCTACGAACCCTTTAATGCTGAGTGGGAGTTGTGCGTCCCCGCCCCGGGGCGCTCTAACTGCCCTTAGTTACGTTGGTGCATTGCCTCTTTGACCTTGGTCTCCCCCTGAGGATTGTTTTGTTCTCGGTAGAGTTTTAGTGCCGTTTGGTAGGCACTACGCGCCTCTGAGCGACGACCTTGCACTGCCAAGGCGCGTCCGAGCTTATAGAACCCTTCAGGGTTGGTGGGGCTAATGCGGGTAATTTGGCGGTAGGTGGCAGCCGCCTCCAGAGGGTTATTTTGCTGCATCAGCAGATCTCCTAACTGGATATAGGTGAGAAGGCGCTCTGGATTCAGGGAAATCATCCGGCGATAGGCTTGTACAGCGCGCTGGGGTTCATTCGCCGCTGCGGCTAGCTCAGCAATTTGCTCTAGTAGGTCTAGATCTCGCTGACCCATTGCCATCGCTTGGTCAATGGCCTGCCAACCGCTGGCTGGGTCTCCAGCCGCCAACAGTGCCATCCCCAAATTCAGTTGCACCGAGGCATTATTGGGGGCTAAACGTGCAGCTTGCCGGAGCGTGGTAAGAGCCTCCGCCACGTTGCGCTGCTGGAGCAAGAGCACGCCTAATCCCTTATGGGCAGACCAACTGCGTGGCTCTAAGCTAATCACAGAGCGGTAGGCCTGGATCGCCCCTTGGGGATCGCCAAGGCGCGCCAAAATCACCGCCAGCCCTTCGTAGGCTTGAGCATTGCGATTATTGAGGCGAATGGCTTGGCGATAGGCAGCCGCAGCCCCATGGTTTTCCCCCATCATCCCTAGGCTGTAGCCCAAGGCATAGTAAAAGTCTGGGTTTTGGCGATCGAGTTCAATGGCTTGCTGGTAAGCACGGGCAGCCTCCGCAAATTGCCCCCGCTGGGCATAAATAAACCCAAGGGCAGAATGAACACGAGGATTGCGACTATCGCTTTGCAGGAGTTGCTGATAGACCGCAAGGGCTTGATCGTAGCTGCCCGCCTCCACCAAACGACGACCTTCCTGCATGAGCACGGCCAATTGACTATTAGCAACCGCAGGGGTGGCAACCCCTAAGGTCACAGCGATCGCCCCTAGGGCGCACATCTGTCGTAATTTCATCGTGAGTGAGTTCTCCTCGCAACAATTAACCGACGCTTAATGGTTGTTTACGCATCCCTTAAGAGATGCTGCAAATTTCCCCGGTGGCGATCGCCACAGCGTGAGAATTTATATAAACAAGAAACTAAGGGTCTATTCTGGACAATTTTGACCCGAATGGCAAATCAAAAGGCAGGTGTCCGATGGCAAGACAATGCAACATTGCCCTGATAGGCAGCTACAACAGCGGTAAGACGACCCTTCTCGACAGTATTTTACGCCTCACCCAAACCATCAATGGCAAGGCCAGCAGCCTCCTCGATAGCAGCCCTGAAGCCCGCGATCGCCACATGGGCACAGAAATCAACGTGGCCTATGCCCACTGGGGGGAGCTAGAGGTGACTTTGCTAGACTGCCCCGGCTCAGTAGAGTTGCTCCAAGAAACCCTCAATGCCCTTATCGGAGTTGATATGGCCATTGTGGTGTGCGAACCCCTCAGCGATCGCGCCTTTACCCTCACCCCCCTATTTAAATGTCTTGACGACTGGCAGATCCCTCATATTCTCTTTGTGAATAAGATGGAGCGCTCTCACGATTCCTTTATGGACATTCTGGCTGCCTATCGTCAGGTCTCCACGCGGCCACTGGTGCCCCACCAATACCCCATCTGGAACGGTGATGATTTGCTAGGCTACATCGACCTTGTCAGTGAAGACGCCTACCACTACCACGCGGGTGCTGCCGCCGATCTAGTGCCCTTCCCCAATGCCCTGCGAACTGTGGAGCAAGCAGCGCGGGCTGAACTCCTTGAAGCCCTAGCCAACTACGATGATCACCTACTAGAAGAGCTACTGGAGGACATTGCCCCACCCACGAGCGAAATTATGGCAGATTTGCGCTGGGAGCTAGGAGCCGACCTCATTGTCCCCGTCTTCTTTGGCAGCGCCCAAACAGATTACGGCGTGCGCCCCCTCCTAGCCGCCCTAGAGCGGGAAGCACCCGCCGCGCAGGAGACGGCGGCTCGTCGTCAGCTCGCTGGGGATGCCCCCTTGGCACAGGTCTTGAAAACCTTTTATTTACCCCAAGGGGGCGGCAAGCTCTCCTTGGTACGCGTGTGGCAGGGCACCCTCACCGATGGCATGAGCCTTAACGGTGTGCGTATTGGCGGGATGTATCGCGCCCTTGGGCACCAACTACAATCCCAAAATCAAGCCACCGCTGGCGACATTGTCCTCTTGGCACGCCTAGAGGGAATTGCCACCGGTGACACCCTTAGTCTGGATGGTCAAGCAGCGGCTCTCCCGCGCGCCGAACAGCTTAAGCCGGTCTATGCCCTAGCCATTACCCCCACCAAACGCAGTGATGAAGTCAAGCTAACCACGGCGCTGCAAAAGCTCCTAGAAGAAGATCCGGCTCTACGCTGGGAACACCACGGCGACACCCACGAAATTATCCTTTGGGGACAAGGGGAAATTCACCTGCACATCGCCCTCGATCGCCTGCGGCGGAAGTACAACCTGCCCATGCAAACCCATCTGCCGCGTGTGCCCTACAAAGAAACCATCCGGCGTAGCACCCACAACAGCCATGGGCGCTATAAGCATCAAACCGGCGGCCATGGTCAATTTGGGGATGTCTATCTAGACATTGCCCCCCTCAGTCGCGGCAGCGGTTTCCAGTTTGCTGAAACCATTGTGGGGGGTGTGGTGCCCAAGCAATATATTCCGGGGGTTGAGCAGGGAGTGCGGGAATTTCTCAACCATGGCCCGCTGGGCTTTCCGATGGTGGATTTGGCGGTGACCCTCACCAATGGCTCCTATCATTCTGTGGATAGCTCCGAGCAAGCGTTCCGCCAAGCAGCCCGCCTCGCCATGCAAGCGGGGATTCCTCAGTGCGAACCGCAACTGCTAGAGCCAATTATGAGGGTGCACGTGTGGGTGCCCAAAGCCTTTACTGCTAAAGTCATGCAAGCCCTCACGGGTCGCCGGGGGCAAGTGCTGGGTTACGACCAAAAGGCAGACTGGCCGGGGTGGGAGCAAATTGAGGCTTACCTGCCACAGTCAGAAATGCATGACTTCGTTGTGGAGCTGCGCTCAATCACCATGGGGGCTGGGGGTTTTCACTGGGAGTTTGACCATTTGCAAGAAGTACCCGAAAAACTAGCGGCAGCCATTCTTGCCGCCCACAGTAGCTAGAGGATCCGCCAGTGACATCCTCCCAACGCTGCTGATCCACGGGTACAGCGCAGGCTTCCTTCGCCCCGCCAAAGGCGTATGGATATTCCTGCCCCACGCCACTGCATGCGCCAAAGCAACGTGGCGAGGGAAGGGTCGCCAACCATCCCTTTGAGAATACCAGCGGCGCTTGAAGCCATAAAAACCGCAGTAGCAGGCAGAGAACAGATACGGAAAACCGCCCCTCCAGCGAGAGACGGTTAGAGATAGAGATTTAGTAATCTTCTAGGCTCTTGAGCAATTAGCTGTTGATGCTCGGGGCAATCATGGCCACAGGGGCAGATTCAGCACTGGCTAAGTCAAGCGGGAAGTTATGCGCATTGCGCTCGTGCATCACTTCCATCCCCAAGTTGGCACGGTTGATGATGTCGGCCCAAGTGTTGATCACATTCCCTTTGGAATCAATCACCGAGTGGTTGAAGTTGAAACCGTTCAGGTTGAAGGCCATGGTGCTGATCCCCAAAGCGGCGAACCAAATCCCCACCACTGGCCAAGCGGCTAAGAAGAAGTGCAGCGCCCGACTGTTGTTGAAGCTGGCGTATTGGAAGATCAAACGACCAAAGTAACCGTGGGCAGCCACGATGTTGTAGGTCTCTTCTTCTTGGCCAAATTTGTAACCGTAGTTTTGCGACTCGGTTTCGGTGGTTTCACGAATCAAGCTGGAGGTCACCAAGGACCCGTGCATGGCGGAGAACAGAGCGCCACCAAAGACACCGGCCACACCCAACTGGTGGAAGGGGTGCATCAGGATGTTGTGCTCCGCTTGGAACACAATCATGAAGTTGAAGGTACCGGAAATACCGAGGGGCATACCATCGGAAAAGCTACCTTGACCAATGGGGTAGATCAAGAACACGGCAAAGGCCGACGCCAAGGGAGCAGAGTAGGCAACGCAAATCCAAGGACGCATCCCCAGACGGTAGCTGAGTTCCCATTGCCGACCCATGTAGCAGGAGGCACCCAGCAAGAAGTGGAAGATGATCAACTGGTAAGGACCACCGTTGTAAAGCCACTCATCGAGAGAGGCGGCTTCCCAGATGGGGTAGAAGTGCAAGCCAATGGCGTTGCTGGAGGGCACCACAGCACCCGTGATGATGTTGTTGCCGTAGATAAGCGACCCGGACACAGGTTCACGGATGCCATCGATGTCCACCGGAGGAGCAGCAATGAAGGCAATCACAAAGCAAATGGTTGCGGCTAGCAGCGTTGGGATCATGATCACCCCAAACCAGCCCACATAGAGCCGGTTATCGGTGCTGGTGACCCAATTACAAAACCGCTCCCACAGATTTGCGCCTTCGCGGCGCTGGAGAGTCGTAGTCATAGTCGTAATGAATCTAATGTATATAGATGACAAAACCCTTAACAATTGAAATAAAATGCAAGGGCTTAAGCATTAATCTATAGTTTTTGACTAGGAAGAGGGAGTGATCTAAATTCTTGTTTTCAAAACTAAATGATTGGTAAACTGTATTTATTTTTCTTTACTAATTTATTTGAGGGCGATCGCCCCAGCTTCGAAATTACGACAATAGTGAGGTTGTACATTACATATTGCATGGTGAACTCAGGACAATCCCCTATTCCAAGCATTGGTGTCATTGGTGGTGGCCAGTTGGCATGGATGTTGGGGTTAGCGGCCAAGGAGATGGGGATCAGCCTTTGGGTGCAAACCCCCGACCCTAAGGATCCAGCCGTAGCGGTTGCGGCGGGGGTAATTTACGGTGCGGTCAGTGATGTGATGGCCACCCAGCGGTTGGCTGCCCACACAGAGGTCATCACTTTTGAAAACGAATTTGTCGATCTGGGCGCGCTACACGCCCTTGCAACGCAAGGAGTCTGTTTTTATCCGACCTTGTCTTCCTTGGCACCCCTGCTAGATAAGTATCAGCAACGACGCTTTCTGCAAGAGTTGGGGATTCCGATCCCGGCCTTCACCTACTTAGAAGAGTGGCCAACCGTGCTACCCTGCGTGATTAAGGCCTGCCGCCATGGGTACGATGGTCAGGGCACGTTTTTAATCCGCACGGAGGCGGCGTGGCAAGAGTTTCGGCAGCGATGGCTAGAGATCCCAGCGCAGCACTTTCTTGCAGAGGCGTTTGTTCCCTATACCCATGAGCTGGCGATTATGGCGGCGCGATCGCCCCGGGGGGAGATTGCCCTCTATCCAGTGGTAGAAACCCAGCAGGTCAACGCAATTTGTCGGCGCGTGATTGCCCCAGCCGCGGTTACGCCAGCCATTGTCCAGCAGGTGGAGCGCATGGCAACGGAGATTTTGAATGCCCTAGAGGCAGTCGGGATCTTTGGCATAGAGTTCTTTTTAAGCGCCACCGGGCAGGTGCTCGTGAATGAAATTGCCCCCCGCACCCATAATTCGGGTCACTATACGATTGATGCCTGTGCCACCAGCCAGTTTGCCCAACATCTGCGGGCAGTGAGTGGGCAGCCCCTTGGCAGCACGGCGATGCATACTCCGGCAGCAGTCATGGTGAATTTGCTGGGGTTAGCAGCGGCGGAGGTAGATTACACTGCTAAATGTATGGCTCTAGCGGCTCTTCCCCACGCACATTTGCACTGGTACAGCAAGAAAGAGGCCTACGCGGGGCGTAAGCTGGGGCACCTGACTGTGTTGCTCGATACCCCTGAGGCAGCAGCAGCCATGATTCAGCAAGTCGAAGCAATCTGGTATGGTGCTAGTGTGTCTGCCTCGCTGTGCTAATGCGTCCCTCGCGTCTGCCCTTCCCGCAACCGCTAGATAAAGCTGCCCTAGGAGTCATGTTGGTGGCGGCGCTATTCACGCTGCTTCTGCTTTGGGGGGGAGATCGCACCCATGCCCAAGTGCGCTACTTTACTTGGCAAAACCGCGATATTGGTGCTGACGATCGTGCCTTTATCTTGGCGTTTAATCGTCTCATGGATTGGTCGTCGGTGACGCAACACTTAAGGATTGAACCGCCCCTCGCAGGTAAAGCTAGTTGGTCAGGGCGGCGCTTTGCCTACACGCTGACCCAGCCTATTCCCTACGGCCAAACCTTTCAGCTCTCCCTTGATGAAGCGGTTTCAGTTCCCCAAGGTAAACCCATGCAAGCCTTTCAGGGCCAGTTCCGCAGTCGCGATCGCGTCCTTGTATATCTTGGCTCAGGGGTGGAGGAAGGACGACTCATTCTCTATAACCTGACCCTGCAACAAAAAACCTTTTTGAGCCCCCCTAATTTACGGGTGTTTGATTTTCAGCCCTATCCCGCTGGCGATCGCATTCTCTTTAGTGCTAGTGAGCGGGGCGAACAAATGAGCTTTGACCCCCAACTTTATACGGTTACCACGGGTCTGCATTTCAATGCCCCAGACCGTCCGCGCCGTCAACCGCGCCCTATTGGCGAGCTCTCCTTAATTCTCGACAATAGCGACTACCAAAATCTACGCTTTCAGTTGGCAAACGACGGCAGCAAAATTATTGTGCAGCGGGTTAATCGTCTGCAACCAATGGAGAGTTCCCTGTGGCTGCTGGATCGCAACTTTCAGCCCCGCCGTCTAAACCAAGCGGCGGCGGGAGATTTCCGCATTGCCCCTGATAACCAGCATCTTATTATTGCCCAAGGTCAGGGGTTGGCGATCGTGCCGTTGGTGCCTGAGAGTAAGGAAACCGCCTTTGACTTTCTCCCGCAGTACGGCATGGTTCTCGATTTTAGCCGCGATGGTCGCAAGGTTGCGGTGGTGAAGTTTAATCCGAATTTCTCGCGATCGCTATACGTGGTGAACATTTTTGGTACCCATGAAGAGTTGTTGACCGTGAATGGCTCCATCCTTGCAGCGCAGTTTGACCCTAGAGCAGAGCACCTTTATGTGATTCTGACGCGGATTGAAGGGGACGAAACATACCGTGAGGTACCCTATTTAGGACTCTTTGACCTGAAAACTAAGCAGTTATACAAGCTCAAGGACTTTGCTCCACAGCAGGACTTATACCTGAGCTTGTCTCCCGATGGGCGCACCTTGGCCGTGGACTATGCCGAGGGTCACTCAACTCCCGATACCATTGACAATAGCGATCTGTATGGGGATACTGCCCCCCTAGAGGGTTCCCCCGATCTCCTAGGGGAGCTACCCACCCCTGACACTGGCGAGGCACCCCCACGCTCTGAGCAACCCCAGCCCCAACAGCACCAAATTTGGCTTTTCCCCCTAGAATTAAATCAGGATAAGATTACAGTTGGGATGCCAGAACCGTTGGCACCCGGTCTGCAAGCACGGTGGTTACCCTAATGGCAGCGGCAACTGGTCGAGTTGTTCTGAATCACTCTACCCATATTGAGGGGCTGATTCCCGTCCTAGAAAAGTTGGCCAAGGTAGCGGGCATTACCACCCTCACTCCGGGGGTGATTGCCCCGGTCAAAGGCAAGTCTCCCCACCTGCACCTGCGAGTGTCAGTGCCCATTAAGGGAGGCTTCAAGGTCATTGCACGCCGTGGCAAAACGGTGCAAGAGGTCTTTGTTGTTACCCACCTGAGCGAGGCGGAACTAAAAGGCGCGATCGCCACTGTTTTAACGACATGTAGCAAGAAGTCCCCGATGCTACAGCAGGCGAATCGTGGGATGAATTGCGACCAATAACAACAACCAACGAACAGAGATTAGCCCTAGCCAAAAGCTTTGGCTGCTGTCGCTGGTACTGGAATTATTCGCTCAACTTGTGCCAAGAAACCTACCAATCAACTGGGAAAGGGTTATCACGCTCAGCTATTCAGGGAGTACTCCCTAGCCTAAAGAAGCAGCACCCTTGGCTGAAGGAAGCTTACTCGCAGTGCTTGCAAGTTGTGGCTCTAAATTTATCCACGGCTTACAAGAACTTTTTTGAGGGAAGAGCGAAGCTACCAAGATTCAAATCCAAAAAAGGTCGTCAATCGATGACCTACCCTCAAAACGTCAAAGTAGAAGGGGATGACGTTAAACTCCCTGGAAACGTTGGGACGTTGTACTGCTGTCAACATCGAGAGTTTGAGGGAAAAATCAAATCGGCTACGGTTTCGCTCAATCCAGATGGGAAGTACTATGTGTCCCTCCTCGTTGAGGATGGCCGAGAGCAACCTCCTCCTAGTCCTGAGGGGAAAGCAATAGGCATAGATTTAGGGCTGACTCACTTCGCAATTACGAGTGACGGCTCAAAGTTTGATCATCCTCGACACTTAGCCAAACATGCTCGTAACCTAAAGCGCAAATAGAAGAAGCTTTCTCGCAAAAAGCAGGGAAGCAACAATCGCGATAAAGCTCGACAGCGAGTCGCTCGCGTTCACAGTAAAATAGCTCGCTGTCGTGAAGATTTTCTACACAAGCTATCCCGCAAGATAGTCAACGACAACCAAGTGATTGCTGTAGAGAATCTTTATGTGAAGGGGATGGTGCGAAATCCCAACCTCGCTAAAGCGATTAGTGACGGTGGTTGGGGGATGTTTTGCACCATGCTCAAGTACAATGAAGCCTTGCGGATATTGGAGTTAGGAACTCGCTCTACTGCCTTTGGGAGGGAACGTAAGTCATCTGGTAAAACGTCGGTTTTGTTAGATGCTGTCCCCGTTGAACAAGGAAGCCGCTTATCTAGCCCGTAGCGATGAGGAGCGGTAGTTCACCTTAACTCACGGTAAGCTTGGAGAGCCGCTTGTTTAGTGTCTTCGGGCACTAGGGGAAAAGTGCTGAGAATATGGACAAATTCGGTTTCGGTGAGACCATACAAATGGGCAATGATGCCATCCAGTTCCGCCCGCAATTTTGCCCGTTCAGCTTCGTCGGTAACGCCACGCCCCTCGTTAGCCCTCACCCTACATTCCTCTCCCAAAGAGGGAGAGAGTGGATGGTCTTGTCCCCCTTCTCCAGCTCCAGAACGGGAGAGGGGAGCAAGAGTACTGTCCGGTTCCCCTTCTCCCCCCTTGAGAGAAGGGGTTAGGGGATGAGGGAAAACCGCCGCCCACAAATCCTCAAACTCCGGCGTAGTGCAAATCAGCTTCGCCGCCCGCTCCACAATTTCAGCAAACCATTTATCCCCTTCTTGAAGCCGAGGAACAGGCATTGAGTAAACATAAAACATATTGCAATGAGCTGTTACTTTCTGACGAATCATAAAGTCAAATAAAAAACTATTTAAGATAGAAGCTGCTACCAATAATTCCGGCTCTATCGTCCGAGTTATGCTTAATCAATAGCTAAATGCCAGCAAATTAAGCAGGGGTCAAATCAGTGGGAAAGTTAGGGTCAAAGAGTTGTTCGGGTGTATAGGGACAACTTTGGGGTAAATCCTCATAGTCTAAAGGGGTTTCACCCACAACTAAATCCTTACCAGATTCATAAGCATCGGCAATTATCTCTGTCAGATAGGGTTTGAGGCTAGGGTTTTGACCGATTAGTTTTTGTGCTGCTCGCCGTTGCTCGCGAATTGTGGCTCGCCAACTTTTACTACGCTGTTCCGGTTGGTAGTGCCACTTCAACAGGTGCCCAATTAAAATTCCTAAGCGACTTTCCAGTTCTCGACGTTCCTGCTTTCCCAATGACTCAATTTCCTCCACCAAATTTGGGATGTCCAGATGCTTGAAATCGCCTTCCTTAAGCAACTTTGACTGCTCCAGTGTCCAGGCATAGAAATCCGTTTCGTAGAGATTGGATGGCATATATTCAAGTCCTAACTCAGATCATTGAATTCAAATCAGCGGGAAAATTTGGATCGAACAGTTGCTCGCATGTATAAGGACAAGTCTTCGGCAAATCCTCATAATCCAAGGGAGTCTCTAGCCGTACTAGATCGACTCCAGCTTTATATCCCTTAGCGATCGCCTCTAACAAATAGGGCTTGAGGCTAGGGTTTTCGTCCAACAGATCTTCGATTTCACGACGTTGGATTTGAATGGTCACGCGCCAGCTTTTGCTGCGCTTGTCGGGCTGATAATCCCACTTCAAAAGATGCCCAATTAAAACACCGAGTCGGTTTCTCAGTTCCTGACGCTGTTGCTTCCCCAATGACTCAATTTCCTCCACCAAATTTGGGATGTCCAGATGCTTAAAATCGCCTTCCTTAAGCAACTTTGACTGCTCCAGTGTCCAGGCGTAAAAATCAGTTTCATAGAGATTGGATGGCATACTAATTCTCCTCAGTGGATTGCAGCCAAAAGTCATTATTCAATAATTGCTCGATGGCGCGATCGTAACTCCATGCATCCGGAAAAGAGACTTGAGGATATTCCTTCCGTACATTTTTAAGCGCAATTTGCCAAGCCTTATCAAAACTGAGTTCCCATCGATTGCTTAAGCTCGGTGCGGTATCTAATAAAACTTCTAGTTCCGAACGCTGAGTCCGAATTGTTCGCTCCCATCCATTGTAGTCACCGGGCAAGTTCACATATAACCGTTTTAATAAATGTTCTAGTAAAACAATTAAACGACTAATCAATTCCTTTTTCTGAGAGATCCCCAATGCCTCTACCTCTTCGATCAAATGCTCAATATCCAGATGGTCAAAGTCCCGTGCTTTCAGCTTGGCAACCGTATCTTCTGACCACAACAAAATATCTTGGTCATAGAGGGAGCTTAGATTTGGGGTTTGAGACATTAGAGAATCTCCTTAACGATCTATGGCGGTTGTCTATTCGGTTAGGACAAATTTTGGCTTCTACACTGCGGCAGTTCTCCCTCACATCGGGTAGGGCTGGAAGCCCCGTACTTCAGTGCGGGGAGGAAAGCTCCTTTAGCAACTTCAGTTGTTTTAGGTTATAATTGTACTGCGGACACCAGAAACGGTTGTTCAAGGCACTGGTAACGGTCGATTGGGGGTGTTGTAAACCACCCCAGGGGCTCGCGGTTGGCTTGCTAACTGCAGGGCTACTAAAAGCTCCCTGCTTTAGCTGGGAGTAGTTTACAACTATCATTCATTGTCAATAGCGGCTGTCGCATGCTAAGGCTGCACAATTACCCGTGTACCCACTTCAATTTTCTCGAATAGGGCACGAATATCACTGTTACGCATCCGCACGCAACCATGGGACACTGCTTGGCCAATAGCAGACTCGTTGGGAGTTCCGTGGAACCCCGCATAGTTGTTATTCCCCATCGGGGCAAACACAATGAGGCGATCGCCCAAGGGATTGCGTGGCCCCGGCGGAATCACTGACCCAGTAAAGGGGCTTTCCCAGCGGGGGTTGACCACTTTATGGAGGACTTTAAATTGACCTTGGGGCGTTTCCCAGCCCGGCTTACCCACCGCAACTGGGTAGCTAACCAGCACCTGATCACCCTCGTACAAGAAAACACGGCGCTCCCGTAACCGCAGGACAATCTTACGCTCTAAGGCGGGTAAAAAATTAGCAGCATCCCCCAGAGGAGGTAATGCCATTGTGGGGGGAGCAATCGTCAATGGTAAATACGGCTCTGTGTCAGGGGCACGACTCAGGGTTGCCTCAGCAGGGACAGCACCAGCACTGCTGTAGCCAGTAGCGATCGCCCCGATAGCGCCTATCAACAAACCCCAAAAATGTGTTTTTCCCCACCGTGACATGATGACGACTCCTAGCTTAATCTTTTTTGTCAATATGGGGTTACTTATGAGCTTGACTACCACTGAAGCTATGCTCTTGTACCCCACATTGTGCATTTGCTAAATAGCAAAAAGCGGCGTTGCCGAATGGAAGTATGATGTTCGGGTGTGAGTCTTTTGCCACCCTCACCCTAGCCCTTTCCCAAAGGAGAGGGAACAAGACTCTTAGCGCCCTTCTCCTTGGGGAGAAGGGTTGGGGATGAGGGCAGCCACACTCAGCAACACCCAAAAAGCTACCGTTGGTTACACGCCTAGTACAGAATCCGAGCAGGTGGCATAGCAGGCGGTGGAGCAGCAGCAGGGATGCGAGCTGGAGGTGGAGCGGTGACCTAGGGGACTTGAATCGGGGTCACGGCTACGTAGGGAGGGGCAGGAACAATAGCAGCACAAATGATTTTGGCCGTTGGGACGCTGGCCTTAGGCTTGAGAATCACGGCAATATCCATCCCCTCAACAATTTCAGCCCGGAAAGGGCGCTGGCGATGTTTGCGATCAAACACCACCACAATTTCTTCTCCCCACGGCTGGCGTAGAGTGACATTATCGCCATCAATATTGGTAACAATTCCCCGCACAGCCTTGACCTCACGGGCTTCGGCGGGAGCTAACATCACAGTTGCACAAGTTGCTGTTGCAGCAAGGGCAACCACAGCGGCACGACGCATATTAAACACAGCTTTACTCCTGTTTAATCAATCCAAACCACGGTATTTAGGCGTGTTGAACAATTTCTTGACGCCCCACAAAAAAGCAATCCCAGTCATTCAAACCAAGTGTCCTTAGAACGAACTCAGGATTCTAGAACTTGAATACTGAAAATTGCATGAACGAAAAGTGAATAATTACCCGCATTGTACGAACGAGTTCCCGAGAGCGTCAAGGTTTATCGATGAATCTTGATACTTCCTTAAGGACATCAACATTGACCTATTGCTGTCCTAGGACAGTCGTCCATGCCATCAATGGGCGGTGCTACCGCTCAGCAGACTGGTTGCTGGCGTAGCTGACAACGTGCCTAGGGGTGTTTGACTTCTCCCCTCCTTGAAAGAGAGGGGATTCCCAAAGGATGCTACGCAACGGGCTGAAGCCGCGTTGCTTCGCTTTTCCCTTGAGCTGTCACCCACAACTTAATGCGGGTGGGGGCAGTCAAAGACCCCCTACTCACCTCAAGCATTTCTGCTATTGGGACTACGTTTATGTTTCGGTTCGTGGTTTCGCACTTTTCAACACTAGCCAGTTCGATACGCTCAACATCCTGCCATTGCTTGCAGTGGTTTAGGCTTGCCGCCAAAGCGGTAGTGACTTACTTGCCGGGATCTCTCCGTACTAGGATGTTTCTTCGCGTAGTTGATACGCCTACTTTCCACGTCTCTAGTTTAACACATAGAGAGGGCTAAAGCCCCCTGAGTTGGCTGTATCCCCTCGCTAAAGCGGAGGGGTTTTAGCCCGCCCACATCACTACTATAACGATAGGCTGCCCAACCTCAAGCACTCAATAGACAGGTGTTTGCTGGTTACGGCATACGTGACCTGCTAAAGGTGTCGTTAAGCGGCTAAGACTTTTAGGCAGGCACGGGCGATCGCCCAATCTTCCTGGGTCTGTAGGACAAGCACTCGAACCCTAGAGGTAGCGCTGGCAATGTCGCGATCGCCATGGTGTTGTTCATTCGCCACAGGGTTGAGGTGCACCCCTAGCCACCCCAGACCGTGGCACACATCAGCCCGCACCGATGGCGCGTTTTCACCAATTCCCGCTGTAAACACCAGTGCATCCACCCCTCCCAAAGGCGGGATTAAGCTAGCAATGCCCCGCTGTAGCGAATAGATAAAGCAATCGTAGGCAAGCTGTGCTGCTGCTACTCCCTGATCGATGGCTGCCAAAATTTGACGTAAATCATTACTAATGCCGGAAACCCCCAACAGTCCCGACTGCCGATTGACCAGTTGATCTAACTGATCCACGCTGTAGCCACGGCGCAGCAAATACAGCAAAATCCCCGGATCAATATCACCACAGCGAGTGCCCATCATCACCCCCGCAGCAGGAGTAAAGCCCATGGTCGTCTCAACACACTGGCCTCCTTTAACCGCTGCCAACGAGCAGCCATTGCCCAAGTGACAGGTAATTAACCGTAATGCTGTCGGGGGCAGCTCTAGCAGTGGAGCGGCACGTTCACTGACGTACTGATGGCTAATGCCATGGAAGCCATAGCGTTGAATACCTGCTGCGCTCAATTCTTGGGGGATAGGATAGGTTCGCGCCACCCTTGGCAGGTGAGCATGGAACGCTGTATCGAACACGGCCACTTGCGGAATCTGTGGGCAGAGTTGCTCCATCACCTCGATGCCTGCCAGATTTGCGGGATTGTGCAAAGGAGCATACTCACTAAATTCAGCGATCGCCGCTTTAACAGCAGCATCAACCTGTACAGGAGCCTGATAGCGCAAACCGCCATGTACCACTCGATGCCCAATCATGCAAATATCATCTAGGGTCTGCACAACAGCGGTCTGTCCCTCGGTGAGAGTCGCTAGGAGAGCCTTTATCCAAGCAGGCAACCCAGTGATCGCCCCTTGAGGATGGGTGAGGATGCTCTGGTACTGTTGGTGCGAAGTCTTGACCTTGAGCTTTGCTGTTGTTGGGTCTTCTCCCCAATCCAACAGAGCGTGCCAACAGGGCGGGGGCACAGTGTCTGGCTCAGCCTCCAGTTGATACAAGCAAACCTTCAGGCTACTGGAGCCAGCATTTAGTACCAGTATCGTCGTTGGAAAACGTGTCACCGGAGGTGCCTTAATTACTGCTGCGTTTGAATTTGCTGGTTATCGAGGGCATCCAACAGCTCAGCTAAGGCAATGATATCCTCACCATCGTATTCCCGCTTCCAGAGCAGTTGGGAAATTTGGTTTTCAATAGCTGAGGTCAACACCTGCGTTTCCAGCACACGGCGGACTAACCGTTGAATCATCATAGGCTTCGAACTCTTAGGGCACGTGCTCAGTTGCCTTCTAGGTTAGCCTACCGGATTGGCAGACAACGACTTGTAGCCACTTTGTGAAGTGTCACAATTTCCTATAGTTTAGGGAGTGGGATCATAAAGTCTGGTGACCCTAGCATAGGGGATCATCGTATTTAAAGTAAATCGTGTTTCGATAAATTAAGGAAAGTTGAAATTCTAAAATATACCGGATATACTAAAGGGCGACTTTTGTAAACCCGGCAACAGTCCTTATAGCAAAAAGGAGGTAGGGCAACTTGGCCAGAAGACGGAAGCGGAAGAGTCGGCGTCGTCTTGAAGGGCGCAGGATCCTTGAGTGCGTACCTCAATATAGCATTGAGAGTGGCGAAGATAAACCAGTGACCGCGGCTCGGAAATTCATTCAGGCTAAGGGGATCGCGCCACCTGCCTTACTCCTTGTCAAGCGTAATGAGCATACAACCGATCGCTATTTCTGGGCAGAAAAAGGGTTGTTTGGTGCGCAGTACGTTGAAGAGAATCATTTTTTATTTCCCAGCTTGCGGGAATTAGCTGAAGAAAAAATGGCAGCCACAGCACGCTAGCGGCTGTAGTTTTTAACAAAAGATTATTTCTGAGAACAACGAGCTAGGGCACCTCTCTGGCTCGTTCTTTTTTAAGGGATTCCCAACCACGTTCAGCAGGCAATGTTCAACGTAGTTTTTTTAAGTCGGGGGATCGGCCAACGTGTTCATAGCATCAGCGGTGGCAGGCGATCGGAACCCCCAAGCTCCCTAGGTACTGACGCCGCTAGGTATTAATTTCTTTTTAACCTTTTTGATTCCTAGGGCAACCATCGTTAACTTTCGTTGCAATTCATAGGATTCTGTAGCGTGGATCGCATGGATAAATGGAGTCTAAAGGCTATGATGAACTCAAATTGCTTCTGAGTTCGGGTTATGACACTGTACATTGGCAACCTCTCCTATGACGCGACCGAGGAAAATCTGCGCGAAGTGTTTGAAAAGTATGGCGAAATTCGCCGGATTGTGTTGCCGGTGGATCGTGAAACAGGCAAACGTCGTGGTTTTGCCTTCGTAGAGCTAGTGGATGAAAGTCAGGAAACGGCAGCAATTGATGATCTCGATGGCGCAACATGGCTAGGACGCGTGCTCAAAGTGAATAAGGCGAAGCCAAAGCAGTAAGACGCCATCCAAATCTCTCATCCCAAGGGCATACTGGTAGAGAAGTGCTGTTGAGTTTCGCTTGTTTTGCTATGCCCCGACGTTCTCCCCCGCCGCGATCGCCCTCCCGTGCTCGCCCTCAGCCCAGTCGAGTATCGGAAACGGAGTCCAAATTTAACTCCCGTACCCTCGCGGTCTTGGGAGGAGTGTTTATTATTGGTGTTGGTGTTGGTGTCACCTTTAGTAAAACCACCACCCTCAACCCCGATAATGTAGCCTCTACCCAGTTTATTGATCAGGCAGCACCTAACCCCGATATTTGCGTTCAGTTTGGCGCGAGTGCCATTGCCGTTGACACCCGTATTTTTGTTACCTTTAACCCCTTCTCTGTGTTTGTGTCCCAGCCTCTGATGCAGCCGGGCTGCGTGATCCGAGCCAACAACGTTGCACTGCTGGAGCAACGCAAACTCATTACGGGCGAGCAGTTACGCACCTGTCGGCAGCGACTCAATACCTTTGGCTATGTCGGTAACCTCGAAGGTAACCCCGACATTAGCTGTGTCTATCAAAGTAATACCGATAAGAATCTCTTCTTGAAATTATCGGGGCTCAGTAGTGGCTCAGCAGACACCAATAATTTTTAGAGGAGAGGTATGCGGAAACGGCCTCGCTGGCGGCTTAATCAGGGGACTCAACGCTTTGGCTCTGCTTTTATGTTGGCGGGGAAAGTTACCTTCCATCTGCTGAAAGGTCGCATTTCCTTTCGTAATTGCATGAATCAAATGGCGTTGGTGGGGCCAGAATCGGTGGGGGTTGCCCTCATTACCGCAGCCTTTGTGGGGATGGTGTTCACCATTCAGGTGGCGCGGGAGTTTATTACCTTTGGCGCTACCTCAGCGGTTGGTGGGGTGCTGGCGATCGCCCTCACCCGCGAACTGGGGCCTGTATTAACAGCGGTTGTGTTGGCGGGTCGGGTAGGGTCTGCCTTTGCTGCCGAAATTGGCACCATGAAGGTGACGGAACAAATCGATGCCCTCCATATGCTGGGCACTGATCCGGTGGACTACCTCGTGGTTCCGCGTTTTATTGCCTGCCTGCTGATGTTGCCGATTTTGAATATTCTTTCCTTGGTAACTGGCTTGTGGGGCGGGATGATCATTGCCGATTATCTCTACGGCATTCCCCGCACCATTTACATCGAGTCTATTCAAAACTTTCTACAATCGTGGGATATTTGGAGTTCTATTATTAAATCCGGAATTTTTGGCGCTGTTGTGGCCATCATTGGCTGTAACTGGGGGCTGACCACCACAGGGGGGGCAAAAGGGGTGGGACAATCCACCACCGCAGCAGTGGTGATGTCGTTGCTCGCAATCTTTATTCTGAATTTCTTTCTCTCGTGGGCGCTATTTGGCGGGGAGAGTAATTTGATTCCGACGTTCTAGGATGACGCAAGACTTACGGACGGGTCAGGGCTGGCGTGTTGGCTGGCGCAGCGCGTCTGATGCATTCCCCGCGCTGGTGGGGAGTGACGACTGGGCAATTGAACTTACCGCCGCCGAATTCCAAGCCTTTACTGCACTACTGGCCCAACTGACGCAGCAGTTACAGGGGATGAGCAGTGAACTGATGCCCGACGAGGCGATCGCCCTCACCGCTAGCAATGACCAGATCTATCTAGAGCTTGACGGCTACCCCCATGCCTACGGCTTACACCTGATTGTGCTTCAGGGGCGGCGGGCTGAAGGGAAATGGCCTGCGCCGGTATCAGCGGATTTCCTGCTGGCGTGCGCTGAGTTGGCTGCGACCCTCAAGTGCCCCAACGCTGAAAGCTAGAATAAAATCAATTGTTTTAGTTGCTGTCGCCCCTATGACCTCTGCCAAGCCTCCCAAGGTGACACCTGCCCTTGCTGCGTTGGTGAACACCACAAAGCAACTGCAACAGCAGGAGCAACTGGTGGGACTATTGCCCCCCCTCATTAGCTATAGCACTGACGCTCTGGGGATGGCCTTTGTCTGGTTGGCGATCTACAACGAACGTGGCAAACAATTGATTGGACAGGGGGGCATCACCCCTGTGGGCGAGGTAGGGCTGCTCAAGCAAAAAATACCGCTAGTCCCGGGTAGCCTTTTAGACCAAGTCCTCATGCAACGTAAGCCCATTAGCTTACCCAGCCTCAAAGAGGAACCCCGCCTTGGCGAGTGGCGCGATGCGGCAGTGCGGCTGGGGATTCAAGGTGCTGTGATTTATCCGATTGTGCGGCATCGCCACCCCCTTGGGGTACTGATGCTAGGCTCAACTACGTGGGGCGAAACGCTACGGGGAGATGACCTTGCCCACATGACCCTCTTGATGAGCGTCCTTGGGGCTGAAGTTGAACGGCTAACGGCCACCAAGCCCAGCAGTGACCCCCCTCAGGCCAGCGTACCCGTAGTGGGTCACGATGACCCCATCCACCATTTACTACAGGAGGCCAGCCGTGCCAACACCCTTGGCCAGCGTATTGAAGCACTGCTGTTGGCCTTGCATCAGTTCTGCCAACCCCAGCGCACGAGTTTGTTTTGGCGTGACTTAGAGCAGCCCCTCTACCGTCGCCGCAGTTACACCCTCGGTAAGCCTATGGGGCGCGAGAGCCAGCGTCAACCCTTGGCGATTACCCAGCAAGAATTGGGGGGATGTTATGCTGCCTTGGCGGGGGGGCAAACCGTAAGTGTCAGTGACATGCAAAGCGTGGTCAGCAGTACGGCTCCGCTGCGCCTGATGCAGATGCTGAACTGCCGTGCCTTAGTGGCTACTCCATTCTCATGGGCACCGAGGTGATGGGATTCCTGACCCTTGAGAAAGCGGAACCCTATCCATGGAATGACAACGAAAGGAGACTATTGCGAGTCGCAGCAGATCTATTGGCCTTGGCCGCCCCCGTAGAGCGTGCCGAGCAGATGCTGGGGCAAACGCAGCAAGCGCAAAGCCTACTGAGCGATCTCACCCAAGCAATCTGTGATGAACAGGACTGGAAACGAGTGCTACAACAGGCGGGGGAGAGGCTGGCAGCAGAATTTGCAGCCCAGTGGGTATTTTTACTCAGCTACAATTCCCTCAGTCAAACCTTTGATGTGCTGCTTCAGCATCCGGCACCGCGAGGGCGCGATCGCCATCCACCCTTGCCACCCCTGCAAAAAATGGATTGGCAATTACTGGAAACCGCAACCACCGCGATCGCCCTCGAGGACTATACCCACGAACTGCGATTGTTCTCGTGGAAAGATGCCCTCAGCAAACTGAATATCAAATCCTTGATGGTGGCCACCACCACTCCGGGGCATTCCCTAGAAGCCGTGCTCTTGGTGGGTCGCAGCGAGCCAACCCTATGGGGGCGATCGCAACAAACCCTTTTGCAAGACGTTGCCCGTGCCCTTGGCCTCCTCAGTCATCAATGGCAACTGCAAACAACCAACAGCCAGCAAGAGCAGGTGCGCTCGGCAATGTTGGCAGGACTAGCGGCACTACAGCGCACCCAAAATCTGGAGCGTGCAGAATTAGCGGGTCTGCAACACATCATGAACCTAATGCAGGTGCCCCTAGTGGCCTTGGTTACGTGGCCTCCGGGTCAGACAACTGGCTGGATTGTTGCGCCACCTCCGGGTCACCCGAAGTTTGCCATCCGGAATGAGGCGGAAGTTGCCATCTACGAAGACCCCCTCATCCACAGCGCCCTCATGGCCTCCCAAGCCGATCTGAGTACCAATCCCCACGCGTGGTTAATTCAAACCACCGCAGCAGCACTTGACCCCCGTACCCGCGAATGGCTTTGTGGGCCAGATATTGGCCAAGTGTTGGCGATCGCCCTGCGAACAGATCCTGAGTACGAGCCTTCAGGAGTATTAATCATTGCCGATCGCCCCCAGCGTCTCTGGTCAACCCTACACCTAGAGTCATTGATTACCCTAGTAAACCACATGGCTTGGGCACACCGCAGCATTTGCTTAGTGCAGGTGCTCACCCAGGGTTGGCAAACCCTAGAAAACCTAAACTGGTACAAACATCGGCGAGTCGAGCACGCCTACGGCCAACTGGCCAGTACCTGCAACCAATTTAACCAGTGGTTGCAACAGCACCCCGAGCAGGCAGATCCGCAGCTGCGCCGCCTCGGGAGTTTACTCCAGAGTCAACTGGAATCCCTGCATCCCCTACTGACGAAGGAAATATGGCAACTTGAAAAGTCCGTTGACAGTGCTGGTTTGGCAGTCATTCTCAAGCGCACCCTCGACCGCATTGAACACTGGAAACAAAAGAAAGACCTCTGGATTCAGGTGCACAACCAACCTGTGCTCACCCTCAACGGCGATATTAGCAAGCTAGAGCTAATCCTTTACGAGTTACTTTTATTTGCCTGCCAGCGATCGCCCTCCCAAGGACGGGTGGATCTCTGGTGTCAGCAACTCGAAGGAATAGGGCAGGGAGGCAAAGCCCTTGCATGGCTCGAGCTGTCGATTACCGATAATGGCGACATCGACCCACGCTTGCTCATTGATCTGCACCACCTCGATCATTTAGATTGGCTGGCACCGTCCAGCTTAGATCACCCCCCCGGTCGCCACCTCAAAGTCTGCTTTGCCCTCTGCCAGCGACTTGGCTATACCCTCGATATGTACAAACTAGAGGATGGCCGTGTCCTCAGCCGCTTAGTGATTCCCCTCAACAATGGCGATAGTGGCACCTTCGAACTGCAACAATTGTCCCAACCGCGCTCCCCCCAATGACCCCGAGCACCATTGCCTTACTGGGGCTACCCAATACCGGTAAATCCACCTTCTTTAACCGCATTGCTGCGGCTCGTACTCGGGTGGGCAACTGGCCGGGCATCACCGTAGATATGGCTCAGGCCACCGTGACCCTCAACGGCGAAAGCGTCACCCTCGTGGATTTACCCGGCATCTACGATCTGGCGGGAACCGCTGCCGATGAAACCATTGTGCGGCAGTTTCTTTCCCAGGTGCCGGTGCGGTTAATTCTGGTGATTCTCAATGCCAGCCAAATTCAGCATCAGTTACGGTTGGTGCTGCAAGTCAAAGCGTGGGGAATTCCAACGGTCGTTTTGTTGAATATGGTGGATGAAGCGCGACGATTGAGAATTGAGATAAACACCCAAGCGTTGGGCGATCGCCTCGGTGTACCCGTGGTTGCCCTGAGTGCCAAGTATGGCGGTGGCTATCTAGAGGCCTACCACACCCTCAGCCATGCCCTGCAGCACGCCCCCATCCCCTCACAGCCTCTGCAAGAGCCTGTGCTACCCGATATTCCCCCTGAGGCAGTCGCACCGTTCCTCAAAGGAGTTGTCACCTGGCCCAGTTTGCCCCAACAAACCCTGACGCAGCGGCTGGATCGCTGGCTGTTGCACCCCCTGTGGGGGCTGCCCCTGTTTTTCGTGGGACTGTACCTTGTCTTTCAAGGGGTGTGGAGTCTTGGGCTAGGGGTACAGGGTTGGCTCAGCGATGGTTTTGAGCAGTTACAAGCCACCGTGCTCAGCCCCCTCGTAGCGCCGTGGCCACCCTTGTGGCAGAGCATGGTGGTCGAGGGGCTGTATGGGGGCATCACCACCGTTGCGTCCTTTGTGCCTTTAGTAACAATTTTTTTTATTGCCATGGCCATCATTGAGGACAGTGGCTACCTAGCGCGAGCCGCGTACTTAATGGATGGTCTCATGGCGCGATTAGGACTAGATGGCCGCAGTTTTGTGCTCAGCCTCATGGGGTTTTGGCTGCAACGTCCCCGCCTTGATGGCCACGCGCGTCATCCGCTCACCGGGGCTGCGGCTGCTGACGATGCTGGTGATTCCCTTCTCCCTGTGCTCGGCACGGCTACAGGTGTTTGTCTTTCTCATTGCCTGTTTATTTCCCCCCCACTGGGGAGCGGTGGTGCTCCTGTCTCTGTACGGTTGGAGTGTTGTGGTTGCCCTGCTCACTGCCCTGTGCGCCCAAGGGTATTTTCCCAATACAGATCCATTTCTTTTGGAGTTGCCCCCCTATCGTTGGCCAACCTTGGCACAGGTGGGGTGGCGGGCATGGGGGGAGGTGCAGCATTTCTTGGCGCGCGCCAGTGGATTTATTATGGCGGGGGTACTGGTGGTGTGGGCACTCACCCATTTGCCCCTCAGTGCTGCTCCTGCCAGTGCCGAAACTTGGGCAGGTCAATTGGGTCTGGCTCTACAACCGCTGTTAGCTCCCGTGGGTATTACGCCACCGTTGACCATTGCCTTGATCGTGGGGTTCGTGGCCAAGGAGATTGTCATTGGTGCGTTGGCCGTCATTTACCAGTTACCTGGCAGTGAGCTACAGCAGGCGATCGCCCGAGATCTCACGCCCCTACAGGCCTATAGTTTTATGGTGTTTACGTTGCTTTATACCCCCTGCTTAAGTACGCTGGCGACCCTGTGGAGCGAGTCGAAGCAGTGGCGATTTACCGTGTTTGCGACCGTCTATGCCCTTGGCATCGCGTGGCTGGTCAGCGGTAGTGTGTATCAACTGGGACATTGGTGGGGGTGGGGATAGTGACCACTCTGTGGGGCGTTGGCGTAGGCCCTGGCGATCCGGAGTTAATTACCCTCAAAGGCTGGCGGCGGCTGCAAGCAGCACCGGTGGTGGCCTTTCCGGCAGGGGTGCAAGGGCGTATGGGGGTGGCAGAGCAGATTATTGCCCCCCATCTGAAGCCACAGCAGGTACGGCTCCCCCTTGAGTTTCCCTACGTCTTGGACGAGAACCAGTTGCAGCAAGCATGGCACATTGCGGCTGAGTGTGTCTATGACTACCTGCAGCAAGGACTGGATGTGGTGTTTGTCTCGGAAGGGGATGTGAGCTTCTATAGTACCTTCACCTACCTTGGCAGCGCTGTCCAGCAGCTTGACCCCACGGTACCCCTAGGAATTATTCCGGGAATTTGCTCGCCCTTAGCGGCAGCGGCGGTCTTGGGGCTGCCCTTGACGTGCGGCGGCGATCGCCTCGCTATTTTACCTGCTATGTACCATGCAGATGAACTCACCCAAGCATGGGGATGGGCCGATGTTCTTGTCTTAATGAAAGTACGGGCGGTCTATCCCCAAGTGTGGCAGTGGTTGCAGACCCATAATCTGCTGGCGCAAGCGGCGGTGGTGATCTGGGCAACAACCCCCCAGCAACAGGTGTATTACCCTCTGACTCGCTGGCCTGCCTTAGAGCTACCCTACTTTTCACTGTTGCTGGTGTGGAAATATGCCTCCCCATTTCGGTCTGACAAAAAAATGGGGCATTTCACAATATAGAATAGATATGAGTTAGAGAAGAAACGAATGCAGTGTCCCAAATGTCAATCGACCCACATCCGTAAGAATGGACAGAACAGACAAGGGAAACAGAATCATATTTGCGTCACCCGTGGACGGCAATTCATTAAAAATTATGACAGACCAAACAGAACTGCCTGAGCGCTCAGCAATGCCGTTTCGTCTTTGGGGGCGGCTCAAGTCTATCTTACAGAAATTGAATTAATTATATTAAATTATACTAACTTATAAGGTCGTGCTGGGCGGTGACCACGATTCCTCGGTAATTATGGTAGCACTGGGGCGCAACTGGGCTGACTCCATGCTGCCATGGACTTGTAATGCTTGGATAAGGTTAGCCATTTCTAGGGCATTGAGGGCATACTCCCACCCTTTGTTGCTTTTAATGCCTGCTCGCTCTAGCGCCTGCTGCATCGTATCGGTCGTGAGGATGCCATAGACAATGGGAACGCCGGTTTGCATCGCAGCCGTGGCAATCCCTTTGGTAACTTCGGCGGCCACATAGTCAAAGTGCGGGGTTTGACCACGAATGACCGCACCGAGGCAGATTACAGCCGCATAACGACGGCTCGCCGCCATTTGGGCAGCCACAAGGGGAATTTCAAAGCTGCCGGGTACCCAAGCATAGTCCACTTGAACTCCCTTGGGGTTTGGGTCAACCCCATGGCGACGTAAGCAATCTTGGCAGCCTTCCAGCAGCTTAGTGGTAATCAAGTCATTAAACCGGGAAATGACTATGGCAAACCGTGGTGAGCCAAGAACTTGATAGGTGCCTTCAAAAACAGCCATAGGGGAGGTTGCAGCCGATAAAGCATTAGGGCAGTTGCCCCTTCTCAGTATAACGTGCCCTTGGGCACTCCTAGGTTGCAATCCTCAACTGAGGGAGGCGGTTTACAGCCGAAGGGTGAGTGTTGTTCCCCCTCTGGTAAGACGAACTCTTGGCTAGCGGTTTTGCCTTTGGCGGTTACTGTTAAGCGATAGCGCCCGAGGTATCCTCGCCCTTGCCAGTGTCCTGCTTGGTTGGTTTTACCGCTGAGCGTTGTCCACCAGTCCTGAAAGAGGAGTTGGCGGTAGGTACGGGCGGCGCTTTTGGGCGAAAAATCACGGCGGTAGAGTGCGGCTTGGGGTCGCCAGTGGTTGCCTTCCCAAAACCCCCAGAGCAGAATTTCTTTGACGGCGGGGTGGGCAAAGGCAATACGATAGATCTGCCGTAGGGTCTGCGCCTGCTGCTCCTCGTCCGCAAGGCTAACGCTAACTTCAGTAATTTTTAGGGGTAAGTTAAATTGCGCTAAGGTATCGAGGGCACGCTGCATTTTAGCCGCATCGAGCGGGTATTCTAAATGGGCTTGAATGCCAATGCCACCAATGGGTACCCCTTGGTTAAGTAGTGTACGAATCTGCTGAACATAATCGTCGAGGCGATCGCCTTCGATAATGCCGTAGTCGTTCACGTAGAGCACGGCTTTGGGGTTGCCTTCGTGGCACCACTCAAACATCTCCTTAACGATGCCATCTCCTAAGCGGCTGCGGAAAAAATTACCGTGAAGCATTTCGTTATTAACATCAAACTCATTGATGCGCCCACGGTAGTGACGACAAACAGCGATGGCATGGGTCTTGACTGCGGAGCGCAATTGCTCGGGAGTTAGGGTTTTGAGCCATGCTGGATTGAACTGTTCTACTTCCCAAAAGAGGGTGTGCCCCCGCATGGGCCAACCTTGCGCCTCACTCCAAGCTAGGATGCGATCCGCCATCGTAAAGTCTAGCTTGCCCTGCTCTGGCTCAAGGTCATACCACTTCAGGGCATTTTCATGAACAGCGGCATTAAAATTCTGACGGGCGGTATCTCGGTACCAGTTGGCTGCTGCCGGTGGCGATGGTGCAAACATCGCTGTATCTAAGGCAACACCAAAGGCAAAGGTGTGGGTTTGCTGACTCAGCATGATACTGGCATTGGCAATCCCCCGTCCTTGAGCATCTTCCACAACCACGGTGAGGGGAGCTTGCCGCAGTTGTTCGATGCGTGCTGTTAGAGCATCGGTGGCAGAAGTGGCTGATTGCCGGGCACAGGCCAGCACCAATCCAGCACTCAAGCACAGCAACAGCAGATAGCGCAGGAGCTTTAACATTGCTGCTCGAAAAAAACGTTTCCCTTCAACGGTAGCAATTTCTATATAACAACAGCTATGAGCAGCAGGACGGGTGATCCTGTATAGACAACTCCTTCAATGGTTCCGCTTTTTTCAGGGGAGGCATCGCCCTGTAGCAACGATCGCCATAGCCTAGCAGGGAACCTGAAGGAGTTGATCTTAACAGCCGCTTACCGGGGGACTTACGATGTGGCTAAGGCAGCCGTAGCATCCTGGCGTTGGAAGACAAGTCGCTCGTTATCCCCCACCTCAACGATCACTGTATCCCCATCATAGAAATCGCCACGGAGAATGCCTTTGGCTATAGGGGTTTCCAGTTGTTTTTGCACTGCCCGCTTCAGCGGACGGGCACCATAGACGGGATCGTAGCCTACCTCGACTAGGAAGTCGATAGCTTTGTCCGAAAGGGCGAGGGTAATGTGGCGATCGCTCAGGCGATCTTGCAGCCGCTGCACTTGCAGTTTCACAATCTGCCGCAACTGCTCTTTGCGCAGGCTATGGAAGATAATAAACTCATCCACGCGGTTGAGAAATTCTGGGCGGAAGTGGTTGCGCATGGCCTCCATAACGCGGTTGTACATTTCACTGTAGCGGCTGTCATCCCCGGCCACATCCAGAATGTATTGCGAGCCGATATTGCTGGTCATGATAATGATCGTGTTTTTGAAATCGACGGTGCGCCCTTGGGCATCGGTGACCCGCCCATCATCAAGAATTTGCAGGAAAACATTAAACACATCGGGATGGGCTTTTTCAATTTCATCAAAGAGAACAACAGCGTAGGGACGACGGCGAATGGCCTCGGTCAGTTGCCCGCCTTCGTCATAGCCAACATAGCCCGGCGGGGCACCAATGAGGCGAGATACGGCGTGTTTTTCCATGTACTCGGACATGTCAATGCGTACCATGGCCTCTTCGGTGTCAAACATGAAGGCCGCCAGCGTCTTAGCGAGTTCGGTTTTACCCACACCCGTTGGGCCGAGGAAAATAAAGCTAGCAATGGGACGGTTGGGGTCGGCTAAACCCGCCCGGGAGCGCTGAATGGCTTCAGCCACAGCGGTAACGGCCTCGTCTTGGCCAATGACTCGCTTGTGGAGTTCGTCTTCTAGGTGCAGCAGTTTTTGCGCTTCTGATTCCACCAGCTTGCTGATGGGAATGCCGGTCCACTTGGAGATGATTTCAGCAATGTCTGCCTCGGTGACTTCATCCCGCAGCAGCGATCGCCCACCGACTTGGGTCTGCTGTAGCTTGGCTTCGGTATCGGCCAGTTGTTTTTGCAGATCCGTGAGTTTGCCGTACTTCAGCTCTGCAGCGCGGTTGAGGTCATAGTTGCGCTCGGCCTGCTGAATCTCAATGTTGACTTTTTCAATATCTTCCTTAATGGCTTGCAGTCGATCAATGACTTCTTTTTCCGCTTGCCACTGGGCATTGAGGCGACTTTGCTCTTCCTTGAGATCGGCGAGTTCTTTCTCCAGTTTTTCGAGGCGATCGCGAGAAGCGGCAGAGGTTTCTTTTTGCAGCGAGAGCCGCTCCATTTCTAGCTGCAAAATTTTGCGGTCAATTTCATCCAGCTCCTCAGGTTTAGAGGTAATCTCCATTTTCAGCTTGGCGGCTGCCTCATCCACAAGGTCGATGGCTTTGTCCGGCAAGAAGCGATCGCTAATGTAGCGGGTTGACAGTGTGGCCGCAGCCACCAGAGCCGTATCGGAAATTTTCACCCCATGGTGAATTTCGTAGCGCTCTTTCAGACCCCGCAAAATCGAGATCGTATCTTCAACGCTGGGCTGATCCACATAGACCTGTTGAAAGCGCCGCTCTAAGGCTGCATCTTTCTCGATATATTTGCGGTATTCATCAAGGGTGGTGGCACCAATACAGCGCAGTTCCCCCCGCGCCAGCATGGGCTTGAGCAGGTTGCCCGCATCCATCGCCCCTTGGGTTGCCCCTGCCCCCACAACGGTATGGATTTCATCAATAAAAAGAATAATCTGGCCGTTGGACTCGGTTACCTCTTTGAGCACTGCTTTGAGGCGCTCTTCAAACTCACCGCGGTACTTGGCACCGGCAATCAGCGCCCCCATATCCAAGGCAATGAGTTGGCGATCGCGCAGGGAATCGGGAACATCCCCCGCCACAATACGCTGAGCCAAGCCCTCGGCAATGGCAGTTTTACCCACCCCCGGCTCGCCAATTAAAACCGGATTATTTTTAGTCCGCCGCGAGAGAATTTGAATCACCCGCCGAATTTCATCATCACGCCCAATCACCGGATCCAGCTTGCCTTGGCGGGCAAGGAGCGTCAGATCACGGCCATACTTTTCAAGGGAGGCGTATTTTCCTTCTGGGTTTTGATCCGTCACTTTTTGAGTACCGCGAATTTGCTGAATGGTTTCTCGTAGCCCTCGTTCTGTGAGGCCAACATCCTGGTAGAGCTTTTTGCCGAAGCGATCGTCGTGAGTAAACCCCAAGACTAAATGCTCAATCGAGATAAAGTCATCCCCAAATTGTTTACGCACCTCGTCAGCGCGATCTAGGAGCTTATCCAGACTTTGCCCCAAATAGACGCCACTGGGATTCGCAATCTTGGGCTGACGATTGATAAACTCATCGGTGAGATCCCGCAGCCGCTGTACAGAGCAACCAGCTTTCTGAAAAATTTGCGTTGCCAAGCCATCCTGCTCCAGCAACGATTTCATCAAGTGTTCACTTTCAAGATTTTGCTGTTGAGCCTGTTTGGCTAAATCTGGTGTGCGGGCGATCGCCGCCCATGCCTTCTCGGTAAATAGATTTGGATTGGATGGTTGCATGGCTAGACCCCCTGACCCGTGCTGGTCTGGTAATGTTTTTAACTATTTGTATTGTAGATGTGACCAAGCTACAGACAGTTTCGGACTTCCCTACTGCCAAGGTAGGATTAACGCCCACCTTCAAGGGTAGTTTATAGAAAATGGAGGGCACGGGAACCAGATAAACCCCCTTGCTTCAGGTCGGGGATACAGAATGGTTCCCGCGCCGCTGCAAAGTGGCAGAGTTGATCAACCCTGGCACTCCTCGATATAGCGCTTAACGGTTTGAGCCGACACATTGCCACAGGTTCCCCAATAAAACGACCTGGCCCAAAGCGGATCTTTTTGGTAGAGCTGCTTCAGCCAGGGAAACTCCATCCTAAGATGCCGTGAACTGTAGCCTTTCAGGATGTTCACGACTTGAGACGCTGACATTCTAGGCGGGAATGATGCAAAAACGTGAACGTGGTCTATCAGGGTGCGGTCAATCTCGATGGCCTCAATCTCAATGTCATTGTTCGCCGCCGCCTCTCGGATATACCGCTTCGTGGCCTCAATGATAGCCTCATCTCGAAAGATTTTGCGCCGCTTAAAGGGTATCCAGACAAAGTGGTGCCCTGATTGATACTTGGCGTGGCGCGTTGACTTGACCTGTATACCATCTTGCCTCATAGCGGTTAAACCGTTGCCCTGCATATTGCCGGTAACTGCACACCTATAGTATAGTTTTTAGGACGGACGCACTACAGTCATGCTGATTAACAAAGCCTACAAATTTCGCATCTACCCGAATCAGGAACAGGAGCAATGCTTTGCTCACCACTTTGGCTGTGTGCGGTTTGTCTACAACCGGATGTTGGCGCTGTTCAAGGAAACGCGCCAGTTCAATAAGAAAGGGTTCGTCAAGTACCAGGTCACGGCACCCCGCTACTTTCGCAAGGCGGAGGCACGGATTTCGCGGTTACAACAGGTTTTGGCGGCTAAGCAAAAAGGGAGTAACAACTGGCGGAAGGTAAAGAAAAAGCTGGCCATCGCCTATGAGCGGGTGGCCTTTAAGCGGGCTGACCTAGCCCACAAAATCAGTTACCAACTCACCCAGGAAAACCAACTGGTGGGGCTGGAAACGCTGAATATTCAAGGCATGTTGAGGAATCACTGCCTGGCCAAGTCTGTTTCGGATGCTGCTATCCGAGTGCTGCACGTCTACACCACCTATAAGGGCAAGTGGTACGGAGCTGCCGTTCAATTCATTGAGCGCTGGTTCCCGTCCACCAAGCTTTGCTGGGATTGCGGGTCACTGAACGACAATTTGACGCTCAGTGACCGAGAGTGGACGTGCCCATCGTGTGGAAGGCAGCATGTTCGCGACGTGACCGCTGCATGGAATATCCTGCAAGAGGCGGTTCGTCTTTTACCGGGGAACCCGGAATTAAGCCCCTAACCGGGGTAGAAGCCTCGCCCTTCTAGGGCGGGGTTCAGTTCACCACCTCAAGCCTTAGAGGCATCACGCAGCTGCTGCTGGAACCGGGCAAGACTCTCAGAACTGAAACCGCAGAGCATTGAGCGTCCCGACTAGACTAAAAGCAGGAAAT
Organism: Thermostichus lividus PCC 6715; assembly: GCF_002754935.1. Lineage (NCBI taxonomy): Bacteria > Bacillati > Cyanobacteriota > Cyanophyceae > Acaryochloridales > Thermosynechococcaceae > Parathermosynechococcus > Parathermosynechococcus lividus. Next base: position 1,428,535 of record NZ_CP018092.1, read on the forward strand.
TTGATTTAGGCGTTAGCTACCACTTGCGGCTGTAATGATCTATGCCCAATCCAAAACTATTGACGGTCGTGGCGCTGGGAAGCCTTGGTGTGGGAACCGCTGTTTTGGTGGATCTCCTGCTTGCACTCTATGAGAACCGCTTACCCTCGTTATCTATTTCTGATGGTTTGAGTGCTGTCGCTGTTTGGCTGATCGGACTCAATATTCTTTTAGTCGTGTGGTGGCCACCACTGCTGCAGCCGAATCGACTACAACTGGTGCAGCGGTCAACGGGGCTGGTGTTACTAGTGATAACACTACTGGCTAGCCTACATGTCGTGTCACTCTGGCCGCAGCCTTGGCTGGTGGAACTCCGGATGCTCCAAGTCAATACACCTATCTTGCGCCCTTTGGCCTTGTTGGGGTTGGGTCTGAGTGTGTGGGGGCTGGGGGGAACGCCGCAATGGCAAATTATCTTAAGCCAAGGGGGGGCGATCGCTGGCGGCAGCCTACTGCTGCTGGAACTGTTGGACGTCACCTATCGCTTGCCTCAAGAGGTCGGTACCTTAGGCTCCCTGATTAGTGGGAGTTTGCTGTGGCTCCTCAGTGTTCACTTGCTCCAGTTACGCCCCCATCGCGGCTTAATGCGCTACCTGATGTCACCAACGGCGGGTGGCATCCTCCTGCGCCAATTTTTACCATGGGTCATTGTGGGGCCTATTGTCATTGGTTGGACGGTGGAGTACCTCCACCATGATTCGCAGCTTATTAATGGCACCGTTGCGCAAGACATCCAAGTTCTGAGTACGATCCTGTTTTTCATTAGCTTGTTGGCAGTGGGTGCCCACCGCCTCAACCAGCTAGAGCAAGAACGGCAGTCCTTTTACCGTGCCTATACAGAAATTGAGCAGATCTTCCGCAGCAGTATTTTTCTGTCTCCCTTTCCCATGGCGCTGGTGGCTGAGGATGGGCAACTGTGGTTAGTGAACCGCGCCTGGCAAGAGGAAACTGGCTATAGGCCGAGTGAGATTACGACATGGCAGCAGTGGCTGAGTGTCACGTTCCCACAGCCAGAGGTGCATCGCTGGGCTGACGCAGAATTTCGTCGCCCTTTTGTCACGGCAGAGCGGGTGGAGCATGGGGATGTTCAGGTTCACACCAACTGGCGAGAGGTGCGGATATGGAATATGGTGTCTATTCCGCTGAAGCTCAGCACCAGCAATCAACTATTGGCACTGATCACAGCGGTCGATGTCACCGAGAATCGCCAAATGACCCAAGAGCTAGAAACTCATAAATCGGAACTGGAAGCCCAAGTAGCTGCCCGTACGCTTGATTTGGTGGCGGTGAATGCCGAACTGCAAGCCTCTGAAGAAAAGCTTAATCAATTGCTAGACCGAGCCGATGCCTTTGTGAGTCAGATTTCTATTGCGGCGGATGGCTCATGGCACTATGAGTATCTCTCTCAAGGGCACCTGCGCATTTTGGGCTATAGTCCCCACGAGTTTCAGCAAAATAAAGACCTGTGGCGATCGCGCATTCCTGACGATGACTGGGAAGCGTATCACCGTCCTTTTCATGAAACACTGCTTGCCCATGGTAGCGCCCATACGGAGTACCGCTTCCGTCACCGCGAGGGGCACATTATCTGGATCTCGCTGAACGCTAGTAGTGATCCCCAAGCAGATGGCAGCCATTTGATCACCTACGTTGGCGTTGACATTAGCCAGCGCAAAAAAGCCATTCTAGCCTTGGCGGAAAGTGAGGCCCGCTTTCGGCAGATGGCAGATTCCTCAACCTTAATGATTTGGCTCTCGGATGAATTGGGCAACATCACCTTTGCCAATCAGACAATTCTTAGTTTTTTGCAGGTATCCTTTGAGAGCGTAGAGGGTTGGCAATGGCTTGAGTTTGTGCATCCCGATGACCAACAGCGGGTTGAAGTCGCTATCCGGGACGCAATGCAACAGCAGCACAGCTATGAAATAGAGTATCGGGTGCACTCTCCTAAGGAGGGGTATCGCTGGATTTTGGAGCAGGCTAAGCCTCGCTATGACGATGATGGCAACTTTATTGGCTATGTTGGCTCGGCGATTGACATTACAACTCTAAAGCTGGGAGAAGCTAAGCTCCGCAGTGCGGCATGGCAAGATAGCTTGACGGGACTACCCAACCGAACCTTTCTCACGGATAAAATTGAGGGTTTGTTGGAGGCCTATCATCGGGGAGCCATCCCACCGTTTGCGGTCATGTTTCTTGATCTCGATCGCTTTAAGGTGGTGAACGACAGTTTAGGCCACGCAGCGGGGGATGAACTACTGCTAGAAATTGCCCATCGCTTACGCTCGGTGTTACGCCAGCAGGATACCCTAGGGCGACTGGGGGGCGATGAATTTATTGCTATTATTGAAAACATTGAAGGCGTAGACGAGCTTTACGAGTGTGGCGATCGCCTGCGGTTTCGGGTCAGCGAGCCTTACCTCCTCAAGCATACGGAGGTGAGTGTCGGGGTCAGTATTGGCATTGCCATTGTTACTCCCAGCTACCATAGTGCTGGTGAACTCTTGCGGGATGCGGATATTGCCATGTATGCCGCCAAGAGTCGGGGACGTAACTGTATGCAATTATTTCAACCCGATCGCCACCAGATGGCCCATACCCTACTTCAACGGGAACAGGAATTTCGGCGGGCACTGCAACAGAATCAACTGGAGGTGTTTTATCAGCCGATTGTCGAGCTAGCCACTCAAAAACTACTCGGGTTTGAGGTACTGCTGCGTTGGCGCCACCCAGAAGCGGGGTGGATCACACCCGCAGAGTTTTTACCCCTAGCAACGGCCTTGGGCTTGGCTCAGAAGGTAGATGAATGGGTATTACTAAAAGCAGTAGCAACATTACATCAATGGCACAAAGAACTGGGGGCGGCTGCAACAAGCCTAACCTTGAGTATCAACATCTCCGATGCTTTTTTTGCCTCTGGTCAGATGGCAGACCGCCTCAAGCAGCTACTGCAGACCTACGGTATCTGTGGCCACCAAATTATCCTTGAAATTACTGAGCAAGTCATTATGGAGAATGCTGACTTTGCGCGACGGCAACTCGAAGACCTCAGCGCCATTCAGGTTCGCTGTAGCATTGATGATTTTGGGACTGGTTATTCTTCCCTGAGTCGCCTCAGCCAGCTCCCGCTCTATGCCCTCAAAATTGATCAATCCTTTGTGCGGGCAATGAGTGCTGGCTCACAACATCTGGAGATTATTCGTGCCATCCTCAGTTTGGCTCAGGCCATTGACATTGAAGTCATTGCCGAAGGTATTGAGCACCACGAGCAACAAGAGCAGCTATTGCAGTTGGGCTGCCGCCGTGGGCAAGGATTTCTCTTTAGCCCGCCGGTCACTGCTCAAATGGCTCAGAGCTTCATAAGCCGTAAATACTGCGCACCTGAGGTGTCGGTAAATACCACTGACGCTCGACCGGCCATGTATTGGGATCAAAGCGGCTCTGTTGGCCACGACGATACGCCGCGGTAAGACGTTGCTCCAACGCTGTTGCCGAGAGCAGGTTAAGCTGACGAATGCGCCGACAGGCTTGCCGCTTGAGCAAGGCATTGAGGGGCGTAAAGCCAATCCCCAAAAGAAAGGCTTGCAACTCGGCTTCACCCACTAAGTCGGTGTCATAGCCCGTTAAGACATGGCTGGCATCGTGGAGTTGCTTGCGGCGGGAGCCAGTGGTGAAGGGGGTCAGTCCTTCGTGCTGGTAAAAGGTGGCAAGGTCATGGCCAAAGGTATGCTCGGGCAACGACTGCAAGAAATCGAGGTGAATTATTTGGGCTTCGCTCATACCGAACCACGTGCCCAAGGTATCAATCACCCCTAGGAAGGCGTCAAATCGCTGTTGGTTAATGGCTGGTTCAGCAGTTATCATCAAGGAGTCATCACGTTTAGGCATAGTCGTTCCCGCCAGATTGACACTCATGGAAAAACAGTGGAATGCATCTGAAGACATGGCAGAGGGGCTACCAAGACAGAACACTATCAATCGTGGCTGAGGAAGATGACAGCGACTTGACAACGGTATGAAACTGCTGCAACAACAACTCGAACCAATTCCCTGCGCTGCTATTCGCTGGTTTCGGTGGGGGCGATCGCCAACAGTTCCTTAAGGGGTTTTTCGCTATCGGAGAGCGGATTTTTTAGAGGTTCCAACTCATTGCCTAGGGTAAACGTGGCAAACTGGGTGAGAATTTCGCGGCAGAAGACCTCCGCTGCTCGCGATCGATAACGGTTTGGGTTGGTAATGAGGGATAGCGTGCGCTTCACCACCACATTCTCGATTTTGACCCGCTGTAAACTACCCAGTTGTAGTTCCTTCTCAATGGCGGAAACAGACACAAACGCAGCCCCCAAACCAGATTGGACAGCGTTTTTTATCGCTTCAATCGAGTTCAGCTCCATTTCCACCTTGAGGCGGCGCGGATCAATGTTGGCTCGTTGCAGCACTTGGTCAATGACCTTGCGAATGGTGGATTGGGCATCTAGGGTAATAAAACTTAGTTTGTAGAGATCCTCCTTGGAGAGCATGTCGATTCCCGACAGCGGATGCTCTACGGGCAATACTAAGGCAAGTTCATCTTCGGCGTAGGGGGTAACGGTAATTTGCTCGCTCAGTTCCGAGGGCACTTCCCCACCAATAATCGCCAGATCAATCTGGCCGTTGACAAGGCTCCAACAGGTGCGGCGGGTGGAGTGAACATGGAGTTGCACGGCCACCTCTGGATATTTGCTGCGAAATAAACCAATCATCCGGGGCATAAGGTAGGTGCCGGTGGTTTGGCTGGCCCCAATAATCAGGGTGCCCCCTTGGAGCTGTTGCAGGTCTTCAATGGCACGGCAGGCTTCCTGACATAGCGAAAGAATCTGATCGCCGTAGGAGAGCAAAAGCTGTCCTGCTTCGGTGAGTTGGGCGCGCCGCCCGCCCCGATCAAACAGCGGTACGTTCAGTTGGCGCTCAAGGTTCTGAACCTGTAAGCTAACGGCAGGCTGCGAGACGTAAAGACTATCTGCGGCTCGCTTAAAGCTCCCTTCGAGGGCGATCGCCTTGAGAATCCGTAATTGATCAAGGGAAAATGGCAGATCCGACATGGGCGTTAAGCCATAACGAGGCTGATAAGAGGCGTTCTTCTGAACTTATCAGGAATCCTAACCAATTGGTACGGGTCAAGACGCTTGCAGGCTAGCCCTTCGGCACCTCAACCCCGCAATATGCCTCCCAGAATTGATTCTACAGGGTTGGATATTTCTCAAATGATAGTTACATTTTGCAACATATACTTTGCAACATATTGCCACAGGGGTAGCAGGGGCGAGTTAGGCAGCACCAATCCCCCGCGCAAGATCCGCAGGCGCAAACACCCCCAGTTCAGTAATAATGCCGGTAATGAGGTGGGCTGGGGTGACATCAAAGGCGGGGTTATAGAAATCAACGCCAGCGGGCGCAATACGAGTAAACCCCACTTGGTAAATTTCTTGGGGATGGCGCTCTTCAATCGGGATCTCTGCACCAGTATGAATCTTGGTATCAATCGTGGAGAGAGGGGCAGCCACAAAAAAGGGAATGTCATGGGCTTGGGCCGCCAGCGCCACGCTGTAGGTACCAATTTTATTGGCGGTATCACCGTTCAGAGCGATGCGATCGGCACCGACCACAACGGCATCAATCATGCCGCGTTGCATACAGTGGGCAGCCATCGTATCTGCTAAGAGGGTCACCGGAATCCCTTCTTGCACACATTCCCATGCTGTGAGCTTAGCACCTTGGAGGCGCGGGCGGGTTTCATCGGCATAGACCCGCTCTAGACGGTTGGCACGCCAAGCAGATCGCACAACACCGAGAGCCGTACCATAGCCTGCTGTGGCCAACGCTCCTGCATTGCAATGGGTCAGCAGCCGCAGTTTTTCAGGGGTGCTGGGTAGGGCAGCCAACCCATGCTGACCAATGGCTTGACAGGTGGCCACATCCTCGCTGGCAATGGCTTGGGCGGTTGCCAATAAATGGTCTTTTAGCGCCTCGATGGTGGCAGTTTCAGCCTGAGCTGCACTCAGCATGCGATCAATTGCCCAAAACAGATTCACCGCAGTAGGACGGGTTTGCCGGAGGTCAGTAGCCACTGCTTCCAAATGTGCCAAAAAGCTAGCGCGATCGCTACCGCTATACTCCTGCGCTCCCAATACCATGCCGAAGGCAGCAGCCACTCCAATGGCCGGGGCACCGCGAACAATCATGGTGCGAATAGCCGTCGCCATCTCGGCAGACGTCCTGATCTCTTTCAATTCATAGGCGGCGGGTAAGCGGGTCTGATCAATTAAATGGACGCGATCGCCGTGCCAAATGACCGGAAAAATAGCCCCCATACTCTCAGAACCCGCCACGACTGTCTCCTTACCTCTGCCTGTACTTGCAGCACCTAAACAACTTGTTATCATAGCCCAGCCCATCCACAAAATCGCCTCAAAAGGTAGGTGTGCCCCTCCCGGCGATTGACAATTTTGAGCCGGTGGCTGCCATCAAGAGTCCACAGGTCACACAAACAAGCCCAGCTCCTAGGCAAAGTCTAGGTCTTTTGCTAGAACGTTCTTCTTAGGGATTGCCTAGCTATTGTTCCTGAATGCCAAAGGCCAATACCCAGCCCTCTAGGTCATTTTGGGTGCGTACTTTGACCCACTCGCCATCGCCACTGCGCTCAAGGATGGTAACAACTTCTTCAAAGTCGATGCTTCCTAGGGCTTCGGCCTCGCGATCAGGGCGATCGCGCACCCGTAATCCTTCAGCATAGGTTACTCGTCCGTGTTTGACTGGTGCTGGGGAGGTGCTGGCGGGAGAGGTCGCGGTCTGAGCAGTGGGTAGCGGTTGCTCTACTTCGACGTTGGGGCGTGGGGGTGCCCACAGTAAGCCAAAAATTAATGGTGTAATAATGACTGCCACAGTAGTGGCAATGAGTCCTAGCCCCAGCAGGGTACCCAACAACCATTGCAGTAAGCGCAGGAGTTTCATGGGTTAACGGCTATTGGGGGAAGGCAGCAGGCGAGACGCAAACCGTGCCCGACCCGAGGCGGCCCACTCTTGCAGTTGGTGAACCTGTTCGCGAGCGGTGCGCGCCAAGGGAATGATTTCACTGGCAGCGTGGAGTAAATCTTCGGTGGTGAAGTCGCGATCTTGACTAAAGGCAAGATGCATGGCTTCAATAATACACTGCTCAATTTCAGCACCAGAAAAGTCAATGGTTTCGTAGGCGAGCCGATCCAAATCATAATGCCCGAGGCGATCGCCCCGTACCCGGCTGAGGTGCACTTCAAAAATTGCCCGCCGCTCATCGACGCTGGGTAAGCCCACAAAAAAGATTTCATCAAAGCGGCCTTTGCGCAATAGCTCTGGCGGCAATACTTGGATATTATTGGCAGTGGCAACGACAAAGACGGCGGAGGTTTTCTCTGCAAGCCATGTAATAATTGTGCCAAAGACACGGCTACTGGCTCCGCCATCACCGCGGCTATCAATGCCTGCAAAGGCTTTGTCCAGTTCATCAATCCACAGCACGCAGGGGGCAAGCGCCTCAGTAATTTGGATCATGTCACGGGTGCGGGCTTCGGATTCGCCAACAATGCCGCCAAATAACCGCCCTACATCTAGCCGCAGTAAAGGCAAGTGCCATTGGTGGGCGATCGCCTTCGCGGTTAGGGATTTACCGGTTCCCTGAATCCCTGCTAAGAGCACGCCCCGCGGATAGGGCAAGCCATAGCGACGGGCACGCTCTGAAAAGGCACCTCCCCGGCGCAGCAACCATTCTTTGAGGTTGTCGAGGCCACCAATATCCGCAATGGTTTCCTGAGCGGGATAAAAGTCAAGAATTTGGGTTTGCCGCAGGATTTGACGCTTTTCTTCAAGGACTAAATCGACATGGCTAGCGTCAAGGGTACCATTAAGGGCGATCGCCCGGCCAATGACCCGGCGAATGCGATCAAGGCTTAGCCCCTGACAGGCGCGAATCAACTGATCCAGCACTGCTTCTGAGGGAGTTGTCCCTAAACTTTGGCATAGCTTCAGTAATTCGGCATGAATGTCATCGCGACGGGGCAGCGGAAACTCCACCACCGTAACCACATCGCGGAGTTCAGGGGGTAACTGTACCGTTGGTGCTAGCAAAATCAGGTTCTTGGGTTGGGACTTTAACAGCCGTGCTAAATTCCGCAGCTTCCGGGAAATTGCAATATCGTCAAGAAACCGATGAAAATCCCGCAGCAAAATAATCGCCGCGGCAGGGGCAGGCAATTTTTCAATGAACTCTAACGCTTGCAGAGGATTACGCTTAGCGGTACCAGTATCGTTGGCGGTTCCCTGATACCCGTCTACAAAGTCCCAGATGTAGAGAGGACGCTGGTTAAACCGCTGGCTAATGCTGTGCAGTACCGCCTCCAGACGCTCTTCTTCTGTTGTGGGGATATACAACAGCGGGTAGCGGGCACGCAGTAGCAGTTCCAGATCGGAATGGGCACTCACGATGGTGGGTCAGAACGCTCTAAGGCAGATTGCAGTTGCGCTAAGGCCGCCCAGCGATGATCCGTGATCGCCTCTCCCGTTGCGGGTGGCATAATCCCACCACACTGAGGATCACAGTACTGTGGGTGGGGCAGGGCTAAGCATAACTGCTGATACAACCAATCTACTAAATCGATACGCCCTGTGGCGGGCAGGCTTTCCACAAGGTCATCCACAACATTTGCATCAGGCACAGCCGCAGTGTCCGCCAGCCAGATCAATTCCGTTGTCGTGCACACGAGCCGATGATTGTAGTACTGTAAACAGCGATCGCAACAAAGAGTGATAATTGTTACCACATTCGCGGACACCTCCAGATAGGTCTGGCGATGACTCACGCTGACAACGCCCTGCACTGGGGTTAAGGTGGCGAACTCTGGCCATTGCGCACTGACCTGCCATTCGTAGGTATGATCTGGCAGCCTGAGAAGATCAGGGATAAAGAGCCAGTGATGCTCGGCCACGCTAGGTTCCTTGGGTCATCCGATAAAGCTCTTGCAGGAAGCTAAAACACTGCTGGGGGTTCATGGAGGCAGGCTGAAAAGTAACTGCAGGGGAGTATTTTAGGCGCAGCAACCGGATGGTGTCGCTGTCCATATCTCCCAATTGCACCAGCCGCATTGACCAATTAATAAAGGTGCGCTCATCAATTTCCTTAAATTCAATGATTTCGGCACTGTGGTGGCGGGGGTCTTTGAGAATGCGAGCGTAGGTTTCGCTAATTTTGCGGCGATCGCCCTCAAGAGTCTGCAAAAACATCCCATTGCCAAAGCAGAGCATCCCCGTAATCCCATCGCGGACATTGTTCACTTCTGACTTAGCCATGATGTCTCGCAAATCGGGGTAGGCTAGGCCATCAGTCGCCGAACTGAGGTAGAGGAGGCGGTGAAGTCTCATCAACAATCCGTTGCAAATCCAACACAATTCCACTATGCCATGAAAGGGATCATCCTCAGACCCTCTGAAAGACCCCTCCCTATAAGGCAGCTACTGTGTATGCACATCTTGGACATGAGCTAGAATCCAGCCTTGAATACCCTGCCACTAGTACGAGTGCGGCACAACACAAAAGAAAACACAACACAAAGGAAAATAATTTGCGCCTTATATCCCCATCGCTAAAGCTAGGGACTTTACGGCGTTCTTCGGTCACGTCCGATGCACTAGCAGGAGTTACTGAGAACCCCGCCCTCTATGCGCCAACATGAATACCGGGGGTAGGTCACCTGTTGAGTACCGTACCAGTTGTTTGAGCGCTACTGTGGCTGACAGTTGCTCGGTCAAACCACGGCTCTCCCTGTTTGAGGCAAGGGAGTGTCAGAATAAACAAGGTAAACTTCCCCGCCCTAGAAGGGCGAGGCTTTCTGTAGCCCTCCGGCTATCTCGCAAGCTAGCCAGGAGCCTCCAGGCAGCGTTACGGACTGCCCCAAAAGCGCAATATTGATTGCTCCATTTAGGTCTGCATCACCAATCCATCCGCAATGCCCACACTTGAACTTTTTTTCAGTCCTCAGCCCAATATGCAAGCAACAATGGCAGGTTTGACTGGTATAGGCAGGTGGTACAGCAACCACCTCAACTCCTTCCTTGATACCCTTGTATTCCAGGAATTGTCGCAACTGATAGAACGCCCAACTGTTAGACCGTCTCCGCTCGGTCGTGTTTCTCGGTTGCTGGTTGATTCTATCTCGAATGCCTGTCAAATCCTCGATAGCAACAATGGCATGGAGTTGTTTTGCTTCACGAATGATGGATGCACTGATGGAATGATTGAGCCATCGCTGAAAACGTCTCTCCCTCCCCGACAGCCGTTGCAGGACTTGTCGGCATCTACGCCGACTCGACCGTGTGCCCTTCGAGGCTTTTTGCTGGAGCGATGCTCTCACTTTGGCGAAATGATCTCGGACTTGATTCAACTGCTTAGCATCCCAACCTTGATCGGTACTAGTTTTAGCGATTTCACGCCGACCGAAATCAACGCCAATCCCCTTGTCCGACTGAATGGGTTCAGGAGCTTCGTCGCTCAGTTGAATGTGGATGTAGTATCTTCCATCTCTGTGCTTGCACAGTTGAGCCGAAGTGGGTTTACACCCCTTCAGCTGGCCGCGCTGGTAGTGTCCTATTTCCAGTTTGATGTGTTCTCTACATCCCAGCAGGGTCAGGCTGACTGTCCAATCCTTCTCCCGAAAAGAGAAGATTCGGGCATCGTAGTCTGCCGAAGTTGGACGAAACGCTTTGACAGGTTTGCCCTTCACTTTGGCTGTTTTTCGATTCGCCCCAACCCTGGCGCAAACCCTGACTGCCTGATTAGCACTCAACCCAAACTGTTCTCGCAGGTCGTTATAGACCAACGACTGAATCGTTGTTTTGCTGGTTGTTTTGGGTTTGACTCGCTCATTGGCATAGTTGCAAGCAGCAGCAAACGCCTGAAGCACTGCCTCAATCTTGGCATTTTGTTCGGGTGTGGTTGCAAGTTTGCAAACTAGTGTCAGAGTTTGTTTCATCCTTTTATATTCTCACCTGTGACTATGAAAAACAAGCGTACTAAACCTGGCAATTTCGGGGGTATTGAACCCCTCTCAATTGCCGCTCCTGTCCCTCCCCGACCTGAAGGTGCGGGGCTTCTCGGAGGTTTTCTGCGATCGCCCCTAGTGATGTCCTTCGGTTTGGCCACACTCCTCAGTGGTGGCCTGACGCTGTGGCTGCTCCGTACTTTACTGCCCTCAACCGCAGCTTTGCCTGAACCACTCGCCGCCCCCCAGCGTCCATTGCCTCGCCCCCTTCTTGATGGTCGCAGTCCTCTACTTGGGACACCAAACATACCCAATAAAGCGCCGACAACAGCCCCTCCAGCAACCCCACACGCGAAAACCATTGTACCGGCGGTTCCACCGGTTGCCCTCCAGCCCGTGCCCCCCAGCCAAGACCCAGCACCGCAAGTGCGCGTGGCGATCGCCCGGGATCACGCCCACCTAACCGTTGGCACTGCCGTTGCCACCCCTGTTACGAACGATCAACAGCAGGTGATGACGCAATTGATCCCCTCCCAAGGGGCAACAGTGACCGCTCGCGAGGGGATTTTATTCTGGAATGGTCAACCCCTTGCTGCCTCGCTGTGGATTCGCCCCAGTAATCAACTCACCTTTGTGGGTAGTAAATGGTATCGCGGGGTTGTTCGCCTCATTGCCCAAGGCAATACCGTCACCGCAGTGAATCAGGTGGATCTAGAGCAATACCTTGTCAGTGTTGTGGGGTCGGAAGTGTATCCTGACTGGCCGATGGCAACCCTGAAAGCGCAGGCGATCGCTGCTCGTTCCTACGCCTTGGCACAGATGTTTCAGCCCGCCAGTCGCTTTTTTGACCTCGGCAACGATGAGCGCTGGCAAGTCTATCGCGGTATTGAAACAGAGTGGACAACAGGGCACGCCGCCGTTCAAGCTACCCGGGGGATTGTCCTTACCAAGAGTGGTCGGGTGATGGTGTCGATGTATGCTGCAACCGATGACATTGTGCGGGAGGTCTTTGGCGGACGGGGCATGAGCCAAACCGGCGCCTACGAACTGGGCAAACGCGGCTATAACCACCTGCAAATTTTGGGCACTTACTATCCGGGGGCGGGTCTATCGCAAATTCAAACCCAGTGAACGTGATATTAAGGCACTCAGTAACCCTTGCACACTATGGTCTTGAGCCTCGCAGTCCACTCGCCCGAGCAACTGGCGGCAGGTCTCAGAGGTTTGCGGACCAATGCTGGCAATCTGTACCGATGCAAGAAGCGTTGCCGCCTGAGCGCCAACCAATTGACAAAAGTGCTTAACGGTCTTGGAACTGGTAAAGGTTACCGTAGTTACCCGTCCCTCTTGCAACGCAGCTAGGATGGTGGGGTCAGCCTGCTGAGGGCAGCGCGATTCGTAGGCGGGCACTTCACTCACCGTCGCACCAGCGGCAGTAAATGCATCGGCTAAAAGGGGACGGCCACCGCTTTCAACCCGTGGAAACAGGAGACGCAGCCCAGCCACAGGCACTGGGAACTCAGCCACCAGCGCATCGGCCACAAATTCACTGGGGATAAAATCTGCCACAAGACCGTAGGTTTGCAGCGTCTGAGCCGTTTTTTCACCGACAACTGCAATCTTGAGGGTGGCTAAGGCACGGCTATCGTTGCCCTGCTGTTGCAGCCGCTGCATAAAAAAGTTCACGGCATTGTGGGACGTGAGAATCAGCCAGTCAAACTGGGGCAGTTGACTTAAGGCTGTATCGAGAGGCTGCCAAGAGCTAGGGGGAACAATTTCTAGGGTGGGCAATTCCAGAACCGTTGCCCCTGCAGCCCTTAACTGTTGGCTAAAGGGACTGGCTTGGCCAGCAGCACGGGTCACAAGAACGGTTTGACCAGATAAGGGGAAATCGGGCATGGGCGATGTTAAGGCGGGCAGTGCTAGATCTAGCCTAGCGAAAGGGTACCGCTTTTGCGCAACGGCACCGATCACCACAACGGCGGGAGCCATATCGGGGTGGTCGGCTATGTTTAGGTACTCCTCAAGGGTGCCAAACCACTCTTGCTGCTGGGGTTGTCCCGCCCATTGCACAATAGCTAGGCCATCGTGGGGCGATCGCCCCACAGCAATCAGTTGCTCTAGGATATAGCGCAGCGAGCGAGTGGCCATCAGGAGGATTAGGGTTTCGATTTGCACAAGGCTCGACCACGGCAGGGTTTCAGGGGCATGGCCCGACACAATGGCCACAGATTGGCTCACGTCCTTGGCTGTCACACACAAGCCTGCCAGTAAAGGGGCAGCGAGGGCGGAGGTCACCCCCGGCACCACTTCTATTGCCAGCCCCGCACTTAAGACGGCCTCTACCTCCTGCTGGAGGCGGCCAAACAGTCCGGGGTCACCACTTTTGAGCCGTACTATGCGACGATAGCGGTGGCCGTAGTCACACAGAAGCTGGTTGATCGCTGCTTGGGGTAGGGCTGCCCCACCCGCGCGTTTGCCGACAGGAACCCTGAGGCAATGGGCAGGAGCTAAATCTAGCAAGGAGGGGTGGATCAGCGCATCGTAGAGGATGACCTCCGCTTCTTTCAGACAAGCGATCGCCCGTAGCGTCAGATCAGCCACCGTTCCTAACCCAGCACCCACAAAAAAAATAGTCACTGAATTCTATCCTTGGGAAATATAGTGTTTGGCTAGGTGGGTCTATCGGACTTGGTATGCTAATGTAACATGCTATACGAAATCTGAGATATGCAGCTACTTCTAACTGATCTACTCAACCTACCTGGAATTGAGGTTGAAGATTATACCGATGTTGCGGGAGAATTGATTCTTATAGTGGAAGCAAAGACAACCGAGGCGATTTGCCCACGTTGCCAACAAAAAAGTTGTCATTTACACCAGAATCATTGGTATCTAGTGCGAGATTTAAGCATCAGTGGACGAACCGTATTTCTTAAGATCAATCGTCGCCAGTTTAAGTGTCGAACTTGTGGTAAGCCATTCAGTGAAACGCTCGATTTCATCGGCAATCGTCGCAAGCAAACGGATCGATTTGCTCAGTCAATCGTGCAACAGGTTTTGCACAGCAACATTCATAATGTTGCAATTTCAAATGGTCTCACTGATGAAGAAGTATGGTCAATGGTACAGTATGTCAGTAAAAAAAACTCCACGTCGATGTGAGTTCAGTAAAACGATTAGGTATAGATGAGATTTCCTTAGGTAAAGGATAAGGAGATTACATAGTTGTTTTGGTCGATTTAGAGCGGCGAATTCCCCTTGCCTTTGCGCCTTCTCGCAAGCAGGAAGATGTGAGGCAAGTGCTTGAGGCATGGGGAGCAGCAGTACTCAATCAAATTATTGAGGTGAGCATTGACCTGTCTGGAAACTATAAAAGTTTGGTTCATAAACTCCTACCGAATGCTACGGTGGTTGCCGACCGATTTCATGTTATAAACATTGTGAATCAGGAATTGGATAAGGCTCGACAAAGTATTTGTAAAGCGAATGAGCAGACGGTAAATGAAGTCCAGAAAGCCCAGATTGCAGCCGCGCTCAAACAAAGTAAATATGCGTTACTGAAGCCGGAGGAAAATCTAACTCAGAAGCAAAAAGCAAAACTGGAAGAAATTCGAGAAGTAGTGCCAAGTCTGGCTCGAATGCATCAGGAGAAGGAATCGTTTAGAGCCATCTTTGAGCCAGCAAAAGATTGGAAAGATGGAACCTTTCAATTGCTCGATTGGTTAGCTCAAGCTCAGGATTCTTTTCAAGAGAGTGTAAGAACAATTTGTCGGTGGTTTGGTGAAGTCACCGCCTATTTTGATAATCACACAAATAGTGGTGTTGTCGAAGGTATTAACAATAAATTGAAGCTGATCAAGCGGTCAGGTTATGGGTTCAGGAACTTTGACAATTTTCAGTTACGTTGCTTAATTTGCTGGCATTTAGCTATTGATTAAGCATAACTCGGACGATAGAGCCAGAGTGATTTGAAGCTTTTGAACGCCTCATTCACAGATTTCAACACTTGCTGTGCAGCCTGAGAATGTAACAGCTTCCCGTTTTCACTCTCCTTCAGTTTTGCGTAGAGGTTGACATACTTCAGAACCTTGAACGGTTTCCGTCCTTGTTCAAAGAAGTATTGCCGAGACTCATACACGCCTTGGTTGTAGAGATTGTTGGCAAGACGCGCTAACTCAGTAAGCAACTGAGCAAGCTGCTTGTCAGGTTGAAAAACATCTTTTTGGACGGCTAAAAACATCATTAGGTTAAGATGGTATGCAGTTATTATAGATGCCGATTTACGTGAATAGCAACCGTATGAGAGAAGATGGCATACAGCTAAAATCGACTCGTCATTGCAAGTATCAGTCAGGACATCACTTTGTCTGGATTCCGTTCAAGCGCCGCAAAATATTTACCAAGGAAGCAATCATTGAAGCAACCAAAAGGTATGTGACTGAAGCGATTGAAAACAAAAACAACGATATGGGACTAATCGCCATTGAGGTAGACCGAACCTTGATGGATCATGTTCATGTGTTTGTGTCGTTTCCTCCTAGAATGTTAGCTTCTCAGGCGGTGACCATCATGAAAGGGTACAGTTCAAGACGGCTCAGAATGGAATTTCCACATCTCAAAAACCTGCATGAAAAATCCCAACTCTGGGCACACAGTTATTATTGGGGTACTACCGGGAACGTTTCAGCCCAGACAGTGAAACGGTATATCGAAGAATGTCAAGGCTGACTCTCCCTACTGCCGTAGGCGCGGGAACCGTTCTGTATCCCCGTCGGGAACGAGCGAGGTTTTATCCGGTTCCCGAACCCTCCGGTTTCTATAACCCACCAACAGCATGGGCACACACGCCTCATACTAGACGGATCTGCTGTCACGCTCAGTGCAGTTGTTTTCCGTCCCCAGTCATATCCAAGCTCAACCCCTATCGACACAGGTGAATACTGCCTTGGTGCGGATGCTACAGAGCTTGTCTGTGGGCTTTCGAGTTTGCCCACTGCCGCAAACTTCACCGCTAAGATAAGGGTGGCATCGCCCCTCTAGGAGTGTGGCAGTGGAGCAATTGATTGGGCTAGTTCTGAAAGATCGCTACGAGTTGGTTCGAGAGCTAGGGCGCAATCCAGGACGACGCACCTACTTAGCCTTAGATCGGCACCGGTACGAGCAAGTCATTCTCAAATTATTACTGTTTGGCCTAGATATGACGTGGGATGACTTCAAGCTGTTTGAGCGGGAGGCAGCGGTTTTACAAACCCTTGACCATCCGGGCATTCCACGATACCTAGATTTTTTCGACGTGGAGACCCCAGTCCTACGGGGCTTTGCACTGGTGCAAACCTATATCGAAGCCCAGTCCCTTGCTGCATGGCTGGCAGCGGGGCGGGTTTTTAGTGAAGCGGATCTCGAAACCTTGGCCGATCGCCTGCTGGATATTTTGGTGTATCTGCACACCCGTCAACCGCCGGTGATTCACCGGGATATTAAGCCAACCAATATTCTCTTGGGCGATCGCTCGGGCCACGAGTTGGGAAACGTTTACCTCATTGATTTTGGTGCTGTTCAGACAGCGATCTCTGGGGCGACCCGCACCGTTGTTGGCACCTACGGCTACATGCCACCGGAACAATTTGGCGGTAAAACTGTTCCAGCAACGGATCTTTACGCGTTGGGGATGACCCTCATTTATCTGGCCAGTGGTATCCCCCCGATCAACTCCCCCAACACAATCTGCACCTTGAGTTTCAACGGGTTGTTGCCCTGAGTCCTCCCTTGATTCGGTGGCTAGAGCAACTGGTAGAACCCTCCCTTGAGCATCGATTCAGCTCGGCTACGGCAGCACGTTCTGCCCTACAGCGACTGAGCGAGGTGAGCATCCCCGCCACCCTACGAGAGCCGCCCTACGGCAGCCGCTTACGGGTGCAGGAGACCGCCCAAGGTGTGGTTGTTCAGGTGCCACCCATAGGGTTTAACATCAGTCTGTTATTTCTCATCCCCTTTGCCGTGGCATGGAATGGGTTTTTAGTGGTGTGGTACACCTTGGCGCTCTCTGCTGGTAACTGGTTCATGGCCATTTTTGCCACGGGGCACTTGGCGGTAGGGCTGGGACTCATTGGCACTATTTTCTATATCCTGTTTGGCTCCCAAGTGCTCGCCATTACCCCAACAGAGGTGCGATTTCACCAGCATATTTTAGGGCTGCGCTGGCAGCGGTCTAAAGTCCTTCCCGTAGCTGCCATCGAACAGGTGGAAGTGCAGCCCAAGGGGTTCTATCGCAACCGCGATGGCGAGCGGGAACAAGTGACTGCCAAGATGATCATTCGAGCCGGAACGCAAACCATCGAACTAGAGGAAGCCCAGTCTCACTTAACACCGCAAGACCTAGAGTGGCTGGGCTATGGCATTGGCCGTTATTTAGCCTGCCGTGTCATTAAAACTCCTTAGCCTCTGAGCTGCTAAGACACCTGCAAAGCAACCGCCGCATGTTTAGCAAGGGTGTTCGCCGGCAACCCACTTTGGAGATGTTGCCACGGTAAAACCTTATCCTGCGGCCAATCAGCCCAGATATAGTCATCCAGCTCAGGAAGCTGCCCCTGCAACTCCTTAAAGCTGCGTCGATAGCTGCCCAAAGACGTGCCATAATGGCGAACGCGCTCTAGCAACGGTGCCAAGCGGCGATCGCCCCGGGAGAGCAAGGCTTGAATGAGGGAATCATTATAGGACTCTGGACGAAACTCCACCCCTAGCTTCCCCAGTTCTTTTTTGAGAAACTTAAGACGTTTCTCCGCCAAGGGTTGTACCCCGTACCACTGGAACGGTGTTTGCGCTTTGGGAACAAAGGTACTACAGCCAAGGGTGAAGCGTAAGCGCGGCGCTGTTTTCTTGAGGGTTTGAAATAAAGCCACCGTGGCCTCAACATCGGCAGTGGTTTCTGTGGGTAACCCCACCATGCCGTAGAATTTGAGCGCCCTGAGTCCTCCCGCTTGAGCGTGGGTGGCAGCTGCGAGGATTTCCTCAGTCTCGAGTTTCTTGTTAATCACGTGCCGCAGACGGGCAGACCCCGTTTCAATCGCAATGGTCAGGGAATGGGTACCCCGCTGGCTCAGCAGTTGCGCCAATGCTTCTGTTACCGTATTTGTGCGTACCGATGCAATACTCAGACGCACCTGTGCAAATTGGGGCTGGCTTAGGTAGTCCATCAAGGCAACAAATTCTGGATGTTGGGTCACAGAGGCACCCAGCAGGCCAATGCGATCGGTCACTGCCAAGCCGCGCTCAATCGCCGGAATCAGCGTCTCGATACTGGGGGTGCGAAAGGGTAAGGTGAGATAGCTTGCCAAGCAAAAGCGACACAGTTCTGGGCAACTGCGCACCACCTCCACCATGTAAATGCTCTCCCACGCTGCAAGAGGGGTCACCACAGTCGAAGCGGCTAAGGTGTGTCCCCGATGGACTTGTTTTTGCACCACTCTCGGCACAGAGGGCTGGGTGGGTTCAATCCCGTTGATGTCACCACTGGGGCTGGTATAGGTAACGGTGTAAAGGCTGGGAACATAGAGGCCGGGAACCTGAGCAAGACGGTGTAACTGCGTCTGGCGAGGTGCGCTTCGTTCGTGGGCAACGGTGGTCAAAAACGGCTCTAACAGGGGTTCGGCATCCCCTAGGAGAATCACATCAAAAAAGTCGGCAAAGGGTTCAGGATTTGCCGTTAGCACTGGCCCGCCGCCAAAGATAAGGGGATGCCCCTCGTGGCGATCGCGCTGCCAAATAGGAATGTTTAACTGCTCTAGAAGCGCCAACAGATTTGCATAATCCAGTTCCCACGAGAGAGAAAACCCCACCAACTCTGGATGCCGGGGGAGGGGTTCGTGCACATCGGTAAATAGGCGGCTGACGGCAACATCTCGGCGGCGGGCTAAGGTGGCCCACACCAGCTGATAGCCCAAGCTAGTAATGCCAACACTGTAGGTGTTGGGAAAGCCATAAATCACCTGTAATGCATCACTGTTGGGGTGTGCTGGCTCAAAAAGGTACGTTTCCGCAGTGAAGGGATGGTTCACAGGCGCTAGGCAGACCCCCGCTTACGCGAGGCCGTTTTTGTTGTTTTTGTTGTTTTAGGTGCACTTTTAGTTTTTCGGGTTTTCCCGGCTGCGCCAGTTGCACTCCCCCTTTGCCGCGAGGTCTTTTGCGGTGCCTTAGCGGCAAGCAGTGGCAGGGCTTGCTCAAGGGTTATGGTCTCAACACTCACACCATCGGGCAACGCGGCATTGACTTTACCGTGGTTGACGTAAGGGCCGTAGGGACCATCAAAAATTTGCACGGGCTCATCGGTTTCAGGGTGGTTGCCTAACACCGCAAGAACTTGCTTTTTGGCGCGGCCACGGGTTGACTTTGGCATCGCCAGTAGTTCCAGCGCCCGCTCAAGGGTAATGGTATAGACGCTATCTTCGGCTTTGAGGGAGCGGTACTCTTTCTCGCCATCGGGGTCTAGCACAATGTAAGGGCCAAATCGCCCCTGATTCGCTTGAATAAGCTTGCCGGAGTCTGGATGTACCCCAAGGGTGCGCGGTAATGATAAAAGGGTCACTGCCAAATCGAGGGTCACTTCATCGGGGCTAACCCCTTTAGGCAATGAGGCGCGCTTGGGCTTGGGGTTCTCGGCGGTAGCTTCCCCCAGTTGTACGTAGGGGCCAAATCGCCCTGTGAGCAAAAAGATGGGTTCGCCTGTCTCTGGGTGTACCCCCAGCTTATCGGGGCCTTCGAGCTTTTGGCGGATCAGTTGCTCGATTTGTTCACGATTCAGACTTCCGGGGGTTGCATCTTGGGGAAGGGAGGCTTTGATGGGTTCGCTACCATTGCCATTTTGGTAAACAATAAACGGTCCAAACCGACCCACCACCACCTCAGCGTTCAGTTCCGGCAGGGCGATCGCTCGGGCTTCTGTCGCTTCAATGGTGCGCTCGCGCTCTTTGACCTGCTGCTCTAGACCCTGCTCCCCCAAATAGAACGATTCTAGGTAGGGCAGCCACTCTACCTCGCCGGTAGAAATATCGTCAAGGGTTTGCTCCATCCGGGCAGTAAAGTTTATATCCACTAAGTCGGGGAAGTATTTTTCAAGGAGGCTGGTAACCGCAAAAGCCGTAAAGGTTGGCTCAAGTGCATTGCCCCGACGCAGGGCATACTCTCGGTCTTGGATGGTGCTAATGATGGTCGCATAGGTGCTGGGGCGGCCAATTCCTGCTTGTTCTAGAGCTTTGACTAAGCTGGCCTCGGTGTAGCGTGGCGGAGGCTGCGTTTCGTGCCCCACACTTTCGAGGGTTTGACAGCGCAGAATCTCTCCCACCTGCATCAGCGGCAGAACCACTTCTTGGCTTTCGAGGGCAGCATCGGGGTCATCGGAGCCTTCGACGTAGGCACGGAAAAAGCCCGCAAAATCAATCCGTTTGCCGTGGGCCCGGAAGAGGGCATCGCCAGCAGTAATGGACACCGTTAAGAGAGTGAGGCGGGCATCGGCCATTTGGGTGGCAACGGTGCGCTTCCAAATCAGTTCGTAGAGGTCTAGTTCGCGATCCCGCAGGTTTGTTTCTTGGGGGGTGCGGAACTGGCTGCCAGCAGGGCGAATGGCTTCGTGGGCTTCTTGGGCACCCTTGGTTTTGGTGGTGTACTGCCTGGGCTGGGGGGAAAGAAAGGCTTTACCGTACATGGTTTCAACACAACTGCGGGCAGCGGCGATCGCCTGCTCCGACAGATGCACCGAGTCGGTACGCATATAGGTGATATAGCCCTCCTCGTAAAGCTTTTGGGCAATCCGCATTGTCTCGCGCGCTGAAAGGTGCAGCTTGCGGTTGGCCTCCTGTTGCAGCGTAGAGGTGGTAAAAGGGGGAGCAGGTTTGCGGACTTGTTGGCGCTCTTCCTGTTCGCTAACCGTCCAGGTTTCCGTCAAGAGGCGATCGCGCAGGGCATTAGCCGCAGCCTCATCCAGCAGCAGGACAGCGTTGGGATGACGCAGTTGCCCAGTGGCCGGATCAAAATCATTGCCCGCAGCCACCCGCTGCCCACCCACACTCACAAGCCGCGCTGGAAATAGGGTTCCCCGCTGATCAAGAACCGCCTTGAGATCCCAAAACTGACCTTTACGAAAGGCTAGGCGCTCCCGCTCCCGCTGCACGAGTAGGCGCACCGCCACAGACTGTACCCGCCCCGCCGACAGATGGGGGGCAATTTTGCGCCACAGCAGGGGGGATAGGGTGTACCCCACTAGGCGATCTAGAATTCGCCGCGTTTCTTGGGCGCGCACGAGTTGCTGGTTCACCTCGCGGCAATTGCGGAGGGCAGCTTGAATCGCCTCATCGGTAATCTCGTGAAAGACCATGCGCCGTACGGGCACCTTAGGGTTGAGAAGTTGCAGTAGGTGCCAACTAATACTTTCCCCTTCGCGGTCTTCATCAGTTGCTAGGAGTAACTCATCGGCGTTCTCAAGGGCTGTTTTTAGTTCCTTAACAACTTTTTGCTTATCCTTAGGGACAATGTACAGTGGCTCAAAGCCTGCGGCCACATTCACGCCCAAGGTCGCCCACTCTTCCCCCTTAAATTCTGCGGGTACATCGGCAGCACTGCGGGGAAGATCCCGAACGTGTCCCATGGAGGCTTCAACGCGATAGTCCGCGGGCAAGAACTTGCGAATAGTACGGGCTTTGGTGGGCGATTCAACAATAACAAGGGTGGACATGGCAAACGCTGCGGAATAGGCTCTCAAGCACACTCAAGTATAGGACAGGGCATTATATTTGAGTGATGTTATCTCACCCTATCATGGGGAGCAAAGGGGCAAGACCTTGATCCATAACTTAGCGTACCCTAGCTGTCTATTGTTGTCTTTTGTTGTCTGTACGGCTGGAATTAAGGCACTAGAAATGGCAGGCAACCTAGCAGGACTACCTAACCACGGGGTTGGAGTTGCCGATGGGGAGTTAGCCCCAGGTCAGTTGGCTGGCATCTAACATGGAACATAGAGGTTGTCCTAAGGATAATGCCATGGCCACAACACGACAATTTAGCAGCTTCAATGATCTGATCTCCCATACCTCCCAGCCACTCCTCATTGATTTTTATGCAGACTGGTGTGGCCCCTGCCGGATGATGGTGCCAATTCTTGATCAGGTGAAGCAGCATCTTAAAACAGCGGTTGAGATCGTTAAGATAGATTCTGAACGTTACCCACAACTAGCAAGCCAGTACCGGATTCAGTCCTTACCTACGCTCCTACTCTTTTACCATGGTCAGGAAGTGCAGCGGTGGGAAGGGGTTCAGCCACCTGAAGTATTGATTGATGCCATTCGGCGACTGTAGGCTGCTTGAGAGCATCAGCCTGCGTGAGGGGGCTACCATGTGGCGTGCTCTCGCAGCCGCTCTATGAGTTTAGGTCCAATCCCCGGAACGGCGTCCACCTCTGCCCAAGATGTAAAGGGTTTTTTCTGCCGTGCCTTCAGGATCTCTGCCGCCAGTTTGGGGCCAATCCCCGGTAGGGTTTGTAGCTCAGCCGCGGTGGCGGTATTCAAATTTATCTTGGGGGTACTGCTGCCAGTGGTTCTCGATGGGGAGCGCGTTTCAATGACCCCGCCGCACTTGGCCAGTTGTTGGGCGATGCGATCGCGCACTTGGGGGGCAATCCTAAACGGCTGTTGGCGTAGAGCCGCTCAAACTCTCGCTCGTAGTGAGCCGCAACGGTCGGGTGCTCAATCACCAGCAGGAATTCATCATTGCCGCGATTGGCCGCCTCAGACCAGTTATGGGAGCCAACAATGACGGTCTGACGATCAATCAGTCCATACTTGTGGTGCAGCTTATCCCCTTGGGGAAGGGTTGGGGTTCCCACGGTCGTAAGGGGAGTCTGCCAAGGTCGATTCCCCGCTTCGTAGTAGCATTGGCTGCGCCCCGCTTGAGCCGTGTTCGCCATGGCCACCCCCAGCATATCTAGCGCCTCACTAAAATCGCGGTAGATAAAATCCTCATCGATCAGGGCACGGATGGTGACTCCCCGCTGGTGTTGTGCCTCAAGCACGTCGGACAACTCTTGATCCGAAAAGACAAATAAAGCCAGATCAATGGCGTGCCGTGCTCTGGCCAGCCATCGGCCAACCAGACCATTGGTGGACTCTGCCCACGGGCGCGATCGCGAGGTCGGAGAAAAGCGCACCGCCACAATCGCATCCCCCACCTGTACCTGTCGCGTTGGCCGGAGGGGCTTTTGCACGCCGAAGCGGCTATCCAGCTTGCCCCCTGGCCCATCCCCCCACATGATGTTAAATTCTTCGGTAAATAGTTGCGCCACCGCTGGACTGTCAATGACCAGTAGCGAGTTGGCATTGCCACGGGTTTCCGGTCGGCCTAGATCGCCGTGAATATCGCTGAGGGTAAAGTTTGCCGTTGTGGCCACCACCCGCTGATGATCAATCACCATAAACTTGTGGTGCATGAGCATACTGCCCTTTGAGCCATCGGCAGTATCATCGAGCCACGGCACGTGAGCCTGATCAAAAATCGTCAAAACATCGCGTTCCGCTAGCTCTTGGGGGCTAAGATGGCGATCGCCATTGGTATCCACTAAGGCGTGCCAGTCATCATAGCGCTGCCGCATTCGCGGATCCAGCCGATTCACCATCGCTGGGCTATAGGTTGCCCACGGCTCGGTATAGGTGTTTTCCATAATCACTCGCACCGGCACTCCCGCTTGCTGTTTAGCTGCCAGTGCCTTGGCTAAATGAGGTAGCCGAAACTCTTGGATAGCTACATCAATACGGGTACGCGCTGCCTTAACCGCTTCGATAAGAATGGCCTCGAGATCTTCGCCGTCGCGGGTGTAGGGGCGATAGGGTTCCCGATAGCGATGGGCTTGGGAGTGATTCATATGCACCGCAATCTGGGGGTGTTGCGGCAGCGGCTCTAGGGACGTGGTTACCAACGGACTGGAGCGCAACTGGCTCAGCACCACGAGGGCAAGGAGCACCCCTATACAAAACAGCGCCAGATAACGCCAGTAGCGGCGCAGAGCATTCCCCAAGAGCATCAACCCCATTACCCATTATTCCTGCCGTGGCTAAACCCGCATTTTACCTAGCTTCTCACTTGCTGATAAGATAGCAGGCAATAGTTCGCTATCGATAAAGGCAACCATATGGCACAGGGACAAGGATTTGGCTTTGGTCTGGGCAAAATGAAAGAGTTGGCCGCGGCCATCCAAAAAGCACAGCAGGTTCAAGAAGGCGCCAAAAAACTCCAAGAAGACCTTGAACAAATGGATATTGAGGGTCAAGCTGCGGGGGGAGCAGTCAAGGTGATTATGAGCGGCACCCAAGAGCCGCGTCGGGTGGAAATCAACCCCGAACTGCTCAGCGAAGGGGCAGAGGTTCTCTCTGATCTGGTGACTGCGGCGATGAAAGATGCCTACCAGAAGTCCACCGCCACCATGCGAGAACGGATGGAAGAATTGACTGGTGGCTTGAATGTGTCTGGTTTAGGTTGAGTTAGCCCGTTCCTGCCCGCCATCTCACTGTGGAGGCTATCGTGCTGCGTATTCTGATTGTGGAAGACGACCCCATGATGCAGTTGGGGCTAGAGCAGTCTCTAGCAGGGCAGTTTACGGTGGTGGGCTTTGCTGAGGATGGCTATCGCGGTGTGGGCTTGGCACGAGAGCTGCGACCGGATGTTGTGGTCATGGATATTGGCCTACCTGGCTTAGATGGGATTGCGGCAACGCAGCGCATTAAGCAAGAGTTACCAGAGATTCATGTGGTGATGCTCACGTCCCATCAGTCCGCCCTTGAAGCAGTTGCTGCCCTTTCTAGTGGCGCTGATGCCTATTGTATTAAGGGGGTTACAGTGGAGCGATTAGTGACGGCGATCGCCGCTGCCTGCGAGGGAGCCACCTACCTAGATCCGCAAATTGCCCGCCACGTGATTCAGCACTTGCGACCAGTTCATCCCCAACTTGAGCATTCCCTCTCTCCGCGGGAGTTGGATGTATTGCGGTTAATGGTGGAGGGCTATAGCAACCCAGAAATTGCGGGCAAGCTGTTCCTCAGCCCCAATACGATTAAAACCCATGTCCGGGGTATCTTAAATAAACTGGCTGTGGACGATCGCGTTCAAGCGGCGGTTGTTGCACTTCGTAACGGCTTGGTATAACTACCCACACGCTTATCGGAGCAGTTGCTACCGTAAAGGAGACCTGTTTATCCGTGCGTTGAGCGTGTGTCCCATGACATCTCAGAGCGATGCAGCAACAATTTTAGCCCCCGATGAAGAGTGGCCAGTTTTACAAATTACAACGCCAGCGTCAGTCCAAGAGATTCGCCTAAGTCAACCGCGAATGCGAGCGGGGCGATCGCCCCACAATGAAATTGTCATTTCCTATCCCACCATTTCGCGGCACCATTTTGAAATCAGTAAAACTGATACAGGCTACACCATTCAGGATTTAGGAAGTAAATTAGGGTTGCTTTTTGGCGATCGCCCCGTCAACCATAAACATCTCGAGGATGGCGACACATTTTTTATTGGCGCTAACGTCAAATTAGTGTTTCGCCAATCCCCCGTTAAGATTCTGCAAAAAACGATTCACTTCCAAGGGAAAACGGTTCTGCGCATTGGCCGGAGTGAGGATAACGATATTCAAATCGACCACCCCCAAATTTCGCGGCACCATGCCAAAATTGAGCGCCAAGGCACCGCCATTGTCCTTAGCGATCTGGGGTCATCTAATGGAGTCTTTTGTAACGGTAAGCGGCTCACCAAACCCCAATCCCTACGGGTTGGCGATAAAGTGCGCATTGGTCCCTACCTATTGCAAATCAACATTGACGAAACCATTACCGTTGACAACGAAGCGGGTAGCATTCGCCTCGATGCCTTTGGCCTTGAAAAAGTTGTTAAAGGTAACAAGAAACTGCTGCACGATATTTCCCTATCGATTTTGCCCCGCGAGTTTGTGGTCATTGCTGGGGTCAGTGGTTGTGGTAAGTCCACCCTTCTCAAAGCCCTGACAGGCTTTACCCCCGCCTCCAGTGGTACGGTTCTCATTAACGGCAACGACCTTTACCGCCATTTTGATGCCTACCGGTCTGAGTTTGCCTACGTCCCCCAAGAAGATATTGTCCACAAAGAATTAACCGTGGCAGAAGCCTTGAACTTTGCCGCTCAGTTGCGGATGCCTGCCGATGTAACTCCCCGTGAGCGTGAGCAGCGGGTTGTAGAGGTCATGGCCATTTTGGGCTTGAGCGATCGCCGCGATGTCCCTATCAAAAACTTGAGTGGCGGTCAGCTAAAGCGGGTCTCTATTGGTGTGGAATTGCTGACCAAACCCAGCTTATTCTTTCTAGATGAGGCCACCTCCGGTTTGGATCCGGGCACCGAAGCAGAGGTCATGTGCTTACTGCGGGGTCTAGCCAATGATGGCTGCACCGTTGTTCTCATTGACACCCTGCACTAAGGGAGGTACCCCGTGGCCGCCTTAACCCTGTTGGGGCAGACCCAACTTCAGGACTACGTTACCGCCGTGGCGTGGGGCGATCGCTATCTTTTGGCAACCTCTGCCGCAGGGGATGTGTATCAGATTGATCCGCTGTTAGGGGAACAGGTGATCCTGCAACCAGCAACCGAGCAAAGCCTTGATGTGCTTGCGGTCGCAGGCGATCGCTGGGCGGCGGCTGGCCAGCAAGGACGGCTAATCATCGGCTCTTGGCACGAAGGAGACGATCGCCGTCACCTTCTGAATTATGGTTCAGTGTGGATCGATCAGCTCGCATGGCACCCGCACCACCCATGGGTGGCCTTTAGCTTGGGGCACTACGTCCAAGTATGGGATGCGGCTGCCGCAGAGGTGATCACAACCCTCGACTTTGGCGAGTCCTCCGTTTTAGCACTTGCTTGGCAACCCACGGGAGAGACCTTGGCTGTGGCAGGCTACCGCGGGATTCAGGTGTGGGCGGTGGCAGATTGGGATGCCGATCCCCTCGCCCTTGGGTTTATGTCCGCCGCTGTGGGTCTCGCATGGTCGCCCCAAGGCGACTACCTAGCCGCCAGCAACATGGATCACATCGGGTATGGCTGGAAGCCCCGTACTTCAGTGCGGGGAGGAAAGCTCCTTTAGCAACTTTAGTTGCCTTAGGTTATAATTGTACTGCGGACACCAGAAACGGTTGTTTAAGGCACTGGTAACGGTCGATTGGGGGTGTTGTAAACCACCCCAGAGGCTCGTGGTTGGCTTGCTAACTGCAGGGCTACTAAAAGCTCCCTGCTTTAGCTGGGAGTAGTTTACGAGCTCCCAAGAGGGGATCATCCTCTGGCAGTTCAGCCCAGAACAGGACAGTTGGCAACCCAATGTCTTGGAATTACATCGTGGCACCGTGCGAGCGCTGAGCCTACATCCCAATGGCCAAGGCTTTGCCTCCAGCGGGGATGAAGGGTGGCTCTGTCTTTGGCAGCAGTTGCAACCCCGCCAACTCCTAGATGCTGGGGATGTGAGTGCGCTGGCATGGCATCCCTTAGGGCACTATCTTGCCGCTGGTGGCTGCCAAGGGGAGGTCTGGGTGTGGAGCGCTCAAGCGGGGTAATGCCTGTGGTAGGATGTTGCTGCTCAGGTATGGGGCAACGTGGATGCAGTTGATCGATCGCTATGGCCGCCTTTTTGGCAAACTCAGTCTGCTAGACATTGGTGCCGGAGTTGTGCTGCTGTGCGTACTTGTGGGCTTGTTTGTGTTGCCGGGGCGATCGGGCACCTCCCTTGCCCAAATCACCACCGCCAAGCCCATAGAAGTCGATATCCTTGTGTTGGGCTTAAGTACACCAACGCCCCAAGACTTAATTCCCAACGGCAGTACGGCAAACTTTATTATCCGCAACCAGCCCTACGGCCAAATTACAGTCAAAAATGTCCAAGTGCTACCCCGCACCGTCACCGTCTCGCAGCCCGACGGCTCGGTAAAAGCCCTACCCGACCCGCGCCCCGAAATGGCCTTTAGCAGCAATCTTCTAGTCACCCTCGAAGGCAAAGGTCAAGTGACTAACAGTGGCCCTGTCCTTGGGAACAGTGCCATCAAAGTAGGTACCCCTGTCGAACTAGAGGGCAAAGAGTATAACTTTCGCGCATCCGTCATTGCCGTGAGGACATTTTAGGAACCATTGCCACACAGTCAATTTCCACCTTCACCCCCTTGGGCAGACGTGAAACCTCAACACACGCCCGTGCGGGAGCTGTGTCGGGGTCAACATATTCACCATAGACGCTATTCATGGCAGCAAAATCATTTAAGTCCGCTAAATATACTGTTGTTTTCACCACCTGCGACCAGTCACTCCCCGCTGCCCTGAGCACCGCACTCAGGTTCTGCATCACCTGACGGGTTTGGGCAACAACATCTTCGCCACCAACCACCTCCCCCGTCTGCGGATCAAGGGCAATTTGCCCCGCCAAAAAGACCCACTCCCCCACCTGTACCGCTTGACTGTAAGGCCCAACGGGGGCTGGGGCATCCGGTGTATAAATAATTACTTTCGTCATAAAACTTAAAATAGTTTACAAAGCGGGGCGATCGCCCTAAAAGCTGATGATATAGGGCATTGTCAAACCCATACCAGCAACAAATCAATGGGTATCATAGCGCAAAGATATGCATTTATACCCCCATAAACATGTCAAGAATTCAAGCATCTTAAATAATGTTAATTATCGGCAAAGCCTGTACTACCCTTCTATAATGCTGAATTGAGCATTCGCCTCCAGAACGGGCTTTATCGTTCCATTCGGTGTCATTAGAGTAAAGATTCTTCATAATCTTTATCCTAACGACCAGTCTATTAAATGAAGCGAATGCCCTCGTTCCTTCCTTGCCTAAGAGAGAGGAGAGACTCGATGACCATCAGTCCACCGGAGCGAGAGCCAAAAGTCAGAGTCGTGGTTGACAATGACCCGGTACCTACGTCCTTTGAGAAATGGGCAAAACCTGGGCATTTTGATCGCACTTTGGCCAGAGGTCCCCAAACCACCACATGGATTTGGAACCTTCACGCTCTTGCCCACGATTTCGATACACACACTAGCGACCTCGAAGATATTTCCCGCAAAATCTTCAGTGCACACTTCGGCCATCTGGCAGTGGTGTTCATCTGGCTGAGTGGGATGTACTTCCACGGTGCAAAATTCTCTAACTATGAGGCTTGGCTGGCCGATCCTACCGGCATCAAGCCCAGTGCTCAAGTTGTCTGGCCCATTGTCGGTCAAGGCATCCTCAACGGTGATGTCGGCGGTGGTTTCCACGGCATCCAAATCACCTCGGGGCTATTCCAACTCTGGCGAGCCTCTGGGATCACCAATGAGTTCCAGCTTTACTGCACCGCGATCGGTGGCTTGGTCATGGCTGGCTTAATGCTCTTTGCAGGCTGGTTCCACTATCACAAGCGCGCTCCCAAGCTGGAATGGTTCCAAAACGTGGAGTCCATGCTCAACCATCACTTGGCTGGTTTACTCGGCCTCGGTTCCTTGGGATGGGCGGGTCACCAAATTCACGTTTCGCTCCCCATCAATCAGCTCTTGGATGCGGGTGTGGCGGCGAAGGATATTCCGCTGCCCCATGAGTTCATTCTCAACCCCAGCTTGATGGCAGAGCTTTACCCCAACATCAATTGGGGGGTGTTCAGCGGTGTGATTCCGTTCTTCACGTTTAACTGGGCCGCTTACTCAGATTTCTTGACCTTCAAAGGTGGTTTAAACCCCGTTACCGGTGGCCTTTGGCTGTCGGATACGGCACACCACCACGTGGCGATCGCCGTCCTCTTTATCATTGCCGGTCACATGTACCGCACCAACTGGGGAATTGGCCATAGCCTCAAAGAAATTCTTGAAGCTCACAAAGGCCCCTTCACTGGGACTGGGCACAAAGGTCTCTACGAAGTGCTGACCACGTCTTGGCATGCCCAACTGGCGATCAACTTGGCCATGATGGGGTCGCTTAGCATCATCGTGGCGCAGCACATGTACGCGATGCCGCCCTATCCCTACCTTGCCACCGACTATCCAACCCAGCTATCGCTATTCACCCACCATATGTGGATTGGCGGCTTCCTGATTGTTGGCGGTGCCGCTCATGGGGCAATTTTCTTTGTGCGGGACTACGACCCAGCCGTCAACCAAAACAACGTGTTGGATCGCGTTCTGCGGCATCGGGATGCCATTATTTCTCACCTGAACTGGGTCTGTATTTTCTTGGGCTTCCACAGCTTCGGACTGTACGTCCACAACGACACCATGCGAGCCTTTGGTCGTCCCCAAGATATGTTCTCTGACACTGGCATTCAATTGCAGCCGGTCTTTGCCCAGTGGGTGCAGCACCTGCATACCCTTGCGCCGGGCGGTACTGCTCCCAACGCCGCAGCCACTGCTAGCGTGGCGTTTGGGGGTGATGTTGTGGCAGTGGGTGGCAAAGTCGCCATGATGCCGATCGCCCTTGGCACCGCTGACTTCTTGGTGCACCACATCCATGCCTTCACCATTCACGTGACGGTATTGATTCTGCTCAAGGGTGTGCTGTTTGCCCGTAGCTCTCGCTTAATTCCCGATAAAGCCAATTTGGGCTTCCGGTTCCCCTGCGACGGCCCCGGTCGGGGTGGCACGTGCCAAGTCTCCGGTTGGGATCACGTCTTTCTTGGCTTGTTCTGGATGTACAACTGCATTTCCGTGGTTATTTTCCACTTTAGTTGGAAGATGCAATCGGATGTGTGGGGGACGGTTGCCCCCGATGGCACCGTGTCTCATATTACGGGCGGTAACTTTGCCCAAAGTGCCATCACCATTAACGGCTGGCTACGGGACTTTCTGTGGGCACAAGCCTCCCAGGTGATTGGCTCCTATGGTTCAGCCCTATCCGCTTACGGCTTGCTCTTCTTGGGTGCTCACTTTGTTTGGGCCTTCAGTCTGATGTTCCTGTTCAGTGGCCGTGGCTACTGGCAAGAGCTGATTGAGTCCATTGTTTGGGCACACAACAAGCTAAAAGTTGCGCCAGCAATTCAACCCCGTGCCCTGAGTATTATTCAAGGTCGGGCGGTCGGTGTGGCGCATTACCTCCTAGGGGGGATTGCCACCACATGGGCATTCTTCCTAGCTCGAATTATTTCTGTAGGATAGGGGCGAGGAGGATACTACCGACTATGGCAACTAAATTTCCTAAGTTTAGCCAAGACCTCGCACAGGATCCGACCACACGCCGGATTTGGTATGCCATCGCTACGGCACATGACTTTGAAAGCCATGATGGTATGACCGAGGAAAATCTTTACCAAAAGATTTTTGCCTCCCACTTTGGGCATCTGGCCATTATCTTCCTGTGGGTGTCTGGTAGCCTATTCCACGTTGCGTGGCAAGGCAACTTTGAGCAGTGGATTCAAGATCCCCTGAACACCCGTCCCATCGCCCATGCGATCTGGGATCCCCAATTTGGCAAAGCAGCGGTTGATGCGTTTACCCAAGCGGGTGCGTCCAGCCCTGTGGATATTGCCTACTCCGGTGTGTATCACTGGTGGTACACCATCGGTATGCGCACCAACGGCGACCTCTACCAAGGCGCTATCTTCCTACTGGTGTTGGCCTCCTTGGCACTGTTTGCTGGTTGGCTGCACCTGCAACCCAAGTTCCGTCCTAGCCTCTCTTGGTTCAAAAATGCTGAATCGCGCTTGAACCACCACTTGGCGGGGCTGTTTGGGGTAAGCTCCTTGGCGTGGGCTGGCCACCTGATTCACGTTGCTATTCCCGAATCCCGGGGGCAGCATGTCGGCTGGGATAACTTCCTGAGCACCATGCCTCACCCAGCGGGGTTGGCACCCTTCTTTACCGGTAACTGGGGGGTATATGCCCAGAATCCCGATACCGCGAGCCATGTCTTTGGCACCTCGCAAGGAGCAGGTAGCGCAATTCTGACCTTCTTGGGTGGCTTCCATCCCCAAACCGAGTCTTTGTGGCTCACCGATATGGCGCATCACCATTTGGCGATCGCCGTCCTCTTCATTGTTGCCGGTCACATGTATCGAACCCAGTTCGGTATTGGCCACAGCATCAAAGAAATGATGGATGCCAAAGACTTCTTTGGAACGAAGGTAGAGGGGCCGTTTAACATGCCCCACCAAGGCATCTACGAAACCTACAACAACTCATTGCACTTCCAACTGGGGTGGCACTTGGCTTGTTTAGGGGTTATCACCTCCTTGGTGGCACAGCACATGTATTCTTTGCCGCCCTATGCCTTTATTGCCCAAGATCACACCACCATGGCGGCTCTTTATACCCATCACCAGTACATTGCTGGCTTCTTGATGGTGGGTGCCTTTGCCCATGGTGCCATCTTCCTCGTACGGGATTATGATCCGGTACAAAATAAAGGCAACGTGTTGGATCGGGTGTTGCAGCACAAAGAGGCGATTATTTCCCACCTTAGCTGGGTCTCCCTCTTCTTGGGTTTCCACACCTTAGGCCTGTACGTTCACAATGATGTCGTGGTGGCCTTTGGCACCCCTGAAAAGCAAATTCTTATTGAGCCAGTCTTTGCCCAGTTTATCCAAGCGGCGCACGGTAAATTGCTCTACGGTTTTGACACGCTGCTGTCGAATCCCGATAGTATTGCTGCAACTGCTTGGCCCAACTACGGTAACGTCTGGCTGCCCGGCTGGTTAGATGCCATCAACAGTGGCAACAACTCGCTCTTCTTAACCATTGGCCCCGGTGACTTCTTGGTTCACCACGCCATTGCCTTGGGGCTGCACACCACCACCCTGATTTTGGTGAAAGGTGCGCTGGATGCCCGTGGCTCCAAACTGATGCCCGATAAAAAAGACTTCGGCTATGCCTTCCCCTGCGATGGCCCTGGCCGGGGCGGTACCTGCGATATTTCTGCGTGGGATGCCTTCTATCTGGCGATGTTCTGGATGCTGAACACCATTGGCTGGGTCACCTTCTACTGGCACTGGAAACACCTTGGTGTCTGGGAAGGCAACGTGGCACAGTTCAATGAAAACTCGACCTACCTTATGGGTTGGCTGCGGGATTACCTCTGGTTGAACTCGTCTCAACTCATCAACGGTTACAATCCCTTTGGCACCAATAACCTCTCCGTGTGGGCATGGATGTTCCTGTTTGGTCACCTCGTGTGGGCCACTGGCTTCATGTTCCTGATTAGCTGGCGCGGTTACTGGCAAGAGTTGATTGAAACCTTGGTGTGGGCGCACGAGCGGACACCATTAGCGAACTTAGTGCGTTGGAAAGATAAGCCAGTGGCGCTTTCTATCGTGCAAGCTCGTTTGGTTGGCTTAGCTCACTTTAGCGTCGGGTATGTCTTGACCTACGCCGCCTTCCTGATTGCTTCAACCGCCTCGAAGTACGGTTGATCTAGCTAGGTTAGGTTAACGTCTACAAAATCCCCTGCTGCTCTGGTGGGGGATTTTTTATAGAAATTTCTTAAGATGCACTTAAATCTGGACAAATTGATTACCAAAAACAGAAACGGTGTAACGATACAAATCTAGGCTGCGGGATATTGGCAACAATCCAGAAGATGATCTGACGGAGCCGGAGAAAATTGCCGCCGCGATCGCCACCCATTTAGCCAATACCTTGCAAGAAATGGAGACACTGATAGAGGAGTTCGCCCCCAATGGAGGTCCGTCATGATTGCCAACCCTCAAGCTAGCGGTTTAACACCTGATGAATATCTGGCATGGGAAAGGGAGCAACCCATCAAACACGAATACATGGATGGGGAAGTCTATGCGATGACGGGTGGGACATTGACCCACAATGACATTACCCTGAATCTTTATAGCCAATTACGACCACACCTACGGAAACGGGGCTGTCGCATTAATGTAGCAGATGTGAAGGTACAGGTTAGCCAAAGAGGACCATATTTTTATCCCGATGTGGTGGTGAGTTGTGATGAGCGCGATCGCCGAGCCACAGAAGCTATCCAATATCCTAAGCTCATTGTTGAAGTTCTCTCGCCCAGCACGGCTGGTTTTGACCGGGGGGATAAGTTTAGGTTTTACCGCCGCATCTCTACTCTACAGGAATATGTGTTGATTGATGCCGAGAAAGTGGGGATAGACTGCTATCGCAAAACCAGTGGGGGCAAGTGGGAACTGACGGCCTATCCAGATGATGTAGCGGATGAGGAAAACCCCATTTTAGAACTGGTGAGTTTGGATTTTCAGTGTCCCTTGGCGTTGGTCTATGAAGAGGTGGAATTACCTGAGCCGTCTCACAGATGGCATGAGTAATCAGAAAAGGATCAAATGCAATGAAAACTAGAGACAAAGTATTAAAGATATTAAGAGATCGTAAATCGCTACTACTACAGAACTATCAAATTTGTGAGGCTCTCCCATTAGTACGGTGATAACTTTTACTAATTAGAGAAGCAAGCTAACAACCTTTACCGAAAATTGTTGAAATTTACAAAGCCGTACGCTTGTCGTTGAGTGCATCCCAGTTATGCAATGAGTTTGACATCCTCCCCCTCCTGAGCGCAGCGAAGGGAGGGGATTTCATCGTCGCCGATGAAGGTTTCTGCTTCAACGAGGTGACGTGCTCAACCTCTGTCTCCAGAAGATGAGTAGCGGCCTCCTCTCCACCGGCGTAAGAGCCTGTGTGCCCCACAGTACGTCAACCTAGCTCCACAATGTTGATAGCTACGTTGGGGTCTCTGTCCAGCACAGTTCCGCACTGGCACAAATGCGTACGAGTGCTGAGGGATGTCTTGACCAAATGGCCGCAACACGAGGATGTCTGGGAGGTGTACTGAGGTGGGACAGCGACAGTTACCACCCCAAATACGGTCCCGAAATAGTCCAGCCACTGGCGGAATTGATACCACGCTGCATCAACAATCGACTTGGCTACCTGATGGGTCTTCACCACGTTTCTGATTTGCACGTCCTCATACGCCACGACAAAGCGCTCCGCGCCGCCAAAGGCGAACGTTACATCGGGTAGGGCTGGAAGCCCCGTACTTCAGTGCGGGGAGGAAAGCTCCTTTAGCAACTTCAGTTGTTTTAGGTTATAATTGTACTGCGGACACCAGAAACGGTTGTTCAAGGCACTGGTAACGGTCGATTGGGGGTGTTGTAAACCACCCCAGAGGCTCGCGGTTGGCTTGCTAACTGCAGGGCTACTAAAAGCTCCCTGCTTTAGCTGGGAGTAGTTTACAGCTCAGTCCTTACGCTGGCGTTGGACTGTTAGGTGTTTTCTTCCCAGTTTAAGCCTTGCTTTGGCGCGATTTTTTGACCCCTCTTGTTTGCGAGATAGACGGCGTTGTTCCCGTTTTGCCCTTCACTTTTTGTTTGCAGTTGTTATAGAAGCGAGAAATCGCTGACCACGCTCGTTCTGCCATCGTTGGTCGTGCCAGCGAGTTGAGTTTTTTCGCCCAAGGATACTCTTTGGCTAAAACTCGGCAGTATTTGTTGAGGTCAGCCGTGCGTTTGCCTTGCCCGTCCATCCAGTAGCGAAGCGCTTTGTTGCGAACAAAAAGACCCGTCCGCAGCGCTTGATCGAGCCGCTGATCCTAGTCTTGAGTTCCTTGCAACTTGGCTTCATAGACGAGAATTTTATCTACCAAATCTGAGATAATTGTACCAAAAGTTGATTCTTGACTCCCCTCGACTCGCGCGGGGAGTCCATGTATCCCCACCCTTCACTATCGTTCATGACGGGGTTTTATCGCGCTCCCGAACCCCCACATGCTGATAAGTTCTGTTGGTGTTAGCTAGAATAAGCCCTAGGGCGTTGTTGATGAGCAGCTATGGCCTTCTTTGGATTCAAAAAATTAACCCTTCCCAGTCCGCAGACTGCCTTGCCTGGGCGCAGTGAGCCAATGCCTATTCCCAAGGCGCATCTAGTCAACGGTCATCCCTTGGCTCCTCCCTATCCCGCAGGCTTAGAACTAGCGTTGTTTGGCATGGGGTGCTTTTGGGGGGCAGAGCGCAAATTCTGGCAAGTGCCCGGTGTGTATGTTACTGCGGTGGGCTATGCTGGTGGTTATACGCCAAACCCCACCTACGAAGAGGTGTGCACTGGGATGACTGGCCACAATGAAGTGGTGCGTGTTGTCTATGACCCGCAACAGGTTAGCTACGAAGCGTTACTAAAGGTGTTTTGGGAGAACCACGACCCCACCCAAGGCATGCGCCAAGGCAATGATGTGGGTACGCAGTATCGCTCTGGGATTTATTACTATTCCCCGGAGCAAAAGGCTCTTGCTGAAGCCAGCCGAGATCGCTACCAAGCTGCTCTGAAAGAAGCGGGTTATGGCCAGATTACGACGGAAATTTTACCCGCCCCTGACTTCTATTTTGCTGAAGCGTATCATCAACAGTATCTCCACCGTCATGTCAATGGCTATTGTGGCTTAGGAGGTACCAACGTGCGCTATGAGCCCAGCACCGGGGCTAGCTCCGTCTGCTAGTCAATCACTTCACTTGCCTTAGGGATGCTAAGAGGGTTTGAGCGGTTTGGCTGGTTGCCACGATTTGGCGATCGCGCCGAAATAGAACTGCTCCCACCTGCAATGATCGCGCTACCGAGGTAGAGCAGTGGGTACGCAGGTAGGCAAGGGTGCGCTCCTCAATGCGGTTAGCAATCTGGCTTAAAATGGGTGCTAACTGGTCTGGAGCTTTGGCTGCAAGTAATTGGCACGCCGCTTCTATGGTTGGCGATCGCCAAATTTGCTGGAGTAAGCTGTCTGTAATGCCCGCAAGGGCACAAAATGCTGTGAAGACTTCTTGGCGAGCATCCGCTAAGTGATGATGGGTGTGAAAAATACCCGCCGCTAACTTGATCAGTTTGCCATGGTAGCCTAAGAGCAACAACTGCTGAATATTGTGCTCTGCCGCCGCCACTAACATCGGGCCCAACCAATTGGCAGTCTTGACGCACAATTGCCGGGGAATGTGAAGGGTTTGCGCCACCTGCAGGCCATTTTCGCCAATGCAAAATACAAGGGTTGAGGATTGGGCTGCTTTTGTCGCCAGTTCGGCGAGGTACTGCTCAAGTTGCTCTGGGGCTGTCAAGGGCTGGGCGATCGCCCCGGTACCCAGCAGCGATAAGCCCTCAACAATCCCAAAGGCTGCATTGGAGGTTCGCTGTGCCAATTGCGCCCCCTCCGGCAAAATAATTCTGACCCGAATGGCGCGATCGCTGGGGCAGTAGAATTCTAGATTTGTGGTTAACAGCAACTTGGCGTAACGGTAGATTGCTGCTTCTCCTGTGGCTTGGTGGCGGCCAATGCCGACCCCCCCCTCAAGGTGAATCCGTGGCTGAGTCGTGGCATCTGCCCAAGTCACCCATGCCCAAACAGGAGTCTGCCGCGTAATATCTAGGGGATCACTGGGTTCGCTGTAGGTAATGGCAAGAGCCTGTTGAGGGTCTAGGCAAGCTCCTTGGGCAATGGTAAACGTTTCGCAGCGATTGGGGTTCAGCAAGGCTAAGGTGACTGCTGACGGGCAAGTACCCTCGGTTAAACACCGCAGAGCAGCAACAGCGGCCGCTGCTGCAAACACAGGTAAGGTATAGCCCACAGCGGTTGCCAAATAGCCCTACGACGTCAACTGTGCCAAACTTGTCTGGACGGCTTCAACCACCGCTTGGGCACTATCGGTTTGCATTTGCTCTAGTATCTGTTTGGCGTCGGCGGTGCCAATCTGGCCGAGGGCGATCGCCAACCGATGCCGCACCTGCCAGTCAGGATAATCCACAAAGGGGCGCAGTACGTCCAAGATGTCTGGTTGCCTAAGTTCGCCAAGGGAACCAATCGCCGCCAACATCACCAGTTCTTGCGAGCTATTCAAGGCTTCTTTGAGCAAGGTAACCGCGGCTGGATTAGCCAAGGCCCCTAGGGCAGCAACAATACTAAACTGTAACAGCCAGTCATCCGTACTGTGGTAAGCCGTTTCTAAGTCCTCGAGGGCAAAGGGAAGTTGCAGCGCCGCCATAGCGTCTGCGGCAGCAGCCCGCACATCCGTTTCACTGTCATGGAGCAGGCGATCGCGCAGCAACTCTTGAGTTTGGGTAGGGTTGACGTGACCTAGAGTGGCTAACTGACTCACCGCTGCGTAGCGAATCCGGGCGTTAGCATCTTGGATGAGGGGTTGGACCAAGGGAAAGGCAACCTCCGGCTCTAGGGAGCGCAACTGGTTCAGTCCCTGTAGGCGATCGCCCACATCTGCTGATGCTAAGAGTTGCTGAATCGTGGTTGTGTCCACCCCAATTACCTCAACCTATTCCCTTGATCCTACTGCGGTTAGTGACCCGCGCCAAGAGAGCCACTCGGCACCATTCGCCTGTTTGAGGTTTAGGCAAAGAACGATGCGCATCCAACTTGACCCCGACATCAACGTTGAAGACCTGATGAGGGGTAGGTTTTATCAATTTGAATGGCGGTGATGCTAGGGTTTGTGGACAGGTAAGTGAGCACATCCTCAGCGCTCATCAGTCGCTTGAGCGTGACTTGACCAATGGTGGATTCTGGATTAGGGTGGCTGGGTTTGACCTCAACCATCACCACAATTTCTTCCACTTGGTACAGCCACAACTTTTCAGACCCTTCGAGAATATACAGACAGGTGTGGGTAATCACGGGTGAGCGCCGCCATGCCTGCACATCCCATAGCCCTTGGGGTTCCCAAACACGACCAATTTGCCAGCCATCGGTGAGGAAAAAATACTTCATGCCATGGGTTGTGCTGACTCAGTCCCTTGGGCGTTACGGGTTGCCGCTGGTGGCTCTTCGGGTTCCATCGAGTTAAAGCAGGCCGCAGCAATTAGTAAAAAAGGAGTGCCCGGCACAAGGGGCAGGATAAACCCTACCACGCCAATCATGCTAAACAAGACGCCTAAAATCATCCGAGCGGTATTACGAATACGTTTAGTCACAGGCCAACCTTTGAAAACAGTGCAGGAGTTATGTCGTTCACCCCTCTATATTGCCGCAACTTAAGCACAACTGTGACGATGCTGATGCCACTGCCACGCATGAGCGATGATCTCTTCGATGTCGGCATACTGGGGCTGCCACCCGAGAATACGCCGGGCGCGATCGGCATTGGCCACAAGACGAGCCGGATCCCCAGCGCGGCGATCGCTGTGCTGGACTGGAATATGACAGCCAGTAACTCGTGCTGCCGTGTCAATCACTTGCCGCACCGAAAACCCCTGACCATTCCCAAGATTCAATACGTTTGACTCCCCCCCTGCCAGCAAATACTTCAACCCCAACACATGGGCATAGGCAAGATCGCTGACGTGGATATAGTCGCGGATGCAGGTACCATCGGGGGTAGGATAATCAGTGCCATAAATGTTAATGTGGGGGCGCCGTCCCAGAGCAGTCTGTAGCACCAAGGGAATGAGATGGGTTTCGGGATGGTGATCTTCGCCAAGGCGGCCGTGGGGATCTGCACCCGCTGCATTAAAGTAGCGGAAAATCACATATTTAAGGCCATAGGCACGCTCCATATCCGCCAAGATCTGCTCCACCATCCACTTCGAGCGACCGTAGGGGTTAATGGGGGCACAAGGATCGGTTTCCTCAAGGGGGAGGCGCTGCGGCAACCCATAGACCGCAGCGGTGGAGGAAAAGACGATGGAGGGAACTTGAGCCGCCACCATCGCCTGCAACAGGGTCAGTGTACCGTTCACATTATTTTTGTAGAAGCGATCGGGAAAGCGTACCGACTCCCCCACTTCGATATAGGCAGCAAAGTGCAGGACTGCGGCAATCGAACGGCTGTGAAATACCTGATCTAACAGGGGGCGATCGCCAATATCCCCCACAATGAGTTGAGCGTTTAGAACTGTTTCCACCAGATCCCGATGGCCGCGCTCTAAATTATCTAGAATCAGAACTTCAAAGCCGGCCTGTTGCAGGGCGAGAACAGCATGAGCGCCGATGAAACCGGCGCCACCGGTCACGAGAACTAAGGGTTGTGCCATAGAGGGTCTGTTAGACTAGGAAAGCAGTGACGTATCTTGCCATGACCAGCGACTTGCAAACTGAAATTGCTTACGAAGTCAGGCGGCGGCGTAATTTTGCAATCATATCTCACCCTGATGCGGGGAAAACCACCCTCACCGAAAAACTGCTCCTCTACGGTGGCGCAATCCACGAAGCGGGAGCGGTCAAAGCCCGGCGAGCACAGCGTCAAGCCACCTCCGACTGGATGGCGATGGAGCAGCAGCGGGGGATTTCCATCACCTCAACGGTGCTCCAATTTGACTACCAAGGCTATCAAATTAACCTACTGGATACCCCGGGTCACCAGGATTTTAGTGAAGATACCTATCGCACCTTGGCGGCTGCCGATAACGCAGTGATGCTGGTGGATGCGGCCAAGGGACTCGAACCCCAAACTCGCAAGCTCTTTGAAGTATGCCAGTTGCGCGGCCTGCCCATTTTTACGTTTATTAACAAGCTGGATCGCCCAGGGCGTGAACCGCTGGAACTCATCGACGAAATTGAGCAGGAATTGGGGTTAATTCCCTATCCAGTGAATTGGCCACTGGGAATGGGCGATCGCTTTCGCGGTGTCTATGACCGCCTCAAACGCAACATTCACTTTTTCGAGCGCAGCAGCCATGGCTCTCGGGCAGCAATCGAGACCATTCTTGCTTTGGGAGAGTCTGCCATTGATGCCTACATTGAATCCTATCGCCTAGAGTACAACCACCTCAAAGACGAGCTAGAACTACTCGATGGCGTAGGAGCCGAACTGGACTTAGGGTTAGTCCATCAGGGGAAAATGACCCCCGTGTTTTTTGGCAGTGCGATGACGAACTTTGGGGTGCGCCTCTTTCTGGAGCACTTTTTGACCTATGCGCTCCCCCTGCGGCCTACCGCAGCGATCGCGGCCTCATTGACCCCAACCATGAACAGTTCAGTGGCTTTGTCTTTAAGCTCCAAGCCAACATGGATCCCAAA
The DNA here is from genome assembly GCF_002754935.1 of Thermostichus lividus PCC 6715. Classification (NCBI taxonomy): domain Bacteria; kingdom Bacillati; phylum Cyanobacteriota; class Cyanophyceae; order Acaryochloridales; family Thermosynechococcaceae; genus Parathermosynechococcus; species Parathermosynechococcus lividus. The sequence goes on from NZ_CP018092.1 coordinate 1,469,621, forward strand.
CATCGCGATCGCGTTGCCTTTGTGCGCGTGTGCAGCGGCAAATTTGAGAAAGACATGACTGTCTGCCATGCCCGTACTGGTAAAACTATTCGCCTCTCTCGCCCCCAAAAACTCTTTGCCCAAGGCCGTGAGTCATTGGAAACCGCCTATGCTGGCGACGTGATTGGCCTGAATAATCCGGGGATGTTTGCCATTGGCGACACCCTCTACACGGGCACCAAGTTGGAATACGAGGGGATTCCCTGTTTTTCACCGGAACTGTTTGCCTACCTGCGCAATCCCAATCCCTCTAAATTCAAATCCTTTCAAAAAGGGGTCAGTGAATTACGGGAGGAAGGTGCAGTGCAGATTATGTACTCCACGGATGAATCTAAGCGGGATCCCATTCTAGCTGCCGTCGGCCAACTCCAGTTTGAGGTAGTACAGTTTCGGCTTCTGAACGAGTACGGTGTTGAAACCCGCCTTGACCCTCTGCCCTACACCGTCGCGCGTTGGGTACTTGACGGTTGGAACGCTCTAGAGGCCGCAGGACGCATCTTTAATGCGGTGACAGTTAAGGACAGTTGGGGTCGCCCAGTGCTACTGTTCAAAAACGAGTGGAACCTACAGCAGGCGATCGCCGATCATCCAAAGCTGCGCCTAAGCGCGATCGCCCCCCTAGCCAGTGCGGTTTCCGTCTAGCCTACTTATGAGTAGCGTCTATACCCGTCCCCTAGCACGGTTGATCGAACAGTTGCAGCGCCTACCGGGCATTGGCCCTAAAACAGCCCAACGCTTGGCACTCTACCTTGTTAAACGACCGGAAGCAGACATCCAAGCCCTCGCCCAAGCTCTCTTGGAGGCCAAACAGCAGGTGGGACTGTGTTCTGTGTGCTTTCATCTGTCTGCAGAACCCGTGTGCGATATTTGTGCTTCCCCCCAGCGTGATGATCAAACCATCTGTGTGGTGGCCGACTCGCGAGATGTCATCGCCATTGAAAAAACCCGCGAATATCATGGGAAATACCACGTTTTAGGGGGATTGATTTCCCCCATGGAGGGCATCACCCCCCAACAGTTGCACCTGCAACCTCTCATTCAGCGCGCCAGCCAAGCCAACGTCAAAGAAGTCATCTTGGCGATTAACCCCAGCATTGAGGGTGAAACGACGACCCTCTATATTGCCCAGCTGCTGCGACCCTTTGTCACCGTCACCCGTATTGCCTTTGGCCTACCAGTGGGGGGCGACCTCGACTACGCCGATGAAATGACGCTGGCTCGTGCCCTCGCCGGTCGGCGCGAAATTGAATGGCACTAGCAAACCTTAGTGCGCTCCCTGTAATCGTCGCAATGCAGCCACAATTTGGTGTACCGCCCGCTTGAGCTGTTCCACTTCGGCATGGAGTCTCTGATTTTCAGCCTCTAGGGCAGCCAAACGAGCCTCATCACCATCCCGCGGCGGAGTTGCTTGCAGTTGTGCCACCGCCGCTTGGAGTTGCGCAACGGTGTCTGCATCCCCCACAGGCTTGGCTTTGAACTCCTCGAAGGCCGTTTCTAGCGCTGCGAGTTTTGCGTAGATAGGGGATAGATCGACACTCCCGCTGGCTACCGTCTCAGAAGCCGGAGCAGCAGCTTTGACCGGCCTAGCTTTGCGTGCCTTGCGAAACGCTTCTTGAATGGCAGCTTCTAATTCTTCACGCTCAAACGGCTTTTCAATGAACTCAAACCACTCAAAGGGTTCCTGTAACTTTTCCGTAACCTCCTCTTTACGACCCGACATAATCACAAGGGGAATGGCTCCCAGCAGACCCGTCTTCGCCAGTTCTTGATAGACTTCCCAGCCGCTGACTCTTGGCAGCAGAAAGTCCAGCATAATGAGGGTCGGGTCAGACTGTTCAATGAGTTGCAAACCCTCACGGCCATCCTTCGCTTCCAAAATTTCGTAGTCGCCCTCCGGTAACATGTCGCGGACGCGCAACCGAATAACTTTACTGTCGTCAATGACAAGGACTTTTTTGCTGGTCACGGAAACACTCCATCCTTAGACGAGACGTTGTGAATAGAGGGCAGCAAGGTGGAATGTTTGCCCACCATGATGTGATTCCAACCTTAGCATAGCCTTGGGACAACCTGAGACAGTGTTAACTGTCATACTAATATGGGCATAGCACTTATTTTATCTGTTTTTATTTTTAGCCGTAACAACGACCTATGCGCCATCTCTCTGCAATCAGTTGCTTGCAACTATCTTTGCGTATCCTATCAAACGAAAACACCGCTAAGGATGCTTAACAACAATTAACGATAGTGCCTCGTCGTGTCATAGAAGCAGTCGTTGTCAGTTTTCTAGAAGTTTTCAGGCATGGGGGCGGGTTGTACCCTAAAGGTTTGACTTGTATTGCCGCGTTGCACCTCAAGGGTAATGGTTTGACCCGCTTGAGTTTGCTCAACAATGGTTTGAACTTGCTGGGGGGTGGGCTGATTCACATCGTTGATTTTGGCGATCCAATCCCCTGCCTGCAGTCCTGCTTGGGCGGCGGGAGAGTTAGCCATCACATCCGTAATCAGCGTGCCTTGGGTTGTCTCAAGGTTCCAGTCTGGGCGTTCTTGGCGAATGCGCAGGGCTAGTTCAGGGCTGAGGCGCACCATGCGAATTCCAAGGTAAAGATGCTGGGCGCGCCCTGTGGTGATTAACTGCTCGGCAATTCGATAGGCGGTGTTGATGGGGATGGCAAACCCCAGCCCTTGGGCTTGGGAGATCACGGCAGTGTTGACACCAATGACTTGGCCAGCGGCATTGAGCAGTGGCCCACCGGAGTTGCCCGGATTAATAGCGGCATCGGTTTGAATGAAACTAACGCGCTTGTCGGCAGCGCCAATTTCGTTACTGCCGCGACCAGTGGCACTGATAATCCCTGCGGTAACCGTATTACTCAGACCTAAGGGATTGCCGATGGCGATCGCCCACTCCCCCGGGACTAGATTATCGGAGTTACCTAGGGGAACCGTGGGTAAATTCTCTGCCGGAATTTCCACCACCGCCACATCCGTGAGGCGATCGGTGCCGAGCACCTTGCCATCAAATTCACGGCCATCGGGCAAGGTGACGCGCACAATACTGGCATTTTCAACGACATGGGCATTGGTCATGACCTTGCCACTGGCATCGAAGATAAAGCCAGAGCCTTGCCCTTGGCGCACAGGAGCGTCCGGTTCAGGCATTGGGTTAAAAAAACTATCTTGTTTATTACTCGGGAGTTCTAAGGTGTCGATACTCACCACAGCCGCTCCTGCATCGCTCACGACCTTGGCAATGAAGTTTTGGGTGCTGTTATTCCCCTCGCCCACACTGACGAAGGGGCTGGAGCCATGACCTGTGGAGCCAAGAGGCTCTGGCACCGCCTGCCGCAGCGGGCAACCTGTCAAATTCAGCAGGGCGATCGCCCCTAAACCTAACCAAAAGAAACGTTGCATCGTCAAAACTAGAGTAGGATTATCTCCACTCTAATTCTCTCCTTAGACACCTGCTAGAGATGGGAGGACGTTGGCAGTCACTCCGCTGCTGTGTGCACCATCACCGCAGCGGCTGGGGATACTGCTTACTTTAGATTCCTTGCCAGAGCCGCGGGCGAGATTGGCCTTGCAGTTGGCTATGGGCTTGCCGCAGGAGCCTAGGAATCTCTAGCCTACTGGGACAGCGCGGCAGGCACTCCCCACAATCAGTGCAGCGATCCGCTGGTTGCCCCGGAAACCAATGCCCCGCCCGCCCAAACATGCCATAGCGATACTTGCCAAACTCCTCCATGTTGTAAGCTAGGGTCAAATTCCGCAGCCGCAGGACTTCGGGAATATGGATGTCTTCTGGACAGGGTAAGCATTCATAGCACTGGCGACAGTACTCAGCCCCGAGAGCCTGCTCCATGGCGCTTGCCAGGCGATCGGCCACTGCCTGTTCTTCCGGACTCAGGGGTTCCACCTGATCGGCCACTGCCAAGGGAAACGCCAGCTCGTCTGCGGTAGCAGCTCCCACACTAAGGGTCGTAATACCCGGCTGACTCAAGAGCCAGCGATAGTTCCAATGCAGGGGATGGAGGGGGGCACAGAGGTCTTGTAAGTCGCGTGGGGGCCGATAGAGTTGCCCCCCCTTATCGGCAGGGGAAATAATGAACACGCCCATATCCAAGGCAGCAGCCCGTGCCACCGCTGGCGCATTCCGTTGCTGGAAGTAGGTGTAGTGTAAATTCACAAAGTCAAACAGCCCTGTTTCGATCGCAGCTAACAGGACAGGCAGGGAACCATGACTGGAAAACCCCAATGCACCGATGATGCCTTGTTGTTGATACTGCTGCAGGGTGGCCATCCCCGCAGTGTTGAGCCATGCCAAGTGCTCCGGCGTATTTAAGCCATGAAGGGCAACGCAGTCAAGCCGATCGACCCCCAAGCGCTGCCGGGATTGCTCGATTTGCTGTTGCACATGACGTGCATCCCCAGCGGGCAAAATTTTTGTGGTTAGCCAAAGGTTGGGATACCCCAAGGCTCGCAGGGCACGGCCAATATAGGCTTCACTGGCACCATAAGCAGCGGCAGTTTCGATATGATTAATGCCGTGGGCGATCGCCCGCTCCAGCACCGCTTGCAGGGTTGTCGCATCTGCTAAGCAGCGCATGGTTCCTAGGGAAAACACTGAGAGATTTAGGCCAGTGCGACCAAAGCGACGGTAGCGCATGGAGAGCTAGCTTGCAGAGGAATCCTCAATACCCCGTCCCTGTTGGCTAAAGTCTTGGGGACGAATGGAATCAAGAAACTGCCGAAACGCTATCCGCTCTTGTTCATCGGCATCGCGATCCACAGGAATTGAGGCATCAGCCACCACCGCTTCCATCACCCAGATGGGGCTATCACAGCGCAGCGCAAGGGCGATCGCATCACTAGGCCGAGCATCAATTTCTTTGCACAGGTCGCCTTGGCGTATCGTTAAAACTGCATAGTAGGTGTTATCTTGCAGCGAGTGGATCACAATGCGCTCAAGGGTCATCTCCCAAGCAGCCAAGATGTTGGCCATTAGATCATGGGTCATGGGGCGAGCAGCACGCTGGTGTTCTAAGGCCATTAGAATCGCTCGCGCCTCATTATCACCAATCCAAATGGGCAAGGCACGCCGCCCAGAACCGTCTTTTAACAGCACGATTGGAGTGCGACGGTTAGTGGCATCAAGGGCAATCCCAGCAACAGTCATTTCAATCATAGCCACCTCAACGGGCGCAATGGCGATCAATCCCTTTTCTATTATTAACCATACCTGCAACGGCATTACGAAAGCCTGCTGCGGCTGCCTTAGATGGCACAGGTCACCTCATCGCGGCAGAGGGTCGGATCCACGTAGGGTAGCATCGGCTTGTCACCCACGTAGATGCCGAGTCCTTGAGCTGTGCGAATTAAAAAGCTATCGGGATCCACATGGCGCGGACATTTGGCCACAACATCGCTAATGGGAACGGTCACAACTTGCCCCCCCTGCCAAGCCACCATGCGGCCAAAGGTTCCTTGAGCGGCCAAATCGACGGCTGTATTACCCATGCCAGCAGCCAAGAGGCGATCCATGGCCATAGGGGCACCGCCGCGCTGAATATGCCCCAACACAGAGACTCGCAACTCGATGGGAATAGGGCTTTGCTTCACTACTTGATCAGCAATGTACTGCCCAATACTGTGGTGTGGCGGATAGGGCTGGGAGGGATCATGGCCAATTTCGTGGGCACCTTCAGCCACCACAATCAAGGCAAATTTGCGTCCCCAGCGTTCGCGTAGTTTTTGCAGATGCTGGCAAATCCCTTCAATGGAGTAGGGAATCTCTGGGATCAGGATGACATCTGCTCCCCCCGCAATGCCGGAGTAAAGTGCCAAGTGGCCGGCAGTGCGACCCATAACTTCGACTACAAAGACCCGATCGTGGCTGGCAGCGGTTGACGTAATGCGACTCAGCGCATCCACAACAATATTTACGGCGGTATCAAAGCCAATGGCGCGATCGGTGAGGGCAACATCATTATCAATGGTTTTAGGAATGGCCAGAAAATTCCAGTTCCCCTGTTGTGCTAATTGTTGCAAAATTTTGAGACTACCATCACCACAGATCGCAATCAGGGCATCTAGTCCTAGTTCGTGATAACCCGCAATAACGTCATCGGCTTGAGCAAGGGTGTCCCCCTTGTTGATTGCCCCTAAAATTGTGCCTCCCATATTCAGCAGAACATCCATCCCTCCTAGACCTTCAGCATTTAAGGGGATGGCTTTGCGCTCTAGCAATCCTTGGGTGGCGTGTAAAATGCCTAGCACTTCCCAGCCGTAACTCAGGGTGGCATGCGCTACAATTGCCCGAATGGCCGTGTTCAACCCCGGACAGTCACCTCCACTGGTGAAAACGCCAAGTCGCTTGCGGCTAGTGCTCATGGGTGTTGGTTCTCCTTGGTGATAGCCTGCGTTAGGGACGTAACGTGTACCGCTAACATCCTAACGAAGAGACTGCTGACTTGACTGTTAAGGCAGCATTACATTTTGATGCGGGCAATCCTCAACTGCTTATCCAGCCCAGATGTGTTAGGCACTCGGGCGGTAGGTGGGTTTACGCAAACCCAAGATTAAAAAGATGAAGGCGATCGCCATGATCAACCCGCTTTGGAATGCCGGAGCTTGCCCTCCCCACCGATCAAACACCCACCCAGCCCACGCAGGGCCGGCAATCCCCGCAATACTTTGCAATGACTGACTAGCACCAATAATTTTGCCTTGATCTTCGTCCCGCACGTGGTTAGAAATCACACCCCGCAACGAGGGCAGCATAATACCCACGCCAAAGGCTAAGCCCACAACACACAGATAAATCGATGTTGCACTCCAAGCTCCTGTGGCCGGAATGGCGGCAATCCCCAGTAGGGCAGTGCCAATGAGTGCCATGCCCGCCACACTCAAGCGGTTTTCACCAAACCGGGGAATCAGGGAGCGAATTAAGCCCGCTTGCACCACTGTACTCACTACGCCAATAATGACAAAAACAATCCCCGCCTCCGCAGGCCCCCAATTAAACTGGCGCTTCAAAAAGAGCACAAAAATGCTGGTAAAGCCAGCAAAGGCAAAGTTAAAGATAAAAAAGGAGGCCATCAATGACTGGAGCGATCGCGTCTTAAATAGCTCCAACCACTGCTGTTGTACACCGAAATTCTTTAAACTAAAGGGCGATCGCTGCGCTGCGGGCAACGATTCCGGCAAAATGAAATAGGCCATGACCACATTGATCAAGGCAAGGCTCCCCGCAAAGAGGATGGGCAGCTTGAGGTTCACCGCCGCCAAACTACCACCAATCGCCGGCCCAAAAATAAAACCAATGCCAAAGGCTGCTCCCGTCAGACCAAAATTCTTGGCACGATCCGCTGGCGCAGACGTATCGGCAATATAGGCCTGTGCGGTTGACACCACCCCACCGGTAATCCCATCAATAATCCGTGAGACAAAGAGCAGCCATGGCGTTGTGGCTGCTGCAAATAAAAAGTAGGACACCGCCGTTCCGGCAATACACACGAGCAACACGGGTCTGCGTCCCCAATGGTCGGACAGTGCTCCCAACAGTGGCGCAGCAATAAACTGAGCACCGGCAAACGACGAAAACAATAGAGTTAGGGTCAAGGCATCAAAATGAAACTGCTCAACCAAAAAGGGCAAAATCGGAAAAATTAAACTCTCACCTAAGCGGTCAATGACAATTGTGAGCAGGACAACAAATAATGGTGAGCGTAGGTAGCGGATCCCCATGTAGTACACATTCCTCAACAAACTTAAGAATAGCTGACCGCCAGTTGGTTAAGGACAATATAAAAACTGGGGGTTCGACTAGCTTACCGTCTCTGCCTCTTACTGCAAAGGCACGCCGTCTCACCAGACAAGCGCCGTGATTCTTCCTCGGGCAAATTAGTTTTGGTGAGAGTTCCCCCATCCTTAGGCAGTACAGTAGTTCATGGGGTTAGCGTGAGGTTCGAGGGGGTGTCTAGGGATGCTGGCACCGATGGCTCCTGCCACCAACCGAGGCCGTAGCATTTTTTCAGCAGTCGTCGATAGGCAATCACGGTGCCATCGGAGGCTTGGAGTAGATCGGTGCTGTTGTTCAAAAAGGGGCACACTTGTTCATAGACGGGGTGGGTTGGGGGTCAAGGGTAGAAACCAGAGCCATCGGTGACATGAACTTGCCAGTTATCGAACAACGATCCACTAGAAACTACTCTAATGAGGCAAGTTAACAAAACTATGTCATAGAGATGACGGAACTGCAACAAGTTGCCCGATCAACATCCTAGGTACCACAGTGTACCGTCTTCACCCACTTGAGGCGTTTTGCCCGCACCGCCATTCGCACTGTTGTACTACTAACCACCGGCAGCCAATGGAACATGTAGAGAGTGCCCCAGAGACTCGTCCACAAAATTGTCCACCGAGCTAGCGGCTGCGGCTGAGCCTTGGGAATAGCTCGCGCCATACCAATAAACGAAATCAAGATGCTCAAGGTGGTTAGGGGAAGTAGCACCGGCAGGCGATGCTGAACCGCAGACATCAGGGCATCAGGAACCGTCGCCGTAGGAATAGCGTACTTAATCAGAAACCAACAGAACACATCCCAGCTTTTTTGCCACCCCAAGCGATTACTGAGCAAGGGCTGCCAGTAGTCAAGGTAGCTTTGGTAGCCCCCTTCCCCCCAGCGATTCCGCTGATGCCAAAGCGCTACTAGGGAGGTCACCCCCTCTTCCTGTACTGCTGGCATCATCAGCACCTGAATCTCCCACCCATGAAGATGCAGCTTTAAGCTCAGATCAAGATCATCGGTGATGGTTTCTTCATTCCAGCCACCGCAGCGCTCAAGGGCTTGCCGCCGCACAAATTGACCGTTCCCCCGCAGTTCTCCCATCCCACCGCAGGCCACTCGCTGTTGTTGGTAGTAGGCATCAAGCATCATTTCTGCTGCCTGCCCTTGGGTGATTAAGTTAATCTCAGCATTACTGATGGCTTTGCGAACTTGAACCGCACCCACCCGCGGCGAGTAAAATTCGCTCACCACGCGCTGCAATAGGTCTGGTGTAACAGTGGCATCGGCATCAAACACACCAATAATTTCTCCGCGGGTGAGGGGCAACACCTGATTTAAGGCACCGGATTTCCCCCCGCCTGCACCGGGGAGCCGCCGCAGCACTTTGAGTTGGGGATAGGTTTGCTGGAGGCTGGCCAAAATATCGGGGGTGCGATCGCTACTGTTATCGTCAATGACCCAGACTTCATAGCGGGGGTAATCTAACTGACAGAGGTTTTCCACCAAGCGACCAATCACCGCTTCTTCATTTTTGGCCGCCACCATGAGGGAGACCAGAGGAGTCAGCCGAGAGCTAGGCGGTACTAAATCACTCTCCGATGCTGTTCCTTGTGGTAGAGGCTGCACCTCGGCTCGCCAGTAGCGCAGTGCTTGCCAACTCATTAAGAGAGTGAGGCCATAAATTAGATAGACCGCCCCTAGAACAAGATGTAGCGCAATGGTTACCCCCCAAATTAAGGAAAGAGCAACAAACGCCTTGCGTCGTCGCCCTTCAGAACGGGGTTGCAGCGGCGGACTGTCAGCGGAATCAACCCACTCCGACAGGAGTTCGTCGAGTGGATCGGCTTCGCTGTAAAAACTGTTTTCGGGCCAGGAATTCTCCGGCATAGGTCACCTGATTAAGAAACCAGTACTTATCTATCCCCTTAAAGAAACTGGGAATGAGATAACACCACACCGTGCACCCCTCACACACCGCAAGTCGTCCTTGCGAACGCCGATATTGGTCAACTATCTCAGACTCTTTATAGAGGTCGTACAGGCGACCATTAATGGGTACTCCCGTCTGCGCAAAGTGATAGCACGGTAACAGCAGCTCATCATTAGGAGAAATGGCAATCACCGCATCCACCGCTTTACAGCGCGGAGTTTGTGTGCTATTGCCACCCGCCCGAATGAGTGCGAGTGCTGCCTTATTGTAACCAACATTGTTATACTTCTTCGCATTTTGTTCAATACTGTCGGCAACTTCTGGGGTCGGGTTCTTTTTGTCGTTGTAGTTTTCGTGCGCCGTAAAGGCTGGATTCAGCCAGACTCGAACCCCCAGTTGTTGCGCCAGTTCTGCCACCTCGCCAATCCGCTCATAGTTCTGGGCGGTAACGGTGTGGTTAAGCACTGGGTATTCCCCCAGCTCAAGGGCTATCTTCACGGACTCCACCAGCGTATCGAAGATTTTGACCCCCCGGGATTGATCATGGGTGGCGGCATCCGGACCATCAAGAGAAAAGTTCAGAAAATCCACTAATCCTTGGATTTCCTTAGCTCGCCGTGGATACAGAATCGTGTTTGTGGTCATACTGGTGACAAAGCCCAGCCGCTTCGCTTCACGATAAATCTCTGGGGCATCGGCGCGCAGCAGCGGTTCGCCCCCCGTAAAGTCCACGTACTTGACCCCCAACCGCTTGAGGTCTCGCAAGTTCGTTTGAATCGCACTAAATTCGGCCTCTTTCCCTGGCTCAAGTGCCCAAATGTCACAAAAATGACAGCGGGCATTACAACGGTAGGTGAGGTAATAGTTGGCAACTAATGGACTCATTGAACCTTTTCCTTCTGGTACAAACCCAAGCTCCAATAGCGGAAGCTAAGGCAAACAATTGAAACGTATCTAGGCAAAATACAAACATTTAGGTAAGTTGCTCAACAGTGTAAACCAGATTGTTAACCATGGTGCTCCTTAGCTGCTGCGAGCTTTAGCTTGACTTATTAAATATAAAATTTTTTTATATAATTAAGGGATTGATATTTGCTGAGATTATCTTTACCGTAAAAGTGTGGTGAGTATTCAGCGGTAACTACAGCAATGAATCAAGAGATGACCCAATCCCTTCCAATAATGGCTACCCTGCGGCAATGGCTCTTGACCTTACCGGTGGACACCCCGGCGATCGCCCACCGTATTTGTCGATGGATTCCTGCCCAGTGCCCCTTTGCCCGCCGCATTTCTTTATGGGGACGTCCCGTGATCACCATTCCGCCCTTGTGTAAACTCAATCCTTTTTACGAAGAGATTATTCTGTTGCGGTTTCGCGCCCTAACGTACCTCAGTGACGTTTGTGGTGAGGACATTAGCCAGTATGTCTAGGGGCAGCGGTTGGGGAGCTGGTACTTGCTATAGGATGTAGAATATATAGCTTTGTATCATGGTGCCCGTCACATGCTGAAAGCCCTATTTGGCGATCCCAATCAGCGCAAGGTTAAAAAATATCAACCCTACGTGGTCGAGATCAACCTGCTGGAGGAGCAGATTCAGGCTCTAAGCGATAGTGAGTTACAGGCCAAAACCGGTGAATTCAAGCAACGGTTGGAGAACGGCGAAGCCCTTGATGACCTCTTGCCCGAAGCCTTTGCGGTGGTGCGCGAAGCGTCACGGCGGGTCTTGGGAATGCGGCACTTTGATGTGCAGCTCATCGGCGGCATGATTCTGCACGATGGTCAAATTGCCGAAATGAAAACGGGCGAAGGAAAAACCCTTGTGGCCACCCTGCCCGCCTACCTCAATGCCTTAACTGGCAAAGGGGTGCACATTGTTACGGTGAACGATTACTTGGCGCGGCGCGATGCAGAGTGGATGGGGCAAGTACATCGATTTTTAGGGTTAAGCGTTGGGCTAATTCAGCAGCAGATGGCTCCCCAAGAGCGCCAAAAAAGCTATGCGTGCGACATTACCTATGCCACCAACAGTGAAATTGGCTTTGACTACCTGCGGGATAATATGGCCACCTCCATGGCTGAGGTGGTGCAGCGGCCGTTTAACTACTGCGTGATTGACGAAGTGGACTCGGTGCTCATTGACGAAGCCCGCACCCCGCTGATTATTTCTGGGCAAGTGGAGCGGCCTACCGAAAAATACCTGAAGGCGGCAGCCATTGCCCGTAGCCTCAAAAATGAGGAGCACTACGAGGTGGATGAAAAGGCACGCAACGTCTTAATGACGGATGAAGGCTTTATCGAGGCAGAAAAGTTGCTGGGGGTAGAGGATCTCTACGATCCGCAGGATCCGTGGGCGCACTACATCTTTAATGCCATTAAGGCCAAGGAACTTTTCCACAAGGATGTGCACTACATTGTCCGCAATGGTGAGGTTGTCATTGTGGATGAGTTTACGGGGCGAGTGATGGTGGGTCGCCGCTGGAGTGATGGCCTTCACCAAGCCATTGAGGCAAAAGAGGGGCTGGATATTCAAAACGAGTCGCAGACCCTTGCAACCATCACCTATCAAAACCTATTTTTGCTCTATCCCAAGTTGGCGGGGATGACCGGAACAGCCAAGACCGAGGAAGCAGAGTTTGAAAAAATCTACAAGCTAGAGGTGACTGTAGTACCCACCAATCGCCCCAGCCGGCGGCGGGATCTGTCTGATGTGGTCTATAAAACAGAGCGGGGGAAATGGCTTGCAGTGGCCAGCGAGTGTGCGGAAATTCATGCCCAAGGGCGACCGGTTCTGGTGGGAACCACCAGCGTTGAAAAGTCTGAGATTTTGTCCCAGTTGTTGCGGGAACTGGAAATTCCCCATAACCTTCTGAATGCCAAGCCAGAGAATGTGGAGCGGGAGTCGGAAATTATTGCTCAGGCTGGGCGCAAGGGGGCGGTGACCATCTCGACCAATATGGCCGGTCGGGGTACAGACATTATCCTTGGCGGTAACGCTGATTATATGGCACGGCTGAAGGTGCGGGAATATTTTATGCCCCGAATTGTCATGCCTCCCAGTGATGATCCAATGATGCTGTTGGGGTTGATGCAAAGCCGCCAAGGGGGGCAGGGCTTTGGTCAAGCTGCACCTAAGAACTGGAAGGTTTCAACGAGCTTGTTTCCCTGCGAGATCAGCAAGGATGCTGAAAAGTTGCTGCGCCATGCGGTGGAGGTTGCAGTTAAAACCTACGGTGAGCGCAGTATTCCTGAACTGCAAGCCGAGGATATGCTGGCGATCGCCTCGGAAAAAGCCCCTACCGATGATCCCGTCATTCAAGCGCTGCGGGCTGCGTTTAATCGCATTCGGGAAGAGTACGAAGTCGTCACTAAAAAAGAACACGAGGAGGTGGTGGAGCTAGGCGGTCTGCACGTTATTGGCACGGAGCGGCATGAGTCACGCCGAATTGATAACCAATTGCGGGGGCGTGCCGGTCGCCAAGGGGATCCAGGCTCAACCCGCTTTTTCCTGAGCTTAGAAGATAATCTGCTGCGTATTTTTGGGGGCGATCGCGTCGCAGCGATTATGAATGCCCTGCGGGTTGATGAAGATATGCCCATTGAATCAGGGTTGCTGACCCGTAGCCTCGAAAATGCCCAGCGCAAGGTTGAAACCTACTACTACGACATCCGCAAGCAGGTGTTTGAGTACGACGAAGTGATGAACAACCAGCGGCGGGCAATCTATGCAGAGCGGCGGCGGGTGCTCGAGGGGGAAGACCTGAAGGATCGGGTGCTTGAGTACGCCGAAAAAACGATGGATGATATTATCGCCGCCTACGTCAACCCAGATCTACCCTCTGAGGAATGGGATTTAGAGGGGCTGGTGAGTAAGGTACAGGAATTTGTTTATTTACTGGCAGATTTGCGCCCGGAACACATTGCCCACCTCAGCGTGCCGGAAATGCAAGCCTTTTTGCACGAGCAAGTGCGCACCGCCTATGAACAAAAAGAAGCAGAGATTGATCGTCTCCAAGCAGGATTAATGCGGCAGGCAGAGCGGTTCTTTATTTTGCAGCAAATTGATATGCTCTGGCGTGAGCACCTACAGCAGATGGATGCCCTGCGCGAATCCGTGGGGTTGCGGGGCTATGGCCAAGAGGATCCCCTCGTCGAGTATAAGCGCGAAGGCTACGAGCTATTCCTCGACATGATGGTTATGATCCGCCGCAATGTGGTTTACTCCCTGTTCCAGTTTCAGCCTCAGGTGGCACCACCACCGGAAGTTTCCTCCTCGGAGTCGGTGTAGGGGAGTAGCCGGTGACCCTGCGCGTCCGGCTCCCTGACTCGCCCTGAGCTTGATCTGGCGATTCCGTGGGAGGCAGCAGCGGGGTGGCGACCTAGCTGGGCGGATGGTGACGAGTTGAGAGCTAGGATAAAATAAAAAAAATAAATCTTAAAAACTTCACTCCTAACGCGCTAAGAGACTAGCTTGAACGATTCATTTACTTTTGACTCAATTGATGCTGCCCTTGAAGCATTGCGTCGCGGTGAAGTGATTGTCGTGGTAGATGATGAGCACCGTGAGAATGAGGGGGACTTAATTGGAGCAGCGGCGCGGGTGACCCCTGCCATGATTAACTTTATGGCCGTCAATGCTCGCGGGTTAATTTGTTTGGCGATGGAGGGCGATCGCCTCGATCAGCTAGACTTGCCCCTGATGGTGACCACTAATACCGACAGCAACCAAACGGCCTTTACAGTCAGTGTGGATGCCGGTTCCCGCTGGGGGGTCACCACGGGGATTTCCGCAGAGGATCGGGCACGCACCATCCAAGCGTTGATTGATCCGAGCACCCAACCGCAAGACTTGCGCCGACCTGGGCATATATTCCCCTTGCGATCGCGCCCTGGAGGGGTGCTAAAGCGCGCCGGCCACACCGAAGCGGCAGTGGATTTAACTCGCTTGGCGGGACTGTATCCCGCTGGCATCATTTGTGAAATCCAGAATCCGGATGGCTCCATGTCGCGGCTGCCGGAGTTGATGGCCTATGCCCGCACCCATCACCTCAAAATTATTAGCATTGCGGATCTCATTAGCTATCGCCTACAGCACGAGCGGTTTATCCGCCGCGAAGCCGTCGCTGCTTTACCCACTGAGTTTGGAGAGTTTCAAATTTATGGCTATCGCAACTCCCTCGACCACTCTGAGCATGTGGCCATTGTCAAAGGGGATCCGGCCAGCTTTAGCCACCACCCCGTTCTTGTGCGGGTACATTCAGAATGTCTGACAGGAGATGCCTTGGGGTCGTTGCGCTGCGACTGCCGTATGCAATTGCAGGCTGCCCTGAAAATGATTAATGCCGCGGGGGAAGGTGTGGTTGTGTATCTGCGCCAAGAAGGGCGGGGAATTGGTTTAGTGAATAAACTCCGCGCCTACTCGCTTCAAGATATGGGGATGGATACCGTTGAGGCCAATGAGCATTTAGGGTTTCCGGCAGATCTGCGCAACTACGGCGTTGGTGCCCAAATGCTCAATGATTTAGGGGTGCGTCAAATTCGCCTCATTACGAACAACCCGCGCAAAATTGCTGGCCTCAAGGGCTATGGCCTAGAAGTGGTGGATCGCGTGCCGCTCCTGATTGAGGCCACCCCCTACAACACTAGCTACTTAACGACCAAAGCTGAGAAACTCGGGCACTTGCTGCTGCAAACCTATCTGTTAACGGTGGCCTTTCGTTGGCAAGAGGTCAATCTGAGCATGGGCGATCGCTACGAACGCTTAGAAAAACTGCGCCATCTGGCAGCGGGGATGGACTTATTGGTACGGGAAGACGCCCGACCTGTTGCCCAAGCTATTTTTAGCCACCCCGACTTAATTGTCCATTTTGGCTTTGATCAACCGGATCTCGCCGATCGCCACTGGATGCAGCAGCCGGAGCATCCCTACGTGCTTGCGGTGCAGCAGTTGTTAGAGACCTTTTGCCAGTGGCCGAACCTAGCAAGTTTTGAGTTCTTGGTAGCCACCGGCAGCGATCCTATGCTGAACCTCCCGATGCACCTTGATCGCCAGCCCTACCACCAACAACTGCCCGCCCAGTGGCAACCCCATCTGATCTATACCTATGCCTGCTCAAAGACGCTCGACGTGAACTAGGTTAACAACAAGGCAAATAGGCCGCACAGCGCAATCCCATCAAAGACGCCGGCACCGCCGATGCTGAGCACCCCAGGGGTCATGCGCTCAATTTCTGGCAGATGTAGCAAGTCCGCGCCAATCAACGTTCCTAATACCCCGCCAGCAAAGGCGATCGGTGCTGCTCCATAGCCCCCTGTCAGCAGCACAGATGCAAGTGCGGCGGTGAGGGGGGCAACCAGTGCATTCATCTGAATCCCAATCCCAGGAACGACTTGGGCTGAATAATAGCTCACGAAGGTGACAATTGCTGTCACCACTATGATCAGCAAGGGGTTGGAGCGCGTCAATTCGTAGAGGGCAAGCAGCGTTGGAATCAGCCCGCCGCCCACATTCAAGGCCACAATTGTCTTTTGCTCAACCTTCCGTAGGGGAATGCCCCAAAATCGAGCGACCCAAAGCTCTGTGAAATCCGGCACGATCGCGACCCGCGAGACTCGCTCGTAGAGGGGAATGTTAATCGTGCTGCCCAAAATCACCGCAGCAAATAACAGCAGGGCAACGCCTGGCGAAAAGCCCAGTTTGGCCACCGCCACTTCAACCACATCGATGGCGATCGCCAGCCAAATAAAGGGAAAGAGCAGCAAAAAAAGTATAAAGAGCAGTAAGGTGACAGGCAGGTAAATCATGGTGGGGTGAGTCAAACGACCGATTACTTAGTAGAGGGCACAACAATGGGACTGAATCTTTTAATCTTAACGGATGACGGGTTTGCAGAAAGATCGATCCCGCAGTCCGTAGCGTCAAGCAGCAATTCGGGCACGATCTCCATCGGTGAAATATAGGATACTGGTAGGGTATCGGCCTATGGCTCCTGCAACCCCCATCCCGATGCTGAGAGTACCTTCCTTAGACAATCTACTGAGTGGTAACGGTTTGGAGGCGAGCACTGCCCTCACGCTCTTAGCGTCTGCCATGCCTGTTGCCGAGACTGTCTCCCCGTCCGCCACAGATCTGCCCCCGCTGTTAAGAGACATTCAAGCCAGTGCAAATCAATGCCGACAACAGCAGGTCGGCGAAATTGTCACCTACGTGATTAACCGGAATATTAATTTCACCAATATCTGCGAGCAACACTGTGCTTTTTGTGCCTTTCGTCGGGAGGCGATCGCTCCGGATGCCTACTGGTTGACGACGGAGGCGATCCTCCGGAAAACTGCTGAGGCCGTCGCCCAAGGTGCCACAGAACTTTGTATGCAGGGGGGGCTGAATCCCGCTGCCAAGGTGCGGGGGTCGAGCCTGCGGTACTATCAGCAGCTTGTCCGCGAGATTAAAACAGCCTTTCCGCAGGTGCACCTGCACGCATTTTCCCCCCAAGAAATTCAGTTTATTGCCCGCGAAGATGGCCACTCCTACGCTGAGGTGATTGCGACCCTCCATGAAACGGGGGTGGACTCAATGCCAGGCACCGCCGCAGAAGTGCTGGTGGATGCTGTCCGCGCTAAAATTTGCCCTGAGAAACTTGATACGGCAACTTGGATAGAGATTGTTGGTACAGCCCACCGGCTAGGGGTGTGGACAACCAGTACCATGCTCTGCGGCCATATTGAAACACCCCAAGATCAAATCGCCCATTTGCAGCACCTAAAAGAGCTACAGCGCACCGCCTTAGACAAGGGCTACCCTGGCCGCATCAGCGAATTTATTCTACTGCCCTACGTTGGGGAACACGCCCCCAGAGCCATGCGACAATGGGTGGGGCACCCACAACCACGGTTATGGCCAACGTTGGTACTGACCGCCGTGGCACGCTTATTTCTGGGGCAGTGGATTCCTAACCATCAACCCAGTTGGGTCAAGTTAGGCTTAGCAGGAGCAACCATGGCGCTACATTGGGGCTGTAATGACTTGGGGGGCACCCTCATGGAGGAGCACATTACCTCCGTCGCGGGGGCGCGGGGCGGCACAGCTCTGGGGGTGGCCGATCTTGAAGCTGCGATTCGCTCTGTTGGGCGCACTCCCTGTCAGCGGACTACTCTTTACCATCACCTTGGCGAGGTTCACTATGACAACGCAGTCTAAACCGTCAGTACCGCGGCTTCAACGGCATCGCTCTTGGGTATGGGGGGGGGTGGCGGTTGTTGTCGTTGGTGCGGGGGTGGCAGCGGCGATATTTCTTTGGCAACAGTTGAGTCGTCGTCCTGTCGCAGCGGGAATGGCGATCGCCCCTCAAAATGCCTTGTTTACTCTATCGCTCCCCACCGATCCTAGCCCATGGCAAGCCGTTGCTCAAAGCAACCTGCTCCAGCGTCAGCCTTGGTTAGCACCAGACTATGGGCCGGTATCTCCTAGGGGTGTTGAGTTGGCAGGGGCTGACTATCTTAAAGAGGTGCGTCCCTTCATTGGCAAGCAGGCCACCTTAGTGATGTTGCCGATGACCCCAGAGACGGTGCAAGAGTTGCCTGAACCGCCGTTTGTGTGGATTGTGCCCACCCTTAACCTGCCGATGGGGGAGCAACTGCTGCAACGCTTTATGGGATCGCCCCTCACTGAGGTGAACGGCATCAAGATCTTTAGCGCGAAAGGAGTTTTACCGACGGCTGAACAGGGGGCGATCGCCCTCGTCAACCATGCTGATCAGTCTTATATTGTCTGGAGTCGGCACCAGAGCGCCCTTAAAGAGGTCATTACCACCGCTCAGGCAAATAACGGTATTGCCACCAAATCCGATTATCAGCACGCCATCAAGGACTTACCCCCCCGCCGTCCCCTCGTGGAACTCTACGTCAATTTACCTGCCTTTGTTGCCAGCCAGTCTGCGGCTCCCGATGGCGCACTACCGAACCCCCCCCGAGACATTGAAGGGCTAGTGGCTGCTGTCGATATGACTCCGCAGGACATTGACCTGCAAGCCGTGACGTGGATCCCCCAAGACCGACAGCGCCTTATCCAAGAAGGGCAAAGTCGGGAGCTGAGTCGTCTGGTGCCCGATACAACATTAGCGTTTTACGGTGCTGGCTCCTTTCAAGCCCTCTGGCAAAATACGCCCCAGGGTGTGCAAAAGGCGATTAGCGACACTGTTGAGGACTTGACAGGCCTAGACTGGCAGAGCACCTTTGTGCCTTGGATGACCGGTGAATTTGCCGCTGCATTTGTGCCAGTGCCCTCGCTGCGCAATGCTCCCAGCCTCCTATTTTTGAGCCAAACCAACGATCGCCCCCGTGCGGAAGCAGCATTTCAAGAACTGGATCAGCAAATTCGCGATCGGCTGAAGTGGCGGATCCAGCAAACCAGCCCAGCGCCGCAGCCCATGACCACGTGGAGTATTCCCCCTGGCTTACCGGTTGCCCAGCACGGCTGGCTCAGCAATAACACCCTGTTTTTAGGTCTAGGGCCGTCCCTCTTGGCGGATATTACCCCCCGGCCACCTCGCCCCCTTGCCGATAGCCCACTGTACCGTGCCGTTATTCCCCATCCGCGCGGGGCGCAGTTGTATATTAACCTTAGCGATCTGAGTCTGTTTGAAAATAGCCTGCTGCTGCCGCAATTGGCACCAGATGTGGCGCGATCGCTGCAACCCTTTGCCGCCTTGGGTGTGACCACCCAAGTTCGGAATCCGCAACAAACGCTTTACACTGTCCGAATTCGCTTAAAAGACTCATAGGTGACGTAGGATGTTGTGATCTATGGAGGGGGACAGCAGTACGCACTGTGGATGCTGACGTTTTACTCAAACGCTATAACCTTGGCGATCGCGACTTTAGCGGCACTCATTTGCGCCGCGCCAACCTCAGTCGCTGCATTCTCACAGGGATTGACCTGTCTCGCGCCGATCTCACCGATGCCGCACTGCAGGGAGCGAACCTGCAAGGGGCAGATCTGCAAGGCGCCATTCTCAGCGACGTGAACCTGAGCCAAGCGGATTTGCGCGGCGCCGACCTCCGAGGGGTGATTCTTGTGAGTGCGGATCTACGCTGGGTATCGCTACGGAAAGCTAACTTAACGGGGGCTGATTTGAGTCGTGCCAACTTGGCCAATGCCGATCTCAGTGAAGCCAACCTCACCGGTGCCCAACTCAGTGAAGCCATCTTGCGGGATGCAAACCTGACCTTAGCGGATTTGACCCTAGCGGAACTGGAGCGCGCCAACCTGAGTCGTGCCAACTTGACCGAGGCTTACCTGCGCGGTGCTGACTTAGCAGATGCCATCCTGCGGGAAAGCCAACTGGTACAAGCCAACCTGCGGGGTGCCAACCTAGGAGCCACCAATTTGCAGCAAGCCAACCTTGAGCGAGCCGTGCTGATTGGGGCAAACCTGCGCCGCGCTCGCTTAGAAGAAGCCAATTTGCGGGAGGTGTCGTTTAAGGAAGCCAATTTACGCCATGCCTGCCTTGACAAAGCCAAGTTGGTGGGGGCTGACCTGCGGGGGGTAAGCTTGGCACGGGCACTCTTGCGCGGGGCGGATCTAAATTCGGCGATTTTAATCGGTGCTAACCTCATGGGGGCAAACCTCAGCGGTGCTGATCTACGGGGGGCAAACCTCATTGAAGCGATTTTGACCGGTGCCAGTCTCAGCGGTGTGGATCTCAGTGTGGTGGATATGACCCAAGCGATTCTTCCCGATGGTGAACTATCGGCTTAGTAGATACGTTCTAGAGATGGAGTCCACGGTGTTTCTGGGGTAGTGACGATCGAGACTAAGCTGCCAATGCCTTCAACCTCAACCCGGACGCGATCGCCCACCTTAAGCGAGCCAATTCCCTCCGGCGTACCAGTTAAGATCACATCGCCAGGCAGCAGCGTCATCACATAGCTAATAAAGCTCACCAGCTTGGCGGGGGAAAAAACCATTTGATCAATGGTGGCCGACTGCATTGGTTGTGGTGCATCGTTCACAAAGGTTTGCAAGCGGGCATCGCTAGCCACATGGCGAACAATCCACGGACCAAGGGGACAAAAGGTATCAAATCCTTTTGAACGAGTCCACTGCTGCTCTCGCTGTTGAATATCTCGAGCGGTGACATCATTGGCCACAGTATAGCCCCAGATATGGCTGAGCGCCTCGGTTGGGGTGCAGGCGCGGGTGCGTTCCCCTATCACTACCGCCAGCTCCCCTTCATAGTCTAGTTGGCTAATCTGGGGAGGATACCAGATGGGAGCACCAGGGGCTTGCACAGTGGTGGGGGGCTTGAGAAAAATAAGCGGCTCTGTTGGCACTGTGCTTCCCATTTCCGCCGCATGCTTGGGGTAGTTGCGGCCAACGGCAACAATTTTTGATGGCGAACAGGGTGCTAATAGTTGATAAGCGTCGGGGCGCAGCACTTGGGGGGTGGGTTGCCCGTGCAGCCACGGTGCAGCATCCCAAACGATGACCTCACGGTTCAATTGCAGTGTGCCATAGCACACTTGCCCCGCCGTGGTTTGTACTCGCACAAAGCGATCGACCATGCCCCCCGACCTCCTGTAAAGGATTGCAAACTACGGTGTTAGAATTATAGGAGTGATGTGGGCGGGCTAAAACCCCTCCGCTTTAGCGAGGGGATACAGCCAACTCAGGGGGCTTTAGCCCTCTCTATGTGTTAAACTAGAGACGTGGAAAGTAGGCGTATCAACTACGCGAAGAAACATCCTAGTACGGAGAAATCCCGGCAAGTAAGTCACTACCGCTTTGGCGGCAAGCCTAAACCACTGCAAGCAATGGCAGGATGTTGAGCGTATCGAATTGGCTAGTGTTGAAAAGCGCGAAACCACGAACCGAAACATAAACGTAGTCCCAATAGCAGAAATGCTTGAGGTGAGTAGGGGGTCTTTGACTGCCCCCACCCGCATTAAGTTGTGGGTGACAGCTCAAGGGAAAAGCGAAGCAACGCGGCTTCAGCCCGTTGCGTAGCATCCTTTGGGAATCCCCTCTCTTTCAAGGAGGGGAGAAGTCAAAAAGCCTTACTTTTTGATGCAAATTCAAAAGGTCTTCAGTCCATAAGGAGCTTGCGTGTGATTAATCGTACTTACGAAACCCTCTACATTATTCGCCCGGATGTTGGTGAGGAGCAACTGGAGCAAATTATTAGCCAATTTCGCACGTTGTTAGAGGAACAGGGTGCCACCAAACTAAAACTGCAAAATCGTGGCAAGCGCCGTTTTGCCTATCCTATTAAGAAACTACGGGAAGGGTACTATGTGCTCATGACCTATACAGCACCCGGCACGGCGATCGCTCCGATGGAAAAAGCCATGCGTCTGAATGAGGCAATTCTGCGGTTTATGACCATTACCACCGAGGCAGAGAGTGACCAGGATGAGGTTGAAAGTGATAATCCAGTCCTAGCACGGGCTTAAGCTGCTGCCGTCGTTACAGGAAGAGGCATCATGGCACAACCCTCAGGGTCATGGATTTGCGATGGCACCCCTAAAAATGGTCAGAGCTACCCAAATGCCAGTGGTGCCCACCCCCCCTACGAAAATTTTGGGCCAGACTGTGTTATCTGTGGCCTGCCCCGCGAGGCAATGGCCGCAGCAAATCCTAAGGCAACAGGGAGAACCTTTCCGGTTGCGTTAGTGGCGCTGTTAATTGCTGCTGCTGGGTTAGTGGGGGGGATTGGCTATTTAGGCTATCGCTTGCTATTGGGGGATAGAAACCCCACAGGACAGCCCACTGTTAATGCCAATGCAGACAGCCGCCAATTGATCAGCCAAACCAGTACTCGCAACAGTGCCTATATCAGTCAAGGGGAAAAAATCCTGATCAATGAGCCGAATCCTCAGCGAGCCGCCCTCAAGCAGGAGGCTGCCCTTGCCTTTGATCAGGGGAACTGGGCCGCGGCGATCGCCAAGTACCAGGCTCTAGTCGATGCCGATCCCAATGACCCGGAAGCTCGCATTTACCTCAATAATGCCCGGGCACGCCAAACAGGACAGCCCATGACCATGGCTGCCGTTGTCCCTATTGGCAGCAGCCCAGACACGGCCAAGGAAATTTTACGCGGTGTGGCTCAGCACCAAACAAACTTTAACGCTAGCGCGCCCAATCGTGCCCTTGAAGTGGCCATTGTCAATGAAAACAGCCCCAACGGTGTGACCAGTTTGGCCGAGGATTTAATTAACAGTTCTGTGCAGGGGGTACTAGGTCATGGTGCCGATGCCAACAGTCGTGCGGCATTGCAACGGTACGAACAAGCAGGCATGGCGGCACTGTCGCCCTTGACAACCAGTGTAACCACTGGCGCAGGCACAACAGTCAAGGTGCAAACCCTCTCCCTGAGCCAGAAGGGGCAGCAACTGCTCGAAACATACCTTGACAATGCGGCCAATACCCTTGCTAAGATGGCGGCCAAAACTGTGCCCAACCCCAAAGTTGCCCTCATTTACAACAGCGATAGCCCCTACAGCAACGACCTCAAAACCAAGCTAGCTGTTACCCTCCCTAGCTTCGGTGCCTCAGTCGTTCAGGAGATCAATGCAGCAGCAGCGGGCTTTAATGCAAGCCAAGCGATGACGACTGCGCGGCAAGCGGGTGCTAACACAACCATTTTGGCCATGAGTCGTGCCCGGGTCAATGATGCCGTTGCCTTGGCGATCGCCAACCAAACCCAACCCCCCCCTATTCAACTCTTTGGCAGTGATCAGCTCTATACGCCCGATCTCCTCATTAAAGGAGATAGTGCCATCAACGGCATGATTTTGGCAGTTCCCTGGAGCACTAGCCCCAACGATCCCTTTGCCCAACAGGCGGCTCAAGCATGGCGGGGGCAAATTAGCTGGCGAACCACAACCGCCTACGATGCCACCCAAGCCTTAGCCCGAGCGATGGCTCAGGGGGGCGATCGCGCCGCCACCCAGCAATTACTGCGTCAAGGGGTTCAAATTCAAGGGCAAACCGCCAGCAATAGCTTTGATCAAGTACCACTGGTACAGGCAGTACCGGGAACAGGCGGCCCGCGTGGGTCAAACTACCAGTTCAATTCGTTGACAGGAATCTGATACTGCCTGTGGAAAACCATGATCTAGCCTCTTTGTCGCAATTCCTGTCGGCTCTACCCGCGAACCTGAGCCTCGTGCTATATTAAGCCTAGTCTGGCTGCGGCGTTGGTGACTGCCAATATTGTTTTGTGATCTACAATTACAAAACATATGGGAATCATCACCGTGGGTGGCAGTAAACTGACCCTAGAGTTAGAAACTTTTAAGCCTGCGGTTAAAATTCCCCCCTAGTTTCTACTAGGTCATAAACTGAGGTAAAACGGCGCTGCGGTTAGGCGTTTTCTCTGAACCAAATGACTAATCGCCCGCAAAAATGTAATCGTAAAGCTCCTCCGGTTGCGGTTCGGGGCTATTTTCCGCAAATTCCACCGCTTCATCAACGCTAGCTTGTACCTTTTTCTCGATATTTTGTAGGTCTTCCGTAGTCGCTAGAGCTTGCTCTACCAAGTACGCCCCCAACTTTTTAATTGGGTCACGCTTTAGCCAAAATTCCTTTTCTTCCTTAGAGCGCAACTCGTCCGGATCAGCCAGCGAGTGCCCTCGGAATCGATAGGTCAGGGCTTCAATGAGGGTTGGGCCTTCCCCAGCACGGGCACGGGCGATCGCCGCCTCAGCAACCGTGCGAACTGCCAGCACATCCATGCCATCCACTTCTTCGCCGACCATGCCAAATGCTTTGGCTTTCTGGTAAATCTCAGTTTCCGAGCTAGCGCGATCGTGCGCCATCCCAATGGCCCACTTATTATTTTCAACCACAAAGAGGATAGGCAATTTCCAGAGGGCAGCCATATTCAAACATTCAAAAAACTGGCCATTATTGCTTGCCCCATCACCAAAGAAGCACGCCGTCACTTGATCGGCATTGGTATCCCCCATAACGTGACGGCGGTACATCGACTGAAATGCTGCCCCCGTCGCTACAGGAATGCCTTCAGCAACAAAGGCAAAGCCCCCTAAAAAGTTATGCTCCGCCGAAAACAGGTGCATAGAACCACCCCGTCCTTTACTGCATCCTGTTGCTTTGCCAAATAATTCTGCCATAACCTGCCGCGCGGGCACTCCTGCACTCAACGCATGCACATGATCGCGGTAGGTGCTACACACATAGTCATCTGGGCGCATGGCCTTAATCACACCGGTGGACACCGCCTCTTGGCCGTTATAGAGATGAACAAACCCAAACATCCGCCCACGGTAGTACATTTCCGCACACTTATCCTCAAAGGTACGCCCCAAAACCATATCCTCATAAAGGGCTAACCCCTGTTCGCGAGTAATAGTGGTTTGGGGAACGGATAACGAGGGGAGACTACGCTCTTGAACCATAGAAGACAACCACAAGATCAGAGGTGGACGATAAGGATAAGGTTATGTCCGTAGTATTGACATCACATTATCGTAACAAACTATGGGGCAGCAAATCCGTTAAAGTCTAGATGGCAATATGCTGTCCTAGCCTTGACTTCTCCCCTCTTTGAAAGAGAGGGGATTCCCAAAGGATGCTACGCAACGGGCTGAAGCCACATTGCTTCGCTTTTCCCTTGAGCTGTCACCCACAACTTAATGCGGGTGGGAGCAGTCAAAGACCCCCTACTCACCTCAAGCATTCCTGCTATTGGGACTACGTTTATGTTTCGGTTTGTGGTTTCGCGCTTTTCAACACTAGCCAATTCGATACGCTCAACATCCTGCCATTGCTTGCAGTGGTTTAGGCTTGCCGCCAAAGCGGTAGTGACTTACTTGCCGGGATCTCTCCGTACTAGGATGTTTCTTCGCGTAGTTGATACGCCTACTTTCCACGTCTCTAGTTTAACGCATAGAGAGGGCTAAAGCCCCCTGAGTTGGCTGTATCCCCTCGCTAAAGCGGAGGGGTTTTAGCCCGCCCACATCACTACTATAAAAAGACCCGCATCGATAATTCGCTATGATCAAGCCTGAGCCATTCCTCACAAGATCCCATGGAACGCCTCCCCGGTAACGCCCCCTCTCATCGCAGTACAACGCAACCACTGCACCGCCTTGGCCAAGAACTGCAGCGGTTTGGTTGGATTGGCTTTTGGACTCAGGTGGTCTTGGGGTTTGTCTCACTGCTAATTGTGATTATTGTCATCTTTAGCCGCAGTTTCAACCTCAATCGATCCCAAGGCAGTCCCACCTTAGGCTTGGTACTGGCCATTATTGGCTTAGTCTTTTTGGGGGTGAGTATTTACTGCTGCTATCGCTATCCGCAACTGGGGCGCCGCTTAGATCGCCCAGAAAACCGACCCACCAAGGAGCACGTTATTCGCAGCTTAAATATTGGGTTGTGGGTGAATGTGGCGGGGATGATCTTTACGGTGGCAGCGGCTGAATGGAATGTGGGGATGTTGCTGCTGAAGGTTTTGTCGATTCCCCAAGGGGCTGCGGTCTATGCAACGAATGTGCTCATTGAACCCTTGGAAATTTTCATTATTCAGGCCAAGGTGAATACCATTGCGGCGCAACTGACGGGTATTATTGTGGCTCTGTGGCTCTTACGTTGTGTGCGCCGTCCTCTCTAAACCTGTTTTCTCTAAATGCCTGTGTTTGAGTCCCCTACTGCTGTTGCTGCAAAAATTATTGTTGCTCTGGATGTGCCCACCCTCTCCGAGGCGATCGCCACCCTGAAGGCGCTACCGCAGGTGCAATTCTGGAAAGTTGGGCTGGAGCTCTTTTGTGCTACTGGCCCAGCCATTCTTGAGGTGCTCAAAGCCGAGGAAAAACGTATTTTCTTAGATCTCAAACTCCACGACATTCCCAATACCGTTGCTGCGGCAGCCCGGGCGATCGCCCCCTTTGGGGTTGACTTCCTAACTATTCACACCGCTACGGGGCTGGCGGGGTTACAGGCGGCTCAGGCGGCGCTGGCGCATACCCCCACCCAACTCCTTGGGGTTACCCTCCTCACCAGCATTGATGCAGTTACCTTGCGAACCCAATTGCAGTGTGACCTAGAGGTGCCCACCTACGTCAAGCGTATGGCCAGCCTTGCCTACGAAGCAGGCCTAGGGGGAATTGTCTGCTCTGCCCAGGAAGCTGCTCAGATCAAAACCCTGTGGGGGGAATCCTTTTTACGGGTGTGTCCGGGGATTCGGCCAACGGGAACGGCAACCGCTGATCAGGCGCGATCGCTAACGCCAGAGGCAGCCTTTGCTGCTGGCGCCTCCTACTTGGTGATAGGTCGCCCGATTCTCACGGCTCCAGATCCTGCCCAAGCCTTTGCGGACATTTGCCAGCGTTGCCTGACCGAAAAACGAGACGCAAACCCCTAGCTTTAGCTATGGAGATAAATCGATAGTGGCTTTAGCCACGAGCCGCCTCACGTTTGTAGTGCTCGCAAAAATCGTCTCAACCGACTAACAAAACCTTCACCGGAGCGGCCACGTTGAGCAGCTAGGGCACGTTCAATGGCCTCGCCACTAGGACGTTGGTCAAATTCAGCTAGGCAGGTGGAGCCTAGGGGGCTGTACTGCCAAATCTGCCATGGTTGGGGGTAACACCGCCACAGAATTATTTCTTCTGCTAGGGGGCGCAGATAGTAGCAAAGTTCCAGTGTATTCAAAAACCGCTCTCGCAGTTGTCGTCCCGCATAGCCAATCCCCACGACTGCCACATCCTGTAACTTTGGATTCAGCAAAATAAAGGGGCGATCGCCCGCAGTTAAACACATTTGCTCGATCGTGGTCACTTCCACCGGGGTAGGCGCAACAATGATCACGGCGCGATCGCTCGCCGCAACAGGCGTTATCAACTCATTGACCCCCCGAACACTATAGCTAGGATTCCCCCATTCACGACGTGCTAAGGCAGCCGCCCCAGCATCCGCAAAAAAAACCTTGAGATCCGCGCCTAACTCGCTAAAGAGAGGTAGGTAATCGTGCGCAAGAGCCATTGGGCTGAGATCTGGTAACACCACCTCAATTTGAAGACGCGTCTTACCGTCTGCCAAGGCATGGGTGGTGGCTTGCTGTGCTTGGGCGATCGCTGTGGCCAAACTATCGGGTGGGGTCCAGTTCATGGATACTAAGCCGCTACTTCGCTCACAACAGCCTGATAGAGTTGCTGGAGTTCATCTACAAGGGGTTGTGCCGCCGCTAAGGTCGTCTGTTGCTCCAGTTGAGCGGCAATGTTTTGGATGGCGGTCACACCAACATTTCCGCTTGATCCTTTGAGGTGGTGGGCATCCCGCTTTATTTGATCTAAATTGCCGCTAGCCACTGCGGCCGCTAGGGAGGCTAGGCGGAGTTGGGCATCTTCAACAAAAGCTTGTAAGAGTTCTTGCTCAAAGTTGCGATCGCCCCCTGATAGTGCTGCTAAATAGTCCCAATCAATGAGTGATGCCATCCATCCACATTCCAAACAGGGTCATTCGTGATTATTTTAACCCTTTGGCGCGATGGGGACACAGCGCTCTAAGTGTGCGCCCAACCCACGGAGCTTAGCCTCGAGTTGCCAGTAGCCGCGATCTAGATGCTGCAACCCATAGACTTGGGATTCGCCGTGAGCCGCCAAACCAGCAATCACTAAAGCTGCTGTGGCGCGTAAATCTGTACCCGTTACTGGTGCCCCCGACAGAAAGGGAACGCCCCGCACTGCTGCATGGTTACCCTTGACACGAATATCGGCACCCATCCGGTTTAGCTCAGCAACATGGCCAAAACGATTTTCAAACACCGTTTCGCTGACTAAACTGTTCCCTTCACTGATGGCCAGCAAACTCATAAAAAGAGCCTGCATATCCGTTGGGAATCCGGGGTAAGGTAGGGTTTCAATATCTGTAGCCCGATAGCGATGAGCCGGTGAGAAGTGAACCCGAGTGGGATCGGGAAACGTAATCACGCCCCCCATGTCTTCAAGTTTGGCCACTACTGCGGTCAGGTGAGCAGGAATAACCGGTGCCAAGGTAATGGCAGAGTGTGTCACTGCCGCCGCAAGCAAGAAGGTACCCGCTTCAATGCGATCGGGAATGATTTGATACTCGGTACCATGGAGGCGATCGACACCAACAATAGTAATTGAATTTGTGCCAGCGCCATAAATTTTTGCACCCATGGCATTGCAGAAGTTAGCTAGATCAACTACTTCCGGCTCTTGGGCTGCATTCTCAATGGTGGTTTCCCCGTCTGCAAGGGTGGCAGCCATCATTAATGTCTCGGTGGCACCCACACTCGGATAGTCAAGATAAATCCGTGCTCCCTTGAGTTTGCTTGCACTGGCGGTGACCACACCATGATCAATGGTGACCTCTGCACCCAACGCTTGCAAACCGCGCACGTGCAACTCCACAGGACGCGCCCCAATAGCGCAGCCACCGGGCAGAGGCACTCGTGCAATTCCTAGTCGTGCCACCAACGCACCAATAGCAAAAAAGCTAGCACGGAGCTGGCTCACAAGGCGATAGGGGGGATCGTTCGTATTCAGGTCTGTGGCATCAATGGCAATTGTTTCTGCCCCTAGCCGTTGTACCTTAACCCCGAGGGCTTGTAAAATTTCCTCAAGGCGGCGAATATCTGCCAAGTCGGGGACAGCGTGCAAAATGGTTGTATCCGCAGCCAGTAAAGCCCCCGCCATCAGTACCAAGGCAGAGTTTTTGGCACCACTAATTTTTACCTCGCCCGATAGCCGATACCCTCCTTGAATCTTTAGGTACGCTTGATCTGTTGTCTGATCTGTTGTCGGCAGTGTTGCGGTCGAGGTTCGCATAATTCACTCTCACAGCCAAAAGAATTCCCAAGGATTATAGCGTATAGGTGCGGATTTTATTCACAAGTGGGTGCATGTTTATCCAAGGCACCCCTATTATCCTAAAAACTACTACTATACTTGCAGGCGACTTGTAGGCGCGGCGCTGCCCGCTTAGGTGTTGCTGACTGTGGCTATGAATTCCCTCATCCCCAACCCTTCTTCTTGGGGAGAAGGGAGCTAAGAGTCTTGTTCCCTCTCCTTTGGGAGAGGGCTAGGGTGAGGGCGGCAAAAGACTCAAACCCGAAAAGCAACGCCCCCGCTTGATAGCTAACTAAGGTGTGACCGCGATTGCGGCAACTTGCACAAAATGCTTCGATCACGCCTGAGGGTGAGATGCTCCATAATAGAGAAAAACTTAAGGAACAGGAGGAATAGATTGGTTCAATGTGCAGACGTTCCTAATTCCTAAAAGTGATTAAAAGTGATCAAGGTCACAGTCAATCGGTGGTTCAGATCACTAGCGGTACTAGTCTCAGCCCCTATTATGCTTAGGTAAGTCAATAAGTATGCCGCCCGTGTTCCTGCACTGTCTTGGTACTGCTGCTTAGGAGCGCGTCACCATCATGAATACGTCGGTTAAAGCAAACGACTATCAACTAATCTACGATCATCTGTTGGCGTGTGTACAACAGGAACAGCCGCAGCAGGTGATTGAGCGGTTTCGTGCACTTTTTATCATGGGTTACACCTACCCCGATCGCCACGTTCAGGAGGCAATGGATCGCATTGTCACGAGCAGTAATGCCTCCCAGAATTTTCGCCCTTTTGTCAATCGTTGCTGCCACATCTTAATTAACCGCTGGCAATCGCGACCCTTGTTACAAGGTGCCGTGCCCGATTTTCTGGCGATTCTCGAAACCCAAGTCTCGATGCCTGCGGGCGGCCTCAGCCGTGCCCCCATTGTGCGCAAACTGCGTCTGCTGCTCAAAGACTACTTAAACAGCGAAGCCTTTCAGAAACTCCAACGAATGGTTCAGTTTCTGCGCGAAGATGCTCAGGATACTTCCCAAATTCTCAAAAATAGCGATCGCCCCCTTTCAACACTGATTCGTCGCTATCCCTACCTATATAATCACTGCTTGATTGGGGATGAAACCACACCGGAAGAACTAAAGTACATCGAGCACTATCAACGCCAAGCAGTACAGCAATTTGAGGTTAATCTCAGTCAGTACCTTACTAGCGAGTTTCGGCGTGCCCAAGGTCATGTCAATACGCCAACAGTTAAGAACCCAACCCTACTTACCCCTGAAGAGGTGAAAGCCTCTGTACAGCACTTTGTTGGCAAAATTGATCAGCGGCATACCTATCGCGACTTAGCCAATCACTTTGAGCACCGGCTACAGCGGTTAAAATCGACCCGTGATTTTCGGGATGCATTTTTTCACTACTTGACGGATACTATCCCTGATGTCGGGCGCGGTCGCTTTCGCCAAAAATTTCACCAATATCTCGATACGTTACCAGCGTTTCAGCAGCCACAGCCCGTTAATGAGTTCACGATTGTGCGTACCTGTAGCCAAACATTGAACTATTTGGTGGTGGATAGTGCCCAAAACCCAAATCATTTGGTCTTTATTGACCTGTTGAATAATATTGGTACCGCGGCCACTATTGGCTTACTGCTGAAAGTGGTTCTTGTGAGCAAAAAGGTCAAGCCTTACCTCGAGAAACGCTTTGCCATTTTATTTAATCACTACCAATCCTTTAGCCGTGGCAAGGTGCGCTGGCTTGTAAATTGTCTTGAGCACT
Source organism: Thermostichus lividus PCC 6715 (assembly GCF_002754935.1). Taxonomy (NCBI): domain Bacteria; kingdom Bacillati; phylum Cyanobacteriota; class Cyanophyceae; order Acaryochloridales; family Thermosynechococcaceae; genus Parathermosynechococcus; species Parathermosynechococcus lividus. The sequence goes on from NZ_CP018092.1 coordinate 1,500,984, forward strand.
TTAATATTGCCAATGTAACCCACTTTGGTAAGCAGGATTTTTCCTTTTTTGGTCGCTACTAGGACACGCGCCATCCCCCCGGCCGGTGGTAGCAAGCGTTAGTCTAGGTCTTCTGCCAAGACGCTGGCGATCGCCCGTTGAGACTGCTGTTGAAATTGGCTGACATCCACCCGTTGCAGCAAGCAAATGGCTAGAACCATGCCCACCATTGGCAAGCAAAATACAAGGCTATAGGCCAAAATGGGGACCCCAAATAGCTGCCGCCCGATATCCAGAGCCGCACCACCCAGCACTGTTGCCGATCCCCGCGCAATCGCTTGAGCGAGCCCCCATGCACCAATAAAGGTTCCTGCTGTTTCCGCAACCGTTAAATCCAACATCAAGCTTAGAGCGCCTGTGGTGGTAATTCCTGCGGTAATGCCAAAGAGAAATAACTCCAGCTTAAAGAGCCATGCCTGCTGGGTTACCCCCGCCACAATCAAGAGTAAAAACATCACAGCCACCCCTAAGCAGCCGTATTTCGTAGTTGCAATTTTGCCCAAACGAGGCACAATCAAAAAGCCGGTCAAACTGAGACCAACGAGGGTTCCCACCCCCCAATAGGCATTGAGGCGCGTTGTTTCGGCAATGGTCATGCCAAACACTTCACCCCCAAACGGTTCCAAAACAGGCTCTTGGATAAATAAACTCAAGGTCATCAGAACCAAGAATATAAAAAAGAGCCACGTTTGCGAGTTGGCAGTCAGAATTTTAAGGGCGCGCCCCAAGGTAATATGTTCAGTGCGTTGTGGGTGGGTTGTGCGCACAGCATAGCGGGAGTACTTGGCTTCTACCCCCCACGTGCCGGCGATCGCCAAGAGTAACACCACCCCCAGCACCGTCAAAAAAAGCTGATTCACACTGCTGCGCAACAGTGCGATCGGGGTGTCGATCTCCAACTGCTGCAAGAGCACACCACTGAGGATGGCACCCACAACAATCCCCACCGTTAACATCGACCAGACAATCCCCACCAGCTTGCCTCGGTTGTCTTCCTCAGAGACATCCACAAGCAGTGCTGCAAACGGTGTAGAGCTACTGCTGACGCAAATGCCGTAGGCGGCAAACAGCACTCCCAAGAGTGCAATCCATGCCTGCGTGACCCCATTCCAGCCCGACCGGCTAAGGCTTTCCCCCACCTGCCAAATGACCTGCACAATGGTGTAGGCCACCAAGGTAAAGGCAACAGCACCGCCCCAAATATACCCTGTGCGATGCTGCCCGCCAATGGGGTGGGCATCCGAGAGTTGACCAAACCATACCCGCACCGGAGACACAAATTGATGCATCGCGATCGTAAGCGTCACCAAGGTCGCTGGCACGGCCAGCTCTTTAATCATGATGCGGTTGAGCACCCCCAAAACCAAGATAGACATCATCCCCAGTCCCAGCTGAAATAAACCGAGGCGGAACATCACCCAAAGGGGCAAGGGGGGTGGCGCAGTCGTTACAGAACGGGCAACCATGGCTCACTCAACTCACATGAATAGATGATTATAAATGGATTAGGGTTTTATTCTAGATTGCCACCAAGAAAGAAATGGTCAATGATACAATGAGCGCAAGGATTGTCAGAAAAAGAGAGCGTTTGAGGGATTCAGTATAAGCAGACATTGATGGAGCTACCTTTTATCAACCAGCACAAACTCAACTCTTAAGGCTTAGCCAGTCTTTCAACGACCTTGTCGTTTCTCATTTTACAATGTCTGCTAGTGCTGTGACCGAGGCTTTATGATTGGGGGGATTGTGCAACCCCGCGTGCACTGAGTTCGCTGATACGGTGCAACACACCATTGATAAATCGATGACTGCCTTCGTCGCTGTAGCGTTTGGCCATTTCAACGGCTTCGTTAATCGCAACTTGTTTGGCCACACCTAAGTAGGCCATTTCAGTCATGGCAATTTCAATAATGTAACGGTCTAACTGTGTCAGCCGATCCACGTGCCAATCGACCATGGCTGCGCCTAGGTGTTGTTCAATTTCTGCTTGGTGGCGATGGAGGTGCTGCAAAATGCCTATGGCGTAGGCTTGCACCTCTTCTTGGTGGGCAAAGTAGAGAATTTCCGGTAAATCTAAGGCGGCACCTACACGATTAATACAGCGTTCTGCCTGTTGTAAGGCCTCTTGCAGCAGGGACTGTGCCTTTTCAAGGTGGGGAAGTTGTAATTCACTGTGGTGTAACAGCCGTTGACTGTCACTTAGCTCACTCCCCGCCTGCTCTAAGGTATCGCGCACATCGCTGGCGAGGGTACGCACGGCCATTAAAATCAAGCTACGGCAGTCAGTATCGCTAAGTTGCTTGGGTTGGCGCAGGAGCTGCGCTGCACTGAGCAAGGCTAATTCACGGGCAACACGGCGAGCAGTTATCATTAGTTGTTCCTCAGCATTGATGTTGGCTTAATTGACGGTAGCTCTGCGCTCGAGTACTTAGCGATGCGGGTCGAGCTGTTCATGATAGGGGCAATGATGCAGGGGTCAAGGACTGCGGCAGGGGTGTCTCCGGCGTAACAATGCCGCCGGAGATGATCAGCTTAAAGGCATCTTCAATGGAAATGTTTAAGTCCTGCACCTCGCGCTCACTGGCAATGACGTACCAGCCTGTTGTGGGGTTGGGGGAGGAGGGCACAAATAGACTGAGCATTGGCTCTGAAAAGGGTGTTTCTAAGGATTCATTAATGGTACCAGTGACAAAGGCTACTGCCCATAGACCCCTACGGGGATACTCGACCAGGACAACGCGACGAAAGCGATTGCGTGAATCCCGCAGAATGGTTTCTAGCAGTTGTTGCAAAACCTTTTGACATACTCCCCATGCCTAAAGGCAGGGGATTCTTGTTCTTGGTTCTGCGACAGCACTTATCGCATCAGGTTGCCCTGCTACGACAGCGGTGCTTATCTCCCCAAGCGTTCCCCCTTGCGGGGCAGTTCCCTTTTGCCCAAAGGTACTGTTAAACCAACCAAAAAAACTTAGGTTGTTTTCTAGCCGTTAGGCTATTGGGTTTTTAGAGAGGTTGATTACCCTTACCTCTGGTTTTAGTTTAAACTAAAATCACTCTAAAAGACGAGTTTTTAGGCCTAAAATTTTCGATAACACAACATGCGCCTTATATCCCCATGCCTGAAGGCAGGGGCTTTACAGCGTTTTCGGTAAGGGGTGCCATGTTTTGAAGGGGTTGATGTGCTTGGGAATCCGTGTGAGTAGCTAACACCCAACTGGATACTGAAATTGACAACCAGATTGTAGTTGCTAGGGGAATAACCACTAGCAGGCCAGCAATTAAGTCATTTTTAATCGCTTGTTTGAGTCGATGGAGCACAACAAACTCAGAACGGGGAGTGTACTTATAGCTTAACGGTTGTGGGGACGGCTGATTAGGGAGGCGGGCGGTGAAAGGCTAAACTACTATACAGCATGAAAGCAGCATCCCAAGGGCTATCTTCACGGCGAAAGAGGTTGAGATGGGGGGAATTTTACTGAGCAACTCGCTAAATTCGAGAGCTGTTTCAGCAAAGCTACTAAAGTCGTTCCAGACGGGGCGATCGCCACAGTTATGCTGCCATAGACTAGACAACTGCCGCCATTTTGCCCAAGATGTATGGTGATCCAGTTCGATTTCTGGTGCTGTCGCAATATCAAGGGTTCCTAGATCAAGCCCCTGATTAAACTGATAGCCGCCGCGATAAAAGCGCAGAATCTGGTTTTTTTCGGTTAAGTGTAGGTCACAGCACTGGGCGTGATCTTGGATTTGCTGTTTGCGGCTGACTTTGCCTTGGCGATCGCGATCAAACACCAGCTCAAAAATTGGCAGTAGCCCCTCCACCCGCTGCGTGACCTCTGCCCACTGAAAGGTCAGTGTAAAGGGCTGGGGATGCAGGGCACTGGTACACACCACCTGAGGCTGGGGGGAAAGTGCTTGAAAATAGCGAACTTCAAGGACAGGGGTCTGGGTTAATGCCGCCATGGGGACACAAAACAACGGCAAGCCCACGGCCTGTAGCTCTTGCCGATATACCATCAGCTCTGCAAAATTACCGCAGCGGATCAACCGCCATCCGCGGGTGGGAATTAACAAGCGGGCGGCATAGGGATCAATTTTTAGAATGCTTGCCAGATGACGCGCTAGGGGAGCCTTCGCCTCTGGATTGGCAACGCCTTCCAGTACCAGTACCCCCTGTTCTTCAACGCCGACTACTGCATGGGCTTGGGCGATCGCCTGCTGTCGCTGCTGCTGCCGCACCTGCTCAATCGTCTGCAACCCTTGCCGTGCGGCTTGGGTGAGCTTAGGGCCACAATTCAGTCGCAGCAGGTTCCGAAACGTTGTTTCTGCTTCGGCGAGGCGATCGGTCTTGAGGTACAACCGTCCTTGACAGAGCAACACCCGCGGATCCTCCGCAGGAAGTTGCCCTAGGAGCTGCTCTGCCTGCTGATAGTTACCCCGATCCAGTGCTGCCAATATCTCAGTAATCATGCATAGACTACCCCGCTGCTCTGGGTCTATTTTAGGCATCTATTTTAGCACTCATCTCCAAGCCCTCAATTGTTTATGAAAATAGCTCTCCCGTTAGTATGGTGATAACTATTACTAACTTAGAGAAGCAAACTAATAACCTTTCTCGAAAATTGTTGAAGTTTACAAAGCTATGCGCTTGTCGTTTAATCAACTTAATACGATTATTGATTCCCGCCGTTAATCCGCTCGTAGTGCGGTTTCTAAAGTAGTTTATAATTCCATCTAAAGGGTTCCCAATCATTATGATTGCTGGATTACAAACGGCTCCTGTCTGATATAGCCATTCTTGAATTCGATGCTTCCCTTCCTCAATTATCAACAACTTCTCATCAATTCCACACAATTCTTGTTTCCATCGGTACGCTTTTTCTAATCGCTTTGAGCGTTGCAAAAGCTGCTCTAATTTGACCGTTTCTTCTAGCATTAAATCTGGATCATTCCTCAATAAAATAAACTTGCTGCCTCGATCTAATACACCCGCTTGCTTGCGAATTTTATTTAATTCTTCATTAGATGTGCAGCGACAGTAATGCCGTCAATAATTGGTCAATGTGCTGCGGTGTGTGATCGGCACGCAGGGTAATCCGCAGCCGACTGTAGGGCACGGTGGGCGGACGGACAGCAGCCACCCAACAGCCCTGAGCCTGTAACTGCTGTCCCCATGCTTGGACGGTGGCCACATCAGGGGCAGGGAGGCAAAAAATGGGGGTCGGCACGGAACGAGGCAGTACCTGCACTCCCCCCTTAGCCAGTCCTATGGCCAACTGCTGAATGCGATCGTGTAGAGCTTGGCGGTGTTGGGGTTCAGATTGCACCATCTGAATCGCAGCTAAGGCAGCGGCGGTATCAGCGGGGGAGAGGCCAGTACTATAAACCCACGTACTGGCGCGGTGGCGGAGGTAGGTAATGAGGGACTGATCGCCTGCGATATACCCCCCTAAGCTCCCCAGCGCTTTACTGAGGGTTCCCATCTGAATCACCCCAGTGTTGGACTGGCCTAGGGCTTCTAGGGTGCCTGCCCCCGTTGCCCCTAATACGCCTGTGCCGTGGGCATCATCCACCAACACCATGGCAGTAAATTCTGCCCCAAGCTGACGGATGTCTGGCAGTGGGGCAACATCCCCATCCATACTGAACACTCCGTCGCTGAGAATCAGGCAACGGCGGTACTGGTGACGGTATTTTTTTAAGTAATGCCGCAACTGTTCTACATCATTGTGGCGGTACTCGTAGTAGGTTGCCCGGCTTAGGCGTGCTCCTTTTTTAAGACAAGCGTGATTATAGCTATCTGCAAGAATGAGATCCCGTGGATCCACTAGAGCGGCAATGGTACCGATATTGGCGGCGGTGCCGGAGCTAAAGACAAGGGCGGCTTCGGTGCCTTTCCAATGGGCGATCGCGCTTTCAAGCTCTGCGTGCAAAGGGCGCTCACCACTGAGTAAGCGGGAGCCTGTTGCACCAGTGCCCCACTCCTGAATAGCTTGAATGGCAGCAGCTTTGACGGCTGGATGAGTGGCTAAGCCGAGGTAATCATTACTGCAAAAGTTAATTAGTGGCTGCCCCCCATCTTCGAGGGTCACAAGGGCAGCCGGTGCACTACTGGCTCTTGGCTGCCGCCACCAGTGGGCTCGCTGAAGTGCACCTAAGGCGGGTTCTAACCATGCAAAAGCTTGAGACATTGTGGCTAGGAAATCAGAATCGGTTCACAGCTGGGGTCTGCTTGTAAGGTGGGGTGGTGGGCAATGAGGTAGGCGATCGCCCTCAGCATTAATGTAGGTGACGGCAAAATTCATGTGGTGAAAATTCACCAAGGTATCGAGGCGATCGTCAAAGGCTGCCATGTGTGATTGCAAGTGACGGTAGGCAACATCGTTGGCGCACAGGGAATAGTAGCTGTTAAAAAAGTGACAATACCACTGGCTAGCAATAGCTGGAGAGATGTCAAATAATGCTTTGACGCTATATCGTGGTGAATTGCGAGCAGAGTAAAGCGTTAGCAGCTTCACGAAATTATTTTTTTGCTGCTCGAGCAGGGCAAGGTAGGGATCCGTTGTTTTGAAGTGGGAGATGGCCACAAGATTGGAAATTAACCCTGCTGCTGCCAAAAATGGCTCCACATAGCGATCGCCAATAATGTAATCCTCTTGGCTAAAGAGATAAAGAAAGTGTTTCACTGCAGGGCTACTAAAAGCTCCCTGCTTTAGCTGGGAGTAGTTTACAAAGGCATCAATGGCATACTGCTGCTGCGGATCTAGGCTTAGATAGGTTGTCTGCCTAAAAAAATCCAGCAACTGCAAAAACTCCTCTGAGAGGGCATCCCACTGCTGCTGGCGATACAGATCGAGCAACCCGTTTGGCTGGAGTATCCAAGACGAGGCGGCCGGGGATGGCGGTGCAGTTGTCATGAAATCTTGCTCGTGCTCCACTCAATCCCCAATCCTAGCAAACCCTCTAGACCAACACATGGGAGGAACGGGACTGTGCTGGACGTTGGTGGGGTTTCACCCCATTGTGCCTGTGGCGACCGTTCACGGGTTCGAGGTGCAGACGATAGCCCACATTGCGTACCGTTTGAATGAGACGCGGTTGCTGGGGATCAAGCTCTATTTTTTTGCGTAAAGATAGAATATGCGTATCGACAGTGCGTGGGTTATCAATACTTTCGGGCCATGCCCTGCGCAGGAGTTCTTGACGACTGAGGGGTGTGCCTCCCATTTGCGTGAGCACATAGAGCAAACTAAACTCTTGGGGTGTTAGATCGACCGGCATATTCCGGACAACAACTCGTCGTTGCACCAAATCCACTTGCAACTCACCTAGATTCAGAACGCTAGGTAAAAACGGACGGCTACGGCGCGTGAGGACTTCGACCCGGGCTAAAAACTCCTGCATCCCAAACGGCTTGGCAAGATAGTCATCGGCACCTGAGCGCAAGGCGGCCACAACATCTGTTTCATCGCCGTGAGCCGAAAGTACTAAGATAATGGCCTGCTGCTGATAGTGAAGCCAGCGGCACAGATCAAGGCCATTCCCTTCATTTAAGTCGAGGTCTAGGACAACAAGATCGGGATGGCGCTGTTGAAAGACCTCTTGCCCCTGCTGACACCCACTGGCCAAGTGAACGGTATGGCCAACCTGCTGTAAATGCCAGCCTAGGAGAGATCGGAGGTGGGGGTTGCTCTCAATAATTTCGATATGCACAAACATAAGCCATTGCCCCACATTAGGAGAGGAGTAAACAGTAACAAGCAACAGGTAACTTTCTTGTGAATGTTTACCGCCCATGAGACGAACTGTTCATCAGCGGTGTCCCAATCCCATCATAAAGAGAGGGTTAAGTGTCCTCTCCCAAGGGTATTTCACTGGAATTGGATGCTAATTTAGCAAATTTATCCCTAACTGTTTCGTAACCCCAGCAACAGATTTAAGGCTTTTCAGCGAGATCTTAAGGTTCCATCTGTACCGCAGGGTCAAGAGCATCGCCAAACCATACCACTGCATAGCCTCTGTAAATGCCAATGCCAATCGCTTGCCATGTCATGGATTGGCATATCCCTTAATTGAGGAGAACACTGCGATGGGCAGAGCTACGCTGCCATGAGTTAAACGCAGCAGCAGTAGTGGCACGATAGGGGTGAGCTTGGCCAACAGCGTTTTCGTAGGCGTTAGTGGGGTAGGGCGTACCAAGACGTTGCGGAGCCGTCCACATGCAGGGATAGGTACTGGGTGTTGAGTCTTGGGTGAAACAGATTGACCGGCGGGTTCAGATATCAGGAGCCAGTTGGCATCCACGCCATGCACCCTAAGTGCTAGCCCAATGCAGGTATGGTGCTTTGTTTTGGAGTTGGCATCCTTGGGATACTTTACGCTGTGTTTAACATATTGCCCGTAGCTAAGGCTAGGAGATTCCCCTAAGGTTGTCCTTTAGGATTACTGGTTCAGTGGCCGCACTTACAAACTCAACTTGCTTTGCATTAGCAGAGGTGCTTGTCTCTCTAGTCGTTTACTCTTTATTGGAGATGTTTCCGTATGTCCTACGATACACCCTAGATTTTACAACATTTCAGCACCTTATATCCCCATGTCTCAAGGCAGGGGCTTTAGGGCGCTTTGTCGGTGAAAACGTTATTAGATGCGTCATGCTTTGCTGTAGAGGCACAGCATTAACCTCATTGGGACCCTAGAGGTCATCTTCTTTTTTCAGCCAGTAAGGAAGTTAGGGTGTAAACATGGTCAAGCCGCTCTTGTTGTTAATACCAAGCATCATGTTAGGCTCGTTCTCGTTGCTACCTCAAGAGCACGGGAGATTCTCGCTCGTCAGATAAAGGAGGATGCCACGACCCGCCGCTGGGATCGATACTACTCCCTGCTTTTTGTTCACGGAACTGTGCTATAACCCCGGTCGTTTAAGCTAACTATTAAAAATTAACCTGCGCTGTCTTGTTGGCTACTACGGAACATGGTATAGAGATAGGATTACTATGACTTCATTGAGGAAACGGCTGGCCTAGGTTAAGGCCATATATCTTTTAGGCAGAAAATATGCCAAACATTTCTGAAATAGTATCACAACCTAAAAGGTGATAAAATGTCGTTACTCTACGTAAGAACTTGAATTTTTAAAGCAGTTATGGTTATCTAAATAATAGGCTCACTATTATTGAGTTGGCTGTCATCTGATCGACAATCAACTATCTAAGTCGTCAATGAGGGACAGCATTTAACGGTTGATAAGGTAGGTTAAAATGGGACGAAAACGAGTAGAACCTCTCACGGGTGCTGCTTTACTAGACAAAGTCAAAGAACTCGAACATCTTTCTAAGGCAGAAAAGGCAAAAGCCTGTGGCTACTACACGGTTACTCAAAGTGGTGCTGAGCGGATCAGCAAGATGAAATTTACTAATGCCTTGCTCGAAGCGTTGGGGATGAATCTTGACAGTAAGAGCGGGCGGAGTGGTAGTCGGGGTGGCCGTAGTGCCAGCTATCGGATTACGGTACAAGCCAATGGCAACTTGCTGATTGGTTCTGCCTATACGAAGCAAATGAATCTGAAACCTGGGGATGAGTTTGAAATTAGCCTTGGGCGTAAGCATATTCATCTCAAGCAGGTCAGCAGTAATGGTCAGCCCACAGATCCCGACTAGATCCCGAAGCCACCACCACCGGGGGTAGCCACTCGCAGGCGATCGCCCGGCTGCACTTGAATAGTCACTGTTCCTGGCAACGTTTGAGGAGGCTGGTTGAGGGGCAGTAACTGATTTTGCCCCGTTGCCCCGGCTTCCCCACCAGCTAAGCCGAAGGGTGGAATGCGGCGTGACTGGCTCAGAAGGCTAACGGTCATGGCTTCGCGAAACTCGAGAACTCGCACTGCGCCATCGCCCCCCCGGTGCCTCCCCTTCCCACCACTCCCCGAGCGACGACGAAATTCCCAAATGATGACTGGATAGCGGCTTTCAAGAACTTCAACATCCGTCAGCCGTGAGTTGGTCATGTGGGTTTGCACGGTGCTAGCCCCCTCAAAGGTGGCTCCTGCCCCTGCACCACCACAGAGGGTTTCGTAGTATTGATAGCGGTCATTGCCAAAACTCAGGTTGTTCATGGTGCCCTGAGAGGCTGCCATGACCCCCAGTGCGCCATAGAGAAGGTTGGCAAGGGCTTGGGAGGTTTCGACGTTCCCAGCTACAACCGCAGCAGGGTAGGTGGGGTTAAGCAGGCACCCGGTTGGAATACGCAGGGTAATGGGTCGTAAACACCCTTCATTAAGGGGAATATCCTCTTGGACAAGGGTACGAAAGACGTAGAGCGCCACCGCCTTAGTGATGGCGAGGGGGGCGTTAAAGTTGTCGCTGCGTTGGGGTGAGGTGCCGCTGAAGTCGAGAAGCGCAGTTCCTTGCTCAGGGTCAATGGTGATCTGTACCTGAAGGCAACTACCGTTGTCCATGTCTGTCCGAAACGTTCCGCTGGCCAGCGATCGCAAACACTGGCGCACGCACTCAGCAGCATTGTCTTGGGTGAATTGCATATAAGCAACCACCACCTCCCGGCCATAGCGATCGCAGAGGCTGCGTAGCTCCTGCATGCCGCGCTGATTGGCGGCAACTTGTGCTTGTAAATCTGCTAGGTTTTGCTGGAGATGTCGGACAGGGTAGGGTGTTGCCGTTAAACATTGGCTGATGGCCAGCGTCTGAAACACCCCTTGATCTACAAGGAGGACGTTATCCAGCAGTGCCCCTTCTTCAGCAATCGTCGTGCTGTTGGCGGGCATTGACCCCGGACTAATACCACCAATATCCGCATGGTGCCCCCGCGAGGCCACAAAGAATGCGGGGCGTGTTTCCCTAGGCAAAAAGACAGGGGTGATTACGGTAATATCAGGGAGGTGAGTGCCGCCGCGGTAGGGATTGTTCGTGGCAAACACCTGACCTGGGCGCAGGGTATCGCCCTTCTCTGCCAGCAGTGCCTTGACACTTTCCCCCATGGAGCCAAGGTGAACAGGGATGTGGGGAGCATTGGCCACGAGGTTGCCCTGATGGTCAAAAAGGGCACAGGAAAAGTCTAAGCGTTCTTTGATGTTGACCGAGACACTGGTGTGTTGCAGGGTGACCCCCATCTGCTCGGCAATGGCGCGAAAAAGCTGCTGAAAGATGGCTAGCTGTACCGGATCGGCAACGGTTGGCCGCTGCCGTGGTTGGGGTACTGTTGGGGCGGCCATAGGAGATAACCAGAGGCCGCCTTGGGGGTCAACTTTAGCCTGCCACCCTGCCTCTACTACATTTGTGCCTGTCCCATCCAGAATGAGGGCTACCCCTTGGATGACTGTATTGCTAGGGAGTGCCTGCCGCTGGTACACTGGCGCCAGATGCCACTGCCCCTGACTATAGACACGCACGGTGGCCAAGGGCTGTGAGCTGACGTAGGGTCGGGAGTCCGTTACCGCTGGGGGTGGCTGACACGCTACGGCTTCAACGGCAATTTGGCCTATCCGAAGCGATCGCCCCGCTAACACAAAGCCATAGCGATCCTGATGTGCCTGAGTAAAGGCTGCCGTCATGGTGGTGACATCGTCCCACGGAATCCACAGGGTCGAGTCCGTGCCCTCATACCCTAGCCCCGCGCGAACATGGGTTTGCACACTTTGTGCACTCACCCCTTGAGTCACTAAATCCCCTAGTGCCTGTTGCCGGAGTTGTTCAATCGTTGCTGCAAGGTGGGACACCGTCTCTGGGGTTAAAGGGCGTTCAATGGTTTGCTCTTTGAGTACCCGTAGCTCTGCTTGGCCAATGCCGTAAGCGGAAAGCACCCCCGCATACGGGTGGATATAGACTTGTGGCATCCCCAAAACCTCGGCAATGAGGCAGGCATGTTGGCCGCCAGCACCACCAAAACAGCAGAGGGTGTATTCCCGTACATCGTGCCCCTGCTCTAAGGAAATTTTTTTGATTGCCTGCGCCATGGTATGAACGGCAACCGCAATAAAGCCAGTGGCCACTGCTTCCGGTGGTACCTGCTCTCCCGTGGCCTTGGCGATCGTGGTGGCAAGCTCGCCAAATTTGTGGATCACCGTCTTGTGATCAAGGGGTTGTTGACCATCCACGCCAAACACTGACGGAAAATAGTCAGGTTGAATCTTCCCTAGCAAAACATTGGCATCGGTGATGGTTAGTGGTCCACCGCGGCGATAGGCAGCAGGCCCGGGGTTTGCCCCCGCAGAGGCTGGCCCCACTTGGTAGCGTCCCCCGTGAAAGCGCAGAATCGACCCTCCCCCTGCTGCGACAGTATGCACCGCTAACAGGGGCGATCGCACCCGTACACCAGCGATACTGGCTTCTTCCCAGCGTTCATACTCTGGCCAAGGGGTCGTCTGGCTGTGGCGGTAGTGACATACATCGGTAGATGTCCCCCCCATATCCAGACCAATCAACCGCTCAATACCGGCGGCCAAGGCGGTTTGCACCACACCCACCATCCCGCCCGCAGGCCCTGAGAGTAAGCTATCTTTACCGCGAAAAAAGGAGGCCGCCACCACGCCGCCATTGGACTGCATACAGTAGAGGGGAATCTCCCCTAATTCAGCCTGAACCCCTGCAAGGTAGCGGTGGAGTACAGGGGACAAATAGGCATCGACAACGGTGGTATCCCCACGGCTGACCAGTTTGATTAAGCCACTGACTTCGTGGGACACCGATACCTGAGTGAAACCAATGGCGCGAGCCAGCTCAGCAATTTGCATCTCATGGCGGGGGTAGCGATAGCCATGCACCAAGACAATGGCACAACTGCGGATGCCTTTGGCATAGCAAGATCGCAATTGCGGCTCCAATGCGGCCACATCAAGGGGGACTAATACCTCGCCGCTGGCACTCAGGCGCTCTCTGACTTCAATGACCTCAGCATAGAGTGGCTCAGGCTGTTGAATCGCAAGGGCAAAGAGATCCGGACGCTGTTGGTAGCCAATAGCTAAGGCATCGCCAAACCCTTCGGTAATTACAAGTACTGTTGGCTCTCCGGTGCGCTCCAGCAGGGCATTGGTGGCAACCGTGGTGCCCAGTTTAACGATCTCAACCGTCTCTGCCGGTATGGGGTCACTGGCCTGTAGCCCCATCAAAGAGCGAATGCCGGCCACCGCTGCATCCCGGTAGTGCTCTGGATTGTCTGATAGGAGCTTATGAACCAGAATTTGGCCGTTGGGGTGCCGCGCTACAATATCGGTAAATGTGCCCCCGCGATCAATCCAGAATTGCCATTTCATTCCTACTTCGCCTGAACCCAGCGCTCTTTCAGTATCCTACGGTGAGGGCTAGCTGTTTTGTCTTCTGCCCTTAGAATCCCCAAAGGCTCAAGGCTATTGGTGGGCATTGACAATTCAAGATAAGTTGAAATAACGTAGGAATGACCTGCTGGAGCAGCCACAATGGGTATTGGCATCGGCATTAACGGCTTTGGACGTATTGGCCGCTTAGTGTTGCGAGCCGCATGGGCTTGGCCTGAACTGGAGTTCCGCCACATTAATGAGATTCAGGGGGGCACAACGGCAGCCGCACATTTGCTGGAATTTGATTCGGTTCATGGTCGTTGGCCACAGGCGATTCATCCCACGGAGGGGGCGATCGCCATTGCGGATCAATCGATCACCTTTTCTGAGGCGAAGCATCCAGAGGATGTTCCTTGGGGCGATTACGGTGTAGAGATTGTGCTGGAGTGTTCTGGTAAGTTTCGCACCCCCAAGCAGTTAGCCCCCTATTTTGCCGCAGGGGTGAAAAAAGTCATTGTGGCCGCGCCCGTTAAAGAGGAAGCGCTCAACATTGTCATGGGGGTCAACGATCATCTTTATGATCCGCATACCCATCATTTACTCACGGCGGCCTCCTGCACCACCAACTGTCTCGCGCCTGTGGTCAAGGTCATTCACGAAGCCTTGGGGATTCGTCACGGCTTAATTACCACAATTCATAATGTCACGAATACGCAAACCGTTGTCGATGCCCCCCACAAAGACTTACGTCGCGCTCGCTCTAGCCTGATGTCCTTGGTGCCCACCACCACTGGCTCCGCCACCGCCATTGGCCTGATTTATCCTGAGTTGCAAGGGAAGCTGAACGGTTTGGCGGTACGGGTTCCCTTGTTGAACGCCTCCCTAACCGACTGTGTGTTTGAAGTCAGCCGTGCCACGACGGTTGCTGAGGTGAACACATTCCTAAAGACGGCAGCAGCCGGTGACCTGAAGGGTATCCTCGGCTACGAAGAGCGCCCCCTTGTATCTATTGACTACTGCAACGATCCCCGCTCCAGTATTATTGATGCCCCCTCAACCCTTGTCGTCGATGACACACAGGTGAAAATTCTGGCGTGGTACGACAATGAGTGGGGCTACAGTAACCGCATGGCTGAACTCGCTCGCTTAGTGGCGACAACCCTTCCCTAAGGATCAGGAGAACTGGCATGGCCGCTTCCACCAGTGTGCGCAATTACATGATTGTTACCCTTGCCTACTGGGGGTTCACGATCACCGATGGCGCACTACGGATGCTTGTGTTGCTCTACTTTAACCAGATTGGCTACACCCCACTGGAAATTGCCTTTCTGTTTTTGTTTTATGAAATCTTCGGCATTGTCACGAATTTTTTGGGGGGCTGGATTGGCTCTCGCTTAGGCTTAAATGTAACCCTGTACGCGGGGATTGGCCTACAGGTGGTGGCGCTGGTCTTGCTGACCCCCCTGACCCAAGCCTGGCCGCTATGGTTTGCTATTCCTTACGTTATGGCGGCTCAAGCTCTTTCAGGGGTTGCCAAGGATTTAACAAAGATGAGTTCCAAGAGCGCGATTCGCTTGGTGGTGCCCCAAGAGGCGGAGTCGCGGCTGTTTAAGTGGGTTGCGGTTTTAACGGGATCCAAAAATGCCCTTAAAGGGGTGGGCTTTTTTGTGGGTAGTGTGCTGTTGACAGTGGTGGGCTTTGCCCCTGCCCTGTGGATTATGGCGATCGCCTTGATGTTCATTCTCCTAAGCGGGTTGCTGCTACCGCGGGGGATGGGACAAATCAAAAAGAAAATCAAATTTCGGCAACTGTTTTCTAAAAGTAGAGCCATCAATATTTTGTCGGCGGCACGCTTTTTTCTGTTTGGGGCGCGGGATGTCTGGTTTGTGGTGGGTTTGCCCGTGTTCCTGCAAAGTGAACTGGGGTGGTCTTTTTATCAGGTGGGGGGGTTTTTGGCGCTGTGGGTCATTGGTTATGGTGCCGTTCAGTCTTCGGCACCCATCTTACTGCGCTACCTGAATCGGGGGCGATCGCCCCAAGCCTCAACCATTCAATTTTGGACGTTTGCCCTAACACTTGTCCCTGGAGTCATTGCCCTTGGACTTCTGAGTGGCTGGGATCCGAACGCCGTCATTATTGGTGGGCTATTGCTGTTTGGCCTTATTTTTGCCATAAACTCCGCCGTACACTCCTATCTGGTGTTGGCTTACACCGACGATGAAAAAGTTGCGTTGAACGTGGGCTTTTACTATATGGCCAACTCAGGGGGGCGGCTAGCGGGCACAGTCCTCTCCGGTTGGGTGTATCAAGTATGGGGGTTAGTGGGGTGCCTATGGGTGTCGATGGTGTTTGTCCTTTGTGCAGGGCTAATTTCCCTGAAGCTAGAGGATCCCAAGGGGCAGCCACCGCCTTTATCCTTTGCCGTAGGAGACGGGGAGTAAGGTAGGATGGGAAGCCAAAGAGGCTGAACAAGGAGGCACCGATGGGTGAGGCAAAACGGCGTAAGGACACCCTAGGAGAAAATTACGGTAAGGAAAAAAGTCGTTGGTTCCAGAAAGAGCAACTGGTGCTGCTACAAACGTGGCTGACTCGCGGCACATGGGTGGGGATTGGCCTGTTGGTGGTTATTTGGTTAACCGTTCGCTTCATTGGTCCGAGTTTTGGCTGGTGGCAGTTAGCGGCAAACTAGGGAACCGATGTTAGATTTACTGGCCATAATTGCTTGGTACGCCGGGGGCGTGGGGGTTGAGCACATCCGTCCTGTGCTGTTTCCGACGGAAGTGGCACTGCAACAGTATAGCGATCGCTACTTGCAAGGAATTGCTCAGCAGGGCTTTCCGATAACGGATCAGGGAGTCTGGGTGCAAACCGCTCATCAGTTGCTTATTGATCACCAAGGCGATCGCCCCTTACCGGCGGCCTCCATTACCAAAGTTGCCACCAGCTTAGCAGTGCTAGCAAATCATCCCGCTGACTATCAATTTGTAACCCGTATTGGCACCACAGGCACCCTGAGCAATGGCACCCTCAATGGCGATCTAGTGGTTATCGGGGGCAATGATCCTCTATTTGTCTGGGAAGAGGCGATGGCGATCGCTCAAGGGTTGAATCGCCTAGGCATTCGCAGAATCAACGGAAATCTGGTGATCGTGCCCCCCTTCAGCATGAACTTTTACCCAGAGCCAAGCACTGCGGCTGATCTGTTCAAGATTGCCCTTGATCACCAGCGTTGGCCTGCTGACGCCCAAGCCGCTTACAGGGCGCATCTACACGGTCAACCTCGCCCCCAGTTAGCGATTGCTGGCACAACCCGCATTCAAGCTAGTCCGCCCGCCAACGTGACCCTTCGTCTTGAGCACCGCTCCCTGCCGCTGCTAGAAATTGTGCGCCAGATGAATATTTACAGCAATAATGACATTGCGGACACTCTTGCTAAACTTGCCGGAGGGGCAGCCACCGTTGCCCAGATTGCTGCTGCCAAGGCTCAGGTGCCGCCCCAAGAAATTCAACTCATCAATGGCTCTGGCTTAGGGGTAGAAAATCGTATCTCGCCCCGCGCCGCCTGCGGAATGCTTTTTAGCTTGCAACAGGAACTGGCCGCCAAAAACTACAGCCTTGCCGATATTTTACCCATGGCGGGACGGGATGGCGGCACCCTAGAGAATCGCCAACTCCCTGCAGCAACGCTGATTAAGACAGGGTCTCTATGGAACGTTAGCGCCCTTGCTGGCGTGTTACCCACCGCGAAGTACGGCACGGTTTGTTTTGCCCTCTTCAATGGCGGTGGTAATTTGTGGGGGTTCCGCCACGGTCAAGATCGCTACGTTCAACACCTTAGCCAAACCCTGCAACCTAGCCAAGAACGAGGCGCAGAGTTTCAAGGCCATGCCGCACCCCCTCGGTTTGGGGATCCACAGCGAATACAGGTGATCGCTGCGCCATAGCTAGGCAACCGTCCTAGAGACTGCTAAAATAAACTCATAACGAGTTTGATTAAGCCAATGCAAATTTTAGACTTGCCCCTGAATGCCATTCGTCGTCCGCTGATCCGCCAGACGGATCCTGCCAAAGTGGAAGCTCTGATGGCCTCCATTGCCGAGATTGGCCAGCAGGAGCCAATTGATGTTTTGGAAGTGGAAGGGCAGTACTATGGGTTTTCTGGTTGCCACCGCTATGAAGCCTGCCAACGCTTGGGGTTAGCCACCATTCGGGCGCGGGTACGGCGTGCGCCTCGCTCCGTCTTACAATTACACCTTGCCTGAGCGGCGATCGCCCCATCGAGTCTTAGAACAGCTCTCCAAAAGGTGGTTAGCCTTGACTTCTCCCCTCTTTGAAAGAGAGGGGATTCCCAAAGGATGCTACGCAACGGGCTGAAGCCGCGTTGCTTCGCTTTTCCCTTGAGCTGTCACCCACAACTTAATGCGGGTGGGGGCAGTCAAAGACCCCCTACTCACCTCAAGCATTTCTGCTATTGGGACTACGTTTATGTTTCGGTTCGTGGTTTCGCGCTTTTCAACACTAGCCAATTCGATACGCTCAACATCCTGCCATTGCTTGCAGTGGTTTAGGCTTGCCGCCAAAGCGGTAGTGACTTACTTGCCGGGATTTCTCCGTACTAGGATGTTTCTTCGCGTAGTTGATACGCCTACTTTCCACGTCTCTAGTTTAACACATAGAGAGGGCTAAAGCCCCCTGAGTTGGCTGTATCCCCTCGCTAAAGCGGAGGGGTTTTAGCCCGCCCACATCACTCCTATAAGAGATCACCAGCGATGATGAAAGCGGAATTCGAGAATGCCTTGAAAGAGTTTGCGAATACTCTCACAGGGCACGTGAGCACAGAGGATGGGCAGTGGTCAGTCAAGGGATTTATCGACGCCTTTAGGAACGTTTATACAATCTCGTCCGACACCAAAATTGTTTCCAAAATCCTCGAGATCCACCTTTTCCCGAGAATTATTGCTTTTGCTGATGAGCATGACTTTGCCATCGTTCTCGCTGAGCAGCAGAATTACTACCCGGATATATCATTTGTCTCAAAGCATGATGAAGCCGTTCGCTTTGCCGTTGACTTCAAGACTACCTACCGTATTCCCGGCAAACCTTGGCTCTGTAATGGATTCACTCTTGGTTCACATGGTGAATACTTTCAGAACCGAACAAGCACGAAGAACATTCAATTCCCTTATGGAAGCTATTCCGGCCATTTTTGCTTGGGCATTATCTATGATCGCGCTGATGGAGCCATTATTGACGAAACACAGCCAATATCGATAGCATCCAGCCCATTGAGGACATCCTTTCAGGCAACGGCATGTTCGCTAAGCTCGGTGAGGAGTGGTTTGACGATTACTGGATGAATTTTGGAAAGATTATCGTCAAAGGCCCAGATGGGAAAACCAAGAGGATCACGTCGCTTGTTGATTTTGTGAAATATCGTGGCGGCGATCCATCACTTATCGTCCCAAGGAACAATCAACCATGAGCATTCATCGAGTGCTAGTGCCCCCGATAAAGTGTCAAGGAATCAAGACTAAACTCGTTCCTTGGATAAAGGCCATCATCCCTGCCGATTTTGACGGTCGCTGGATTGAACCATTCATGGGATCAGGCGTCGTGGTCTTTAATGTGCGGCCTAGGAAGGCGTTGCTTGCGGACTCAAATCCGCACCTCATTAACTTTTACCAAGCAGTCGCCAAGGGCGAGATCACCGCCTATTTTGATAATCACACAAATAGTGGTGTTGTTGAAGGTATTAACAATAAATTGAAGCTGATCAAGCGGTCAGGTTATGGGTTCAGGAACTTTGACAATTTTCAGTTACGTTGCTTAATTTGCTGGCATTTAGCTATTGATTAAGCATAACTCGGACGATAGAGCCACCTGGCCATGAAACCTCAATACCCATCCGCAACTAGCCTGAGTATAACCCCAGATTAACGCCACAGCGAAGCCTGACCCTTTGGCTTGAGGGGTTTGTGCTGAATGCATCGATTGTTAACAATTTCAGCGCTAAATCTGGAGCATCAACGTTTTATAGCGATTTGGCAATTTTGAACTACCCGTCATACCCCAAACCCAAAAGGGTACTTGCCATTGTGGTCGTGGATTCAAGCACCTACTGCAACATGTTGCAGATCCCTTACCCTGAGTGTAGGATCAAACCCAAAAACTAAGCTGTTAGCGTGACCAACAGCAGGATGACATCTCGATGGCCAATTGCCCTCAAATTGTTGGAATTGTCAAAGGTCCGGGGGAGTCCGGCAACGAATACGTGTTTATTACGGCAGATGCTCGTCCGGTGCGCATCGGTGAATTCGTTTTTTACAGTATTGACGATGGCAATGCAGCCGTGCCTGTGGTGCGGCAAGTCCTAGGCAAAATTAGTACCTGTTGCCTCATTGAGCATTTACCGGATCGGATGTTTGCTGACTACGAGCTTGACCCTGGGGCGATCGCCGCCTTAATTGGCTTTACCTGCGAACCCGCCGAACTCTACGAAATCACCGTAGAAGTGATGGGCTACTTTGACCCAATTTTGGGCTTTAGTAACCTGCGCCGCCTCCCTCCCCCGGGGGCAAAGGTCTATCGTGCTGAGGATGAATGGCTCCAGCAGGTGCTCAACAAAAAACCCATGCATGCCCCTGGATCGGCTCATATCGGCTCGCTGCTGCTGCGGGATGAAGGCGCGGTGCCCATCAGCTTGGATGTTAAGGAACTGGTGAGCACTCACATGGCTATTTTGGCAGGCACAGGGTCTGGTAAATCCTACACCGCAGGCGTACTCCTTGAAGAGTTACTCCTGCCGAAAAATCGGGCGGCAGTGCTCATTTTTGACCCCCACGGTGAATACCATACCCTCAGCGCTATTCAGGGGCACTCAGCATTTCGGGGGAGGATGGCTACCAGCCCAAGGTAGAAATTATTACCCCAGAAAACATTAAAATTCGTGTCTCCTCCCTCGAGTTTTACGATATTTTGACCCTGCTGCCCCAGATGAGCGATCGCCAGCAAGCTATCCTTAGACGCGCCTACGATGAGGTGCGCAGACGCTTTACTAATGATCGGTGGGGTATCGCTGACTTAATTGAGGCAGTCTATAGCGTAGATCGCAGCGTTGATGAGGACGGGAACACCCAGCAAGGCTCCTCCGCGCCAGCACTGGCATGGAAACTAGAGAAAATGGAGCGCTCTGACTATTTCCATGCCTACGAACACCTGCCACCGCAACGCCTTTTTGTGCCGGGGCAAATTACGGTTCTGCAGATGAATGAAATTCCCCTCGAAGAGCAACAGGTGATTGCCACTGCTATTCTGCGGCAAACCAACCATGCCCGCATCAATACCCACAAAGGGCGCTCGTCCAAAGGCGATGAGCAATACCTGCCGTACCCTGTATTCATCCTGATCGAAGAAGCCCATCGCTTTGCTCCTGCCCATGAGCCTTCGCAGTGCAAACAGGTACTGCGCACTATCCTGAGTGAAGGCCGTAAGTTTGGGGTTGGGGTTGGGCTCATTACCCAGCGTCCGGGCAAGTTGGATAGCGATGTTCTCTCGCAGTGCATGAGCCAATTTATTTTGCGAATTATTAACCCCGTGGATCAAGAGAGCCTGAAGCATGGCGTTGAAGCCGCAGGCAGAGACCTCCTCAAGGAGTTACCCGCCCTCAGCAAAGGACAAGTGATTATTTCCGGTGCCTGCGTCAATACACCCGTGCTGTGTCGGGTGCGTCAGCGCCTCACCTGCCATGGGGGCGACACGCTTGATGCTCCAGCCCTGTGGCAGGCGTACTTTGAACCAAAAAAACAACTGGAACGCCAGTTAGAGGTTGCTCCACCAGTACCGCGCCCGAAGGCGAAAACAGTTGGCCGGCGATCAATTGAATAGGAATTGAGAATGTCCCCTGTCGTCAATTCCAAAAAAATAAGCTAGATTAGTGGTAAGTGTAATCATGGGGCTGAAACGGCTTCGACGTTCTAGTGAAAGTTAGGCTGTGATACAGGTCGAGAGTGGACTATCTCTCGTTAATCCAGAGTCCAAACCAAAAAGTAACTGCGAACAACATCGTTCCTTTCGCTCGTAAAGCTGCTGCGGTAGCCTAAGACCTCTAAAACGGTTCGAGCACTCGTTGTCTGACTCCGTTAAGGACAGCGGGTTAACCCCAACGGATGCGCTAAGCAGTTCTCTCTGGTGGCCTGTTTAGCAAAGACTCTACCAGAGCATCCTACTGTTCGGGATAAGGAACAGTTCCTGCCTGAGGGTCAGAAAGGCTAAGCCTGTGAATGAGCAGTCGGTGAGTAGCTAGGGCGGACACGGGTTCGACTCCCGTCAGCTCCATCAATATGTTTTAGCGGGTATCATCACTGATAAGTACCGTGTTGAGAAAAAAGTTACCCGTTTATGCTGGGTGATGTGAAACCACGCAGACTGAAGCCTAGTGATAAAGTCTTGAGCTTGCCTGTTGGCATGGGTCTGTTTAGCTTAAAAAATATCGAAATCCAGATGGGCTTGGTGATATATCCCCTAACCTGCACCAAAATCTGACAAGGAGACTGGTGATGTCACAGCTACTCCGAAACAGCTAGGGTGCAAAGCTGAGGGAGATAACCATGAGTGAGCCGATACCAGCATCAGAAGCCAAGCAAATCATGGATATTCTTAAAGAATTGCAAGGCGATATGAAAAGGGTTCAGTCTGAACTCCAAGCATTGACCTTAGAAGTTAGGGTGAACCAGTCCAAGAGTAATGAGCAATTTAATACGGTAAGGGCTGAAATCAAGGTAATTAATGATAAGGTTGATGGCTTACGCTCTGAACTGCGGGATGACATCAATGAGCTTCGTACTCAGCAACGTGCTACAGATGCAAGGCTATGGGCGTTTATTGTCGGACTCGTAACTCTAGTCGGTAGCGGCGTGATTAAGGTTCTCTGGTTTGACCGTGCTTAAATACTAGGCTGGCTTTTAAGGTCCATACCAGTTCCGGGGCTGGTAAATAAGATGCCATTGACAGGAATTTACCCCCAGTGATACCTCAAATATATTCGTCAAGCGCCGTACCACCACTGGCGATCGCGTCCTTCTAGGTGGATCCAGTACAGGGTGATCATCATGACGGTGTTTGTTTCTCGATGGTAAACGGCGTAGCTAGGGTGGCGCTTTGTTGCCCCATCCACCACTAATCGACGGCCAATCCGCCGCCAACTCGGTTCTTTGCTGCGCCACGCAATGCGGCAGCAGGGCCAAGGTAGCTGCTCGCGATCAAACAGGCGACAACACGGACCAATGACCTCATAGCTAAAGGAGTAGCCCGGACTGTAAAAATGATAGCCCGTTGGCCATGGTGGCAGGGGTGTTGTTGGCGCAGCAGTAATTGTGTTTAGCATAGAGGCTTTCTCTCCCCAATGTTGCTGAGTGTGGCTATGAATTCCCTCATCCCCAACCCTTCTTCCTAAGGAGAAGCGATTATCTTAAAAGTCAAGCAAATGATGATGCTGGAACAGCCGATTGACTCCCATCTGAGTTGGACGGCTGCCAGTCCGTACCATGGTTGAGCATGGCATTGAGAATTGTTAATAGCTTATGCATACAAGCCACTAACGCTACTTTGGTAGCCTTGCCCTTCGCTAATAAGCGGTGATAGAAGACGCGAATCACTGAATTATGGCGCACCGCCACCCAAGCTGCCATGTACAACAGTTGACGCACAGCAGCACGACCACCAAAGATAGCGCGTTTGCCTTGCTTCTGCCCACTATCTCGGTTGAATGGGGCAACGCCCACCAGCGTACTGATTTTTCGAGTGGACAACTGTCCCAGGTCTGGCAACAGGGCTAACAAGGTAGCGGCGACGACCTTGCCCACCCCTGGAACCGTCATCAGCCGCGTCTGTTTTGCCTGCCAGGGCTGACATGGATGGATTTGGGTGTCGATCTGCTCGTCTAGTTGCTGAATGCGGTCTTTGCGCCATGCAATGTGAGCTGCTATATCTGCTTGGGCTGTTCCGCGTAAGCCTGACAAGCGGTTTTGTTCAGCAGTCAGGAGGTCTACCAGTTGCCGCCTGCGGGTCACCAAGTCCTGAAGTTCTGCGTCCGCTTCGCTGGCCAATGAGCGAATCGGTGGTTTCATCGCTTCGCCAAACCAGGCTAAAATCGCGGCATCGACCGGATCGGTTTTAGCCAGTTGATTGGCAGCTTTGGCAACGTTTCGCGCTTGCCGAGCATTAATCACGACCACGGGATAGGCTAGCGTGGACAGCACCAACGCCACTGACCGCTCATAGCCGCCAGTGGATTCTAGAATCACCCGAGCGACCGCCTCAGGCGGACACAGGTGAGTCAGAAGTTCGCGAATCCCACTCGCGGTGTTGCTCACGCGAAAACTCTGCTTCTGGGGACGTAGATGTACATCTAGCCACCGCTTACACACATCAATGCCAATCCATTGTTCTTGATCCTGCATATCACTTTTGCGCCTGTCTGGGGGTAAATCAGGTGTTTACTCAACCTTGCGTCATGCGGGTTCTACTGTCCCAACCGATGATTCGAGTTTGACCTGTTGCATCAGAGAGATGACCCTAGCTTCTCCATGATGTCTCGCATCTAAGGGGTGACGGTCTATCTCTCTAGTTTTAAGATACAAGGGAGCTAAGAGTCTTGTTTCCTCTCCTTTGGGAAAGGGCTAGGGTGAAGGCGACAAAAGAGTCAAACCCGAAAGTCATACTTCTATTCAGCAACGCCCTAGTGTTCTCCATGCATTCCCTGTTTTGGGTAAGATAGATTTGGCGTGCTGCCCTAGGGCATCGCGCTACCGCTGTTTGTTATCTGCAGCGCAAATGGGCAAACAAATCAATGCATCATTAGGGTAAACGAACTGTGGCCGAACCCCATCATCAACGTAAAAAGACTACTGGGATGACCTACAGTTGGCCGCTGGCAGGAACCTATCAAGCCCTGAGTTCAGCGTCGGTCGATTTAATTTGGCGCAAAATCGTCAATTTAGCTGATGTCTCATGGCACCCGCTGATTTTACGTACCAATGTGCCCTACGGGTTCGTGCCTAAACCCGGCTTTATCTTTCAGGCGGTGACGCGCTGGATTCCATGGCCAATTCAGATTTTTGTGGAGCGGGTGTCGCCGGGGAAGCTTTTGAGTATTCGCATTTTAGTGCTGCCGGGGGTGGAAGAGCGGGTGACCTATCGCATTGAGTCAACCCTCTGTGGGAGTCATATTTCGTGCTCGGTGATGTTGCGGGGGTGGCTAGCGCCGCTCCTGTGGTCTCTTATTCGTGACTATGCGGCCGGCGTGGCGGCGCAGTTGGCGATCGCCGCTGAAAAAGATCCGCCAAAGGCATCGCCGCCGCCCATTGATCCGTGTCTAGGGTTCTAGGACTCACAAGCGATGCTGACGGATAACGATCGCGTACAGGTTTTAAGCGAAGCCCTACCCTACCTACAGTCTTTTGCGGGGCGCACCTTCGTGGTGAAGTATGGCGGAGCGGCGATGAAAGAGGGACACCTCAAGGATTCGGTGATTCGCGATATTGTCTTTTTGTCCTATGTGGGCATTCGTCCTGTGGTGGTGCATGGGGGTGGGCCTGAAATCAATACTTGGTTAGCAAAGCTAAATATTGAACCGCAATTCAAAAATGGTTTGCGGGTCACCGATGCGGCCACGATGGATGTGGTGGAAATGGTATTGGTGGGGCGAGTCAATAAAGAAATTGTAACGTTGATTAACACAGCGGGTGGTCAAGCCGTGGG
Organism: Thermostichus lividus PCC 6715; assembly: GCF_002754935.1. NCBI lineage: Bacteria > Bacillati > Cyanobacteriota > Cyanophyceae > Acaryochloridales > Thermosynechococcaceae > Parathermosynechococcus > Parathermosynechococcus lividus. The sequence continues at coordinate 1,526,044 of NZ_CP018092.1, forward strand.
ATTGTGCGGCAAAGATGGTAACTTGATCCGTGCCCGCGCCCAAGGGGAGGACAGTATTGGCTTTGTGGGTGAAGTGCAGGGGGTGGATATCCGTGTTGTCTCCACTCTCGTGGAAAAGGGCTATATTCCCGTCATTTCCAGTGTGGCGGCGGACGAAACAGGGCAGGCCTACAATATTAATGCCGACACGGTAGCCGGCGAAATTGCGGCTGCTTTAGGGGCTGAAAAGTTAATTTTGCTGACGGACACCGCTGGAATCTTACGCGATTACCATGACCCCAGTACCCTGATTTATCGGATGGATATTGCTGAGGCGCGGCAACTCATCAAAGAGGGAGTTGTGTCTGGTGGGATGATTCCCAAGGTGACCTGTTGTGTGCGATCGCTAGCGCAGGGGGTAAAAGCAGCCCATATCATTGATGGCCGCGTTCCCCACGCCCTACTGCTGGAAATTTTTACGGACTCGGGAATTGGCTCGATGCTGGTTGGCTCCAGTTCCGCCTACGATCGCGCCTTTGGCGGCTAAGGTGGCGCTGTAGGATGGGCGGCCACACGAGCGTTTTGAGCAACAGCCCCAAGGTCTTCAATTCAGAGGGAGCCTGTGGCCACTGCCAGCGATTTGGCTCACAGAACAAGAACCGGATTAACTGCCGGTAGGTGTCGAGGCTGAGGGGGGCAAACTGGATCGTGATCAGCGTCGTTGGGGGTGTGCTGGCGCTAGGTTGCGGGGTAATGTCAACAATCGTGCCCGCAAGATTGATACCCACTTCGAGGAGGCGAAGGGTGACCTCAACGTTCACCGCCGAACTGGGGAGAGCTTGATGGAGCTGAACAACCGCCCCCCCCTTCCGAGAGGTGGGTGGTGGTACCCCAGACTGCTGCCGACTGATCCCAAGCTAGGTGCAATTCAACGGTTTGCTGCACCCTTAGCCAGTCGTACGGATCGGGACGGGGGCGCTCAATCAGGCTGTAAATGGCCAGAGCCAAGATAACTAAATTGTAAAGATTCCAGACCCATGCCAAGATCAGCCCCCGCGCTTGCAGATGGTGCCAGTTGAGCACAGCCGCCACCAGTGATGCGCCAAATAAGACCAGTAATGGCCACCCCAAGCTCCACTGAAAACGGTAGCGATCGCCACGGGTTCCCTTGGGGGTGACCCAAAATCCACGTCCAAAGGGGCGAATTAACGTTTGAACCACCGTGAGGGTGAGGGGAATACACTGCACGACCGCATATACATCTGAGATCAGCGCAGAACGACTCCGGCCATTGAGCCAGGCAAAGGTACTTAGAAGTAGCCAGTAGTAGGGCAAGAAATAGTACACCCACTCCCGCAGGGTGGTTTCCAAGGGCACAATGCCCAAAAACGCCGAGGCAAGGGGTAACACTAGTAGCAACAGTCGTAGCGGACTGTGGAACCACTGGCTCATTCCCTCAAGGTGAGCCAAGCGCTGTAAAAGGGTGAGATTTTTGGCACGAAGAGGGCCTGCGGCTATAAAAAATCCTTGTAGAGTACCCCGCGCCCAACGCAACCGCTGCCCAATGTGGCCGCCCATGTCGTCAGCACACAGACCGGCACTGAGGCTCTCGTTGAGATACACCACCCGATAGTGGGCTGCCGCCAGTTGAATGCCAGTGTAGTAATCTTCACTGAGGGAGTCGGTGACAAAGCCCCCCACCGCCTCAAGGGCAGACCGCCGCACCACAAAGGAACTGCCGTAGCACAGGGCGGTTTCAATGCTATCGCGCAACACCTGGTAATGGCGAGAAAAGATTTCCACTTCTTGGGGCAGTTGGGTTTCAAGCCCCAGATTACGGGCTACTGGATCGGGGTTGTAGAAGCTTTGGTAGGTCTGCACCAAGCCAATATCGGCGGTTTGAAATAGGCCAACGGTACGGGTGAGAAAATTGCGCGTTGGCACAAAATCGGCGTCAAACACAGCAATCAGCTCGCTGTGGGTGTGGCCAAGGGCATGGTTCAAATTGCCCGCCTTGGCATGGTGATTATCTGGGCGAGCAAGGTAGTGGCATCCCAGCTCTGCTGCCAAGTCCTGCAAGGCAGGGCGGCGGGTGTCATCCAAGACATAGATGCGCTTGTAGGGATAGTCCAGCGCCTGACACCCCACAATGGTGCGGCGCAGAATCGTGAGTGGCTCGTTATAGGTGGGGATGAGAATATCGACCCACGGTTGATAGCGCCCGGCTTTAACGGCCATCGCCGCTGCATCTGCCTGGGGCCGGCGATCGTTAACCTTCAGTAGCAGGTACAGTTGCAGGGCGTAGCCACTCATGATGAAACCTTCAATCCCTAGTAGGAGAAGACTGACAGCTGCTTCTGTTGGGGTTCGTAAATTTAGGGTGACGAGCGATCGCCACAGCAGGTAACGCAGCATCAGTGCCAATAGACTAGACACAATGACGAGACGCCCCCATTGCTGCCGTACTGTACAACAGCGCAGGACAACCCCACTCAACCCCACCATTAGCACTAATGGCCAAAATAGCCATGGCTTCTCAAGATGCTCAATCCCTAACAAGGGAACAGTGCGCACCGTCAGTAAGCCATCACAGAGTGCCTTCAAGGCGCGATCGCCCCAAGCGCGGTGTTGCCAGAACAGATAAGCGAGTGCTGGCACAAGCAGAATCAGCCCTAAGATGCGGGGAACCCGTCGCAGTTGCGTGGCAGACCACTGTGTCAAGGCTGTCAGCATGGGGAGGTATCCTAACGTCTTGCTAGGCGTGCGCCAAATGTAAAAAAATGTAAACCCAAGGATTTGACGCGCCATGGTTACCGCTGGTTCCATAGCAGATCTGCTATGGAAAAATACTCCACGTAAGAGCAATCCTATGGCTGCAAGAATATGCCACGATCAATGGTAATTGCCATTTCTTGAGTGCCCAGAGCCTATGACGACGTCCAGCGGTGATACTGAACCGGCTGCCCTTTCAACCCTAACAGTCGATCGCCCCCCCTTCATCTTTCACAATCAATTTCAAGGGTGGATGGAGGTTTACGCACCCGTACAGCAGTATGAGCAGTATCTCAATAACCATCAGGAATGGTTTTACCGCTGCGCTCAACCTATGCAGGCGACCCCCGTTGGCCAGCATGGTTATATTCTTACCATTGGGCGTTATGGCTCCCATGGTTACGAAGTAGAGCCGAAAATTGGCTTGCATCTGCTCCCCCAAGATCAGGGTGTATATCGGATTGAAACGATTCCAGTGCCCGATCAGCCCTTTTTGAACTACAACGTGAAGTTTGCAGCGGCGATGGATCTGGTACCGCTCAAAGCTCAGCCAGAAACCGATCCTGAGCTGCTTGATCGCAATATTTATGACTACACGCGGGTGAATTGGCAGCTTGACCTGCGGGTGGAAATGTATTTTCCGAGGTTTATCTATCGCTTGCCCCATGGCCTAGTTCAGGGGACAGGAAATCGTGTTCTTGCCCAAATTGTGCGCCAAGTCTCCTACCGCCTGACGGCTAAAGTGCAAGATGACTTTCACGCCACCATTGGCTTAGAGTTGGGAAAACGCTGGCGACGACAACGCTTTCATACCGAGCGGGTTAGAACCCTATCCCCAGTTGTTGGCAATCATGGCGAATCTGATGCACCTGCGTCGTGAGTTCGCTGGGGGTTAGCCCTTGGCTTAGTTGACTGCCCATACCAATGGCGATCGCCCCTGCCCTCAGGAGGGGGATCACCTCTGACCAAGGAATGCCCCCACAGGGAATCAGGGGAATGTCTGGAAATGGCTGCCGCAGCATCCGCACATAGGCTGCTCCCCCCAAGGCCATCACCGGAAACACCTTCACCGCATCTGCCCCTGCTTGCCATGCCTGCACAATTTCTGTCGGCGTTAGGGCACCCAAAATCAGCGGGACGTGAGCGGCTTGGGCGTGGGGAATGAAATCAACAGCGGTGTGGGGGCTAACCAAGAACTGTGCGCCAGCAACAAGGGCAGCGTCTAGCATCGCTGTGGTGCGTAACGTCGCAGCACCGATTGTGCAGTGGGGGTACTGCTGCTGCAGATGGCGAATAATTGCCGCCGCGTCAGGCGTGCTCCAGGTTACCTCTAAACAGGTGAGGCCAGCACTGACATAACGATCCGCTTGGGCGATCGCCACCATGGGGTCTGCTGAGCGAACCACAGCAATCAGAGGTAAAGGCCGCAGAAACCGCAGCCGTTGTTGCCACCCTGCCTTCACGTAGGTGCCCTAGGTAGTCATGCGGTGACTGCGTTTGCGCAGATAGCTAGCCTGCTGCCGCAGTTGTTGAAAATATTCTGTCTCAGTAATTTCTGCTACCTGTTGCCGCCGTTTTTCGTGGTCAATTTCAACCTTTAACTCTTCAATCTGTTGTTGCATCGCCTGTTCGCGATACTTACGCTCGGTGATGTCCTGCACTAAGCCCTCATAATAAGCAATGCTCCCGTCAGCATTGAGGACAGCTCGCATATCCACCTCTACCCAAATGATCTGGCGATCGCGCCGATAGGCTTTGAACTCAAAATGCCCCGTGGTATTACCGCTGTCAAAGTGGTTCGTAATTTCATCCCGGGTGGACTCCTCCACATACACTTGATCGCGAATACTGCTGATTGATGCCACCATCTGCTCAGGGGAGTCAAAGCCAAAAATACTGGCCATCGCTGCATTCACACGGATAAAGCGACTGTCAGCACTCGCCTGAAAGATGCCTTCAAGGGCATTTTCAAAAATACTGCGATAATTTTCCTCCGCAATCCGCAGCGCCTCCTCCGCCCGGATGCGATCGGTAATATCAATCCCCACAGAAACGGTGTGGGTACCCTTCATATATTTTTGTAAGGCCACTAGGTAGAAAATGATCGTGCCATTTCGCCTAACAGAAATGACCCGCGAAGCAAAGAGGTCAGGAGAGTTGACAAATTCATGCATAAACTCTGCCAGTTCACCATCTTCGCGCAAAAAGCCAAGGGGGCGGCCAATAAATGCTTCTGGTGGTAAATTTAGGGTTTCAGCTAACTTGCGATTGACCCCTTTATAAATCCCTTCAGCGTTAATCCAAGAAATCGTCCCCGGAACAGCATTTAAGACCGCCTCAAACTGTTCATTGGCCTCAATGAGTTCATCGCGAATTTGCTCAAGAGAACGATTTTTCTGCTCTAGCTCCTGAAACGACCGCCGCAGTTGCACAAGCATCGCATTAAAGGATTCCGCCAGATCGCCAACCTCGTCAAAGGATTCCACGCGTACCTGTGCATCCAAGTTACCTTCTCGGACACGCCGGGTTGAATTGGCCAGAGCTTGGATGGGTTTCACAATCGCATTTGCACTCACGTATGCCCAGCCCGTTGCCACCGCAAGGGTAATCAGGGTAATTACAAAGGCTGCTAGTCGCTTTTGGGTAATCATGGCGGAAATCCACGCCTGCGACTTACCCACAAAGGCCATCCCAATGGGGGAGGATGGGGCAGCCCAAGGGTTTTGCGAAAGTCGTACAGCGGCTGGTACAGAGTCGCGTAGGGGGAGCCAATGATATTCGTTTTGCCTTGAAATATACGATCTTGATCCAGCACAGTGCTCGCAACTTGCCGCGAGACTCGAGTGCCAATGGCACGGGTTTGACCGTCAAGATACGGGACATTAGTTGCAATTCGTAAATCTTGGGCGAAGATGGTTGCCACCGTCTCAACCGTAGACCACTGTTGGGTGCGATCCACTAAATCCGGCATCTTGTTCAGTAGCACACCGGTCAAAATCATCCCTTGAAATTGATTACCCTCATAGAGGGGTTTGGCGGCAAAGGCAAAAAGCCCAATATTGCCATCTTCAATGGGGTAAGTACCCGCTGGGGCAGGTTGCTCCTGTACCGGTAGGTTAGTGATGGGCTGGGGACGCAGGGTTATTTTCCCTTGGCGCTCTAACCCCAGTAACTTCAATTCAGCGCCATTGAGCAGCACTAAACCACTGATCATCTCTTGGCGATCGCGCCCCACCCGGAAGGGAGCCAAGGCTGCAATACTCGTTGTTTGGCTGGGTGCCAACCGGTATGGGGAGGTAATTTGTTCCTGCAAGTTTAGGAGTTGAGCCTTACTGGCCGCTAGCAGCATGGTACGTTGCGCAAGAACAGTCCCTGTTGCATCCACGATCATCATAATGTTCATGGGTTGCTCAGAGACATCCACCCGTTCCAGCACTAGAGCCAGTCGCTCAGGCTGCATCATTTCTCGTACCCTGAGATTGCCGTTCTCAGCGCGCAGAGCGTTAGCAATCAGGAGGGCTTGAATGCGGGCTTCGTAGCTGAGGTTATTAATCTCCCAGTCCAAATCATCAAGGCTAGAACGCAACTGCTCTTGGAGCTGCCGCTCAAAGTTCAAGGTGCTCAACTGAATTAAAGACTCGGTGACGATCGCCGCCGGAAAAATAGCAGCAGCGGCCAAGGCAACCGTTAGCTTCCAGCGTAGGCCAAGGCGTTGCCACGAAACCGAGAGTTGAGAGAAAAAGGGTGACGAAAATTGTTTCATTGTAGAGATCATTGTAGAGACGCGCCCATTGCAGCAAGCGGTAACAATGGCAGGCGATCAGTCAAAAGAACCGGGAGTTTCCGTTTGCAGTGTCTAACCTGTTGCCATCATACACTTGGAATTTGGACAAAACCGCTGCGCATCATACGGGCACCATCACTCAACGGTCATGGCTGATGCCCTCGAGAGGGTCAGTCAAGGTTATGGCGGTGTAGTTGACAGGACTGTGTTGAGTAAACACAATTCACAAATACGGTGCGGGGTGTCCCGCCGATTTCGCTAATTATCGGCGCTGAAGGCTGCGTCCACCCGTAGCTCATCTAAGTTCCACAGGGCACCGCCAAGTGCCGTTGGGTTTGCACCAATGACGTGGTTGCGAAAGGCAGTGAGCGACAGTGGGTTAATCAGGTAAATAAAGGGCAAGTATTCCTGGGCGAGTCGCTGGGCTTCGGCATAGATTGGCTTGCGCCGCTCTTCGTCCAGTTCCTGTGCCCCTTGGATATAAAGATCACTAATACGCTGCTCCCAATCAGCAATGACTCGGCCAGTCAACGGTGGCTGGTTGGGGCTGGGTTGTTGGTTAAAACTATGCAAGAGGCCGTCCACTCGCCAAATATTAGCACTGCCATTTGGCTCACTGCCACCACCGGTAAATCCCAAGAGATGGCACTCCCACTCAAGGGAATTGGAGAGGCGATCCACGAGGGTGCCAAAGGCTAGAAATTGCAAGTCCACCTGCATGCCAATGGCTCCTAAGTCCTGCTGAATTTGGGTAGCAAGGGCTTCGCGGATTTTATTGCCAGCGTTGGTGATCAGTGAAAAGCGGACACGGTTCCCCTTGGCATCAAAGAGTTGGCCTTGGGCGTTGTAACGAAAGCCTGCGGCCTGGAGCAGTTCCTTGGCTTTTTCTGGTTGATAGGTATAGGTGGGTAACCCCGCCTCTGGCGAAAAGTAAAAGGGGCTTTGGGTGGCAATGGTGGAGTGCTGCGGTTCCCCTAACCCCTGATAGATGGTGTTGATCATGCGCTGGCGATCTAGGGCGTAGGCCACTGCTTGGCGAAAGCGTACCTCGTTAAACCAGTCGGACTTCACTGGATCCACAAGGGGTTTGCCATTGCGTTTCCCTCGGTTCAGGTTAAAGGCGATATATACAGTGCCTGTGCTAGGCCCACTGTTATAGATGCGGAATTGTCCGGGTGTTTCCTCGCGCTTCAGCAGCGAAAACATATCGGCAGTGACAGCAAATACATCTAACCCACCAGAGCGAAATTGCAGCATGGCGGTGTCGGTGGATTCAACAATCTGCCAGATGTACCGTTCAATGCGGGGCAACGGCGATCGCCAGTAGTAGGGGTTGCGGCGAAAGATCAGCCGTTGATTGTTAATGTAGCGATCCATAACAAACGGGCCGTTACCCACAATCTCGCGAGGATCGGTGTCGGTGCCCCAAAGGGAGAGAAATTTGAGGCGACCATTGCGATCGCGCTCCTGCACTGCTGATCGCAATTTGTGCGCCGGTAAAATTGGTAAGCCCGTATTGCGCAAGAGGGGGGCAAAGGGTTCGGGCAGCTTGAACGTGACTTGGCGATCGCCTTGGGCAGTTACCGTGGGCAGCAACCCCTGTGGGCCAATGCGGAGAATATCACGGCTACTCGTGGGAATCTCAGGATTAAAGTACACCTCGTTGTAGGTGAAGACCACATCCTCACTGGTCAGGGGTTCCCCGTCAGACCATTTCAGATTAGGGCGCAGTTGAAAGATAATTTCAAGGGTTTCTGGCTTGACCTGCCAAGATTCTGCCAAGGCTGGCTCTAGTTCCCCCGTGAGGCCATTTTCTTGCACTAGACCGCTGTAGAGGTACCCAAATACGTTAGGGGACTCTTGGCTGAGGGCGTAGTTAAAGGTTTTGGGGTCGGCAGTAACAGCACTCACCAGTTGATTGGCGCGAGGGGCAACAGAGACACGACAACTGCCCACAATAAGGGTGCAACACCACACTAGCAGCACAAGCAGCCACCAGGGCCGTCGCCCCATTAACCGCCCCCCACAATGGTGACAATCTCGAGGCGATCGCCGCTATTGACCTGAGTTGCCTGCCAAAACTGGCGATGCAAAATCTCGCCATTATATTCAATAGCCACCAAGCGAGGATGGATCCCTAAAACCTGACAAAGCTCCAGAATCGAGAGCGATCGCTCAAGGCTGTGAGGGTTTCCATTCACATAAATCACAATCGGTTGCTGTATCGTCACCATCGGGTTAAGGTGCGTCACGCAATTGATTGAAGCAAAAAATTCTAAAGGAATTGCTCAAGAGTCGCTTCAATTTTTGTTTTGGGAACTGCGCCAACTAAAATATCAACTTTTTGGCCACCTTTAAAAATCATAAGGGTAGGGATGCTACGAATACCGTAGTCAGTGGCTACCTTGGAGTTTTCATCGGTATTGACCTTAACCACCTTGACCTTGCCCGCATACTGGTTGGCGATTTCATCAACCACAGGGGCAACCATCCGGCACGGTCCACACCACGGCGCCCAAAAGTCAACAAGGACAGGAAGTTCACTGTCTAAAACTTCTTCTTTGAAGGTGGCATCAGTGACGGACAATGCACTGGACATAGGTCAAACCCTTATAATGAATCAGCGGCTATAAATTATACAGTAGCCTTTTGTAGGCACGTTAGATCGAGCAGAGTACTAGACTTCGGCGTTTAAGTCATCATCATCATCCTCAGAGCTATTGACCACCCGCCTGAAGCTGGTGAATAACTAAGGTGATCACGACTTTATTAGGCAATTTTAGCATATAACTGCAAGAATCCTCCGCTTCAAATCGTTGATTGAGGCGTGAGATGAATTGCGGTATTGACTTCTCCCCTCCTTGAAAGAGAGGGGATTCCCAAAGGATGCTACGCAACGGGCTGAAGCCGCGTTGCTTCGCTTTTCCCTTGAGCTGTCACCCATAACTTAATGCGGGTGGGGGCAGTCAAAGACCCCCTACTCACCTCAAGCATTTCTGCTATTGGGACTACGTTTACGTTTCGGTTCGTGGTTTCGCGCTTTTCAACACTAGCCAATTCGATACGCTCAACATCCTGCCATTGCTTGCAGTGGTTTAGGCTTGCCGCCAAAGCGGTAGTGACTTACTTGCCGGGATTTCTCCGTACTAGGATGTTTCTTCGCGTAGTTGATACGCCTACTTTCCACATCTCTAGTTTAACACATAGAGAGGGCTAAAGCCCCCTGAGTTGGCTGTATCCCCTCGCTAAAGCGGAGGGGTTTTAGCCCGCCCACATCACTCCTATAAACGGTGCTATACAAGATGATCCCTGTTAAGAGGGTTAAGAGGCGCTCCTGTTGGTCACGAAAAATTTTGGGGATGTCAGCCAGAATAGCTGACTATTTGCTACAGGATCTGTCTGCGGTACCTTGAGGCCAATAATGCCCGCCTTTTTGAGTTGCAAATGTCCCAAGGCTTTCCCCCACAGAAGAAACTCAGCCCAGTGACTGAGATTCGGTTCATGACCGACAAGGATTAATGTTCCATCGTGATCGTGTCGCCAATGCGCTAACCAAGTTAGCCACGTATTAAAACTACCGACAGGGGTCAACAGATCTGAGATCATCAGCTCAGTGGCCACCCCCGCCTCAAGTAAAATTTCAGCGGTTTGGCGTGCTCGCAGCAGGGGTGAACTGAGGATGAGTTCTCCTTCTACGCCAACTTCGAGTAAGCGTTGAGCCACGTGGAGCGTTTTCCGTTCCCCTTTAGCAGTGAGGGGGCGATCGCCATCGGTGCCTGTAAAAACATCACGCTCTACCGCAATGCCGTGGCGAACCAGCAAAAGAGTTAGCTCTGACATATAGCCTATTGATAGTATTGTTGAGGGTCTCCTAGCACGAAGTTACTCTGTACCATGGAGAACGTTATTTTTGGGATTCACTAAGTGGAGCAGTTTCTGCTTGATTTGGGTGTCATAAACATTCCACTTGAGCTTAGCGTATTCAGCATTCTCATTGAGACCCGATAAGAACCCTACCGGAATTTCAAACCCTCCCGCTTGGGAACGTCCCCCCCCAAAGAAACGCCCTTGGCGATCTTTACCAAAGGCTTCCTTGATAAACTCATCCGGATCAAGGGTAATTTTCGTGGTTCGCAAGGATCCAATAATCAGTTCAACCTCTTCATCTTCATCGTGAACGAGGCCATACACGACGGCAGTATGGACATTCTCTTCCGTAACGAGGAAATCTGCTGCTTGGGGAATCGCATCGCGGTCTTCGTAGCGAATATATCCCACCCCAGAAATAGAAAAGTTATTGTGAATGGAGCGATTTTTCAGAGAACGCTCAATCACGTCCATCACTTGCTTCGAGCGATGGGATTGCAGGATGGTATTGAGGAGCTGATAGTCGATGTAGCGGCTCAAAAAGGCCGCCGCTAGGAAATCTTCCTCTTTTGCTTGCTTCAGGCAGTCTGTATCGGATCGCAACCCATGCATCAGGGCAGTGGCGCACTTGACGTGAATAGGGTTACTGCTGTCTAGGGGGAGGAGTCCCGATTGGAGGTACTGGGTCAGAATTGTGGCGGTTGCACGGGTGGTGGGGCGAATATCGGTAAATTCGGCTTGAATCGTTTCTTGGAGGTTGTGGTGATCAATGATCGCGATCGCCGGTAGCCCGGCCTCTTGCACAATGGGTAATAACTGGCTGGTGGTTCCTTGGTTATCGACCAAAACGTAGCCCTGATAGCAGGAGCAGTCTCGCTGATCTTTATTTTTTGCCCCCTGAACATTCCAACGCACCAAGGGCATACCAGTCAGGCGCACAAGGGTAATATTTTCTTGGTGACTGAGGGCACCGGCGTAGGCAATGTCACACTGAATGTCAAATTTCTCGGCGATAAGCTTATAGGTCCAAGCGGAGGAGAGTGCATCTGGATCCGGAAAATCTTGCAAAATCACAAGCTGGCGGTTGCCACGATGACGCTCCAACATCTGTCTAAGCGCCTCAGCCCGAGGATCGCTTAAGCGAGGATCTGGCTTCACCAGTTCTGACGGAGCAGCCTCAGTTTTGACAAGTGCGTTACCATTCACTTCAGGGTGATGGCTGCCGGTCTCAACAGTGACGGGATCCGTCAGTTCAAGTGGATGGGGAGATTGCATAGTTGCTTCAGCGTTTTTTTGCAGGTGATAATCCAGAGAGGAACACGGAACGTAAAATAGCTGTCTTAGTGTCGGCAGCGATTCTACTTCGATCTTGGCAGATATTCTACCGTTTGACATCCCCCTTGAGACAGTCTATCCAAGCACAGTGCCACTTGCTCCGGTGGCGGCGCTTAATGGTACCCTTTGCTCTGACCTTATTCCTAGGAGTGCCAGCTTTGGCCACAGCCCAACAGGTCTGGCAGGGTGCTGCTGTTGTGCAACCAGAAGCAGCGTTGAGAGAGTGGCAGCACAGCCACATTCTCTACCTTGGCGAAACCCACGATAGCTCTGCGGATCATGATGCTCAGTTAGCGATCTTGCAAGCAGTACACCGCTGTGGCCGCCCGTTGGCGATCGCCCTTGAAATGATTCAGCGTCCCTATCAAGCAGCCCTAGATGCCTATATTGCTGGTGAAATAACCGAAATGGAATTGCTTGCTCAAACGGAGTACGCGCAGCGCTGGGGGTTTCCATGGTCACTGTACGCGCCTATGTTTCGCTTTGCTAAGGAGCACCGCATTCCCCTGATTGCCCTCAACACCCCTACGGAAATTACCCGCCAAGTGGCACGCTCAGGGTTGCAGAGTTTAGAGCATGGCAATTTGCACTATATTCCCCCCTTGAAGAGATTGATCTAAGCAACACGCGCTACCGCGATCGCCTTGCCAAGATTTTTCGCACAGCCCACGAAGGTCGCAGCCACAGCGTGAATATAGAGTTTTTTTATCAAGCACAGGTGTTATGGGATGAAACCATGGCCGCAGCCATTGCCGACTATCATCAGCAGCACCCTGAGCGCTTAATCGTTGTGCTGGCTGGACGGGGGCACCTCTACTACGGTGATGGCATTCCCCAGCGGGTGCAACGGCGGCTGTCGTCTCAACCCCTGCACCAAGCAATTATCCTATTGAACCCTACCACCGCCGAAACAGCAGACCCCACGATCGCCGATTGGTTTTGGCAGCATCCCCCCTAGGGGCCAGCAAAAATAGCGTCTTCAACATCAGAGCGGGCAAGGGAGTACTTAAACGATCGCTGAATGGTCGTCCCTTCGAGGCGATCGTGGTACACCACTTGCAGTTCTTCAATATCCAAACAAATTTGTGCCGACCATTGCGGATAATCAATATCCCAGCAATGAATATCGGTGTCATTCTGCACACATCCCTTTTGCCGTAGCCACTCTTCAAGCTGAGGCAACGCATGATTGTATAAAGGCGTATTTGCACTGGGAAGAGTCGTCATGTTACGCTGCTACGTTGTTAACAATCTGTAAAATCCACTCTTGCCCCTGCTGCGAGAACCCAACTATCACCGCAAGGAGCAAGCAGCCAACAAACGTCACCCCCAAAATGAATAGGGCAAACAGCTCTCCGGCGGAGAGGGGGCGATCGTCTTGGGGGCGCGCTGCCCTATAGAGCGGTGGACTGAGCTGACTAGGTGAGCTAGGAACACCACCGCTACGGCTAGACCGTAACTGTAATTGCAGGTCATACCACTGCCGCTGCTCAGCATTGGTGAGCACCGCATAGGCTTCATTCAAACGGTGGAATTCTTCCCGAGCGATCGCCACCGGCAGTGTGGTGGTATCCGGGTGGTAGAGCTTGCTCTTTTCCCGATAGGCACGACGAATATCCGCCAGCGACGCACTTGGCGGCACATCCAACACCTCGTAGTGAGATTGCCCAAGATGCCCCATGAGTCGCAGACTATTTGACCAAATCAAAGATTTTGAACATGGGTAGATACATCGCTACCAGAATTGAGCCTACCATACCCCCTAACACCGCAATCATCAAGGGTTCCATCACACTAGTTAAGGATTTTACCGCCTGCTCGACCTCATCCTCGTAAAAGTCAGCCACCTTCATGAGCATCTTATCCAGTTCACCGGTTTCTTCGCCCACATTGATCATCTGGGTGGCTAACACCGGAAAGACCCGCTCCTGTTGCAGAGCAATACTCAGCATCCCCCCCGTTTGTACTTCCTTGGCTGCCCGATCAATCGCATTGGAAATCACTTGATTGCCAGCCGTGGCACTAACAATCTCAAGGGAGCGCAAAATGGGAACCCCCGACCGCGAGAGCGACCCAAACGTCCGACAAAACCGAGCCACTGCCGTTTTTTCCACCAAGTCCCCAAACAGAGGCAGCTTCAGCAGCAAGGCATCTATGGTTAAACGCCCATTAGGCGTTTTGTAATAAAACCGAATACCAAAGACAATTGCTACCACTGTCACAATTAAGAGCGCCATGTATTGGGGCGTGCGCAGAAATTCACTCAACGCCACCATGGCAGCCGTAAAGGGCGGCAGTTCCCCTCCCAACTGGGTAAAAATTCCCTGAAAGACTGGAATCAAAAAGATGACCATCCCCAAGAAAATGCCTATCGCTAGCACGCCCACCACCACTGGATAGGTCAAGGCAGACTTAATTTGGTTATTCAGCCGAGCTTGATCCTCAAGGAGCTTAGAGAGACGATTCAACACTTCGTCGAGCACCCCCCCTGTTTCCCCCGCTTGGATCATCGCCACAAACAAACTATCAAAGGCAGCGGGATGAGGTCGCATCGCATCCGCAAGGGTACTCCCCTGTTGAATATCGTTATTGACCGCCATCAAAATCTTCTTCATTTTCGGGTTGGTTGCCTGATCCGCCAGCACACCAATCCCCCGCACTAAGGCTACCCCTGCATTCACCAAAGCTGCAAACTGGCGGGCGAAAATAGCGCGGTCTTTCACCGTAATCTTAGACAGAAAGCTCAGGTCTAGATCGGACTTAAGGGAGAGTTTTTTGGCCTCCTTTACTTCGAGAACCTGAACCCCCTGTAGCTGCAAGGCCATGCGAGCTTCGCGCGGCGTTGTTGCTTCTTCCCGTACGGTTTTATATTTACCTTGGGCATCCCGTACCCGAACTTCATAGGTTGCCATAACCCAGTTCCCTATTGACCCTACGTGTACTTACCAACTAACGAACAGCAGCAGCAGGAGTGCCAGTGCCAATGAGACGTTGCAACTCATCCTGCCGTGACGACTTCGACATTGCCGCTTCATAACTAATGATCCCAGCACGGTAATAGTCGGCTAAGACCTTCTCTAGGGTTTGCATTCCTAGCTTACCCCCCGTTTGAATGGCGGAATAAATTTGTGAGGTTTTACCTTCACGAATAAGGTTAGAAATGGCTGGAGTGACCACCATAATCTCCTGCGCCATAATGCGGCCAAATTCACCGGGCTTGGGATTCTTTTTCGGCACCAAGGTCTGACTAAAGACCGCCACTAAGGAGTTCGAGAGCTGCACCCGAATTTGTTGCTGTTGCTCTGGTGGGAACACATCCACCATCCGGTCAACGGTTTGCGAGGCCGAACTGGTGTGCAAGGTACCAAAAACTAAGTGACCAGTTTCTGCGGCTGAAATGGCAAGCTGAATTGTTTCCAAGTCCCGCATCTCACCCACCAGAATAATATCGGGGTCTTCCCGGAGAGCCGCCCGCAACGCATTGGAGAAGCTCTTGGTGTCTTCGCCCACTTGACGCTGGTGGATCAGGCTCTTGATCGGCTCATAGACAAATTCAATGGGGTCTTCAATCGTGAGAATATGCTCAGCACGGGTTTTATTGATCAGGTCAATCATGGCCGCTAGGGTGGTGGTTTTCCCTGAGCCTGTAGGACCGGTCACCAAAATTAGTCCCCGGGGTCGCTCACTCATTTCGCGGACAATGTTGGGTAGGCCGAGCTGCTCAAAGGTAGGAATTTTAGAGCTCAGGGCGCGCAAGCAGGCGGCGTAGGTACCGCGATCTTTATAGACATTGACCCGGAAACGGGCTAAGCCGCGCACACCATAGGAGCAGTCCAACTCCCAGTTCTGTTCTAGGTTTTTGCGCTGGGTGTTATTGAGCATACTGAAGATCAGCCGTTGGCACTGCTCCGGTGTGAGGGGTTCATAGTCCGTGGGGGTTAACTTACCACTGATGCGAATGTAAGGGGGCAGCCCTGCCGAAATGTGCAAGTCTGAGCCACCATTGGCGACCACTTGCTCCATTAAGTCTTCAATCATTAAATCCATAACACCATTCCTCGTTTTAGGTCACTGGGGTAAGAATAGGGTTGCAATTTCAGGGGCAACTAATCGATAAAGCGGGGCGTCAGGCAATAGGGGCATTCTAACCATTCGGGCTGAGCCTCGGCACCACAGGTACGGCAAGTTAATGAACTTTTACGTTTTGCTTTGAGTTCTGATTCGAGACCGGTATCTGTAAAGGTTACCCGCTCCACTTCTTCAAGGGTGGTTACCCCCTCTTTGACAAGGTTTAGGCTATAGGCCAAGAGGGTTTTCATCCCCTCTTCGACAGCCACTTCTTTAATGCGCTCGGTAGGGGCACCTTCGGTAATTAGGGTCTGTAGGCGTTCGGTAACCCGCATAATTTCATAGACCCCGCAGCGGCCTTTGTAACCAACTCCACCACACTTGCTGCAGACTGGCTGGCCACTGGCTTTGGCGGCTTGGAGTTGCTCGGGAGTGAGTTTATTGGCTTTATAGAGTGTCAGATTCACTCCTTTGGAGGCCGATAGACCAAACCGCGCTAGCTCTTCGGGAGTAGGGGTGTAGGGAATACGGCATTCTGAGCACACCCGCCGCATCAGCCGCTGGGCGACCACGCCAATCAAGGACGCTGAAACCATAAAAGGCTCTACACCCATTTCCGAGAGGCGCGCCACTGCACTGGCTGCATCATTGGTGTGCAGCGTTGTCAAGACTAAGTGACCAGTCAAGGCTGCTTCAATGGCGGTTTTAGCGGTTTCTTTGTCGCGGGTTTCCCCCACCAGAATGACATCCGGATCCTGACGGAGGAAGGCACGCAGAATGGAGGCAAAGTCCATCCCTTTTTCACGGATGACCTGTACCTGCGTTAGGCCGGGCAGGGAGTATTCAATGGGGTCTTCAGCGGTGCTGATGTTTACCCCCGGACTATTACACTCCGCTAGGGCAGAGTAGAGGGTGGTGGTTTTCCCAGACCCTGTGGGCCCCGTCACCAAGATCAAGCCGAAGGGTCGCTTCGTCATTTCGCGGACAATTGCTAGGCTTTCAGGATCGGTAATGAGTTTGTCAAGCCCCAATTGGGTGGCTGAGTTATCCAGAATCCGCAGGACGACCTTTTCACCCCAGCGGCTGGGCAGGGTGTTGACCCGAAAGTCCACGCGGCGACCTTGGAACATTTTGCGGATGCGGCCATCTTGGGGGGCACGACGCTCGGCAATGTCGAGATCCGCCAAAATCTTGAAGCGCGAGACGACCGCAGGCACAATTTTTTTAGGAAGAGGGTCAAAGGCCTGATGGAGAACGCCATCTTTACGGAAGCGCACCCGCAGGTACTCTTCTTGGGGTTCGATGTGAATATCGGAAATCCCGTCGTTGAGGGCTTTAGCCAGAATTTTATTGACAAGGGCAATGATTGGCGCATCCTCAGCACCCCGTAGGGCATCGGCAAGGTCAACTTCTTGACCCTCTTGAACGTCATCTAAGCCGCCAATGGCCTCAATGTCTTCTTCGATGTTAATATCACCTAGGGCGGCTGGAGCATGTTTGCTGGCAGCAGTTTCTGCTACTTGCTTGTTGAGAATTGGATCAATGAGTCGCTGGTAGTCTTCAAGGGTAATCACCATCCGCTTCAAGGTAAAGTTATGGCCGCGGAGAATACGACTGATGTTATCGATGGCTTGTAGGTTGTCGGGATCGACCATTGCCACGAGTACATAGGGGGGATCGGCGTTGGGGTACTTGGCAATGGGAATAGCTTGATAGGTTCGGCAGGTATCTACCGGCAAAATTGTATTCACTAACTCTTCAATTTGCTCAGTGGGAAAGCGGTTGAGTTCCGGATCAAGACAGTCAACGCCGTAGATGACCTTGAGTTCAAAGAGTTGTTGTTTGTGGTACTGACGCAACACATCGGGTGGCATGGTGGTGCCAGTAATCTCTTGCAAGGCAACCACAAGGGATTTGCCCGTTTTGCGGGCGGTATTCATGGCTTCGCGTACTTGCTCAAGGCTGGCATAGCCAGAGGCAACAAGGGAACGCTCAGTAGGGTTACCGGCTTTCCGCAGGGCGATCGCCTTGCGGGCAGAAGAAGATGATGTGTTGACCATAGGTTTTGTCTGGGGGCTGGATGGCTTGCCTACTATAGTAGCAATAACTTTCACAAGGATTGTATGCGTATTTTCACGGTTCTTCATAACCGCAGTTCGCGTATGGTTGCATCGGATTTGAGTCTTTTGCCGCCCTCACCCTAGCCCTCTCCCAGAGGAGAGGGAACAAGACTCTTAGCTCCCTTCTCCCCAAGGAGAAGGGTTGGGGATGAGGGTCTCCCTAGGGAGAAAGGTTGAGGATGAGGGGAATTCATGGCCACATTCAGCAACACCTTAGCTCGGACGTTCACTTAGCGCGGCACGTTCTGATAGTTTTCATTGACGTCACTCTGGAGTCAAGGTTCTGACACTCCCACAAACTGTCTAGCGCACTTACGGCACTTACAGGTCTGCTTCCCATTGTGGATGTTGCGGTTCTTGACGATATGAGTGGAGTGACAGCGAGGGCGGGTCGGCGGAGTCGTTGCTAGGATGTAATTGAGGTAACGTCGTCTTCCCTATCCTTACATCTTTAGGACTACCCTCTAATCAAACCAACCGATTTCTGCATCCCCTAGCCGCGCAGCCTCGGGATTGGGGGTGGGGATTTCGTTCACAAGGGGCTTAAAGCCAACATCTTCAAACCGGTAGGGGTGCGGTGCCGTTAGCTCGCGAATAACCTGTTTGGCTTCCTCAAACTCTGCCTGTAGCTCCCGATGGGTGGCCTGTAGCTGCTCGAGTTCCGCCTGTAATTGGGCATAGCGATCGCGCCAGTCGTGTACCTCTTGCCGTAACTGGTCACGTTCTGCCCCGTAGCTTGCCGCTTCGGCTTGAGCCGCGTTTAATGCCTCCGCCATCGTCGCCAATTGAGCGGTCAACTCTGCCTTGGTGGGCTGGCTACTGCGCTTGGGGCGAGGGCGGGGTTGCTTGGCTGCTTCTGCCCGCAGCAAATCGCTGAGGTTGTGGTGTTCCAAGGAGTCTATCTCCAATCTCGCTGTAGTTCTTCGGCAACGCGGCGGTAGTCTGCTTGCGCTTCCTTAGCTTGCTTTCCCTTCCACTGGGTAATGGGAACCCCATCAAGAGCTGCCCGCTCGTGGGCTTTGTAGGCGCGAATAAAGGAGTGGCAGGCCGCAACCCCCAACTGCAACAGCGTATTTTGAGCTTCAAGTGCCTCGGCCACACAGCGGGGATCGACCCGGGTGAGGAGGACGCGGTGGGGCACGTTGGCGGGCTGAACCACTTGTTTCACCGTTTCAATGAGGGCAGCTAAATCAATGGGGGCAGGGGGGGTCGGCAGCACGACATAGTCGGCGATCGGCACCACCGCCGCCAAGGCACTAGAGGCTAAAGCAGGGGGAGTATCCACCACAATTAACTCGTAGCCTGACAGCTTGCGCACATTACTGAGGAGCTTGGGGTTAACTTCTTGTGCCAGATCAAACCCCATTCCTTGACCATGGCGCTGAAACCACCAAGTTGCCGAGGCTTGGGGGTCGGTATCGACTAGTAGCACCTTGTACTGCTCGGCGTAGGTGGCGGCCAAATTAATGGCCGTGGTGGTTTTGCCTACGCCACCTTTGCCATTGAGAACTGCTAATAGGCGTGGTTCCGTCAAGGCTCCCCCCTAAAACTGACGCAGAAAGCGCAGATCGCTGGTGTAAAAGCGGCGAATATCATCAATTTGGTGTAACACCATCGCAAACCGCTCGACACCAAAACCTGCCGCAAAGCCGGTGTAAATTTCCGGATCGTAGCCGACATTTTTGAGCACGGCTGGATCTACCATGCCACAGCCCATGACTTCCAGCCAACGTCCTTGCCACTGCACATCCACCTCTGCTGAGGGTTCGGTGAAGGGGAAATAGCTAGCGCGAAAGCGAATCGGCACATCGCCAAAGAGCTCCGCCAAAAAGGTACTGACAGTGCCCTTAAGGTCAGTAAACGTGAGTCCCTCGTCAATGGCTAAAATTTCAATTTGATGGAAGACGGCGGCATGGGTGGCATCTTCGGTATCGCGGCGGTAGCAACGGCCGGGGGCAACAATGCGAATGGGCGGATCGTTCAGCTCCATGTGGCGAATTTGCACCGAAGAGGTATGGGTTCGCAGGAGATTGCCATCCGGTAAGTAGAATGTGTCTTGCATATCCCGTGCGGGGTGATCGGCAGGGGTGTTCAGCGCCTCAAAATTGTAGTAGTCGCTCTCCATTTCAGGCCCATCGTCCACGGTGTAGCCCAAGCCCACGAAAATATCAATAATGCGGTCTATGGTGCTGTTGAGGGGATGAATGTGCCCTTGGGGGCGAAAGACCGCTGGCATTGTCACATCAAGGCTTTCTGCAGCAAGCTGGGCAGCAATGTTAGCAGTGTGGAGGGTGTGGCGGCGCTCCTCAAGGGTGTGCAGCAGTTTTTCTTTGAGGGTGTTCGCTAAGCTGCCAATGTGGGGGCGATCGCTAGCGGGAAGTTTCCCCATTAAGGCTAGAATTTGGGACAGTTCTCCTTTTTTGCCTAGGTAAGCAACCCGTAGTTGCTCAAGGCTGTCGAGGTCGGCAGCGTGGGCGATCGCCTCTAATGCCTTGGTTTCAAGGTCAGTGAGCTGGGCGGTCAACACAGTACGGTCGAGAGTGGGGGTGGTCATGGTAAACACCAGCCAATACAGTGTCAAGAAAGAATAAAGATCAACGGTTGCGCTTAGGGCAAAGAAATTGAGTGATTTTTTGATGAGCCTTGATTATAACTCTACTCCAGTCGTCATCGGTTACTGTAGTCTTTCATGACCCCCAATCCTCTCCTTCAGTTCTACCATTGGCTCTACAGAGCACCCCAGTCCTTTTTAGCGTTAGCGCGCTTCAATGGCACGCGAGAGCAATACACGGCTCTGTTAGCTGGTCTCCTTTGGTTTTGGGCGCAATTTCTCTACCTCCATTACTGGGCACAGCAGCCCTGGCCATGGCTGGAAAGCCTCGTTGAAGCAGCCGCAGTGGTTGTCATTGGTGGCGTTCCGGTACTGTGGTGGGCCACTCCCAAAGGCGATCGCTGGCGATCCTTGACCGCTATGGCGAGTCGCTGGCAGTGGCAGTTCGTCTTAGGTTTGAGCCTCTACGTGGCGGTGGCTTACCATTTACCCCATGCGTCACTATTTCCGTGGCGACGCGTGCTAAGCCATCTCATTGTGGCTGATCCTTGGTGGTTGAATTTTATTTTCTTTCTCGTGGGTTCTGTTGCGGCACTGCGGGTGCCTTTTTTACTGCGCGATCGCACCCTTTCTGGTCTTGAGCGCTGGGGATGGGTGAGTACTGCCGCCGTGTATTTGCTATTGAGCCATAGTTCGCTGATTTCACCGGCTTTTGCCACGTACCGAACCGAAGGGTTCATCATCACACCGCTCTATTTACTGCTGTGCGCGTGGTGCGATTGGCAACACGGGCGATCGCCGACCTCACCCCGCCCTGTGGGACTACAGGGTAAGGATGCCCTCCTAGCGGCAGTATGCATCTTTACTCTCTACTGGTTTTCTACACCTCACTTTCGCTTTGGTTCATTTATTGCCCTGCAACTCTTTATTCTGGCTGTTATTTTTGGCAGCGGCTTAGGGCGGCAGCACTTTGGCTATAGCTTTGAACCTCGCTGGGGAGACGCTCGCTTGCTAGGGATCATGGTTATTGTTGCCTTGGCCACCCTAGTGCCCCTCGGTAGCCTGTTAGGTTTTCTTCCCCTTGAAGAATTTAACCTTGCGCCCCCCTTCTCTAAGTTGCTCGTGTATATTGTTCTTTTTTCAATGCGCGTTGGCATTTTTGAGGAAGTCCTGTTTCGCAGTGGCTTAATGATTCTAATCCGCGATACCCTACAGCAGCGGGGGGGCGATCGCCACGACCCGTTTTGGATCGCTTGGGGAGCGATTCTCATCTGTGCCCTTCTGTTCGGAGTGGCGCACATGGGTAATACCCCCGGCAGTGGCGTTGAGTTGCCGGTGGTGGCCTATCGCCTGATCTACATTGCCTTGGCAACCCTTGCCTCCTTGTTTTACTGTCTTATGTTTGCCTGTACTCAGCGCCTGTGGGGTGGAGTCGTCCTCCACGGCTTAGTGGATGCCCTTGCAGTGGTCTCCT
Source organism: Thermostichus lividus PCC 6715 (assembly GCF_002754935.1). Classification (NCBI taxonomy): domain Bacteria; kingdom Bacillati; phylum Cyanobacteriota; class Cyanophyceae; order Acaryochloridales; family Thermosynechococcaceae; genus Parathermosynechococcus; species Parathermosynechococcus lividus. The sequence continues at coordinate 1,547,994 of NZ_CP018092.1, forward strand.
TCGGTGCCACCCTGACCGCACCGTTCTAACGCACCACAATCACTGGCATTCCGGGGCGAACTTTTTCAAACAGTTCTTCAATATCGCGGTTGTGCATGCGCACACAGCCATGGGAAATTGCCTGCCCAATAGAGTCAGGATTAGGGGTGCCGTGCAACCCGATCCAATTTTTGCCATCGCTCCAAAAACCAATCCAGCGCCGCCCCAAGGGATTACGAGGATGGCCACCAGGAATCACTGAGCCATTGAAGGGGTTTTTCCATGCCGGATCCCGAATCATCTCCTGAATTTGAAACTGCCCCAGCGGCGTTTCCCAGCCCGGTCGGCCAACCGCCACTGGGTAGGTACGCAGGCGAGTTTGCCCCTGATATAGCACCATTTGTCGCCGCGATAAGCTAATCTCTAGGCGCAGGGGGGCAACTATTGGGTCTGTTATCAAGGGGGTTGGGTTGGCCACAAGCGGCCTAAGGTACCCGCACAGTAGGCTCACCACCGTGGCAGTAACGAATACCAACCGCTGTTTTTGCCAAGGGTATCGTTGCTCCATAGCACACTGTTCCCAACCTATCCTGAAACACTGTACTGTTTTTAGGAAACTAAAATATGCAATTTGCGTCTAAGGAGGCAAACCCTACAACCCTAGTTGACTGACCAAATCCTGTCCCCTCATCCCTCAACAAAACCTCCGAGAATCCCCGCGCTTCGACAAGCCGCGGAGGGATAGGAGCGGCGGCTGAGGGGTACACCTTCGGTGGGCTTTGCCTACGACACCCCGAAAAGCCGCCAATAGCGTATAATTACAGCAGTGAACCTCACCATCAGTTATCGACTCATCCAGCAGGCTAAAGCTACAAATCAGGCCATCGCGATTGACGATCTCACCGGCATCAGAGAACGCACTAACAAATTGCCCCGTTCCAAGACTGAACGGCGATGCAGTAATAGCGAGGCCTTCTATCAGCTTCGCCAATTCCTTATAGTAGTGATGTGGGCGGGCTAAAACCCCTCCGCTTTAGCGAGGGGATACAGCCAACTCAGGGGGCTTTAGCCCTCTCTATGCGTTAAACTAGAGACGTGGAAAGTAGGCGTATCAACTACGCGAAGAAACATCCTAGTACGGAGAGATCCCGGCAAGTAAGTCACTACCGCTTTGGCGGCAAGCCTAAACCACTGCAAGCAATGGCAGGATGTTGAGCGTATCGAATTGGCTAGTGTTGAAAAGCGCGAAACCACAAACCGAAACATAAACGTAGTCCCAATAGCAGGAATGCTTGAGGTGAGTAGGGGGTCTTTGACTGCTCCCACCCGCATTAAGTTGTGGGTGACAGCTCAAGGGAAAAGCGAAGCAATGTGGCTTCAGCCCGTTGCGTAGCATCCTTTGGGAATCCCCTCTCTTTCAAAGAGGGGAGAAGTCAAAATTCCTTATCATTGCAGGATGTTGTCTTGAGGGCTGCTGAAAGCCCCGTCCTCTATCGGGCGGGGTCGTTTACGGTTCAGTTCTGTTTTGAGAACGGAGGTATCTTCTTTCTGGGGTATCGTCGAGGAGCCACTGGGCAAAGGCCGTGGGATATTGTCAAGGTATTTGCAGAGGTTATCTCGCATTCCCCCAGTGTATCGGGAGCATACCCCGCTGCCATCTGAAAAAGAGAGCCGTCAGATCCATTGCTACCAGTTGGTTGCCAAGGAAAGTTGTGACGGCGATCGCTCCAAATCAACACTAAACAACACTAAAACCAAGCTTTTTTGCCCACCATATAGGTGTTATAGAATTCCTCATCACTTTTGGTAAGGTAAATGATCCCCTCGATCAAACCAATAATTCCCATCACCGGGGCCACAAGGCCACAGGTTAAAATGCTTACCAGCAGCATGATCAGCCCTTCAGTAGAGTAACCAAGAACAAATTTATGAATGCCTAGAGCACCGAGTAAAATGCCGCAAATTCCCGCTGCAATCTTTTTGCCCGACACATCTGAGTTAGAAGTCATAGCTGTTTCCTAAAATTTGTAATTTGTGATCTCTGGTATCCCCGTCTCTATCCTTGAGGGTTTACTCAGTGCTGTCAAGGGGAGGGCGGACAGTACAAAAAGAGGGCGCGATCGCCCCCATTTTTACCATGCAAATAGATCGACAATGTAACAGCGGCTAAGCAGCGGCCAGCAAATTCGTTAAGGGTTCCCAGCGGACGACGCGATCGCCCCCCACCTCAATCACCACTTTGAACTTAGGCAAGGTCTGCGTCAACTGCGCCAAATAGGCGAATTCTTGCTTAGAGAGCTTCTTGCCATCAATCAACCACAGCACCAAGCCCTTAGAATTGGGAGGCAAATGCTCAAGGTGATAGGTCACCAATGGTGGCTGGAAGTACACGCGAATAGCTTCCTTGCCGGTATGGGCGGGGCGAATGCCATGCTCTTGCATCAGGTAGGCGCTGAGATCTCCTAGCCCTGGCGCACTCAAATGTAGCGTTGTATAACCCTTTGATCGCAGACGACGTTGATAGCGCCCCTCAAACCCACCCTCCGGCGGCGCGAAGAGGGCTAAGGCACCTGCTGTTTCAAGGTCATTGACAAATTGATAGCCAGCCAGCAAACCCATAGTTTTTTACTCAAGTCTTGCACCTTCTTGAAGCACTTTAGCACGCCTGCTCGTCTGCAAGATGGCCTTCAAGCTATTGCGAAAGCTAATAGAACCTATGAGAGGTGTGGTGTATCTAGATAAATCTGGCACTCCCCTTTGATAAGCTAGGGAAATGCAGTTGAGGCACAACTGCCGTCAACAAGTGTGCTGGGAGAATCATCCTTGAGCTTTGACTACGATTTGGTCATTTTAGGTGCGGGTGTGGGCGGTCATGGTGCTGCCCTTCATGCCGTCAGCGTTGGCTTAAAAACTGCCATTGTGGAAGCCTCAGACATGGGGGGCACCTGTGTCAATCGCGGCTGTATTCCCTCAAAAGCATTGCTGGCTGCCGCTGGACGGGTGCGAGAACTGCGCCAAGCTAGTCATTGGCAAGCGCTAGGCATTCAATTAGGGGCAGTTAACGTGGATCGCGCCGGTGTTGCCGCCCATGCCGATCAACTGGTGCAAAAAATCCGTGGCGACCTCACCAACAGCCTGAAGCGGCTAGGGGTAGATATCCTCATAGGCCGTGGCAAAGTTGCTGGCTCGCAAAAGGTCAGTATTCACACCCCAAACGGGGAAAAGACGGTTACCGCAAAAGACATTATCATTGCCACCGGATCAGTGCCGTGGGTACCGCCTGGCATTGAGGTGGATGGCAAAACCGTCTATACCAGTGATGAGGCCATTAAGCTCGATTGGTTACCGCAGTGGGTAGCCATTATTGGCAGCGGTTATATTGGCCTAGAATTTGCTGATATTTACACGGCACTGGGCTGCGAAGTCACGATGATCGAAGCCCTCGATCAGTTGATGCCCACGTTTGATCCTGATATCGCCAAGCAGGCGCAGCGGGTTTTGATTGCCCCCCGCGATATTGAAACCTACAGCGGGAAGCTCGCCAAGCGAGTGATTCCGGGCACGCCGGTGGTTATTGAGTTAGCCGATACCCAAACTAAAGAGGTGGTTGAGGTTCTGGAAGTCGATGCCTGTTTAGTTGCCACAGGCCGTATTCCTGCGACCGAGGATCTGGGTCTGGACTCTGTGGGGGTGAGCTTAGATCGCCGTGGCTTTATCCCCGTCGATGACTACCTTGCCGTGACCCGTGAGGGTGAACCCGTGCCTCACCTTTGGGCCATTGGTGATGCTACGGGTAAAATGATGCTTGCCCATGCGGCTTCGGCTCAAGGCATTGCTGTGGTGGAGAGCATTGTTGGCCGTCCCTACTCTGTGGATTATCGCAGTATTCCCGCTGCGGCCTTTACCCATCCGGAGATGAGCTTTGTTGGCCTCACCGAACCCCAAGCCCGTGACCTTGGGGAAAAAGAAGGGTTTGAGGTGAAGGTGGTTCGCACTTACTTTAAGGGGAACTCTAAGGCATTAGCGGAAGGGGAGACCGATGGCTTAGCGAAGGTGATCTTCCGGGCGGATACGGGCGAGCTGTTGGGGGCGCATATTTTTGGTCTTCACGCCTCAGATCTCATTCAGGAAGCGGCTAATGCTATTCGCGATCGCCAAAGCGTGAGCCATCTTGCCTTTAATGTGCACACTCACCCCACCCTGTCTGAGGTACTGGATGAAGCCTTTAAGCGTGCCCACGAAATGATGTCCCATCCCTGAGCTTTGCTACCATAAAAGCGGTACCCTAACATGATCCGTAACCGGAGGAGTGGGTGATGACTCAAGCAACACAGCCTGCCAAAGGAATTTTGATGACGGATGCTGCGCTACAGCACGTTTTAGAACTGCGGCAAAAACACGGTCAAGACCTGTGTCTGCGGGTCGGTGTCAAGGGGGGCGGGTGCTCAGGGATGTCCTACACGATGGATTTTGAAGACCCTGCCAATATTCGTCCTGATGATCACGTATTTGACTACGATGGCTTTAAGGTGGTCTCGGATCCCAAGAGTATGCTCTACATCTACGGCTTAGTCCTAGACTATAGCAATGCCCTCATTGGTGGTGGCTTTAAGTTTACAAACCCGAATGCAACCCAGACCTGTGGCTGTGGCACATCCTTTTCTGCCTAAGGAGTAACTCCCTTGACCACTGAAACGTCGCAACCCCTGAGTGAAGTTGAGCGTCAATTTGAAGCAGCGATCGCCCGCTATAAAGACGGTGCCCCTGCGTCGGAGCTAATTCCCACGTTTAAGGAGATTTGCCAGCGTGCCCAAAAAAGCAGTGCGGCATGGACATGCTTGTCGTGGCTGTACCTCTTAGATGACAACCCCCCATCGGCCTACAAAGCAGCTCAAAAAGCGGTCAAACTCAACCCTGAAGATCCACAAGCCCGTATTAATCTGGCGATCGCCATGCTAGAGATGGGGAAAAAAGGGGTGCGCCCCCACATTGAACTGGCTCAAACCATTGTGGCAGCAGTTGCCGAGCTACGCCAAGAAGTCCTAGAGAATTTTGCCGATGGCCACCAACGCAAGCCAGAATGGCCAACCCTTAAGCGGGTTCAGCAGTGGGTGCTCGGAGGCTAGGGTATGGGTCGCCTGCGGGAGATTGTGAATTGGCTATTGGTGGCTGATACCTTCTTTGTGCTGGCTAGCTTTGGTTGGTTTGTCTTAGCATTGCTAGGGCGATCGCTAGAGATTCCCTTGGGCTTTGACCTATGGTTGCGCCTGTGGAACCCCCTTTTTATGCCTGCCATTGGCCTATTGATGGCTGCTGCCTTGATCAATGGTGGCATTAGTTACGTCCAGAACCGCTGGCACCTACGCTCGGTGGGGACTGATCTGCGCCCTCGCGATTGAGCGCGGTAAAGGTCAATTGATCGTTGGCAACATCGACTAAAATTGTGTCTCCCGATGTAAAGGTTTCCTCCAATAGCTTGATGGCGAGGGGATTTTCAATTTCCCGCTGAATTGCCCGTTTGAGGGGTCGGGCACCATAGACCGGATCAAACCCAGCCGCCACCAAGTACTCCAGCGCGGCAGCAGTTAACTCTAGGTGGATTTTTTGATCTGCCAATAAACGCTCCACCCGTCGCAGTTGAATTTGGGCGATCTGCATGAGTTCCTGTCGCCCTAAGCCATGGAACAAAATCAGATCATCAATGCGGTTGAGAAATTCTGGGCGGAAGTACTTTTGCACGCTTTGCAGCACCCGTTGCCGCATGTGTTCGTAGCGGCTTTCATCGCTAGCCAAATCTAAAATATGCTCACTACCTAGGTTGCTGGTCATAATAATTACCGTGTTGCGAAAATCCACGGTGCGACCTTGGGAATCCGTGATACGGCCATCATCGAGGACTTGCAACAGGATGTTAAAGACTTCCGGGTGCGCTTTTTCCACTTCGTCAAAGAGAACAACCGCATAGGGTCGGCGGCGAATTGCTTCGGTGAGTTGGCCGCCGCTATCAAACCCCACGTAGCCGGGGGGGGCACCAATCATCCGCGAGACGGCGTGCTTTTCCATGTACTCCGACATGTCAATGCGCACTAGGGCACTCTCATCATCAAAAAGCGCATCCGCAAGGGTACGTGCTAGTTCCGTTTTACCCACCCCCGTTGGCCCTAGGAATAAAAACGACCCAATAGGACGGGCGGGGTCTTTCATCCCGGCGCGGGCGCGGCGAATGGCTGCAGCAACAGCCGCAACGGCCTCTTGTTGACCAATAACCCGCTGATGCAATACCGCTTCCAGTTGCAGGAGTTTTTGCCGCTCTGAGGCTAAGAGCTTCTGTAGCGGAATCCCCGTCCACTTGGCAACAATTTCGGCAATATCGGCATCGGTGACCTGATCTCGCAAGAAGGTGGTGCCTGCCGCTTGCAATTCTAGAAGTTGAGTCTCAGTGGCTTCGAGTTCCCGTTGTAGGGTTTCTAGGCGACCGTATTTCAGTTGAGCTGCCTTATTCAGGTTGTAGTCACGCTCCGCTTGATCAATTTGCAGCTTGACGTGATCTTCTTCCTCTTTCAGACTGTTGATGCGCTCCAAGAGTGTTTTCTCAGCTTGCCAACGCTCCTGCATGGCTTTTTGGCGGGATTGCAGTTCAGCAATTTCCGCTTCAATGCGCTGGCGGCGATCGCGAGTGGCCTGTAGGGGAGCCTTACTGAGGCTGAGATTTTCTTCCTGCTGCAGGGAGAGCTTCTCCATTTCCAGTTGCATCAGGCGGCGCTCAATACTTTCCAACTCAGCAGGCTTGGAGGTGATTTCCATCTTGAGCTTGGCCGCTGCTTCATCCACCAAGTCAATGGCCTTATCCGGCAAAAAGCGATCGCTAATGTAGCGATCCGAGAGCACGGCCGCAGCAACAAGGGCAGAATCAGTGATCTTAACGTTATGGTGAATTTCGTAGCGATCTTTGAGACCCCGCAGAATGGAAATGGTGTCTTCCACGGAAGGCTGACCGATATACACCTGTTGAAACCGCCGCTCTAGAGCCGCATCCTTCTCAATGTGTTTACGGTACTCATCGAGGGTACTAGCACCAATACAACGCAGTTCACCGCGCGCCAGCATTGGCTTGAGTAAATTACTGGCATCCATCGAGGAGTTTTGATTGGCACCTGCGCCCACGACGGTGTGCAGCTCATCGATAAACAGGACGACGTGGCCGTCGGAGTGAGTGACTTCGTGCAAGACAGCCTTGAGGCGATCTTCAAAATCTCCGCGAAACTTAGCACCCGCCACTAAACTCCCCAGATCAAGGGAAATCAGGCGGCGATTTTTGAGGGATTCTGGCACATCCCCGTTGATAATGCGCTGGGCGAGTCCTTCCGCAATGGCGGTTTTTACCCACTCCTGGCTCCCCAATGAGGACAGGGTTATTTTTTGTACGACGGGAGAGAACTTGAATGACGCGGCGAATTTCTTCATCCCGGCCAATCACCGGGTCAAGCTTGCCTTGGCGGGCTGCTTCTGTGAGGTCGCGACCGTATTTTTCAAGGGCGGCATACTTGCTCTCGGGGTTTTGGTCGGCTACTTTTTGGGCACCGCGAATGGCTTTGACACTGGCGGCTAACTGGTCGCGATCGCAGTTGAGAGCACGGAATAGCCGTTGACCAATGCGGCGATCGCCCACAAAGGCCAGCAAAATATGCTCAATGGAAATAAACTGATCCTCCTGTTCTTGGCGGAGGCGATTTGCCTCATCCAGCAGGGTATCTAAACTACGACCACAGTAGAGTTCTCCGCCTGCTGGGATGCGCGGCTGCTGCTTCGCAAAATCTATCAACCGCTTCAGCACCCAGTCGGTGTCAATATCTGCCCGCTCCAGAATCAGTTGACCCAGCCCTTCCTCTTGGAGAATGACAATGAGTAAGTGCTCTGTTTCAAGGTATTGGCTGCGGTACTCCCGCGCCACATCCTGCGATTTGACGATCGCCTCCCATGCTTTGTCAGTAAACTTCGTTGGGTCAGTGGGTTGCATAGAGATGTTTGCCGATCCTTGGGAAAGAGGTTGAGCAGCAGAATAAAGAATTATTACGCTTCCTAGGATACCTGTTCTACGGCAATGGTGGCGGCATCCTTGGCACGGATGGCAACCTCAGTGAGGGTGCCCACCCGCACAGCGAAGGTATCACTAAAGGGCGCACGTCGCAGTAGCGTCACGGGTTGGTTCACAGCAATGCCAAGGGCAGCTAAGCGGCGCTGCCAAGCAGCATCCCCTTCAATAGCCGTAATGCGACCGGTGCTGCCCAGTGGGAGTTGGTGTAGGTACATAAGGCTCCTGCGGATGATCCTCTCAGGGTACTAGCGGCGCGATCGCCGGTAAATCACTTATAATAAGAAATTGCTTTGCGGCGGCATAGCCAAGTGGTAAGGCAGAGGTCTGCAAAACCTTTATCCCCCAGTTCGAATCTGGGTGCCGCCTTAAACAGATAGAAAAGTAATCCTACACCTAAGTCAAGATTGGTTTACGACTGTGCCATAACGTAATAGGGGAGAGGACTAGGATGAGGGCGGCAAAAGACTCAAACCCGAACATCATACGTCTATTCAGCAACGCCGCATTATGGTATTGAAGGCAGACAGGCGGATCTTGCCTTGGGGAGTGCGAGGCAAGGTCGTGCACGATAGCCATCGCTTGGGGCATTTGTAGGCACTACACCGCTGGCGTAACCATTCCTCTAATTGCTCAGGGGTTACCTCCCCAACAGGGACATAGGCTGCCACAACCTGCTCGCCCCACGTTGGATGCGGCTCACCGTAGATGTAAATATCCTTGACCCAGCCACTGCTCAGAAGTAGGGACTCTAATTCTTCAGGGTAAATGTTTTCGCCGCCACTAATAATTTTGCGGCTGGCGCGTCCCCAAATGTAGAGGCGATCGCCGTGCCACTCGCCGCGATCGTCGGTGCGGAACACAGGCGAGCCAAAGGGATTGGGGTAGTAACCGCGAGCCAAAGAGGTGGCTTGCACGTCTATGGTGCCATCGGTGCTAATGGTTAGGTGGGCGTGGGGTAAGCTGGAGCCACAGGAGCGATCGCCCCGCAGGAAGTCACCCGCCTTTTGCGCGCAGACCATCCCCGCCGTTTCCGTCATCCCATAGCTTAAACACAGCGGTAACCGATGGCGCTCAGCAGTGTCTAACAGAGAGTTCCACGTTGCTCCGCCGCCAATAAAAATGCCGGCTAAGCTCTGAAGCCAGGGGATTGGGGCGTCACACACTTGGTGCAACTGTCGGGGCACAAGGGATAGCCAAAGGTCTGAGTTCGGCGGCATTGGAGCGTGTTGAAGGTCTCGTAGATGGCGGGCAACGTATAGCTGCCCTCCGGTCCACAGCGATCGCAACACGGGCATGAGGCCACTGACATGGTACAGCGGCAAAATACTCAGGCAGTGGAGGGTTGACACCTGTAAATGCTGCTGCACCCCCTGCACAGCACTGTAGAGCGTCCCAAGGGTATGCATTGCCCAGCGTAATCGGCCTTGGCTGCCGCCGGTGGGAATTAAAATCATCGGTGCCCTGAAGTCTTGTGGTGTTCCCTGCGCCTCTAAAGGAGGAACCGCTCCCCATGCCTGATAGCCCCTAGGAACAACGGTGGCCACCTGCTGCCACTCGTGTGCTTGCCACAGCGGATTGGCCAAGAGGAGGGGGGTGTCTGTACTCAGCGCTGCCAAAATGCCGCTGATAAAGTCCAGTGGCTCTGTTTCCGCCAACACCAAAAGCGATGGACGCGAGGCCAGTAACAGCGCTTGGCGATGCTCGAGGGGAAGTGCTACGGCGTGCCATGCGCCTGAATGCCCGTACCACAGCCAATCCGACGGCGGCGACGCGAGGGGGATGGGGTCAAGCGTAAGGGTTTGTAACACACTTTGCCTAATTTAACAGAACTAAATCGTTAAAATCAAAGGATAGGGAGTGACTATTAGGAGAGTGCAGACTGACTATTCCACAGATACAACAGGTGGCCGCGATCGCTGACCCTAGCCTCAAGCTAGCATGGACTGCTGCCTACGCCGCAGACGATCGCAAGGCGGTGGACATTTGTCTTCTTGATGTAACTGGGGTGTCGTACCTCACTGACTATTTTGTCATTGTTACGGGACTGTCTAAAACGCAGGTGCGAGCCATTTACCAAGCGGTGGAGGAGGCTGCTCAAACCCACTGCCAACGACAACCGCAGCATACGGAAGGCCAAGACAACTGTTCATGGGTGCTGATGGACTACGGGGATGTGATTGTCCATATCCAACTCCCGAAGGAACGCCAATACTATAACTTAGAAGCGTTTTGGGGACATGCCCGGCGCATCCCCTTTGAGCCGCTGGTCACCACCTAGGGACACATGCCATGACGCAACTGCCATGGTGGAAGTGGTTTCTTTTGGCACTACCACTGGTGGCGATCGCCTTGCTGGTTCTCATTGCCGCCTCGATCCAAATTCATGCGTGGGGACTAAGTTGGCTGTGGGCGGTGGTGGTGGTGGTTCTCATTCTCTGGCGGTGGGGGGTAGCCCATTGGCTGGTGGAAACCCAAGCAACGCCAGCGCTACCAGAATTGCTCAACGGTGGCGATCGCACCGCCCAAGATCAACAGGCGCTGCAAATTCTACAGGATATTTTGGCCAAGAGTCGTGACGATGTTCCCCCGTGGGAAAATTGGCTCCTGTTTTGGCAGCGGGCACACACCCTTGTCAATGGCATTGCTCATGTGTATTACCCCAATAGTCAACGCCCATTGCTGCACATCTATGTGCCCCAAGCCTATCGCCTCCTGCGGGATACGGTGGAGGATGTGGATCGCTGGCTGCAAACCCTCGACCCCATTTTGTCACGGGTGACGGTGGGGCAAGCGGTACGCGCCTACGAACTCTCTCGCCAATGGGCACCCGCTGCCCGCTGGGGGGTCACCGCATGGCAACTCTCCCAGTGGCTGCTGAACCCCAGCGTTGCCCTGACCAACACCCTCACTCAAGGGCAACAGCAAAAAGCCAACCAAGCCCTAATTGCCAATTTAGGCTTAACCCTGCGCGAACAAACCCTCAAAGCCCTCGGCTTACGGGCGATCGCCCTGTACAGTGGCGCGGTTCCCTCCCTTGACCTCCCATCTCCCAGTCTTCAGACTGGCACTCTCCAAGATATCCTCGAAGAAACCCTGCCCCTCACCCGGGCTGAGACCGATCCGGTGAATGTGTTTTTGGTGGGGCGCACAGGAGCCGGCAAAAGTAGCCTCATTAATAGCTTGTTTGCGGCTCCCACTGCCGATGTTTCCCCCCTGCCCAATACCGCAGAGATTCGCCAGTATCGTTGGCAAGCGGATTTGATGTTGTGGGACACCCCCGGCTACGAAGACATTCAGGGTGCGGATATTCAAGCTCGTCTGCGGCAACTCCTGCCACGGATGGATGTGGTGCTCCTGCTCACGCCGGCACTGGATCCTGCCCTTGCCCCAGATTTAGTGGCCTTAGACATTATTCGTCAGCAGGTTGCGGATCTGCCGATTGTGGTGGTGGTCACTCAAGTTGATCGGTTGCGCCCTTTGCGGGAGTGGGATCCGCCCTACGATTGGCAGCGGGGTAGCCGTGCAAAAGAAGTAAGTATCCGTGAGGCTGTGGCCTATCGTCAGCAGCAATTTGCCCCCTATACCCCCCATCTCTTCCCTATCGTTAATGTCACGGATGAGCGCAGGGCATGGGGGCTACCCGAGTTGAGCGATACCGTACTCCGTCTGGTCAACCCAGCAAAACAGATCCGTATGGCACGGTGGCTCAAGGATCGCCAGACCCGCCTCCATGCAGCGTCGCGATTGATCGACACCTACTGTAGCCGTATCACCACCAGCCAAGGGGTGGCAGACTTACTCAAACGACCTGTCCTGCAGTTTCTATCGACAATGCTGACGGGGTCGCCCGCTGCGGCGTGGCTGTTGGCGGAAAAGCTGCCCCTTGAGCAGTTGCCGGTGATTCTGTGCAAGCTGCAGCTGGCCTACGAGCTTTATACCCTGCTGCAAACGCCGGGCGATCGCCTCGAAGTGACTCCCCGCTCCTTTGACCTGAGAGAGATTGCCCCCCTTGTGCTGCATACCCGTGCGCCCCTTGAGCAGGATACGTGGGCAACAGGGCACACCCTCGTTGAATACTGGAGCCAAGCCCAACCCTCGCAGTCTCTAATGGCTCGTTACAATGATTACTGGCAGCGATTTCGTGCCTAACGCCTGGGAAGCCCCTGCAACATTAATCCCAGAAAATAGGTAAAGATGGGAGAAGTCAGTCTCGTTCTTTGCCATGGAATCATCCTCTGTGAGTCCTGCTCCCCCTTGGCACCACCTCAGTGCCGATGCTGTGATCGCTCAGTTAGGGAGCGATCGCCACCAAGGACTAAGCCATGAGGCCATTCAACAGCGACAGGCGCAGTACGGTCGTAATGAACTCATTGAAAGTGGCCGGCGACCTAAGTGGCAGATTTTGCTGGATCAGTTTCGCAATATTATGCTGATCATGCTCCTTGTGGTGGCGGTCATTTCTGGGGTGTTAGATATTGTTGAAGCCCTCGAAGAGCAGACAATCCCGTTTCCTAAAGATGCGATCGCCATTTTAGTGGTCGTTATCCTCAACGGCATTCTTGGGTATGTTCAGGAAGCCCGCGCCGAGGACGCCTTAGCCGCCCTCAAAAGTATGGCTGCCCCCAAAGTGCGGGTGCTCCGCGAAGGAAAAATTACTGAAATTGACTCGCCAGAACTGGTGGTGGGGGATATTTTCTTTCTGGAAGCAGGGGTGAAGGTGGCTGCCGATGGCCGCCTGATCGAGGCTGTTAACCTACAAATTCGCGAAGCGGCTCTCACCGGTGAGGCAGAAGCCGCCAGTAAAAATGCTGACAAACTCTTACCAGAGGATACAGAACTGGGCGATCGCGACAACTTGGTGTTTGCGGGTACTGAAGTCAACCAAGGGCGCGGGGTCGCTGTGGTTACCGCCATTGGCATGAACACTGAACTGGGTAAAATTGCCGCTGCCTTAGACGCCGTTGAGCAGGAACCCACCCCCCTACAAAAACGGATGACAGAACTGGGGAATCGGCTGGTGTGGATCGCCCTTGTTCTTGTGGCTGTCGTGGTTGTGGGGGGCACTCTTTACGATAGAGCCTTGTTCGGGCACCTTGTTGAAGTCTCCCTGAGTATGGCCGTCGCAGTGATTCCCGAAGGCTTGCCTGCGGTGATTACCGTCACCCTTGCCCTAGGCACCCAGCGAATGGTGAAACGCCATGCCCTCATCCGCCGCTTGCCAACCGTGGAAACCCTTGGGAGCGTCACCACGATCTGCTCCGATAAAACCGGCACCCTGACCCAAAATAAAATGGTGGTGCAGGCGATCGCCACCCCATCCTACCGCGCTAAGGTCAGCGGCCATGGCTATGATCCCACAGGCGAATTTTACGATATAAGCGCCACGAGTGCCGATGCGCTGTACGAACGCCAACTGCTGCTGCTGGCCGGTGCCTTGTGTAACGATGCGCTGCTGAAGCAGCACGCTGCCGAGTGGGTTATTTTAGGAGACCCCACTGAAGGGGCGCTGTTGCCCCTTGCCCTCAAAGGAGGGCTAGACCCCAGTGCTCTGCGGCACAATGCTGAGCGCGTGGTTGAATTTCCCTTTGATGCCGATCGCAAGCGCATGAGCGTCGTGTATCGCACCAGTTCTATCCCCCACTTGCCAACCGATGCCCCCTATTGGATGGCCACAAAAGGTTCTCCCGAGCTAACCCTAGAGCGATGCCAATGGCAACAGGTTGGAACGGCGGTGACACCGCTGACCCCCGAGAACCGCCAACACGTTCTTGCAGCAAACAACGACTTAGCGGCGCAAGGGCTACGGGTGTTAGGACTGGCCTACCGCTACTGGGCAGAGCCACCGGCGGCTGATGCCGTTGAGTCCAGCGAACAAGATCTGGTCTGGTTGGGTTTAGTGGGCATCTTGGATCCACCGCGCCCGGAAGTCCTAGAGGCCGTGGCCACCTGCCGCACCGCAGGCATTCGCCCGATCATGATTACCGGCGATCATCAACTCACTGCCAAAGCCATTGCCAGTCAAATTGGCATCTGTAACTGGGGCGATCGCGCCCTCACCGGTCGGGACATTGAAAAATTCACCCCCGCAGAGCTGGATGCTGCCACCCTAGAGGTCAACGTCTATGCGCGGGTCTCCCCCGAACACAAGCTGCGGATTGTTAAATCCCTACAGCACCACGGTGATATTGTGGCCATGACCGGCGACGGGGTCAACGATGCCCCTGCCCTCAAGCAAGCGGATATTGGGGTTGCCATGGGCATTACAGGCACCGATGTGACCAAGGAAGCCAGCGATATGGTGCTCTTGGACGATAACTTTGCCACCATCGTTGCGGCCACAGAAGAAGGTCGAATTATTTACAGCAACATTCGCCGCTTCATTAAGTACATCCTTGGCTCGAATATTGGCGAGGTTATTACCATTGCCTCCTCACCCCTGTTGGGCTTAGGGGGAGTGCCCTTAACTCCTTTGCAAATTCTCTGGATGAACCTTGTAACCGATGGCTTGCCTGCCCTTGCCTTGGCGGTTGAACCCGGAGATCCCGATGTGATGAAACGCCCCCCTATCCCCCCAATGAAAGTATTTTTGGCCGCGGCTTGGGATCCTACATGGTGCGGGTTGGGCTGATTTTAGCCATCGTCAGTATTACCCTCATGGTCTGGGCCTACGGCTATACCGCCACCCATCCAGTAGAGGGGCTGGAACCCGACCGCTGGGCCACCATGGTCTTTACGACCCTCTGCCTTGCCCAGATGGGTCATGCCCTTGCCGTGCGCTCCACAAGCCGCCTCACCCTAGAAATAAGCCCAAGGTCTAACCCCTACATTTGGGCATCAGTCATCTTGACCACCTGTTTACAACTTTTACTGATCTATGTGCCAGCCCTGCGACGGTTTTTTGGCACTCACCTACTGTCCGCCACCGAGTTAGCGGTTTGTATTGGCTTTAGCTCCCTTGTATTTGTGTGGGTCGAGCTAGAAAAACTACTGCTACGCTTCCTGAGGAAGCGCGCCCCCCTTGAGTTGTAATGCTTTAATCGCCTGTGAACCCACACTAGGTGTTGAGCACCTCTAGAATCTGGTGGCTGAGGTGGCGTAATTGCTGTTGTAGCTCTAGCAAGGGCAAGTTATTGCCACTGAAGATGCCGCCGCCAATGCTGCTAAAGCGCCACTGCTCACTCATATAACTAAAGCCAACGATGTCTAGCCCAATGGCGCGGCGCTGGGGCATCTCGGAATCGCTATAGAGGCGAATCTGCAGCAGCAGACTACGGGCTTGCCAGCGGCGGCTCCACCCAGGCAGATGGAAGCCAATGTCAATGGAGTCCGGATCCATGAGATCGCGGGTGTGGGGATCATCTGCCCATGGCTGTAAGTCTGCACGCAAATCGCCATTGCACTGCTTAAACAGGTGGACGATCGCCCCCAGTTTACTGGCCATTTGCAGGGTAACGGCTTGCTCCGCTGCATTCACCTTTGTGTTCTCCACAACACCTTTGCTTCCCAAGGTTAGCGAGGAGATACGGCTTGATCAACTGCTGGGGGGGTGGCAGGAGCGGTTGCGGGCGTTAGGGGACGGTCTAGGCGCGGTTGCCCCACCGAGTAGGTAAGGGCATAGCTTTGCACTAACAACCAGAACCAAAGGGAGGGGGCAAGGGGTTCTAACCATGGCTGAGCGTGCCGGACAAGGGGCGGCAACCAAGGGGCAAACAGCGCATGGTACACCGCATCGAGGGTGAAATTCAGGTAAATGAACAGCCAGCGCAGCAAGTCCGCGGTGCCCGCCATTTGCCAAATCCACCACAGTAGCCCCGGATTCTGCCAAGCAGCGCGCAGTGCCATCCGGTTAAAGGGCAGCCAGCCGGCGCGATCTTTAATAAAGCGATCCACCAGTTCAGGAGATTCTTGGCCGAGAATGCCAAAAAAGGTGTTGAGCATTGCATTCACGCGCTCCGGCGGCAGGGGGCGATCGCTGGGCACCATCATCCCCCGCGAAAATAGCCATGTAACCGCGGTATTACTTTGATAGGCGCGAATTTGGTTGAGGAATGGCTGTTGCACTAGATCATGGCGCAGGGCGGTATCCAGTAAGTCCGTGAGGCGCGGCAAGTTGCGCACTAGGGAGCCAAAGCCCGTAAAGACTAGAGGCGACTGCAACGAGGCGGCATCGCCAATGGCCAGCACCCGATCAACGGCAACGGCGCGATCGCCGCGATGGTGACTAAAATGGCCCGGAATGTAGCCAAAGGTGGGCTTGACCCAGGTGAGTTCCTCAAGGTTACAGCGACGATACTCTGGCAAAATGCTAAAAAAGTCTTCGTAAAGCTCTAGCAGCGACCCCGGAAACTGCGGCTCAATACGGTGGTAGTGAAACAGGTAAATGGTGCGCTCCTCCCCTGCCCCGGGAAACAACTCCCAGATTAACTGCCGCCCCCGCGAACTATCGCCATGGCTGTGGAGCACATCCCCGTAGCGGCCATCCCACACCTCTGGGGAGATCCCCTTCACAATCGCGCCAACGGTGGGGCACACACTGTCAAAGGCACGGCCACCATTCAACTGCCGGGCAATGGGGGAGGCCGTGCCCATCGCATCAATCAGGACGCGGGCGATCGCCTGCTGCGGCGTCCCCGTGTGGCGCTGCTGTGCCTGTACCACCACGCTATTGGGGTGCACCGTTGCCCCCACAAAGTCGGTGTAGTCCCAAATTTCGCCCCCTGCTTGGCAGAGTTTTTGGCCGCACAACCGCAAAAATTTCGCCGAGTCAAGGGCAATATTCAATACCGTAGGCGTATGGAGAACAGGGGCGCGGCAATGGGCAGGGCTGGTGGCATCAAAAAATTTGTTGAATCCATCTAAATATTCGCAGGCAATCACGCTTTCAAATTCAGCGGCGGTAAACAAGCCCAAATCAATCAGGTTCTGAAACTCCGCTCGCGAAATATTCCACTCCCGATTCATCCGGCCAAAGGGGAGCCGCTCAATCAGCAACACCCGATAGCCCAGACGGGCCATCACCGCTGCATGAACAACCCCCAGGGCACCCCCCACGTACACCAAGTCGTAGGTGGGCGCTTCAGAGGGACTAGTCACTCGTTGCAGCACTGGCACCGGCGGGGTGGGACGCTGCACCCCGTCGCGCCAACGTTGCTCCCACCAGTAAACCCGCTCCAAGTCGGCTTCCCCGTGGGGCATCTGTTGAAAGTACTTAACCGTCAGCGGATAGCGATCGCCCAAGGCGGCAAAAATTGAGGTGCCCTGCGGCCATGGGGGCGGTACGACCGGCTGCAACGGAAATGCAGATCGGATTGCGGTGCTCAACTGTTTGACACAGGCGGCCTCTTGCGGCCATGGCTGCGTGCCCCATCGCACGACCTTGAGGTAGGTTGTCCGCTGCAAATTCCAGAAAAACACCGCCAGTTGCGTCCCATGGGGGGGCAGTTGCCAACATCCACCGCTCGGCTTCGGGGCGATCGCCCCCACCATAGGCTGAAACGTCTGCTGTAACCATGTAATGACTGCCTTGGTATCTGGTGTTGGAATCTCAGCGTAGAACAGTTCTTGCATTTTGTTTCAAATGTGCGGTAAGGGGCTTGACAGAGCCAAAATTTAACGTAAACTGCACTGTACTCACTTAATAGTTTAAGAGAGTTTACAGTTTCTCAGAATTGCCCTGTTGCCCTATGTATTATCCCATCCCACGGAGTTTCGAAGAAATGGCCGCCCTCAGCCACTACCCCGTTAGTGAAGAGCTGGTCGCTGCAGCGATCGCCGGTATGATTACCATCTGCCGTGCCCAAGGCCACACCCTTGCCGATGTGCAGGCATGGGTTCTAGATGACGATGACCTACTGGATGCCAAAACTCGCCAATGGTTGAGTGATGTGGTAGAGGCGGCATGGTCGAGTGTGGGTTAAGGGGTGGCAGACTCTAGGGCGCCGCCAAATGGGTAGGGATGCTAAGCCATACAAACATACAAAACATACAATACGTACAATAAGGCGTGAGCCTAGTGTTGATCTCTACCCTAGCCTATGCAACTCTCCCCCCAAGAAAAAGATAAGCTCCTGATTTTTACAGCGGCTCTTGTGGCAGAGCGGCGCAAAGAACGCGGCCTCAAACTCAACTATCCCGAAGCGGTAGCCTACATTTCAGCCGCAATCCTAGAAGGAGCACGGGAAGGGCGCACAGTCGCCGACCTCATGAACTACGGTACCACCCTGCTGAGGCGCGATGAGGTCATGGCAGGGGTGCCAGAAATGCTCTCAGAAGTGCAAGTAGAAGCAACATTCCCCGATGGGACGAAACTGGTGACGGTTCACACCCCCATTCGCTAGCTCCCTTGAGCCTCCAGATAGGCCGCAGCCCCGATGGCCTGCAGGCGGGTATTTTTAGCCGTCACGGTATTCCGCAGCTGCTCGCGATAGGCGATCACTTGGGCTAATAGCTCGGCATTATGACTTGCCAGCAGTTGCACCGCGAGTAGCCCGGCATTCTGGGCATTCCCGATCGCCACGGTGGCCACTGGGATGCCAGCGGGCATTTGCACAATCGAGTAGAGCGAATCAACGCCCTGTAAATGACGACTGGGCACCGGCACGCCAATGACGGGCAAGGGGGTCAACGCCGCAATCATCCCCGGCAAGTGAGCCGCGCCACCCGCCCCCGCAATAATGACCTTAATTCCCCGTTGGTGGGCACCTTGGGCAAACTCCACCATCGCCAATGGGGTACGGTGAGCTGAAAGAATGGCCACATCGTAGGGAATGGCAAACTGCTCACAAATGGCGATCGCACCGTGCATCGTCGGCAGGTCAGAATCACTGCCCATCACAATGGCAACAACAGCGTGGGACATGAAGATACCGTGAAGTTAAGCTGCAAATTCGACACAGTTTGTCATACTACACCGCTAAAGTTAGGATTGGTTCCCGGAAATTTGTATATTTATTGCAAAGGCTTTAATCTTCAGGGCAGTTTTCCTAAAATTCGAGTACCTTGCTGTCCCAGCTTACTCTGGAACGGCACCCCCAACCACAAAGATTCGCTTACTGCCTACCCAAGCCGCGAGGATAGCCCCCATGCCTAACGAGTTGCAAAAGTACCGTTTCGTCTGCACCCTCACCTTTGGGGATATTTACGGTCAGGTGATTGTTTGGCTCATTGTGATTTTTATTGGTCTAGCGGCCTCCGTCACCCTCTACAATAATCCAGTTCAAGCCTTTTTAGTTGGTGGCTTAATCCTAGTGCTAACCCTCCCCTTTTTACTGTTTGCGTTTGTCACCACCTTACTTAACCATATTGAAATGCGCCCAGTGGCGGTCGGCGAAAAGAAAAAGCGTAAGGATGCTGCAGTTGCCTCCTCTGCAGGAGTGGCCCCTGCCAACTAGGCGATCGCCCCCATGCCACCCCCTGAGCCATCCCTATGCTGTATTGGTTAACGTTTTTAGAGACCTTACCTAGGCCAACCCTGCCAGATCCCCCCCGTCCTAGGGTTGAGACCCCTACCGCTACTGCACTGGTGGCCGAGGCACCCCCCCTCATCGTTGGCAATCTGGGTGGGGTAGGTAGCCTGCTGGTTTTTCCGGGGTTGATTGCGGGTATTGTCATCCTTCTGTTGATGAGCATTTGGGCCTATACCCGCGTTTACGTTATTACCCCTAACAACGAAGCCTTTGTGCGCACAGGCGGTATTTTTGTTAAAAAGAAAACCGTCATTCTCAATGGTGGCTGTATTGTCTTGCCGGGGTTTCACGAGCTAACCCGGGTGCCGCTGCGGGAAATTTCCATTGATGTCGAGCGCACTGGCAAGTTAGCCGTACGCACCCAAGACTACCTGCGGGCGGATATGCGAGTGACCTTTTACGTCTGTATTAACGCCACCGAAGAGGATGTGCTAACGGCAGCGGCGCGCCTCTCCCAAAATAATCGGATTACCCCCGAAGATATTAAGAACGCCCTAGAAAAACGGGCCGATGATGCGATTCGGGCAGCAGCAAAGCATAAGTCTCTGGCGGAAATTGATTCGGATAAATTAGGTTTTGCCCAGGAAGTCCTAAATTTGGTGCAACAGGATCTACAAAAAGTTGGCCTAACCCTGAACAACATTGCTATCTCGGAAGTGCAAGAGAGCGACACCTACGACGAAAATAATTTCTTTGATGCCCAAGGTGTTCGCCTGCGCACGGAAACCATTCAACGCTCGATTCAACAAAAGCGGGAGGTCGAGCTTTCGACGCGGGTGGCCATTGAGCAAAAAGAACTGGATGCGCAAAAACGCTCCCTACAAATTCAGGAAGAGCAAGAAGCGGCACTGTTGAGTCAGCGGTTGAAAATAGAAGCCCTCAAAGCCCAGCGAGAGCGGGAAATTGAAGAAGCGAAAGCCGCAGAGGCCGCCGCAACCCAGCGAGCAAAGTTGCTACAAGCACAATTGGTTGAGGAAGAAGAAATTCGCAAAAAGCTAGCGATTCGGCAGAAGGAAATTGAAGCCAGTATCGAGCTTGAGGAAAAAAATAAGCTCCTTAAGGTAACGCAAGCGCAGCAATTGCAAGAAGCAGAAATTGCCGAGATCAATCGGCAGCAACAGGTGGAGGCTAATCGTCTCCAAGCCCAAGTGATGGTGGCCGAGTCTGAACGCTTGGCACGGCTGGCGCAGGAAGATGTGGCGATCGCCGTGGCCACCAAGAAAAAAGAAAGCCTTATGGCCGAAGCGGAGCGGGCGCGGGCAGAATCTGCGGTCACAACGGCCATCGAAGTGGAAAAAGCTGATCGCGAGAAGCATTTGGCCATTATTGCCGCAGAGCGCGAAGCGGCTGAAAAGCGCGTCCTTGATCAGAACGTGGTGGAAATTGATGTGTTCCGCCGTCGTCGCCAAGCCGAAATTGCTCAGCAGGCAGCAGAACTGGAAGCTGAAGCGATTCGCACCCTTGCCGCAGCTAACCGCGATAAAGCCATGGCCGAAGCTGCGGGGCTCGAAGCATTGCTTGCCGCCAAAAATGTCATTAGCACTGCCAACCTAACGGCGCAGGTCATTACTAGCCTGTGGCCGGAGTTAGCAAGCCAGTTACCAGAGGTGCTCAAAGCCCTTTCCCCTCAGCCTGGGGTCATTGGGGATGCTAAGATCTACGCCTTCCCAGGGGCAAACGGTGCGGGTGCGCCAGAGATTAATAAACTGTTACTCTCCACCAGTGGGCTGGCCTTGATCAATGCTCTCTTTGAAGAGGGTAAGCTGGGGGTTTTACTGGCGCAAATTAAACGTCTATTGCAGGATGAAGCATAGTTAGAGCCATGCGGCCAGAGCAGTCAGCACCCCTAACCCCAGCAAAGCAAGCCAAATAAAGGCATTGGGTAAGGGGGTTGCCGGGGGTGGTGGCTCTTGGGGCTTTGGGGATGCCGCGGCGGTCGGTTTAGGGATGCCAGCGTAGGGGGACTCATAGGGGCGATCGCCCACCTGGGAAAGATCGGGAATTTGACTGTACCACTCAGGGCGGCGCTTGAGCTGGGGTGCCTGCAAAATAGCGAGCAATCGCCGACCTTCCTGCCGAGTGTAGCGATCGGGATGGCGCTGTAGCTGCCGACATAGGGCTAAGGCCGCAGCCTGATCTCCTAGGGCACTGTAGGCCATCACGAGCCAAAGATGGATTTCGCCAGTGCAAACAACATTGCCCTCCGCAAGGGTTGCCGCCTGCTCCAAGAGGGTCACCGCTTTAGAATACTCCCCTTTTTCCAATGCTTGCTGCCCCCGCTGCAATAGGGCTGACACTTGATGCTCCATCAAAACAAAAAGTAGCGCTGGGCAAGGGGTAACACGGTGGCGGGTTCACAGGTGAGCAGTTCACCATCGGCGCGCACCTCGTAGGTTTCTGGATCTACCTCAATGTGGGGCAGATAATCGTTTAGTTTCAGGTCAGCTTTCCGGAGCTGGCGAATATGGCGCACCGGCAGTACTGGCTTTTGCATAGAGAGTTGTGTGGGGATATTGTTGGCAATACCCGCCTGAGACATAAAGGTCACTGAAGTGGCCGTACAACAGCCGCCGTAGGCAGCAAACATGGGCTGCATATGCACGGGCTGGGGGGTAGGAATACTGGCGTTGGCATCCCCCATTTGGGCGTAGGCAATCAGCCCTCCCTTAAGCACCAGTTCTGGTTTGACTCCGAAAAAGGCCGGTCGCCACAGGCACAGATCGGCAATCTTACCCACCTCCACCGACCCCACGTACTCCGCAATGCCGTGGGTGATGGCGGGGTTAATCGTATATTTGGCAACGTAGCGGCGAGCACGAAAGTTATCGTGGCTGGCAGCAGCATGGCTGGGGTCGCTGAGGTGCCCTCGCTGTACCTTCATTTTGTGGGCAGTTTGCCACGTGCGGATAATGCTTTCCCCGACCCGTCCCATGGCTTGGGAGTCGGAGGAGATAATACTAAAGGCACCCATATCGTGCAAAATATCTTCGGCGGCAATGGTTTCGCGGCGAATCCGAGACTCTGCAAAGGCTACATCTTCGGGAATGCTCGGGTCAAGGTGGTGGCACACCATTAACATATCGAGGTGTTCATCTAAGGTGTTGATGGTGTAGGGTCGGGTGGGGTTCGTGGAGGAGGGCAGCACATTAGCCTGACCGCAAACCTTGATAATGTCGGGCGCATGCCCTCCCCCAGCACCTTCGGTGTGGTAGGCATGGATGGTGCGGTTTTTGAAGGCGGCGATGGTATCTTCCACAAACCCTGACTCGTTGAGGGTGTCGGTGTGGATGGCAACTTGGATGTCGTAGGCTTCAGCCACACTCAGGCACGTATCAATGGCTGCTGGGGTGGTGCCCCAGTCTTCATGGAGTTTGAGGCCAATGGCTCCTGCTTCCACTTGCTCGTTCAGTCCTTGGGGCTGGCTGCTATTGCCTTTGCCCAAAAAGCCGAGATTGACCGGGAAGGCATCGGCAGCCTGTAGCATCCGATAGAGGTTCCACGGCCCAGGCGTGCAGGTGGTGGCGTTGGTGCCGGTGGCAGGGCCTGTACCGCCGCCAATCATGGTGGTGATACCACATGCGATCGCCGTAACAATTTGCTGGGGACAAATAAAGTGAATGTGGGCATCAATACCGCCAGCGGTGAGGATCATGCCTTCGCCAGCGATCGCCTCGGTGCCAGGTCCAATGATAATATCCACCCCTTCTTGGGTATAGGGATTGCCCGCTTTGCCAATCTTGGCAATTTTGCCGTCCTTAATGCCGACATCGGCCTTGACCACCCCCCACCAATCGAGAATCACCGCATTGGTAATGACCACATCCACAGCACCCTCGGCATTAGGGATAGGGGACTGCCCCATGCCATCGCGGATCACCTTGCCACCGCCAAACTTCACCTCATCGCCATAACAGGTATAATCCTGCTCGACTTCAATGAAGAGTTCGGTATCCGCTAAGCGCAGGCGATCGCCCACGGTAGGACCATAGGTTTCCGCATAGGCTTGGCGATCCATCCGATAGCTCACGGGTGTTACTCCACAGTAAAGGCATCTTCTAAATACTGGTGTACTCGATAGCATCCCCCCACCGGAGAGGGCTGGTACAGCACCAATGCTACATCAAAGCGACAAGGACTGTCGTGCCATTGGGGATGGGCCTGCAGAAACTCCTGAGCGGTGCCAATGAGTTTTTGTTGCTTGCGGTGGGCGATCGCCTCGAGACCGTCAGCATCCCAATTCTGGGGGCGGCGGGTTTTTACCTCCACAAAGGCCAGCACCCCACCGGGACTGTAAGCCACAATATCTAGCTCGCCCCGACGACAGCCCCAATTGCGGGCTACGATCTGCCACTGTTGCGCCCGCAACCACCTCACCACCGCTTCCTCGCCCCCATTGCCAATCCGACGCATAAACCTCTCTCCCCTTGCTTGCTCCTAGGAATCAGGCTACAATCAGATAACTCATAGTCGTTTCGAGTTTACTTTAGTCATGACATCGCCACGGATTGAAAACGTTGTAATTATTGGTTCTGGGCCGGCGGGCTATACTGCGGCCATCTATGCTGCCCGTGCCAACCTCAAGCCTTTTATGTTTGAAGGCTATCAGGTGGGAGGGCTACCTGGCGGCCAACTGATGACCACCACCGAGGTGGAGAACTTCCCCGGCTTTCCCGAGGGGATTCAAGGACCAGAGTTAATGGCGCGGATGAAAGCGCAAGCCCAGCGCTGGGGCACAGAACTTGTCACTGAAGATGTGATCCAAGTTGATTTTAACCAACGTCCCTTCCTCATTAGCTCCGCCGAGCGGCAGGTCTATGCCCATGCGGTCATCATTTGTACAGGGGCAACGGCCAAGCGGCTGCACCTGCCCGGCGAAGAGCAGTACTGGACGAAGGGGGTGTCTGCCTGTGCCATTTGCGACGGTGCCACGCCCATTTTCAAGGAGGCTGAGTTGGCAGTGATTGGCGGTGGCGACAGTGCTGCGGAAGAAGCGGTTTACCTGACCAAGTATGGCTCCCATGTCCATTTGCTGGTTCGCAGTGACAAAATGCGCGCCAGTAAGGCGATGCAAGACCGGGTGCTGGCCAATCCCAAAATTACCGTTCACTGGCATACCGAAGCCCAAGAAATTCTGGGGGATGGCCACCTGATGACGGGGCTACGGATTCTCAACAAGGCCACGGGAGAAGAGTCTCAACTGGCGGTGCGGGGGCTATTCTATGCCATTGGCCACACCCCCAATACCCAATTATTTAAGGAGTTTCTGGAACTGGATAGTGTTGGCTATATCCTGACCCACCATGGCACCCAGACCAATGTTGCTGGGGTATTTGCCGCTGGGGATGTTCAGGATCATGAGTATCGTCAGGCGATTACGGCGGCGGGAACGGGGTGTATGGCGGCGCTGGAGGCCGAGCGGTGGCTTTCGGCACAGGGGTTGATTCAGGAGTTTCACCAGACGGTTGAGGAGGCCACGGTAACCGCACCCCCCACGCCATCCGCCTCAGCCACCGTAGAGTTTGATCCGACGGCCACAAAGCACCGCGGCAGCTATGCCCTGCGCAAGCTCTTCCACGAGAGCGATCGCCTGCTGCTGGTGAAGTACGTCTCCCCCACCTGTGGCCCGTGCCATACCCTCAAACCCATTCTGGATCGTTTGGTGGATGAATTTGAGGGAAATGTCCAACTCGTTGAAATTGACATCACTGAGGACAGCGCCATTGCCGAGCAAGCGGGGGTCACCAGCACCCCCACCATTCAGCTGTTCAAAAATAAGGAACTGCTGGAGGTGATCGTTGGCATGAAGCCCAAAAGCCAATACCGCGAGACGCTGCAACGGTATCTGAGTGCCTGATGAGCAGCCTTGAGATACTGCTGATTGCCCTAGCGGGGATAGGGGCAGGGTTCATCAATGCCATTGCCGGTGGGGGCACCCTCATTAGCTTTCCGATCCTGATGGCGGCGGGGGTGCCGCCGATGGCAGCCAACATCACCAGCACGGTGGCATTGGTGCCGGGCTACTTGGGGGCAACGCTTGCCCAGCGGCAGGATCTGCAAGGTCAAGGGGCACGGCTGGGGTTCCTGGTTCCCGCTAGTGTGCTGGGGGGGATCAGTGGGGGTGTTTTACTCCTGAGCACCAGTGAGCGGCTGTTTGGTTTTTTGGTTCCCTACCTCATTCTGTTGGCGGCACTCCTGTTGGCACTGCAAGACCCAGTGCGGCGCTGGCTCTTGCAACGGAGACCGCACGGGGGCGGCGGCAGGCTGGCGTGGGCGATCGCCCCGGTATTTCTGGCAGCGCTCTACGGCGGCTACTTTGGCGCAGGGCTGAGTGTGATTCTCCTAGCCACGCTGGGGATGGTACTGGAGGATACCTTGACCCGGCTCAATGGCCTCAAACAACTCCTCGCCTTTGCGGTCAATGGGGCAGCCGCTGCATTTTTCCTCTTCTCGGGACAGGTGCTGTGGCCAGTGGTGCTAGGGATGGCGATCGCCGCTGTCACTGGGGGGCTACTGGGCGGTAAGGTAGCTCGCTTTGTTGAGCCTAGGGTGCTGCGCCTGATCGTGATTGCCGTAAGCGTCATCGTCGCTATCCTCTACCTTGTGGCCTAGGGAGACCTCCCGCCCTTAAGACTGACGCCGCTGGAGATCCCGCTCAAGAGCCTGCTGTAAACTACGGGTTTGATCGAGGACGGTTTCAATCCCCTCACTGTGGGTTTGGCGGACAAAGGTAATTTTCAGTTCCTCTAGCCATGTTACCAGTAACTCCTGAATGGCTTTACCCACCTGTTCGCGCTGCATTTCTTGGATGAGGGTTTGACCAAATTTCTGCGCCAGTTGACTGACCAGCAGGGTGCCTTCGCGCGGAAGGCTGGCTTGGCTGTGGGCACTGCGCTCTATTAACCCTAGCAGGCGATCGGTAAGCTGTTTGGCAATGTCGTGCCGCCACTGAGCCGGTAGTTGCTGGAGGGCAGGAATTTCCGTCAGGCGGCGATAGGGCGGAGCTTGGCGAAACACTTGATCGACGCTGTAAGCCACCAGTGCCTCGATGTCTGGCCGCAGTTCCGGGATCACTCGGTACAGCACCACCTGAACCATCAGGGCAGCCACCTCCCCCAGTTCATCCACATCATTGCTGGCCGCCAGATCCCGGGCATGGGGGAGCCAACGGCCAAATTGTCCCCGCTGGATGGCTTTTTGAAGCTGAGTGAGCACCTGCAGAACCACCACTTCAGAAACGTCCGTGGCGATCGCCGCCACCACCCCCTGAGACGCTTGCTCTTCGAGGCTATCTAGACAGATCACGTCCGCTTGGTCAAGGCGAATAACAACTGGGATAATCCGCAGCCATCCCCATGTCGGCGCTAACCACCAAAAGGGGAAAAAGAGCAGGACATCGTACCAGCGCCACAGCATGGCATCCCGCCAATGGTACGCCCGATACTGGCGACTCAACCAAAAGGTACGCGCCAAAAACTCCACAAAAAACAGCAGGTTAAAGGGAATATCAATGGCATCAAAGTGGTTGATAAAATTGCCATCCTCACCGTAGGCGCGCCAATAATTGCTGGCCATCAGGGGCACAATGTGCTGCTCAAACCATCCTAGATTCTGCTGCCAGTCGTTGGCGTTGATGTAGGCCGGACTCCAAAAGCGTGAAAACGCCTGTCGAGACGAGGCCTCACGATTCCCAAATACCTTAAGCCGCATCAGGTTCTTAATGCGCTCAAGGGTGCCCGTTTTGTTGGCAAGGGCAAAGGGATCGGTGTCCACTATAACTTCGCTGTGCCGCCGCAACTGTGCCAGTAAGGCTGCGGTGGCTGGGGCATCTACCCCCTGGGTTTCAATGGTTTGCCGCAGTTGGGCAACCATGGCGATATACTGCTCGGTTTCGCGGTGGGGTTCAATGCCTTTAATGGGATCGTACAGTGGGGCGATCGCAAAGGGCTGAGGAACGTAAATGATGCGCTGAATCAGCGGAATGCGAACTTTCCCCAATAGCCAAAAGTCCCGTAGCGGAATATAGGTGAGGTCAAAGAGCACTAAGAGCAAGTTCACGCTGGCGATCGCCACCATGATGCGTTCGTACGTCCGGTTGAGAGGCTTATCAAACATCAGCACAACTCCATCACACCGCAGCTATTCCAGTCTCTCCTATCGCGCTGATCTTGGGCTGGCGTTACTGCCCAAAAAAATGAGGAGCGCATGGAAGTACGACCATCTGTGGCAAGATGGGGGCGATGTAGAGTTTGATCACCAATGCACATCCTCATTCCTGCGGCTGGAATGGGCAAGCGGATGGGAGCTGCCCAGAACAAATTACGCTTGAGCGTGCTAGGGCAACCGCTGCTGGCATGGACCCTACAGGCGGTTGCCGCTGTACCGGCCATTGAATGGATTGGCATCATTGGCCAGCCCGAGGATTTCCCGGTTTGGCAGACCCTCATTACCGATTTAGCCATTCCCCAACCTATCCTGCTGATCGAAGGGGGTGATACACGCCAAGCATCTGTATATAACGGCTTGCGCGCCCTGCCTACCCATGCCAGCCACGTCCTGATCCATGATGGTGCCCGCTGCTTGGCTACACCCGCCTTAATTGAGCGGTGCGTTCAGGCACTGGAGACCTATGACGGATTTGTGGCAGCGATACCTGTAAAAGACACGATTAAAATCGTGGATGCGGCTGGTGTCGTGAGCCAAACACCGGATCGCAGTACGCTGTGGGCAGCACAAACGCCGCAAGGGTTTCGGGTCGATTACCTCCTCAACGGTCATGCCACGGCGGTAGAGCAGGGCTGGGAGGTGACCGATGATGCCGCCTTATTTGAGCGACTCGGGCACCCCGTCCACATTGTCATGGGTGAAGACACCAACCTTAAAATTACAACTCCCAGCGATCTCCCCCTTGCAGAGCGCATCCTACAGCATCGCTGGGAGCATGGCTTGGGTTCCCCTTATGCCAAGGTTTCAGGGCAGTAGCCCAAGCCCTGAATAAACTGTTTGCGAAACGCCTCAATGTCATCGTAGTTGGGAGTCCCGTGGGAGACCACAGCCACTTGGTAGCGGCGCATCACATCTACCATGGGTTGTCCTGTCTCGAGTGCCCATAGTGCCATTTTCAACGAAATCCCCGGCGTGTAGGGAAACCCCAACTCGTTTAAGAAGGCGCGAAAGTTTCCTGCTTGCTCATCAGATAGGGGTGTGTGCATTTTAACCCGCACCACCCAGCCATCCACCTGATGAATTACTGTGACAAACTGAACCGGCAACTTAGCATATTCGTGTAAGAATTGCACAACCCGCAGGGTAAGGCTGGCGTTGCTCAGGTGGTAGATGAAATCCATAGTGTGACCCTCTTACCCTTACACTTTCATTGTCGGTGACCCACCTGCCGCCGCCTAGGGGAATTCTCCGCGATCGCGTGGGGGAAACTCCCCAATCTCCCATGAGGGCTGTTCACGCTTGTGACAGTCGTTTTTGCGCCGCCCCCGCAAACAGTTGGTGGGCGCTCTTGAGAATGGCAGGAATGGCTTGGCGATGGGGACTCTTGGCTAAACAGGCGCTGAGGTCTAACTGATCAACGTGAGCTGCATTAGCTCCCGGAAACCAGTGACCGCCGTTCCCGAGTAGGTTATAGCGCATACGGGCATAGTCCACCAAGTCGTAGGCTTGGGCTAAGTTCCACAGCCAAAGAATCGTAGGAATATTCACCTCGCCGGGCGTGTGGTGATAGGGGGGCAGCCCGTGGTGCCATGTATGGTACCAATCAGCGCCAAGGCGTTCAATGGCAGCCTGCTCTAGCCGCGCTACAATCGGCGGCAGCAGCATCTCGGCTTGGTTCAGTAGGCTTAAGACCTCGAGATGGGCCTCAAAGTCACTGGGGCGAGCTGCCCCCACACTGAGGGTATGCACCTGAGGATGCGAAAGACAAAAGAGATCATTAAAGACCATTGGACTCAACGGAGCGCATAGCTGGGAAAGGCGAGGGGGTGGGTTGTACAGCATTCCCCCTTTGTCCGCAGGGCTAATGATAAAGACCCCCATATCCCGGGCGTGAGCGTCTAGAATGGCAGGCCAATTTTGTTGGTTGATGTAGTACCAGTGCAAGTTCACGTAGTCAAACACATCACTGGCGATCGCTTGGCGAATCACCTCAAGACTGCCGTGGGTAGAAAACCCCACAAAGCGGATACGGCCTTGGGCTTGGAACTGGCGCACCACCTCCAAGCATCCCCCCGGTCGCAGTACCTGTTCAAGGTGTTCCGGTAAGTTAATGCCGTGGATGCCCAGCAAATCAATGTAATCCAGCCCCAGATTCTGCAATGAGGTTTCTAAATTCTCACGAAAGTCTCTGGCATTGGCTCGCGGCCCAACCTTGGTTTGCACAATTAGTTTTTCTCGGGGCAAGCGCGGCAAAATTTTGCCCAACTGCACTTCCGAGGTACCATAGCCACGAGCCGTTTCGATATGGTTAATGCCGAGGTCTAAAGCTCGCTGGATAGTCGCTTCTAAATTCCGCTGATTCTCTGCCGGAATGGTGCTAGGGGGCACGTCCTGCCATGAAAATTGATAGCGCATCCCCCCACAGGAGAACACTGGCATGGCTAAATTAGTGCGACCAAAACGACGATAGAGCATTGGACTCCCCCTTCAGAAATTCAGGCGGCAACAAGTTCAGCAAAGACGAGTGTGGCCTCCTGTGCGAGCGCCGAGTGGCATCGGTCGCGGTGGTACAAACGGAGAGCCGTGGCCATTGAGTGCCTGCTGGCTCAAAGGGAACTGTCTCGCTTTTTCTTGGTGACCTGTCGCCATAGGGTTGGCACAAAGAAAATAAGAAAGGCCACCTGAGCGGTAAAGGTCCAGCCGTAGTACCGCAGTACAGGATGGAGATCAAGCTGCCCCATCACCCCCAGACTGGCCATTGTCCAAAACAGAATAAGCGCCGGCACCAGCAGGCGACGATTGCGAGAGGTAGCCATCGGGGGTTACTGCGGTAAGGTGTCAGTTTGCAGGTTTTGCATCCGGGCTTTGGCTTTGGCGGCACTTTTTTTCAGCGCCTGTAGGCGTAGCTCATAGCGTTTGCGTTGGCGACGGTTGGGGCTTTGCTCAATGAGTAGTTTGAGGGCACTGCCCAAACTTTTGTAGGCATTGGGCAGCTCGTAGCCGAACCGCGTGGCGAGGGCGATCGCCCGTTCATCTGCTGCGATCGCCTCCTTAAGAACTTTTTCACCGTTATTACGTTGATACAGTCGCCAGCCAGAAAAGCCACACAGTCCCAGTGCCAGCAACAGGAGTAAACCATCCTGTACCCAGAGTTCACCCACGGCGCCACCCAAGCCAATGGCTAAGGCCGCCATTTCCCAACCGTCGCGAGGAATAGTGTCATTTTGAATCCGCGCCACCTCATGCCAAAAGAGTAAATTACGTTGATCCTTTGCCAGTTGATCCCACCGCGCTAGGTCGATCTGAATTTCCACCTCATCCTTGCCAATTTCTTCGCAGGTAATCAGAGGCGGGTTCACGCCACTGGCCGGCTCAATCATTACCCAGCTTTGCAGTTCAGGCGGTAGCAGTGCCTTGAGGCGGCGCAATTCTGCTAAGTCAGAGCGAGCCACTGAGGAAGCAGCAGAGGTCATAGCACAGTCCTAAGATATAACGTTATTTTACAGCTTGAGAGTATCTATGAAGCTCACACCACCCGCTGACGCGAGGTAGTGGTGTCGGTGCTAACCTGAGAATTGAGAGTCCACAGATCACTAGCCGAGAAATCAGGAAGGAATTTCGTGCTTTCCTAAACTCCTACTACTGGAAGCCTTTCTTCTGGAAAAGGGGTTATGGATTTGTTTCCGCTGGTGGGGCATCTCTGGAAATCCTGAAAGAGTACATTGAGAACCAGGGCTACAAGGACTAGATCTATTGGCAATTCCGCTTTGCTCCATTGCCGCAACCTAACCCCACCCTGCTAAAGCGAGGATGGGGAGTGCGGTCTAACTTTGTTCAACCACTCAAAAAACCGAGTTATTGCCATTTGGAATTGGTATGTTCTAAGAATATGGCGCTAACCTCCGATCTGATACATGGCATGGTGAACTTCAGCAGCCCGAATCGCCGGTTTCATGCCAAGAACTTGTTGATAGGCCTCTTGTCGTGCCTGAGCATCCAGCCCTCGCAGAGCGACCCCCGCTTCTTTGAATAAACATGCCCGCAGAACCCCATCCGCCGAGAGTCGCCAGCGTGAACAGTGATGACAAAAAGGCTGCGACTCTGAGGCAATGAACCCAATCTGGGCACCACAGGCGGTGACAAAGTTAAAGGACGTGGCATCTTGGGGACGGGGCACAGGTTGCAGATCGTAGTGACCTTGGAGTTGGCGAATCATCGCTGCCGCACTGATAAATTGACTATGGGGTAGATGACAGGCATAACCAATGCGCATTAGCTCCAAAAACCGTACCTCAATCCCTAGGGATTTTGCGTATTCCACCATCGAAACTAGCTCGTGATCGTTGACCCCCTGCATCACCACCATGTTGAGCTTGACCTGAAACCCTTCGTTCACCGCACGGGCGATCGCCCCTTTCACCACCTCCAACTGTTGTCCATGGGTAATGGTTGCAAAGGTGTGCGAATCAAGGCTATCTAAACTGATGTTCAGCCGCCGTACTCCATACTCTGCCAACACACCTAAATAACTAGATAAACGCAGGCCATTGGTGGTCAAGCTCAAGTCTGGCACCCCCACCGCTGCTAACGCCGCGAGAATTTCAGGAAATTCTGAACGCAGCAGTGGCTCTCCCCCCGTCAGCCGCACCGCCTCCACCCCTAGGGCAACCAGTTCTGCCACAATGGTCGCGTATTCCGCCACCGTCAGGTAATGCTGTGGCGGCATAAAGGTTGCGTCTGTTGGCATACAGTACGTACAGCGCAAATTGCAGCGATCGGTAATCGAGAGACGGAGCTTGCGAATGCGCCGCTGGTGAGTATCTACAAGGTGTTGGCTTGGGGGACTGGCAACCATAACCATCCTGCGTGACATCCTCCCGACACTACCCCTACGGGTACAGGGCGGGACGTATTGCTTCCCGAACCCCTCATTAGTTAAACCCAAGGGCAGGTTCCATTCACCTACTCTTGAGAGCAACGGGACTGACGGGGCTCGAACCCGCAACTTCCGCCGTGACAGGGCGGTGCTCTAACCGATTGAACTACAGTCCCAATTTTTGAGCGATCTTTAACCTAGCAAAACCCTACAGCGCTGTCAATACACCATTGCGGTGAACCCCTAGCACAACCGCAATGAGATAGAGGGAGCCACACACAACCGCATGGGGAGGAGATGCCGCTAACGCCTCTAGTATGCTGCCAAAACACCGACACTCTGCCACCTCAGGACAGCATTGGCGTGCCAGCGCAGCTAAGGTATCGAGGTCGGCGCTCTGGTGCGCAGGCACAGGCACCAGCCAGAGGCGATCGCCCCGTCGCAGAAGTTGCTGGAGAATCCCGGCGTGATCTTTGTTGGCCAGCATCCCCACCACCCAAGTCACTGTCGGCCACCCCAGTTGATCCACGTACTGCCGCAGATAGGCGGCTGCTGGCGCGTTGTGGGCACCGTCAATCAAAAGGCCTTGCCCCTGCCAAGATAACCATTGCAGTCGCCCTGGCCAGCGGGTTTGCCCCATCCCCATTTCAATAGCCTCAGGCGCAATGGACCAACCCTGCTGTTGGAGTTCTTGCACCGTGGCGATCGCCAACGCTGAATTCACCAGTTGCATCTCCCCAGCAAGGGGCAATGGATAGTCAATCCCCCGCCAGGTTGCCCACCCGGGGCGCGCCGACCACTGAGCCGGCTCAGGCCACACCGCAGGGCACTGTAGCTGCTCGAGGCGAGTTTGGATAACCGCTTGCGCTTCTGGTGGCACTGGTCCAATGATTGCGGGTCGGTGGGATTTGAGAATCCCCGCCTTTTCACCGGCGATCGCCCCGAGGGTATTGCCGAGGCGCTGCCAATGATCCCAGCCAATGGAGGTAATCACACTCACCAAGGGGGGTGGGCAGACGTTGGTGGCATCGAGCCGTCCCCCCAGCCCCACTTCGATAACCGCAATGTCCACCCGCTGCTCAGCAAAATACAGCCATGCTGCAGCAGTGACCAATTCAAACTGGCTGGGCTGGTAGGTCAGTTGGGGTAGCACCCCCTCGATCCGGCGAATCAGCGCTAAGAAATCGTCCACGGCAATTGCCGTACCATCAACGCAAATGCGCTCACACCAACTCAACAGGTGCGGCGAGGTGTAGCGACCAGTGCGATAGCCCGCCGCCCGCAGGACACTGTCAAGGTAGGCGCAGACTGAGCCTTTACCATTGGTGCCTGCCACATGGATCAAAGGAACCCGCTCCTGCGGTGCTCCGAGGGCACTTAAGAGTTCTTGGATAGGCTCTAGCCCCAAACGCACCCCAAAACGACTGTAGGGTGCGAGGGCTGATGTAATGGCATCTGTTGACGTTAAAGGCACAGAATGAGAGCATCCCCCAAACGAATGTTAGCGGGGTTCGCGGCGACCGTTCCGCCATGTTGCTACCAAGCGGGAGCCGTCGGGCAGTGTAAACACCCCTTGCCCATCGAACAGGCCATTGCGAAAATTCCCCGTATAGCTGGTGCCATCCCCAAAGGATAGCGTCCCCATTCCATGGTACTGACCCGCTTCAAATTTGCCTTCGTAGCGGGTACCATCGGCAAAAGTTAAAACGCCATTGCCATGAAACTGGCCATTTTGGAAGTTGCCTTCGTACCGTTGACCATTGGCCAGCTCTAAAATCCCTTTGCCATTGAAGACCCCATCCACAAACCCGCCTTCGTAGCGACCCCCATCCGCATAGGTCAGCACTCCTTGGCCATGGTAACGACCATTGCGAAACTCCCCCTCGTAGCGGTTGCCGTTAGCCATCGAGAGAATCCCTTGACCGTTAAAACGACCATTCAGGAGTTCTCCTTGGTAAGTGCTGCCATCGGGAAGGGTCATTGTCACATCCCCCGTAACCCGCTGACCTTCATAAACAGCAATTTGCGCCATCGCTGGGAGCAAAGGAAGCGTTAACACCCCCAACCCCAGCAGGGCAAGAACAAGGCTGTTGGGGGCGATCGCCCGAGGGCGGACGAGGGCAAGGCTAGGGCAACGCAAATTAGTCAGCACTGGATACTCCGAACACTTGCGGGCAATTGCAACTTTCTTAACTGGCACATGCAGCAACCTATGCAGAATTTGGGCAGTGATTCCGGTATTTTGTAATTGCTGATACATTTGGCCGCGCTCCCCTTCAGGGATGATCAAGCAAGGAATTGCCTATATTGCTAGTTTGCGGCTCAACCCTTGGTATCCCTTAAGAGTTGAGGCTGGTGGGGGTATCTGTAAATTGTCTTCGCGTGACTGGAAAACTAAACCTATGAAGCTGCGCTCTGTGTCCCGTCGTTGGTTGCGTTTGAACCATCCCTTGAGTTGTTTGCTGTACCTACCCCTGCGCCGTACCCTGCTGGTGTTTGCTGGGATGATTGGGGTGCTCTCGGCAACGGCTGCCCTTGGCCAAGATACTGCCGCCTCGAGCGATATTCCCGAAGCCGTGGCGGTGGTGCTCAATACGCTCTGGGTTCTTTTTGCAGGGGTGTTGGTATTCTTCATGAACGCGGGCTTCGGTATGCTGGAGACCGGCTTTTGTCGAGCTAAGAACGCAGTCAACCTCCTCTCAAAAAATCTCATCGTCTTTGCCCTCTCCAGCATTTCCTTTTGGTCCATTGGGTTTGCCCTCATGTTTGGGGATGGCAACGCCTTCATGGGTTTGAGTGGTTTCTTTTTGCTAGGCTCCGATAACAGCCCCGCCACGGAAAACTACAGCGGAGTTTACGACGCTCTGAGTTGGGCAGCAGTCCCCTTGTACGCCAAGTTCTTTTTCCAACTGGTGTTTGCCGGTACAGCCGCCACCATCGTCTCAGGGGCAGTTGCTGAGCGCATTAAGTTCTATGCTTTTTTTGTCTTTAGCTTGTTGTTGGTGGGGATCTCCTACCCAATTACCGGTCACTGGATTTGGGGTGGGGGTTGGTTGCAGAAGATGGGAATGTGGGACTTTGCGGGTTCAACGGTGGTTCACTCCGTCGGTGGTTGGGCGGCCTTGATGGGGGCAGCACTGCTTGGGCCGCGCTTAGGCCGCTATATGGAAGACGGCTCAGTGGCGGCGATCCCTGGCCATAATTTTGCCATTGCTACCCTTGGTTGCTTAATTTTGTGGTTAGGGTGGTTTGGCTTTAACCCGGGCTCGACCATGACCGCAGATCCACTGGCGATCGCCCACATTACGGTCGCAACCAATATGGCCGCCGCCTTTGGTGGGGTTACGGCAACGGTAGTCTCCACCTTGTACTTTGGTAAGCCGGATCTCTCAATGATCATTAACGGCATTCTGGCAGGCTTAGTCGCCATTACTGCCCCCTGTGCCTTTGTTACCCTTGAGAGTGCCATTCTCATCGGGATCATCGCGGGTATCATCATTGTGTTTTCAGTGGTTATTGTGGATCGTCTCAAAATCGATGATCCGGTCGGTGCCATTTCCGTCCATTTGGTCAATGGTATTTGGGGCACCTTGGCGGTGGGTCTATTTGCCGATGGCCCAGGGAAGCTCTACGAAGACGGTCCCCTTAAGGGGTTACTGTGGAGCGGGGATGTGACCCAACTGTGGCATCAGTTAGTGGGAGTGCTAGCAGTAGGGGGCTTTACAGTACTCTTTAGTACGGCAGCTTGGCTATTACTGAAGGTAACGATGGGGATTCGCGTGTCTCCAGAGGAAGAAATCGAGGGGTTGGATATTGGCGAGCACGGGATGGAAGCCTACGCCGGGTTCCTATTCCGCGAAGAGGTCAAGGGCTTTGTGGATCTGCTGAAACGGATGTCTGGGAGTGGCCGCTAGGTTCCGCACTGTTGGGTTATCACTGCTGTTGGGGCTAGGCGCCGTGCTGCTGCTGAGTCCCTTAATCGTTGTGGTGTGTACCTCCGGCTGGCCTGCGGGTGCACTTCCTAGCCAACTGCTGCCGCCTCAGGGGTGGACATGGCAGAGCTACCAAAGCGCTTGGGCGCAGGGGCATTTTATCCGTGCCTTTGCTAACTCTACCCTAGTGGCATTGGCGGTAACGGCCTGCCAGCTATTTACGTCCGCGTTGGCGGGCTACGCCTTAGCGCGCTTACAGTTTCGCGGCCAGCAGTTGATTCTGGTGCTGATGCTGGCAACGCTGGTTATTCCCTTTCAACTGCTGGTGATCCCAATCTTTTTGATCTTGAAGGCAGGCCATCTGATTAATACCTACGGCGCGTTAATTCTACCAACGGCTGCCAATGGCTTCGGGGTCTTTCTGATGCGGCAATTCTTCTTGACCTTGCCCGTGGCACTTGAGGAAGCAGCGTTCTTGGATGGCGCTAGCCGCTGGCAGGTGCTGTGGCATATTTTGCTGCCCCTGAGTCGGCCTGCCCTCGTCACGCTATTTATCTTTACTTTCATTGGCGAGTGGAATGACCTGTTTAAGCCCTTGGTGTTTACGACGAAACCGGAACTGGTGACGGTGCAGCTTGCCTTGGCGAACTTTCAGGAACAGTTTACAAATGACTGGCCGCTGATGATGGCCGCAGCCGTGATTGCTACGGTGCCGGTGATTGTGTTGTTTGCCCTTGGCCAGCGACAGTTGATTCGCGGCATTGCCACGACTGGCCTGAAGTCCTAGGGTGCCGTTCGGAAAACCGTACTGCAACCCGAGTTGCGATCGCCAACACCCTCTCGCTACATTAGCACTCGGAGGTAGAGAGTGCTAACACCAACGTCTCGACTCCTTGACTGCTGCGCGATCGGACAGAGCCGTGCAGCATGACGTTTACCCTTACTCTTACGATTGGGAGATCAGTACGCTATGGCAGCCGTATCTCTAAGTGTTTCAACTGTAAAGCCTTTGGGCGATCGCATTTTTGTCAAAGTCAGCGAAAGTGAAGAACGCACGGCTGGGGGCATCTTGCTGCCCGACAACGCCCGCGAAAAACCCCAAGTGGGTGAAGTCACCGCCGTTGGCCCTGGCAAACTAAACGACGACGGCAAACGCCAGCCAATGGATGTGAAAGTGGGCGACAAAGTGCTGTACTCCAAGTATGCCGGTACCGAAGTCAAGCTAGCCGGTGAAGACTACGTTCTGCTTTCGGAAAAAGACATTCTGGCAGTGGTTGCCTAATCACTTGCCTTGCAACATCTCATTACTGTTGAACAACTGAGGTAGGAAACACCTATGGCAAAACGTATCATCTACAACGAAAATGCTCGTCGCGCCCTTGAAAAAGGCATGGACATCTTGGCTGAGTCCGTGGCTGTCACCCTTGGCCCCAAAGGTCGTAACGTCGTCTTGGAAAAGAAATTTGGTGCCCCGCAAATTATTAACGACGGCGTCACCATTGCCAAAGAAATTGAACTAGAAGACCACATTGAAAATACGGGTGTTGCCCTGATTCGCCAAGCTGCCTCTAAAACCAACGATGCCGCTGGCGATGGTACTACCACCGCTACCGTGCTAGCTCACGCCATGGTCAAAGAAGGGCTACGCAACGTTGCAGCCGGAGCGAACCCCATCTCCCTAAAACGCGGCATTGACAAAGCTACCCAATTCTTAGTGGATAAAATTGCTGCCCACGCTCGCTCCGTCGAAGACTCAAAAGCCATTGCCCAAGTGGCAGCCATCTCTGCCGGTAACGATGAAGAAGTGGGTCGGATGATTGCCGATGCCATGGACAAAGTAGGTAAGGAAGGGGTAATTTCCCTTGAAGAAGGCAAATCCATGACCACGGAATTGGAGGTCACCGAAGGGATGCGCTTTGACAAAGGCTACATCTCTCCCTACTTTGCCACTGATACCGAGCGGATGGAAGCCGTTCTCGATGAGCCGTTTGTTCTCATCACCGATAAAAAAATCACTCTGGTTCAAGACCTCGTGCCCATCCTAGAGCAAGTGGCGCGTGCTGGCAAACCCTTAGTGATTATTGCTGAGGACATTGAGAAAGAAGCGCTGGCCACCCTAGTGGT
Organism: Thermostichus lividus PCC 6715; assembly: GCF_002754935.1. NCBI lineage: Bacteria > Bacillati > Cyanobacteriota > Cyanophyceae > Acaryochloridales > Thermosynechococcaceae > Parathermosynechococcus > Parathermosynechococcus lividus. The sequence goes on from NZ_CP018092.1 coordinate 1,586,628, forward strand.
GAACCGCCTGCGTGGGGTGCTCAATGTGGCTGCCGTTAAAGCTCCTGGCTTTGGCGATCGCCGTAAAGCCATGCTGGAAGACATTGCGGTGCTCACTGCCGGTCAGGTGATTACCGAAGATGCGGGTCTGAAACTCGACAACACCAAATTGGATATGTTGGGTAAAGCTCGCCGCATCACCATTACTAAGGACACCACCACGATTGTGGCCGAAGGTAACGAAAAAGCCGTGAAAGCCCGTTGTGAGCAAATCCGTCGGCAAATTGAGGAAACCGATTCCAGCTACGACAAAGAGAAGCTGCAAGAGCGGTTAGCCAAGCTGGCGGGTGGCGTAGCCGTGATTAAAGTGGGTGCCGCCACCGAAACTGAAATGAAAGATCGCAAGCTGCGTCTCGAAGATGCCATCAACGCGACCAAAGCAGCCGTTGAAGAAGGCATTGTCCCCGGCGGTGGCACAACCCTTGCCCACCTAGCACCCGAACTGAGCAACTGGGCTGCGGAACACTTAACCGGTGAGGAGCTCATTGGAGCTAACATCGTTGAGCGTGCCCTCAGTGCTCCGCTGCGCCGCATCGCTGAAAATGCTGGTCAAAATGGAGCCATCATTTTTGAGCGGGTCAAAGAAAAAGACTTTAATGTAGGTTACGATGCAGCCAAAGACGAGTACGTCGATATGTTTGCAGCTGGCATTGTTGACCCTGCTAAAGTCACCCGTTCGGCGCTGCAAAACGCAGCCTCTATTGCTGGCATGGTGCTGACCACCGAGTGCATTATCGTCGATAAACCCGAGCCAAAAGATAATGCTCCCGCAGGGGCAGGCGCTGGCATGGGGGGTGACTTCGACTACTAGTTTCTTAACGAACTAGCATCACCCATGATTCATTGCCAGTGGCAACGTAACCTGTTCCAAAGTTAGACAACTCACAACGGAATCAGGAATTAGGTAAAGCGGGGAGTGACTCTCCGCTTTTTTATTGGGCTAAAAGGGAGCATTGACACTCCCACCGACTAACGTCGGGGGATTCTTACGTAGTCCACAAACGAACTCGTAAAGGCGTGAGCAAACCGCCCCTACACAGTTCCTTGAGGCAAAGCCCCAAAGTTCTGCTTACTTTTCTGAGTAGGTTAGCTGAGGCATTAGCGTCCGCATTGACCAGCCATCCTTTGGCTGTTTGGTACAAGCCCCGTTTCACTCGTTTCCCAGATGCCTGCCACCCGTCGGGTTTTTCACCATAATTAGGTAGCTCATCCCCATCCGAGAAACTAGCTTGGGAACTATACGCTTCATCAACCTCAATAAACTCAATACCGTAATGTTGACATAGTTCTGCTATACGCTGCTTCAACCGACCTGTGGGAATAGACACAAAGTTTTGGTTGTTGACTCTGCCTAGATTAGATTCCTGTTTCTGCCCCTTATTCCAGCCAAAGATAACTTTGCCGATAGAGTGGTCTAGGCAGTAGTTGATTACCAAACGGGCGGCTTTGTTGATAGCATCTCGCATCCTGCGATTTCTTTTCTCAGTGATAGAATCTAATTGCCGAGACCAAAACCCTTGCGGTTTACCAGTTTTGAGCCTAGCCACTTGCTTGTTGTACCGCTGATTGAAAGATTTGACCTTGCGCCCATCAATGATAAAGCTATGTCCTAGATTGGTGACACAAGTAAGCCAGTTATTGACTCCATGATCAATTGCTAGAGCCTTTGCTGGGTCAAGGGGTTTGGGTTCAGGAGGCTTGACATATACCCACTCCAAGTAAAATGCTCCATTACGAGATAGGATGCGCAATTCTTTAATGTCCTCCCACTGCAAATTGGTGGGAAATTGCACCCACAACGTATCTATTCCAAACCACGCCTTGACTTGGAGTCCAAGAGGTACTCTAACCTGCCCCTCGTGAATTTTTAGCCACTTTTTAGGATAGGCTACAGTAAACAATCCAGCCTTACGGTAAGCTGGCAGTCTTGGTTTTGCTCCTAGTCGGAGATTTGCCTTAAAACTACTTAGTGCCTCTGCTACTGATTTACAGGTCTGTTGCGCAGAAGAAACATACATTGCCATAAAGTGCTTGTTTTTGGTTCTTGTCATCTCTGCACAAAGGTTAGCGTAACTTACAAGTCGTTTCGTCTTGAAATAGACCTGTCTTGCATAGTACAGAGCGCAGTTATACACCTTGTTAGACTGCTGACATAGGTACTCTAGAATAGGCATTAGCCCTTTGTCGTTGATGAAAACCTGTTGACATCCATATTCCATATTTGTTGATAGGTGGTATGATAACTACAGTCATAGCATAGCGACAATGAGAAAGGAAAGCCAAAAATATAATCATTACAATCATGGGGTGGGGTTAGCGATTGTCCATCTAGTCTTTTGTCCTAAGAGAAGGAAAAAGTTCTGGTGGGAGAAATAAGGGATAGACTGTTTGAGCTATGGCAGGCGTTATCCAGCGAAAAAGGTTGGCATATTAGGGCGCTTGAGATAGCCCCAGACCATGTTCACCTCTTTCTTGAAATCAAGCCTACTGACCCGATTCACTTAGTAGTAAAAGCATTTAAGGGTAGGGCATCCAGATACTTGCGACAGGAATTTCCTAGCCTGCGAAAACTTCCTAGCCTTTGGAGTAGGAGTTATTTCTTCTGCACTGCGGGAAATGCTAGCGCTGAGGTAATCCAGAACTATATCAATGATCCACATCATTGGTGAGCAACTAAAGTTGCTAGGTAGCTTTTCCTCCCCGTACTAAAGTACGGGGCTACCAAGCTATCCCTCTGTGTCGATTCCCTTTGTGCATACTCCACTCAAAATTCTGCTACCGCTGAAGCCTAGGCCACTAGCTCCGTCGGATTTCATTGCTGAGACGAGTTCGATCCAGTTTCTTCGTGGGGTAAAAAAGGTAGGCTCTCCCACCATGTTTGATAATTTTTGGTCATTTCGTGCCACCAATCTGGGGGTTGGTTCAGGGCGTGTTGAAGGCGATCGCGTTCCTGTTCAAGGCGATGCAGGTTTTGCTCTAGTTGTTGATAGGTCGCTTCTAAGGTTGTCAACTGTTGGCTAAGGGCTTGGTGTTGCTGTTGCCAGTGGTCGCGATCGCGCAATAGGTTTTGGTTGTCGGTGCTTATTTGTTGCAGTTGTTGCCGCAGTTGAGCGCACTCAGCTTGGCATTGACTAAGTTCCCTTTGATAGCGATCGCGCTCTTTCTCAATGCGGGAGGGGTGTTGCGCCCACCGCAGGAGGGTGAATAGCAGTATTGCGGTTATCCCTATGCCGTAAAGGGTCAGGGCGAAGGAACCTTGATCAGAGAGCGTCGCCAGTAGCATAGGTGTGCCTTTAGCTGAGAGACATGGGAACCGCAGGCGCGATCGCGTCGGCCAGATACTGCCGCAGTACCATAACCAACCAATCGATGTCCTCGGCAGTGGTCTGGTGCCCCAACGTAATGCGGATCCCCGCTTTGGCTGTGTCCGGATCATACCCCATGGCCAATAGGGTGCTGCTGGGCTGGGTTTGACCGCTGTGACACGCCGAGCCAGCACTAACGGCTATCCCCGCCAGATTCAGTTGGCGGACAAAGGTTTTGCCATTGAGGGGCTGACCGTGGCGATCGCGCAGGATCACACTTACATGATGGGGCAAACGCTGCCACGGATGACCAGTGAGTTCTACTTGGGGATGCATCTGCAATTGTTGCCAGAGGCGATCGCGCAGTTGAATCAGCCGTGGGTGCTCTGTCTCTAATTCCGCAGCAGCACGTTCCGCCGCAACCCCAAATCCCACCAATGTCGGCACCGCCGGTGTGCCCGAGCGCAGCCCCAGTTCTTGGCCGCCACCGCGCAACAGAGGCTCTAGCGCTAGCCCCGAGCGCACATAGAGGGCACCGGCTCCTTGGGGGCCATAGATCTTATGGCTAGACAACGATAGTAAATCGACCCCTAAGCGCCGCACATCGAGGGGACATCGCCCAGCCACTTGCACCGCATCGGTGTGAAAGCGTACCCCCGCCTCCTGACAAATAGCCGCCAACTCAGCAATGGGTTGCAGCGTCCCCACTTCACTTTGGCCATAGATCACTGAAACAAGTACGGTATTATCCCGTAGAGCTTGGCGCAGTTGAGCCGGTTCCACCTGCCCCCAACGATTGACCCCAAGATAGGTCACCTGCCACCCTTGGGCAGCGAGGGCAGCGGCTGGCTTAGCGATAGCCGAATGCTCAACGGCAGAAATAATCAGATGTTGTGGCGTGGAGTACTGCTGGGTGATCCCCGCCAAGGCCAAATTATCGGCTTCCGTGCCCCCCGAGGTAAAAATAATTTCGTCAGCATGGGCGTTGATTAAGGCTGCCACTTGCATCCGTGCCTGCTCTAGGGCGATCGCCGCCCGTTGACCCCACGCGTGAATACTAGCGGGGTTTCCCCACTGCTGCTCATAGGCCGCCAGCATTGCCGCTAAGACCTCGGCACGACAGGGCGTGGTGGCACCATAGTCAAAATAAAGTTGCATCGGTGGGCACGAATCACGGCAGATCGGGGCTGCTCGTTTGGAGTTCCCACAATGACATCCTCGGTATGCTGAGGCAGTGGCTGGCAAGTCCCCTACGCTAATTCTACCGGATCAGTTTCGGGGTCACGGGGGCTGCCAAAGCGTTCAATTTGCGAGAGCACCCGAATCTGACCGGTAATAATCCCCATGGTCAGTTCCTGCATCGCCTCGTACTCAGGCGTTCCTACAGCGGTCTGCCACAGCAATTGGTTGATTTGTCGCTCTTGGCTGGGAGTGACAATGCGCGTAGCTTTGATGCGTTGGATAATGTTGACAAGGGTCATAAGCAACTGCACTGAATTCAACTGCGCTGGCTCTACTATGGCACTGGCTGACCAAATGTAACTGTGATGGCAGCCACACGCAGGAGTGATTCCCGTCACACAGACCGTGCCATTTGGAGAGGGGAAACCGCTAAAAACCGCTAAAATAGTAAGGCTTTAGCGACTGGCCATTAGATTATCACTTGGGGTTTATGCGAACGCACTACTGCGGCAATGTCCGCGTCAGCGATGTTGAGTCCACCGTTACGCTCTACGGCTGGGTCGATCGGCGTCGGGATCACGGCGGGGTGATTTTTATCGACTTGCGCGATCGCTCCGGCATTGTCCAGATTGTCAGCGATCCTCAGCGTACCCCTGAGTCGTATCAACAGGCCGATCGCCTACGCAGTGAGTACGTCATTAAGGTGGTGGGTCGCGTCAGTCAACGGCCTGCCGATTCGTTGAACCCTAAACTGGCAACGGGCGACATCGAAGTGTATGCCGATCACATCGAACTCCTCAATCCGGTGCGGCAACAATTGCCCTTTAGCATCTCCGCCGCTGAACAGGAGCAGGTGCGCGAAGAGGTGCGGCTGCGCTATCGCTACCTCGATTTGCGACGGGAGCGTATGGCCCACAACCTACAGTTACGCCATCGCGTGGTGCAGGCAATGCGCCGTTTCCTTGAAGACGAGGCAGGCTTTATTGAAGTTGAAACCCCCATCCTGACCCGCTCAACCCCAGAGGGTGCCCGCGATTATTTAGTGCCCAGCCGTGTCAACCCCGGGGAATGGTTTGCCCTACCCCAATCGCCACAGTTATTTAAGCAATTGCTGATGGTGGCAGGGTGCGATCGCTACTACCAGATTGCCCGCTGCTTCCGGGATGAAGATCTCAGAGCCGATCGCCAGCCAGAATTTACCCAACTGGACATGGAAATGAGCTTCATGGGGCAAGATGAGATCCTCGCCCTTAACGAAGCCTTAGTGTGCCACATCTTCAAGACCGTCAAAGGCATTGAGCTGCCCCGGCCGTTTCCCCGCCTCAGCTACCATGAAGCCATGGATCGCTATGGCACCGACAAACCGGACACCCGCTACGGCTTGGAACTTGTCGATGTCTCAGATTTACTCAAAGACTGTGGCTTCAAGGTCTTTAGTGGGGCGATCGCCCAAGGGGGGATTGTCAAAATTCTGCCCATTCCCAACGGCAACGATCGCATCTCCAACGTGCGGATTAAACCCGGCGGCGATCTGTTCCAAGAGGCAACCGCCGCAGGAGCTAAGGGCTTAGCCTATATCCGTGTGCGCGACAACGGCGACATCGATACCATTGGTGCCATTAAAGACAATCTTTCGCCAGAGCAAAAGGCTGAATTACTGAAGCGCACCGGCGCACAGCCAGGCCACCTGTTGTTATTTGGGGCAGGGGAAGTAGCCACGGTCAACAAAACCTTAGATCGCTTGCGGCAGACCATTGCCCGCGAGTTTGCCCTGATTGACCCAGCGGCCATCAACCTCCTTTGGATTGTGGACTTCCCAATGTTTGAGTGGAACGCCGAGGAAAAGCGCCTCGAAGCACTGCACCATCCCTTCACCGCGCCCCATCCCCACGATTTAGACAACCTGAAAACCGCCCGTGCCCAGGCCTACGATCTGATCTACAACGGCTACGAAGTAGGGGGAGGAAGCCTGCGCATTCACCAGCCCGAACTACAACGCCAAGTATTTGAAACCATTGGCTTGGATGAGACTGCGGCACAGGAAAAATTTGGCTTCTTACTAGAAGCGTTTGAGTTTGGCACGCCTCCCCACGGCGGCATTGCCTACGGCCTCGATCGCTTGGTGATGCTCTTGGCAGGGGAAGACTCTATTCGCGACACGATCGCCTTCCCCAAAACCCAGCAGGCTCGCTGTCTGCTCACGGGGGCACCCAGTGGTGTGGAGCCACAACAACTCAAGGAACTGCATGTCGTGCCTGCGAAGCCACCGCGGCGTAACCCCTAAGCTCGCAGATCCGTTTGCCGATTCCATACCCCTTCCGGCAACCATTCGCCACGCACCTGTTGTACCATGGCCACCGACATAATGTAGCCCCACGCTGTGGTCAAGGGGGTTCGATCCAGATCATAAACAGGGATACGCTGCCGCTGGTACGCGCTACGATCCGGTGGCAACTGAGGGTAATATCCTTCAAAGTTATCCAAGCGCTCTAATAGGGTGTCGGGTGGGTTCCTAAAGATGAGGAGTTCACCATGTACCCATCCTTCCTCTAGGGTCATAGCGGGGTAGCCCATGGGTAAATGGTAAAGACGACCTTGAGCTAAGGCAGGCTGGTGGGAGTGTAACCATGGTTGGCAGAGTTTCGTATGGGGATCATAGCCGGTCTTGAGGGTGCCATAGACAAAGAGGTAGAGAATGTCCGGTGGTGTCATCTTGTGCCCCTAGAAAACTCGTCTGACATACCGCGCTCCGGCAAAGACACCTCGGCTAGATCGCAGATACCAGTTGCGAAACGCAGATCGTTTGAGTAACGGTTGAGTGCACTCACTACCCCCCTTGAGAACGTAATGCTCCCCATCAAAATAGGGTGTGGAATAGCCTCGGTAGGGATAGCTTTGAAATCCGGCATAGGGTGCAAAGGGGGTTTGAACCCACTCCCAAACCAAGCCAGTGTAGGGTAAACCGTGTTGGCAGGCAATTTCCCATTCCTGTTCGCTGGGTAAACGCTTCCCTTGCGAGTAACCGTAAGCTTCAGCTTCGTAAAAACTCAAGCCCCACACCGGAGCGTGCAAATGATCATCGGGAATGGGGTAGAAGGGGGCTGTGATGCCATGGCTTTCGCGCCACTGCCACCCCGCTGCTGACCACCATTCTGGCCGCTGGTAGCCGCCATTCTCAACAAAGTTGCGGTATTGCCCCCACGTCACGGGTGCCGCATCTATGACAAAGGGGGACTCAGCACCAGATGAGAGGGCTGTTCATTATCTAAGGCCAGCAGATCATCTCGGCCAAGACGATACTCGCCTGCAGGTACAGCAAAGGGTGTCGTGACATCACCGATAGGCGGTGGATACCTGTTCAGCCGCCCCTGCATAGCCAAGACCATTTGCAGGGTTTCCGTGTGCTGGGCTTCGTGCTGCAATATCCACCACCACAGACGAGCCTCTTCCTGCCATTGGGACTCCGATAGCCGCCACAGGCGATCGCCCACCTCTTGGCGAATGTCTGCCAGATAGCTGAGTAACTCTGCCCGATCCGGTAGTTGCTGCCGCTCTGCTTTCGGACGACCATCCGCCGCAAACCAGTAGCGATGGCGATCGCTCACAGCGGGATGCGTGGGCTGATCCAAAAGCCACAGGGCTTCAGTAAAGCCAATATGCCCTAGATGCCAGCCCACCGGACTGTACAGGGGGTGAGGTTGGGTTCGCAGGGCTGAGTCTGGTAGATCCGCGATGAGCGCTAGGGTCTGTTGCCGCTGGTGTTGCCAAGCCTGCCAAAAGATCTCTCGCTGGTGCACGGCTAGGACTGTGCTAGAAGCAGAAATGTTGAATCCAGACATAAAACTTTACGTTTCAAGGTACATGACTCATACCCGTGTCTCCAGCCGCAAATCGCAACTCCAAGGCACGATTGAGCAACGATGACTCAGTTCCAGTTGTAAATACCGCTGTCTTCATCCGCCCTCAGACTGTAGGGTCGCTTCCACTTGGTATTGCTCCCACAGCGATTGGTACAGTCCGGAGACAGCCACTAACTCACTATGGGTGCCCTGCTGCACAATCCGCCCCCGATCCATGACAAGAATGCGATCGCAGGTGGCGGCAGCCGCCAGTTGGTGGGAGATAAACAGTACGGTTTGGCGGCGATCGTGCAATGCCCGCAGAATTTGACTGGCGGTTTGGTTATCGACACTGGCAAGGGCATCATCCAGCACTAAAATTGGGGCATTGACGAGTAGGGCACGGGCAAGGGCAGTGCGTTGTCGCTGTCCTCCAGAGAGGGTAATCCCCCGCTCCCCCACAAGGGTCTCGTACTGTTTGGGGAAGTTCAAGATTTCGTGGTGAATTTGTGCTTGGCTGGCGGCAGCAATTACTTTCAGTTCACTGGCCTCTGGTTCCCCATAGCGAATGTTGTTCTTGATGGTGGTGCTAAATAAAAAGCTTTCCTGAGGAACGTAGGCGATCGCCCCGCGCAGATCCGCTAGGCGTAGTCGGGTAATATCAATACCATCCAGGAAAATTTGGTTAGGGGCAATGTCCAACAAACGGGGTAAGGCACTGGCCAAGGTCGATTTGCCACAGCCAATGGGGCCAACAATGGCTACCATCTCGCCGGGCTGCACCTCAAAGGTCAGCCGATCTAAAACAGGGGTGCGGCGATTGGGATAGGTGTAGCTAAACTCCTGAAAGCGCAGATGCCCCTTCACCTGGGGCAATGACAGAGCATCGGGAGCATCCTTAATCCGTGGCTCTACACTCAAGATGGCCTCCACCCGATCGATGCTGACTTCTCCTCGCTGGTAGGTGGTAATCGTAAAGCCCAGCAGTGCCGTCGGAAAAATGAGGCGCTCTATATACAGCAGTAACGCTACAAAATCCCCGACCTGAATGGTGTTGTCGGCAATCATACGGCTGCCAAACCACAGCAAAATCAGCAGGCTAAAGCTGACCATGCCCCCTAACAGCGGAAATAAAATATTACGGGTTTTGGCGAGGACTAGGTTATTGGCTAGCAGTTCTGCGTTTAGGCGATCAAATTGGCGTTGTTCATTGGCTTCTTGGCCATAAATTTTAATTAGGGCAATGCCGCTCATGTCCTCTTGGATCAGATCACTGAGATCCGACAGGCTTTGCTGTACCTCCAGTTGCTCTGAGCGCAGGCGATCGCTAAAGGTTTGGACAATGAACAATACCGCCGGATAGACGGCGATCGCCCCTAAACTCAACCCCGGATGAATCGCCAGCATCATGGGTAGGGTGAAACCATAGGCAAAGAGAGTATTGACCGCACTCAGGAGGGCAAACCCCACTAAGCGGCGGATATTATCCACATCACTAGTGGCGCGGTTAATGAGGTCTCCAGCGGTATTTTCAGCAAAATAACTCGGCTCTAGCCGCAGTAGGTGCTCAAAGATGCGCTGCTTGAGGTCAAACTCAACCAAGCGACCCGCCCCAAAGATCCACAGCCGCGAAGCCATGCGAATCAACCACATCAACGAGGCCAAGCCAATCAATAGCAGGGCATAGAACACCACCCGCTGAAATTGAAATTGAGCCTGCAGCTCATCAATTGCTGTGCCAATCAGCAGCGGCAGGTACGTACCAAGCAGGTTCACCACCAATAGGGCAACCACCCCCGCCCAGATTTTAGTTTGATGGGGGCGCAGGTAATGCAGGAGACGGCGGAAGCGACTGGAACGGCCAGACTTAGGGGCAGCAATCATCACACGTGGCTCAGTGCCCTAGGGGGCGTCGATAAAGGCATTGAGGTCTTCAATCAACCGGCTGAGTTCCGCCTCCGTTGTCAGGCGAATAGACTCATCCCGCACCGTTAAAAGCACCTTGGCGGCGTAGGGATTGGGCCAAATATTGGGGTTACAAAACACTTCCAAAAACACCTCGCCAACGTGTTGGTATTCCATAACGGCTTGGGGGCTGATTTGACTACCGCTGGCCTTGGCGGTGGCGATCGCCCGCATGCCTTCCATGAGATCGTCAATTGCTGTCCGTAGGGACTGAGCCGCATCGCGGGAAAAACAGAATGCAACCGACCCCTCTACCAGATTAATGCGAATGCGATCGCTCATAGGTGTTGCCTTTTCACAGGGAGTTGACAGCAAAAGCACCAAGTAAAATTGACGCGCCCTAATATTGGGGGGACACTCCTCCAGCGGTGACTGCAAGGAAGACAGGGCAAGCGCTGTAGGTATCACCTCGCGGTTGGACATCCCTGCAATCTGGCCAGTCGTTCGTGCACATAGCTATTCTGCCATAGGTTGAACCTGAGGTTTTGGGAACAGCAGTGGCCTACTGCCTGTGGCGCATCGGGTGTAAACAAAGAGTAAAAAAAAGCTAAAGCTTTCCTGCAGATAGGGTGTTTGGCTTGTCAAAGCGGAATTGGTCTTGCTACAAGGTAGCTAGTCAAGCCTAGGGTACATCCAGAATGCTAGAGAGCTTAAATACAGTTGTGTTATCCCGCTGGCAGTTTGCCCTGACGGCAATTTTTCATATGCTCTGGCCAGTCCTCACCACGGGTATGGGCATTTACCTAGTAGTGATAGAAGGACTCTGGCTGAAAACGAAGAACCTCACCTACTACCACCATGCCCGCTTTTGGTCAAAGCTCTACATCCTGAACTTTGGCATTGGCGTGGCCTCTGGGTTGCCGATGGCGTTCCAGTTTGGCCTGAACTGGGCACCTTTTTCCCTAGCCGTGGGGGATTTTTTTGGGACGGTTCTCGGCTTTGAAGGCACGATGGCCTTTATGCTCGAAGCCAGTTTCTTAGGCATTATGGTCTTTGGCTGGCAGCGGGTTCCGCCCCTGATGCACTGGGTGGCCACCATTTGCGTTGCCTTTGGTGCCAACCTCTCAACGTTTTGGATTCTCTCGGCCAATTCTTGGCTGCAAACGCCTGCTGGGGGTGTTTTTGTCGATGGTAAGTTCCAGGTGCAAGACTATTTCCAAGCGATCGCCAACCCTTTCATGGTCAATAGCTTTTTGCACATGTTCTTTGCCACCCTAGAAACCTCCTTATTTGTGATTGGCGGCATTAGTGCTTGGTACCTACTGCAAAATCGCCTGCCTAACTTCTTTACCAAATCCTTGAAGGTGGTTCTGGTGATGGCCTTGATTGTTGCGCCGCTGCAAATTTTTGTGGGTCACCTGAGTGCCGAGCAAGTCTATCGCTATCAACCCGCTAAGCTGGCCGCCATGGAAGCCCAATGGGAGACCATTCCCGCCGGAACGTCCGCCAGTTGGAGTTTAATTGCCATCCCTGATGAAGCAACCCAAACCAATAAGGTGGACGTAAAAATTCCTGGCCTGCTCGGTTATTTACTGGAGCTAAAACCCACTCTGGATAGCCCTGTGCTGGGGTTGAAGGAGTGGGCACCGAGCGATCGCCCCCACCTGATTGGTCTGATCTACTATTCCTTCCGCACCATGATAGCCATTGGCCTGTATCTTGCTGCCTTAGTGAGCGTGACGGTATTTATTTGGTGGCGCACTGGCCTTGCTGGCGATCGCCTTGGCAACTACAAATGGCTGTGGTGGGGCTGGATTTTTGCCGGACCGCTGGGCTACATTGCGGTAGAAGCGGGTTGGATTGTGCGTTGCGTCGGACGGCAGCCGTGGATTGTCTATGGCCAAATGCGCACCGCAGAGGCTGCCTCGGCCTTACCGCCTCAAGTCGTCCTGTTTTCCCTCAGCGGCCTTGTTGCACTTTACACCATCTTTTTCTTTGCCGCCCTCTTTTTTGGTAGCCGCATCATCCAGAAAGGCCCCAACGTGGCCTTGCCCGTTCCCGGCCTACGTAATGCCGAAGAACTCGAAATTCGTATCAAAATGGCAGAGCATCAGCCCGATAGTCGCCCTCTAGAAACCCAGCAGTAACGGCAAACTCCTATGGACACCAATCCTCTAGCCCCCCTCCAGCATTTCCTGCCCCAGGTGTGGTTTTGCATTCTGGGTTTATTTCTGTTCCTCTACATTCTCCTCGATGGCTTTGATTTGGGCATTGGCATTCTGTCGCTGACCGCTAGCAGCGAGCAACGGCGGAATATCCTCATGACCAGCCTCGGCAATGTCTGGGATGCAAACGAAACATGGCTCGTGCTGATGGGGGGCTCCCTCTTTGGTGCCTTTCCCTTGGCCTACGCCACCATCCTCAATGCCCTTTACCTGCCCGCCGTCATCATGGTCGTAGGACTGATTTTGCGAGCCGTTTCCTTTGAATTTCGCGAAAACGCCAACAACAAGCGGGTATGGAACCTGACCTTTGGCGTTGGCAGTTTCTTGGCCGCCTTGGGGCAAGGGTTTGCCGTAGGCACTGTATTTGAAGGCATTAACGTCGATGCCGCGGGGAATTTTGCGGGCAGCATGTGGGACTGGCTGACATGGCACTCGGTTTTAGTGGCGCTGACCCTCATTCAAGGCTATGTTCTCATTGGCTCCACCTACTTAATCTACAAAACCAGCGGCGAGTTGCAGAACACCCACTATAAAACCGCCACCATTGCCACATGGACAACCTTGATCGGTGCCATTTTGATTACGATTACGGCTCCGATTTTCCATGTACAGGTGCGCGAACAACTGTTTCAGCCACCGCTGTTCTACGTTTTTGCTGCGATTCCCCTGTTGGGAGTGTTCCTCATTGCCATGCTACTGCGGAGCCTGAAGCGTCGCGAGGAATCTATGCCACTGGTCTGGACATTTCTGATTTTTCTTATGTCCTTTATTGGGCTGGGGTTTGTGATTTTTCCCAACATCATTCCCCCCAGTGTCACGATCTATGAGGCCTCGGCAGCCCCTAGCTCCCAAGTTTTTATGCTGATCTTTGTGGCCTTTTTAATTCCGATTATGCTGGCCTACAACCTCTATAACTATTTGGTATTCCGTGGCAAGGTGGTTGCCTAGAGACCCACCAACTGTTATGGCTACCTCCACTAGCGTTGATCTCGATGCCCTCAAGAGAGATTGCACCCTGTGCTGCTGTTGTGAATCCGTTGAGCAAAGCTGTTTGGTATAATCAGGGTGCCGTTTTCCATCAAAGAGGATGTCAACTATGGCAACAAAGTCTGCAAAGCCCACCTACACGTTTCGCACATTTTGGGCAGTGCTCCTGCTGGCGATTAACTTCTTGGTTGCCGCATACTACTTTGGCATCCTTAAGTAATCGGTAGTCATTGTTCGTTACCTAAGCGGCTAGGGGGGGGTTGCTCGAGGGCGATCGCCCCTAGTTGGCCGCGGCGATAGTCCTGTAGCAGTTGCCGGGCAGCGCGCTCAAGGTTACCGTGATAGCGCTGCTGTGCAAGATCGTAAAGATAACTCTCCCCAGAGCGATCGCCCACCGCCAGATCGTAGCGATCCTTGAGCCGGTGCTCCTGTTTCAGGTCTTTGAGCAACGCCACCAGCTCCGGCGCAATGCGGCACGGATCGTAAGCTGCTTCGCCAATATCGTCACAGATGGCCAGTTTAATAGCCGCCTGCTGATCCTGCAAGTTAGCAGGCAATATCCCCGGCGCATCAAGCAACTCCAAAATGGGAGAAATACGAATCCAGCGCAGTTGTCGCGTCACTCCGGGTCGCGCCGCACTTTCAGCAACGCGCTGCTGAAGGAGTCGATTAATCAGTGCCGACTTCCCAACATTGGGAAATCCCAACACCACAGCGCGTACCGCTCGTGCTTGCATCCCTCGCTGCTGCCGTCGTTGGTTAATAGTAGTTCCTGCTTTGAGGGCAGCATTTTGGAGCATGCGAATCCCTTGCCCCCGCTGCGCATTGGTAAAAAAAGGCACCTCGTCTTGACGACTGAACCACTGACTCCACCGTTGGCGATCGCCCTCCTGAATCATATCGACCCGATTTAGAACCAATAACCGCTGCTTCCCCCTTGCCCACTGGGCCATTTGAGGATGATGGCTGGCAAGGGGAATGCGGGCATCGCGCACCTCCAAAATGAGATCCACCTGCTTGAGCTGCTCTCGCAACGCCCGCTCCGCCTTGGCAATGTGGCCAGGATACCACTGAATTAACGAACCCATAGAAATTGCACTCCCTTTCTTGACATAACAATAGAGCGATCGCCCATAAGTACTAGTTTTGATTGACTATTGGCAATACTTCGATACAATTAAATAGATATAGGGCTATGCAAGTAAGCATTTGATTAGAAACCTATAAACAACTCTAAAGATTGATAACTCAAACCTATAGAATAATTAAGAATCTTCAAAGCAAAAGTTATTGCATTGGGTATCAACTAAGCTGATGCTTAAGCATAAGACCTACGACGACACAACAGACTTGCGGATGTTTGCACCATCTCGCTGAGTTTCGTATTGCTAAATTTTGCCCCAGCAGTGGGGTCAATCGTAGCGTTGCACACATATTCCATTGCAAAGGTTGCCAAGTGTAGAGGCTGCTCTCAACGGCACATTAACTGTTAAAAAGGAAAAACGTCTATGGCCTATACGCAATCAAAATCCCAGAAAACTGGGTATCAGGCTGGGGTAAAAGATTACCGCCTCACCTACTACACACCGGACTACACCCCCAAAGATACCGACATTCTAGCGGCATTTCGGGTCACCCCTCAGCCGGGTGTGCCCTTTGAAGAAGCGGCTGCTGCGGTGGCTGCGGAATCCTCCACCGGCACATGGACAACGGTGTGGACTGACCTCCTCACCGACTTAGATCGCTACAAAGGCCGCTGCTACGACATTGAGCCGCTGCCTGGCGAAGATAACCAGTTCATTGCCTACATTGCCTATCCCCTCGACCTGTTTGAGGAAGGCTCTGTTACCAACATGCTCACCTCCATCGTAGGGAACGTCTTTGGCTTCAAAGCCCTGAAAGCGCTACGCCTCGAAGACCTGCGAATTCCTGTTGCCTACCTGAAAACCTTCCAAGGGCCACCCCACGGTATCCAAGTCGAGCGGGACAAAATCAACAAGTATGGTCGCCCGCTGCTCGGTTGCACCATCAAACCGAAGCTGGGTCTATCGGCAAAAAACTACGGGCGTGCGGTTTATGAGTGTTTGCGCGGTGGTCTCGACTTCACCAAAGATGACGAGAACATCAACTCGCAACCCTTCCAACGCTGGCGCGATCGCTTCTTGTTTGTCGCCGATGCGATTCATAAAGCCCAAGCAGAAACCGGTGAAATCAAAGGTCACTACCTGAACGTTACCGCCGCCACCTGTGAAGAAATGCTGAAGCGGGCAGAGTTTGCCAAAGAACTCGAGATGCCGATCATCATGCATGACTTCCTCACCGCTGGGTTCACTGCCAACACCACCCTTTCCAAGTGGTGCCGCGACAATGGCGTGCTGTTGCACATCCACCGTGCTATGCATGCGGTGATTGACCGTCAGAAAAACCACGGGATGCACTTCCGCGTCTTAGCCAAGTGTCTGCGGATGTCTGGGGGCGACCACATCCACACGGGTACGGTGGTCGGCAAACTTGAAGGGGACAAAGCAGTCACCCTTGGCTTTGTCGATCTGCTGCGGGAAAACTATATCGAGCAAGATCGCTCCAAAGGCATTTACTTTACCCAAGACTGGGCATCGATGCCCGGCGTCATGGCCGTAGCCTCTGGTGGGATTCACGTTTGGCACATGCCTGCCCTCGTGGACATCTTTGGGGATGACGCTGTGCTGCAATTTGGTGGCGGTACCTTGGGTCACCCTTGGGGAAATGCGCCCGGCGCAACCGCCAACCGCGTTGCCCTTGAAGCCTGTGTCCAAGCCCGCAACGAAGGCCGTGACCTGATGCGTGAAGGCGGTGATATTATCCGTGAAGCAGCTCGCTGGAGTCCTGAGTTGGCTGCTGCCTGCGAACTGTGGAAAGAAATTAAATTTGAGTTTGAAGCTCAAGACACGATCTAGAGGGTGGTAATGGGGTTCAATCGGAGCTAAGCATAAAGTTGCTGCTGCGGTTTTCCCCCACGCCTATGGATGTTAAACACATTGCCAAACAAACCAGTAAAACCCTGATTAGTTACCTTACCTATCAGGCGGTGCGGACGGTAATTGCCCAGCTTGCAGAGACTGATCCACCGCGATCTCTGTGGTTGCAGCAATTTACCAGTCGTGAAAATGTTCAAGATGGCGAGCGCTACCTTGAGGCACTCTTTCGCGAGCAGCAGGATTTGGGCTTTCGTATTCTTACGGTGCGAGAGCATTTGGCAGAAATGGTGGCAGACTACTTACCGGAAATGCTGCGTACCGGCATCCAGCAGGCGAACCGACAGCAACGCTGCCAGCAATTAGAGCGGATGACCCAAGTGTCAGATGTCTCGGTTGAGGGCAGCCCACCCCCTGAATCAACAACCGACTGAATGCGATTGATTGTCCTTGTTTTTTGATTGAGGAACCTATGAAAACATTACCCAAAGAGCGTCGCTACGAAACCTTTTCTTACTTGCCGCCGCTGAGTGATGCCCAGATTGCGCGGCAAATTCAGTACACCATTGAGCAAGGCTACCACCCCTGCGTCGAGTTCAACGAAAGCTCTGATGCTGAAATCCGCTACTGGACCATGTGGAAGTTGCCCCTGTTCAACTGCACCAGCCCCCAAGAGGTACTCAACGAGGTGCAGCAGTGCCGCTCGGAATACCCCAACTGCTACATTCGTGTTGTGGCTTTTGACAACATTAAGCAGTGTCAGGTGATGAGCTTTATCGTCCACAAACCCAATCAGGGCAATAGTGGTTATAGCGGCTACCGTTACTAATCCCTAGCCCTATTACTACCTGCTTAAAACGGCAAAGCCCCCAGTCTGAGCATGGGGGCTTATTTTTTGCTCTAGGTTTTTGGCTCTAGGTGCTCATTCTCTCCCTAGAATTACTAGAGGGCGTTACCACGGGGGAGTACCTCTTCGGGGAAGACTAGGTTTTCATGGGGTTGGTCTTGCGGCGCCATCCACGCCCGAATCCCTTCGTTCAACAGAATGTTCTTGGTGTAGAACGTCTCGAACTCAGGATCTTCAGCCGCACGAATCTCTTGCGAAATGAAGTCGTAGGAGCGCAGGTTCACCGCTAGCCCTACGACTCCAATCGCACTCATCCACAGACCTGTCACTGGCACAAACAGCATAAAGAAGTGTAGCCAGCGCTTGTTCGAGAAGGCAATCCCAAAAATTTGGCTCCAGAACCGGTTCGCCGTCACCATCGAATAGGTCTCTTCCGACTGGGTGGGGGTAAAGGCACGGAAGGTACTGGCCCCTTCCCCATCCTGGAACAGGGTATTTTCAACCGTCGCACCGTGAATGGCACACAGTAGGGCACCCCCCAGCACCCCGGCAACCCCCATCATGTGGAAGGGGTTCAAGGTCCAGTTGTGGAACCCTTGGAAGAATAGCAAGAACCGGAAAATCGCCGCTACCCCAAAACTAGGCGCAAAGAACCAGCCCGACTGCCCCAGTGGGTAAATCAAAAAGACACTCACAAATACGGCAATCGGCGCACTAAAGGCAATGGCGTTGTAGGGGCGAATGCCAACCAAGCGGGCAATTTCAAACTGCCGCAGCATAAAGCCAATGAGGCCAAAGGCACCATGGAGGGCAATAAACGTCCACAGGCCTCCCAGTTGACACCAGCGGGTAAAGTCCCCTTGGGCTTCGGGTCCCCACAGCAGCAGCAGGGAGTGTCCCATACTGTTGGCCGGGGTCGAGACTGCCACGGTCAGGAAGTTACAGCCTTCCAAGTAGCTGGAGGCTAAGCCGTGGGTGTACCACGAGGTTACAAAGGTGGTGCCGGTCAGCCAACCACCCAGGGCAAGGTAGGCACAGGGGAACAGCAGGATGCCTGACCAGCCCACAAACACAAATCTGTCGCGCTTGAGCCAGTCGTCGAGAATGTCGAACCATCCTCGCTCCGCTGGCGCACGTCCGATTGCTATTGTCATGGAATTAAACTCCACAAAGATAATACCGGGTTCGCGCTTGGCTGCACCTTTAGGTTGCCCTAAAGATAAAGTGAGCGCCAAGTTTACGAATCTTAACAACGCTTTTAATCTAGCAAAGGTCGTTTTGAGATTTCAACTGCTGGCTTGGGATGACTGGCTCTGCGCCAATTGCCAAAGGGGGGCACCACTCAAGCGGCAAATGCGCCAGTCAGGTAACACCTCAGCACCAATGCCTTCATAAAAGGCAATGGCGGGATGGTTCCACTCAAGGACACTCCACTCTAGGCGGCCATAGTGGCGATCGCGGGCAATACGAGCCAGTGCTCTGATCAAAGCGATGCCAACTCCTTGGCGGCGATAGGTGGGCAGCACAAACAGATCTTCGAGGTAGAGTCCCGGTCGGGTCAAAAATGTGGAGTAGGTGGTAAAGAACAGGGCATAGGCAATCCCTTGGCCGTGGCTTTCAGCGAGGAGGGCTTCCGCGTAGGGGCGATCGCCAAACAGGTGCTCCCTTAGCTGCGCAACGGTGCCACTGACGCTATGGCTTAGATGTTCGTAGGCAGCTAGGTCTTGAATCAGGCGAAATAGAGTCGGTACATCGGCGGGGGCAGCCGCACGAATCTGGAATGCTAAGGACAAGGCAGAGACTCCGTCTATCCGGTGGGGTAGTTCATAATAAAGCAGAAGCGACGGCAGAGTTAGGTATATTTGGCACATCAGAGCGAATCTGGCCATCGCGAAAGTGAATGATGCGTCGCGTAATACTAGCTACGTCTGGCTCATGGGTAACCATGACAACCGTCATCCCAGCAGCATTCAACTGACTAAAAATATCAAGGATTTCAATAGTTGTTTGACTATCAAGGGCACCCGTTGGCTCATCAGCTAACAGCAACAATGGCTGATTGACAATGGCACGGGCGATCGCCACACGTTGCTGTTGTCCCCCAGATAGTTGATTTGGGCGGTTATGTAAGCGGTGCCCCAGTCCTACCTTTTCCAGCGCCACAATCGCTCGCTCCCGTCGTTCTTTGGGGGGAACTTGGGCATAGATCATCGGCAGCATCACATTTTCCAGCGCTGTCAGTTGCCCCAACAAATGGAACTGCTGAAACACAAAGCCAATTTTGGCATTACGGATATGCGCCAATTCATCATCCGTGAGCCGCGAGACATCTTGACCATCCAGAAAATACTTACCAAAGGTGGGTCGATCCAAGCAGCCGATAATGTTCATCATCGTGGATTTGCCAGACCCTGAGGCCCCCATAATGGCAGCGTATTCTCCGTGCTGGATTTGGAGGTCAATGCCATTGAGCGCACGCACTTCTGTTTCACCTTGACCATAGATTTTCTGTAAATGCTCAAGACAAATCAGAGGAGGTGTGCTCATGAGCCGGTTGAATTGAATGCAACTATTACAAATTGTAGCGGGACTCCTTGGCCTAGTTACCGATGCATCAACTCACCCTTTCACGGGGGCAGTTTTGAGCACAGGGCTTATACGCATCACCAGTTGATAAATGCCATAGGCGATCCAAGGCCCCGGCTCTATCGTCCGAGTTATGCTTAATCAATAGCTAAATGCCAGCAAATTAAGCAACGTAACTGAAAATTGTCAAAGTTCCTGAACCCATAACCTGACCGCTTGATCAGCTTCAATTTATTGTTAATACCTTCAACAACACCACTATTTGTGTGATTATCAAAATAGGCGGTGACTTCACCAAACCACCGACAAATTGTTCTTACGCTCTCTTGAAAAGAATCCTGAGCTTGAGCTAACCAATCGAGCAATTGAAAGGTTCCATCTTTCCAATCTTTTGCTTGCTCAAAGATGGCTCTAAACGATTCCTTCTCCTGATGCATTCGAGTCAGACTTGGCGCTACTTCTCGAATTTCTTCCAGTTTTGCTTTTTGCTTCTGAGTTAGATTTTCCTCCGGCTTGAGTAATGCATATTTACTTTGTTTGAGCGCGGCTGCAATCTGGGCTTTCTGGACTTCATTTACCGTCTGCTCATTCGCTTTACAAATACTTTGTCGAGCCTTATCCAATTCCTGATTCACAATGTTTATAACATGAAATCGGTCGGCAACCACCGTAGCATTCGGTAGGAGTTTATGAACCAAACTTTTATAGTTTCCAGACAGGTCAATGCTCACCTCAATAATTTGATTGAGTACTGCTGCTCCCCATGCCTCAAGCACTTGCCTCACATCTTCCTGCTTGCGAGAAGGCGCAAAGGCAAGGGGAATTCGCCGCTCTAAATCGACCAAAACAACTATGTAATCTCCTTATCCTTTACCTAAGGAAATCTCATCTATACCTAATCGTTTTACTGAACTCACATCGACGTGGAGTTTTTTTTACTGACATACTGTACCATTGACCATACTTCTTCATCAGTGAGACCATTTGAAATTGCAACATTATGAATGTTGCTGTGCAAAACCTGTTGCACGATTGACTG
This sequence comes from Thermostichus lividus PCC 6715, assembly GCF_002754935.1. Classification (NCBI taxonomy): domain Bacteria; kingdom Bacillati; phylum Cyanobacteriota; class Cyanophyceae; order Acaryochloridales; family Thermosynechococcaceae; genus Parathermosynechococcus; species Parathermosynechococcus lividus. The sequence continues at coordinate 1,607,536 of NZ_CP018092.1, forward strand.
AGCAAATCGATCCGTTTGCTTGCGACGATTGCCGATGAAATCGAGCGTTTCACTGAATGGCTTACCACAAGTTCGACACTTAAACTGGCGACGATTGATCTTAAGAAATACGGTTCGTCCACTGATGCTTAAATCTCGCACTAGATACCAATGATTCTGGTGTAAATGACAACTTTTTTGTTTGCAACGTGGGCAAATCGCCTCGGTTGTCTTTGCTTCCACTATAAGAATCAATTCTCCCGCAACATCGGTATAATCTTCAACCTCAATTCCAAGTAGGTTGAGTAGCTCAGTTAGAAGTAGCTGCATATCTTAGATTTCGTATAGCATGTTACATTAGCATACCAAGTCCGATAGACCCTTTGAAGTTTCAAACAGTACCTGTTCCCCTCTAATTCATAGCTCCATTCAGCAATGCCTTCTGTGCAACGCCCGAATTAGTGGTTCTCCATCACCTCCAGTAAAGCGTCCCATAGCCGTTGGCTAACGGATCCCGGGCAGGGGAGCAGAGTTTCATCCACTTGGCGAATGGGCATCAGTAAGCGCACAGAGGAGCTTAAAAACGCTTCGGAAGCGCTGGCCAAGTCCGCTGGGGTGAGAATGACCTCACGATGGGGTACCTCTAGCTGTTGCAAAATTTCTAATAGGGTGGCGCGGGTAATGCCGTGGAGAATGCCGACGCTAGGGGGAGGGGTTTCCACCACCCCAGCCCGCACTATCCAAACATTACTGGTGGTGGCCTCGGTGATCTGGCCTGCCCCGTTCAGCAGCAGGGCATCATCAAATCCATGTTGCTGCGCCTCTAGGAGCGCCAAGATATTGTTCAGGTAATTGCCAGTTTTAGCAGCAGGGTCAAGGGCTTCAATACTGGTGCGTTGGCGCTGGGCAATGGTTAAACGCACTCCCGCCGAGTTGAAATGGGGTTCGGGGGCGATCGCCATCAGGACAATGAGCAATCGCGGCTGGGTCGTCGGTTCAGGGCACAGGCCAATCCGTTGGTCCGCTCCCCGGGTCACCACAATGCGAATATAGTACTCCCCTTTAGGGGCAGCGGCTAAGGTACGCTCAACCTCCCTAATAATATGGGCATCGTCCCAAGGCACCGCCATGTATAGGTAAGCTGCCGACGCTCGCAGGCGAGCCAGATGATCTAGCAAGGCAAAGGGAACACCATGGTAGGTACGAATCACTTCATAGACGCTATCCCCGTAGAGAAACCCGCGATCTAAAACAGAAATGCTAGCTTCGGTACTGATAACACCGTCAAGATTAAATAGCAGCACAGCAGCAATGTCCTAGAGTTGGCGCTCTACCTCGGCCTTCATGCGCTCAAGCGTTTGATGCATCTGATCAAACATTGCTTGAGCTGACAGCCCAAACTGACTCAACTGGGTTTCTAGCTGCTTGACCGTCATCTGCGCCATAAAATCATCGGATAGCTCAAACCGCTTCATAAAGATACGGTAGCGCTCCATCAATTCTTCCATTTTTTCGATGTAGATTTTTTTGCCTTCACGGTCAAATTTGCCGTACTCAGAGCCAAGCTGCATTAACTGCTGGTAATCCAGAAACAGGTTTTGCGCCTCTTGCTGAACAATTTCTGAATCAAAAAATCCCATAGTGGTTTCTGCCCGACACAGCAATCAATGGAGTTTATCCTTAAGTGCTAAAGAGTTGGCAATACGGGTGGTGACCGTTTAGTCCTCTGCTGGCATTCTATCAAACTCCCCTGAGGCAAGTATGGGCGGGAAAACCGATCTTGCCGGTGGTGGTCAGCTCTTGTGCCCAATGGATTGCTGCGAGGAGGCTGCGGGGGTCGGCAATGCCCTGACCGGCAATATCAAAGGCAGTGCCATGATCGGGAGAGGTGCGAATAAAGGGCAGCCCAATGGTGGTGTTCACCGCGTCATGAAAGGCTAGCATCTTGACTGGAATCAGACCTTGATCGTGGTAGAGGGCAAGGTAGGCATCGTAACTGGGGTGCTGAGAGGGGGTGCCCCACCATGCGTGCGCCGCACCAATCCAGAGGGTATCCGGTGGCACAGGTCCAACAATTTCAACGTGGGGGTACTGTTGCTGAGCCCTTGTTAACCACGGGATGAGCCAGTCCACTTCTTCGCGGCCAAGATGCCCCTGCTCGCCACTGTGGGGATTGAGGCCAGCAACGGCAATGCGCGGCTGTGCTAATCCCCGGTGGTGCTGCAAAAAACTGACAAGTAACTCTAGTTTCTGGGTTAACAGGGCTGGGGTTAAGTGATGCGGCACTTGGGACAGGGGAATATGGGTTGTAGCCAGCAGGGTCGTGAGTACCCAGTGGGTTTGGGGCGATCGCCCCAAAAAGAGCATCCCCACCTCAGAACCACCCGTATGGCAAGCCAGAACCTCCGTTTGGCCAGAGTAATCATAGCCGGCTGCGTGCCACAACGCCTTACTAATGGGTGCGGTCACAATACCCGCCACCGTTCCAGTTTTAGCAGCAGCAATGGCGGTTTCTAGGTAAGCAAAACTCATTGCCCCCGTTGCTGAGCTGGGGTAGCCGGGACGTACATTGGAGATCAGGGGATGATCCCATACCTGTAGCAGGGCTGGATGCACAACGGCTTGACCGCGCTGGCTGAGCCAACCGTAGGTGTCCTCAAGGAGGGAGCGACTGCCACTGATAAAAAACTGGCCTAACGCCTCAGGAGGGAAGTGCGCTAGGGCTTTGAGAACAATTTCAGCGCCAATGCCAGCGGGATCCCCAAGGGTAATGGCGAGAGCCAAGCTATGCCTCTTGTAGCATGGGTTCAGCAGCGTCTTCGTCGGTGGCTGCGGGGAGGTCGTCAGTCTCTTGTTCTGCCATAGCCGCTTGCTGTTGTTGCAGGAGTTGCTGACGGTAGCGAGCGGCCATTTCCTCCGCTTTCTCATAGACTAACTGCGGATTTCTGACCATGTCGCCCGGCTCTGGCTCTAACTGTTTGGTGGAGAGGGAGATACGTCCGCGCTCAGCATCGAGATCAATGATCATCACCTTCAACTGATCATTGACATTGAAGACACTGTGGGGCGTATCAATGTGATCATGGGAGATTTCGGAGATGTGGAGCAGGCCACTGACCCCGCCGATGTCAATAAAGGCACCGTAGGGCTTAATACCCCGCACCGTCCCAACCACTACTTCGCAGACTTCCAGCTTGTTCATCTTACGTTCAACAAGGGCACGGCGATGACTGAGGACAAGGCGGTTGCGCTCTTCATCCACTTCTAGGAATTTTAGGGGGAGCTCCTCACCGACCAGTTCTTCTTTGTTGACACGGGTACTAATGTGGGAACCGGGAATAAAGCCTCGCAGCCCTTCAATGCGCACTAAGGCACCGCCACGATTAGTGGCAAAGACCTGAGAGCGCACCGTGGCATCTTCAGCCTGAAGCTGGCGTACCCGCTCCCATGCCCGCATGTACTCAATGCGACGGATGGAAAGGGTAAGTTGCCCTTCTTCGTTTTCATCCGCAAGAATGAAAAACTCCCGGGTTTCATTGGATTGCAGGACTTCTTCGGGGCTATCGATGCGGTTGATTGACATTTCTTGAATGGGGATGTAGGCCGCAGTTTTTGCGCCTATGTCAATCAGGGCGCCTTTTGGCTCGATGCTAAAAACTGTCCCTGCTACAATATCGCCGGGATTGAAATGATAGTCGTATCGGTCGAGTAAGGCTGCAAAATCAGCGTGCGTAAAGCCCACATCTAACGTTTTTTCCTGATTGACCATGCGAGTATGTTCCTAGCTCCTTTAACGAAAATTAAGATGTATAGTGAGTTCTCAAGCGGGCAGAGTGGGTGCCATACGCAATGATACCAGCGATCGCTCGAACACTTTCTGACTGGATCTATAATAGTAGCCTAGAGTTCCCGTATTGGCTAGGCACGTCAGAAAAATCCTGCTGCGTCCAGTAAATCAACTGGAGTGGTAGGAGAGCGTGTCCCTTATCGGAAGAAAAAGGTGCTGAGGATCGCGGCAGCCGTTGAGATAAGTGCAACGGCGGGCTAGCACTTGGGGTGCATGGGGTGGATGCCAGCTGGCTCCTGATCGTTGAACCCGTCGGTCAATCCGTGTCACCCAAGACTCAACACTGGCTTGCAATATCCCCTGTTTCCTATGTCCTGTTTAAGGTCAAATGTCAGGTTTGTTGTTGAAATCACTGTGCTATGGCTCGCCAAGAACCAGACTTTAGGGTTGATCCCCGCTTTATTGCGGGGGTGGCGGCTCTAAACCGCGGGGATTATTTGCTGGCGATCGCTGCATTTGAGGCGGTCATCGCCCAGTATGGTGTGCAGCGAGAGGGGTTAAAGGCACATTTGCACCTCATTAAAGCCTATACCCACACCCAACAGTGGCCAGAGGCGATCGCCCTGTGTCAGTTTCTCACCCATGCTGGGCATCCCCGCATCCGTGCATGGGCACGCAAGTATCTCCCAGAACTCGAGGCGCACCGCGACGAGGAACCCACCTCCCCGAATTTGCAGCTCACCGTTCCACGGCTATCCTCTGGCCACATTCAGCTTCGACCGGTGTCACGGGGGTATCTTTGGGCGAGCCAAGGGATCACGATCGCTGTGCTAGCAGGGCTAGTGTACGTCGTTATTTTGGGGGAGTAACCTATCTGACAGGGCTACCTAACGATACCGTGGCGCTGTTGCGAGGCTGGGAAGGGGCGATCGCCGCGGCATTGGTCATCTTTTTGGGCGTGCTCCTCTTTGGTTTTAGCAGTGCTCTTTGGTCTGTTGTCCTGAGCTATGGGTATGGGCTGCGCCCCGTTAGTTTGAATGAATTAAGGGAGTACAGCCCTGATGCAGTGGCTCTCATGGACACTCTGCCATGGTCGTGGTGGCAACCCCGCCCCCAACTGCGCTGCATCATCACCACTGCCCCCCTGATTTTTAGCTATGGTCGCTGGCAACGACGGGTTGTCGTGAGCGAGGGGTTACTGCGAACTGCCACCTCAGAGGAATTGGCGGCACTCTTGGCGGTGGAACTAGCACAACTGCGACAGGGGTTGAATACACTGATGGCACCTCTTGTCCTAGCGCTGCAATGTCCCTACGCGGTGTACGACCGATTGAGTCGCTGGGGCGATCGCTGGGCACCGCCCTACGGTCAGGGTTGGGGGCGGCGATGGGGGGCAATAACCCTATACGCTTGTTGCGCACTGCTCAGTCAAGGGAGTTACCTTGTCTTTCGGGGGCTGGAAATGCTCTTGTTTTGGACAAATCAACTGCGGCAGTACTACAGCGATCGCCAAGGAGCGGCGATGGCGGGTAACCCCAACACCTTAGTGCTGGCATGGCTACGGTTGATGCACGCCACCGCCCAAACGGTGAGCACCCAAGGCAGTATTGGCGGGGCTCTAGAATCGCTGCGGCTGCTGCTGCCCTTGAACCCAACCCAGGCCGCCCTCTGGGGTGACCAACCCCTCGACTGGGGGGCGATCGCCCGCTGGGATGGGGATCACCCGCTCCGACACTGGTTCCGCTGTACCTCCTCCCATCGCCCGTTGGGGCTGCGGCTGCGAGCTTTGATGTCCTATAGCCGTCGCTGGCAGCTACCCTGCTTACTCTTGGTGTCGCCCCAACCCTTACCTCCCTTACAGCGCGGTTGGCTGCAGTTGACCCCCCTTTGGGGCGCGATCGCCGGTGGTCTGCTAGCCCTACTTTTAAGTGGCATCGGCCATTTTGCCGTCCGGGTTGGGCGAGTGGGGGCAGCCCTTTGGTGGCTCACCGATTGGCAGACCCTAGGCCTAGGGCTTAGCAGTATTGGTGTTGGGCTAGGGTTGTTCCTGCGCATCAATGCCTACTACCCTCCCTTGGGCGATCGCCCAGAACCCGCGACCCTAGGGCAACTGCTGCACCGCTCCCTTGCTCTGCCCCTCGACAGCACGCCTGTTCGGCTAGAGGGTCGGCTGTGTGCTGTCACCGGTCTAAGAAATGGGTTGGGGCAGCACCTGTGGTTACAAACAGCCAATGGCCTTTGGCTACTGCGCTGCTATAAATCATGGGGCGCTGCTTGGCCAATTGTGCAGCCACAACTGTTAAAACAGCTTCAGAACCGCTCTGTTGTGGTTGAAGGTTGGTTTCGGCGGGGCACCATCCCCACCGTAGAAGTTGCCACATGGCAGTGCCCAGACCTCAAACAAACACAGCAGTGGGGGGCACCTTACTGGGCTGTAGGGGTTGCAACCCTATGGGTGCTTTACGGCCTCATCACCATCCTCGGCTGGTTGTGATATGCACATTTCCCAAGCTCAATTACGCCACCTCAAAAATTGTCCGCGCCAGTTTCAGTACCGCTACTTGAACCGCTTAGGGTTACCAGACAGCCTCAGCAGTGCTCAACACCTTGGCCGTGAGTTCCACCGCCTGATGCAGCAGCATTTCCACGGCTTAGATATTCACCCTCTTCTAGAGGCTCAACCGACTTTGCGGGAATGGTTTGAGCAGTTTCAGGCGGATCCGCCCCCTATGATTGCAGGCACCGCCTACACTGAACACCGCCGTAGTACTGCCCTAGAGGGCTTTACCCTTGTTGGTATCTACGATCTGGTGATTTTTGGCACGGATCGTGCTCAAATCCTCGACTGGAAAACCTATCCCCAGCCGCCTCCCCAAAACACATTAGCACGCCATTGGCAAACCCGCCTCTACTGCTACCTGCTAGCAGCCACCACCGACTACTCCCCTGAGCAAATTTCCATGACCTACTGGTTTGCCCAAGGGGAAAGGGGGGCAACGGTCTATACGTTTCACTACACTCAAGCGCAACATCAACAGGTTGAAAACGATCTCACACAGCAGTTGCAGCAGCTTCAATACTGGCTCAACGACTATGCGCGTGGCCAAGACCTACCACAGGTCGGCCTAGAACTTAGTTCTAAGTACTGCTCCCCTTGCCCGTTTCGGGAACGCTGCCAGCGCACCCCGCCCCCCAAGACAGTACCTTGGCACCCTTTTTAGCCGTGCTCGAAGACGCGATCGTACCCCCCTAAATCCAGTTCCACAATGGCCGGTAGGCAGCTTAGGGCAGCCTCGACCAATGGCAGGCGTTCTTCCCGCACCAGTATCGACAGTAACTGTTGCCGCAGAGGAATGAGGTAGCGGACATCATTAGCGGCATAGCGCAGTTGATCGTCACGCAGGGCGAGGGCATTCCCCCAGTCTGAACTTTGGGCAGATTTATCCAGTTCAACCCCCAGCATATCGAGGGCTAAATCCTTAAGGCCGTGCCGTGGTGAATAGGTACGGGCAATTTTACTGGCAATTTTGGTGCAAAACACCGGCTGAACGCGGATCCCCAAATGGTAGCGCAGGGTTGCCAAATCAAACCGTGCGTAGTGAAAGATTTTGGTGATGCCAGAGTGCTCTAGGAGGTGTTGCAGATGGGGAGCAGCCGTTTGCCCCCGGCCAATTTTGACCACTGCCACCTGACCGGCAGGATTACAGATCTGCACCAAACAGAGGCGATCGCGGGCAATATTTAAGCCCATTGTTTCCGTATCCACCCCCAACTGCTCAGCATCGAGAAACTGAGCCAGCGCGGTTTCACTTAAATCATTGTCAAAACACTCTAGGGGAAAATCTAAATCCATGGCTTGCTACTCAAGTTTAAGAGGGCTGTAGGTTGGGCAGAGAGTCTAGCCGTTAGCTGGGATGGGTGTCTGCGGATGGCTCTTTGCTGATGGCTATCCGCTCTAACTGCCAAAGAATTTGATTACTTTCGCGCCGTACTCGCGAAACTTGCCAGTTCCGCCATACCCACTCTTCGCCACGGCTGGTGACCGCACTGGCATGGACATCCATTAGCTCGGCTAACTCGCCGCTGGTAATGAGATAGCTTCCTGCTGCTAATTCATCGGCAATGCGCAGCGTAGCAATGAGTTCTTCAAGGCGGCTCCGCCGCTCTGACCACTGCAGCGATCGCCCCCCTAGCGAATCATTGTCATTATCGGCGGACAGACCTAAAGAGGGTTCTACCATGGACACTTCTCACAAGGCGTTGCTTCCAAATCTTAATGATCTTAATGGTAAATGGCGCACTGCCAAAGACGGTGTCCCAAATGGCCGATCGCCCCTAGGTAACATAAACGGGCAAATTAGCCTAAGATTATCGGTAAGGTTTAACGAAGTGATACACCCGCTCTATTTTAGGAGGACATAACCCTATGGCACTCGTACCCATGCGCTTGCTGCTGGATCACGCAGCCGAAAATGGTTACGGCATCCCCGCCTTCAACGTCAATAACATGGAGCAAATCCAAGCGATCATGCAGGCGGCTCACGAAACCGACAGCCCAGTCATTCTGCAAGCGTCGCGGGGTGCCCGTAAATATGCTGGGGAAAACTTCCTGCGCCATCTGATTCTGGCGGCGGTGGAGACCTATCCCCATATTCCGATTGTGATGCACCAAGACCATGGGAACGAGCCTGCCACCTGCTACTCTGCCATTCGCAATGGCTTCACCAGCGTGATGATGGATGGCTCCCTCGAAGCGGATGCCAAAACCCCCGCTAGCTATGAGTACAACGTGGCAGTGACCAGCGAAGTGGTGAAGGTGGCTCACTCCATTGGTGTGTCGGTGGAAGGGGAACTCGGCTGTCTTGGCTCGCTGGAAACAGGTCAAGGGGAAGCGGAAGATGGCCATGGCTTTGAAGGCACCCTTGATCACTCGATGCTGCTCACCGATCCAGATCAAGCGGTGGACTTTGTAGAGCGCACTCAAGTGGATGCCTTAGCGGTGGCGATCGGCACCAGCCATGGGGCTTACAAATTTACTCGCAAACCCACGGGTGAAATTTTGGCCATCAGCCGCGTTGAAGAAATTCACCGCCGCTTGCCCAACACCCACCTAGTGATGCACGGCTCTAGCTCCGTCCCGAAGACTTGATCGCTCTAATCAATCAATACGGTGGGGCTATTCCGGAAACCTATGGGGTGCCGGTGGAGGAAATCCAAAAAGGGATTAAGAGTGGTGTTCGCAAAGTTAACATCGACACTGATAACCGCCTAGCCATTACTGCGGCTGTGCGCGAAGCCCTTGCGCTTGCTCCCAAGGAATTTGACCCCCGTCACTTCCTCAAACCCTCGATCAAGTACATGCAAAAAGTATGCGCCGATCGCTATCAACAGTTTGGCACCGCTGGTAATGCCAGCAAGATCAAGCAACTCAGCCTTGAAGACTACGCTGCCAAGTATGCCAAAGGCGAACTTGCCCAAGTGGTTCAGAAAGCTGTCGGGGTCTAGGAAGTCCTGAGACCTGATAGCGTGTATAGGGGTGGCTGCGGTCACCCCTTTTGCGTCTCTTCCTCAGCTTTCTAATAGGTTGCAGCGCCCAGTTACACCGAACAGTTGTTATGCATCAAACAATTCAAAGAACCCTTGCTGGCGTGGCCCGGGCAATCGTGCCTGACCTTGTTCACCAGTATCAAAAAAACACGTGGGCACAGCGCAGCTTACCCCACTTTATTATTCTTGGGGCGCAAAAGGCGGGCACAACCAGCTTGCACGATTATTTAAGCCAACATCCCCAGTTAGTTCCTTCTCTAAAAAAAGAAGTTCATTTTTTTGATGGCGGCACTCATCCTAGCATTGATACCTTTGAGAAGGGATTGCCTTGGTACCGTGCCCATTTTCCCCTCGAGAGGGACTTACAGGACGGCAAGCAGACCTTTGAGTCATCGCCGTTGTATCTTTTTCACCCTCGTGTGCCGCAGCGTATTGCCGAGGTTTTGCCCAACGTAAAGATGATTGTACTGTTGCGCAACCCCAGCAAGCGGGCAATTTCCCACTACTTTCATGAAAAGCGCAAAGGGCGGGAGCCGCTAGGAATGTACGAGGCGTTTACTAGTGAAGAACGTCGCTTGGCACCCTTGATAGAAAATGCTAACTATAACAGCCATGGGTTTATTCACCACTCCTACAAGTGTCGCGGCCTCTACCAACAGCAACTCGAGCGGTATTTTCAGCTGTTTACCAAGGAGCAATTGCTGATTTTGAGCAGTGAACACTTCTTCAGTGCCACAGCAGCTTGCCTGAGAACAGTGTTTGAGTTTATTGGGGTTGATCCAGAGTATCAGGTGACTAACTTGCAGCCCAAAAATGTCGCGAACAATCGGACAGTGGTTCCACCGCTGGTTGATGACTACTTAGACGAGTTTTTTAAGCCCCATAATGAGAGACTCTACCAACTGCTAGGGCAGGATTTTGGCTGGTAGATGCAATTAGGGTTGCTGTTGCCGCAGGAGGAGCTGCTGGGCTTGACTCGGAGTCAGCAATTGGCCATCCACCTCAATTTGTAGAACGCTATTGGCGGGATTTTCTAATTGCTCGGGTGTTAGCGCAGAGCTGGCATCCACACGATCGCGCTGGTCGTAGCGCCACTCGTTCTCTAGCATTCGATTCATTTGGGAGGATTCAAATCCCGTTGTCGGGGAGATAGGGTTAAATACTGGTGGTAAGGGGGCAGCAACGCTAGCCACTGGCCATAGCAGTATGCTTAGGCTAGCTATTAAGTAACGATTCATGGGTATCATGAGTTTTGTCTCCGTGATGGCGATCGCTCAAGTGGCAACTTAACTTAAAAAGATTTCCTATGCTCGTGAGATAGGCGCTGGCTATCTATCTCTAATTTTATCTGCATGTGGGGGTTCGGGGGAGCGATAAAACCCCGGCGGGGATACATGGACTCCCCCGCACGAGTCGAGGGGAGTTAATCTCCCTGAGACAAGCAATCAACTTGTGGTACAACTATCCCAGGTTTTGGTAGATAAAATGCTCGTCTGCGACGCCAATCCTCAGCACTCGTTCTCATTTGTGTCAGTGTGTGTCAGTGCAGAACTGTGCTGGACAGAGACCCCAACGCAGCTATCAACATTGTGGAGCTAGGTTGACGGACTGTGGGGCACACAGGCTCTTACGCTGGTGGAGACGAGGCCGCTACTCATCTTCTGGAAACAGAGGTTGAGCACGTCACCTCGTTGACGCAGAAACCTTCATCGGCGACGATGGAATCCTCTTCCTGAGCACAGCGAAGGAAGGGGAGGATGTCAACTCTGGAGCAGTTGGATGCGTTGGGGGAAGCACTCCTCGAGTTTCAAGACTTTAACGATCTCGAAATCTGGCCAGACTCCCAGCCCAACGGTTAGTCTAGTGTTGATTTGCGTGGTGCAGCATGCCAATACCGATCGCCGTCACAACCGTCTTGGGAAGCCAACTGGCAACAATGGGGCTGACAGCTCCCCCTTCGCCAAACGCTGTAAAAATGAAGCTCACTACGTAGTAACCAAAAATAATCGCTACACTAAGGCCAAAGGCACGTCCCTGACCTTGGCGAGGTGAGCTAATGCCTAAAACTGCGCCGATCAGGGCGAAACCAACACAAACAAAGGGCAAAGACAGCTTTTCTTGCAACTGCACCTGCCATTGTCGCAGCCGTTTCATATCCCCACTTTCGGCCAAGATCTGGCTGTGGTGGTACATTTCGCGACTGGTCATGAATTCAGGATCGCGGGTTTCTTGGGCTAAATCAAGGGGGGTGCGTGGATAGGCAAAATATCGCTCCCCAAAGGGTTCAACGGCTTCATAGTCTTGGGCGGGGTTGAGGCGATAAAGTGCGCCACGGCGAAATATCCAAACAGCGCCTTGCCACTCTGCTGCTTCTGCTCTAAGGATTTCTCGCAACTCGCCATCCTGAAAATTTAGTACTGTGACCTCTCCCATCACGCGGCCATCAAACGTATGGGCAAAGAACAACTGCTGAAGCTGACCATGGGCAAAGCGACGGTAGAAAATATTTTTGGGATGGTAGGTTGGCACGGGTTGGCCAATGGCCGTGCGCAGGGTTTCAATGGCGCGGTAGGCAAGGGGGGAGCCACAAGCTCATTGAGGCCAAAGGTTAGGATCAAGGCAAGGAAGCCCGCCATGAGGGCAGGGCAGACCAAGCGCACTGGGCTAACCCCGCAACTTGTGCAGGCAATGACTTCGCTGCGGCGGGAAAGTTGGCTATAGGCTAACAGTGCCCCAAATAGCACGGCCATAGGAATACCTAGGACGGCAAAGGTCGGCAGACGTAGGAAAAAAACTTGCACGGCACTAAAAATGCCGAGATTATTTTCGACCATGTTCCGAATGAGGTAGAACACAGTACCAATCACGGCGGCGATCGCCGTAAAAATGCCAAACCCAACCACAAAGGGTTGGATCATCTGCCGGAGAATGTAGCGATCCAGTAAGGACAGGTAAGGCACCGAAATAGCAGTGGGTAGGCGCATGGGAGAAAAAAACCTGATTTCACCTTATCAAGTTTTGGCTTGCCATCAGCCTCGGAAGGATGTCACCCTAGATAGAGATGTGGACACAAGGTCAGTTTGGGAATTACAGGCTCAGCATGGCAAAAGCAACCAAAAAGAAATCACCGAAATCTACAGCAACAAAAGCCGCCAAGCCAGAGACGGGAGCCACACCAGCAGTGGTGGATCCTGCCACTCTCACCTACGAGGCGGTGATTGGCCTAGAAATTCACTGCCAGCTTAATACCGCCACAAAAATCTTTTCCGGTAGCTCGACTCAATTTGGTGCGCCGCCAAATACGAATATTGATCCGGTGTGTTTGGGGCTGCCGGGCACCTTACCGGTGCTCAACGAGAAAGTGCTGGCCTATGCGGTTAAGGCGGGTTTGGCACTGAATTGCCAGATTGCCCCCTACAGTAAATTCGACCGCAAGCAGTACTTCTACCCTGATCTACCTAAAAATTACCAAATTTCCCAGTACGATCTGCCAATTGCCCAGCACGGCTTTCTGGAAATTGAGTTGATTGATGACGCGGGTACCGTCCGTCGTAAAAATATAGGCATTACCCGGCTACACATGGAAGAGGATGCAGGGAAGTTGGTTCACGCGGGGAGCGATCGCCTTGCCGGTTCGACCTACTCCCTTGTGGATTTGAACCGGGCAGGTGTTCCCTTAGTAGAAATTGTTTCAGAGCCAGATCTGCGCAGTGGCCAAGAAGCAGCGGAATATGCCCAAGAGCTACGACGTATCCTGCGCTATTTAGGCGTTTGTGACGGCAATATGCAGGAAGGGTCTCTGCGCTGTGATGTCAACATTTCTGTGCGGCCAGTGGGGGCAACCACCTTTGGGACGAAGGTGGAAATTAAAAATATGAACTCTTTCAATGCCATCCAGCGCGCTATTGATTACGAAATTGAACGCCAAGTGACAGCAATTAAGGCGGGGGAACCCATCATCCAAGAAACTCGCCTTTGGGATGAGGCCACTCAGCGCACCCTAACGATGCGGGTCAAGGAAGGCTCTAGCGATTACCGTTATTTCCCGGAGCCGGATCTAGGGCCTATTGAAGTGAGCACCGAGCAATTGGCGGCATGGCGCAAGGAACTGCCGGAACTGCCCGCCCAAAAGCGGCGCCGCTACGAGTCGGAGTGGAGTTTGCCCCCTCAAGATGCCCGGGTGCTAACGGATGAGCGGGTGGTGGCTGAGTACTTTGAAGCTACAGTGGCGGCAGGGGCACCCCCCAAACAAGCAGCGAATTGGATTATGGGGGATATAACCGCCTACCTCAAGGAACAGAAGCTCAGTATTGAGGCATTGCCCCTCACCCCCGCAGGGTTAGCGGAACTCATTGACCTCATAGAATCGGGCACCATTAGTAGCAAAATTGCTAAAGACTTACTGCCAGAGTTGTTAGCGAACGGTGGGTCTGCTAAAGCACTGGTGGCGCAAAAAGGTGTGAGCCAAATTTCCGATGTGGCCACTCTTGAGGCCATGATTGACGAAGTACTGGCAGCCCATCCCAATGAACTGGCACAGTATCGCGCGGGTAAAACCAAGCTACAGGGCTTCTTTGTCGGGCAGATGATGAAGAAAACCGGTGGCCGTGCGGATCCAAAGCTCACCAATCAACTTCTCGTGGCTAAGTTGAACGCTGAAGCCTAATCCTAGCCATGATTTCACCGTTGCCTCCGTTGACAACAGAGACCCTCTGGCAAATTCTCAATGATGAAATTGAGGATGCCACAGTGAACCACCTATTGTGGCACTGTCTGGGGTACCGCTACGATCCTGACCAGCAGACGTGGCGCTGCGATCGCGTCCCCGCGGAATGGGCCACAGCCTACCCCGATCCCCCCGACTTTATTGGCACTCGCCCAGCGATTGTCAAGCTAACCCGCTCAATTCCAGCTGCCCATAAGCAACTCTTGAAGGAGCAGTTAGGGTTTGAGGGCTACCAGATTAGCGAATTAACCCCACGCCGCACCCGCCGCGCCACCGCCGTCAACTGGCTGCTAAGTTACCTAGCGAGTCACTGACCGAAGAGGCCCTCAGCGACTTCGATCGCCACTTGGCGAATTGCGCCATAGACGGCGGCCAGTTGCGTTTCAGTAATGCAGTAGGGCGGCAGAATATAGAGCGTTGAACCCAAGGGACGCAATAACACCCCTAGCTCCAAAAAACGGCGGCGCAGTTTTGGTACTAGCGCACTAAAATAAGAGGTCTGCTGGTCAAGGACGAGTTCCATCGCCGCAATAGTGCCACAGGTACGGAACTGGTGCAGATTGGGCACATCCGCAAGGTAAGTCTGCTGACACTGCCAGTGAAGAGCTTCTAAGCGCTCATAGGTGTGCGGCTGTGCCAGCAACAATTGCAAGGAGGCCACACTGACTGCACAGGCGAGGGGATTGCCGGTGTAGGAGTGGCTATGGAAGAAGGCTCGCGCCGGATCATCGTCGTAAAATGCTTGATAAATCGCCTCAGTGGCCAAGGTCACCGCAAGGGGTAAGCAGCCTCCTGATAAGCCTTTAGATAAGCAGAGCACATCCGGCTGGGTTCCGGCTTTTTCGCAGGCAAAGAGGGCACCCGTGCGCCCAAAGCCAGTCATAACCTCGTCGTACACCACCAATACCCCGTAGGCCTTTGCTAGTGCGGAGACCGCCTGTAAAAATTCAGGGCGACACATCCGCATCCCTGCGGCACCCTGCACCAAGGGTTCGATAAATAGGGCTGCATACTCATTCGGTGCAGCATCCAGCGTCTTTTGCAGTTCAGCAAGTGCTGCTGCTTCCTTAGCGCTGACGTCTGGGTCATCCGGATAGGTGGCGGGATAGGGAACAACGGTTAGGGGGGGCAGTAGCGGCTGAAAGGGTTGCCACCACGGGGAACTTTGGCCGACGGTCATCGCCCCTAGGGTATCGCCATGGTAGCCACCGGCAAAGCCAATCAGGCGCGATCGCTGGGGCTGGCCGACCTGCTGCCAATACTGGTAAGCCATTTTGAGGGCAACTTCAACTGCGGTTGAGCCATTATCCGAAAAAAAGACCCGTTGCAGTGGAGCGGGGGTGTGCTCACACAGGAGGTGCGCTAGGGTTTCCGCTGGCTCGTGGCTAAAGCCAGTAAAAATGACGTGCTCAAGGGTTTGCGCCTGGTGATAGAGTGCCTCTGCCAGCACAGGATGGCTGTGACCATGGAGGGTGACCCACCAACTAGAAATGGCATCAATGATCTGGCGCCCCTCCTTCAGCTCAAGGATGGCACCGGCTGCCCGCTCGACATGGAGTGGGGGGTCAGCGGTTTTCATTTGGGTGAAGGGCTGCCAAATAGGTGAGTGTGGCATGGCTAGGTCTCCGGCGGGGGCACAGCGTTACCGTCAGCCTGACTAGACTTAAGGCAAGCCTTTAGGGTACTAAAGACCGTATCGGGAACCGCACAGCGGAGCGATCGCCCGAGGCGTTTTTTTTGCTGCGCCAGTTTTAGGCACTCTGACGTAGGACAGAGGTAGGCCGATCGCCCCATCCCCTCGCCAACCTTGACGGCATGGTCAGGCCAACGGCGGACAATGCGCCAAAATTCAGTGCGATTCGCTACACGACCGCAGGCCACGCAGCGCCGCTGTGGTATCCCCATGGACATATCTCTCTTAACTTGCCGTGTTTTGATCCTGATCCTCTAGGGCGGCGATCGCCAACCGATCTTCCTCCTCGTAGTTGTAGGTTGTACTGTCGCGGACTTCAATTTTCCAACCGGTGAGGCGGGTTGCCAAACGAACATTTTGACCTTCTTTGCCAATGGCTTGGGACACCTTATCGGGAGCCACCAGCACATGGGCAATTCGGGCTTCGGGATTAATCAGGCGCACTTCTTCCACAGGAGCTGGGCTGAGGGAGTTAGCAATGTAGGTGGCTGGATCCGGCGACCACCGAATCACATCAATTTTCTCGCCGCGCAACTCATTGACCACCGCTTGAATACGAGAGCCGCGCGCCCCAATGCAGGCACCCACCGGATCCACATCCCGCTCTAGGGTATCCACCGCAATTTTGGTTCGCGGCCCTACCTTATGGTTCGGGGGATTGGCCTCGCGGGCAATGGCAACGATCCGCACCACTTCATCTTCAATTTCCGGGACTTCGTTGGCAAATAAATACACCACTAGCCCAGCATCTGCCCGAGAGACCTCCAGTTGTGCTCCCCGTTGCGGCCCTTCCTTAACCCGCTTGAGATAGACCTTAAAGGTCGAATTGGCACGGTAATTATCGTTGGGGAGTTGCTCCCGTTTAGGTAGCTCCGCTTCGACCTCCGGCTGGCTGGCATCGCTGCGCACTGCCATAATTACAGAGCGGCGTTCAAACCGCAAAACCCGCCCCAGTAATACGGTGCCTTCTAAGTCTTGGAATTCCTCCTGTATCAGTCGGCGCTGCTGATCCCGTAGCTTTTGAGACAACACTTGTTTGGTTTGCATGGCAGCCATGCGGCCGAATTCTTGGTGGTCGGGGGTCACGTCCAACAGCACCGTATCCCCTAATTGGGCATCCTGTACGACTTCCACCACGTCCGCAAGGGCAATCTCACGATCTGGGTTGGTAACTGTTTCCGTAATAGTTTTTGTGGCCAGCACCCGAAATCCTTCCTGCTCGGTATCTAACTCCACTTCAAAATTGGCAAAGTGATCGTCCTCGAAGTGGGCATGGTCAGGGCGCAAGCTGCGGCGATACCGCTCGTAACCTTTGAGAAGGGCTTCCTGAAGGGCTTGGTGGACGGCATGTTTTGGTAAGTGCCGCTCCTGACTGATTTCGTTAATCATGGCCCGTAGGCCCGGTAAGCGATAGGTACTCATGGTAAGCTCCAAATGGATGTGTCGTTAAGCTGCCCAGACCCTTTAAGCCTCGGCAGGGGGGGTGTAAAGCTGAACCGTGGCAATCAGGGCACGCGGAATGGCCAGCGATCGCCCCTTTTGACTCAGATAGACATTAACCTCATCCCGGCGAACTAGGTTGCCCTCCCATAGGGTTTTGCCGCGATGGGGCGCAGTAGTGGTCACCCGCACGGGAAAGCCACGAAACGTACTGAAGTCGCGGTCGCTCGTTAAGAAATCCGACAGACCCGGACTTGACACCTCCAGCACGTAAGCACAGGTCAGATCCGCCGTTGCATCCAACACGCTTTCAAGGGCGCGACTCATGCGCTCACAGTCGTCTAAACTGGTGTCGGTGCCAGGGTGCCGCACCTCAACCCGCAGAATTGGCGGCGACTGATGGGTGTGCCACTGCACACTCACAAGGTCTAGGTGTTCTTGGTTAGCGACCTGCTGCGCCAGTGCTTGGACAACAGGTAGAAGCGATTGCATTGTCATAGGAAATAAAAAAGGCGGGTCATTGCCCACCGTACACACGTAGAGTGTCTGTAAACTAAGCCCCTACAGTACACGGTACCGCTGGAGACTCTACTAGTGGTTGTACACCGTCTGGGCGTAACCCATAGATGCATGGTGCCTCAACCACTTGGCTGGTTTACACGCAGCCATCACCGTGACTCACCACAGGTGTCCTACACTTTACAAGTGTACACCGTCGCAACACATGTCTGCGCTACTGGATGGATAACAAAGGAGTTGGTCAGTACGGCCTCTCTAAGCTCACGAGTGTTGAATTTAGTAAAGAAAGACAGAAAAAAGCAGCCAAACAGCTATGATTTGGCTACAAATACAACAAATAATTGTTTGTGGGCATCCTAAAATCTCTCGCCGGTATTGTCAAATCTTTACTCGCTGAGTTGCCCAGCCGTGATGACCCTAAACTCAATTCAGAGTGATTTTTCCTCTTGTGGCTCACCCTCATTTTAGATAAAAACGTCAACAGTTGTCATGACCTATTGTTTCAGTTAAAATACCATAGCGTCAAATTCAACCTGTCCACCGTTTCCAAAGCTTGGAAACACAGAGACCCTGCGCCAATTCAGAAGATTTACCAAAAATTAGTTCGAAACCTGTGGTAATCTTTGATTCAGTCACGGTAGTTCACGTGGCTTAGATAACGATGCTTGTGAGCTATGTTTTCTCTAGGCGCACTGCATACCACTGCACATAGCCGCCATTGGGCAGTCGTAGCTCGCAACCAGTGTCTATCAGGTGTTGCGCTTGGCTAACGGCATCAGGTAACGGCTGTAAATCGTAGGGCAACTCTAAGTCCGGTAATTCTAAATAGGTCACAAGCTTCTCTTGCAACTCTGCCGCAGTTAGAAACACCTCTGTGGCGGTGGTTGACTCCAAAACAACATACCAGCCTTCTCTAGGCATTACATCCACCCCGATAAAAATGATCCATTGAGTTCACGTCCAGTCTAGGCACCAGCTTGAAGTGCCTCCACCTCTTTCAGGAGCCGCTCAATGGGTGCATTTGCCTCCAAAAAGGAAAAGAGATGCTTATACCGTAGCGTTCCCTGCCGATCAATCAAGAATTGCGCTGGTAAGGGTGCCCCCAATGCTTGCCCTGTTCCATACTTACGAAACAGGCGACATTGGGGATCCACCAGCAATGGCATCTTCAACCCCAAGTCTGCTGCCACTTGTTCACTTTGCCGTTGATCAGTACTCGTGACCACAAGTACTGCTGCCCCCTTACTCTGAAATGTTTCATAGTGTTCATTTAGCGCTTTGAGATGGGGGTAGCACAAGGGACAGTACTGGTGCTCTGTGAAAATGCGGGTAAACGCGAGTAGTAGGGGCTGCTCTTGCCACACTGCTGAAAGACGCACCTGGTTAGCCAACCCAACTGCAGGCAATTCACCGTCAGGAACCGCTTCTCCCTGTAGCAGTTGATTATGAGCAGGCACAGGCCATGCATTTTGCCAAAAGCGGTCATTAAAAAGGCCACTGAAGTTATTCGAGGTCAGGAAAGGTAACTGAATGGCCATAACTCTCTCTTGCTCTTAACTGCTCAGCCCCTAGGGAGATATTTTAATGGCTGTTGGCTCCAGAAATGTTGAAAGTAGATACATAACTTTATCTGCTACCCAATGGTTTTACGATCAAAACGGTTACCATTACCTGTAAGGCTGATGGATGGTATGTAACATGGGGTCACTGAGAAACCCATACTCTATGCGTCAGCATGAGTGCGGAAGTATGTCACGGTAAATGTACAGTCTTGATGCGCTTGTGCCCTATGCCCAATATTGCCACACCCTTAGCCGCCCTCAGGCAGCACCGCTGGTTTAAGCTCATTAACGGTGCCAGTTTTCAGGATGTGGCACAGGTGTATAATGTGACGCTGGCCTACAGCTTAGCGGGTGCCGACTGCATTGATGTGGCAGCGGATTCAGCGGTGATTCAGGCAGCGGTTGAAGCAGTGGAAACAGCCCAAAGGCTTGGGGGGGGCCGTCCGCTGATCATGGTGAGTATTAACGATGGCGCAGACCCCCACTTTCGCAAAGCCACCTTTGATCCGCGCCAATGCCCCACCGACTGTGAGCGGCCTTGTCAGCGAATTTGTCCTGCTGCTGCGATTTCGTTTACTGCCGATGTGCAAGGAATCCTGCGCGATCGCTGTTATGGCTGTGGGCGCTGTTTACCCCTGTGCCCCGCTGGCCTTATCCAGACCTACGAACAACCCGCTGCCTTTGCCAACATCACCCCCCTGATTCAGGCAGGCACCGTGCAAGCCCTTGAAATTCATACCCAGCCCCATCGCTACGATGCCTTTTACGCCCTGTGGCAGCAGGTACAGCCGTGGACAGGGTACCTGAAAGTACTAGCCATTAGCTGTCCCCAAGGGGAAGAGGTCATCAGCTATCTGCGGTGGCTCAGTGAGTTGATCCAGCCCCTGCAGTGTGAACTCATCTGGCAGGCGGATGGTCGCCCTATGAGTGGCGATATTGGCGATGGGGCAACCCGAGCCACCATTCAATTTGGCCAAGCCATTCTGGAGGCAAATTTACCCGGATTTGTCCAGCTTGCGGGCGGCACAAATGGGCATACGGTTGCTAAACTCAGGGCAATGGGGTTATTGCCGCCACGGGCAACAGCAAAGGCGATCGCCGGTGTCGCCTACGGCAGTTATGCCCGCAAGTGCTTGGCCGTGTTTCACACAATGGCCGATCAACCTTGGCAAACCGTTCCCGACATTCTCAATGCGGCGGTTGCCGCAGCGGCTGCTCTTGTCCACCCTCTCAAATCTGTCCCGTCGCCCCTTGCACCCTATGGTTGAATTGACTGCTGGACAACGTCAGGTTACCGATGATTTGGATCAACTACTGGCCATTTTGCCACCACCCTTGGGGTATTCCCTCACTGATCATCCCCAGCGCGAAGAACTCCTAGAAATTGTTTTAGACTTAGGGCGGCTGCCGGAAGCCCGGTTTATGCAAAGTACCCAGTACCTTGCCGAAACCCCTGTTAGCCGCGAGATGCTACAGTACGCCGTGGCTCGAGTGGGTGAGTTTAGCGGCGATAATCGCGCTGGCATTGAACGCACCCTGCACCGGATTAGCGCCCTGCGGAACCGTCAGGGCACCATCATTGGCCTCACCTGCCGCGTGGGTCGCGCTGTTTTTGGCACGATTGGCATGATTCGCGATCTGGTAGAAAGTGGCCAATCCATTTTGTTGCTGGGTCGCCCCGGTGTGGGTAAAACCACTGCCTTGCGGGAAATGGCGCGGGTCTTAGCGGATGATTTGCGTAAACGAGTGGTGATTATTGACACCTCCAACGAAATTGCTGGTGATGGCGATATTCCCCATCCAGCCATTGGTCGAGCGCGGCGGATGCAGGTGGCCCGCCCCGAACTCCAACACCAAGTGATGATTGAGGCGGTGGAAAACCACATGCCGCAGGTGATTGTCATTGATGAAATTGGCACCGAACTGGAAGCCTTGGCGGCCCGCACCATTGCTGAGCGAGGGGTGCAACTCATTGGCACCGCCCACGGCAACCAAATTGAAAATTTGATTAAAAATCCGACCCTGGCAGACTTGGTGGGGGGGATTCAATCCGTGACCCTTGGGGATGAGGAGGCACGGCGGCGGGGCACCCAAAAAAGTGTTCTTGAACGGAAAGCTCCTCCCACCTTTCAGATTGCAGTCGAAATGCTCGAGCGCGATCGCTGGGTTGTTCACCTCGATGTGGCCGAAAGTGTCGATCTGCTCCTGCGGGGGCGCGTACCCAGTCCTGAGTTACGCACCGTTGCCGAGAATGGCACTGTCGTTGTCACCCATCCGGCGCCGGAACCTAGTCCCCAACGTTCAGAGTGGCCACCTGCCAACGTCCGCAGTTCATGGCGCGACAGTGGCCAGATGCAACCCCTAGGAGAGCCGCTGCGCGATCGCGCCAACTTTGCCCAGCTTCTCGAAGCAACCCTAGATGCACCGACCGTTGGCCCCAACGGCGAGGAACTGCCCCTGCACATTTTTCCCTACGCGGTGAGCCGCCACCACCTCGAGCAAGCCATTCACACCCTGCATCTGCCGGTGGTGATTACGCGAGACATTGATCAAGCAGATGTAATTCTTACCCTGCGATCGCACCTAAAGGGGGAAAGTAAATTACGGCATCTGGCTCATATTCACCATTTGCCAGTCCATAGCATTAAAGCCAATAGCATGGCTCAAATTGTGCGGGGGCTGCGGCACCTATTAGGGATGGAAGACACCAGCCCAACGGACACAGCCGATCTATCCCTGTTTAGTCCTAGCGGCAGTAACGATGAACTCGAAGCCCTTGAGGAAGCGCGCCTTGCGGTCGAAGAAATTGTTCTGCCCAAAGGGCAGGCGGTCGAGCTACTGCCCCGCTCCGCCAATATTCGCCGGATGCAACACGAACTCATTGAGCACTATCAGTTAACCGCCTGTAGCTTCGGCGAAGAACCCAACCGGCGGCTACGCATTTATCCTAGCCGTCCCCATTAGCGGCTGAGTACCGTTATGGATGCCTAGAGGACGCATTCAGTAAGACGATATGTCCCGATGCGCCCTATCTCAGGCCATCCTCAGAGCAGGTGAACAGCAGGAACTACAACAACGACACGCGAATGTGTTACAAAACACAAAAAAAGCCAAGGGAGTCACCTTGGCCGGATGAAAATATCGTGTTTAGCAGTTAACTGCAACCAGGAGCTGCATTACTATTCCCTTCTATAACAGTGGAGGTGGTGATGCCACTGGCGACGGTGACACAGCCGGTCACCCCTGTGCCAGCGGGATCGGTGGCAGCTGTACTAGCGCTTGCAGAGTTTCCAGCATTAGCAGTGATCGTTGGTGTGCTGTAGCCGTCGGGGGTAGAAACGCCTAATTTTAACTGGGTAACATTAGAAGCAAACGTTGTACTCTCAAGACGGTAGGCTTGCTGGGCACGGTTAATGGCACCGATGGTATTTTTGGCACTAGAGAGACGGGCTTTGGCGGCTTGGTTCAGCATGGAGGGCAGCGCAATGGCAGCCAGAATACCAATGATGATAACTACCACGAGTAGCTCGATGAGGGTGAAGCCTTCGTCGGCTTTTTTCTTGGCGAGCAGGTGCTGGAGGAATTTAGCTTAAAGCTCAGTTTTCATAACAATGCAACTCCTTGAATTCGAGTGGGGCACGGCAGACTGCCTCTAGAGATCAACATACCCATGCCAAGGGGGTAAATTAACAGGGCATCTAAAAATTTTCCACGTTGACCCGTCGCAGGCGTGAATAGCGACGACCGACTCATCCCCGCTATGTACATGGATAGGGGGTTTCGCAAGATCAGTTAAACTGGGAATAATTGTTCGAACTCGTCAATGGCAGCCGCACATGAAGCACGGTCAACGCATTTCCCAGCGACTCAGTCAACTGGTTTTGGTGCTGGGCTTATCGTTAACCCCCACAAGCGTTGGGCTGGCGCAGTCGAGTAATAGCCAGACCGTGTCCTACAGCCAGTTTATTGCTGACCTCAAAGCTGGGGAGGTCAGCTCTGTCGAGCTGTACCAAGAGCAACGCCTAGCCAAGTTTCGGCGCAAGGATCAGCCAGAGAAGTCGCCCCCAAACGATGTCTTCCTCTTTGACCGCAATCCAGAATTGGTGGAACTCCTGCGGCAAGTCAGCCTCAAATATGGCACCCATGTGCGAGTTGTGCCCTCCGGTAGTGATAGCGTTGTGGTGGGGGTGATTTCTAATCTGTTGCTGGGGTTCTTCCTGCTCATTTTGTTTTTGATGATTATTCGCCGTGCCAATGGCGCTGGTGGCCCCGGTCAAATTTTGAATTTTGGCAAGTCGCGGGCACGCTTTCAGATGGAAGCTCAGACGGGTGTTACGTTTGATGATGTGGCTGGCATTGAAGAGGCTAAGGAAGAACTGCAAGAGGTCGTTACGTTCCTCAAAAGTGCCGAGAAGTTTACCTCTATTGGTGCGCGTATTCCCAAGGGGGTGCTGTTGATTGGGCCGCCGGGCACGGGTAAGACCCTTCTGGCCAAGGCGATCGCCGGTGAAGCCGCAGTGCCCTTCTTTTCTATTTCCGGTTCGGAATTTGTAGAAATGTTTGTCGGCGTTGGTGCCTCACGGGTGCGGGATCTGTTCAAAAAAGCCAAGGAGAATGCCCCTTGCTTGGTCTTTATTGATGAAATTGATGCCGTGGGTCGCCAGCGGGGAGCTGGCATTGGCGGTGGGAATGATGAGCGCGAGCAAACCCTCAACCAACTCCTGACAGAAATGGATGGGTTTGAAGGGAATACCGGCATTATTGTGATTGCAGCCACAAATCGCCCCGATGTCTTAGATGCAGCACTGCTGCGCCCCGGCCGATTTGACCGCCAAATTACCGTGGATCTGCCGAGCTACAAAGGCCGCCTACAAATTTTGCAAGTCCATGCCCGCGATAAAAAGATAGCAGCAGAGGTCTCCTTAGAGGCGATCGCCCGTCGTACCCCTGGGTTTTCTGGGGCAGAACTGGCGAACCTCCTCAACGAAGCTGCTATTCTCACGGCGCGTCGGCGCAAGAGTGCCATCTCAAACGCCGAAATTGACGATGCCATTGATCGAGTCACCATTGGCATGACCCTCGCCCCCCTACTCAATAGCAAAAAGAAATGGCTCATCGCCTATCACGAAGTGGGGCACGCACTGCTCATGACGCTGCTGAAGCACGCAGACCCCCTCAACAAAGTGACGATTATCCCCCGCTCTGGGGGAGTGGGGGGCTTTGCCCAACAGATCTTTGATGAAGAGCGAGTGGACAGCGGGCTTTATACCCGCGCTTGGCTCCTAGATGAGATCACTATTCTCTTGGGGGGGCGTGCTGCCGAAGTTGAAATTTTTGGCGATGCCGAGGTTACCATCGGTGCGAGTAGTGATCTGCGGGCGGTGGCTAATTTGGCGCGGGAAATGGTCACCCGTTACGGGATGTCTGATTTGGGGCACCTTGCCCTTGAAACCCCGGGCAATGAAGTCTTTTTAGGGCGGGATCTCATGCCGCGATCGGAGTATTCAGAGGCGGTGGCGGTGCAGATTGACCATCAAGTGCGCGAAATTGTAATGCACTGCTACGACATTGCCCGTAAGCTCATCCGCGAACATCGCGCGGCGATTGACAAACTCGTTGAACTGCTACTGGAAAAAGAAACGATTGATGGGGATGAGTTCCGAGCATTGGTGCGCCAATACACCCATTTACCGGTGAAAGAACCAGCGTGGAAAGCAATGGCTACGCCAGTATCTTTTGTCGCCAATGACGCACAACAGTCATAGCTTAGGAGCAACCCATGGCGGCAGGGGAGCGAGAGCAGGTACGGCACCTGTTAGTGCTCGAAGATACTGCGGGTCGTCGTCCTATTCTTCTGGAAGCAGCCACCTATTCCATTGGGCGCGACCCTACGAACTCCATTGTGCTGCACTCAAAGATGGTGTCACGGCAGCATGGCTTACTGTTGCGAGTCACCAGTCCCGAGAGTAATAGCTATCTTTTTCGGCTTATTGATGGCGATCTCCAAGGAAAGCGCAGCACCAACGGTATTTTAGTGAATGGTCAGCGTACGATCGCCCATGATTTGCGCAGCGGCGACATGATCGTCTTTGGTGGCGATGTGCGGGCACGCTACTTGACGCTGACCAACCTGACCAATGAAGAATTTAGCGACTTTTGCCAAAGTACAGATGTATTGGGGTTCCTATCGAAAACCACCAACCCGTTTGCCACCTTGGTCCCCCATGACCAAGCCAATATTGAAGAATTTAGTGAAGCTGCCCTTGTGCGCCTAGCTTCCTACCCGGAATTGACCCCCACCCCCATTTTAGAAGTGGATTTAGAGGGTACGGTGACGTATCTGAACCCAGCAGCAGTGATGCAGTTTGGGGATTTACAGCAGCGCAAACTGAGTCACCCCTTGCTCATTGGCTTGCCAGAGCTAGCGTGCTATATGCAGCAAACCCAAGAAAAAGTCCATGTGCGGGAAGTGGAATACCAGCAGCGTATCTATGAACAGTCCATTCACTATATCTACGAGAGTGAATTAATTCGCAGCTATGTGATGGATGTTACCGATCGCAAGCGAGCGGAGGAGCAGTTGCGCAACCAAGCCCGTCGCGAAGCAATTATTAACCGGATTATTCAAGCCATGCGGACGACCATGGTGGCGGCGGAAGTCTTGCAAATTACGGCTGATCTTTTACTGGAGGTTCTGGGTTCTAGTCTGTGTTTGATTACCCAATCTACAGTTGATAGTTCTACCTATGCTGCGCGTGCCCACCTGAACCCGCCCCCGTCACCGTTGGTTGCCCTGAACAGAGCAGTTATTGCCACCTATGAACCCGCCTTAATCACGGGTGAACAGATCATGTTGATCACGGGAAGTGGGGAGATTCCGGATCGCCTCCAAGAGCAGATCACTCACTGTAATGTCAATGCTCTGGTGGTCACCCCCTTAATTTATCTGGGGCAACTGTTGGGGCATATTACTCTGCTGGAGGTTGACAGCGAGGCGATTGAGCGCACCTCGATCTTTTGGGGCGATGGCCAAATGCTACAGCAAACTTTACCCAATGGCTGGACTCTTGATGATCTAAGTTTAGTGAAAACCATTGCCGATCAGTGTGCCCTAGCGATTCATCAAGCCCAGCTTTACCAGAGGGTGCAGGAACTGAATGCGGATCTCGAGCGGCAAGTGCGGGCGCGAACCGCAGAATTAGAGCAAAAAATGAAAGAGCTAGAGCGGCTCAATGCGCTCAAGGATGATTTTCTCAGTACCGTGTCTCACGAATTGCGCACCCCCATGGCCAATATGAAAATGGCAATTCACATGCTCAAACACACGCCCATGGACGAACGACAGCAGCGTTATCTGAATATCCTCAGCGAAGCAATTATTAACCGGATTATTCAAGCCATGCGGACGACCATGGTGGCGGCGGAAGTCTTGCAAATTACGGCTGATCTTTTACTGGAGGTTCTGGGTTCTAGTCTGTGTTTGATTACCCAATCTACAGTTGATAGTTCTACCTATGCTGCGCGTGCCCACCTGAACCCGCCCCCGTCACCGTTGGTTGCCCTGAACAGAGCAGTTATTGCCACCTATGAACCCGCCTTAATCACGGGTGAACAGATCATGTTGATCACGGGAAGTGGGGAGATTCCGGATCGCCTCCAAGAGCAGATCACTCACTGTAATGTCAATGCTCTGGTGGTCACCCCCTTAATTTATCTGGGGCAACTGTTGGGGCATATTACTCTGCTGGAGGTTGACAGCGAGGCGATTGAGCGCACCTCGATCTTTTGGGGCGATGGCCAAATGCTACAGCAAACTTTACCCAATGGCTGGACTCTTGATGATCTAAGTTTAGTGAAAACCATTGCCGATCAGTGTGCCCTAGCGATTCATCAAGCCCAGCTTTACCAGAGGGTGCAGGAACTGAATGCGGATCTCGAGCGGCAAGTGCGGGCGCGAACCGCAGAATTAGAGCAAAAAATGAAAGAGCTAGAGCGGCTCAATGCGCTCAAGGATGATTTTCTCAGTACCGTGTCTCACGAATTGCGCACCCCCATGGCCAATATGAAAATGGCAATTCACATGCTCAAACACACGCCCATGGACGAACGACAGCAGCGTTATCTGAATATCCTCAGCAATGAGTGTGCTCGTGAAACAGAGCTGATCAACGACCTGCTCGACCTTCAGCGCCTAGAAGCGGGGAACAGCCAAATTCAACAGGAGCTGATTGATCTCAATACATGGCTCCCCCTCATCCTTGAACCGTTTCATAACCGGATGCAGCAGCGGCAGCAGTGTTTGCGAATCGTCCAGCCCGCCTCGTTGCCGCCACTGCTCTCCAATCGCCACGCCTTGGAGCGCATTTTGGCAGAGCTACTGAACAATGCCTACAAGTACAGTCCGGCGGGTGGGCAAATTACGTTATCCTTGCTGCTGCTAGAGGGCGATCGTCTGCAAATTCAAGTCAGCAACCCCTCTGAAATTCCCAGTAGCGAACTGCCGCGCATTTTTGAAAAGTTTTACCGCATCCCCAACGCCGACCCATGGCAGCAGGGGGGAACCGGCCTAGGCTTGGCCTTGACCCAAAAACTGGTGCAGCAATTACGGGGAGAGGTTAGTGTCACCAGTACTGCGGGTTACACCACCTTTACCCTTATTTTCCCCATTGCTAAAACTGCTGAGAGTTGATCCCCACCCCTAATGATAAAATAGGGTGCTAACATTTTCAGGGTGCCATGACCCTTTCGCGAGTCGCTTTAAGTAACCTACAGCGGGAGTTAGAGCAGTTATTAGCGCGCTTGGACAGCCAACCCCACGGCGATCTCATTTACCAAGCCCTGCAAATATTTACGAATATTGCTGACGAGGAACTCGAACGGCTGGATTGGAAAATACTCCGTTCGTGCTTGCGGGATATGCACCAAGCGCTGCGGGTGTTTGCCCCCTATCGCCACACCCGCAAAATTTCAATTTTTGGCTCCGCCCGTACAGTGGATACCGCACCGGTCTATCACATGGCGGTCAAGTTTGCCCAAGCAGCCAGTGCTGCCGGATTTATGATTATCACTGGTGCAGGGGGCGGCATCATGGAGGCGGGCAATAAAGGCGCTGGTCCAGAGAAGTCCTTTGGCCTCAACATTGAATTGCCCTTCGAGCAGGGAGCTAACCCCTACATCGAAGGCGACCCCCGCTTGATTCACTTTAAGTATTTCTTTACCCGCAAGGTATTTCTGATCAAGGAAACGGACGCGATCGCCGTCTTTCCGGGGGGCTTTGGCACCCAAGATGAAGCCTTTGAGTGTCTCACCCTCTGCCAAACGGGCAAAGCCCCGCCAACCCCGCTCGTGTTGATGGATGTGCCGGAAGGCACCTACTGGAAACGTTGGGATCAACTGGTGCAAGAGGAGTTTTGTGGCGCGGGTCTCATTAGTAACGAAGACCGCGAACTATATCGTATCTGCACCAATGTTGAGGAGGGGTTAGAGTATTTAAGCGGGTTTTATCGGGTGTATCACTCCTGCCGCTACGTGGGCGATCGCCTCGTGTTGCGCCTCAACCAAGACATTAGTGATGCGGCCTTGGCAGACCTTAATCGCGATTTTGCCGATATTCTTCTCTCCGGTCGCATTGAGCGCACTGCACCGCTACCGCGCGAAATAGAAGACGAACAGCCCACCAACCGCCCCCAGTTGACCCACACCCTACATCTGCCTCGCCTGATCCTGCACTTTAACCAGCGGGACTACGGTCGGTTGTATCAACTGATTTATCGCCTCAATGGCTTGGCAACCGCCACAGCCACCTACCATCCCGAACGCAAGTAGGGCTGGACTGTATTGAATTGATACTAGAGATTGACCATCACCGATTGACAGCATACCCATGATTGAACGTTACACCCTTGCCCCGATGGGGTACCTTTGGACGGATGCCTATAAATTCAAAACGTGGCTCGATGTGGAACTAGCCGTTTGTGAAGCTCAGGCAGAACTAGGGTATATCCCTGCGGAGGCGTTGGCAGATATTAAAGCAAAGGCCGCCTTTGACCCGCAACGAGTGCTGGAAATCGAGGCCGAAGTCAAGCACGATGTGATTGCCTTTCTCACCAATGTCAACGAGTTTGTCGGTGATGCTGGGCGCTATATTCACCTTGGCTTGACCAGTTCCGATGTGCTAGATACCGGCTTGGCGTTGCAGTTAGTGGCGAGCTTGACCCTGCTTCAGGAACAATTAGAGCATCTTATCCAAGCCGTGCGCCATCGTGCCCAAGAACACCGCTATACCGTTATGGTAGGGCGCAGTCACGGCATTCATGCCGAACCCATTACCTTCGGCTTTAAGCTCGCTGGCTGGTTGGCCGAACTCCTGCGCCATCGCGATCGCCTCTGTCAGCTCCAGCGCACCATTGCAGTCGGTAAAATTTCTGGCGCAGTGGGCACCTACGCCAATATTGACCCACAGGTCGAAGCGATCGCCTGCCAAAAACTAGGATTACACCCCGATACTGCTTCTACTCAAGTGATCTCGCGCGATCGCCACGCTGACTATGCCCAAACGCTTGCCCTTTTGGGTGCTACACTTGAGCGCTTTGCGGTTGAAATTCGCAACCTCCAGCGCACCGATGTCCTCGAAGTCGAGGAATTCTTCTCTAAAGGGCAAAAAGGCTCCTCCGCCATGCCCCACAAACGCAACCCCATTCGTTCCGAGCGGGTCACCGGTCTCGCACGAGTGCTGCGCGGCAACGCCATGGCTGCCCTCGAAAACGTTGCCCTTTGGCATGAGCGGGATATTTCCCACAGTGCCGTAGAGCGGGTCATCCTCCCTGATAGCTCAATTCTATGCCACTTTATGCTGGTCGAGATGACGGACTTAGTGCAACACCTCCAAGTCTATCCCGAGAATATGCGCCGCAATATGAACTGCTACGGCGGCGTAATCTTTAGTCAGCGGGTGTTACTGGCACTGGTGGAAAAAGGCCTGAGCCGCGAAGCCGCCTATGCCCTAGTCCAAAAACACGCCCATGCCGCTTGGAACCGCACCGATGGTGACTTTGCCGCTAATCTCAGAGGCGATCCCGAGGTGATGCAGTACCTGAGCACCACTGAGTTAGAGGCGTGTTTTAACCCCGATCACCACCTCAAGCACCTCGAAGACATTTACCAGCGGCTGAGCATTTGAACCAACACCAGCCAGTGCAGCTCCTCAGCCTCACCCTCAATGTCTTATGCATTTTTATTCCAATTGTTCAGTAGCAATAGGAAAAAATGATCAACTCAGTGACTGCGAGAACCAACGCTGCTGTATTTTTATACCCATACATACTAATAATAATCAAGGAACAATTCTATAAATTTCGCTTAGCTTAACCCAATCTTTACGAAGCTCCTGTAGGATTCCCGTAGCTTCCTTTGCGAGTTGCGATGATATTGCCTCTCCCTCAGAGTAGCCCTATGGAAGCTGACGTACTGACGCATCTGTCTGTTGTTCTTACTTGCGATCGCGCTTATGATTTTCAAAACGTCTAAACCTCGATTTCTAACTCTGCTTTCAACGCTGCTGCTAGCAGGTACCGTTGCCGCTTGTGGTGACGCTGGCACCAATGGCCCCCGGGGAACTGGAGAAGTCATCAACATTAGTGGTGCAGGGGCAACCTTTCCGGCACCACTGTACCAAAACTGGTTTACCACCTATGCTCAACAGGTCAACCCTGATGTGCAAGTCAGCTATCAGTCGGTTGGCAGTGGCGCGGGTCTTGAGCAGTTCATTAATGGCACCGTTGATTTCGGTGCGTCCGACGCCCCGTTCTCGGGTGCCCGCCTCCAAGCATTCCGTGAAAAATACAATACCGATCCCATTCAAGTGCCCATGGCGGGTGGGGCAGTGGTTCTTGCTTACAATTTACCCGGGGTTGACGAATTGCGCGTGTCCCGAGAAGTGCTTTGCGGCATTGTTGAAGGTAAAATTACCCGCTGGAATGATCCTAAAATCGCGGCGGACAACCCCAACGCCACACTCCCTGACAAAGCCATTACCTTTGCTCACCGCTCCGATGGCAGTGGCACCACCTTTATCTTTGTGAACCACGTCAACGCTGTTTGTCCGGCTTGGCCTGCTGGGGTAGGCACCTCCGTTGACTGGCCCACCGGGGTGGGTGGCCAAGGGAACGAAGGCGTTGCTGCTCAGATTCAGCAAAACGAAGGTACGATTGGCTACGTTGAATATGCCTACGCCAAGCTCAATGACCTGCCGCGAGCGCTGCTGCAAAACAAATCTGGTAATTTCATCTACCCCTCACCCGAAGCCGCATCTAAAGCCTTTGAAGGGATAGAGATTCCTGAAGATTTTGGTTTGCTAGTCCCCGATCCTGAAAACCCAGAAGCCTTTCCCATTGCTGGTTTGACTTGGATTATGGTGTACCCTGAATACAGCGATGCTAAGAAATGGGACGCCCTCAAAGGGGTGATGCTGTGGGCGTTGACGGACGGTAAAGCCATCGCTGAGCAGCTGAGCTATGTGCCCATGCCCGAGGACATTGTGGCACGAGCCAAAACGGTTTTAGAGCGTGTAAAAACCAAGTAACCCTGATTCTGTGTGGGGGGATACCGTCTTCCCCCCACAAGCCATTGCCCGGGATGAACATATTCCGATGCTTTTGCTAAAACCGTCTAACTTTAGGACAGCGCCATGACTCTTCTGGATACTGAGCCAATCGCCATCGAAGCTAAAAAAAACGCCCGCTACTACCTCGATCAAGCATTTTACTACACCACCCTAATCTTTGCCCTTACCATTGCGGTGGCCTTGGGGTGGATTATTTTGCAGATTGGGATAACAGCCTTTCCGGCGATTGAAAAGTTCGGGCTAGGTTTTTTGACCAGCACCACCTGGGATCCAGTTCGCAATATCTACGGAGTGCTGCCGCAAATTTACGGCACAATTGTCAGTGCCCTCATTGCCCTACTGGTAGCGGTGCCCCTTGGGTTGGGGATTGCAGTTTTCCTCAGTGAGGACTTTTTACCCACCTTTGTGAGTATTCCTATTGCCTTCGCCATTGAGTTGCTGGCCGCG
The DNA here is from genome assembly GCF_002754935.1 of Thermostichus lividus PCC 6715. Classification (NCBI taxonomy): domain Bacteria; kingdom Bacillati; phylum Cyanobacteriota; class Cyanophyceae; order Acaryochloridales; family Thermosynechococcaceae; genus Parathermosynechococcus; species Parathermosynechococcus lividus. The sequence continues at coordinate 1,639,858 of NZ_CP018092.1, forward strand.
ATTCCCAGTGTGGTTATTGGTCTGTGGGGGATCTTTGTGCTGATTCCTTTTTTAAGACCGTTTTATGGCTTTTTGTACACCTATCTGGGGTGGATTCCTCTATTTGGCAGCAGCCCACGGGGGAATAGTATCCTGACGTTGGGGTTAGTGCTAGCCTTCATGATTTTGCCGCTGATTACCTCTATTTCTAGGGGAACGTTGGTGTCGCTGCCGCCGCACCTACGTCAAGGAGCCATGGCACTGGGGGCAACCCGCTGGGAAACGATTTTGCGGGTACTGATTCCAGCGGGTTTCTCGGGAATTGTTGGCTCAGTGATGCTGGCGCTGGGACGAGCCATGGGAGAAACAATGGCAGCAGCTATGCTTGTGGGGAATGCGAACCGCATTAACATCTCTCTTTTAGAACCCGGTTCGACCATTGCATCCCTGATTGCATCCCAATTTGGTGAAGCAGGGCGAGAGCAAGTGTCTGCCCTTCTCTACGCTGGTTTGGTGCTGATGATTTTGACGCTTATGGTCAATATCTTGGCCGAAATCATTATTCAGAAATTCCAAAATGTTGAGCGATAGGTAGCAAAAAATGACGGGTTTAAGCCAGCCAAATACGCCAGAGTCCGATACTGTTCAGCTTGCAAAAGTCTGGACATCGATGCGTAACCTTTTTGGGTTATTCATGACCAGCTTGACAGGTCTGTTTGCTGTCATTGCGGTGATTCCCCTTGCTGCAATTATTATCAATGTCGCTGCTCAAGGACTACCGCTCATTAATTTTGATCTGTTTACTAAACTACCCCCACCTCCTGGATTAAGTGGCGGCGGCTTAGGTAATGCGATCGTGGGTACCCTGATTGTGCTGGCGATCGCCGTTGTCATCAGTGTCCCCATTGGCGTCTTGGGAGCCGTGTGGCTCTCGGAATTTGGCCGCGGCACCAAAATCGCCTATTGGGTACGGTTTTCCGCCAACGTGCTGAGTGGCGTTCCGGCCATTATTGCGGGGCTATTTTCCTATACGATTATTGTGATGACGATGGGAAGCTTCAGTGCATTTGCAGGCGGCGTTGCCTTGGCAGTGGTGATGTTACCTATTGTGATGCGCACGGCTGAAGAAGGTCTGGTATTGGTTCCTGAGGACGTCCGCTTAGCTGCTTTTGGCCTAGGCGCCACGCGTTTTGAGGTAGTTAGCCGTGTTGTGTTGCCTGCCGCCTTGCCCTCTATTGCAACAGCGGTGACCTTAGCCGTTGCCCGTGCGGGTGGTGAGGCTGCCCCCTTACTCTTTACGGCATTGAACAACAACTTTTGGTCAACGGATTTGTTCCGCCCCATTGCCACTTTGTCGGTGCAAGTCTATTTCTTTGCCATCATCCCCTACAAACCCCAACAGGATTTAGCTTGGGCAGGTGCCCTAGTGCTTTTGGCCATTATCCTTTTTGTCAGCATCACCTCTCGGGTACTTACCCGCAAGCGAGTCTATTAGGAGTTGCTTTTGATGATGTTGTTTGTAGTCAGTTAGTCAGTTACTAAGGTAGTTTTCCCATGGACAGTCATTCTACGATTCCTCAGCCTACAACAATTTTTTCAGTTGCCAATGCTTCGATTTTTTATGGCTCTTTCAAAGCGGTACGAGATGTGACTTTGGATATTTATGCCAACCAAGTCACTGCCCTCATTGGCCCGTCTGGCTGTGGGAAAAGTACGCTACTGCGTTGCTTTAATCGCATGAACGATCTGGTTCCTGGTGCCCGTGTCGAGGGCAAGATTACCTATCACAATAAAGATCTTTACGAAAAAACAGTTGATCCAGTTGAAGTGCGGCGGCGGGTTGGCATGGTGTTTCAAAAGCCGAACCCATTCCCGAAATCTATCTACGATAATGTGGTTTTTGGCGCACGGGTCAATAAGTATAAAGGAGACCTAGACGAGCTTGTAGAAACGTCTCTGCGCCAAGCGGCGTTGTGGGATGAAGTCAAGGACAAACTCAAGGAAAGTGGTCTATCGCTCTCCGGCGGGCAACAACAGCGGCTGTGTATTGCCCGGACGATCGCCACCCGCCCAGAGGTAATTCTCATGGATGAACCTTGCTCTGCGCTTGACCCCATCTCCACCCTCAAAGTGGAGGAGCTGATTCACGAATTAAAACAGAACTATACCATTGTGATTGTTACCCACAATATGCAGCAGGCAACTCGGGTGAGCGATCGCACCGCCTTTTTCAATGCTGAGGCCACTGCTAAGGGGAATCGAGTAGGCTACCTTGTGGAGTGTGATGCCACCAGCGTCATCTTTAACAGTCCGAAAGAGCAAGCAACGATGGACTATGTGAGTGGGCGCTTTGGTTGATGTGCAACCAACTGCGCAAGAATGCTGCGCCAAGCGTGCTATAGTAATAAGTCCGAGGGCGAGTGGCGAAATGGTAGACGCACTACACTCAAAATGTAGCGGGGTTTCCCCATGTCAGTTCGAGTCTGACCTCGCCCATACAGTTTATACGCCTTGCTGCTTAACCACTCCCTCTGCGGCAGCCTGATCTAGGAACCATGTACACTGCCCCTCGATCAGCATGGCTGGATAGGTGTGCGGGTCACCAGTGCGGCTAAGGATGTGACGAAGGGCGGTTTGTTTATTCGCTCCAGTCACCAGAAAGAGGATGTACCGCGCTTGGTTAATAAACGGTACGGTCAAGGTTAGGCGCGGTTGCCCATCCTTATCCCCCACGGTAACAAGGCGATCGCGTACCTGCAACGCGGCAGTGTGTGGAAACAAGGAAGCCGTATGGCCATCCGGCCCCATCCCTAAAAGGATGAGATCTAACGAGGGAATGGTGCCCGTTGCAGGAGCCAACACCTGCTGTAAGGTTGCTTCATAGCGATCAGCCGCCACGGCTGGGTCTGGCTCATCCGTTGGCATCGGGTGAATATTTGCGGTTGGAATGTCAATGTGCTTAAGCCACGTGGCCATGGCCATACCCGCATTACTGTCGGGGTGATCGTGGGGGACGTAGCGTTCATCGCCCCAAAAGATTTGCCATTGCGCCCAAGGGGTGTTCGCCTTGGCCAATCCTTCATACAGGGGTTTGGGGGTGTTACCTCCCGCTAGGGCAATTGTGAAGCACCCCCGCTTGCTAATTGCTGCTGCCGCCTGCTCAAGAACAGTATCAATTGCGGCAGCGGTGAGTGCCTGTAAGGTGGGGAAGATCTGAATGCGTGGTGTGTTCATAAACCATGGGGGGACTAGGGTAAATCGGGGCGGATAACGCCATCCTCAGCAGTACCAAGGACGGGACTAGAGAAGGGATCGGCATTGCCCTGCCAGTTAAACCCATTGATGCGGAAGAGAATGGCGGCAATTTGGCGATCAAGGTTATAGCGTACCACCACCCCATAGGTGCGGCGGCTATACTCCACTAGAATATCCGTATTAAAGACAGCACCGGTATCAACGTTAATTTGCATTTGTGCCCCTGCTCGCACCGGCCCGTACAGTTGTTGCAACAGACCCACATTGACAACGCTAAAGTCAGCAATCCGATCAAACAGGTAGGGGGACGACTGATCATTAAAGGTCTGCGTAAACCCCAGATCGAAGCTAGTGTAGTCAAACCAGTTGCGAGACAAGTGGCCAAACTGTCCCCGAAACCCGGCGCCCGTGATCAGGGCGGGCTGGGTACTGCCGTTGGTATAGTAGTTGGCCACGCCACCAACGTTTGTGTAGAACTGCAAAAAGGGCTGTACAGGGCGAGGGGTGTAGCGCAATCCTTCGGTTTGGGTGGGGGGCAAGGGCGTCCCCTGCCAGAGGGGGGTAACCCAATTCAGGTTAGCTCCTGCTTGCAGCCGACCGAGGGTGGGTTCTGGGGGTAAGGAGGCCAAATCACTGGCGGCAGTGACATACTGGCCACCAAGAAGATAGCTGAGGGTGAGACCATGGCCCAAGGGAATACCGGGGGAGGTAAACGTGCCGCCAAAACTACTTTTGACTTCCTGCTCGCCCAGGGAGCCGTTGAAAATGCGTTGGCGATAAATCGCCGAAACATTAAAAAGATTTTGGCTGTTGATGCTGTGGCGTAGTTGGGCGATCGCCCGCGAGGTGCGAGGCCAGTCAGCAGGGTCTAGGGTCGTTAAAAACCCATAGCCACGGATACGGGTTTGGGGACTAAACCGATGGCTGAGTTCCATGGCCGCTCCATAGCTATTGGCACGGGTAAGGGCAAAATTATTACTGAGAATGCGCTGCAGATAGATAGAGGGCAACAGCGTCAGCGTGGTGTTGCGGGTATTAATGGCGGCGTAACGGTAGATTAAGAACACCCCGCCGCGATCCTGCTCATCATAGCCAAATTCTAGGGGTAAAATTTCGTAGGGACGGCCAACCACAAATTGTCGTAGGACAATGGGTAAGGCCACTCGTTGATCAAACACCACCCGGCCTCGTCGTAGAGTTAAGAGTGTTTCGTCGGGGTTGATGGGTTGTGCGGTGGCCTCCTGTGCCCGCACTTCTAATTCTGGTGGACTAAAGGGATCGTTAGTAACGCGGAGATTCGTGGCGTACCAACGGCGACCATCAAATTCCAGCCGATCGGCTTCAAAGCGCAACCGATCTAGCGCATCGGTGACCTCTGCTTGGAGAGTCCGTCGTTCACTGTCACTAAACCCAGGCAAGTTGGATGGGTCAGCGCTGCGGCTGATGTCTAAATCTTGATTGACGCGGGCGGCATTGACAACGCCACTGGCATTAGTTATCAGCCCTTGATCAAGTTGCAAATTATACTCGAGGCGATCGCCCCGCAGCACCTGATCGCCCCGCGTAATTGTGACATTACCTTCCGCTACTAAAATTTGCGACGTCAGGTCGGTTTGAATGCGATCGGCACTTAGCTCGGCTTGCCGAAAACGCAATAAAACATTGCCAATGGCACTAAAGAGACGACGCAGCAGATCAAATTCTTGGCGATCGGCGGTAACCTCAAGGGGTTGATCTCGGACAACGGCAGTATCTGCATCGGCCTCGGCTAAACGTAATGGCGCAGTGAAATCCGCAGTTGGGTTGACCGTTGGTGGAACGGAGACGCTCAGGTCTGGAACAACCGGCGCCCCGAGCAGATCTGCTTGAGCTACCCCAGTGACCTCCGTAATATCCGCCGGTTGATTGAGTAACGGGGGGGGAAGACTTGCAAATACTGGCAGCCAAAACAAGGGTCAAGATTCCTCATGGTTACTGCCTTGATACGTTACCCGATGTTCCCCCCTTTGGCGAGGGTTACTCTAGATCTTTGCGTTTGGGATTACGGGCAGGATCCCCAGACAGGAAGCCAAAGACAAAGAGCAAGACAAAGAACGTGACCACGATATAAACAGTGATTTTGAGGGTTTCCATGGCGCAGATATTTCTCGAAGCGTCAACTTTTGATCATACGGGATTGCGGAACCGCTTTTGCACAAACCCCCTGAAGCGGCGCCAGTTCGCTTTCACAGAAAACCTCCGAGAAGCCCCGCACCTTCAGGTCGGGGAGGGACAGGAGCGGCAATTGAGAGGGGTTCAATACCCCCGAAATTGCCAGGTTTAGTACGCTTGTTTTTCATAGTCACGGGTGAGAATATAAAAGGATGAAACAAACTCTGACACTAGTTTGCAAACTTGCAACCACACCCGAACAAAATGCCAAGATTGAGGCATTGCTTCAGGCGTTTGCTGCTGCTTGCAACTATGCCAATGAGCGAGTCAAACCCAAAATAACCAGCAAAACAACGATTCAGTCGTTGGTCTATAACGACCTGCGAGAACAGTTTGGGTTGAGTGCTAATCAGGCAGTCAGGGTTTGTGCCAGGGTTGGGGCGAATCGAAAAACAGCCAAAGTGAAGGGCAAACCTGTCAAAGCGTTTCGTCCAACTTCGGCAGACTACGATGCTCGAATCTTCTCTTTTCGGGAGAAGGATTGGACAGTCAGCCTGACCCTGCTGGGATGTAGAGAACACATCAAACTGGAAATAGGACACTACCAGCGCTGCAAGCTGAAGGGGTGTAAACCCACTTCGGCTCAACTGTGCAAGCACAGAGATGGAGGATACTACATCCACATTCAACTGAGCGACGAAGCTCCTGAACCCATTCGGTCGGACAAGGGGATTGGCGTTGATTTCGGTCGGCGTGAAATCGCTAAAACTAGTACCGATCAAGGTTGGGATGCTAAGCAGTTGAATCAAGTCCGAGATCATTTCGCCAAAGTGAGAGCATCGCTCCAGCAAAAAGCCTCGAAGGGCACACGGTCGAGTCGGCGTAGATGCCGACAAGTCCTGCAACGGCTGTCGGGGAGGGAGAGACGCTTTCAGCGATGGCTCAATCATTCCATCAGTGCATCCATCATTCGTGAAGCAAAACAACTCCATGCCATTGTTGCTATCGAGGATTTGACAGGCATTCGAGATAGAATCAACCAGCAACCGAGAAACACGACCGAGCGGAGACGGTCTAACAGTTGGGCGTTCTATCAGTTGCGACAATTCTTGGAATACAAGGGTATCAAGGAAGGAGTTGAGGTGGTTGCTGTACCACCTGCCTATACCAGTCAAACCTGCCATTGTTGCTTGCATATTGGGTTGAGAACTGAAAAAAAGTTCAAGTGTGGGCATTGCGGATGGATTGGTGATGCAGACCTAAATGGAGCAATCAATATTGCGCTTTTGGGGCAGTCCGTAACGCTGCCTGGAGGCTCCTGGCTGGCTTGCGAGATAGCCGGAGGGCTACAGAAAGCCTCGCCCTTCTAGGGCGGGGAAGTTTACAACGTTCCTCTGGGCAATCCTGTGCAACACAATGAGACTTAAAAAGGCGTAGGCAAGCCAAAAATTTCGTAACAAAGCGCTTCGCTACTGGATGGACGGGCAAGGCAAACGCACGGCTGACCTCAACAAATACTGCCGAGTTTTAGCCAAAGAGTATCCTTGGGCGAAAACGCTCAACTCGCTGACACGACAAGCGATGGCAGAACGAGCGTGGTCAGCGATTTCTCGCTTCTATAACAACTGCAAGCAAAAAGTCAAGGGCAAAAAGGGATTCCCGCGCTTTAAGTCGGCATGGTTGCCGATGGCATGACCGCCGCCGAAATTCTAGGTGCCTACCCTGATCTTGAGCCGGAGGATATCCAAGAAGCTTTGAGATACGCAGCCGAATCCGCTCGGGAACGAGAATTACCCCGACGCACCCCATGAAGGTTTTGTCAATCTTGGAATTGCTGCGTATAGAGACGGGCATAATAGCGACCTGCCGCTAACAACTCCGCATGGGTTCACGACTCCACAATTTGGCCATTTTGCAACACCAAAATCCGATCGGCTCGTCGCACCGTCGCTAACCGGTGGGCAATAATAAACACCATGCAATCGCGCATCAACCGTTCCAGCGCCTCCTGCACCAACGCCTCCGACTCCGAATCCAACGCCGACGTGGCCTCATCCAAAATCAAAATGCGCGCATTCAACAACACCGCCCGCGCGATCGCTCTACTTGGTTTCCCGTCTAGCAAATTAACCAGAGCTGAGCCGTTCAAGGGGGGTAATCGTGGGGTCAACCACCTTTTGACCCCGTCCTGGAAAGCGAATTGCAAGAGACACCCTGCGACCCATGTTAAAAATATGACTGACTTCCCCGGTACCGTAAAGCGGATGAATAAGGCGATCGCCCACTCGCCATTGCTGGGAACGCTGGGAGGTGATTTTACCTAGGCGACGACGTAAGGCCGCCCCGGTAAGGAGTTCCGGCGGTAGTTCACTCAGGAACTGAGAGGGAATGGCATCCTCACTTCTGCCGTAGAGGCGACGGCTTTGGGCAAAAGTAAGGAAAAGTTGCTCTTGGGCGCGGGTAATCCCCACATAGCAGAGGCGACGCTCTTCTTCGAGGGTGAGGGGATCGTTGAGGCTACGGTAGTTAGGGAACAGCCCTTGCTCTAGTCCCACTAAAAACACAACCGGAAACTCTAACCCTTTGGCAGCATGCAACGTCATTAAGGAAACCACCCCAGAACCTTCGTCAACAGTATCGAGATCTGAGGCTAAGGCTGCACTGTTGAGAAACTCGCTCAGGGTTGCGCCATCGTTTTCTTCGCTGAACTGCTGTGCCGCGTTCACTAGCTCAGCTAAATTTTGCAAACGCTCAAGGCTTTCATCGGTGCCGTCATTCTCAAGTTCGCGGCGGTAGCCCGTCTCCTCGATGACGGCTTTAACCAAGTCCGGTAGGCTAATGTCATCCACAAGGGATTGTAATTTTTGCACTAAGTTAACGAACTGTTGCAGGGCACGACTGGCTCGCCCCGCCAAGGGCATCATTGACTCTGGATCGCAAATGAGTTGCCACAGGGGTAACCGTAGGGTTTGGGCTGCATTTCCTAGGCGATCAAGGGTTGTTTTGCCAATGCCGCGCTTGGGCACATTAATAATTCGCCGCAGGCTCACGCTATCGTGGGGGTTTTGCAGCAAGCGGAGGTAGGCCAAAAGATCCTTAATTTCTTTGCGATCGTAAAACTTTAAGCCGCCGACTACGGTGTAGGGAATATTAGCGCGGACAAGAACATCCTCAAAGGGGCGGGATTGGGCATTAGTGCGGTACAAAATGGCAAAGCGCCCCCACGCTGGCTCGAGGCGATCGCCACTGAGGGCTTTAATTTTTTCGGCGACAAAATATGCTTCCTCGGTTTCCGTTGCAGTGCACTCACAGTGAATGGGGGGGCCCGCAGGTTTGGTGGGGCGTAGCACTTTATCAATCCGTTCGCTATTGTGCTCAATCAGGTAGTTGGCCGCCTCTAGGATATTGGCCACCGAGCGATAATTTTCCTCCAACTTAATCATGGTGCGGCTGTCATCGTCCGCCAAACCATCACCAAAATCCCGCTGGAAGTTCATCAAAATTGTGAAATCAGCACATCGGAACGAGTAAATGGACTGATCCACATCCCCCACCACAAAGATGGAGCGCTCCTGCCAGCCTTGGAACTGCTGGGGAGGGGTACCATTGGTGGCTAAAAGGCGAATGAGATCATACTGGGTCCGATTGGTATCTTGGTACTCATCCACTAAAATGTGCTGAAATTGCTGATGCCAGTGCTCTAAGACACGGGGTTGCTGCTGAAATAGATGCACCGTCAGCAAAATTAAATCGTCAAAATCTAAGGCATTGTGACGGGCAAGCGCCGCCTCGTAACGGCGATAGACTTCAGCCGCGATGCGAGTTGCTGGCGATCGCGTCTCGTTCTCTAGTTGATCCGGCGTTAAGCCGCGGTTTTTGGCATTGCTAATTTTGTAGCGAATCCCCCGTGGATCGTTTTTTCGCTCGTCTAAATTTAACTCACTGATCACAATTTCCTTGATCAAACTTTGGACATCCGATTCATCGAAAATTGTGAAGTTGCGAGTCCAGCGGTAGCCTTGGGGATGCGTGTAGGTTTCCACGTCATGTCGCAGGAGGCGGGCACAAAGGCTATGGAAGGTGCCAATCCAAAGCGGTTTAGTATAGGTGTGATAGACCTGCGATCGCACCCGTTTTTGCTCTAGGGGCGACAGGTCAAGCCAATCTCGCTGGCACAACTGATAGGCTATCTGTTGGGCAAAAAGCTGCTCAAGCCGTTCCTTCATTTCCCGAGCAGCTTTATTTGTAAAGGTCACCGCAAGAATATTGGCAGGATCAACTTGATGCTGTTGAATTAAATGGGCAATACGGTAGGTCAGCGTCCGGGTTTTGCCAGATCCTGCCCCCGCCACTACCAGCATTGGGCCGCAGTAGTGTTGTACCGCTCGCTTTTGGCAGGGGTTCAGACCGGCTAGGAAATCGCTCATGGGCTGCTGGGTTATTGCTCAAGTCTCTATCATAGTTCCTTTGTCCTCGCCGTAGCCGAGGCGGTAGTGTAAATAGACCTCATCCCCGACGGGCACTGCACTCACCAAGGTCATGGTGGGAGATGTGCACTCCTTTAGCGGCATTAAGCTGGGGGCACTGGATCCAAGCATTAGGGGGCAGACCGTCAGCCACAGTTCATCAATGGCTTGCACTTGCAGCAGAGACGCAAAAAGATGCCCTCCCCCGAGTACGGCTAGGCGCTGGATCCCCACCGTTGCAATTTGCCCTAAAACCCAAGACCAATCCCAGTGGGGGCGATCGGCACACCAACAGTAATCGAAGGCGCTAGACCCCTGCCAGCGCGCTTGACCTGTTTCTGTTGTTACTAATGCCCGTGGAATCGGCTGCTGAAAGAAGGGGAGTGCCAAGTCGAGGTCACCACTGGCAGAGCAAACGATTTGCAGCGGTTGCGGCGGCTTACCCGCCCTGAGGCGTTGCTGAATTAAGCTGGGGGACTGTAAGCGCATGGCAGTTCCCCCCAAGCGCAGGGTGGTTGCCCCAAACAAGACCGCATCTGCTTGGGCAACGTGTTCTTCTAAGTGCTGAAAATCGTATGCTGACGCGATGCGATCGCCTTGGGCACTAGCACTTGCCAACTTGCCATCCAAACTTACAGCAAGGATAGCTGTTGTCTGCGGTCGTTGTGGAGATGTGGTTTCGCGGCTCAATGGCTCATGACTTCTTGCGGTGATCCTTCATTGAGCAATTCTAGCCGTTGTTGCGTGACAGGATCACTCGGAAAAAAATTATCGTCTCCTTCCTGTACCAGCAACTCTGTACAGGGAATGGTATCTGAGAGAATCGCACTCGCCATCATGCCACAATGAACTTCAAGCTGTGCTGGACGCGGGCACTCAAATACAAGTCGTTGTCCTGGAAAAACAACCCGCTCAAAATACCAATTGGCAATATTCGTAATGCGCACCACCTGTATTTTGCTGGTGACGTTGGCATAACAGCAGAGGATGCGATCGCAATTATCGTGAGGGACGGGATCAAAGATTTGCGGCATACGACAATGATATTTTTTATAAAAGACTCTTTACCCTGATTAGCCTAACACTGGATTTTTGATACGGTTGTAAACTCAACTACAAGATTGCTAATTGATCCCCTGCCAATTTTTGGCTGATCCCCACAGCATCCCCCCTAGAATGTGCTACAACGTGAACAGATGTAACAGTCTTTTAAGAATTTATCGCACTCATAGATCTGTGCCCCATGACGCCTCGTGTCCTGTACGTTCGCCTGCCCTGCAACCCCATCTTCCCCATTGGGGTGGTTTATTTGGCCGACTATATCCATAAGCAACTGCCCCACCTTGAGCAGCGCATTTTTGACTTGGGCACAGTCCCCCCCTTAGACTTCCGGGCTGCCCTCAGCCGTTGCATTGATGAGTTTCGCCCCACCCATCTGGTATTTTCATGGCGAGATATTCAAATCTACGCCCCTGTGGGGGGGCGCGGCGGTAATCCGCTGCAACATGCCTTTGAGGTCTATTACGCTCGCAATCCGTTTGTCAAATTGCGGGGGGCGATCGGTGGGCTACGGGTGATGAGTGCCTACTACGGCGAACTGTGGCGGAATCTAAGTTTAATTCGTTTGGGGTTGCACCATGCCAAGCGCTACCATCCTCAGATCACCACCATCGTGGGTGGTGGTGCAGTTAGCGTCTTTTACGAGCAACTGGGTTCCCAACTGCCCCGGGGCACCATTATTTCGGTGGGCGAAGGGGAAAGCCTACTGCATAAGGTGCTCACAGACCAATCGATTCAAGGGGAGCGCTGCTATATTGCTGGGGTGGAGACCCCCCGCGATCGCCTCATTCACGAATGGCCGACCCCCATTGAAAAAACCGCCTGTAACTACAGCTATATTGAGCAGATTTGGCCAGAATTTGAATACTACCTACAGGGGGGCGACTTCTATATCGGTGTGCAGACCAAACGGGGCTGCCCCCACAACTGCTGTTACTGCGTCTATACCGTTGTTGAAGGTAAGCAGGTGCGCATTAACCCGGCGCAAGAGGTGGTTGCGGAGATGCGCCAGCTTTATGAGCGCGGGGTTCGCAACTTTTGGTTTACCGATGCCCAGTTTATTCCGGCGCGTAAGTTTATCCCTGACGCTATTGCCCTGCTGCGGGACATCTTGGCAGCGGGGATGACGGATATTCACTGGGCGGCCTATATCCGGGCGGACAACCTTACCCCCGAACTGTGTGACCTCATGGTCAAAACGGGGATGAACTATTTTGAAATTGGTATTACCAGCGGTTCCCAAGAATTAGTGCGGAAAATGCGCATGGGGTATAACCTGCGCACGGTGTTGCAGAACTGCCGTGATCTAAAAGCCGCAGGCTTTGCGGATCTGGTGTCGGTCAACTATTCCTTTAATGTCATTGATGAGCGCCCCGAGACCATTGCCCAAACCATTGCCTACCATCGTGAGCTGGAGCAGATTTTTGGTGCCGATAAGGTGGAACCCGCCATTTTCTTTATTGGCCTGCAACCCCACACGCACCTTGAAGAGTATGCCCTCAAGGCAGGCATTCTGCGCCCGGGCTATAACCCCATGAGCCTGATGCCGTGGACCGCTAAAAAGTTACTTTGGAACCCTGAACCCATGGGCAGCCTCTTTGGCGAAGTCTGTTTGGCGGCGTGGCGAGAGAACCCGAACGACTTTGGCCGCACAGTCATGGACTTACTGGAGCAACGGTTTGGCCGTGCTCCCCTTGCTGCGGCGCTGTCTGCCCCCCTTGAGGCAGAGGTTCCCCCGTTGGCGATCGCCCATCGGTAAAAAAAAACGAAATAAAACGCCCATTCCCCCTTAGAATGTTTCCTAGATCATTTCTGGCAACAATGAGTTAGTAAATAGAGGAAGGGATCAGGTGGTTAGAGTCGCTATCAATGGTTTTGGGCGCATCGGTCGGAACTTCATGCGTTGCTGGTTACAGCGGAAAGCCAATAGCAAGCTAGATATTGTTGGCATCAACGATACCTCCGATCCCCGCACCAATGCCCACTTACTAAAGTATGACTCGATGCTAGGCATTTTCCACGATGCCGAGATCAGCGCGGACGACGACTGCATCTATGCCGACGGTCAAGCGGTGAAGTGTGTTTCTGATCGCAATCCTGAAAATTTGCCTTGGAGCGCGTGGGATATTGACCTTGTCATTGAAGCAACGGGAGTCTTCACCAGCCGTGACGGTGCCAGCAAGCATATTAGTGCTGGGGCAAAAAAAGTCTTAATCACTGCGCCGGGTAAGGGTAACGTGCCCACCTACGTGGTTGGGGTCAATCATCACACCTACGATCCCAGTGAAACCGTGGTGAGTAATGCCAGTTGTACAACCAACTGTTTAGCTCCCATTGTCAAAGTGCTGCATGAGCATTTTGGTATTCAGCAGGGGATGATGACCACCACCCACAGCTATACCGGTGACCAGCGGCTGCTCGATGCCAGCCACCGGGATCTGCGGCGGGCACGGGCGGCGGCAATGAATATTGTGCCGACCTCCACTGGTGCTGCCAAAGCGGTTGGATTAGTTATTCCAGAACTGCAAGGGAAGCTCAACGGTATTGCCTTGCGGGTGCCAACACCGAACGTGTCTGTGGTGGACTTTGTGGCACAAGTCGAAAAACCGACCATTGCCGAGCAAGTCAACCAAGTCCTCAAAGAAGCCTCGGAAACCACCATGAAGGGGATTATCCACTACAGTGATTTAGAGTTGGTCTCTTCTGACTATCGGGGGCACTCGGCCTCTTCAATTTTGGATGCATCCCTTACCATGGTGCTGGGGGTAACCTCATCAAGGTAGTGGCTTGGTACGACAATGAGTGGGGCTATAGCCAGCGGGTCTTAGACCTTGCGGAGCACATGGCCGCCCACTGGCGCTAACAATGTAATCCTGTTCACTGGTTCGCAACTCAACATGCAAGATAAAGCAATGTTAATGATTCCGGGGCCGACTCCTGTGCCGGAATCGGTTCTTTTGTCCCTTGGTAAGCACCCCATCGGTCATCGCAGCGGTGAGTTTAGCCAAATCATGGCGGCGGTGACGGCTGGGTTAAAGTGGCTGCACCAAACTCAAAATGAGGTGCTTATTCTAGCGGCTAGCGGCACTGGGGCAATGGAGGCGGGAATCATTAATTTCCTCAGTGCTGGCGATCGCGTTGTTGTCGGATGCAACGGTAAGTTTGGCGATCGCTGGGGCGAGGTTTGTGATGCCTATGGCTTAACCACTGAGCGCATTAGTGCTCCGTGGGGGCAGCCCCTGAACCCTGATGACTTTAAGGCAGTGCTTGAGGCGGACACCGCCAAAACCATCAAAGCGGTGATTGTCACCCACAGTGAGACCTCTACTGGGGTCATCAATGATCTTGAGGCTATTAACCGCCATGTAAAAGCCCATGGCCAAGCGCTGATCATTGTCGATGCCGTAACCAGCTTGGGAGCCGTGAGCGTCCCCATTGATGAATGGGGGTTAGATGTCGTTGGCTCAGGGTCTCAAAAGGGGTACATGATTCCGCCGGGGCTGGCGTTTGTGAGTGTCAGCCCAAAGGCGTGGGAGGCATACAAAACAGCCACCTTGCCAAAGTTTTACCTAGATTTGGGCAAGTATCGCAAAGATGCAGCAAAGCACACGACCCCCTTCACGCCTCCTGTCAACCTCTTTTTTGCCCTAAAGACAGCTCTAGAAATGATGCAAGCGGAAGGGTTAGAAGCCATCTTTCAACGTCATCAGCGGTTAATGCAGGCCACTCGAGCGGCAATGAAGGCCTTAAACTTGCCCCTTTACGCTGCCGATAGCTGTGCTAGCCCTGCTATTACGGCGGTTGCCCCCCAAGGCGTTGAGGCCGAAAACATTCGCAGCCTTATGAAAAAACGCTTTGATATTGCCCTCGCAGGCGGACAGGATCACCTCAAGGGGCAAATTTTCCGGATTGGCCACTTGGGGTTTGTGGGCGATCGCGACATTCTGGCAGCGGTGAGTGCCCTCGAAGCAGTGCTCGCAGAGTTAGGCTACACTAACTTTACCCCTGGGGCTGGGGTGGCTGCCGCTAGCCGTGTGTTGAGCACCGCCTAAGTCAATGGAACCGTGGTTCGAGGCGGCGGCTGTACGGCATGCACGGCGCTTGTGCGCTAGCTTTCAGCATTGGACGGGGCGATCGCTCCTGCCTCAGACCCCCCAAAATGATCTTGACCTAGCCTATGAGTTGTTCCACTGGTCATATCCCGTGCTCTCCCACGGGAATCAAGCAGATCCTATCCTCAACTACGGTAACCAAGCGGCCTTAACCCTGTGGGAACTGTCATGGTCAGAGTTAGTGCAAATGCCCTCGCGACTCACGGCAGAACCCATGGCGCAAGCGGCGCGGGCGGCTCTACTGGCTCAAGCTGCAAACCAAGGTTACGCCAACAACTACAGCGGCATTCGTATCTCCCGCTCCGGTCGGCGCTTTCAGATCAAGAATGCGTGGATTTGGAACATTATTGACGAAACAGGTCAGCCGATTGGGCAGGCAGCAACCTTCAACCAGTGGCACATCCTGTAACATTGATCTATTTCACTGCTAAGGTGGGGAGACTGGTGGCCATGAAAGAGCGATTGACCCATTGGTTTCATCAGGTACAAGCCTTCCGCTACACCCGTCGTACCGATGAAAGCCTCAATTTCTTAGTACAGCAGTTGTATGGCGAATCCCATATCAATGTTCCCTATTTGGTGCTAATTGTTAGCTCCTGCGCGATCGCCACCTTTGGTCTGCTCTCTAATAGTGCGGCGGTGATTATTGGAGCCATGGTCATTGCACCACTCATGCTGCCCATTCGCGGCGTAGCCCTAGCGGCTCTCATGGGCGACATTAAAATGTTTCGCGAAGCCACCCTCGCACTGGCCGTTGGCACTTTTATCGCTATTGGTATGTCATGGCTCATCGGTCTGGCTGTAGGGCTAGAAATCTATGGCAGTGAAATTATGGCGCGATCGCAGCCCAATTTGCTGGACTTGGGAATTGCCGTTTCTGCCGGAGCCATCAGTGCCTATGCCATTGCCGAACCGCGAGTCTCAAATACCTTGGCCGGAACCGCGATCGCCGTAGCTCTCATGCCCCCCGTCTGTACCATTGGCCTAGGCTTAGCCCAACTCAACACCAGCCTGAGCGTTGGCGCAACCCTGTTGTACCTCACTAACCTCCTAGGCATTACCCTAGCCTGTATGGTGGTTTTTGTCATTGTTGGCTATATTCCTCTCCATCAAGGTCGGCGTGCACTGGCCATCGCCTTTGCCCTTACAGGATTGTTAGTCATTCCCTTGGCTGTGAGCTTTAGTCGGTTATTGCAACAGGTGCGCCTACAACAGCAGGTACGACAAGTGTTAGTCGGGGGAACCATTACCTTTCGCACCCTCGACCTTCTCAGTATGGACACAAGTTGGGTGAGCGATCCTCCCGTTATTCGCGTAAATGTACGTGCCCGTGAGCCAGTTACCCCCACCCAAGTTGCCTTGATGGAGGACTTTATCGAGCGGCGCATGAATCAACGATTTCGCTTAATTCTTCAAGTCTCCAATGTTGAAGAAATTCAAGCAGAGCCTTCCCAGCCCTAAAGACGTCAAGGAACGTCGCACCGCGAATCAACTTGACCTTTAGGATCATCAAGACGTTCCTCAATTAAGGAGTTCAGTGGCGATCGTTAGTAAGCCAAGTTTGAAAGCATTAGAGAGCGAATACTCCTCCACCTGCTACGCGAGGTGGCGGTGTCTTAATTAGAAGGATTTATTCAATCAGCAATGCTGACAAGTTGACTGGATGAAAGAGGCATCCTCCGCCTTTAGGCAGGGGGAGGATGTCAGAACCACAAAAAAGGGAACCCGATGATGAGTTCCCTGCATGCATTACGATTGAGCGAAGGAGTGTCTAGAAACTAAAGGTGGTTCGCACTGCCCCGACAACAATAGGATCGTTGTTGGAGTTACTATTGGGGTTAATAATGGCAATGATACCGGGAGTAATCGAGATATTCGGCATCACTGCAAACCGGTAGAATCCTTCTAAGTGGAACGAGTTGAACGCCGTACGACTCACTGGCGCTGCCGGTAAAGGCGCAGGCAAATTAGCGACGAAGGTGTTGCTCAGGCTAATCGTTTGCGGTGGCTGACCAAAGATAAAGCCCAACACATCCCCTTTATTCCATAGATCTGGAGAAGCAAGCGTAACCGCCCAGTTCAACACTTCAGCGCTGTTGGCACGAGTCGGATAGTCAAAGTTGTTTTGTACACCATTCACACTCGAATAGCCGACCCAACCAGCAATGTTAAACTTCTGAATCGGGCGATAGGTAAACTGGAACCCTAACGTGTCTGCTGTGCTGTTGGCAAAGCCAATACGGGTTGGGTTAGCTGCTGAGAAGTTCCCTGTGCTGCCGGTACCGCCAAAGGGATCAAGACCAAAAGAGCGCACATAGGTTAAGCCAAGAGCCACATTTTTGACCGGGCGCACATCCACTTGTGCCAGCGCGGCATAGGCACCATTAAAGAAACCGTTGGTATTCCCTACCGCGTTATTGAAACCTCCAGGATTGCGGGCATTGCGGAAAGGATTACCAGAGGTGGGGGCAAGATACCCCACGTTTAGGGTCACCCCAGTTCCCCGCTCTTTGTTTTGCACGACATCGTACTTAAAGGTAACCCCCGCTGCGGCCGCGGCATTTCCTGCGCGATAGATGGGGTTAAAGCGACCAAAGCGAGACAGCGCACCCGTATCGCCGGATTGCAGTAGCGGGTTAAAGGTGAATACGTTGTCGTTAAACTCACCCCCCACAAAGTCCAGCACCATGAAGCCACGAGTCGCTACAGGGAAGCTGTAAAACCCTTTTTGTAGGGTAAAGGCATTAGCTGAGGTGCCGTCATATCCTAACCGCCCCATGTTCGTGCCAGTCAAACCCGCATAGCTCACAATGTTTGCTGACTGCAAACGCAGGCGCAGGCGGTCTTTGCCGTAAAAGCTCGTATCAAAGTTAATACGGGTTCGTTGGTTAACAACAGGGTTGTCGTCAACGGTTAGCCCGGGGTTAATCAGTCCGGGGGCTACGGCACGGTCATTCGTCAGCACATCCGACACGTTGAAGATGACAGTGGCGCTCAGTTTGGTTATGGTGGCAAACTGAGTGGCTTCTAGGTTGGCAACCCGGCCTTCTAGGTTGGTGACCCGACCTTTCACGAGTGCCAGTTCGTTGGCAAATTCCTGCATCAGTTTTTGCAGGGTGGCGAGGTCTTCCTTCGTCGCAAAGCGATCGCTAATCACATCGAGGCAAGCATTCAGAGCAGCAGCCAGCTCATAGCGAGTCGCGGCGCGGTTCCCACGGAAGGTGCCGTCTGGATAGCCTGCAATACAGCCATATTTTTCAACCAAGGAGGCTAAGGCTTGGTAGGCCCAGTCGGTCGGGCGTACATCTGAAAGTTGGTTAACCGAGGTCACTTGGGGTAAGTTGCGCTGGATACCCAAGCTCCGCTCCTGTGGCTGGGATGCGGCGGGGGCAATAACTGGCCCAGATTCTAGTTCTGCTACCGAGGGCATGGGAGCCGCCGTACGCCGATTTTGGGCAATTAGCTCAGAGGTTGTGGGCAACGTTGTTAGGGGTTGCGCCCCAGGGGTGGGGACTTGAAACTCTGTGGCGCTGATAGTCGTCAAAGAACTATCGGCAGCGGTGGCTGCACTGGTGAGCGTTCCCAATACGAAAATCGGCGAGGCCAAGGCCAAGCCTAAAACAATACGAGACATACGTTTTACTCCCTTCACTCCTCAATGAACTTGACTTGGCCAGAGGACAAGCTCCCAACCAAGACAAAGTCTTAACTCCAGTCACCATCTATAGTACTAAGACATCAACGGGACTTATGCACGGTGCAGAGGTGGGTTCAATACGAACTTTTGATCTCTGCCCTAGCAAAACTCATTACCACGAGTGTAGCACTCCACCTTTAGACCATCAAGGTTTAGGTAGCTCTTCGATCGAGGTAATTCAGCGTGGTTCTAGAGTAACACCCAGCATAACTCTTTAGGAGCTATGAGATAGGGTACTTCTAGTCTGGTTTTACTGTACAAACATTGAGGTTATGTCAGGGTTAAGCACGGTTTAAGTTTTGCTGTTACTTTCTTTAAGCTGAGGGGGGTTTCTTTGTTTCGGAGGTGCTCCAGCTATTGCTGACGGACTGGCCAATGCCTTGTAAAATCCCCCGGCCAATCAGTCCTAGCCCGCGGCCAATGACTTGGGTCAGTAGGTAAATGACCCCTTTGCCCACCCAAGCGACCACAGCACGCACTGGTGGCGCAAGGGCATCCCGGGTTTCTAGGGCAAGGGTGAGGGCGTAGGGAATGCCTTCGAGTTGTAGCAGTTCCTGTTGCCGTGGGAGGGTGAGGGTAAATTCCTGAATGCCGCGATCGCTCAGGCGCAGCAGCACCAGCCGGCTTTCAAAGATGTTTTGGGGTTCTTTGACCCACCGCTGCCACCGGTAGTGCCAAGAGAGGGTGTTACGGAAGCGTTCCATTTCGCGGCTAGAAATGTACTGAGCACTAAAAAAGGTTTGCTGGATGGGTGCGCTGTAGCACAAGCGATTCAGCAAGGGGTAAACGATAGCATTAGCAAGGGTAAGCAGCCAATGATCCAGAAGGACATCAAGAATGTCCAAGGCCTCTGGAGTGCCGTAGCGGTAGGTGTGCTGATTGATATTGAGGGGATGCTGCCACAGCAGATGCGCCAGAAACTCCGGTACTAAGGGCAGCGGCGTGAGAAAGACATCTACTACAACATCGGCATCGGCTAATAAGGTGTCAATGAGATCGCGATCGCCCCCAAGATCTAGGTAACGGTAGGGGCTAAAAAATTCCCGTAGGCTCTGCTCCCACAGATCCCGTAGCAGGCGATCGCGCCGGTGCTGCAAAAAGTCTTGATTCGGGGATGTTGCTTGCAGCGTCCGCACGAACGCATCCCATTGCTGCACAACGGTATAGAGTAACTCCCGCCGTTGTGGCACCCTGAGCACATCCAGTTCGAGGGGGCGGCTGGTAAAGTTAAGCAAGTCTGACTTGGTTCGCTCTAGACAGCGGTCAACGAGTGTAGCTCGTAATTCCACCGTTGGCTGCGGCAGATTGAGGTGCACGGGCGGTGGTGGAGCGCTGGGCTGGGGTAAAAAGCGGGCAACTAACCAGCGAGCGGCACGAATTTCACGGTGTCGCCCTTCGCATATGAGGCGCTCAAGGGAACCAAGGCTAGCCTGGCCTAGGTGCTGATCCAGTGCTCTCAGCCATGTGTCCATTTCCATTAACCCCTCCTGTAGCAATTGGTACCGCCAGCGATTGAAGGGGTTAGGAAACAACGCTTTCAGCGGTGGGTCTGGGGGGGTCAGGGTATGGATGATCTCTCCTTGGGTAATGGCTACTATTCCTGCCACCAGTTCACTAAGGGCAATCTGGCGGGGGTAAATGCCTTCCACGCCAGCCTGTTGGGCGGGCTGCACCAATTCCAGAGCCGCTGGACGCACCGTCAGAATGACCCGTAGGTTTGGATAATGGCGTTTGATCCACTGCCATAGCCATGGTGTTACTGCATCATTCACGGTGGTTTGGGCATCGCATAGGAGTAACCACGGCTGGCGATCGCTCTCCAGAGGCGCTGTCCCAAGGTAGGTGATCAGATCATTGCCATTGGTAAACACCAAGGGTTCAACCCCAAGCTGCTGGCGAATTCCCACCGTCAGCCCTAGTCGCACCACCTCCTCCCCTTCCACAAGGAGCAGGCCAACGGAGGGGGGTGATGGTGTAGGAGTACTCGTCATAGTTGTCTTATAGCGGTGGTTAGCCCATGTTCCCAGAGCGACTATTGAGATATTGACTCACCAAGCGCGCCATGACAATAGCCGAGTACATCTGACCAAAAATCGCCTCTAGGTTGGCGATCGCCATCCCAAAGGGAGTCGTTGGTGTAATATCCCCATACCCTACACTCGTGAGGGTTGTAAAGCTAAAGTACAACAAACTAATTGACTTCTCTCCTCCTTGAAAGAGAGGAGATTCCCAAAGGATGCTACGCAACGGGCTGAAGCCGCGTTGCTTCGCTTTTCCCTTGAGCTGTCACCCACAACTTAATGCGGGTGGGGGCAGTCAAAGACCCCCTACCAACTCCGCTCAGACTCAATCCAAGCATCGTCGCTACTTTACGCAGGATGTTGGCAGCGCCATTACAATCCGCGTTGATGTACCAATTCTGAGCAGTCCTGAACAAGCCTCGCTTCGTCCGCTTCCCCGATGACTTCCAGCTATCAGGTTTTTCACCGAATGTCGGCAAAAAGTCACCATCCACAAACGATGCTTGAGAGGTATACGACTCCTCAGTTTCAACAAACTCTATCCCGTACTGCTCCGCTAACTGAGCAATCCGCTCTTTCAGTCTCGCAGTTGGGATCTGCACAAACTTCTGATTGGTCTTCTTGCCCAGGTTGGAACCGTCCTTTTGCCGCGGGTTCCAGCCAAATACAATCCGACCAATCCGGTTACGGGTGCAATGGTCAATTACAATCCTAGCCGCTTTGTTCACTGCATCACGTATCTGCCGATTGCGCTTCTCAGTGAGTTGTGCCAGTCGCTTTGACCAAAAGCCTTGAGGCTTACCTTCTTTCAGCTTGGCAATTTGCTTGTTGTACCAGCGGTTCAACGATTTCAGGTGCAGTCCATCCACAATGAAGCTGGTTCCCACATTGCTGACGCAGGTGAGCCAGTTGTTTAATCCCGAATCGATGCCCAGCACCCGCATCGGGTCTACATCAATCTGAACAGGTTTCAGACGATAGACAAACTCAGTGTAGAAACACCCATTGCGCGGCAGAATCCGCAGTTCCTTGATGTCCTCAAATTTGAGATTGGAGGGCATGGGGACAGTAAACGAATCAATCTGAAACCACACTTTCACTAACTGCCCCAGCGGAACCCGGATCATCCCATCAACCAACTTCAGCGCTTGTTTGGGATAGCTGACTACTGCCAACCCTCCCTTCTTGCGGTAATTTGGCATCTTGGGTTTCTCTGCCAGTTCTCCACCTTGCCACAGTTTCAACAATGCTCGGTAGGACTTAAACGACTCGTAGACCGAAATCAAGGTTTGCTGTGCAGCCTGGGAGTAAAGAGCTTGGAAGTGCTTACTGGTCTTGTATTCGTAACTCAGGCTATGCTTGCCAATCCACTGCCCGGTCTTAAAGTGCAGTTGACGAGCATAGTAGATGCCCTGATTGGTTAGCTTGTTTGCCTCAGAGCAGACAAATTCCATCACCCCCTTAAGTTCGTTATTGGGGTTGAGCAAAACTTGCTGACATCCAAACATGGTGAGTTTATGCAACAATTGTCTATAGCGTAGCACAGATAGACAAACCGGTGAACTATGGACTACCAGAAAAGCCGCAATGCATCGAATTAAGGGGCGAACTGCACGGTTCCTCAGACAGGAATTCCCTAATCCATTAATGAAACTGCCGTCCATGTGGACATCCAGTGACTTTGTCTCAACGGCTGGCAATGTTAGCAGCGAAACAATTCAGCGCTACATTGAAGCTCAGGGCAAGAGTAATTGACCTTACTAGGGGCTAAAGCCCCCTGAGTTGGCTGTATCTCCTCGCTAAAGCGGAGGGGTTTTAGCCCGCCCACATCACTCCTATAAACACAAATCCCCCCCCGAATCGAGTCACCAGTAATCACATTGGCTCTGAAAATTCTTCGTAAAATCAACACAACAGCCATGGCTGTGATTCCCAAATGAAACCCATTGAGCACTAGAGAGATACGCCGATAGTCGGCATCCAGCAGAACCAGAACCACTTCCACCAAGCCGACCGCAATGGTCATCATGAGAAAAAAAACTAACGTCCGTACCTGAACCTCAAATGTGCGTAGGGTAAGAGCCACCGCCAGAGACACAAGGGCAATATAGGTCAACATCGATGCACTTTCACCATCGACCAGCGTCGGCAGAACCAAAAGCAAAATTTGCGTCGCCAATAACTGAGTATATTTATTCTCAAGGATGAAATGATGTGGTTTGTAAGCCATGGGACAACACCAGTGGCAGGATGGGTGGCTCTCCTTACAAAAACAAAAAAGTAAGGGGCAAAGGATTGCTCTTACAATACGGTAAAGCTATTGTCGCGTACAGATGCAGCAACCCCGTAAAATAGAGGTTGAATGGCTAGAGGATGCAGTAGTCTTGAGTAAAGCGGAACGGGATGCCTTGGACAACAAACTGTCGCAGCGGTTTATTCACCTTGATCCAGCGGGTTACTTCATCATCTACATTGATCACGAGCAGCAACGTATCTGGATGAAGCACTACCCCAATGCCATCAATGAAAAAGGCTTAGCCGTTGATCCACAGACGGGGGAACCTATCCCCACTAAGGGGAAGGTACTGCGGGAACCGGATGTGGTTCTCAGCGGTCGTACGGCAAAGGAGTTGTGCATTGAACTCTTTGAAAAAGAGCGAAAGTTCGTCACAATGTTTGACCATGCGGCTTACCTTGGCCGCGAGCTAATGCGGGCACAGTTCTGTTTGGACGCGGGCATTGACTATATTCAAGATTAGACCATTCATGATTAGCCAAACGGGTCGGCGGCAGCAGTGGCGGCTTTGGCTGGGGCTAGCGGTACTAGGGCTGTGCGCTCTTGTAGGGATGGGGCTAGGGGCGATCGCTGCTCCTGATTTTAGTGGCACTGTGGATGTGTTACCCCTCAACGCCCAGTTAGGGGCGCAAATTTATCTGCGGCGCTGCGGTACCTGTCACTTGGCTCTCCCCCCAGAAACCATGCCTGCTGAGGCTTGGCAGGTCTTAATCCAAGATACCAATCACTATGGGGCAACCTTACCTCCTATTCCCCGTCCGGAAATGATCCCGCTGTGGAACTATCTGCGCACCTACTCCCGCGCCTTAGGTGCTGATGCTCAGATCCCTTTCCGGGTGGGGCGATCGCCGTTTTTTAGAATTTTGCATCCCCGGGTGGAGTTACCAGAACCCGTGACCTTTGGCAGTTGCAGCCAGTGTCATCCCAAGGCCACACTGTTTAACTTTCGGGAGTTGACCCCAGAGTGGCAACATTCCCCCTAGAATGTTTAGCGAAAGGTGAATTCCCCACCGCCTCATGTTTTCTGCGTCATCAAGTCGCTATTCCAGTCGCGCCCAACGCCTGATTGCCCGCCGTCGCTGGCTGATGCAGGAGTGGTTGACGGTCTTGGCGACCTTCTTGTGGGCAGTGGTCTTTCTCAGCTATTGGCTACAGGGGCGGCTGGGGCTACTCATTCACCCCAATTACTTTGCCTTGGCGATCGCCGCTGGGTTTCTGTTGCTTGCAGTGAGCGGTTGGCAAAGCTGGCGGCTGTGGCGAGGCGCCACTGCGCCGATGCAGCACGTTACCCTGTTGCCACCGGCTTGGACACTTGCCATCTTAATTGTGGCAGCGGTCATTAGTTTGCTCATTACCCCCCGTCCCTTTAACAGCGATACCGCGATTCACCGTGGCCTTGACGAAGGGTTAACCGTTACCCGCAATAGCCCCGCCACCTTTCGCCTTAACCAACGACCGGAGGATCGCACCCTCATTGATTGGGTTCGCACCCTCGATGTCTATCCTGAACCGGATGCCTACGCAGGCTTACCGGCTAAGATTGATGGCTTTGCGGTTCACAGTCGCCAACTTCCAGACAATTACCTGACACTGACGCGGTTTGTGATCACCTGCTGTGCTGCCGATGCTTACCCGGTGGGCTTACCCGTTAAACTGCCGCAACCCCGCCAAGCCTATCCCCAGGACCAATGGTTCCGCGTTGAAGGGCAAATGGCGACGGAAACCCTAGGAGAGCGACGGCAACTGGTACTGGTGGCAACCACCATTACCCCTATTCCAGAACCCGATAATCCATTTATGTACTAACCCGAATGCTGTTCCATCTGGTTCACTTACCGTACTGGATTGTGTTGGGGATGGGGGTTTTACTCTTTTTGACCGTCATTGTTGGGGATATTGGTGATGAAGATGCAGAGGTGGATACCGATGCTGATGCCCTTGAGGTGGACATCGATGGTGAAGAGGGCATCTCCCTGTTGACCCTACTGCACTGGCTAGGCGTGGGCAGAGCACCTCTGATTTTGCTACTCGCCCTAGACTTTAGCCTTCTTGGGGTTCTGGGGTGGTTATTGAATGTGCTGTTCTATCTGGTCAGTGGCGGCTGGCCGATGGGGGGGTGGGGGGCACTCATTGCCATCGTGGCGATTGGGGGTTCCCTCGGTCTTGGTAGTCTCTGCTCCCGGCCATTGGGACGGATTTTTGCCCAGTTTAGCGAGGATGCCAGTGGCGATCGCCTGTTGGGGTGTCAAGGGCATGTCAGCTCTGCCCAAATTCCGCCCAGCGGAGCTGGCATTGGCCAAGTCAGCGTTTTAGATGCAGCGCGTAACCGTTTGACGGTGCCTGCCGTGCTACCACCGTGGGCAACCGTTATCCCCCAGTACCGGCAAGATGTCCTCATTATCGATCGCCAAGGCAGTGAGTATGTGGTGATTGCTAAAGACAGCTTAGACGAAGGACTATGGCTGCGCCAGCAAAAGCAACCCAGCGACGAACAACATTCCTAGGCACAGCCTACTTGAGTTCCCTGCCAAAGGGAAGTAAGCCCAAAATCATCAGCTTGAAGTGCTGCCGGGCAAAGGGCAGACCAATCACGGTAATTGCTAAGATCACATCGGGTAGGGCTGGAAGCCCCGTACTTCAGTGCGGGGAGGAAAGCTCCTTTAGCAACTTCAGTTGTTTTAGGTTATAATTGTACTGCGGACACCAGAAACGGTTGTTCAAGGCACTGGTAACGGTCGATTGGGGGTGTTGTAAACCACCCCAGAGGCTCGCGGTTGGCTTGCTAACTGCAGGGCTACTAAAAGCTCCCTGCTTTAGCTGGGAGTAGTTTACGCCCCAGATCAAATGATTGAGGGCAATCCCCCAACCAATAATAAGTAACCAGAGAATATTAAAGATCATGGTTAGGGTACTATTGGCACTGGGCAATTGCACAATCTCTTTGCCAAAGGGGAGCAGGGTACTCCAGCCCAGTTGAATGGCTTTCAGGCCAAAGGGAATCCCAATAATGGTTAGACAAAGGCTCAGACCCCCAATCATATAGCCAATGCCAGTAAATAGCCCCCCAAAGATTAGCCAGATCAGATTGCCAAGCAAGCTCATGGATCTGTTCCTCACCAATTGCATGTACTAGCCTTAGCCTAGCAAGTGCCGTTGCCGCCATGATCACCCGTATTAGGAATGCTTATCCCCGATTCCTTAAGGAAAGTTTATATTGGAGAAGTAAAGGCGTAATGTTTGGTAATGCCCATGACCCTTGCTGCACTTATGGTGACGCAGGCTGAAGCCCTCCGCGGTCTGTTTCAGACATTGACGGCAACCAGTTGCCCCTACCACTACAACTTTCATCTCCACACCATTTATTCCGATGGCCAGCTCACCCCACAGCAAGTGGCGCAGCAGGCAATGATTCACGGTCTAAAAGGGTTTGCCATTACGGATCACCACGCCCTCGAGGGCTATTTCCAAGCCCGAACCTACATTGAAGCCTACCCAGGGAGCGATCGCCCCCAAGTGTTCACCGGCATTGAAATCACCGCCCAACTCCTTGACACTGAAGTCCACATCCTTGGCTATGGCTTTGATCCTAACGCACCTGTTCTCCACCTCTACGCCATGGGGTCTGCCCCCCAAGGGGAGTTGGCACGGGCAGAGCGGGTGATTGCTGCCCTGCACGAGGCGGGTGGCTTAGCAATTTTGGCACACCCCGCCCGCTATCGGCTCCCTGCTGAGCAACTCATTCCTGCTGCCATTGCCCGTGGCATTGATGGCATTGAAACCTATTACTGCTACGGCAACCCCGATCCGTGGGAATCAACCCCAGAGACCACAGCCATTTTCCACCAAATTGCCGTAGAGCACCAGTTACTCGAAACCTGCGGCACTGATACCCATGGGCAAGACATCCTCGTACGGCGCTAGATGACAGGCACCGAACTTCTCATCACCGTGGGGGCGATCGCCATTACATGGTTCGTGCTGCGCTGGCTAGTGGGGGTGATGAAACTGACCCTAGGCACAGCCCTGAAAATTGCCGCTGTGGTCTTATTGCTGCAACTCGTGTTTGGGATTGGCCCAGAGCGACTCTGGGAATACTGGCGACAGTTGTGGTCAAGTATCACCAGCCAATGAATTCCAAAGCTACTTCACGGTTTCTGGAAGGGTATGCTACGCTCTAGTGTGATCTGAGCGACCTATCCTCGTGCGATCGCCAGTTTACTTGATCTTACAACCGTTAGGGAGAAACCGTCCGTGTCCCATTCTGTAACCCTCATCCGTGGTGATGGTATTGGTCCTGAAGTTGCCGAGGCCACTCGTACAGCCATTGACGCAACGGGTGTGAAAATTGACTGGTTAGTCGTGGATGCCGGGGTGGAGATGATGGAGCGCTACGGTACTCCCTTGCCCGATGAGGTAATCGACGCCATCAAGACTACCAAAACCGCCATCAAAGGTCCAATTACGACCCCAGTGGGCACCGGCTTTCGCTCTGTGAATGTGGAAATTCGCAAGCGGTTAAACCTCTATGCTAACCTCCGTCCCGCCAAATCCATTAGGGGGGTCAAAAGCTACTTCCAAAACATTGATCTGGTGATTGTCCGCGAAAACACTGAAGATCTCTACGCCGGGATTGAGTTTGACTACACCAGCCCAGAAGCCGCCAAAGCCCGTGCCTTTTTAAGTGAACTGGCGGGCAAGCCCATCCGTGACGATGCAGCCATTGGCGTGAAGCCGATCTCGGTTGGCGGGAGCGATCGCATCATTGAGTTTGCCTTTAAGTACGCCCAAGCCAACCATCGCAAAAAAAGTGACCGCCGTACACAAGGCTAATATCATGAAATTTACTGATGGCCTGTTTCTGGAGCGGGCGCGGCAGATTGCCCCCCACTATCCAGCCATTGAGTTTGAAGACCGCATTGTTGACAACATGTGCATGCAACTCATGCAAAAGCCGGAACTCTACGATGTCATGGTGATGCCCAATCTCTACGGCGATATTCTTTCAGATTTGTGCGCAGGGATGATTGGCGGCCTTGGGGTTGCCCCCGGTGCCAACATTGGCGATGAGTATGCGGTGTTTGAAGCCATCCATGGCTCTGCTCCCAAGTATGCTGGACAAAACAAAGCCAACCCCACCGCCCTGATTTTATCGGGGGTTCTGATGCTCCAACACCTTGGGGAAATGGAGGCCGCCCACCGCCTGCAAGCTGCTGTGGAAAAAGTCATCGGTGAGCAGAAATCGGTGACCTACGATTTAGCCCCTCCCGGCCAAACTCCCGTCGGCACCCAAGAAATGGCAGCGGCTATTGCTGAGTACGCTGCCCCCTAGCCCACCAGCAGGTTCTCCTCAGGGTACTGAATATTAGACGGGCGGGGATCACCCATGATGGCGGCCATCAGTAGCAGAATGCCCACCCGCCCAGCAAACATCGTTACCACTAACACAAATTTAGAAAACACCGTCAACCCACTCGTAATACCGGTAGAAAGGCCAACGGTTGCAAAGGCGGAGACCGTTTCAAAAAGGATGTTAATAAAGTTGATCTCCGGGTCGGCGATCGCAATCAAGGTGGTTGAAATCAGCACCGTAAACATCGAGCCAACGGTCACTGCCACAGCTTTCATAATCAGGGTGGGGGGCACTTGGCGGCGATAGAGCAGCACCACATCCTTACCTTGGAGCGTTGATTTGGTAATCCCAGCAAGAATACGGAACGTCGTTGTTTTAATGCCCCCTGCCGTACCGCCAGGACTACCGCCAATAAACATTAAGGCAATCATGATAAAGAGGCCGCTGTTTCTAAAGCTGCCAATGTCAACGGTGTTAAAGCCTGCGGTGCGAGCAGTTACCGACTGAAACCAAGCAAGGAGTAGCTTTTGATCAAGGGAAAACTGACCAAACGCTTCTGGTGACCGAAACTCCGTTAGCAAGAGCATGACTGTTCCTAAAATCAACAGTACTCCCGTCGTACTGGTTACAATCTTGAAATTGAGACTAAAGGTCATTTGGCGAGCCTTGCGCACTAAGTAGCGAGGTCGCCCCCAGTGCCGTAAACAGTCGGTCAGCCACAGGTAAAATTCAAAAATCACTTCATAGCCAATGCCACCAAAAATAATCAGAGCAGAAATGACAAAATTGAGCGGCACTGAGGTTTGGTAACTCATTAGGCTATCGCTAAAAAGGCTAAACCCGGCATTATTCCAAGCACTGATACTGTGAAAGACTGCTAGCCATAGTCCCCTTAAATCTCCGTAGTCTTGGCGAAATATGAACCAGAGCAACAACGTACCGGTAATTTCAAAGAGGAAGGCCAACCCCAAAATTGAGCGCACCAGTTGCCGCGCCCCCTGAATCCCCCGTCGGTCAAGAGCCTGTTGTACCGCTATTTTCTGCCGCAAATTAAACTTCCGTCCTAGCAAAATAATTAGAAAGGTGGTGGCGGTCATATACCCTAAGCCTCCCACCTGAATGAGCAGCAGAATGATCAAATGACCAAAGGTCGAAAAATGCGTCGGGGTATCAACAATGATGTGGCCGGTCACGCAGACCGCTGACGTGGCTGTAAATAGAGCAATGACAAAGGGGTTCCACTGGCCGTTACTGGTGGACCACGGTAGCCATAGCAACAGCGTACCCACCGTAATGACGGCTAAAAACCCTAAGCAGATCGTGCGCGGAACAGTGAGCATGAGATCAAGGAGATCGATAGAGGGGTCCCACGCTAATCTATCAAGTTCCGTCGCTGTGCTCCAATAGCGTCACGTTGGTCTTAGGGAGCGGCTTAGTTGCGGATGGGGCCATTGTAGTCTACCGTTGTGCGCCCATCGGCTGCCACAGTCACAATGGTTTCCAGTGATGGGGTAGAGGCGGGCACCCCATTAGTTACTCGATAGCCTAGCACCCGGAAGGTATAGGAGCCATCAGCATTGCGCACGTAGGGAGCCTGCAACACTGGACCGTGCATCGATTGATCGGCTCGATAGCGGGTTAAACCACCATTGACCCGCTCAGCCGCTTGCCGGGCATAGTTGCGTGCCCGCACCAATTCGGCAATGTTGGTGGTCATCGGTTCGTTAGGTGTACCCCTCAGCCGCCGCTCCTATCCTTCCGCGGCTTGTCGAAGCGCGGGGATTCTCGGAGGTTGTGTTGAGAGGAATGCTTGCAGCGTCAGCTTTGGCGGTGTGCCGTCAGATCTAAACCAATGACTTGGGTATGTTGCCCCCGGGCTTGAGTGACCCCAATGGTGCGCTGTGCGGCCTCAATCATTGGACGACGGAGACTAACCACGATAAACTGAGCATCTTGACTTTGCTGCTGAATCATTTTTGCCAGTCGCTCTACGTTGGCTCCGTCCAAGAACATATCCACTTCATCAAAGGCATAAAAGGGTGAGGGGCGATAGCGTTGCAGGGCAAAGATAAAACTCAACGCTGTCAGCGACTTTTCTCCCCCGGACATCGAGGCCAACCGCTGCACCGGTTTACCTTTGGGGTGCGCCACAAGGTTTAACCCTCCGGCAAAGGGGTCTTCGGCATTTTCGAGCTGTAAGTACCCATCCCCGTCAGAGAGGGTGGCAAAAATCGTCTGAAAGTTGGCATTGACTGCTTCAAAGGCCTCTCGGAAGGATTGATGGCGCAGGGTGGTAAAGTTTTCAATGCGCAGCAGAATTTCGGTGCGCTCGGCCTCAAGAACGGCCAGCTTCTCCTGAAGTTCGTTCAGGCGGGCTTGGGTTGCCTCAAATTCACTAATGGCTAGCATATTCACTGGCTCTAGGCTGCGCAGGCGTTTTTCAAGGGTTTGGCACTGCTGTTGAATATCTGTGAGGGTCAGTTCAGCGGGAACCTCTGGCAGCGGATCTGGCAAGGGGGGATGTTCAATGGTCTCTAGTTCACGGTACTGGCGTTGAAGAGTGGCGATGGTTTCTGCAGCTTTTTGCTGTTGCCATTCCAGTTGTTGGTAGGCTTGCTGCGCCTGTCGCAGTTGATAGTCTTGGCGATCGCGATCGCCTTTGAGGGTTCCCAATTGATCTTCAAGGCGGCTGAGGGTCTGCTGCTGCGCTTGAATTTGAGCGGTTAAATCCGCAAGGGTCTGATCAAGGATTTGCTGTTGGCAGAGGGTGTCCTGTTGAGTGCGGCGGAGGCGGTCAATGTCGGTGTCGGTTTGCTGCAGGTCGCGCCCTACCTGCTCAAGCTGACGTTGGAGGTACCCTAAGGCTTGATCAAACTGTTGAAGAGCGGCCACAGCAGCGGCATACTGCGTCTCTTGCTCCTGTAGTTTGCTTTGCAGTTGTTGCCAGTGCTGGTGGCTTGGGTTGGCCTCTAGGGCACTCAGTGCCAGTCGCTCTGCCGCGAGTTCTGCGTCTAGTTCAGGGAGCCGCGTTTGCAGTGCCGCCAGCTCGGCTTGGCTGATGTGCAAATCCGTGATGACTTGCTGGTGTTGGCGCTCTAGTTCCTGCTGTTGGCGCGCCTGCTGCTGCTGTTGCTGTTGGAGGTGCTGCCACTGTCGTTGGCGATCGCGGTGGGTTTGCCGTGCCTCCGCAAGGGCTTGGCTCAATTCGTTGACAGCGGCTTGCTGTTGGCTGCGCTCTTGCAGTAAGCGATGGAGTAAACGTTCGATTTCGCTGAGGCGATCGCGCAACTGTGTCATTTCCGCTGACTCTTGGGGGGTGCTACTCTGGCCAAAATGCAGTGTACTAGTGCGGCTGTGGCTACCACCGGTCATAGCTCCTGAGGGTTCTAATAGCTCTCCGTCGAGGGTGACCATGCGATACTGCCCCAAATACTGGCGAGCGGCTTCAAGGGTATTAAAGACCACTGTGGTGCCAAAAACGTAGGCAAAAATCGGCGCATACTCGGGAGCAAAGGTCACTAAGTTCAGGGCGTAGTCAAGGGCACCGTCCACAGACAAGGGCGCAAGCGGTTTGGGACGTGCTATTTTATTCAGAGGTAAAAAGGTTGCCCGACCCGCCCGCTCCCGCTTGAGGATGGCGATCGCCGCTGCCGCCACACTGTCATCCGCCACAACAATATTGCCAAGGCGCGCCCCGGCGGCAATCTCTAAGGCTAATTGGTATGGGGGAGCCACCTGGCCAAGTTGAGCCACGGTGCCCAACACGCCGGGCAAGTCCGCGTTCAAAATCAGGCGTGCGGCATAGCTGCCTTGGGTTTCTTGCACCGCCTGCCGACGCGCATCCAGTTGATCTAGTTCCCGCTGTTTTTGGCGTTGCTCCCGCTCTAGGCGTTGGTAGGTGTCCTCCGTTAGAGCCAGGTGGTGCTGAGCTGCGGCGAGTTGCTGGGCAAGGGTTTGTACCTGCTGTTCACTGGTGGTTAGCTCTGTAGTTGCCCTAGCCAGTGCACTCGTCAATTCTTCGTGCTGGCTTCTGAGGGGCGATCGCCGCCTGCTCTAGGTCTCCTTGGCGGCGGCTCAATTGGTGCGATCGCTCCAGCAGACGCGAAAGTTCACTGCGCCCGGGTTCTAACTCATGAATGATCTGATCAATGCGTTGCCGCCGTTGACGATGCTCAGCAAACCAAGCTTGGGCAGCAGTACTCAGGTCTTGGGCTTCGCGGCGCAGTTGGTTGAGGGTCTCCTCCGCGGTAGCAGCCGCCTGTACCAACGCTTGCCGCTCGTGGGTCTGCTGCTGGGCGAGTTGCGCTCCTAGCTGCTGCTGCTGTGCCAGTTGCTCTTCGCGTCGAGCCTGCTGAGCCTGTAACTGCTCCCCTATAGACTGTTGCTGCTGTTGCAAGTCCTGCTGCTGCCGCTGGCATTGTCGCTGCTGTGCTTGCAGATCCGCCAAGTGAGCCTGCACCCGCAGATACTCCTCTTCGCCGAGCGCCTTGACCTGTTGATTGAGCTGCTCAAGGGTAGTGATGGCGGCAGCAATCTGTGCCTGCTGTTGCTCAAGTTGCTGCTGGCGGGTTATCTGTTCCTGTTTTAGCTGCTGGAGTTGTGCCGCCAGTTGAGCTTTCTGCTGGGCGTGGGCTTGCCACTGCCGTACTAAAAGCCACTGTTCCCGTTCCTGTAGCTCTTGGCGCAGGGCTTGGTACTTTTGGGCTTGGATCCGATCTCGATCGAGGCGATCGCGCCGCTGAATGAGTTCATGTTCAACAATCCGAAAGCGCTCCTCACGCTCCTTCACCGTGTCAAGTTTTTCCCGCGCTTGGGCAATTTTGCGGTCAAAATCTGCCACCCCCGCTAATTCGTCAATGATTTCGCGGCGCATTTTGGCATTCATCGAAATAATGCCAGTCACATCCCCCTGCAACACCACGTTATACCCTTGGGGATAGATGCAAAACGCCTGTAACTGCTCGTGCAGTTCATTGAGCGTGCAGGGTTGGTCATTGATGGCATAGGTCGAGGTATAGGTGCCCTGCTTTGTTACCCGCAACCGCCGCGTTACCCGCCATTCAGCGGTATCATCAAGGGCAAAGGTCACCGTCACTCGGGTTTCCACAACACTGTGACCACGGCGCGTTTGGCTGTGGTTCACTAAATCTGGCAAGCGCTCCGCCCGCATTCCCTTAGAACCGGCCAGCCCCAAGGCAAACAGTAGGGCATCCAAAAGGTTAGACTTCCCCGATCCATTCGGCCCCGAAACAACGGTAAAGCCCGGTAACAGCGGAATCAGCGTTGTGCCGCCAAACGACTTAAAATTCGTGAGTTCAAGCTGCTTAATATACACAGGCGAGGATGCGTTGCCAACCGTTTCATTATGCACAAGAATGCCATGAGCGCACGAGGCCAGTAGCGCGATCGCCTGTGGATGAACTCAAAGACCTAAGTCTGCCAAAATATCGGTGGCATGGGTGTCCGTTTTCACACTGGTATAAACGTGGGTAATAATGCCATTGCCATCAATGACGTAGGTCACCCGCTTGGCATAACCCCCACCATCAACATCGTAGGCTTTGATAATGGACTTGTTGACATCGGCGAGTAGGGGAAAGGGGAGACTAAATTTTTCGGTAAATTTTTGGTGAGAGGCTTCGTCATCACCACTGACCCCCAATACAACAATACCTTTCTCCTGATACGCCGCGTAGTTGTCCCGGAAGCTACAGGCTTCTTTGGTGCAGCCCGGGGTGTCGTCCTTGGGATAAAAGTAGAGAACAACGGTTTTACCGGCAAAGTCGGCCAATGAGACCGGCTTACCCGTTGTATCTGTGGTAGTAAAGGCCGGAGCAGGGGTGCCAACCGCTAACACCATAGTGAAACATCTCCCAGTTTTAAGTTTTGTAACTATATTATCGGCAACGGCGGGGCGATGGTGCAATGCTAATAATGAATGCGCGGATCTACCCACGCATTGATCATATCAATCACAATACTGGCAACAACAACAATCACCGCAAAGAAAACAATAATTCCCTGTACAGTTGGGTAGTCCCGTAGGGCAATGGCTTCGTAGAGGCGATTCCCCAGTCCCGGCCAAGAAAAGGTGACTTCGGTGAGCACTGCCCCCCCAACAGGCTGGCTAGGGTCAACCCCAGAACGGTGATGACGGGAATTAGGGCATTTTTTAGGGCATGGTGAACCAGAATTCGGGATTCGGGGATGCCGCGGGCGCGAGCTGCTTCAACGTAGTCAGCAAGCAGGGTTTCTTTGAGGTTGACGCGGACAATGCGCTCAAAAATACCACTGAGGACAATCCCCAAGGTTAATGCCGGCAGTGTGAGGTAGTAGAGGGCAACGCCAAATTGAGGCAGGTTAAGGCTGAGCAGGGCATCGAGGGTGTAGAGTCCGGTGGGGCCATTGGGGGGGGAGAGGGTAATGGGGTAGCGCGTGCCTAGGGGTAACCAGCCTAGTTCTACCGCAAATAGCAGTTGCAACAGCATCCCCAGCCAAAATAGGGGTAAGGCGTAGGTAATAATGCCAAACAAACGCCCGCCTATATCCCACGCGGATCCCGCTCTAACGGCTGCGACGCTACCGATGATGACCCCCAACCCGAAGGCGATCGCCAAACTAAAGAGCGCCAGTTCTGCGGTTGCTGGAAAGTGCTTGGCAATAATTGTCGTCACTGCCTCCCCTTGGCTAGTGAGGGAGGTGCCCAAATCGAAGTGGAGCAATTGGCCAAGGTAGGTCAAATACTGTTGCCACAGGGGCTGAGCTAAGCCTAACTGTTGCCGCAGCGCCTCCTTGACCGCAGCCGGTGCCCGCGGCCCCAACACCGCATCGACGGGATCCCCCGGCGTGGCTCGCAGCAATAGAAATACGATGGTCACAATCGTCCAGAGCATGAGGGGTGCAAGCAGCAGCCGCACCAGCAGGTAGCCTTGAAGAGCGCGGAGTCGAGACATAGCAGTAAACTAGGGTTGCCCCTCACCCTACCACCCTAGGGCACACTGGCGGTGTTAGTCTTGAGACGTATCTGATAGCCGCAGGCGATCGCGCTCCAAGGCCGCTAAAAAGCGTTTTTCCACACTGTCGGCGGCAATTTGCAGGATTTGGTCAAGGGGGGTATCGTGCATAAACTTACTAGCAGCAGCGCTATACTCGCGGTTGGGGCAGCGATCGCCTAGGACACAGCCATTCACACAGGCTTCGGCACAATTAATGGTTTCGGGGGTTAAATCAGTCATGGTGCTGTGGTGCTCAGAGGAATCCTTCAAATTTTAACAAGGGGTGCACCGCTGCCAAAATTGGCACAGATCGGCATATAGACATGGGCTAGAATCGTACAGACAGTACCCCTCAATGGCACACTGCTCCTAAGGACTCCCTATGCGCAAAAAATGGGTCACGCTTCTGGTTTTAATTTTGGGGATCATTCCCTTTGTGGCCATTTCCTTGGTGCCCTTGCTCACCAGTGCCTTTACTAAACCCGCAGAGACTCCCACCCCTGTCGCCAGTCCTAACACCAGTGACCAAGTGGCCGAACTGCAAGCTCAGGAAAAAGGCTATCAATTGGTCTTAGAGCGCGAACCCAATAACCCCACCGCGCTCGAAGGCTTAGTGATGACCCGGCTCCAACTGATTCAACTGGGGAAAGGCAGCATTAAGAGCGTGATTGATCCCCTGAAAAAATTGGCGGCACAGCGCCCTGAGCAAAGTGAGTATGCCATCCTGCTAGGTCAGGCACAGCAGCAAACGGGAGATCGCGAAGGGGCAGCGCAAACCTACCAAGCAGTTTTAGCGAAAGCACCCGGCAACCTCAACGCCCTGCGTGGCCTTGTTGATCTCTATCTGCAAGAAAATCGCCCCCAAGCCGCCCTAGGTCTGATTGAAGAGACGCTCCAAGGCGCAGAGCAGGCCAACCAAGTCCAACCCGGCAGCGTGGATGTGACCTCGGTACAACTATTGCTGGGGGACATCTACATTGCTCAAAAACAATTTGGCGAGGCGCTGACCCTGTTCCAAAACCTTAGCAAGGAACATCCGGCAGATTTCCGCCCAGTGCTGGCGCAGGCGATGACCCTCACCGAGCAAGGAAAAGCCGCTGAAGCCGCGCCCTTGTATGCCAAAGCAGTAGAGCTGGCACCCGCAAAGTACAAAGACCAAATCCAGCGGGCGGCGCAGCAAGTGCAGCGCCAATCTGAATCTGCAGCCCCCACAGAATCCACAGAGTAAACTACTCCCAGCTAAAGCAGGGAGCTTTCAGTAGCCCTGCAGTTAGCAAGCCAACCGCGAGCCTCTGGGGTGGTTTACAACACCCCCAATCGACCGTTACCAGTGCCTTGAACAACCGTTTCTGGTGTCCGCAGTACAATTATAACCTAAAACAACTGAAGTTGCTAAAGGAGCTTTCCTCCCCGCACTGAAGTACGGGGCTTCCAGCTCTGCCCGATGTGATCCTTAGGGTGCAAAGGCCAACTGAGGTATGCTAGGGCGCGCGTGTTGGGTCGTGGGTAACGAGGGGGCTGGCCTAGAGGGCAATAATTCAGTGCGGAACTGGGGAGCGTCGCCATGGAGAAATTCTGCCATAAAGGCAGTGACATTATTGGTGACTACGTTGACCACAGGATGCAGCCCCAAAAACATACCGCCAAAGGTGACAGCGAGGTTAGGCAAGGTAATTAAGGCAACATTTTGGTAGGTACGCTCTAGGGCATCCCGGGCTAGGGCAATGCCACGACTAAGCGCCGCCCACTCCGGATCGAGCAAGACGACAACTTTGGCATTGGGGGTAAAGGTGGAAGGCGCCCAGCGAATTGGCAGCCACTGATCTAGGGGACAACTACAGGCTTCCCCAAAGCTGAGCCAGCCCACACGGTACTGTTTGCCCTGCAGATAGCACTGTAAATCGCTAAGGCGATCTGAGGTGAGGTCTGTGGCTCCCTCCATGGGGACGGTATGCGCCTCTGGATGCACCACGTAGGTGGCTATGCCGATACGTCGTAGGGTTTGAATCAGGCGTTGACACCCTAAGAGGTCGGGAATGCCTGAGCGACCATCGATAATTAAACAATTCAGTTGGGCAAGATATTCGAGGGTGCCAGCGGTTGGCAGGTAAACCCCTTGCTGCACGGCAAATACTTGGGCAGACAGGAGGACGGTACGCAGTGAGAGTTGGACGCCACTGCCAAAGTCAAATTGCAGGGGGGCGATCGCCGGCCCGTAGGCTCCTGTGGAGAACCACAATGCGGCACTTAGTGCCAAGGTGGGCAAAACAGCATGACGGGCAAATTCTCCTTGCTGGTGCGCTAAGGCACTATCATAGACAGGCTCTGTGTGCAGCAAGTCAGTGATCAAGCCAAGGCGAGTTTGCCAACCCGTGCGGGTGGCTTGCACCTGTAGTTGCCCGGTAATCACTTGGCTACCGGCGTTGAGGGAGTCTCCTGGGCGGACAACCATCACTTGGCGCGAGAGGGCAAAGTGAGCAGGCTCAATTTCGGCGATGCCAACCAAAACCTTACCATCGGCAGGCACTAACTCTCCGGGTTGTAGCCAGAAAATATCCCCAGCTTGGAGTTGTTGGCTTTCAATCGTTAGGGGAACCTGCCCTCGCTCAACCGTAAGGTGCTGATAGTGCTCCATTAAGACACTGGGATAGGCGTGTAATTGCTGTCGTCGGTGGCGATCGCGCACATCTGCCCTCACCCCAACCATCGCAGTTTTTAAGGCGGGTGCTAAAAACTGACCGTTGGCAGTGTGCAGCCCAATCCACAGGCTATCGAGTAAATCGACATTGGGAGGATGCCCTTGGCTGACCTGATGCCCCACGCGCTGAAACCATGGCCATGCACTGGCAAGCACCGCTGCCCCCACGACGACAAAGGGAAGCTCGAACGGCACACTCAACAGTGATACGCCCAAGGCAACAAGGGGTAACCCTAAGCGCTCCCAATCGGTTTCAAGGCGGGCATCGGCCTCCACTTGCGCCTCGTAATCTTCGAGGGCGATCGCATCCGCAGGTGCCGCCGTGGGCGGACATGGCTGGGGAGTGGCAACCGTTGCTTGGCTAAAGCAGCGACTAAGGGCATCGTGGATGGTGTTGGCAGCGAGTAAATGGGGCTGATACTCAACAACCACTGTGGCGGCTTGGCGGTTTAAGCGCACCCGCTCCACAATGGCCAAGGACTCTAGCAACTGCACCACTAGCTCAGCATAGTTGGCATCCCAGCGTAGTCGCGGCACTCGAAACCGTACCCGTCCTACGGTTGCATGGACAATCTGCTGCTCCATTGCACACTGCCTTATACTGGCCACTTCTTCTCAGCTTATAACGTTTGTTTTGGGATCAAAATACAAGCCCTGTTTTACCGCCATCTGAGCGCAAGCTACAGGGTTGCATGTCTGCCTGCAACGTACCTATTCAGCAAGACGCTTATGCCAGCGATCGCCTAGGCTGTCAATGACCGCAACCATCTGCTCGTTGTGCCAATCCGCCAAAAGATGAGCCGCAATACAGCAGCCACCCGCCCCGACTCCTTCCTTGACAAACCCTGCTTCATAGGCTCGAAAGGCGGCATGACGGGAGGTCGTGAAATTCAGTTGGCTATAGAGGAGCGGACACTCAACTCGCGCAGCTAAGGTGCTGATGTGAGCCGTGGTGTCCTCTACAATCCAGCGAGTGGTACCCACAACAATTTGATCAGGCCGCCAAGGTAACTGCTGCCACCGGGCGATCGCCTGCGCCAAGGCATACACCGCAATCATTTGCGACCCCCCGGCCAAAAGAACCTCACAGGTTTGACTAGCGCGTAAAACCATAGCGGCGACCACCACCTGCATCGGATCGCCAATGGCTGCCACACAGGCCAAGGGGTCTGGATGGGGTGGTAACTGGCTCAGCCCCTGCTGGACAATCTGCCACTTTTGCCCATGGTTACTCTGGCGATGGCTACTGCCCACACAGTACTGTGCCGTAACTCCCAAGCTTTCGCACAGTGCCAAAGCAGTGGTTGTGCCCGCAACAACGCATTCGCCAATCACCAGCCAAGGGTGGGCTTGGCTCAACCGTTCACCCCACCGCCATCCTTGATGCCACAAATGCTCAACCGTTGCGCGATCCATGGCTTGCCCTGTACTCACACACCGCGCGGGCACTCCCCCTAGGTCAATCATTGGCACCAACCCCGGTGCTGGCAGGCCAGCATTAAAAACGTAGAGGGGGAGATCGAGGGATTCGATGAGGGCACGGCTAATAAGGGCGGGGGAGGCTCCCTCAATCAGGGGGGGAAGGGGGTACTGGTAGCGGGGTTGAACCCCCCTGAGTAAAAATTCGCCATCGGCTAGGGCAGTATAGCGGCGATCGGTGGCGGTTTTCCCTGCTGCTGAAATTCCGGGAATTAAGGCGGTTTCCGTAAAGCCTAGGACACAAATGATCGCTGGTTGTTGACTTTGGGGGCGATCGCCCTTGTGAGTGCACCGCAGGCGATCGCACCACCGCAGAGCAATGTCTTGTCCCCACGCCACGCCAATCATGGTTACTGACTAACAATTCCTGACCACTGCACCTGTTTGAGGCGTTCTCGGCGGTAGGAGAAAAAGTAGGTCGCATCTTCGTAGGTACAGTAGGGACACAGCGCTATCTGATCCTCCTGTAGCCCTAATTGCAACAGTTGCAACCGATTGACCCGCGCCACATCAATCCGCAGCCGTTGCGGGTCTGCATCCGTAAACACTACTGCCGGATCCAACCTTGCTAAGGATTGGTAAAGGTCTGTAGAGACCATCGCAGCATCGACCTGATCGGTTACGTCTGTCACGGTTGCCGCCAAAGCATAGGCCACCGGCAAACCCACTTGATATCGCTTACCCTGAATGGCAGGCCCTAGTACCACCCGTAAACTAGCCAACTCGCTACCCAACGCCTGCATTTGGGCAATTGTTTTCTTGGTGATTTCAGCAGCCGTCCCCCGCCAGCCCGCATGAATTGCCGCAACCCGTCCCGTCGTTTGATCAGCAATCAGCAGTGGCACACAATCAGCACTGCACACCCACAGAGCTTGATCCGCCGCCGTGGTAACTAGGGCATCGGCCTCTAAACGGGTTTGCGTGGCCAACACTTCTGCGGCCAAGACAACACGATTGCCATGCACCTGTTGAGTGCGCAGCGAAGGTGCAGTTGACCCCAGTGCCGCCGTGAGACATTCGAGGGGCTGACCCTGCCAAGTGCGACTAAAGAACCCATGGCGAAAGTCTGATAGCAGGTCACAGGTTAAAAATACCCCCAGTTCAGTGGTTTGCCAGTGCCACATCACCACAAGTCCGCAATGACATTGATCACCAACCCGACAATAACACTGTAGAAAAAGAAGGAGACAATTTGGTGAAACAGCACAAGACGACGAATGCGTTGCCCCTCGATAGAGACATCAGAGGTCTGGGATGTCAGGCTAATCGTAAAGGAGAAATACATAAAATCGAGGTAATCGGGTTCGCCGTCTCCCGGAAAATCCAGACCCCCTGCATAACCAAACTCATTAACGGTATGGTAGTTGTCATCGTAGTAGTAGCGGGCGTACTGCAGTGCAAAGCAGGTGTGAGTTAAAAACCATGCGGCAATGACCGCCCATGTCGCCAAGCTCACCTGCAAGGCCAACAGGGGATTATTAGGAATTTTGGTATCTGCTAAGAGTAAACCCGTTGCCACAATACTGGCAATGGCCGTAAACACCACCAGCACAAGGATCATGAGCGTGCTAGGTTCCCCCACCTGCGATCGCCGCTGGGTTTGTAAGCTATTGACACTGACGATCATCTTCAGGAGCAACAGCAGGTAGGTAGTGATGCCTACATCCCAAGCAAATAGAAGTCGCTGTCCTAACTCTAGCCAAGTACCCGTAAGGGCAAGGGCAATAACAGCCACCAACAGAGCAAGGATCAGGCGCATTCCCACCTGAAGTTGATCAATCCATCGGCCAATTCGACTGAAGCTCATACAACTCAGCATACCTTGCTATCCGCTGTCTTGAGGATTGGGGAGAGAATTCAGCGTGAACTTAAAGAACTGAGCCAACCAGCACAACGAAAGGTTGGAGATAGCTGCTGCAAGGAAAGAACTTGGCTTCCATAAAACTTGCGAAGTACCTGTCACTATTGTGGAGTGCAGCATTGGGTAGCCCCATACTAGCTTAATAAGATGCAACTAATCTTCAACACTTTTGGGCATCTCTGTGACCTGTGTAATGTGGAATACTAAGCCTATCAAGACACTTCGATAGAATAGAGTGTAACGGCTAAATTGCTTGCTTTATGTTACGAATTCATCGTTTTGCAAGTGGTAACCAATATACCCTAGTGGGAACTGAGGGCTTTGATCTAGTTGGCCGTCTTATTGCAGGAATTTTTACACTTATTTTTGGCTGGGGGCTATTGATCTCCTTTAACCCAGCCTATATTCAGAATAACCACGCTGCTCTGATTTATAGCGAAAATCTTGCCAGTGACCTCACTAGAAACCTAACCATTGGACTCATTGTATTGATAATTTTGATAGGTTTACTGACATGGCTGCTATATCTAATGGTGGCTAATTTTATTACGGCGCTGCTTGACTTAAGGGGAGTAGCACGGGTGGCAATGGAGGTATTTTTACTCCGGTTTGTACCAGGAATGGGTACCGTTGTGCTACTGATTGCAGCGTGGCCTGTTAGCCAGTTTGTCCTAACACCAGCAATCATTACCCTGTTAAAGTCACCATCGGGTTTGTGGGTGTATGGGGTTGGCAATCAACTATTGGTATTTTTGCTTTTCTATATGTTCTTTAGTCTGCTGGCCTGCGAATATTGGGATAAATTGGAGTTCAAGTTTGATGAGAATACCAAGATTCTTACTGTTAGCTCTTGGCTTGGACTGCCTCTATTTGTTGGCTTAAGCAAGCAGCCTCACAACAATAATTGGCTTTTTACCCCCTTCTTCCATCTACCGAAGTGGGATACTGAGTATTATCAGTTTTCTTTGAGGGCGATCCGTTCGGTTCAGAATTACCAACAGTCCCCTACCTTAGCCATGGATGTCATGGGTACCGTCATTTATCTACCAACGGTTAAGCATTCAACTCAAGCATCCTGTGATCAAACGTTGGCAGCGTTGGCAAACTTCTTAGGGGTACCCCAAGAAGACGAATTGGCAGCTCCGGTTGCTCAGGCAACGATCCGCGTGCCTCAAGATGTCCTCAAGGCCATCACTAAACGAGTTTTACCTCTGAAAGGCGAGGAGGCTTCGCTAGTACTGTTGGTTGCAAGTGCGCTGACTCAGGCATCTCGTGATCAATATGAACTGCGACGCCATCGTGCTGATGATCCAGATTTACTCCTGAGGGCTGGCATTGCTACTTTAGGTGCAGGAGATATCCGCACAGGCCTACAGTATTTAACTGAGGCGGAGCGGCTTTGCCGCTTGAAATTTAAGTATTTCAAACAGATAACTATTGAAAAATACCTGAAGAAAGCCCAAGCATCAGTTCACCAGTCTAGCCCTCCTCGGCATTGAGTATGCCCCTGAAGCGTAAACTACTCCCAGCTAAAGCAGGGAGCTTTTAGTAGCCCTGCAGTTAGCAAGCCAACCACGAGCCTCTGGGGTGGTTTACAACACCCCCAATCGACCGTTAACAGTGCCTTAAATAGCCGTTTCTGTTGTCCGCAGTATTATTATAACCTAAAACAACTAAAGTTGCTAAAGGAGCTTTCCTCCCCGTACTGAAGTACGGGGCTTCCAGCCATACCCGAGGTGTCCCCTTTAGCTTGGCTTCTCTAACTAGCATGAGTCTATTGGGGCAGATAAAATAGCTTGCGTCCTATATCCCCATACCTGTTAGCTTGCTTCCGCGTAGCGGTAGGCAAGGGCTTTACGGCGCTTTTTTGGGTAAACCAGCCTAGAGGTTCCTAGTTGTCTTGCGAGATAACTGGAGGGCTACAGAAAGCCCGCGTTCTATGCGTAGCATCAGCGTTGGGTAGTTTGCGCAGGCTAACACAGATGTGTTGACCTAGAAAAATGCGCTGCCCGTTGCAAAAATTTCATGGCAAATTCTGGGTGGCCTCCCCAGTGCAGATGCAGATAACTGGCATGGACATCATCGCTTCCCCATCCTTCTGGCAAGCTGTTGAGGTGCCACAGGGGAGAGAGGGGGGATGGTGTCACCCTAGAGTAGTGAAACTCATGCCCCCACACCTGCTGCCCTTGGTCAACACACGGGGTAGCGTGCAGTGCAGTTGCAGTGCGATAGCCTAGGGTGAGGCGATCGCCCATGTGTGCAACTGTCGGCAGATGCCCCACTAGGGGGTAAAC
The DNA here is from genome assembly GCF_002754935.1 of Thermostichus lividus PCC 6715. Lineage (NCBI taxonomy): Bacteria > Bacillati > Cyanobacteriota > Cyanophyceae > Acaryochloridales > Thermosynechococcaceae > Parathermosynechococcus > Parathermosynechococcus lividus. The sequence continues at coordinate 1,683,571 of NZ_CP018092.1, forward strand.
CTGACCCTCTAGGGTGTGAATCCCCTGCGCTAAGTACATTAACCCCCCACACTCGGCATAGACGGGTAACCCACGCTGGAGGCTGTGGCGCAGAGCACTTAAAAAAGACTCATTGGCGCTTAGCTCGGCAGCAAACACCTCAGGAAAGCCACCCCCTAGAATCAGGCCGCTCAGATTGGGGGGGAGGCAAGGATCTCGCAGCGGTGATACCGGAATAAGGGTTGCTCCTAGGGTGCGTAACACATCTAAGGCATCGGTGTAATAGAAGTGAAACGCAGCATCTTGGGCAATACCAATGTTGAGGGGAGAGGGAAGAGGGGGGAGAGAGGAGAGGGGAGGGGAGAGAGAGGAGAGGGGAGAGGGAAGAGGGGGGAGAGAGGAGAGGGGAGGGGAGAGAGAGGAGAGGGGAGCGCAAAGGGGTTCGAGGTGTAACCAATCAAAGCAGGTGCAACCAAGAACAGCTAGGCGATCGCCCACGGCTTGAAACGCTGCTGACTCGTGGGGTGGAACTAACCCAAGGTGGCGGCTGGGTAGGGCAAGCTGCTGATCGCGGTAGAGGACACCAAGGACGGGGATACCAAGGGGCGCAAGGGCATCTTCTAAAATTTGGCGGTGGCGATCGCTGCCGACGCGATTGAGAACGACTCCGGCAATTCTCAGGGCTGGATGGTAGTGACAAAAGCCATAAACCAAGGCTGCGACCGATGCTGCCTGTTTTTGCACATCCAAGACCAAGAGGATCGGGGCATTCAGCAATTGGGCAATGGCCGCCGTACTGCCTTCACTGGTGCCACTACGGCCATCAAACAGCCCCATCACCCCTTCAATTAGAACATCATCCGCATCTTGGCTATAGTACTTCGCACAGGTTTGCACATAATCAGCACTGGTGAGGATGGGATCAAGGTTGTAACAGGGACGGCCACTGATGGCGCTATGAAACAGCGGATCAATGTAATCAGGGCCAACTTTGAAGGTTTGTACCCGCCGCCCTCGCGCTGTTAGAGCCGCATTGAGGGCAAGAGCCACCGTGGTTTTGCCCACACCGCTGCGATCGCCGGCAATCACTAAGGCCATTCCTAATTACATCCCCCTACAAAAATCAATTGATCTGGCCAAGCTACCGCAACCATTGATGAGCAGCCCTATTTACTTTGTTGGGCATACTTTAATTATTGCCGGAGACCGCCGCCACCCCCTTGTAAGATGGAAGATTAAGTGTGCAAGTTAAGGATTGGGTCGTATGACAGCGGTAACTTCGGTGCCCAGCTTCTGTGAAGGAATTCAGTATTTTGGCGACGATTGGCCAGACTGGGAGCACTATGGGCAAACACCGCTGCTGAACCCCCAGCAAACCACGCTCCCAGACCCAGAGTCCCCTGCGGCGGCTTACCAAACCCTCCTCTACGCCGATGCGCTCCGCTACTTAATTTTGCAAATGACCGCCAGTAAAGCCTCGGGGCATCCGGGGGGCTTTGCGAGCCAAGCGGAAGCCTATGCAGCGTTAGTACTGCTGGGGTACAAAAATATCATTACCGAAGTGGGGCACCATGCGCCCGGCTTTTATGCCGCCATGTTCTTGGATCGCTCCCTAGAGCAGATGGGGATTTACACGGTTCAAGACCTGCGCGATCGCTTTCGGGAAAAACACGGGTTATTGGGGCACCTTTCCGGTTATATTCCCGGTATTTTGGCTCCCGCCGGCCCGTTGGGGCAGGGGCAGCACTTCGCAATGGCGGCAGCTTGGCTGCACCGTCACACCCTCTTTCCCTTTACATTGGGCGATGGTGGCCTCGGAGAACCCTACGTGATGAGTGGGATGGCGCATTTCCATACCGCCTTTCCTGAGGTGACCAATTTCTTGCCGGTGCTGGTGTGGAACGGCTTTAGCCAAGAGCACCACAGCATGGTATCCCTGAAAAGTAATCGCGAAATGATGGCCTACTGGCACGGCAATGGCTTTGAGGAAGTGGTGCTGGTGGATGCCAAGGACTTTGATGATGCCAACCAACCGGGAGCCTATGTGGACAGCACCCTCTTTTCCTTTGGGCAACGGCTGGCCTTTACAAAAGCCGTCCTCCTAGGGGTACAGGAGGCGGCGCAATCAGCGCTCTCTGGTAAGCTCACGGTCTTGATTCTCAAGCAGCTTAAAGGGGCAGGGGTGCATGCCAAGGGAGCCAAATCCCACAATCTCTATGCCCAGCACACCCTTGAGAATCCCGACATTGTTAGTGCCCTGAAAGCCCGCGCCCTCTCGCCCTCAGCCTGGGCACTGGTGCGCCACAACTGCGAAGTCGCTGCAGGGGGTTCGGCAGCACGTGTTGCCGTCACAGAACAGGTGCTTGAGCTTCCGCCGTTGGGGGATATTCCCCTCGAAGCCTACGATCTTGGGGAGGCCAAAGTAGCCACTACCGCCATGGGTCGGATGGTGGCAGAGGTGGGAGCGCGCGATCGCCGCTACTTGATCACCAATGCCGATGGTAACGAAGCCTCTGGAATTGGCAACATCAACCAAGCCTTGAAAATCATTCACCCCACAGAGGACCCCCTCTACAACCAAGTTCCCCACGGCCAAGTCTATGAACCCCTCAGCGAAGATGCCTGTGCAGGCTTAGCAGCAGGGTTGTGTTTGATGGGCAGTCGCAGCCTGTGGTGCTCCTACGAGTCCTTTGCCATTAATGGTCTGCCGATTTGGCAAACCGTGACCCAAGCGATGGCCGAACTGCGCCGCCCCACCCCCGCCACTGTAGCCCTCTATACGGCGGGTGCCCTTGAGCAGGGGCGCAATGGCTGGACGCACCAGCGCCCAGAAATTGAAGCCTACTACGCGGCGCTGCTGCGCAATGGCAATGTCTTTGCCCTGTTTCCACCGGATGCGAACAGTATTCAAGTGTGCTATCGCTGGGCACTAACGGCGCAGAATAAGGGGATTGCCATCTTTGCTAGCAAGAGCCCGCTGCCGGTGCGGACGACCTTTGCCCAAACAGAGCAAGGACTGGCGGAGGGCGCGGTGACGCTCTATGAATCCGCCAGTGGGCGCGCTACCTTAGTGCTGGCGGTGCTTGGGGATATGATTTTGAATCCTGTGTATGCGGCTGTGCCCACCTTAGAAGCTGCAGGCTATCGGGTGCGCATTGTCTCGGTCATTAATCCCCGCCGTTTATACCGCCCTAGCGATGTAGCATGGCAAACCTGTGCGGAACCAGACGATGGCTTTGCCGATGAGGCCACCTTTGCCCGTCTCTTTGGGGGTGATGCGCTGTTAGCTATCACTGGTGGTGCTGCTGCTCTTCTGGAGCCGGTGCTGCTGCGAGCCACGGCGCCACGAGATGTACTGGCATGGCAGCGGGGTGAAACCACCGCCAGTGCCTCTGAACTGATGGCCTACAATGGCTTGACCCCAGCGGCCATTTGCGATCGCGCCCATACTCTCCTGAAGCTCTAGATGCAGGACGTTCTGATGACCCTCGCTCGTAACCATAAAAAAGCCCGTGCCCTCAAAGCCGGTAGCCCCCGCCCCGCCAAAGCCCTCTGTAGTGAATGCGGCCTGTGTGACACCTACTATATCCACTACGTGAAGGAGGCCTGTGCCTTTCTAAACCAACAGTTTGAGACCCTTGAGACCCAAACCCACGGGCGATCGCGCCAGCTTGAGAATTGGGATGAATGCTACTTTGGGGTTCACCACCAAATGCTGGCTGCCCGCAAAACAGAGCCGATTGCAGGGGCACAGTGGACCGGCATCGTCAGCAGTATTGCCATTGCCATGCTGGAGTCCGGACGGGTGGAAGGGGTGGTCTGTGTTCACGCTAGCGAGGGCGATCGCTTTACCCCCAAGCCCGTCATTGCCCGCAACCGTGACGAGATTCTCGCCGCCCGGGTCAATAAACCCACCCTGTCCCCCAACCTATCCGTGCTGGAGGAGGTGGAGCGCTCAGGGTTAAAGCGCCTGCTTGTCATTGGTGTGGGCTGCCAAATCCAAGCCCTGCGAGCCGTGCAGGATAAATTAGGCCTAGAGAAGCTCTACGTGTTGGGCACCCCCTGTGTGGATAACGTCACCCGCGCGGGTCTGCAAAAGTTCTTAGAAACCACGAGCCGCTCCCCAGATACCGTGGTTTATTACGAGTTTATGCAGGACTTCCGGGTGCACTTTAAGCACAGTGATGGTTCGACGGAAACGGTTCCCTTTTTTGGCCTTAAAACCAATCAACTCAAGGATGTGTTTGCCCCCTCCTGCATGAGTTGCTTTGATTATGTGAATGGCCTTGCGGATTTAGTTGTCGGCTATATGGGGGCACCCTTTGGTTGGCAGTGGCTGGTGGTGCGCAATCCCCTAGGCCAAGAAATGCTGGACTTAGTGCGGGCACAGCTAGAGACCCAACCGGTAATGAGCAAAGGCGATCGCCATGCCGCCGTGCAGCAAAGCATTCCAGCCTACGATAAGGGAGTGACCTTGCCAATGTGGGCAGCGCAGTTGATGGGTTTAGTCATTGAGCGGATTGGCCCCAAAGGGTTGGAATATGCTCGATTTTCCATTGACTCGCACTTTACTCGCAACTATCTGTTTGTGCGACGCAATTACCCAGCTAAGCTAGCGACTCATGTCCCTAGGTTTGCCCAAAAAATTGTTGATCAGTACCACTTACCAGAGTCTTAGACCCTAAGGTGTTACGGCCCTCTGCGAGTTGTTGCGGCTTGCATCAATAGATCTACCGGAACCATGTTGCATTCCAACATTTTGCTAATGAGGGGAGGGCCAACCCGCGTGGCGATCGTGGACTGCAAATTAGGGCTGTTTTTAACCGTCAGCATCACTGACCCAATGATGGAGTTGGGATCCAGTGCCGGGTTGCTGCCATCGGTGGGAATCATTTTGACAATGCTGGCTAATTGGCTGCAACTAGAACCTGCAATATAGGTCGCCAACGAGTCACTCATCTGTTGAACCGTGCTGGTCATCATCTCTTCGGGAAAGGGACTAGCAGACTGGGCACGCATTGGTTGACTCAACGAGACTCCCACACCAGCAGCCAGAGCCGCAATAAGACAGGAGAGGGGGCGCAGCATGATGGATACAACCTCGATAAAACGGCAATGCAGTTAATTTGGGTCTTTAATGGGCACGTTCTTCAATGACCTGATCGATGAGGCCATAGGCCTTCGCATCTTCGGCAGACATAAAGTAGTCGCGATCCATATCCCGCTCAATTTTTTCGACGGGTTGGCCGGTGTGGTGGGCGTAGAGTTCATTGAGTTGCCGCCGTACCCGTAAAATCTCGCGCGCTTCAATTTCAATATCCGTGGCTTGACCGCGGGTGCCCCCCGAAGGCTGGTGAATCATAATACGTGAGTGGGGCAATGCCAAACGCTTGCCTTTCGTCCCGGCGGCCAGAAGAAATGACCCCATGGAAGCGGCTAAACCAACGCAGATGGTCACCACATCCGACTTAATGTGCTGCATCGTGTCATAAATGGCCATGCCTGCGGTGACCGAGCCACCAGGAGAGTTGATGTACAGCATAATATCCTTGCCCGGGTCTTCCGAGTCAAGGTAGAGCATGACTGCCACGATTTGGTTGGCAATCTCGTCATCAACCTCTTTGCCGAGGAAGATAATTCGCTCACGGTACAGGCGGTTATAAATGTCAATCCACTGGGTGTAGGGTTCCCCGGGCATCCGGTAGGGGACTTTAGGCACTCCGATGGGCATAAAACTCTTCCATGCTGACGCTCATGCTCCTACAGTAACAAAATTTAGCCCCCCTGCGGCGCAACAGGATCAAGCATAGTTAGGTCAAGCTACAAGCCATAACCACGCCTAGGGCAGAGATTGTGACATTGCTGCACTAGAAAAGGATCTCAATGCTGGCTCGTCAGCATTGAGGGTGTCTCCTAGGTTGTGTAGGGGGTCATAGATTGGTTCTAAAGCGGCTTGGGTGTGGGCGATCGCCTGTAGCAACTCTGCGGCCAAATATTCAAGGGGATGGAGGGAAGATGGCTGTCGCTGACCCCGTTTGGGTGTGGTGACAAACTCGCTAGCCACCGCTTGGAGTTGGTAGGCTACGGCTTTGACTTTGGCCAAATAGGTCAGCGTTTCTTCAAGCTGCCGAGCAATGATTTGTTGCTGCGCCTGCATTTGCCGCCACTGGGCGTCAGAGATAGGGGGGGGTGCGGTCTGAAGCCGGAGGGGTTCTAGGTTCACAAACAGTTGATCGAGATCTGGTAACTCACTAGAGACTAGCGCATCTAGGAGTGCAGCATCAAACAACTCGCGGATAAGTTCTGGTGGCATAACCACCGCACTATCTGTCGTAGGTTCAGGGAAGAAGGCCGGATCAGGAATGGTCATGTTGCAGCTACTTAAGAGAGTGTACCAGTCGGCAATTTAGCAAAACCCGCAAGACTCCTCCACTTCAAATCGTTGATGGAAGCGTGAGATAATTGCGGCAGCAGCTTGTAGTACAATCCAAACAGCCTTGCGTGGAAGGCAACTGAGCGAAAACCAAGCCAGATACGTACAAGCATTCTCCTGTTCTCCATGCTGTTTGACCTGCGGGACGCGGGGCAATGCCTATCGCCAGAAGGTAAGACTCATCACTCTCGGAGTGGCAAGTGCTTCTGTGGGTAGGAAGCCGCTATTGTAATCGTTGATTCAATAGCGGTAGTTCACAATGGAACCGTTGCAAAAACCTAAGGGTTTGCCGAGGGTGATGACTGTTTCGTTTAGTATGGCTTAAATTGTGACTTCCTCTCCTCCACCGATTGTTTTGGGTGTTACGGGCGCGTCTGGTCTTTTGTACGCAGTCCGTGCCATTAAATTTCTATTACAAGCAGGGTATCCTATTCAATTAGTGGCATCTAAGGCTGTTCATCAGGTGTGGCAAGCGGAATGCGGCCTAGCCATGCCAGTGCTGCCGGATAAGCAGGCGCTCTTTTGGCGAGAGCAAGCGCAGGTCTGGGACGGGTCGTTGACGTGCCATCGCCCAACCGATGTGGCCGCAGCGATCGCCAGTGGTTCCTTTCGCACCCTTGGGATGGTCATTATTCCCTGTAGTATGAGCACGGTGGCCAAGCTAGCGGCAGGCTTAAGTTCTGATTTACTGGAGCGGGTGGCGGATGTGCACCTTAAAGAGAACCGCCCCTTGGTAGTGGTGCCGCGGGAAACCCCCTTTAGCCTAATTCATTTGCAGAATCTCACTCAGTTGGCTATGGCCGGGGCACGGATCGTCCCAGCGATTCCAGCGTGGTATCACCGCCCCACAACGATTGAGGACTTGGTGGATTTTGTCGTGGCTCGTGCTCTCGATCAGCTAGGGTTGGATTGTGTGCCCTTAAAGCGTTGGCAAGGACCGGTTAACTAATGTCGCACGTCTGGGTATATGTGGCGGCGATCGCCCTGATCACCACATTAGTTGTCCAAAATTGGCAGCCTGTGCTGCCATTGCGTTTTTTAGGGCAGCAAACACCACCGTTGCCCCTTGCTTTCTGGATTGCTGCTGCTGCTATGGTTGGTCTTCTGTGGGGGCAGGGGCTGCTGGTGCTGAGTTCAAGCACTCTACCAGAAAAGCGCAGACCCCAGCGGCAATCGCCAGAACCAATCCCAGTAGAGGATGCATCCATGCGTGCCCCCGCAGAGGATAGCGAGGTCGCGGATGCCGAGGATTGGTTTGAGGAGATTGACTCGACTACCCCGCGCGAACCCACCCTCAACGATTCGCCGCCGCGTCGCAGTGCCCCCTATTCCCACCGCTACCGCCCCTCCCGCAAAAGCCAGCCAGCACCGCCGCCACCACAGTCGGTTGTGGATGCCGAGTACCGCATTCTCACGCCCCCTCCCCCCGCAGTGATGATAACGAGGATTGGGATATTGATTTATGACGGATATGCTGGTCAAACTCTATGAGCTTGAGGTGGACTGGCCAGCTGTCACCGCCCACCAGCAGCAGGGGATTCACTATCGCCACCCCCTTGGCTCAGAAACGGATCTCATTTTGCAGTGGGTGCAGGATCGCTTTAGTGCCGGGTGGCACAGCGAGGTGGCGATCGCCCTCAGTCAACGCCCACCCCGCATTCTGATTGCGGTTCAGGACGGGCACCTCCTTGGCATGGCCTGCTATGATACCGCCGCGTTGGGGATGTTTGGCCCGATGGCTGTGGCGGAGTCGCACCGTGGCCAAGGCATTGGTCGCCTCCTGTTGCAGTTAACCCTCTGGCACATGGGGGCAATGGGCTATGCCTATGCTGTCATTGGCTGGGTGTCCTCAGAAGAGTTTTATGCTAAGGCCGTAGGGGCGATCGCCATTCCTGAGTCGCGGCCCGGGCTTTGGCAAACGGCACTGAAGCGCTCCTAGCCTGTCAGTGCCTTGACAAGAATCCCTAGCGCAAACCCCAAGCCAAAAAAGCGCACAAAGTTCCAGAACCGCTCTTGGCGGAGAATCTCTTGCCAGCACTCGCGGGCAGCATCCCCCAAATTAAACAGTAAGGTCAAGCCAAACTCCACTTCCAGCTGGCGTAGTTCTTCCTGTAGGCGATCGCCTTCGGCTTGGAGGGCGTTTGCGTTCGCCTGCTTCAGCCGTGCTTGGGTGGCCTGAATGCGTTCATAGTCCGCATAGAGCTGGTCAAGGCGATCGCGGGTTTCGCGATAGAGTTGCCGCACCTCGTCTTCGGAGTCCACCCCCTTAGCCTCCGTGACTGCGCGGATCGTCACTGCGCTGAGTTGCGCGGGGGTTGGGCAACTGAGATACGTTGCCGCTGCTGCCACCGTGGGGCAGAGGGAGGCCAAGACTCAGGGCTTCGAGGTTTTGTGCCATAATGCCCTTCGGTTGCAGGCCAATGGCCGTCCCTTGGGGTTCTTGCTGGGCATTCAAAAAAACAAAGTGGGGAATCCCATCTACGCCAAACTGTTCGATTTCCGGCAGCCACTGAAGATTATCCACGTTCAGCATCACAAAATTGACGCGATCGCGGTAGGCCGCCTTTAACTCTCCTAAGTCTTTCGCCATAGCGCGACAACTGCTACACCAGTTGGCGTAAAACTCTAAGAGCGTTGGCTTCCCGTTGGTTTGTGCCTCTGCCCATGGGGTAGCCTGACTCGCCTGCTCCGCTAAGGTGAGCGGCTGGTTGTTGCCCCGCACCGCCACCAACAACGCCAAACTCAGGACAATGGCCACCATGACAATTAGGAAATTGCGTAGGCGCTGGCCATCTGCTGCTGTGGATGCCCCCATGACTCTTATCCAAACGATGCACTGCTATCCCCTAGGGTAGTCCAGATGCGCCTTCAATTAAACCTTCGGCGTACAGAACCAGCGATCGCAACCGCTCTAGTACGTCCGGATCAGGCGCTTGCCACAGGTGCCGCTGTGCCGCTTCTAGGAGCCGCTCTGCCATATCCCGCAGTGCCCAAGGATTATGCTGCGCAACAAAGGCCTGTGCTGTCTCTGCCAGCAGGTAGGTGTTGGCCACCCCTGCAAACACATAATCCGGTACACAGCGAGTTGTGGCGCTGTAGCCAAAGAGGTAGTCCACCGTTGCCGCCATTTCAAAGGCGCCCTTATAGCCGTGCCGCATCACGCCGGTGAGCCACTTTGGGTTAACCACCCGCGAGCGATAGACCCGCAGCAGTTCTTCTTGGAGGGTGCGAATTTTCGGCTGCTCCGGTCGGGAGTGATCGCCAAAATAGACCGTTGGTTGCTCGCCCCGCTGCGATCGCACCGCCACAGTCATCCCCCCCTGAAACTGATAATAATCATCGGAATCTAGCAGATCGTGCTCGCGATTGTCTTGGTTTTGCACCACCACCTGCAACTGGCGTAAGCGATGTTTCAAGGCGTCGGCAGCACTGTGGCTTTGCGCCTCGCCAGTGTACGCATAGCTACTCCAGTGAATGTACGCCTCTGCCAAGTCGGCATCCTCCACCCAGTTTTGCGCCTCAATCAGCCCCTGTAAGCCTGCACCGTACGCGCCGGGCTTGGAGCCAAAGATGCGATAGCGGGCGCGGGTGCGAGCTTGCTCAGCAGTTAGCCCCTGCGTCTGCCAGTAGTGGGTTTCTGTGGCCACCTGTGCCGCTAAGGGGTTTTGCTCCGGGGGTTCAGATAATTCACTAACCCGCTGCACCGCTGCATCAAACAGGGCAATGAGGTTTGGAAAGGCATCGCGGAAGAACCCGGAAATCCGCAGCAGCACATCGACCCGTGGCCGCCCCAACAGGGACAACGGGATGACCTCCAGACCCACCACCCGCCGCGATGGGCCATCCCAAATTGGGCGCACCCCCAGTAGCGCCAGCGCTTGGGCAATGTCATCTCCGCCGGTGCGCATGGTAGAGGTGCCCCACACCGACAGTCCGAGGGTGCGCGGATACTCGCCGTGCTCTTGGCAGTAGCGTTCAATCAGCGCCGCCGCCGATCGCTGTGCCAACCCCCAAGCGGCCTCCGTGGGTACAGCCCGCAGATCCACTGCATAGAAATTGCGGCCGGTGGGCAAGACATCAGGCCGTCCGCGGCTAGGGGCACCGGCAGCCCCACTGGGAACATACCCCCCATTGAGACCGTGGAGCAGGTGGGTGAGTTCGTGTGACGTGTGTTGTAGCGCTGGCCACAGAACGCTGTGAATCCATTGCAAACACTGCTGGGTTGCCGCACCACAGGGGATCTCCCTCACTGGCGTCCCGGCTAAGAGCCGCTCTACCAACGAGGCCGCCGTGGTTTCTAGCGCCTCTTGCCATGCGCCCACCGAGCGATACCCCGCCACAGGACTCGCATCCGTTGGATCAGCCGTGAGGGGATCCACTGTTACCCCCTGATCCTGAGCGAGGGCACGGGTAATACCTTGGGGAGGGGCACTGCGGGCGATCGCCACGATTAAATCCCGCAGTTGCTGGCCTGTGGGACACTGCCCCAGTACATGCAGGCCGTCACGGATTTGGGCATCACGCAAGTCGCACAGATAGCCATCGGTACGCGCTAGCCAAGCGGTCCACGATTCCTCCTCCTGTGGGGCACGAATCTCTTGGGTGAGGTCTAACTCCTGCACCAGTGCCTCAATGCGTTGGCGGAGGATACCCAAGCGGGGGCGATCGAACTGCTCAGCAGCATAGTACTCCTCAATCCAGTGGCTGAGGGTATCCAAGCCGCCATAGAGTTCCGCACGGGTTAAGGGCGGGGTCAAATGATCCACAATTACGGCTTGGGCACGGCGCTTGGCTTGGGCCCCTTCGCCGGGGTCATTGACAATAAACGGGTAGAAGTGCGGCAGAGAACCTAGGGCAATTTCGGGATAGCAGGACGCACTGAGGGCAACCCCTTTGCCAGGGAGCCATTCTAGGTTGCCGTGCTTGCCCACGTGGATGATGGCATCAGCTTGGAACTGGTGCCGCACCCACCAATAAAACCCCAGATACTCAGGGGTGGGTTCTAAATCCGGTGCATGGTAGTTCAGGCTGGGGTCGCGATCGTAGCCACGGCTGGGTTGGATTCCCACAAAAATATTGCCCCACTGGCAGCCTGAAATGGGAATGTCTGCTGTTGGTGATAGCCAGCGCTGCCGCAGGGCTGTTTGCACAGTCTCAGGCAATTCCGCAAAATAGCGATTGTACGCTTCAAGGGGGAGAGACTGGCTGGTGGCTCGCCACTGATTCCCTTCGGCGTCATTGGTGCGGTGGCGCGTCAGGTGGTGAATCAGCGCGTCGCCGTCGGTTGGGAATGGGGTTGTCCCTAAGTCGTATCCAGCGCCCGCCAGTGCTTTGAGGATCTCCGCCGTGCTGTTGGGGGTGTCTAGGCCGACACCATTGGCCAGCCGCCCATCGCGACAGGGGTAATTTGCCAGAATGAGAGCCACTCGCCGCTGCTGGGGAGGGCGATGCCGTAGCTTAAGCCAATTTTGAGCGAGATCCGCCACCCATGCAATGCGATCGCTCTCGGGGACATAGGTGGTCACCGTTGCTTCCACCGCAGGCTGAATTTGCTCTACCGCCTTAAAGGACACCGCCCGGGTGAGCACACGGCCATCCACCTCCGGCAGGACAACGTGCATTGCCAGATCTCGGGGCACCAGCCCTTGGGGATGCTGCTGCCATGCCTCTTGAGTGCTGCTACTGAGCACCACTTGGAGAACGGGCACGTCTAGCTGCTGCCAAAAATGGCAGGGGGTGGCCTCGCTCTTGGCGATCGCAAACCCCGTTGTATTCAGCACCAGTTCCACCCTGCCTTGCCACATGGCGAATAGCTCAGCTTGAATCTCAGGCTCCTGCAACGAAGAGACGACTACCGGCAAGGGGGCAATCTGACGCTGCCGTAGGGCTTGGCAGAGGGCATCGATCACGGCAGTATTCCCCGCTAAATAATGGGCGCGGTAAAAGATCAGCCCCACCGTTGGCCACTCTGGCGGTGCCGCTGTAGGCTGGGGGTAGGTGCCGCAGCGGGGAATGATCTGGGGAGCCGGTGGTTCAGCGCCAATCCCAAACCCGTGGTGGGCTACAAACTGCAAGGCCGAGCGGATATTGGGCAGCCCCCCTTCACGGAAGTATTGCCACAGGCGGTTCACCCGCGCCAGCGGCCAGGTGGACACACTCATTAGTTCGAGGTCGGGGCGATCGTCCCCAGGCAGAACAACCAACTGCGCACCGCGATCGCTGACCAGTTGCTGCGCTACCTCTAGGCCATAGCTCCAGTAGCCCCGCCCCCCCAACAGACGCAGCACCACCACGTCTGCATGAGCCAAGACGCGATCGCCGTAGTCATCAATAACCGCCGCTGCTTGCAACTGCAACAGGTGCGCCAAGCGCAGGGGTGGAAGTTCTGCGGCAAGCTCGGTATAGGCCTGCGCCAACAGCGTAATATCGCTATCGGCTGCCGTTAAAATAACAACAGGTGCAACGGTTTGTTGCACAAAGGCAACATCGCTGCCCGCCGACTCTAACGAAATATCACCAAGTGTAAGGATTCGATGCATCAGCCCGTTCCAATTATTAAACAAACTAGTGCAGTTAACTCAACGACCCATGCTCTCCGATACAACTAGACTCTGAGAGCAATCATTGCAGCCACAGGGGTGAGTTCTGCTGTATGTTTGCTCAGTGACGTGAGGGATGCTTTTGCCCATTCATCTGCCCATGTTCATAGTGATGTGAAACGCTTGTGAAACGCTGTCTCTGCCGATTTAGTTGTGGATGATGTCCCATTCGGAACCTATATTTGATCGGATTTTACCGTCTCTGTTTTACGAACGCATGGCAACGGCTCTGCTGGCGGAAGCGACTGCCCTAGGTGCCACTGTTCTCACCAGTGAAGATGTAGGCAAACCTGCGGCAGTGGAACCCTTTACCCTTGTTGTTGGGGACTCCCTGACCGTCCTGTTGCGAGCCATCACGACCGCGCACCTGAATCACTATCGCACTCAGTTAGTGACCTCCCCCGCCGCGATCGCCCGCTTTTTACGGCAGGTACGTTCCCAAACGGCACCTGCTTACTGCCCCGTCCTCAAACCCTTTTTACATCGCTTGGCTCAGCGTGGCAACGAGAGCAGCAGCACCCTACCCACTGGGGTGGCGATCGCCCTGATGAATCTCTTTAGTGACGCAACTATGGAGCAGTGCCAGAGTTGCCAGCCCTTAGTTACGGCGGCGCTGAAGGAACGCCAAGCCCAGGAACGACTGCTGCATCAGGTAACCACCCAAATTCGCCAGAGTTTGGAACTGCCAGCACTCTTAAAAACGGCGGTGGATCGGATTCGCGAGTTCTTGGCGGTGGATCGTCTCTTGGTGGCGCAGTTTAGGGGCACCACCGCCGTGCTGAGCGGTGAAATTACCTATGAATCCTGTCGGGATAGCACTATTGTGTCGGTGCTGGGGCTGTGGGATGAATGCTGGGAATGGGCCCGTACCCCTGCGCCGACCTACGAGCGATTACATCGGGGTGAGCTGATTGCCGTCGATGATATTGACCGCCACTATGCCAGTGTTCCCTGCTTGCAGGAGTTTGCCGCCCGCTGGCAGATTAAGGCATGGCTCATTGTTCCTGTGATTGTGCAAGATAGTTTGTGGGGGGTACTCATTGCGCACCAGTGCGATCGCCCCCGCCAGTGGCAGCCCCAAGAAATTGAGTTCTTGGGTCACCTCAGCCAGCACCTCAGCATTGCCATTTACCAAGCAGAACTCTATAGCGAGCTACAACACCAAAAGGATACCCTTGAGCAGCGGGTGAATGAGCGTACCCAAGCCCTCCGCGAAGCCCTCAGCGCCATGGAAGCGGCTCATCGCATTAAAAATGACTTCTTGGCAACGATGAGCCACGAGTTGCGCACCCCCCTGACCTGTGTGATTGGGGTGTCGGCCACTCTATTGCGTTGGCCCCTTGGCCCACTCACTGAAAAGCAGCGGGAGTACCTTGAGATTATTCACGAGAGCGGTAGCCACCTCCTAGAGCTGATTAATAGCATTTTGGATCTCTCTCAGGCAGAGCTGGGGCGATCGCATCTGCGCCGCAGTAGCTTTTCTATCCGGCAATTGTGTGCCGAGTGCCTCGAACTCGTCCGGCCTCAAGCCCAGCGCCATCACGTCAACCTCAGGCATCAACTGGTGATTTCCCCCGGTCGCGATCGCTTTTGGGGTGACTATCGCCGTCTGCAACAGGCGCTCATTAACCTACTCAGTAATGCCATTAAGTTTACTCCTGCGATGGGCGAGGTGATTTTGCGGGCATGGTGGACTGAGGATGAACTTCTGTTCCAAGTTGAAGATAACGGCATTGGCATTCCTGCCCATTTGCAACCCCTCCTATTTCAAAAGTTTCAGCAACTGGACAGCTCCTTTGGGCGTGCCTATACCGGGGCTGGCTTGGGTTTAGCCTTAACCAAGCAGTGGGTAGAGCTGCACAATGGGTGGATTGAGGTGGACTCCACCGAAGGGAAGGGCAGTATCTTTACCGTCGGCTTACCCAAACCAATGGCCGAGCCACCCGCCGCCGTCACAAACACACTGCCACCCCTTGCCGCCACGGATCTCCTGACATATCCCGAAGGGCGCATTGTGCTCGTTAGTGATGATGAAGCCACTGCCACCCTCATCTGCTCAATTTTGACAACCGCAGGCTATCAGGTCGTCTGGCTGGTGGATGGGGAAGTGGAGCGCCTCTTGGCCTTGGCTCCCTTGGCGGTGATTTTGACGGAACCCTTTAACTACGGAGATGTGCAAGAACTTGTGGATCACCTCCGCTGCCGCTGCACCACGGCTCAGATCAAAATATTTATCCTAGGGGCACAGGGGAACTATCGGGGGGTGGATCGCTATATTCCGATGCCCATTAACCCGGAAGGGTTTTTACAGCAGATCACGATTGGCTTAACCGCCGTAGCGGTGCCCATCTAGGGTTGCTGGATCCGGTGGTACCGTAAGAAGCGCTAAGCCTTTCCCCTACAATAGATAAGCCGAACTGTTGGGAAAACTCCTGTGGACGATCGCTACGACCCCCACGCTATTGAGGCCAAGTGGCAACAGGAATGGGCAGCACAACACTTGGATCGCACGGATACCGATCCTCGTAAGCCGAAGTTCTATGCCCTCTCGATGTTTCCGTATCCTTCGGGCAATTTACATATGGGGCATGTTCGCAACTATACCATCACTGATGTGATTGCCCGATCGCGCCGTATGCAGGGCTATCGAGTGCTGCACCCCATGGGCTGGGATGCCTTTGGCCTACCCGCGGAAAATGCAGCCATTGAGCGAGGGATTCATCCCCACGTTTGGACGCAGCAAAATATCCAGCAAATGCGCCAAGAGTTGCAGCGGTTGGGGCTGTCTTACGACTGGGAGCGGGAGGTAACGACCTGTCATCCCGATTACTATCGCTGGACGCAATGGCTGTTTTTGGAGTTCTTTGATGCCGGTTTGGCCTATCAAAAGGAAGCAGCAGTCAACTGGGATCCGGTGGATCAGACGGTTTTAGCCAATGAACAGGTAGATAGTGAAGGGCGATCGTGGCGATCGGGTGCCTTAGTGGAGCGCAAGCTGCTCAAGCAGTGGTTCCTCAAAATTACCGCCTACGCTGAGCAACTCCTCAACGACCTTGACCAACTTGAGGGGTGGCCAGAGCGGGTGAAGTTGATGCAGGCCAATTGGATTGGGAAGTCGGTGGGGGCATACCTTGAGTTTCCCATTGTGGGTAGCGACGAGACGATTGCGGTATTCACAACCCGCCCAGATACGGTCTATGGGGTGACCTACGTTGTCTTAGCACCGGAGCATCCCTTAACGCCCAAGGTGACGAGTGCTCGGCGACGTAAAACCGTTGAAGCGTTCATTGCCAGTGTGCAACAGGAAAGTGAGCTAGAGCGCACTGCGGGCGATCGCCCCAAGCGGGGAGTAGCGACGGGCGGCAAAGCCATTAACCCCTTCACAGGACAAGAAATCCCGATCTGGATTGCCGATTACGTGCTGTACGAGTACGGAACAGGGGCGGTGATGGGAGTGCCCGCTCACGACGAGCGTGATTTTGAGTTTGCCACAGCGAATAAACTCCCCATCAAGCAAGTGATTGCTCCCCCCAGTGGCCGAACCAAGCAACGTCTCAAGGCTGCTTATACTGAGCCAGGGGTGCTCATCGAGAGCGATCGCTTTACGGGCATGGACTCGATCGCCGCTAAAACAGCCATTACCGAGTATGCTGCTGCCCAAGGTTGGGGACGCGAACAGGTACAGTATCGCCTCCGGGATTGGTTAATCTCCCGTCAACGCTATTGGGGTGTACCGATTCCCATCATTCACTGTCCCCAGTGCGGTGCCGTACCAGTTCCCCGCGAAGAGTTACCCGTCTTGCTCCCTGAGGATGTGGAATTTAGTGGCCGCGGCCCATCCCCCTTAGCTAAACTCACTGCCTGGCGCGAGGTACCCTGTCCTCGCTGTGGCAGCCCCGCCCAACGGGAAACCGATACCATGGATACCTTTATTGACTCCTCATGGTATTACTTCCGCTACGCCGATGCTCGCAACGCAGCAGCCCCCTTTGATCCCGCTGCCATTCAGGAGTGGTTGCCGGTGGATCAGTACGTCGGCGGCATTGAGCACGCCATTTTACACTTGCTCTACTCGCGCTTTTTTACTAAATTTTTGCGCGATCGCCAGCTTGTCTCGGTCTCGGAACCGTTCCAACGCCTGCTCACCCAAGGCATGGTGCAAGGCCGTACCTACAAAAACCCGCAAACCGGCAAATACGTCATGCCCAATCAGATTGCGGATCTCAGCGCCCCCACCGATCCAGAAACCGGAGACCCCCTAGACATCGTCTATGAAAAAATGTCCAAATCCAAGTACAACGGTGTTGCCCCCAGCGATGTGATTGAGCAGTACGGCGCGGATACGGCTCGCATGTTTATTCTCTTCAAAGCCCCTCCCGAAAAAGACCTTGAGTGGGATGATGCCGATGTTGAAGGCCAGTTCCGCTTTCTCAATCGCGTTTGGCGGCTGGTACACACCTTCAAAACCCAAGGCGGCCAGCTTGGACAACCGTTGCCGTCGACCCTGAGTAAAACTGAAAAAGAACTGCGACGCGCCACTCACACCGCAATCAAAGAGGTAACTGACGATCTTACAGGGGACTACCAACTCAATACCGCCGTTGCCGAACTCATGAAACTTAGCAATGCCCTGAGTAATGCTGACTGCTACACTTCTGGGGTGTACAGCGAAGGCGTTCGCACCCTGCTCACCCTCCTTGCTCCCTTTGCGCCCCACATCAGCGAAGACCTCTGGCAGCAGCTTGGGGGCAACAGTTCCATCCATCGTCAACCATGGCCAACGCTCGATGAAACAGCTCTTGTTGCCGATGAACTCACGATTGTCATTCAAATTATGGGTAAAACCCGTGGCACCATCCAGGTTCCCGCTGGTGCCAGCCAAGCAGAGCTAGAAGCGGCAGCAAAACACTCCGACATTGGCCAACGCTATCTCAGTGGCCAGGTGATTAAGAAAGTGATTGTTGTCCCTGGCAAATTGGTCAACTTTGTGTTGGATGCCTAGAAGAAAAGCGCGGCTATCCCCACCTTCCTTCGCTTGCCGCCCTCACCCTAGCCCTCTCCTTTGGGAGAGGGAACGAGACTCTTAGCTCCCTTCTCCCTAGGGAGAAGGGTTGGGGATGAGGGCAATTCATAGCCACACTCAGCAACACCCTTGAAATACGGTCTAAGCTCAGACTCAAACTCTTTTCTTGGGATTCGGCTAGTTGCTGATTTTGTAGCACCTAGCAAGGCCAGAAGATTGTTATCGGGGTGCAGGTCTATCAGCAAGTAAACTACTCCCAGCTAAAGCAGGGAGCTTTTAGTAGCCCTGCAGTTAGCAAGCCAACCGCGAGCCTCTGGGGTGGTTTACAACACCCCCAATCGACCGTTACCAGTGCCTTGAACAACCGTTTCTGGTGTCCGCAGTACAATTATAACCTAAAACAACTGAAGTTGCTAAAGGATGAATATCCATGGATGCCATCCCTGATTAAAAGTATCTCATTAAAATTTTCACCACCGTTCCGGAAGAACCGTATCTTATAGCAATTTAAGATATTTCCACGGATTTTATAGACAAATTTTAGTGTCTTTACTTAATAATCAGTGTCTTTATTTAAGAGTTTTTAATGATTCGATGTAGTTGTGGATACATAGTGAGTTTGTTCTAGTGGTGTAGCTTTAGTAAAAGGAATAAATGTTGTGTTTGGCACTCATCGGGGGGATGTTATGCAGGCGTTTGGCGATGCCAATTACTTGCCCAGAGATACATTGGAGGCAGTAATGCCCCTGCCACAAATGCTGGAAATGCTTGAAGTACAGCAATTTACAGGTGTTTTACGGATTGCGGCTAAAATTCCTGCCCCTCAGCGTCACCTAGCTTACGATGTCAGCTTTTATCGGGGTCACTTGACGATTGCAGCTCGGCAAATGCCCACCCCTATCGGTCTCTTGCAGCTCATCGGTCAACTACTCAAGATTGGGTTTATAGATACCCTAATGCAGTACGCCAATCACCATAGTGCTGATGCGTCTTACCGCTCTGTTCTTGAGGCTGTTGTCAATACCCGTGCTCTCAATTGGGACGATATAGAAAATGCGGTGACAGAGCGGTTAACGATAATTTTAGAACGCTTGGTGCCTTACACCTGTACCTTTGAGCCCCAGCCTAACCTAGTTTGCGATCTCTGTTATGGGGAGGACGGCCACGGCATTGCTGCCGCCCTCCTCATGCGGCGCATCGAAAGCCGTAAACCACTTTGGCAAAAACTTTATCCAGCAATTCCCTCCGTTGAGGCAGTGCCACGATTACATGAGGGTGCCCTTGCTGGAATTCACCACCAACCCACAGTTCAGCATTTGCGACAATGGGTCAATGGTGAAAATAGCATTGGCGATATTGCCGAGAGCCTTTGCAAAGACTCATTAGCTCTCGGGTCGCTGTACCTAAAGTGGGTGAATGATGGCTTGCTTCACTTTGTAGGTGGGGATAACAGTTCCGTAGCGTTACCGGTGGTCTTAACTGTGGACGATAGTCCTATTGTCCAAGCGATGATTCGTCGTGCCTTGGGCGATCGCTACGAAGTGATTAGCGCCACCAGTGCCATTGATGCTCTGTCGCTGTTAAATAACCGGAACGTCTCTTTAATTCTTTTAGATGTAACAATGCCGGAAATTGATGGCTTTGAGTTTTGCCGCACCATCCGCAAAATTGAAAAATTTAAGGAGATTCCAGTGATCATGCTGACGGCCAAGGATGGCTTAATTGATCGTGCCAAAGGACATATGGCAGGCACAAATTACTACCTTACCAAACCCGTGGATCGCGACGTCCTGTTAAGTACGATTGAGAAATTTATCTAGTACTGGCTGCTATGGACTACCTAAAGTTGCGATCGCAGGGGCTGAGCTGTGTCCTACCTTTACCAGTGGTGGAAGAACTGATCAATTTGCCGGAATTGGCGACGATACCGGAAGCGCCTGTTGACATTATTGATCCACGTTGGCTCAATTATTCAAGGAAGTCATGTAATTAAATTATTAAACCTGAATCAGGTACTCAGTAAAATGATGCCATCCTTAGCAGCCGCTTAGGCAACATTAATTTATCATTTGTCAGAGTTCCATACCATCATAATTGCGAGGAAGATTCATGCGTATTCGCTATCAACTTTACGCCCTGATTGGTTTCATTGCCTCTACAGCGTTGATTGGTTTAGGTTTAGAGTTCTACATTTCGCAGCAAAGCCGTCAAGCTTACCTGATTTCCAATGAAACCCATAGAGTACGAGAGTCAGGTCAGCGCGTTCTCAACCTACGCCTTACCGCAAGCAATATTGACATGATTAACAAGGAAGCCAGTACCAATGATGAGCGGATCAATGCCCTAATCAATGGCGACCCTAGAATGGGTATTCCAGCAGCACGAGATCCTAAGTTACGTGCCCTGATGCTAAAGGTACAGTCTGCATGGCCAGAGCTTAAAGAGCAAATACAGGGACCGTTTATTGATGTGACACAGCTTGCTGAAAACAGTGAAGGATTTTTTAAGCTGGTCGATGAGGCAGTTAAGGAAGCAGAAGCATCTGTCGCAGCAGTTGAGCGCAATGGTCGAATTATTCAAGCCATCATTTTTTGCCTAGAAATGATATTGATAATTTCTGTTGCTATAGTCATTCAGCGTGTTATTAAATCGCTGTTGCAGATTTCCACTCAAGTGGTCACCTCCTCCAATGAAACGGCTGCTGCCCTTGCAGAGCAAGAAAAAGTGATTGCCCAACAAGCGGCTTCCGTGAACCAAACAACCACCACCATCGAAGAATTAGGCGCCTCCTCCCGTCAGTCCGCAGAGCAGGCCGAAGCTTCCGCCGCTGGTGCTAAGCAAGCCATGGAGCTAGCCACCTACGGTAAAGATACGGTGCACCACACCGTTGAAGGCATTGACACCCTCAAAGGCAATGTCATGGCGATCGCCGAAAAAATTATGCAATTAAGTGAGCAAACCACTCAGGTGACTGCCATTTCCGAACTTGTTGCGGATATTGCCAATCAAACCAATATCCTTGCCCTCAATGCTGCCGTGGAGGCAGCCCGGGCGGGGGAGCATGGCAAAGGGTTTTCCGTGGTGGCACAGGAAGTACGTAAACTGGCTGACCAAAGCAAGAAATCGGCAGAGAAAATTACTACCCTCATTCGCGAAGTGCAAGCAGCGATGAATGGTACCGTGATGGTGACCGATGAAGGGATGAAAGCCACCAACGAGTGTGCCAAGCTAGCCCATAGCACGTCCGAGACCTTTGCCACGATCGCCAACGCCATTGATGCTGTCCACCTCAACAGCCAGCAGATTGCCCTCAGTTCCAAGCAGCAGGCAGTGGGGGTACAGCAGGCCATTTCTGCCATGAATGCCATTAATTTAGGCGCTCAGGAAACTTCGACCAGCCTCTCCCAAATTAAGACTGCTACCCAGCAGTTAGTCGAAGCCGCTGAGACATTACAAAACTCGCTATAAACCTATTTCTTTCTATTGACAATTCTTCTGAAAGTAGGGACTGGCATAAAGCACCTGCGACAGCAACTTGACTTCCTCAGGCGACCTCCTCTTGCAAATTCAGCCACAAGGAGCTTTACTTGATCGCCGTCCCTAACAACCGCTCAAATCCTCTTGCAGAACTGCCCGCCAGATGAAAAAATTTCTTCTGATCAAGGTATTACTGTGGCCATGCTCCAACAGTACCTTAAACAAATTACGACTACATTCCTTGCATGACTTGCAGAATAGTAAATGCGTGGTAGAATAGCACCGCTGTGCATTTTAATTTATGTCTTTCATAATTGCTTAATTATTGTTTAGTGATTACACCCCATTGATTGTATTTATTAATACATTGCATTGAATGGCACTGCTATAGGATAAGCGTAAGCAATGGAGCAGCGTTAAGCGCAAGCTAGAACTATAACACTTAAGGTGCGTAGTCAACAAGCTTAATTCCAACACCAAGGTGACTGTTTAGTCCTTTGATTGCTCAGACCTTAGAAGGGGGAATGATCATGCAGGCCTTTGAGAATACTCGCTATCCATCAGCCTCTACCCTCGAGGCAGTTATGCCGCTCCCACAGATGCTACAGATGCTGAGGACTCAACAGTTCACGGGTATTGTGCGGGTGGCTGCTCATATCCCAGACACTGGGCGACACTTAGCCTATGACCTTAGCGTTTACCACGGCAACCTAACCATGGCCGCCAAAAATTTGCCAACACCAGAAGAGTTATTGTGGCTGCTCGGCAGGATGCTTAAGGTGGGGTTTATGGATACCCTGATGCAGTATGCCCAAAGTCGTACTGCTAATTACTCCTATCGCGCCATCCTTGAAGCCGTTGTCAACACGCGAGCCTTGAGTTGGGAGGATATTGAAAAAGCGATGACGGAGCGATTAGTTACTATCTTGGAGCGCCTTGCTCCCCATACCTGTACGATTGAATCTCAGCCTAACCCTGAGTGGGATCTCAGCTACGGCGACCTTCCCCATGGCATTGACCCCAGTACTCTGTTGGAGCGCATTGACAGTCGTAAAAGCCTATGGCAGCAGTTGTATCCAGCAATTCCTTCTTTTGAAGCCATTCCGCGTCTCCATGAGGGGGCATTGGCAACTATTCACCATGAGGCAACGGCTCAACACTTACAAACATGGGTGAATGGTGAAAACACCATTGCCGATATTGCCGAGGCGCTGTATAAAGATTCCCTTGCCTTGGCCTCCCTTTATCTGCGTTGGGTCAATGATGGCTTGATTGGTTTTGTGGCCAATGATGATAGTCCCGTGGGCTTGCCCATTGTTTTAAGCGTGGACGATAGTCCTATTGTCCAAGCCATGATTCGTCGTGCCTTGGGCGATCGCTACGAAGTGATTAGCGCCACCAGTGCCATTGATGCTCTGTCGCTGTTAAATAACCGGAACGTCTCTTTAATTCTTTTAGATGTAACAATGCCGGAAATTGATGGCTTTGAGTTTTGCCGCACCATCCGCAAAATTGAAAAATTTAAGGAGATTCCAGTGATCATGCTGACGGCCAAGGATGGCTTAATTGATCGTGCCAAAGGACATATGGCAGGCACAAATTACTACCTCACCAAACCCGTGGATCGCGACGTCCTGTTAAGTACGATTGAGAAATTTATCTAGTACTGGCTGCTATGGACTACCTAAAGTTGCGATCGCAGGGGCTGAGCTGTGTCCTGCCTTTACCAGTGGTGGAAGAACTGATCAATTTGCCGGAATTGGCGACGATACCGGAAGCGCCTGTTGACATTATTGGTGTTATGAATGTGCGGGGCGAGTTGGTGCCGGTGATGCATCTTGGCTGCCGTTTGGGAATGACTCATCCCCGATGCCAAGAAACCGATGTTGTCATTTTAATGGCTGCCTGCGGGCTACGGTTTGGTGTGCTGGTTAACCATGTAGAAGATGTGGTAGCGATCGCCCCTGAGGATCTATTGCCGGAACCAGATTACGGTCATCTGAGTGCCGTGAATACTGCCTTTGTGGCGGGGGTGGCACGGGTGCACGACGAGTTAGCCATTGTCATCAACGTGGAGAGGCTGATTCGCGAACCCGCCGCCGTGGCAAACTTCGCCTCATCTGTTAGTGAACCAGACCTTGAATCTTCTGCCTACCATGATTTCTATGCCCGCTATTGGCCAACGGCAACACCTGCCCAGCAAGCCCTCTTAAAAGAGCGGCAACAGCATCTCAGCCGGAGCCATGAGCAAACAAACGAAGCGGATGAGAGGCTGAGCGTGGGGGTATTTGAACTGGCAGGAGAGCTATTTGCGGTTCCGGTTACGGAAATTCAGCAGTTTATTGATCTTGACCGTGTTGCGCCCATTCCGGGGGCACCGCCGTTTATCGTGGGTCATCTACATTTGCAGGGGAATGTCATCCCGCTTCTTGATATTCGCGAACCACTGCGCCTTACGCGATCGCCCCTGCCCTTAAAAAAAGCAATGGTTGTCTCTGTCAACGCAATGATGACTGCTATTTTAATTCAGGACATACAAACGATTATGACCTACGACTATCAGCAAGTCCAACTGAGTTCATTTCTATCCGCACATGACAATGGCCACGTTGGCTCAATTATTCAAGGAAGTCATGTGATTAAATTATTAAACCTCAAGCAGTTACTGAGTAAGATGATGCCATCCTTAGCAGCCGCTTAGGCAACATTGATTTATAGTTTGTTAGAGTTCCATAGTTGTAGGAAGTGTTCATGCGTATTCGCTATCAACTGTATTCCTTAGTTGGTGCTATTTCCTTTATGGCTTTGACCGGTTTAGGGGTGATTTTATTATTGAACCGTGCTGGTGAAGAAGCTCTTGTGGTCAATGAAGCCGGTCTGGTGCGAGGAGGAACCCAACGCATTGTCAAGCTACGCCTTGCTGGAAATCCGATTGATGAGTTAGTCGCTCGCAACGATCGCCGGATCAATGCCCTGATCAATGGCGATGCCGAAATGGAGATTCCAGCGGCAAAGGATCCCCAGTTCCGCAACATAATGTTACGGCTACAATCGGACTGGCAGCAGCTTAAACAGGAATTACAACAACCCCAGATCAATGTTGCCCAACTCACCCAAGACAGTGAAGATTTTTTTAAGCTCACGGATGAAGCAGTCAAAGCAGCCGAATTAGCCGCTAAAGCTAGTAGTCAAGGGGTTAAAGTCGCTGAAACTGTGATTATTCTCCTAGAAATTGCTTTACTTGTAGTTGTTATCTTAATCATTAATCGAATTATTACCTTATTGTCACGGCTGTCGAGTCAAATTGCCACCTCTTCCAATGAAACGGCTGCTGCCCTTGCAGAGCAAGAAAAAGTGATTGCCCAACAAGCGGCTTCCGTGAACCAAACAACCACCACCATGGAAGAATTAGGCGCCTCCTCCCGTCAGTCCGCAGAGCAAGCCGAAGCTTCCGCCGCTGGTGCTAAGCAAGCCATGGAGCTAGCCACCTACGGTAAAGATACGGTGCACCACACCGTTGAAGGCATTGACACCCTCAAAGGCAATGTCATGGCGATCGCCGAAAAAATTATGCAATTAAGTGAGCAAACCACTCAGGTGACTGCCATTTCCGAACTTGTTGCCGATATTGCCAACCAAACCAATATCCTTGCCCTGAATGCCGCCGTGGAGGCAGCCCGGGCGGGGGAGCATGGCAAAGGCTTTTCCGTGGTGGCACAGGAAGTGCGTAAACTGGCTGATCAAAGCAAGAAATCGGCAGAGAAAATTACCACCCTCATTCGCGAAGTGCAAGCAGCGATGAATGGTACCGTGATGGTGACCGATGAAGGGATGAAAGCCACCAACGAGTGTGCCAAGCTAGCCCATAGCACGTCCGAGACCTTTGCCACGATCGCCAACGCTATTGATGCTGTCCACCTCAACAGCCAGCAGATTGCCCTCAGTTCCAAGCAGCAGGCAGTGGGGGTACAGCAGGCCATTTCTGCCATGAATGCCATTAATTTAGGTGCCCAGGAAACCTCCACGAGTGTATCGCAAATTAAGACTGCTACCCAGCAGTTAGTCGAAGCCGCTGAGACATTGCAAAACTTGCTATAAGCCTATATAAGCCTATGTATATTGAAGATGATGAATTGCGCTCCCTGTATCAGGTTGCCAGCTCAGAGCACCTGCACGCGCTTGAGGCGGGGCTGTTGGCTCTGGAAACCAACCCCCAAGACCGCTCGCCCCTAGACCAACTTCTGCGGGAAGCCCACTCCCTCAAGGGAGACTCACGGATGCTCGGGGTGACGGAGGCCGAAGCCATCATTCACCATATTGAAGAGATTCTCAGTCACTGGCGGCAGAATCGCCTTGTTCCGTCGCCACACCTGTTTGAGGGGCTATACCGTGCCCTAGATGCCGTCAAGAAAATTGCCCATGAAGCCGTGACCGGTGAGCCAGCCAATGTCAGTTCCTTTCATGTGGCTGCCGAGCTGTTGCAATTTCTAGAGGGCGCATCCCCGGCTCCTGACCCCCCAAGGCCTGCCGAAGCGGAAGTCGATGACTTAGATGCGTTGATGAGTGCCCCCTCCTCAAGCCCCTTCCTTGAGGACTCCTCTGAAATATCGTCCCAAGAAGAGGGAACCACAGCACCGACAGCCACGGTGACTGGGCAGGATCACTATCGCATTGAGAGTGTACGGGTGGCCAGCAGCACGTTGGATAGCCTCATGACCGCCATCGGTGATTTAACAGTGACCCAACAGCGCATTGCTCGGCAGCAGGAACTCATTGTCGAGGGACTGGCGTACTGGGAGCAGGCGCAGGTTCACCTTCTTGCTAGCCAGCGCTTACTTCAGCCCCATCCAGAATTGTTGACCCTGCGGCAGCACTACGATCACCTACGGCAGCAACTCGACTCCCTTGGGCGATCGCTACAGCAATTACAGGCACGCGCAGGTGTTGATGATGCCCACCTTACAGCGGTGGTCAATGGCCTTGAGAATGAGATTCAAAATTTGCAATTTTTGCCCTTAGGTACCATCTTTAACTTGCTGCCGCGGGCGGTGCGAGATATTGCCAAGGAGCAAAAGAAAGAAGTACAACTGGTGATTGAAGGCGCGGAGGTCATGGTTGATCGCCGCATTCTCGAAGGCATGAAAGACCCCTTGACCCACTTGGTGCGCAATGCCTTAGACCATGGGATTGAACTGCCCCAAGAGCGACAGCAACAGGGTAAGCCTCCCCAAGGCACTCTCACGGTGCGGGGACGAACTAACGGGAATGAAGTGGTGATTGAGGTGATGGATGATGGTCGTGGCTTAGATCATGACGCAATTAAACAAACGGCACTCCAGCGGGGGTTGTATAGTGCCGACGCCTTGGCAGCAATGAGTCGGTCTCAGGTCGAAGCCCTGATTTTTGCCCCCGGATTTTCAACCCGTGCCCAGGTCAGTAGCCTCTCAGGGCGAGGGGTGGGGTTAGATGTGGTGCGGGCTAACGTCGAGGAGCTCAATGGCACGATTAATGTGATCTCGACCGCGGGGAAGGGGTGCTGTTTTCAAATTACACTGCGTGCCAATCGAGCCACTGTCTCGATCCTTACAGTGCGCCTGCACGATTACGTCTATGGTTTGCCGGTTGAGGCGATCGCCACCACGCTGCTGTTGCGCCACGAGGAATTAATCTTAGGGGGAGCAGAGCCAACCCTACTGTGGGAGCAGCAGCCGGTCAGCATCAGTTGGTTAGCAGATATTCTCAATCAAGAGGGGGGGATCCGTCACCAACCGCGGTATCCCTGTATAATTCTGCGCCATGGCGATCGCTATCGCGGGCTGATTGTGGATGAGATTGTGAACTTCCAAAAAGTACAGTTAAAACCCCATCATCCCTTCCTCAGCGGCATTCCCCATCTGTTAGGGGTCACTGTTCTGGAAACGGGAGACATTTGCCATCTGCTGAAACCTAGTGCACTAGTGACCGCAACCGGGGGCGATCGCCCCCAACCTAGCACTGTCTTGAAGCCGCCCACAAAGCCACGGATCTTACTGGTGGAAGATTCCCTCCCCATCCGCACCCAACTGCGGCGAATTTTAGAGCGCTCAGGGTACGAGGTCACCACCGCCGTGGACGGAGCCGATGGATTTCAGCAGTTGCGCACTGGCACCTTCGATGCCATTGTGTCTGACGTTGAAATGCCTCAGCAAAGCGGCATTGAAATGACCCAACGCATTCGGCAACTACCGGAATACCAACGGTTACCCATTGTGCTGGTGACCACCTTAGCCGCTGCCAGCGATCGCCAACGTGCCCTTGCTGCTGGTGCCAACGCTTACCTCACCAAAGGAAATTTTGACCAAACCCTGCTACTCGATACCCTAAGGGAGCTAATTCATGAGCAAAATTAAAGTGGTTTTAATTGAAGACTCAGTCGTTGCCCTTGAGATTCTACAGCGATTGATTAACTCCTCCGAGGAAGTGGAGGTGGTCGGAACAGCCTTAGATGGAGCCTCTGGCCTAGAAATTATTGAGCGCACCCAGCCGGATGTCATCTGTACCGATTTACAAATGCCCGGCATGGACGGGCTGGAGTTTACCAAAGAAGTGATGAAACGCTTTCCCCGGCCAGTGCTAGTGATTAGTAATGCCGTACAGCCGACGGATGTGGACAATATCTATAACCTGATGCAAGCGGGCGCCCTAGACTTCTTCCCGAAGCCCACGACAGGCTCTGCGACAGATTACGAGCGCTTGAAACATACCCTAGTCACCAAAATTCGTGTTCTGGCCAGCAAAAAGACTCCCTAGGCAAGAGTTCGCGCTATCCTATCAGCAAGGTTTCTGGATAGCCTTGAATGCCCATCCGTGTTTTTTTGGTGGAAGATTCCCCCATTGCCCTGAGTATTCTCAAGCAACTCTTGCAGACTGCCCCAGATATCGTTGTGGTGGGAACTGCGGTCACCGGCAGAGAGGCACTGCTGCAAATTCCGGAGTGCCAACCTGATGTTGTCTGCACCGATCTCTATATGAAAGAGATGGATGGGCGAGAGTTTACCCGCCAACTGATGGCTCGTGCGCCTCGTCCTGTTTTGGTTATTAGTGTTGCCGTGCGTGAGGCGCAAACGGCGTTTGAACTGCTGCAAGCGGGAGCCACAGATGTCTTCCCAAAACCAAGTAGTGGCTTAATGGCAGACTACGACCGCAATGAACTGATCAATAAAATCCGTGTCCTAGCAGGGGTCAAGGTGTTTACCCGCCCCTTACAGCCGCGCCCTACCGCGAGTGCAAGGGCACCTGCCTACCTTCAGGCCACCGTTACCGCCAAGCAAGCGGCCATTGTTGGAATTGGCGCCTCAACAGGGGGGCCCCAAGCCATTGCTAAAATCTTGCAAGATCTTCCCGCCAGTTTTCCCGTGCCCATTGTATGTACTCAGCACATTAGTGTTGGGTTTTTGAGTGGCTTGGTGGCCTGGTTGGCACGAGAAACGAGGCTGCGGGTCACCATTGCCAATGCTGGCGATACGCCCCAGCCGGGGGTTGTCTATTTTGCTCCCGATAGCTGGAACTTAGAAGTGGATCGCCGCGGTAAGTTGAGCCTCAGTCCCCCTGTCGAGGGTGAACGCCATTGCCCATCCGTCAATGTGATGCTCCGCTCTCTCGCAGCGTTTTATGGTGAAGCAGCGATTGGGGTGCTGTTAACGGGGATGGGGGATGATGGCGCAGCAGGAATGCAGGCCATCTCTAGAGTGGGGGGTATCACAATTGCCCAAGACGAAGCCACGAGCATCATTTTTGGGATGCCAAAAGAGGCGATCGCCCTTGGCGCTGTCAGATATATACTACCCATTGAACGGATAGGGACAGTTTTGGCGGAATTGGTAGCGGTTACCCAAGATCAATGAGTGGGTAGCTATTACACCATATCCGGCGTTGCTGAATAGACGTATGACTTTCGGGTTTGAGTCTTTTACCGGCCTCACCCACCATCGCTTAAAGCAGGTCAAGAGACGGAATTCGCAGGATCATGTTAGAGTTTTGCAGAATAGCTGTGTGATGTGGGAGTGAATCAATGGGTGTCTGCTGGCAACCTCTTCCTGTCCTTAGACTACACCGCGGTTTAACCCCAATGAACTGGCTGTGCGTCTAAGTGCAGATCATGAACTATTTTGCGTTTGCCCTGAAACGACGATTGGCAGCTCGGGTGGTGGCGATCGCCCCAATCGCCTTTGGGAGGATGCTTATTAGCTTAACCCCAGCGCACGCTGAGGTAATGAGTGCTGATCAGGTGGCTGCGATGTCTGTAGCGGCTGAGGTGGCAGTTACCCCAGCAAGCATCGCTGACCCCGCACCTGAGCCAAGCGTTGCCCAAGCACCGGCAGCGGCGGTGAGTCAACCAGCATTAATGCCGCTGAACCCCACTCCAGATGCGCTGGCCTTACCTACCGATGTGACCATTGATCTGACACAACCCCTGACCCTTGATCAAGCTCTTGAGGTGGCTATTCGCAATAACTTGGGGCTGCAAATTAGTGAGCTGCAACTCCAACGGGCGCGGGCACAACTCAATCAAGCCCTTGGCCAGCTTTATCCCACCTTTTCTTTCCAAGCGAGCGTGGGGCAAGCCACTCGCCCTAGCGGCCAGCCCGCCTACTTACCTCTCAATGTTCAGCAGCAGCTATCCCTGCAACAGCAGCAGCAACAACAAGGACTGCAACAGCTTACGGGTCAGCAACTAGAGGCCAGCCGTATCTTAGCCAACCAAGTGCAGCGCCTACAGCAACGCTTTCAAGGTTCGCAACTCACTACTTTTGCCGATCAACAAAACCTTGAGTTGCAGCAACAACTGCAACAACTGCAGAACAGTGCCACTCAAGCGGTGACTCCCTCTTCCTTTACGCCGGTTACGCTTGCCCCCGTTAACCAACTCAACTCCACCAACTTTTTTACCAATTTATTTGGCGCGACCGCAGGTGCAACCTCCAACGCTGCCTTAGTCATGAACTATACACTCTTTACCTCTGGCGGCCGGGCAGCATCGATTCAAGCTGCTCGGGATCAAGTCCGCTTTAGTGAGTTAGAAGTGCAGCGACAACTGGATCAACTGCTCTTGGACGTGAGCACGGACTACTATTTGGCACAGCAAGCGAAGGTACAGGTGCAAATTGCCGAAGCAGCAGTGGCCAACGCCCAAGTGACCCTACGGGATGCGGTTGCCTTTGAGCGAGCAGGTATTGGTACCTTGTTGGATGTGTTAACGGCAGAGGTCAGCCTTGCCAATGCCCAGCAAAACCTCAGCCAAGCCCGTAATTTAGAAGTGACGACCCGGCGACAGTTGGCACAACGGTTGAATGTGAACCAAAGCGTCGATGTGGCGATCGCCGACAGGGTGGAACCCGAAGGCCAGTGGCCTTTGTCTGTTGAGGACAGCATTCTCCTTGCGTTTGCCAATCGCGTTGAACTCGAGCAGCGGCTGCTCCAGCGCCAGATTGCCCTAAAAAATCGCCAAGTTGCCCTTGCGGCCATTCGCCCACAGGTCAGTCTGTTTGCCAGTGGCAATATGTTGGATCATCTCACCGATAGCCTAGATCCGCGCTTTGGCTATGGGGTGGGCATTCAAATGCAACTGGCCTTATTTGATGGCGGTAACGCCCGTGCCAGTGCCGCCCGGCAAGAAGCCCTTGCCGCCACTGCTGAAGCGCAGTACGCCAATCAAAAGGATATTATCCGCCTTGAGGTGGAAACAGCCTACATTAACCTGAAGGCTAACGAAACCAACATCACCACCGCTCGCACAGCCGTTACCCAAGCCACAGAAGGACTGCGGCTAGCGCGGTTGCGTTTTCAGGCGGGAGTGGGCACTCAGCAGGAAGTCACCAGTGCCGAAACAAACTTGACCCAAGCCCAAGGCAACCTATTGGCGGCCATTTTGAACTACAATCGCTCCCTAGCGGTTCTAAAGCGTGCCGTCGGCTATCCAGCGCAAACGCGGCTGAGCAGCGCCACTGTGGCACCCGCCGCCCAAGGGCAATGATAGGGTAAAGATACACGCAGTATTAGGTATTAGAAGGTAGCATGGGCGATCGCAAACGGGCATTAATTACAGGCATTACCGGCCAAGACGGGTCTTACCTGAGTGAACTGTTATTAGAAAAAGGCTACGAAGTCCATGGGGTTATCCGCCGCACCTCCACCTTTAATACCGACCGCATTGATCACATTTACGTTGACCCCCACCAAGAAACAGCCCGGTTGCGACTGCACTACGGTGATCTCACCGATGGCGGCACCCTACGGCGCATTATTGAACTGAGTCAACCCGATGAAATCTATAACCTCGGTGCCCAGTCCCACGTGCGCGTCAGCTTTGATGCACCACAATATACAGTGGAAACCGTGGCGATGGGGACGCTACGGCTTCTGGAGGCGATTCGCGAGTACCAAGACCGCACCGGCAACGCAGTGCGCTTCTACCAAGCCGGTTCCTCGGAAATGTTTGGGTTGGTACAGGAAGTTCCCCAACGGGAAACAACCCCCTTTTATCCCCGCAGTCCCTACGCCTGTGCTAAAGTGTATGCCCACTGGCAAACCGTGAACTACCGCGAAGCCTATAACCTGTTTGCCTGTAACGGTATCTTGTTCAACCATGAATGCATTCCCCTCAACACCCCCCTGATTGTTAGGATAAATGGCACCCTCAATGTAGTCACACCGCGAGAATTAATTCCCTTGCGCCGCAAAGGACCAAACGTTCAGCACTTTGACCTTGTGGGGGTTGAGGTCTGGGATGGCAGGGATTGGACAGCGGTGGTTGCTATCACAGCAACGAAACGACGGCAGGATGATCCTGACCATGAACTGTTAGCGATCCACGGGCGGGGTGGTGTTGTTACCTGTACAGCTCACCACACCCTGATTCGGTCTGATGAAACCGAATGCCGCGCAGACAGTTTGCAGATCGGCGATACCCTCCTGCTAGCGGAGTCAATGCCGCCAACGCCAGCGTGGACTGCGGTTACACCGGAAATGGGCGAGTTTTTAGGGCTGATGGCGGCTGATGGCTACATTCCGAGTGGCGATCGCACAGTTATTCAGTTCACGAATAATGACCCAAAGCTGCAACAGCGCATTGCCGAACTGTGGTCGCGGCTCTTTCTGGGCAATGCCCGGTTTTCAACTGGCACTTCAGAGTTTGACTGCCATCCCGTCGGTCAGACCTATCTCAGCGGCTCAGGGCAAGCAACAGTGAAGTGGCTGCGCAGTCAGTTATATTCGGATGACGGTTTGAAACGCGTCCCCCCCATCATCTTAAATGCCAACCCAGAGATCCAAGCAGCTTTCTTGGGTGGCTACTATGCTGGTGATGGCCTGAAGGCAGGAAATGGCGAAAGTATCCGAACAAATAGCCCCCTGCTGGCGCAAGGCTTATATTGGTTGTACGCGCACCAAGGCAGAACGGCATCGGTTTACCTAGAGCAGCGGCACGGCAGGAGCTACTATCAGCTCAACCTATCAACGGCTCAGCCGTTAGGGGAGAAGGGGCAGCACTTGCGGCAGCCCGCTGCCGAGATTCGTAAGATCGACGCGGCTGCCATCGAAGATGATGAATGGGTGGTGGATCTGGCGACGCAATCCGGACGCTTTGTGGCTGGTGTCGGTTGTGTCGTTGTCCATAACAGCCCCCGTCGTGGTGAAACCTTTGTGACCCGCAAGATTACCCGGGCAGTGGCGCGGATTGTGGCGGGTTTGCAGGACAAACTCTACCTTGGCAACCTCGATGCCCAGCGAGACTGGGGTTACGCCAAGGACTATGTGCGTGCCATGTGGTTAATGCTGCAACATCCCCAACCCGATGATTACGTTGTAGCCACTGGCGAAACCCACTCCGTCCGTGAATTCTTAGAGTTAGCCTTTGGCCATGTGGGGCTAAACTGGCAAGACTACGTCGAGTTTGACCCGCGCTATCTGCGGCCCACCGAAGTTGATTTGCTGCTAGGTGACCCCACAAAAGCAAAGACCCTGCTGGGGTGGCAGCCATCGGTGACCTTTCCAGAACTGGTGGCCTTGATGGTGCAGGCGGATCTCCACGCCGTTGGCCTCAGTTCCGATGCGCCCCAATCCACCTCGGAAACCGTGTTGGATGTGGTGGCTAACCGCCAAGCAATCAGCAAAGCAGATTAACGGTCAATCATGATGAGCCTAGCAGAAAAATATATTTTAGTAACGGGTGGCACTGGTTTTTTAGGCCGTCAAGTTACTGCCGAACTCATCCGCGCGGGTGCCGACTGCGATAAGATTACCTGCGTCGGTCGGCAGAAGTACGATCTGCGCCGCCTTGATGATTGTAAAGAGGCAGTGGACGGCAAACAAATTGTGATTCACCTTGCGGCCCATGTGGGCGGGATTGGCCTGAATCAAGCCAAGCCGGCAGAACTCTTTTACGACAACCTCATGATGGGGGCGCAACTCATTGATTGTGCCTATCGTGCTGGCGTGGAAAAGTTTGTTTGTATCGGCACCATCTGCGCCTACCCTAAATACACGCCGGTGCCCTTCAAAGAAAGCGATCTGTGGAATGGCTACCCTGAAGAAACCAACGCCCCCTACGGCATTGCTAAGAAAGCTCTGTTGGTGCAATTACAAGCCTATCGGCAACAATATGGCTTTAATGGTATTTATCTGCTTCCGGTTAATCTGTATGGCCCACGGGATAACTTTGACCCTGCCAGTTCCCACGTCATTCCCGCATTGATTCACAAGATTCATTCTGCCCAGCAGCGGGGGGAGACCGCAATAGAGGTGTGGGGAGACGGCAGCCCCAGTCGTGAATTTCTCTACGTGGAAGATGCTGCCCGGGGCATTGTCATGGCCACTCAAGCCTATAACGAGCCTGATCCAATTAACCTCGGCACCGGTGAAGAGATTACGATTAAAGACCTAGTAATGATGATTGCCCACCTGATGGATTTCAACGGCGAGATTCACTGGCAAACCGATAAACCCAATGGCCAACCCCGCCGTTGTTTAGATACATCTCAAGCAGCGCAGGCGTTTGGCTTTCGTGCTCAGGTTTCTTTGGCAGAGGGCTTGCGGCAAACCATTGCTTGGTACCGTGCGTTACATCATCAAGGATAGGCGATAGGCTAGCGCAGCAGTACCTGCTTTAGCTAGGTGTTGCTGAATGTGGCTATGAATTCCCTCATCCCCAACCCTTCTCCCCAAGGAGACGGGAGCTAAGAGTCTTGTTCCCTCTCCTCTGGGAGAGGGCGGCAAAAGACTCAAACCCGAAAGTCATACGTCTATTCAGCAACGCCCTCAATTACTCATTGTTTAGTTGACTTCTCCCCTCCTTGAAAGAGAGGGGATTCCCAACGGATGCTGCGCAACGGGCTGAAGCCGCGTTGCTTCGCTTTTCCCTTGAGCTGTCACCCACAACTTAATGCGGGTGGGGGCAGTCAAAGACCCCCTACTCACCTCAAGCATTTCTGCTATTGGGACTACGTTTATGTTTTGGTTCGTGGTTTCGCGCTTTTCAACACTAGCCAATTCGATACGCTCAACATCCTGCCATTGCTTGCAGTGGTTTAGGCTTGCCGCCAAAGCGGTAGTGACTTACTTGCCGGGATTTCTCCGTACTAGGATGTTTCTTCGCGTAGTTGATACGCCTACTTTCCACGTCTCTAGTTTAACACATAGAGAGGGCTAAAGCCCCCTGAGTTGGCTGTATCCCCTCGCTAAAGCGGAGGGGTTTTAGCCCGCCCACATCACTACTATAAGCCTCAACCGCTTGCTGGGCTGTTTTGAGATCAACCCCTAGCTGCTCTCGGGTAAGTTTGATGGCATCGATGAGCCGTCCCTCTTCCGCTGCCTGCATCGCCGCGACTGGAATGGTAATTGTGGGGTCTTGGTTCGGTGAGTTAGATTTTTTCATGGTTGGCTAAGGCGTGCAGACGATGCTCAAGGATAGCTGATTGTTGCTGGGCAGCGGCGAGCTGCTGTTGGGCGGCAGTCACCACCTCGGGTTGCGCTTTATTCAGAAATTTAGGATTGTTAAGCCGAGCACTGAGGGATTCGATCTCTCGCTGGAGGCGATCGCGATCCTTGGTGAGTTTTGTAACGAGTGCCTCCAGATCGACCACGCCAGCTAGGGGAATCAGAATTTCACTGCTGCCCACCACGCCGCTAAAAACTTGAGCCGGGGCTTGGACGCCTGGGGCAATGGTGAGGGTCTCGAGGCGTGCTAGATGGCAAATATCTGCTGCGCTCGTCGTCAGTATGGCAGCATCATCGGCACTGGCATCAATAAGCGCCGTAATCATTAATCCGGGCTTAATCCCCGCTTCAGCCCGCAGATTACGAATGGTACGGATTGTCTCCAGCACCAGCGCAAATTGAGTTTCCAGGTCTCCATTGATGTGGGCGGGGTCGGCAAGGGGATAGGTTTGCTGCGCTAACAACTGAGAGTCATCAACTTGGTGGAGGGTATGCCAAATCTCTTCGGTAATGTGGGGCATAAAGGGGTGCAACAAGCGCAGGATACCATCGAGCACCGTGGCTAAGACCTGCTGAGCAGTGCGCTTGGCCTGGGGATCAGTTCCCTGCAAGCGAGGCTTGACCAGTTCAATATACCAGTCGCAGAAATCCCCCCAAATGAACTCGTAGAGTCCTTTAGCGGCTTCCCCTAGGCCGTAGGTGTCAATTCGGTGCGTGGTCGCCTGAATACAGGTGTGATAACGGCTTAAGATCCAGCGATCGCCTTGGGTTAGGGCAGCAGGTGTTGGGGTTCCTAACTGGGCGGGGGACTGCCCCTCCAAGTTCATCAAGACAA
Source organism: Thermostichus lividus PCC 6715 (assembly GCF_002754935.1). Taxonomy (NCBI): domain Bacteria; kingdom Bacillati; phylum Cyanobacteriota; class Cyanophyceae; order Acaryochloridales; family Thermosynechococcaceae; genus Parathermosynechococcus; species Parathermosynechococcus lividus. Next base: position 1,719,888 of record NZ_CP018092.1, read on the forward strand.
AGCGGGACGCATTCCACAGCTTGTTGGCAAAGTTACGCGCGGCTTCGACGGTGGCCGACTCATCGGTTTTGCGGTTGTACTCTAGGCGAATATCTTGACCTGCTCCCACCACTTCCTTGACAAGGCTATAGCGCAGGGCATCGGTGCCGTACTTCTCAATCAGGATAAGGGGATTAATGCCATTGTTGGCAGATTTAGACATTTTTTTGTTGTTTTCATCCCGCACCAAGCCGTGAATATACACGTCTCTGAAGGGAATGGCACCTGTAAAGTACTGCCCCATCATTGTCATGCGGGCAACCCAGAAGAAGATGATGTCAAACCCTGTCACTAAGGTGGCATTGGGGTAGTAGCAGCGATAGTCAGGCGTATCCTCGGGCCAACCTAGGGTGGAAAATGGCCATAGCCCCGACGAGAACCACGTATCCAAGACATCCTCATCCTGTTGCAGTTGGATAGCCTCACCAAACTGCGCCACTGCTTTTGAGCGCGCCTCAGCCTCGTCCATAGCTACCACAAAGGGGGTGTCGTCGCGCACCTCGCCGTTGGTTTCACTAATGACATACCACGCAGGAATCTGATGCCCCCACCAGAGTTGCCGTGAAATACACCAGTCCCGTAGGTTCACAAGCCAGTCCCGATAGACTTTGGCCCATCGCTCCGGAATAAACCGTGGTGAATTGTCCTGATCGAGGGCGTGGAGGGTTGCGTCGGCTAGGGGACGGATTTTTACAAACCACTGGGTGGAGAGGAGGGGTTCAATGGGCACTTTGCCGCGATCGCTGTAGGGAACAGTATGCTTATAATCCTCAACCTTCACTAAATAGCCCTCAGCTTTCAGTCGCTCGACGACTGTCTTGCGAGCCACAAAGCGATCTAACCCTGCAAACTCACCAGCATTCTCATTGAGGGTGCCATCCTTGTGCATGAGGTTAATCATTGGCAACTGATGGCGTTGTCCCATGATAAAATCGTTGGGGTCATGGGCAGGGGTCACCTTGACGCACCCCGTGCCAAAGGCAGGATCAACCAGCGAATCCGCAATAATTGGAATGTCGCGGTTCATGAGCGGCAGGCGCAGGGTTTTGCCGATTAAATGGCGATAGCGATCGTCGTCCGGATGGACGGCTACGGCGGTATCCCCCAGCATGGTTTCTGGGCGGGTTGTGGCCACTTCTAAATAGCCTGACTCATCAGAGAGGGGGTAGCGTAAATGCCATAGGTGCCCCTGCACCTCGCGGTTTTCCACTTCCAGATCCGAGACAGCGGATTGACTGGCGGGGCACCAGTTCACTAGGTATTTGCCACGGTAGATAAGCCCCGCCTCGTAAAGCCGGTTAAAGGCCGTTAAAACCGCACGGGATAAGCCCTCGTCCATCGTAAACCGTTCCCGCGACCAGTCCACCGACAGCCCTAGGCGCCGTAGTTGAGAAACAATTGTATTGCCGGAGGTGGTCTTCCACTCCCATGCTTTCTTTAGGTATGCATCCCGACCAATGGCAAAGCGGGTTGTTCCCTCTGCCTGTAGCTGCTGATCTAAAATCGCACTGACGGCAATGCTGGCGTGATCGGTACCCGGCAGCCACAGGACATTGTCGCCACGCATCCGGTGGTAGCGAACCAGAACGTCGATGAGCGCGTGTTCAAAGGCGTGCCCCATGTGCAGGCTGCCCGTAACGTTCGGGGGCGGAATTACAATACAGTAGGGGGTACCGCTGTGCTGTGGATCAGCATGGAAAGCGCCGCTGCTTTCCCATTGTTGCTGCCACTTGGCTTCAGTCTGACGTGGATCGTACTGACTCGGGAGCGTAATCGCGTTTGTCATGGCTTAGGGTACAACTCAACGGGCAATGGCTTAAGCCATCACCATACCACCATCAACATTAAAGACTTGGCCGGTAATGTAGGAGGCGGCTGGATCAAGGGCTAAAAACCGCACCATGCCCGCAACCTCTTCGGGGTTACCGTAACGACCAAGGGGAATAAATTTAAGAATTTCATCAGCTTTCAGCCCTGCGGTCATGTCTGTGGCAATAAAGCCGGGGGCAACGGCATTGACGGTAATACCCCGACTGGCCAGTTCTTTAGCAACGGTTTTGGTGAAGCCAATCACCCCTGCTTTGGCGGCACTGTAGTTCGCTTGGCCGGGGTTGCCCATTTGCCCTGCCACTGAAGCAATATTAATGATTCGCCCCCGTTTTTGTTTGAGCATTAGTTTACTCACCGCCCGGGTGCACAAAAATACGCCCGTCAGGTTTAGGTTAATCACGGCTTGCCAGTCCTCAAGGCTCATCCGCAGCAGCAGGGTATCGCGGGTAATGCCTGCATTGTTAACAAGCACATCGATGCGGCCATAGGTGTCTAGGGTTTTGGCGACAAGGGTTTCAACCTCTTCAGCCACAGAGACATCCGCAGCGATCGCCGTTGCCTGTCCCCCTTGGCCTTGAATGGTGTGCACGACCTCCATCGCCGCCTCTGCTGATCGCGCATAATTAACAACGACGGCTGCTCCTTGGCCAGCTAACTCAAGGGCGATCGCCCGACCAATCCCACGGGATGCACCAGTAACAATGGCAACTGCTGTTTCACTCAACCCTATATTCTCCTAATGACCAGATGAGACATCACTCATCATTCGTTCGCTATTAGTTCGCTTCACCGCTCATCATACCATCATGATATGCCCTACACCTTAGGGGCATCGCGGTAGTACACATCCTTTAGCCAGCGTTCGACCACATCCCCATAGGCCTTAAGGCTATACTCTTGCTCCGCTTGTTGGCGGCACGCTGAGCGACGAATCTGCTCAATTTGACCAAGGGCACTAATAAGGTCGGGCACTGAATCGGGGGTCACTAAAAAGCCCGTTTGCCCATGGCGGACAATTTCACTGGGCCCCCCGCGATCGTAGGCAATGACGGGCACGCCGCAGGCTAAACTTTCAATGACCACATTGCCAAAGGCTTCGACCCAGCGGGAGGTGAGCAGCAAGGCTTTACACCGCCGTAGGTGTGCCTGCATCTGTTGGGTGGGCAAAAACCCAAGGTATTCAATGGGGGCATCGGGATATTGAGCCTGAATTCGCTGCCAATAGTCAACATCCTGCATCTGTCCCATAATTTTTAGGGGAGTGCGGGTCACATTTGCCGCTGCCACGGCATCTTCTAACCCCTTTTCGGGGGCAATGCGCCCCAGCCAGCACAGGACATCGTCGGGGTCGGCGCAAAATTCGTAGAGGCTTAAGTCTAGGCCACTGCCTAAGCATACACAGCGATCGCCAAAGGGAAAGGTCGCTGCTTGGGTGCGCGTATAGACCCCAATACTGCCGGGATACTGGTCAATCACAGTGGCGATCGCCTGATCCATCACCTCAGAAATCGAAGCCATACTCACCAAGTGTGCCACCGGTCGAGATAACCATGGAGTCAGATAAAAGGGTAGCCAATCGTAGGCAAAATTAACGATGAGATCGTACCCCTGCTGTAGCTGCCGCACCCGTGCCCACAGATTAGCTAGGACACTATTGCTGGGCATGACAATCGGCTGGTCTCGGCGTTGATGCTGGGCAGGCACCTGTAGGGCACCGGGAATCTCCTCAATGGCAGCGGGTACTGGCAGGCGCGATCCACAGGGAGCAAGAATCTGAATCTCGTAGCCGCGGGGTTGCAAAGCCAAGACCATATTGAGGAGGGTGAGTTCAACCCCACCCCCTTGACCGGTACCCAACGGCCCGACAGAGGTCGATGCAAACAGGAGCTTCAGAAATCCCCCTCGCCTTAACGCAGTGCCTCAGCACCGGCGACCACTTCGAGAATCTCTTGGGTAATGGCCGCTTGGCGAGCTTTGTTGTAGGACAGGGTCAGTGTACCAATGAGGGTTTGGGCGTTGTCGCTGGCGTTATTCATGGCCGTCATCCGCGCGGCTAGCTCTGAGGCAGCGGCTTCTTGCAGTGCCCGCAGCAATTGGTTGCTCAGGTAGAGGGGCAAGAGCGCATCTAGGATCTGTACGGGATCCTGCTCAAAAATCATGTCTGGGGGCAGTGCTGGCAGGTTTGAAGTGACCTTCTCGCGGTTCACCTCCAGATGGGAGGCCCGGGTGGTCAGACGGAAAATTTCATCATCGGCTGCCTCTAGTCCTTGCGGATCAAGGGGGAGCAGCGTTTGCACCACCGGCTTCGAGCTAATCAATGAGACAAACTTGGTGTAGATCAGCTCCACCCGATCCACGGTTTCTGACAAAAAGAGGGAGAGCAACTCATTGGCAATTTGGCCTGCTTCGCTGGCAGAGGGGATTTGCTCGAGGCCAGAATAAACCGCATCGATGGGATAGTCACGGCGCTGGAAGTACTGAGCCGCCTTGCGACCCACGATCACTAGGGTATATTTAATTCCCTCTGCCTCTAGTTCTTCGGTGCGCTCCTTGGCGCGACGAATCACGTTGGTGTTGTAACCGCCACAGAGGCCGCGATCGCCGGTAACAACTAACAAGGCCACAGTCTTTACAGGACGTTTTGCCAGTAGGGGTAAGTTGGCATCTTCAAAGCGTAGCCGCGTTTGTAGCCCGTAGAGCACTTGAGCTAGGCGATCGGCAAAGGGACGACTCGCCATCACCTGCTCTTGGGCACGGCGCACTTTTGCTGCCGCCACGAGGCGCATGGCTTCGGTAATTTTGCGGGTATCTTTGATGGTTTTGATGCGATCGCGAATAGCTTTGAGATTGGGCACGGTAATCTATACTCCTAAGCAAAGCGTCCCTGCCCTAAGATTTTAGCCTAGAGGGGGATCGCCGCGATCGCCTAGGTGGGGGTTTCCGTCGGGGCTATCTCAGGTGAGCGTCCCCGCGCTAACACTGTGAGAATCGGGACAGCCAAGGCAGCTAAGGGAGGAACAACCCGCCCCACCGGCTGCGGTAAGGTTAAGCTCACACTCAGGGCGGAAATAACTGTTGCTGCAATCCCCGTTAGCCAAAGTGCATACCCCTGTCGGCGCAACTGCCGTTTTAGATGGCGGTTTTCCTGAGCGGCAAGGGTTAATTCTGTGGGTACAACTGTTGAGACTTGAGCGCGCAAGGCCTCATTGTCGTGGCGCAGTGCATCGGCCTCTAGCTTTATCTGCTCTAGTTCTGCGTTGAGGGTATTGCGCTCTGTTTCCACTTGGGTCAGTTGCCGCGTCAACTGTGCTAATTGCTGCGCCAGACCAATATCGTGGGGTTCGTTGAGGAGCGCCGTTTCTTCTAGGGAGTCTGGGGGGGCGGCGGCTAAGGCGTCCTGTAGTTGCTGCTCTAGTGCAGCCTTTTCGGTTTGCAGTGAGGTGAGTTGGGCGTTGAGTTCTGCTAGAGTCGTCGCTTGGTCTTGCAGCGTTAGCAGTTGCTGCTGTAGCTCTTCTTGCTGCGTGATGGCTTGGGCAAGCTCCTGTTCCAAGTTTTGGCGCATTCCCTCAAGAGCAGTTTTTTCAGCCGTTAACCGCGCAACTTGTTCTTTTAATAGATCGCTTGCGTGTGTAGCTTGCTGACTGGCCAATTGCTCTTGCAGGCGCTGAACCTCTGCGGTAGCCCTTTGATAATTCGCTCGTAGGTCACTGAGTTCGCGGTTGAGGTGATCTCGCTCGGTTTGGAGAGTCGTTAGTTCAGTGGTCAGTTGGCTAATTTGCTCTTGCAGGTCAGCATTTTGGGCGATCGCCCGCTGCTCTGCTGAACTGGTCAGCGATTCTAATTCGGCAGCGAGGGAGCTTAAATCAACCTCCTCAGGTTGACTCGCAGTGCGTGCCAGTTCCCCCAAATCCGTAATAATGGTTTCTAACAAATCATCGGGTGGGTTGCTAGGATTTTCGGGACTTGGCATAGTCTGTCACCTCAGTTGATAAGGCGCTAAGAATTCTTCCAATTATAGCTATAGCGATCGCCGATACTATTCTCTAGGCTAGAAGCAGCAAACTGTCTGAAAAGAAATTTTTTGGCTCGGGATCCTCACCATTCTTGGAGTTACTTAAATTGTATGAGTCAATCAGCATACCTGATTCAATTATCAGACTTGCACTTATTTTCAAACAGCAGTGGCACACTGCTAGGGTTACGCACCGCGGATTCCTTGGCCGCTATTTTAGACACGCTCCAACACCAGTTCCCCCCACCGGATGCATTGTTATTAACCGGCGACTTGGCGCAAGAGCCGTGCACCCAAACCTACACAAACCTTGCCAACGCCTTGAAGACCTTCCCCTGCCCGGTCTATTGGCTTCCCGGGAACCATGATGATCCCGCCGCCATGATCCCTGCCCTTGCGCAACCGCCCCTCAGGGGCGATCGCCTCATGTCCCTTGGGGCGTGGCAAGGCATTCTGCTGAATTCTCAAGTTGAGGGTCAGGTTCACGGTGCCTTAAGTGAGACGACGCTACACTGGCTGGACGACCAGTTAAGCAACTGCAGCGATCGCCCCACCTTCATTGCCCTGCACCACCCTCCCTTTCGCACGGGTGCACCATGGCTAGACAGTAGCCGCCTGCAAAACCCAGAGGCACTCTTTGGCATCCTAGACCGTCATCCTCAGGTCAAGCTAGTGCTGTTTGGTCATATTCACCAGTCCTTTATGGCCGAGCGCCAAGGAGTGACCTACCTCGGGTGCCCCTCCACCTGTATTCAGTTTTTACCCCGTGCGGCTAAATTTACTCTTGAACCCATCGGGCCTGGGTTTCGTCAACTTTGGCTAGAGGCCGATGGCACCGTTAGAACCCAAATCCAGCGCGTGACCATTCCACTCACCTTGGATTTTACTTCTGAGGGCTACTAAAAACTAGGCGACAATCGCCTTTGTAGGCTATACCTAATTACAAGCAGGTTAGGAGTGTTGGGTCATGAACCTAAGTCGGAGCACCGATGAGATCAAATTGGTACCGGAGATGACCACTGGTCGCATCCCCTATACTCCTCGCAACCATCGCCGTATTCTCTGTGTATTCCCTCGCTACAGCCGTTCCTTTGGCACCTTTCACCACGCCTACCCGCTCATGGGCACCGTCCGTGCCTTTATGCCGCCCCAAGGGATTCTGCTGGTGGCTGCCTACTTGCCAGAGTCGTGGGAAGTGCGCCTCATTGATGAGAATGTGGCTCCGGCCAAAGAGGCTGATTACGCTTGGGCAGACGTTGTCATCACTAGCGGGATGCACATTCAACGCGCCCAAATTAACGAAATTAATGAAATTGCCCACCGCCACGGTAAACTCACGGCACTCGGAGGACCATCGGTGTCTAGCTGTCCTGAGTACTACCCCGATGTTGATATTTTGCATTTGGGGGAGTTAGGCGATGCCACCGACAAAATGATTGCCTACTTTGACGAGTATGGCTCTCAGCGACCACCGCAGCAACTGATCTTTGAAACCACTGCTCGCCTCCCCCTCAGTGAGTTTCCCATACCTGCTTATCAGCATGTGCGGATGGCAAACTATTTTCTTGGCAGTGTGCAGTTTTCCAGTGGCTGCCCCTTTCGTTGTGAGTTCTGCGACATTCCCGAACTCTATGGCCGTAATCCGCGCCTCAAAACGCCCCAGCAAATTCTCAAAGAATTGGATACCATGCTGGCGTCGGGGAATCCGGGAGCCGTTTATTTCGTAGATGATAACTTCATTGGCAATCGCCGCGCGGTAACTGAGTTATTACCCCACCTCATTGACTGGCAAAAAGCCAATGGCTATCCGTTGCAATTTGCCTGTGAAGCCACCCTCAATATTGCCCAAAGTCCCAAACTACTGGAGATGATGCGGGAGGCGTACTTCTGCACAGTGTTCTGTGGCATTGAAACGCCGGAGCCAGAGGCGCTGCACGCCATCCACAAAGACCAAAACCTGAGTATGCCGATTTTACAGGCGGTGCAAACCCTGAATAGCTATGGCATGGAAGTCGTCTCAGGGATCATTATTGGGTTTGATACCGATACCCCTGAAACGGGCGATCGCATCCTTGACTTCATTCGTGCCTCCCACATTCCCACCCTCACCATTAACCTGCTCCACGCCCTACCGCGAACCCCCCTGTGGCGCCGACTGGAAGCTGAAGGCCGCCTCAACCATGACGAAAATCGCGAATCTAATGTCGAATTCCTGATGCCCTACGAAGAAGTAGTAGAGATGTGGCGGCGCACCATTACCACCGCCTACGAACCAAAATTTCTCTACGAACGGTTTGCCTATCAGATGGAGCACACCTATCCCAACCGCATTGCCGTCCCCAATAGCCGAGCACGGCTAAGTCGCGAAAATATTCTCCGGGGTCTGCGGATTATGAAAAATATCCTCTGGCAGGTGGGTCTTCGCAGTAGTTATCGAGACACCTTTTGGCAACTGGCTTGGCCTGCCCTGAAGAAGGCGCAAATTGAACAACTCATCCACGTTGGTGTGGTAGGACATCACTTGATTAATTTCGCCCAAGAATGCGCCCGAGGTGATGAGGCAGCGTCGTTCTATTCCCAGCGGCTACGCAAAACAGCAACAGCAGCCGCCCCCCTACAAACGGCTGGACTATCGGTAAAACTCCGCTAATTACTGCTTAGTTATATAATGAACTATATGGGTTTACGGCATTGCTGAATAGACGTATGACTTTCGGGTTTGAGTCTTTTGCCGCCCTCACCCTAGCCCTCTCCCAACGGAGAGGGAACAAGACTCTTAGCTCCCTTCTCCTTGGGGAGACGGGTTGGGGATGAGGGAATTCATAGCCACATTCAGCAACACCGATTTAGCAATAGTGCTGCACGACATGAAATGATTGAATCTCCCTCTTCTGAGTTATTGATGCACGTGGCAGACTACTTCAAGGTGCTGGCGGAGCCAAGTCGCCTGCAAGTGTTGTGCGCCCTAAAACAGGGACGACGCAATGTCTCAGAAATTATTCAGCATACTGGCTTAGGCCAAGCCAATGTGTCTAAGCATTTGAAAACCTTGGCTCAAGCAGGCTTGGTGCGTCGCCACCCCCAAGGGGTTACTGTCTATTACGAAATTGCAGATCCAACTATTTTTCCCTTGTGTGATCTGGTCTGCCAACGCTTAAGGCAGCGACTTGAGGAGCAATCCCAAGCCGTCAGCCAGTGGGCGAATAACTTTTCCTAAAAAAATCGGGTCTATCGGACTTGGTATGCTAATGTAACATGCTATACGAAATCTGAGATATGCAGCTACTTCTAACTGATCTAGTCAACCTACCTGGAATTGAGGTTGAAGATTATACCGATGTTGCGGGAGAATTGATTCTTATAGTGGAAGCAAAGACAACCGAGGCGATTTGCCCACGTTGCAAACAAAAAAGTTGTCATTTACACCAGAATCATTGGTATCTAGTGCGAGATTTAAGCATCAGTGGACGAACCGTATTTCTTAAGATCAATCGTCGCCAGTTTAAGTGTCGAACTTGTGGTAAGCCATTCAGTGAAACGCTCGATTTCATCGGCAATCGTCGCAAGCAAACGGATCGATTTGCTCAGTCAATCGTGCAACAGGTTTTGCACAGCGACATTCATAATGTTGCAATTTCAAATGGTCTCACTGATGAAGAAGTATGGTCAATGGTACAGTATGTCAGTAAAAAAAACTCCACGTCGATGTGAATTCAGTAAAACGATTAGGTATAGATGAGATTTCCTTAGGTAAAGGACAAGGAGATTACATAGTTGTTTTGGTCGATTTAGAGCGGCGAATTCCCCTTGCCTTTGCCCCTTCTCGCAAGCAGGAAGATGTGAGGCAAGTGCTTGAGGCATGGGGAGCAGCAGTACTCAATCAAATTATTGAGGCGAGCATTGACCTGTCTGGAAACTATAAAAGTTTGGTTCATAAACTCCTACCGAATGCTACAGTGGTTGCCGACCGATTTCATGTTATGAAGATTGTGAATCAGGAATTGGATAAGGCTCGACAAAGTATTTGTAAAGCGAATGAGCAGACGGTAAATGAAGTCCAGAAAGCCCAGATTGCAGCCGCGCTCAAACAAAGTAAATATGCGTTACTCAAGCCGGAGGAAAATCTAACTCAGAAGCAAAAAGCAAAACTGGAAGAAATTCGAGAAGTAGTGCCAAGTCTGGCTCGAATGCATCAGGAGAAGGAATCGTTTAGAGCCATCTTTGAGCAAGCAAAAGATTGGAAAGATGGAACCTTTCAATTGCTCGATTGGTTAGCTCAAGCTCAGGATTCTTTTCAAGAGAGCGTAAGAACAATTTGTCGGTGGTTTGGTGAAGTCACCGCCTATTTTGATAATCACACAAATAGTGGTGTTGTTGAAGGTATTAACAATAAATTGAAGCTGATCAAGCGGTCAGGTTATGGGTTCAGGAACTTTGACAATTTTCAGTTACGTTGCTTAATTTGCTGGCATTTAGCTATTGATTAAGCATAACTCGGACGATAGAGCCGAGAAAGGTAAGCACAAAGCTCAATATCGATTTGAGTGGAGTGTGTAGAGGGGCTGTGGCAGCCCCTTCTAAGGTCAAGTTAGAGCAGATTGGCTTTGCTCTAGCCTAACTCAGAGAAGCCTCGCCGTTCCACGGCGGGGAGTGTCACGACTGCCAGTCGCAGACTGGCGCCGGGGGCTGTATCCCGTCACTGACCACCTCTCGACGGTACAGTGCGGGGCTGATCTACCCCCCTCTCAGCTAAACGGATCTGCTCTTGATAATGGGCGATCGCCTCCTGATGCGCCTGATCTCCCGCACTCCCTGCTTTTCGAGAATCTAACTCACTGAAGGCATCTAGGCGACCATACAAAATCACCACATCTCCAGGATGAATCACCGTCGAACCCTGAGGTGCCCCAATATATGTTCCATCAGACCGTTGGATTCCTAGCACCAGCATCCCCTCCTGATACAGATCCGTTTCCTGCAACGGCTTGTCTGCCAGCCAATCGTCGGGGTCAATTTGTAGTTCGATCACCCCATAATCTTCCGCAAGGCGCAGCAGGCTGGCATAATCTCGCACGTCTAAATGGGTCCAACGCCGGAGCGCCCACTCCACCCAATGCGAGAGCAAACGACTGACCCAGCGATTCGTTGACAGCACCCACAGTACCGCAATTCCCAACAAAAGCAACCCCAGCCGAGGCAGCCACTCTTGCGGCCCTGCCACATTAATAAACGTCAACACCAGTGAAGAAATCACCGTAATCAGCCCAGCATTACCCAGCAACATCAGCCACATCAAAATACGGCGGCGTACAGGGTGAGCAACCACCAGCTCAGATTCACTTGTCGTGAAACCCGAACCTGTGATGGCAGAATGGGCTTGAAATTTAGCCGCCTCACGAGATAGCCCAGTCAAGGTCAATGCTTCAGCGGCAATCCGAGTGATCAATAGCGACAGAGTAATGGTCAGTAAAACAGAGATTAGCGCTGCCAAGCAAAGCACCTCCTAACTGACTAGAGGACTCCATAACCTGAAATTTCACCACAGAGATACAGCGCCACTTCTCCATGCCCTCAGTGTCTCTGTGGTTCTAAGCCACAATCCTTAGCATACGCTGAGATAGCTCGTAATCAGCCCTGCAGTGCTAGAGGTAAGGCAGCCTGCGTGTCCACTGCGTGCTGATTCACCAAGGCACGTATAATAAGTTTTGTAACACCCTGCCGAATTCTGCGTACCAAGAATGATTGAAATTCCTGCCCCGCTTCAGCCTATTGTGACCTTTGCCCACCCAGTTTTAATGTGGGTGTTGTTTGCATTAACTCTCTACGCGATGTATTTAGGGATTCAAACGCGTCGCTTGCGCTCCCTTAGTGGGGAGGAGAAGAAGGCACTGATTCAAGCCAAGGTGAATATTAAGCATCACCAAGTCGGTGCATTTTTACTGGCGTTTATGGTGTTGGGAGCGATTGGAGGCATGGCGGCTACCTACATCAATAACGGTAAGCTCTTTGTGGGGCCTCACTTACTTGTTGGCTTGGCAATGACAGGGTTGGTGGCCATTTCTGCTAGCTTGACTCCCTTCATGCAAAAAGGCAGTGAAGTGGCGCGGGTGCTGCACATGACCCTCAATATGTTGCTAGTGGGGTTCTTTGGTTGGCAGGCTGTGACTGGGCTACAAATTGTCCAGCGAATTCTGAACGCCAATTAGGACAACCAGTCCTCCGCGTTTTGTCAACCATTGGCTAACCAGTTGCAAGAAGTCTGCAGTAAGCAGAGTCTTTTATGCCAGAATAGAACTGTTTGCATTACTGCAAATAATTCTTAAAGGCGATCGCCACGCTTTTGGTTTTGCAGACGGTTTACTTCTTGGCAGCTATGACAACCCTTTCCCTGACAACTCCGACCGCTACAGCTGTACAGCTGACAAATTTGCGTAAACTCTTTGGCCATTTTCCAGCCATTGAAGAGGTTAGCCTGAGGGTGCACGATGGTGAAATTCTGGGGTTATTGGGGCCGTCTGGCTGTGGTAAAACCACGCTGCTGCGACTCATTGCTGGCCTAGATACGCCCGATCAGGGCACAATTACGATTGGCGATCGCTGTGTTACGGCCCCAGGCCTATTTGTGCCACCGGAGCAGCGCTCCTTGGGGATGGTTTTTCAGGACTTTGCTCTGTTTCCCCACCTTACGGTTGCTGAAAATATTGCCTTTGGTTTGCAACAACATCGTTTTAGTAAAAAGCAAATTCAAGAACGGGTGATGGCAATTCTGTCCTTAGTTCATTTGCAGGGGATGGAAAAGCGATACCCTCACGAACTGTCGGGGGGACAGCAACAGCGGGTCGCATTAGCACGGGCGATCGCTCCCCAGCCTGCGGTGATTTTATTGGATGAACCCCTGAGTAACTTAGATGCTCAAGTTCGGCTACAGCTACGGGAGGAATTGCGTACGATTCTCAAGGCCTCCGGTACCACAGCCATTTTTGTTACCCATGATCAAGAGGAAGCCCTGAGCCTCTCGGATCGATTAGCTGTTATGCGCCAAGGTCGCCTAGAACAGGTGGGTACCCCTGAAGAGATTTATTGTCAGCCCGCTTCACGGTTTGTAGCAGGGTTTATTAGCCAAGCCAACTTTCTATCCGCCTGTGCCCAAGGTAGCCATGTCCTCACTGATATTGGCACATTCCCCCTCCTAGAGGCTGCTCCAGCCGTACAGGGTGAACTCATGATTCGCGAAGAAGATGTCATGCTCCAGCCACACCCCCCCTCAGAAACCACCTTAATTGTTCGCGATCGCCAGTTCCTAGGGCGCGAATACCGCTACTGTGTGCAGGCACCGTCGGGCAAAGAACTCCATGCCCGCCTACCCGTGAATGTAGTGATTCCTGTTGGTGCCACGGTGGCCTTAACCGCTCCTGCAGAGGCTGTGCGCTTTTTTCCCAAAGAGACCTGATGTGACCTAGAGTTGCCAGCCCAAGAAGGTTAAAATAGGGGGCAATTCGACAGGAGTGTGCTATGGCCATCAAAAAAGGAGATTTTGTTAAGGTTATTGCTGAAAAACTGACCAACAGTTTGGAGGCGCTTGCTAGCGATCGCCGCTATCCGCCATACCTGTTTGAAGGGCGTGGCGAAGTGGTGGATATTCGCGGTGAGTATGCCCAAATTAAGTTTCCCGTGCCTACCCCGACCGTTTGGCTAAAGCTTGAGCAACTCGAAGTGAGCCAGTAAATGTCTAGCCGCGTGGCCGTCCTCGGTGCCGGAAATGTCGGCAGTGCCCTTGCCCAACGACTTGCAGAGGGAAATATTGCTGATGTTGTCCTGCTAGATGTGATTGCTGGGCGCCCCCAAGGGCTTGCCCTTGATCTCACCCAATCGCGGCTTATTCAAGGACACGATCGCCAGATTCTAGGCACAACAGACTATAACGACATTCATCATGTTGATGTTGTAGTCATTACCGCTGGGTTCCCCCGCAAACAGGGGATGAGCCGCGACGACTTGCTAAAGCTCAACGGCAATCTGATCCAAGACATTACTCGCCAAGCTGTTGCCGTTGCCCCAGATGCAGTCTATGTCGTGGTTACCAATCCCCTTGATGTCATGACCCATGTGGCATGGCAGGTGAGTGGGCTACCCCCTCAGAAAGTCATGGGAATGGCAGGGGTATTAGATGCCGCCCGCTTTGCCGCGTTTATCGCCCTTGAGCTAAACATTTCTGTTAAAGATATTCGCGCCATGGTATTGGGGGGGCATGGCGACTTGATGGTACCCTTGCCGCGCTATTCCAGTGTTAGCGGCATTCCCATTACTGAACTGCTCCCTGCCGCCACCATCGATAGACTCATTCAACGCACGCGTCATGGTGGCGCCGAAATTGTCAACTTGCTGCAAACTGGCAGTGCCTTTTATACCCCCGCCGCTGCCGCTGCCCTAATGGTAGAAGCAATTCTCTCGAACCAAGCGCGATTATTGCCCGTGTGTGCCTACGTTGAACAGGCCTACAATCTCAGGGGGATGTATGTTGGGGTGCCAGCGCGCATTGACCGCCAAGGGGTCGCGCAAATTGTTGAATTGTCTTTGACAGAGAGTGAATTACAGGCATTACACGCCTCAGCCTATGCCGTCCAAGGCGTCATTGCCGCTACCCAAAGCCTGCTGAATTGATGCTCATTTCCCAACCCTGTCGGGTATGGTCGGAGATTGCTGTTTAGAAGGTGTTTAGAGAATCTTACTCTTCGAGCAGCCATAGTTCGCGGTTCACCGTGTTATCTAGGATTTGCGCTGGCCGTAACACTAGGAGAAGTTGGCCAAGAATGGGAGCGCTAGGAGCCTGAGGATACCAGGCTAGGCGCAGTGGCTCTGCGGTAGTCTCTTCGATGAGGAGGTAGCGATCGCCCTGCCACTCCTGTCGTCCCCGATCCACAATCAGTAAAACTTGGGTGATGGGGATCAGATTGTCGCTACTGGGTAGTTCTGCGGGCAACTCCGCCACCGGCCACAGTAGGGCAACCGGATCAACGGCATTTAAGAGCACTTGCCACCCAGGTAAGGCAACCACGGTGAGAGGGCGCTCAACATCGACCAGTGAAAATGCCCCTGTGGGCTTGAGGGCTGGAACCGCGGTCAGGGCTGCCGCGGTCAGAGGGGCACAACCAGCCACAGGAATCAGGTAAGGTAACTCTTCGGCAGTCTCTAGGCGATAGAGCGGCAAGCGGGGCTGGGGGGTGGCAGACACCACTGTCAAGTCGGTGAGGAGGGTTTCAAGGGCGCGGCGACCTTTCTCTGAGTCCACAAACCGGAAGCCTTGGGCAATGAGGCGCGATCGCTGGGCTAAATCTCGCTGTTGCCGTGCCAACTGCCAATAATAGTGACCAATGCGATCGCCTAGGGTATCTGTAAAGTCTTCGCTCTCACCCTTTTGGTAGCTCATGGTTTTGAGGGCGCGGCACACCTCATGGACAGTGGCTCCATCAAGTTGCTTTTCAACAATCAGGGTTGCTGCCGCAACGCGATCGCGTTGGGACAGTACCCGTAACTCGTAAAGCAGATCACTACCGCGCTCTTGGAAGTAGGCCAGCACTGAAGGGGAGGCATTGCCAGCACGTAGGCTTTGCGCCACTTGGACGGCAATGATGAGCTGGTTTTGGTGAATTGGCTCAATACCGGTCGCTTCAAAAATAGCCTGTGGCGAATGGCCAGCTTTCTGGAGGTGTTGGCACCCTTGCCCCCAATCTTGCCACGTTCCTTCTTTGCGGCGCAGCCGTTGCAGCAATTGTGCGGTCTGGGAATCAAGATCGTGACTCATGGGGTATCAACCTCCGCTGCCTCCATGCTCCCTGGGGGTAACACCGCCGCCGTAACGATACTGTCGTCTTCATCGAGCCGTTGTAGCCGCACTCCAGTTGCCGAGCGCGATTGCGACGAAATATCGATCACTTTTTGGCGAATGATAATACCGCGACTGGTCACAATCATTAACTCGTCGTCAGCATTGACAATCCGTAACGCTGCGAGGTGATCTTCATTGCTCTTGGCTTTGAATTTAGTGGCGGTAATCCCCATTCCAGCCCGATTTTGCAACCGAAATTGCTGGACGGGCACCCGCTTACCATAACCGTTGGTGGTAATGACCAACACCCACGGCCCTGCACTTTGGGCAGCCACCTCGTCGCTGTCGTCAGTGTCATCGCCATCATCGCCAGTGGCGCTCAAGCTCTTGGCGATCGCCCCAGGCAGAATATCCATCCCCACTAACTCATCCCCCGGACGCAGGTTCATCGACTTCACCCCACGGGTAGCCCGCCCCAACGGCCGTAGCTGATCGTGACTGGCACGAAAATGAATTGCCATGCCCTGCCGTGAGCCAATGATAATGGTGTCCTCTTCGCGGGTTCGCCGCACCCAGCGCAGTTGGTCTCCCTCCTCAAGGGAAATTGCAATGAGGCCATTAGTACGAATATGACTAAAGGCGGCAAGCGCCGTTTTTTTAATAAAGCCCTTGCTTGTGAGCATCACTAAGTACTCGTCGGCACTAAAATCGTGCACCGCAATGACGGAGGTGATCTTCTCTTCGCGGGGAATGGGCAGGAGTTGAACAATGGGAGTGCCGCGAGCTTGACGCGAGCCAGTGGGAATCTGATAGGCGGGCAGGGCATAGACGATGCCGCGATCGCTAAAGAAGAGGATGCGATCGTGATCGTTGCAGCCAAAGAAGTGCTCAACCGCATCATCCTCTTTAATTTCCGCCCCTTTGCGACCCCGGCCATCCCGACTTTGGGCTTCAAAGGTATCGACGGGCATCCGCTTAATGTAGCCCTGCTGGGTAACGAGAATCACTGATTTATCGTTAGCAATGAGGTCGGTATCGCTAATGTCAGCGTCGGCTTGGACAATCTGCGATCGCCGCGGTGTGGCAAACTTCGCTTTAATTTGCAACACCTCAGCTTCAATAATATCGAGTACCCGTTGTCGGTTGGCAAGGATATTGTGGAAGTCAGCAATTTGCCGCTGGAGCTCTTCGTGTTCGCGCTGAATCTTTTCTGCTTCTAGAGCCGTGAGCCGCCGCAGTTGCATCTGTAAAATGGCATCCGCTTGAGCCTCGCTGAGGGCATAGGTCTGCATGAGGTCTTGGCGTGCTAAGGCGGTATCGCTGGCAGCACGGATGCGTTGAATCACCTCATCAAGGTTGGCTAGGGCAATCAGCAGTCCCTGCAAGAGGTGATCTCGCTCTTCAGCTTTACGCAGAGCATAGCGGGTACGGCGGGCGATCGCCTCTTCCCGGAAGCTCAGGAATACTTCGAGGCTGCGCTTGAGGGTCAGCAGTTGCGGTTCGTTGTTGACGATCGCCAGCATATTGGCGCCAAAATTTACCTGTAGGGGGGTTTGCTTGTACAGATTATTCAGCACCACCCGGGGATAGGCATCCCGCTTGAGTTCGATGACCACGCGAATGCCCTCGCGATCGCTTTCGTCGCGCAGATCCGCAATGCCATCGATTTTTTTGTCGTTCACCAACTCAGCAATTTTTTCCATCAGAGCAGCTTTGTTGGTTTGGTAGGGCAGCTCCGTGACAATAATGGCCTCGCGGGGCTGACGACCGGGCACCTCTAGGGTTTCAATGGTGGCAACGGCTCTCAGGGTAATGGAGCCGCGCCCTGTGGTATAGGCATCTTGAATACCAGCTTGGCCAAGAATATGTCCGCCAGTGGGGAAATCAGGCCCCGGAATATAGCGCATTAACTCGCGATCGCTGATGTCAGGCCTGTGGATCAGTGCCACCAGTCCATCCACCAACTCACCGAGGTTATGGGGGGGAATGTTCGTGGCCATCCCCACCGCAATCCCAGAGGTGCCGTTTAGCAGGAGCTGGGGCACCCGTGCGGGCAAAACAAGGGGTTCCTGTTGTGAGCCATCAAAATTATCAACAAAGTCAACGGTTTCCTGCTCAATGTCTTGGAGCAGCGCTTCCGATGCCAGCGCTTGCAGCCGACATTCGGTATAACGCATCGCAGCCGGCGGATCGTTGTCAATGGAGCCAAAGTTGCCATGCCCATCAATGAGGGGATGGCGCATGGAAAAATCCTGAGCCATGCGCACGAGGGCATCATAGACCGCCGAGTCACCATGGGGGTGGTATTTCCCCAGCACTTCACCGACCACACGGGCACATTTGCGAAAGGGACGGTCTGCGGTTAAACCTAACTCGTGCATCGCGTAGAGAATACGACGGTGCACGGGCTTGAGGCCATCCCGGGCATCCGGTAGCGCCCGCCCAACAATGACGCTCATGGCATACTCGAGGTATGAGCGCGAAATCTCATCCCGCAGTTCAGTAGGGATAATGCGGTTGGAATCAGCAGCAAAGGTCATGGTGTGCCTCGTGAGAGACTCTTATTTTACCACGAAAGGGTTCAACCCTTGACAGCGTGGGCGATCGCGCCCTCTTCTACGTCAGAAAAATATCCTGCCAGAGGCGATCGTAGGTCTGCTGGGCGGCGGCAGGCAGGGGCAGCAGTGCCTCACTACGGGTCAACAGGGTTTGCAGATCAACATAACGATTCGCTTGGGCTAGGCTGAGATCCCCCAAGACGGGGGACACTGCCGTTGTAAACTGGCTTAACTGCTCGGCTACGGTGGGTTGCCACCAGTACTGTAACCAAGCGGTTGCCGCTGCATCGGGCACTTGGGAGCACACCCACAGATCCGCCCACAGTGCAGTTCCTGCCGCCGGAGCCACCACTGCAAACGTATCGGGCTGCCGCTGCACGAGGGGGAAAATATCGCTCGACCAGCCCACGGCCAATTGTGTACTGCCTAAGATCAAGGGCTGAAGATAGGCATCGGAGCTAAAGAAACCGCACCGTTGCCGCAGCGCCAGTAATCGCGCTTCGAGGTCTGGATGGTCGGGGGGGTCATTGTAGGTGCGCCCCAAGGACTTAAGGGTGAGACCAATCACTTCGCGGGGGGTGTTCAGCAGGCTATAGCGCCCGTCAAGGTCAGGGTGCCACAGGGCATCCCAGTTCGTGGGTTCCCAGCCTAAATTGGCAAAGAAATCGCGACGATACACCATGAGGGTCGCACCCCAGCGATAAGGAATACCCCAAACGGCATCGTTGGCGCTGAACCGTGCTAAGAAGGTGCGCCAAGGTGGGGTAAGGAGCGACCAATTTTCAATGCTGCTTTTGGGAATGGGCTGAACCCACCCGTTGGCGACGGCCGCTGCCAGCCAAGCATCCCCCAAGCTAACGATAGCCGCCCCCCTGTTGTCGTTGGCGAGGGTATCGGCAAGGCTCTGGGGGTCTCTTTCAGGCGCAGGTTCACCCCAATGCCATGGGTTTGGCGAAAACGGCGGATGAGTTGGGGCGGCAGGGACTTTTGCAGCAGATGTACGGTAATGCCCCCTTGGCTTGATCCTTGGCACCCAGCTAGTGCCATGGCGGCGATCGCCACTCCCCCCTGACAAAATTCGCGTCGCTGCATTAGCGTTGCCAACAAAACTGTAGTTGGTTGGGACACGCCGGATCCCCCAGTTGCGCCACGCCGCGATCGTTGGCCACCAAATGCCGCAGAATCAGGTAAATGGTTTCTTGCTGCTCGGAGGCGTTGAGCGCTTGGGCGATCGCCTGCACATCTAATGGCGCAGTACTCTGCTGGAGCACCTTCACAATCTGTTTTTGTAACGCCAGAGTGGCGGCGGCTGCTTTTTTGCCCGCCTCCACCCCCGGTTGATGGTAGGCATTGATATTCACCAAAAAGCCGTACAATCCTACTGCCCGCTCGTAGAGGGCAATGAGTGCCCCCACCGTCCGAGGCGTGACCTCTGGAATGGTGACGGTGAGGGAAGGCCGATCCTTTTCGTAGAGAGCTTGGCGCGTCCCCAACAGCAGACCGCTCAAATAGTCACCGGCGGTAATGCCCGGCTCCACCTCAATGCCTGGTTGCTGGCCATCCCGCAGTACCTCGATAAACGTCACAAAAAAATTTGCCAAGCCGTCGCGTAGCTGCTGCACGTAGGCGTGCTGATCTGTGGTGCCCTTGTTGCCATAGACGGCAATCCCTTGGTGG
Organism: Thermostichus lividus PCC 6715; assembly: GCF_002754935.1. Lineage (NCBI taxonomy): Bacteria > Bacillati > Cyanobacteriota > Cyanophyceae > Acaryochloridales > Thermosynechococcaceae > Parathermosynechococcus > Parathermosynechococcus lividus. The sequence continues at coordinate 1,739,830 of NZ_CP018092.1, forward strand.
ACAATGTTGCCAGCAAGGTCTTTCTCCTTGCCCAAGGATTCCATCACTAACTGTTGCAGATAGCGGCTAAAGAGCAGCAGGCTATCTTTATAGGGCAGAATGACCATATCTTTTTCGCCACGGCCGTTCCCTGCGTGGTACCAGGCCAAGGCCAACAGAGCTGCCGGATTTTGGCGCAGTTGCGGCACCCGGGTAGCCTGGTCCATTTGCCGCGCCCCGTGGAGCATGGCTTCAATGTCAATCCCCTGTAGGGCGGCGGGCAACAGACCCACGGCGGAGAGTTCGGAGGTGCGCCCCCCCACCCAGTCAAACATCGGGAAAATTTCCAGCCAGCCATTGGACTCGGCAATTTGGGCAAGGCCACTGCCGGGCATGGTGATAGCCACTGCGTGGTCAGCAAAGGCTAAGCCTGCCTGCTGATAGCGGGCTTGCGTTTCCAGCATACCATTGCGGGTTTCTGGGGTGCCCCCAGACTTGGAAATAACGATGACCAGTGTGGTGCGCAGGCGATCGCCAATTTGGGCAAAAACCCGCTCAAATCCCGCTGGATCAGTATTATCGAGAAAGTGAATGGCCAAGGGGGGGTAACGGGTGCTAAGGCGGCAGACACAAACTGGGGGCCCAGTGCCGAGCCGCCAATGCCAATGGAGAGAATATCCGTAAAGCGTCCACCTTGGGGTGGGGCAATTTGGCCGGAATGGATGTACTGGCTAAAGCGATGCACCTGGGCGATTCCGTCGCGAATCTCAGCCCGTATCTCTGGGGTGGGGGCAAGGTCGGCATCCCGCAACCAGTAGTGCCCCACCATTCGACCTTCATCCGGGTTGGCGATCGCCCCCGCTTCGAGAGCCTGCATCTGCTCAAAGGCGCGCCTAAAGGCAGGCTCTAGGTCACGAACAACGTCTTGGGTCAGCCCCATCCGACTGACATCAACGTAGAGATCAAGGTCTGGGTGGTAGTACAGCCAGTCTTGGTAGTGGTGCCAAAGAGCCAAAGCATCCATAAAAATTAAAAAAATTGCGCTACGATTCCAGCGTACCCCAACAATTACCCTCCGCAGGGAATCATCACCGTCTTCAAGATAGCGGCGATCCCTCCTCGGTTAAGATAGATCTTGCTGCCACGGAATCTAGGGATGAGCCGCCCCACTATTGAATCCATTCTTCAGGAACACCGTCTTTTTTACCCCCCCGCTGACTTTGTGGCGAAGGCACGGATTAACTCCTTTGAGGCCTACGAGCACCTCTACGCCAAAGCAAAAGCAGATCCGGCGGCCTTCTGGGGGAACTGGCACAGCAGGAACTCGACTGGTTTCAGCCTTGGGATCAGGTACTCGATTGGCAGCCTCCCACCGCCAAGTGGTTTGTCAATGGCAAAATTAATATTACCTACAACTGCCTCGATCGCCACCTGACCACGTGGCGCAAGAACAAAGCAGCCCTGATCTGGGAAGGGGAACCCGGCGATAGCCGCACCCTCACCTATGCCCAACTGCACCGCGAGGTGTGCCAGTTTGCCAATGTTCTCAAACAACTTGGAATTAAAAAGGGCGATCGCGTCGGCATTTATATGCCCATGATTCCGGAAGCGGCGATCGCCATGCTCGCCTGCGCGCGCATTGGTGCACCCCATTCCGTCGTGTTTGGTGGCTTTAGTGCCGAAGCCCTGCGCGATCGCCTCATTGATGCTCAAGCGAAGCTAGTGGTCACTGCCGATGGTGGCTGGCGCAAAGATGCCATTGTTCCCCTCAAAGATCAAGTCGATAGCGCCCTTAGCGATCAAGCGGTTCCCAGCGTCGAGCACGTTTTGGTGGTGCAGCGCACCCAGCAGCCGATCACCATGGTGCCCGGTCGCGATCACTGGTGGCACGATCTCCAAAAAGGGGTGAGTGCCGATTGTCCCGCTGAACCGATGGACAGTGAAGACTTACTCTTTATCCTCTACACCTCTGGCTCCACGGGCAAACCTAAGGGGGTTGTGCATACCACCGCTGGCTACAACCTCTATACCCACATCACCACCCAATGGACCTTTGACCTGCAAGATACCGATGTCTATTGGTGTACTGCCGACGTTGGCTGGATTACGGGGCACAGCTACATCGTCTATGGCCCCTTGTCTAACGGTGCTACCACTGTCATGTATGAGGGCGCACCCCGCGCCTCAAATCCGGGGTGTTTCTGGGACGTGATTGAAAAGTACGGTGTCACTATTTTTTATACCGCCCCCACTGCCATCCGCGCCTTTATTAAAATGGGCGAACACCTGCCCAAGGCGCGTAATCTCTCCTCGTTGCGCCTGCTGGGGACCGTTGGCGAACCCATTAATCCCGAAGCATGGATGTGGTACTACCGCGTCATTGGTCGCGAACGCTGTCCCATTGTCGATACGTGGTGGCAAACCGAGACCGGCGGCCACATGATCACCTCCTTACCCGGTGCCATCCCCATGAAACCCGGCTCAGCCACTAAACCCTTTCCTGGCATCTTGGCAGATGTTGTTGATTTAGAGGGGCACCCGGTCGGGGTCAACGAAGGGGGGTATCTGGTGATTCGCCACCCATGGCCGGGGATGATGCGCACCGTCTATGGCGATCCCGATCGCTTCCGCCGGACGTACTGGGAGCATATTCCTCCCCAGAACGGCCAGTATGTTTACTTTGCGGGGGATGGGGCGCGCAAAGATGCAGACGGCGACTTCTGGATCATGGGACGGGTGGATGATGTGATTAACGTGTCGGGGCATCGCCTAGGCACCATGGAAATTGAGTCAGCCTTGGTCGCCCACCCTGCGGTGGCCGAGGCTGCCGTTGTTGGCAAGCCTGACGAGGTGAAGGGCGAAGATATCGTGGCCTTTGTGATTTTAGAAGGTAGCACTCCCCCCACCGAGACCCTGCAGCAGGAACTCAAGCAGCACGTTGTTAAGGAAATCGGTGCGTTGGCACGCCCAGCGGAGATTCGCTTTACCGATGCGCTGCCCAAAACCCGCTCCGGCAAAATTATGCGGCGGTTACTGCGCTCTTTGGCCGCTGGGGAAGAGGTGGCAGGGGATACCTCAACCCTTGAGGATCGCTCGGTACTCGATAAATTGCGTCAGGGAGCGTAGGCCATAGGGAGTCTGATGGCGACTGGCATTCGCACAAAAACGCTGATTTTGCTGGCAACTGCGGCCATTTTGGGAGGCAGCCTCTTTTTATTTGAGCAACAACTACCGGCACCAAACGCACCAAGTCAACAAACCAAGGCTCGCCTCTTTAGCTTCCAAGAGGCGGATGTTACCGCTCTCAAGATTGTTGCGCCCCAGTACACCCTTAACCTCAAAAAGCAGAAAACGGGGACGTGGGTCATTCAGCGAGAGCAGGAGGTACCGGCGGAAGAGGGAACCGTTGTCTTTTTATTAAATTTGCTGACCACGGGTGAGCGCGATCGCTCCCTTGACGTGCCCACGAATCGTGCCGCTGACTATGGCCTTTTGCCCCCTATGGCTACCCTAGAGATGACCCTTAAGGATGGCACTCAGCATCGGCTATTACTGGGCAACCCAACCTTTGATGGCCGGCAACTCTATGCCGAAATTGACCCCCAACCACAGCCTCGTGACACTATGACAGTCACCTTGGTTCCCTTAGACCTGAAAAATGCTATTGAACGTCCCCTGATCGAGTGGGAGCGCCAGCCAGCCCCACGCTCACCCGAACCCTCAAACTAAGCGTCAGCCACCCGAATCAGGTTTTTCTTCAGTAGGGCTTGCAAATCTGCATTGTGGGTTTTGCAGTTGCGCCAACGGCGTTCATCAACATTTTCATTCCGACCCGGCTGGAGGGTCAGCGGGCCAAAAAAACTATCGAAGGTGATGGGTTGCTCTAACTCACTAATTACTGTCACCATTGTCATTACTCGCTTAATACCCAAGTATCTTTACTGCCACCTCCTTGGGAGGAATTTACCACTAAGGATCCGGGCTTCATAGCAACCCGTGTGAGTCCTCCGGGGTGCACGTAAATCTCTTTGCCATAGAGAATATAGGGGCGCAGATCCACATGGCAGCCAACAATCTCATCGCCGAGGAGGGTTGGTACCCGCGAGAGAGACAGGGTAGGTTGGGCAATATAGTTGCGGGGGTTAGCCTTCACGCGCTCAGCAAACTCAGCCCGCTCACTAGCTGTGGATTGGGCGCCAATGAGCATCCCGTAGCCCCCCGACTCGTTGGCAGATTTGATCACCAATTCATCTAAATGATGGAGCACGTAGTCGAGTTGCTGCGGTTCCCAGCACAGATAGGTGGGGACGTTCGGTAACCGCAGCTCTTCCCCCAGATAGTAGCGGATCATTTGGGGAACGTAGGCATAGATCACTTTATCGTCAGCAACACCAGTGCCCAAGGCGTTGGCGATCGCTACCCGTCCTTGACGATAGACCTCTGTTAAGCCTGCCACCCCTAGCATCGAGTCCGATCGAAAGACGGCCGGATCAATAAAATCATCATCAATGCGGCGATAGACCACATCCACCCGTTTTAAGCCTTTGGTGGTACGCATTTGCAAGTAGCCATCTGCCACCACCAAATCCCGCCCTTCCACAAGGGTGACACCCATCTGCTGCGCCAAAAAAGAATGCTCAAAATAGGCTGAGTTATACATCCCCGGAGTCAGTACCACCACTGTGGCATCCGGCAATCCGGGTGGGGCTAGGTTCAATAGGGTTTCCAGTAAATGGCTGGCGTACTCATCCACCGGTTGGATATCCAACTCCTTAAATACCAGCGGAAAGGTACTTTTCATCACCCGTCGATTCTCAAGCACATAGGAAATGCCAGAGGGACAGCGCAAATTATCCTCAAGGACATACCATGTGCCGTCGCGATCGCGCACCAAGTCAGTTCCCGTAATATGGCACCAAATTCCTGCGGGTGGCTTTAGATCGTGGCAAGCACGCAGATAGCCCTTGGCTGACTCGATGAGTTCCCGGGGAATCACGCCATCATTAATGATTTTTTGCTGGCCATAGACATCCGCAATAAAACAGTTCAGCGCTTGAATGCGTTGCTTGAGCCCCTGTTCAAGCTGCCGCCACTCTTGCGCCGGAATCACTCGCGGCAAAATATCAAAGGGCATAATCCGCTCGGTGCCCTCCTCAGAGCCATAGACCGTAAATGTGGCACCGATGTTAAACATGACCTGCTGAGCCGTGGTTTGGCGCCGTTTTAGCTCTCCTTCTGGCAGCGATCGCACCCGCCGTAAGAGAGGCTCAATAAACGGTCGTGGCTGACCGCGGGCAATAAACCACTCATCATAAAAATCGCCCGGATCGTAATTATCGAGTTCCACTATTCTCTCTCCACTGCTGCTCAGCATCCTTGGACGTTCCCAAGTATCCTAGCTTCCATGTTTGTCTATTTCCCTATAGTACAAAGTTGTACTAGCTTCAATGACGTAAGCACCGGTGCTCCTCACAGAGGCGTTAGCCAAGTCAATTGTTACAATACGTTACAGCGTTATCCCCACATCCCTATGAACACGGCCTTACCCCCTGCGTCTGAGTCTCCCCAAGACATTGCGATCGCTGCTGAAGCGCTACCCAATGGCAACGATGAGTTTCAGCCCTACGATCCGGAGGCGATCGCGGCTTATTATCGGCAACGCCCCTTGCTGGTGATCAGCCGTTGGGTGCAGATTCTGTGGCCGGTGTTTTGGCTGCTATTCAATCGCTGGTGGGATAACCTCACAGGACAAGGGAAGAAAAATCAACATCGCCGGGCGATCGCCCTGCGAGATACCCTAACCCGCCTCGGTCCGGCCTACATTAAAGTGGGGCAGGCACTGTCCACCCGCCCAGACCTGTTGCCTGCCGTTTACCTTGAAGAACTGACGAAACTCCAAGATCAATTACCGGCGTTTCCCAATGAGGTTGCATTTCGCTTTATCGAGGAGGAACTCGGGGCACCCCCCCAGGAACTGTTTGCCGACCTGAGTGATCAGCCCATTGCGGCGGCATCCTTAGGGCAAGTTTATCGTGGTCGCCTCAAAAGTGGTGAAATAGTTGCCGTCAAAGTACAGCGCCCCGGCCTCGCTGAAAGTATTACCCTTGACATTTACATTTTGCGGGGAGTGGCCTACTGGGCTCAACGCCTCATCAAAGAAATTCGCAGCGATTTGGTGGCAATTTTAGATGAGTTTGCTAGTCGGCTGTTTGAGGAAATGGACTATACCCAAGAGGGGCGTAATGCCGAGCGCTTTGCCCGTCTCTACGGTCATCTACCCGATGTCTATATTCCAAAAATCTACTGGGACTATACCCGCCGCCGCGTCCTGACCATGGAATGGGTGACGGGGGTCAAGCTCAACCAGCCACAGCAAATTCAAGCCCAAGGGATCGACCCCCGCTATATGGTGTATGTTGGGGTACAGTGTTCCCTGCGGCAATTGCTGGAGCACGGTTTCTTCCACGCAGACCCACACCCCGGCAACCTGCTGGCGATGCCCAATGGTAAACTCGCCTACCTTGACTTTGGCATGATGAGCGAGATTGAACCTGCCCAGCGCTACGGTTTACTGAATGCCATTGTTCATATTGTCAACCGCGAGTACGAAAGTCTTGCCTATGACTATGTGCGCTTAGGGTTTTTGGCGGAAGATACCAATCTAGAGCCAATTATTCCGGCGCTGGCGCTGGTCTTTGAGGATGCCCTAGGGGCAAGTGTGGCTGAGTTGAATATTCAGCGCATTTTTGATCGCCTTTCGGAAGTAATGTACGAGTATCCGTTTCAGGTGCCCGCTTACTATGCCTTAATTGTGCGATCGCTACTCACGATGGAAGGGATTGCCATGGGCGTGGACCCAAACTTCAAGGTGCTCAGTGCGGCCTATCCGTACATTGCCAAACGGCTCCTTACCGATTCAGCGCCGGAGTTGCGCACTAGCTTGGCAAACTTGCTGCTCAAGGATGGTCAATTCCGCTGGACCCGCCTTGAGAATTTGCTGCGTAATGCTCGCGAAAGCCGTGACTACGATTTTAATGTGGTGTTCGAACAAGCCCTTGACTTTTTATTTTCTGAGCGGGGTGAGTTTTATCGCGATCGCCTTGCCGATGAAATTGTCAAGAGTTTGGATACTTGGGCACGGGTAACGGTGGGTCAGTTCAATGTGGCGCAGATGTTACCGCTGGTTACCCGCCCCATTCCCACCAGTAGCGCCCCAAGCATTATCAGCGAACCCAATGCCCTTGAGCATTTGCGGCGGATTTTTAGTATTTTGCAGGACACCCCCGGGTTTGATGTGATGAAGATTATTCCTGCGATTCTGAAAATTATCCTCCGCCCAGAATTGCAGCAGATGGGACAGCGAATTGTCAATGGTCTCCTCCAACGGGCGATCGCCCGCTTTGTCCGGGAAGTCTTTTTAGCAGATACAAAACCTCAACTGCAATCCACAGGGGCAACCAACTGACCTTCTCCCCGCCCACGGGGGGGCTTGGAGATGTCCCGATGAACCCACCTCACGCCAGAATTCACCAAAGAATCTAAGCGACACGCTGGTGCCGTGCTGAGGCTACGGTGGCTTGGCTATAGTCTGCCATTGGTGTGGAGCCTAGGGGGGAATCGCCCAACCGGCTGCCCCGACCTGCTCTGCATCAGAGCTTCTCAGTGCCCCTCACTATCGTGGAGATACCCTTGAGCTAGAAGAAGAGCGCCTTTACAATCTCATCATGGCCTACCGCCAACAGCACAGTCTTTCTCCATTTCCCTCTCGCCCTCGCTGAACCTAGTCGCTATCCAGCAACACCAAGCCTTTGGGCAGCTTGAGCACAATTGTTGGGAAGCGATAGGGTAATACCAGTTGGGGTTGAAGCAGTGCTATGGGCATTTTGGTGTATCACGATGATGAGACGACAGCAGCCACACTTGTTACCATGCTGAGTGCATCAGAGCAGCGGGTTGATGTAGTTGCCCGAGCCGATGACCTCTGGGGGATATTGGCCAGTAGCCGCTACGAGTTGCTGATTGTAGATGACGCACACCTAGAGACAACGGTGGAGCGTTTTTGTCAGCAGGTGCGCAGCCATGGCTTTCAGGAGCCAATTTTGGTATTGACCCGCAGCGAAGTTCCAAGGCAGCCAGACGATCAAGTCATTTACTACCGTTATCCCTGTAGTCAAAGTTCCCTAGTTCAGGTGGTCAAGCCTCTTCTGAGCGCGATCGCCACCTCTAGGCTAAAAACCAATCATGACTCTGGTCTGCCCTTGGTGCTGCACATTGATAACGATGCCGCCTTAGTACATTCCCTAGAACGCCATGCCGCCGATGCTGGGTTTCGTTATGTAGCCATTGATAGTTGGCCCTTAGTCAAAGCCTACGTTGAAGACTTTGCCCCCAATGTCGTGATTCTCAATCCAGAAGTGGTTCCCGACGAGGCCACAAGCCGCGAGTTTTTACAAGAGTTACGCCAGCATCGTCCGCCAATTCCTGTGTTGGTCTTCACGGCCCACGACACATGGCGCGATCGCCTTGCCGCCATTCGCTTGGGGTCGCGGATTACCCTCAACAAGCCTGTGGATATGGAGCGACTGCTGCAAACCCTCGAACAACTGTTGCAGCCGCAGGAGGTGACATCCGCCAGTATTCTAACGGTGGATGATGATCCGGTCACCTTAGCCATTCTCAAGCGGCTCCTTGAGCCGTGGGGGATGAGTGTCACGTCCCTACAAGATCCAGATCAATTCTGGGATGTTTTGGAAGCCACCCATCCAGAATTAGTGATTCTCGATGTGCAAATGCCCGGCATCAATGGCATTGAACTGTGCCAAGTTGTACGCAATGACCCCCGCTGGAGTCGTCTACCAATTTTGTTTCTCACCGCAACCACCGATCCGGCACTTGTGAACCAACTCTTTGCCGCTGGTGCCGATGATTTTGTGAATAAGCCGATTGTCGGGCCAGAGCTAATGACACGCATTATCAACCGCCTTGAGCGTACACGGCTCCTCAAGCGGTTGGCGGAGGTGGATCCGCTCACTGGGGTGTGCAACCGTCGCAAGGCCACCGAGGATATTGAACGCTTTTTGCAGTTGGCAGATCGGCAGCAGCAACCGCTGTGTCTCGCAGTTTTAGACTTAGACTACTTCAAACGTATTAACGATACCTACGGCCATGATCTGGGGGACCAGGTCTTGGTGACGACAGCGCGCATTCTGCGGCAATCCTTACGCATGGAGGATGTAGTGGCTCGTTGGGGTGGAGAAGAGTTTTTAGTAGCTTTGTACGGAATTTCCCTAGAGGTAGCAGAACAGCGATTGGGGATGTGCTTACAGCGTCTGCGCAGCCATACCTTCCCTGTGTCGGATCAAGAGGGGTTCCAGGTCAGCTTTAGTGCAGGGGTGAGCCAATATCCCAACCATGGTGCCACTCTCCTAGAACTGGTGAAAGCAGCAGATGAGGCACTTTATAAAGCCAAGGCCGCAGGCCGCTGTCAGATTGCCACGGCAATGATCTAAATAGATTAATGACACCTGAATTGCTCCCTTCGGTTGCGCATCGCTATCGGCACGCTATGCGAAGACCACCACGGATTTTTGCTAGTGGTACTATTGCTGATGCTCTGCTAGGACTCTAACCGCCGCTTTTGTGCCTCTTGATCGTTGGCTTTGGCACGGCGGAGCGTCTTTTCTTTAATGTCAACCCATGCTTTTTTAGAAAATTATGTATCGTGACTGTACTGACATTAATCCCTAGCTGCTCGCTGATCATGTCTCGGTACTGCCATAGGCACTTGTCTGGATAGGCTACAATAATCTCCATCACCTTGCTGTAGTTTTGATCTAGAATGCCAATTCGTTTTGTCCCCACTTTCTTAGGGGTTAAGTCCTGTGTCTCTTGATACTGCCGAACCCATCGATGTACGGTTCTCTTGGTCACCATGAACCGCTCTGCTACCTGCCGGATGGAGGTTCCGCCCGCTTGATAGGCCGCCACAACCCTGCGCCGTAAATCTAAGGAGTGGGTTGGCATATGCTACTCTCCTGACCTTTGAGTACTTTATTTCCTATATTAGCTTAATAAGCTTTAACTAATGAGGGGTTCGGAGAGCGATACGTCCCGCGCTGTACCCGTAGGGTCAGTGTCGGGGGGATGTCACAAACTTGGATTAAGGTGTCCGTTCTAGAACTACCCCTATGACACACTGGTTGAGTACCTACGGCTTTTTAATTGTGTCCATGACTCTGGGGGCATTACTAGCGTTGTCGCTCTACTTGCCCTTCATGAGTGGTCAGCTCTCCCTTGCTAGTCCTGGGTTTTATGCCATTGGTGGCTATATTGCGGCAATTCTCTCAACTCGGGTTTTCTCAGCGGTGACACCCTACCCTCTGTGGTGTATGGCGGTGGAACTGGTTTTGGCGGTGGTATGTTGTGGCCTATTGGGCTGGGGAATTGGCGTGCCCGTGCTGCGGCTGCGGGGAATCTACTTTGCCATTGCTACGATCGCCTTGGTGGAAGTGCTGCGGGTCTTGGCCTTGAATCTAGAGATTACAGGGGGGGCGATCGGTATTTTTGGGGTGCCGCAGCCGTTTCGCGAACCCTTGGGATACCTGTGGTTGACGTTGCCCTTGTTAGTGGTGGTGGCGATCGCCATTGGCCGCCTTGAGCACAGCCGGCCGGGGCAAGCGATGCAGGCGATTCGTGCCGATGAGCTAGTGGCCACCACCCTTGGCATTGATGCAACTCGCTACAAAGTGTTGGGGTTTACCCTTGGCGCGATGCTAGCGGGGGTGGCAGGGGTTTTAAGTGCCCATTTACTGAATACGTGGAACCCGCGCCAAGGGACGTTCGACACGGGGATTATTGCCCTGACCGCGGTGTTAATTGGCGGCAATCGTACCTTTGTTGGGGCGGTGGTTGGCGGTATGGTCTTTACTGCCCTCCCTGAATTGCTGCGTGGTTTGGCGGATCAACCCGAACTGCCAACGGCGATTGCAGCCTTTTTACGCGATGGGCGGATGATTCTCTACGGTGGGTTGATTGTGCTGGGCACCTGCTTTTTTCCACAGGGGGTGTGTCAACCGCCCCGTTGGCGGCAACTTCAATCTCGGTTGAGGGTCTGGCGGCACATCCGAAAGGATTTGTTACACTGAATCCCTATGGTTGTTTCCTTAACCCTCAGTAGCGACTTGAACGAGCTTGAGGCACTGCTAGAGTGGTTCAACCGCTATCAACCACCGCTATTTCCCCTTGAAGAATGGCTAAAGCTCGAGCTAGCCTTGGCCGAGGGGTTTACCAATGCTGTGCGCCATGCCCACCGCGATCGCCCCAAGGAAACCCCGATTCGAGTCGAGTTATCCCTAACCCAGACAATGATTGAGCTGCGCATCTGGGATCAGGGGCAGGGCTTTGATTTGATGACACATTTGCAACAGTTGCCCGCCCAAATTGCTGTGGATGCCGAAGGCGGACGTGGTTTGCGCCTATTAGCCACCATCGTGGATGAGCTAAGCTATAGGCCCAGTGAAACGGGCGGGAATTGTTTAACCTTGCGAAAACGGGTTGCTCACCTAGCCCATTAGCCTAGATTTCTATTGGATTGAACGTGGCTAGGACGTAAGGGCTACCATAGAGACTAGAGCAGTTGTGCCGATAATCGCTTCCTTCAGACATCCGCTGTTTTTAGGCCGCAAATTTCCATGAACCAGCCCCTAGTCACTCTTACCTGTCCCGAGTGTGGCACGGCGAACCCCATTACTAATCAAGAGTGTAGTCATTGCCATGTCCCTCTTCTGAAGCGTTATCTGTGGGCGATTGGCTCTAGTTTAGATGGTTATAAGATCGGGGCTATTGTTGGCGATCGCTATCTGGTGCAGGGCAAACACCTACTGCTAGACCTCTTCCCCGGTGAGCCTGCCCCTGGTATCGATAACACCGTGCAACTATATCGCCCCTATCTGAAACTTTTTCCCAAACGTCCCCACGTCCCCGAACTATTTGGGGCACTGTCGCTAGGGGCAGGGGAATTGCTGCTGCTTGAGCACGCTCCCGTCAGTTGCATCGACATTAACGGTGCCCAAAGCACCCCGGCTTAACCCATGCTGCCCCGCTGACGAGCATTTGGCAACAGGCTGGTCTCGTGCGGCGATTGAGTTGGTTATGGCAAATTATTTCCCTGTGGCCTGCCCTCATAGAAGAGAATGTGGCAGTTACACTTCTGAACCCCCAACTGTTGCGGGCAGAAGGCTCTTTAGTGCGGCTGCTGCAACTACAGGTTGGGGCCGATCCAACCTTGGCAATGCTGGGAGCCTTTTGGCAAAAGCACTTTGGCTTTGCAGATCGAGACGACAACTTTGACCAAGCATTTCAGACGCTGTGTGAGCAAATGCAGCACAGTCAGGACGTAACCGCAGAATCGGTACGCTCAACCATTGAAGCACTGTTTCAGCAGGCTCTGAGCCATCTAGACTATCAATACCACTATGATATTGTTACCCGCTCTGATCAAGGCCCAAGCCGGAGCCGAAATGAAGATAGCTGCTACCCGCCTCACGGTACCACCCTCAACCATGCGTCGCGGATGTTAGCCTTGGTCTGTGATGGGGTAGGGGGGCACGAAGGGGGAGACGTGGCCTCTGGTTTGGCCATTTCAATTTTAGTGGAGGCTCTGGAGCCACTCAACCTCCTCGACACGAATCCAGAAGAGGTGCAGCAGGCTATTCAAAACGCCATTCATCGCACGAACGATGCCATCAGTGCGCGTAACGATTCTGAACATCGCCACGAACGGCAACGGATGGGAACGACCCTTGTGGGCACCCTCATTGAGCACGCCAATCTTTACCTTGCCCACATTGGCGATAGTCGTGCCTACTGGATTAATCGTTGGGGCTGCTATCAGCTGACCCTCGATGACGATGTGGCAAGCCGCGATGTCCGCTTGGGGATGAGTACCTACCATCAGGCTCTTGAGCATCCCTACGGCGGCTCCCTTGTGCAAGCTCTTGGGATGGCACCGTCTCACCATCTTTACCCCACGGTGGAGCGCTTTTTGCTGGATGAAGAGGGGATCCTGCTCCTGTGCTCCGATGGCCTAAGTGACTTTAATCGGGTAGAAACCTATTGGCGTCGGTATCTCCTGCCGGTGCTCAAAGGAGACATCAGCCTTGAGGTGGCGGGCGATCGCCTCATTGAACTAGCCAACAGTGCCAATGGCCACGACAATGTCACCGTTGCCCTCATCCACTGCCACGTTAGCACCGCCCACGGTGCCATTGAGCCGGACTACAGCAGGATGGTCTGTAGCGACGAACTGCCAGAGGTAACAGATGTCACCATGACCTATACCCCCCCCGAAAACCACAGCGACGACTTGGCGGTAACGGTCTCCTCGGTCGGTGAAACCTTGCTTCCCCCGCTGACGGCTTCCCCTGTCCGTCGGACAACAGCAACACGGCAACAGTGGCCGTTACTGCTGGTGCTGGTGGGTCTAATTGCCGCAGGGTTATCACTGCTGGCGGTCTTAAGTCTTAAACGCCCCCAGATGATGGATGTGAACCCCTCCCCTACACCAGTATTGGCCGATTGACAGTTCTCCTGTGCTGACTGAGGTTTTGATGAGCCTGACTGACTTTTCCCTAGATGCTTACGATTACTATTTGCCCCCAGAGCGTATTGCGCAGCAGCCTGCCACGCCTCGCGATCACGCTCGTCTGCTGGTGGTGGATCGGGAGACCGCACGCGATCACTGGTTTTACGAACTGCCGCAACTATTGCAACCGCAGGATTTGTTGGTGCTGAATGATACTCAGGTCATTCCGGCGCGGCTGATGGGGCACAAGGTGGGGGAGCCCGGCCGCAGTGTTGAGGTCTTTTTACTCGAAGAACTCAGCGATCGCCAGTGGTTGGCACTGGTCAAACCTGGCCGCAAACTTCGCCCCGGAGCAGTGATTCAACTGGGGTCATTACAGGCCACCGTACAGGCGATCGATCCTGCCACCCGCGGGCGAGTCATTGAATTTGATCTACCGCCGGGCGATCGCCTCTGGCCTTACCTCGATGAAGTGGGAGACATTCCCCTGCCCCCCTATATCCAAACCCCCATCCAAGATGCCCAACAGTACCAAACCGTCTATGCCCAACGTCCGGGGGCAGTAGCAGCCCCCACCGCAGGACTGCACTTCACCCCAGACCTCCTGAGCAAATTAGCCTATTGTGGCATTGACCACTGCTTTATTACCCTCCATGTTGGCATTGGCACCTTCCGCCCCGTAGAGGTCAACGACATTCGCCAGCACCGCCTCCACCACGAGTGGATTGAGGTGTCTGCGGCCACCGTTGCCAAAATTAAGGCGGTGCAGCGGGCGGGCGGACGCATTATTGCGGTGGGTACCACCGTGATTCGCTCCCTAGAGACCGCAGCTCAGTCCGGTGAACTTCAGCCCTTTCGGGGAAAAAGTGACCTCTATATCTACTCGGGCTATCAGCCAAAAATTGTTGAGGGCTTCATTACCAACTTTCATCTGCCGCGCTCTAGCTTAATGATGCTCGTTAGTGCCTTCATTGGGCGCGATCGCCTCTTGCAGCTTTATGACTACGCCATTGCCCAAGCCTATCGCTTTTACTCCTTTGGCGATGCCATGCTGATTTTACCGACTGCTTGGCAGAGTTCCGCGTGAGTGTGCTATCCTAAGGGCAGTTGTTTTGGAACGGTACCGTTCAGGGAGATGGAGGTGATGCCCATGGCAGATAGTAGTAAACGCTTGGGTCGTCGTTTCGGAGTACAGGGGCTGTAGCCTAGGATTGTTCTCCACTAACACTGCGGATCAACATCTGTTAAGGTGTGAGTTATCCTAGCAGTCTTATCCAAACATGACCACCAGACCGCTCCTAAGTCCGTACTTAGGGGCGGATGGTTTTTAGAAGTTATGTATTCTTGTTGCCAACCCAATTAAAAAATGTTTCAGAACCTTGGCGACCTGAGGGGGGCGATCTATAGTAGGGGCAACCGGAATGCTGCCATTATTTTCTGTTCCAAAACTTAATCACTGTTAATAATTAATAATGGCAAGCTCTGGGACTGTTGCATTCGAGAGAGCAGCCATGACGGTTCAATTTTCCAGTCGCGAAAAGCACACCAACACCCCTCAACTTCGCCCCATCAGCGGTATCAAGCTATTGCTGATTGTTGGCTTGAACATCCTGCTAGCGGGCTACGTCTTTTGGGCGTACCGCAGTGCCTACTATAATGAGTTGCCGACCCAGCGAAATCCGATCTTGCAGAACCTACGGCAACGCGGTAACTCAGTAACGCCAGATTAGTAGGCTAAGGTTTCCAGCGCTTGGCGCAGGTAAGCGGTTACACAGGCATCGAGATCAAGGGGCTGTTCTAGCTTCATTGCAGAGTGCTTTTCGCTGAGCCACCGCTGAAAACCAGAACTATGGGCGATCGCCCGCTTCAAAGAGTCCCAAACCTCGCGGGAATCTGGGGCAGTTGCTGCAACGGGGATATCCATAGAGATACTCCTAGTGAGTTTGGACTCAGAAAAAGGATTTGCCTATGGTTCTACCATACCGCAGGCGTCCTAGGCGTGGTGTATGCAATGTTACGATTTGTTGCAAAAGTGGCTCACGGGACTTGTTGTAGCGTGGATTCTTGGCTAGTCCACTGTTGCATAAGGTTGGTTAGCTTTGCGATGAAGGGTTCTCCGGCAATACTGGGGTGAAATTCGCTAATGGCTGTCTCCACCTTTGGATGCGTAGGAGAAGGACATGGCTCCGAGTTTGGGATCAGGGGGGACAGGGGGTGGCAAATAATCGCTTCAAACTCACTATTAAAGTGGTAAATGGGCTGCTCACGCCGTTGCCACAATTCTAAAATTTGCTCGACAGAAATTGCTTTATAACGACCGAGGTACAGCGCTTCAATTAAGGCGAGGCGAATCCAGCGGGGCGAAAAGTGGCGCAGCCAGCGATCAAGGATGGCCTCGACGGAGGCACCATCAAGGTCGAAGCCGTACTGACGCAGCAGGCGATCAGCGACCTGAATAGCGGCATTGTCGCCAAGGTGTGCCATCTGCTAAATCTGCTTTCCTATCGTAATGGTGTCTCTATATTGCCACAACTTTCTCGTGGTAGCAGCGGGAGGTGTCTCAACCCTGATATGGTAGAAAGGCGAATTCTCAGGCGTTTCTTGCCCGATATGGTTACTGTTCACCCTCCCGAATCCCTTTTGCACGATCGCCCTTTAACCATTGCGGGACGGCAGTTTCGCTCCCGCCTCATGACTGGGACTGGTAAATACCGCTCTATCGCCGACCTCCAAGCCAGTGTAGCCGCTAGTGAGTGCGAAATTGTTACTGTGGCGGTGCGACGGGTGCAGACCAATGCCCCTGGCCATGAAGGCTTGGTGGATGCCCTTGACTGGCAGAAGATTTGGTTACTGCCCAACACTGCTGGCTGTCAAACCGCCGAAGACGCGGTTCGGGTGGCACGGCTAGGGCGCGAGATGGCCAAGCTCCTAGGGCAAGAGGAGAATAACTTTGTCAAGCTGGAAGTTATTCCGGATCCTAAATACTTGCTGCCGGATCCCTTTGGTACCCTAGCGGCAGCGGAACAACTGGTCAAGGAAGGGTTTGCGGTCTTACCCTACATCAATGCAGATCCGCTGCTGGCCAAGCGACTCGAAGAGGTGGGGTGTGCCACAGTCATGCCCCTAGCCTCGCCGATTGGATCGGGTCAAGGCTTACGAAATGCCGCCAATATTCAGATTATTATTGACCAAGCAAGGGTGCCCGTGGTCATTGATGCTGGCATTGGTACCCCCAGTGAGGCTGCCGCTGCGATGGAATTGGGAGCCGATGCCCTGCTCATCAATACGGCGATCGCCCAAGCGGGACATGCTGCTGCCATGGCACAGGCAATGGCAATGGCAACCATAGCCGGGCGGTTGGCCTACCTAGCCGGACGGATTCCCGTTAAACCCTACGCGAGTGCTAGCTCCCCCAGTAGCGGCACGATCACAGCAGCTCCATGACCCTTGTTTTACATAGCCTTGGGGTTCTTCTTGGCCTCCTCAGCCTTGCCAGTGGCGGGTTTTACCTTGTAGCTGGGCTGCTGACGCTGCGGTTTTTCAGCAAATCGCGCCCCCAGCCCCTTGATCCTGCCCCCGCTATTTCTGTGCTGGTGCCTGTGTGTGGCCTCGATGCCGGTGCATGGCAAAACTGGTCATCGTTGTGTCAGCAAGACTATCCCAACTACGAAGTGATTTTTGGGGTTCAAGATCTCAGCGATCCGGCCTTACCCGTGCTCAAAGACCTGTGCCAAACCTTTCCAGAGCGTGCCCGCTGGTACTTTTGCGACGAAATCCGGGGGATTAACCGCAAAATGAGTAACTTGTCGCAGATGTTGCCCCATGCCCACCATGAGGTAATTGTGCTGGCGGACAGTGATGTGCGAGTGACCCCCGGCTATCTCCGCCAAATTACCGCCCCCTTGGCAGACCCCCGCATTGGCGTGGTGACCTGTGGCTATGTTGACCATTCCCCAAAGCGCCTAGGTGCCGCATTCTTGGCCATGGGGCGCTGCATTGACTTTATTCCCAGCGTTCTGATTGCCCGCTTTTTAGATGGTGGCCTGCGGTTTGCGATTGGGCCAACGGTGGTGTTGCGGCGGGAAGTGCTCGAAACGATTGGCGGCCTCGAGATTGCCCTCAATCGGATTGGGGATGACTACCGTTTAGGCTACACCGCTTGGGAAGCAGGCTATCGGGTTGAACTCTCGACCTATGTGCTGGACAATGACTGTAGCGATGAATCTCTTCTCAAGGCAGTAGAGCGGGAATTGCGGTGGTGTCGCACCATTCGCTCCAATCGCGGTAAACAGTACTTTGGCATGGTGTTTACCTTTGGGACGGTGTATAGCGCCCTCCTGTGGGGGTTGCTGCCCAGCGTTTGGACGCTAACCCTCTGTTTGGCAGTCCAGGGAATCCGTTGGCTACAGGCAATCGTGAGTATGATACTCATGGGGACACCCCGCTTGCTGCTGTGGCTATGGCTACTGCCGCTGCGAGATGTGATGAGCCTAGTAATCTGGCTGTTGGGCTGTTTTGGCAACCGCATTTACTGGCGGGGGCGCTGGTTACAGGTGCATCGCCATGGTCAATTACAAGAAATTATTAAGAACTCTCAGGGTGAGTAAAGTTTGCTTGCTAGAATAGCTCCACCGTAACAATTGATTGAGGTTTGTTTCGATGCCGTACACAACTGAGGAGGGCGGTCGCCTAAATAATTTTGCGGTTGAGCCAAAGGTGTATCAAGCGCAGCCGTGGACAGCCCAGCAGAAGGTACGCGCCGCGCTATTGGTGACAGGGGTGCTAGTGTTAGTGGCAGGGCTGATGGCGATCGCCGTAGGAGTCAGCTAGTCTGCTGTGTTTGGGATTCGATACCAGTGATGCCACCCTAGTGGCCGGGTTATGGGATCTGGCCACTGAAACGGTGCTGGATGTTAGGACATGGGAACTGGGGCGGCAACTGGCCACAGAACTCCATCCCTGTCTAGGGGCTGTGATGGCAGGGCGAACATGGCAGGAGTTGGGGGCGATCGCCGTGGGCTGTGGCCCGGGTAGCTTTACGGGAACACGCTTAGGGGTCGTGACAGCTCGCATCCTCGCGCAGCAGTTGGCTATTCCCCTCATTGGTCTTTCCAGCCTTGGGGTGATGGCTTGGCACCACCGCCAGCACCTAAGGGTTAGGGATGGTGTTGTCTCACGCGCTGCACAGCAGGGTCACCAGTATGTCGGCATTTATCGCTATGAACACTCCGCCCTCAAGGCAGTGTGGGGCGATCGCCTCGTCACTGAAGCTGAATCTGAGGAGCTGCTGGCCACCTGGCCGATGCCCTACGAGGTGCTGACAGCACCCGCGCCTGCAGACTATGGCCATGCCCTACTCACATGGGCAGCTTGGCACTGGCAGGATACACTGAGGTCAGGGGGCACCCTTCCCCACTGGTCTAGTGTGGTTCCACTCTATGGCAAATAACTGGGAACTCAGTCGCTTTCTCGACACCCTACGCTTTTTTCAAACCCTACCCTTTGTGGGTAGTTTAGAGCCGCTCCGTCCCATGCTTGCCCCACTGCTTCCGGATCTATTTACCTCCCCCGCCTACCGTGGCAGTGGCTTAGTGGTGGTAACAGGGGCAACGGGCAGAACCGGTCAAGCAGTTGTCAAGGCCTTACTGCGTCAAGGCTATGCTGTGCGGGCACTGGTGCGCGATCGCCCCAAGGCAGAGCAAGTATTACCAACGCAATCTGCGGTGGAGATCGTCGTTGCCGATATAACCCAACCCCTGCCGGCGGATTTGATGCAGGGCAGCCGCGCCGTCATTCACTGTATCGGCACAGTGATTCAGCCCCAGCCTGATGCGCCCCCGCCGGGACTAGCAATTGTTGGCGACAGCCCCGAAGCCGTTGAATTTAACGGCATGCGCCACCTGCTAGAGCGCGCCCAGCCCTACTTTCAGCAGCAGCCCACCACCTACCCCCTGTTTGACTATCGCTATCCTACGCCTCCCCTCAAGGAAGTATGGGGGGCACTAGACGATGTTGTGATGGGCGGGGTCAGCGCCAGCCAGTTCTACCTCAGGGAACACAGTGCCCTATTTACCGGAACAGTCTCGACAGCAAATTCCGGAGGGTTTGTCTCCATTCGCACCCGTAACCTGACTCCTCCCCTCAACCTCCAAGGGTACACTGGCCTGCAACTGCGCCTGCGTGGGGATGGCCAGCGCTATAAATGTTTCCTACGCAGTGATCCGGCTTGGGATGGCGTGGGCTATGCCATCTCCTTTGACACGGTGGCGGATCAATGGATAACTGTGACCCTGCCCTTTAGCCATTTCATTCCGGTGGTGCGGGCGCGCACCGCCACGGATGCCTCTCCTCTGAATTTGGGGCAAATCTACTCGCTGCAACTCATGCTCAGTAAGTTTGAGTACGATGGTGCCCTTAACCCTCACTTTCGGGCGGGCGCCTTTAGCCTTGAACTAGAATCTATCCATGCCTACGGTGGCTCACCTCTACCCCAGATCATTCACGTGAGTTCAGCAGGGGTGACGCGCCCCGGGCGATCGGACGTAGGAGACCAGCGCCAGCCCTTAGCGGTACAGTACAACGACCAGTTGGGGGGTATTCTCACATGGAAATTGGCGGCAGAAAATATGCTCCGTCAGAGTGGCTTGCCCTACACCATTGTCCGCCCCTGTGGCCTCACTGATAACCCCGGCGGGCAACACCTGCGTCTTGACCATGGCGATACGCTGACGGGGCAACTCAGCCGGGCTGATCTAGCAGAGTTCCTTGTTGCGCTGTTAAACCTGCCCACTGCCTGCTACCGAACCGTAGAAGTGGCGGCAACAGATCAAGCCGCAGGCACCACACCTTCTTGGTCGGCGCTCCTTGCCCAACTCCCCAGCGATCGCCCCTAGGAGCATTAGACCATGCCCCGCTTTCTCCATGTGGCCGATGTTCATCTGGGGTTTAACAAGTACCGACAGGAGAACCCCGCTCGCACGCTGGATTTTTTCACGGCCTTTGACAGCAGCATTGAGCGCTATGCCCTGCAGGAGTCGGTCGATTTTGTCGTAATTGCCGGGGATTTGTTTGAGGAGCGGTTGATTACGCCAGGGATCCTCAACCAAGCGGAGTGCGTCCTAGAGAAACTCAAAGATGCTGATATTCCTGTGCTGGCCATTGAAGGTAACCACGATAACTGCCCCTACGGTGTAAAAACCAATTGGCTGCGTTACCTGTGTGAACGAGGGTATTTGTATCTGCTCGAACCCGATGACACGGGCAGCCTGCAACCTTGGGATGCCGAATTGGCACGGGGGGGCTACATTGATCTGCCCTGCGGGGTGCGGGTGATTGGCTCGCAGTGGTACGGTGCCAGTGCGCCGCAAGCCATTAAGCACTTAGCCAGCCAAATTCAAGCCCTGCCCCCAGCGCCGGGAACCACTATTATGCTGTTTCACCATGGCCTCGAAGGCCAGATTGCGCGCTACCAAGGGGCATTGCGCTACAACGATCTCCTGCCGCTGCGGCAGGTGGGGGTGGATTATTTGGCGCTAGGACATATCCACCGCTTTTACACCGTTGAAAATTGGATTTTTAACCCCGGCTCTGTCGAAGCCAACTCCATTGCCGAGAATCAAGAACAAACCCCCCGGGGGGTGCTCTTGGTAACGATTGACAATGGGCAGATCACGGCAGACTTAAAACGGGACTATTGGCAACGGTCGATTCACCGCTATCGTTTGAAGCTAACCCCCAATGACACCGCAGCCAACGTTAAGGTGAAACTACAGACTTTGCTAGAGCAACACCAATCTGTACTGCCAGAGGCAATTGTCGAAGTACGCCTCGAGGGGAATGTGGGCTTTGAGCGCAGTGAACTCGGGGTGCGATCGCTCCAGCAACAATTACAGGATCAATCGGGTGCCTTTATTTTCCGGCTCGTGTTTGCTGCTGCCCCTGTGAACTACCAGAGCTATCAAGGGGAGCTAGGAGAGGTGCCCCAACGCGCCACTATTGAGCAACAGGTCTTTGCCGATCTGCTCGCCAGTGTGGCGGAGTACCGCGAGCAGGCCGAACCCCTTGCCCAGGAATTAATGCACCTCAAAGCCCAGCTTCTTGATGGCAGCAGTAGCATTGATGATCTCTACGATCGCCTTGGCAGCGTTATCCCTCCCAAGGCTTAAGGTTGGGGTGGAAATGCCAGCACCGGTTCATTGACAAGCTGGGGTAACTGCACCGCTGGGGACTGCAGCAAGGCTTGCCATTTTTGCTTCAGGGCGGCATCCTGCGGTTGGGCGAGGCGTTCCTGAGCCAGTTGATTGAGGGCATCGTACCAGTAACCAGCGGCAGCAAATGCCCCCGCAGCGTCAGTAGCGGCTTGCAGATTCCGTTGTTGCTGAGGGCTAGGAGCCATAGGACGCAGCCAACTGGCTGTTTTCACGGCAGTGGTGCCGTTACTACAGGTGAGGGTCAGTTGCCATTGGTAGTCCACGCCATCCTTGAGGGACACATTTGCCAGCGGCCAACCAATAATGCCAGCGGTAGTGGGGGCAGGGCGTTGCTGGCTGTATAGCTCTGTTCCTTGGGTATCTAGGAGGGTGAGGGTGAGGGTTGCACCAGTATTGGCGGGGACATAGCTATAGAGGGTTGGCGAGGGGGTACTACTGAGGCCATTATTATCCTTTGGCACCAGCGCCACCACGGTTTGCTGCGGTTCCACAATACAACTGTCGGTACCACCTGTACTTTCGCGCAGTAGGGTCGGACGGGCAATGCGGGTGGCGGCCCCTTCACGATTACCGGGCTTGCCAATGTTTGCAGGAGGACGGTAATTCGCCCACGACGCTTGGGCGATCGCCCCCATTAGCACCATAGCCAAACTGAAGGGAAGGGCAATTAGCTTTATGCTCATAACAACTAATCCTCAACAATAACAGCATCCACTGATTGATTTTTCAACAGGGACACTAGAAGCCAAAAATACTGCGTATCACCCCAACACCCGTATTCACCGTATTCAGAATTGAATTAATGTTCTCAATACGATCGCGACTGTCGGGTTGAGCGGGCTGCGTGACCACCACTGGTGCACTGGTGTCAGCAAGCACCTGATTATCTACCTGAAGGGACAAAAATAACCCTGCCGCTGGGGCGCTGGTCAAAAAGGTATTGATGGGAATGGCGTAGTTAAACCCCGGTTTAATGAGGCTAGCAATGCTGGAGGCTGCTTCGGGACTTAACCCTTGGCGCTCAAGGGTACGGGGGTCTTCAGTGTCCCCTAGTCCATGCACCGCCACAACCCGACCTGCGCCATCCAACACCGGCCCGCCACTCATCCCCCGCCGTGTAACGTTGGTGTAAATCATCTTGTAGCCGTCAATCGGCTCAATTAAAAAGCCAGAAATGCGGCCATCCGTAAACTGGCGCACCAGTTGACCACTGCCACCCGGCTGCGGCCAGCCAGAAATAAATACCTGCGCCCCCTCTTTGGCTAGATCGGAGTTAGTGAGGGTGGCAACGTCATAGGTGCGATCGCTGGTAAACTCGACAACCGCCAGATCGCTGTTGGGTAAGAACTTGATGGTTTTGAAATCAATGGCATAGGCTTGTTGATCCACGGGAATCACCCGATAATTATCCTTACGATTCACCACATGCTTGGCGGTGAGAACATAGTAGGTGGAACCTGAGCGGGAAATAATGGCACCAGAGCCGTGGGAGTCTTTGCCCACAATCAGTACGGTAATGTTGCGAGCAATTTCGTTAATGCGCTCTCCGCTCAAGGGTTGCACCTGCGCCCAAGTGGGGAGGGGTGCCACTAAAATACTGGCAGCGGCGATCGCGCTCATGCCGACCCGTGAATACCACATATGCCCTAACTCACAAAACCACAACGTTAGGACGATTGTAAACGGCAAGCAGTTCCTCTGCGGTGATGGCGATCAACGTTCTGCTCGAAGCGATGCGCTAGCATACTCTAGATTTTTTGCTAGGAATAAAACAGGCTAGAAAATAACTTGCCAACCTTGGCTCTGAATACACGGTGTAGAACGTGTTTACGGTGTGGCACAGCATGACCGTCGAGAGCATTTGCAGGGGCTAAGCCATGAGGTTTAGGCTGATATTAATGCTTTAGGATTAGAGATTCTTATGGTTGCAGCCAAAGAACAGCAGCGGTACTTTACCCCTGAAGAGTATTTTGCTTGGGAAGAACACCAGCTAGAAAAGCACGAACTGATCGATGGCCAAGTGTATGCGATGACTGGCGGCACGCAAAATCATAGCGCGATTAAATTAAATATTGCAGGGTTGATCAAAGCCCACTTGCGCGGCAGTAAATGCCGTGTGTTCAATTCCGATTTGAAGGTTAATATTCTCCATACAACTAACTATACCTATCCAGACTTGAGTGTGACTTGCGATGAGAGGGATCAAGTGCATCCCTTATAGGAGTGATGTGGGCGGGCTAAAACCCCTCCGCTTTAGCGAGGGGATACAGCCAACTCAGGGGGCTTTAGCCCTCTCTATGTGTTAAACTAGAGACGTGGAAAGTAGGCGTATCAACTACGCGAAGAAACATCCTAGTACAGAGAAATCCCGGCAAGTAAGTCACTACCGCTTTGGCGGCAAGCCTAAACCACTGCAAGCAATGGCAGGATGTTGAGCGTATCGAATTGGCTAGTGTTGAAAAGCGCGAAACCACGAACCGAAACATAAACGTAGTCCCAATAGCAGAAATGCTTGAGGTGAGTAGGGGGTCTTTGACTGCCCCCACCCGCATTAAGTTGTGGGTGACAGCTCAAGGGAAAAGCGAAGCAACGCGGCTTCAGCCCGTTGCGCAGCATCCGTTGGGAATCCCCTCTCTTTCAAGGAGGGGAGAAGTCAAGCCGAGCCACCCCTATAGCGTCCTGACCCTCCCATCAGTTATCTTATTAAAACTCTGCCCCCCCCACAGAACAATGCAGCTCAGGGAATGGACTACAGCCGGCCTGAAATCAACCACGTGCGCTTAGACGATCTTGCGGCTCACGATTGGTATCGCTTTGTCCTGTCTTTTCCGCCTCACTTAGTGCAAGATTATTTAGCCAAGTTTCAAATTAACTCGCAACAGCAAGTGCTTGATCCGTTTTGTGGAACAGGCACGACAGTCGTGGAGTGTAAGAAACTAGGTATTCCTAGTGTTGGGATTGAAGCAAACCCGATGGCATGGTTTGCCGGAACAACCAAGCGGGATTGGACGCCGGATCCTCATACCTTACTGGAGATAGCCCTCGAAATTGCTACCCGAGCGCAAGCCGCTATATCAATTCACGGTGAACCTCTGAGAACCCTACCGGAGGAGAGTTATAGGCTGCTTTTGAAAAACTCTATTAGCCCACTCCCGCTCCATAAGACCCTTATTTTGTTGGAGGCTATTGAAGGCTATCCTGAGCAGAGCTATTCCTGCCATCTTAAGTTAGCTTTGGCTAAAGCGCTAGTGACATCAATTAGTAATCTGCGGTTTGGACCAGAGGTTGGTGTAGGTAAACAAAAGGAGGATGCACCAGTGGTCGAAGCTTGGCTTGAGGAGGTCAGCAGGATAGCAAACGATTTGCCTCAACTGGCACCCTTAATGTCTGTTCCCAGTAAAATCTATCGTGCGGATTCTCGGCAAATTTTACCAGCCTTGTCACCCAAGTCTATCGATGCAGTGATTACCTCACCGCCCTATCCTAATGAAAAGGACTATACGAGAACGACTCGATTAGAATCGGTTCTCCTAGGATTTATCAAGAACAAAGCTGATTTACGTGCACTTAAGCAAAATCTCATCCGATCTAATACACGCAATATCTATAAACTTGATGCAGACGATCGCTGGGTGAATAAACATACAGGCATACAGGCGATCGCTAAGGAAATTGAAGATCGGCGAATTGAATTAGGAAAAACCAGCGGTTTTGAACGGTTATATCACCGTGCAGTTAAGTTGTACTTTGGCGGCATGGCTAAGCATCTTGCTGATTTACGCTATGTGTTACGGCCAGGGGCGCATCTTGCCTACGTTGTTGGCGATCAGAGATCCTATTTGCGGGTGATGATTCGCACCGGTCATCTCTTAGCAGAGATTGCCAGTGGATTGGGCTATGAGGTCTGTGGCATTGATCTTTTCCGTACTCGTGCGGCAACCATTACCAAAGAGCACGTTAGAGAAGAGGTGGTTATGCTGCGTTGGCCCGGAGAGCTGCCAAATTATCCCTATCCTTTTAGTGATCAAGCCTTATGAATCACTGCTGCTTTGGTATTCAAGGGGATGTAGCAGCCACAGTGCCGTGTAGGTGGTATCGTTTTCGGCAGGCTGAATCAGGAAAAAGTGTAAGCCTTGAGTGCGGGCGAGGCGATCGCGAAAGAGATCACCCGCAGCAGCAATCTCTGGATTGCTAAAGGTTAAAAAGACCCAGCGATCGCGCAGGCCACTGTGGAGGATCACGCCACAGGGTTCACCCCGAATGAATTCCAGCCGATAGGGCGACTGCTCTTGAAACCAGCGGGCAAGTTTCAACGACTTACGGCCAGCATAAAGAATAATCCCCGGAATGGCACAATCACTCGCAAGGCCGAGGTTTTCAGGCAGCATATCCATCTCAAAGGACAAAATTCGCAGCGGATACTGCATCAGTTGACTCAGTTGGTCGGGGCTAATGGCGGCAAACTGCCAGTAGTCACCCCAAATGTCATCGGGTAGGGGCAGTGGCGGTGGCTGGTCGATCGCCAGTGGATCGTAGGCGGCGCCAGTGTAGGTTTCAAGGCTAGGATATGCCGCTGCCCGTTGCAAGAGAAATTGCTTGAGTGTCAACGTCCGCCGTGTTGCCTCTAGGGGTAGATTTAAGCGTTGACAGGCAACTTCAATTAAACCTAGACTTTGCGGACGAAACACTTGAACGCGATCGGGCAAGGGCTGACCACAATTACGAAAGGCTTGAGTGAGCCATACTGAAGTTGCCAAAGGCTCTGGGCAAAATTCCGTGTAGTAAAACTGCTGCTGTGGGTCACAAATTACAAGCTCCCACAAAGGAATTCCTGTAGGAGTTTGCAGGGGGCGGCGATAAAAATCAACTTGCCAGTAGGACATTTTTCTGGGGATAAGCAGCAATATTTTATTAATAAATATGGAGTTCTTAGGATATGCAAAAGCATAAAAAATGAGGTGTCAGTTTTGATACCTGCACCTCAAATATTTCAACTATAGAGTTAACTACACTGGGGTAAAAAGACCCTACAGTTGCGGCACAAATCGTTCCTTATCAGGTACAACAGTATATTCAGCAACAATTTGCCGGAACTCTTCTCCGTCAATGGTTTCTTTTTCTATCAATAGGTCCACTAAGCGATCAATGACTACACGATGTTCACGGATCAGCTTAATGGCTAACTCATAGCTGTGCTGCACCAGTTCGCGGACTTGGGCATCAATGCGGGCGGCAATTTCTTCGGAGTACTCTGAGCGAGAGACCAGATCGCGCCCTAGAAAGACTTCGCCATTTTGGCTTTCCAACGAGAGCGGCCCAAGGTCAGACATGCCAAAGCGGGTGACCATCTGCCGTGCCATAGCAGTCACCTGTTGCAGATCATTGCTAGCCCCTGTGGTGACTTCTGCATCGCCAAAGACGACGTATTCAGCGGCACGTCCCCCTAGGGCACCGGCCATCCGTGCCATGAGTTGCGATCGCGAGATCAGGCCTGAATCTTCTGAGGGCATGAACCACGTCAGGCCACGAGCCTGGCCCCGAGGTACAAGGGTGACCTTTTGAACAGGGTCGTGATCCTTGAGCAGCGTACCGACAATGGCATGCCCTACTTCGTGGTAGGCAATCAAGCGCTTACTTTTGCCGTCAATGAGGGGGGTGCCTTCCATACCGGCTACAACCCGATCCACGGCATCATCAATTTCCAGCATGGTGATGGCGGGTTTGCGACGACGGGCTGTGAGGATTGCTGCTTCGTTGAGCAGGTTGGCTAAGTCAGCACCCGTGAAGCCAGGGGTGCGGCGAGCAATAGCCTCTAGGGAGACTTCAGGGGCGAGTTTCTTGTTACGGGCATGAACATTTAAAATCGACAGCCGGCCTTTAATGTCGGGGGCATCTACAATCACTTGGCGATCGAACCGCCCGGGGCGCAGTAATGCGGCATCGAGGACATCGGGACGGTTGGTTGCCGCAATGATAATGATGCCGGTGTTGCCCTCAAAGCCATCCATTTCCGTCAGCAACTGGTTGAGGGTTTGCTCGCGCTCATCATTGCCACCGCCAATACCGGCACCGCGCTGGCGACCCACCGCATCAATTTCATCAATAAAAATCAGGCAAGGGGCATTCTCTTTCGCTTTCTTAAAGAGATCCCGTACCCGCGAGGCACCGACCCCCACAAACATTTCCACAAACTCTGAGCCAGAAATGGAGAAGAAGGGCACACCGGCTTCCCCCGCAATGGCCTTGGCCAACATGGTTTTACCCGTTCCTGGGGGCCCACCAACAGGACACCCTTGGGAATGCGGGCACCCACTGCGGTGAATTTTTCTGGCTTCTTCAAAAAGGTAACGACTTCTTGGAGTTCTTCTTTAGCTTCATCGACGCCAGCAACATCGTCAAACATTACGCCTGTTTTGGCTTCCATCTGAAAACGCGCCCGGGACTTGCCAAAGTTCATTGCTTGGCCGGGGCCACCGGGGACGTTGCTCGAGCGCCGAAAGAGGAAAAAGAGACCGCCGATGAGCAAAATTGGAAAGAGAAGATTACCCAGCAGACCCCAAATAGCGCCATCGTTGCGAGTCGGGTGCACGTCTAGTTCAACGTGCTGCTCGCGCAACTTACTAATAATCTCAGGGGAGGTGCCGGGCATATCGACCCGTACGCGCAAGGGTCGTCCATTGACTAGCTCTGGGTCAGACACATCAACAATGGCGGTACGGCCGTTATCAAAAATATCGACTCTACTAATGCGCCCAGCATCCAGATAACTGAGAAACCGACTATAACTCATGCGGGTGCTGGCGGTGTTGAGTGGGGGTTGGCTTTGGCTGAGCATAAAGTTGCTGGCACCCTGCCAAATCAAGACTCCTACAAGAAGTAGGGGGACTGACCAAAGAAGCAGTGTTTTCCAAGAGACTTTCATGGGCGGTATTTATTATTCAGATTCTTAACTAAATTTAACATAAGGATCAGAAGAGTGGGAAACCGCTAATTCATCATCCCCTCGAGGAGGCGATCGCGCCGTTGCTTGAGGGTTGAGCGCAGCAATGGATAAGCCTGTAATTCTGGATCCTTAGCGAGCAGGTCGGCAGCGGCCTGCCGAGCGTCCTCCAAACAGTCTTGGTCGTCAACTAAGCTCGCGAGGGCAAAATCCGGTAACCCCGATTGACGGGTTCCCAGCACCTCACCAGGACCGCGCAACCGCAAATCCATTTCAGCAATAAAAAAACCATCTTGGGACTGGGCTAAGACGTTTAAGCGTTGCTTGGCGGCATCGCTACGGGAGCTATTGAGCAAGATACAGAAGGACGGATAGCGACCGCGCCCGACCCGACCCCGCAGTTGATGAAGTTGGGACAGGCCAAAGCGTTCGGCGTGTTCAATGAGCATCACTGTGGCATTGGGGACATCCACCCCGACTTCCACGACGGTGGTGGCCACCAGAATATCTAGTTCTCCTTTGGCAAACGCCTGAATCGCTGTATCTTTTTCGCTAGGGTTCATGCGGCCATGGAGGAGGCCAACGCGAAAGTTGGGGAAAATATCGCTCTGGAGACGGTCGTGTTCAGCAATGGCAGATTTGAGATCTAGCTTTTCTGACTCTTCCACTAGGGGCAGAATAATATAGGCTTGGCGGCCTTGCGCTACTTCACGGCGGATAAGATCGTAGGCATGGGGGCGATCGCCCCGTCCTAGTACGGTTGTTTGAATAGGTTGGCGACCGGGGGGGAGTTCATCAATTTGGCTCACCTCCAGGTCGCCATGGAGCGTCAAGGCCAAGGTACGCGGTATCGGTGTAGCCGTCATGGTCAATACATGGGGAAGCTCCCCCTTCGCTTGCAACTTGGCGCGCTGAGCGACCCCAAAGCGATGCTGTTCGTCAATGATCACTAAACCCAAGCGAGCGAAGGTTACCCCGTCCTGAATGAGGGCATGGGTTCCCACTAGGAGCGGTAGCTCCCCCGTGGCTAACTGATCTAGGATCTGTCGCCGTTTAGCAGTACGGACTGACCCCGTCAGCACTTCTACAGGCAGATGCAGGGGCGTCAACCACTCCAGAAGTTTACGGTAGTGTTGCTCAGCGAGCACTTCGGTGGGGGCCATGAGCGCTGCCTGATAGCCAGACTGAATGGCTGCCAAGAGTGTAATCACCGCCACCACCGTTTTCCCGGATCCCACATCCCCTTGAACCAGGCGGTTCATGGGAACCGGTTGCTGTAAATCTGCCAAAATCTCGGCCACAACCCGCTGCTGCGCTCTGGTGAGTTCAAAGGGCAGCTGGCCATAAAACTGCTCAATGAGTTTCCCTTGAGGGCTAACGGGTGGGCTGTGCTGCTGCTGGTGTTGGCGACGACGTTGCAGCAGGCTCAACTGCAAATAAAAGAATTCATCAAAAATGAGCCGTCGCCGTGCCTGTGCGAGGCAGTCGTGATCCGTGGGGAAGTGAATCTGCCGCAGGGCGGTTTCAAGGCCGATTAAGCCATGGGCACGGGCGATCGCCGCGGGCAGGGGATCGGGGTACCCGCTCAGCAAGGGCAGCACGCGATCCACAGCACGGCGCAGGATGCCGGGGGAGATCCCCTCGGTTAGGGGATACACCGGCACAATGCGCCCCACCGACAGAGACTCAATCTCAGCGCCAGCGTGCTCCAGCACCTCTAGCTCCGGGTTATCGAGGGTTAGGCCATAGGTGCTGGCTTTCACTAACCCGGAGGCTGCCACAGTGGTTTGCGGGGCATACAACCGCTTTTGTTGCTCCTGCCACCCCCGCTGGGCATAACGCGCCCCAGCATAAAAGCGACTGAGACGAATTTGGCCACTGCGATCCTGGAGCACCAATTCGAGGATGGTTAACTTGGCATTCCGGGGACTGGTAAAGCAGTTGCAACGGCGTACGGTGCCCACAAGGGTCACGGTTTGCCCTGGCTCTAGCTCACGAATCGCCACTTGACGGGCATAATCAATGTAATCGCGCGGAAAGTAGTAGATGAGATCATTCAGCGTGTAAAGACCGAGTTTGGCTAAGCGATCGGCAGTGCGATCGCCAATGCCGGAGATTTTTGCAAGGGATTGTTGCCAAGGATCGGGGCGCGGTGCAGCCGTTAACTGTTTGTGCACCTCGTAGAGGAGTTGGCGGGTTTTCACCACAAGGTGCTGTCGCTCAGGGGTGGAGAGGTTAGGGTAGTCTGCGTAGGCGGCAGCGGTCTGTTGCCAGCGATCGCGCACCTGAGTTGGCAGGTGTTGCAGCGGGGCTTGACTGAGTTCTTGGTGTAAATATTCGCTAAAGCGGGAGGTCTTACCCTGCAAATTACAAAAGCCCCGCTCGGTTTCAATGGCAAGGGCGCGTTGTAAGCGTGGCCAATCCAGTGACACCGAGGGTCTCCTTACGCTAGTCCGCGGCATCCTGAAAATGGTTGGCTTCGTTGGCTTTCCACGTCTGCCACCAGACACGGCTGGCTTTCAGGGTCAGGTACTGGCGCTGTTTTTTATGCAGTTGCTGTTGCAGGCTGGCCAACCGGGATTCCAGTTCGCGAATCTGACTGCGCTGATGAGCAAGGGAGGGGTGCTGAAACTCTAACTCCTCCAACTGGAGATAGATGGCTGCTATTGGATGAGGGGCCGGGTTTGCACTCTTGTCTTCAGTGTTCGCGTTCTCCTGCGTTTGTTGCTCCTCCAGCATCATCGTGAGCAGATGGGGAATGCGACCCAAAGGACGATTTTCGGCCTTACTGGCAATATCTAGGATGACGGCAATGGGGGCAGGGGGCAAAATTGCGGCACGTTGCAATAGGTGATTCATCTTGAGAGAGCCGCGGTACAGGGTTTTGCTGAGTTTCTTCTGTAGGGAGTCGTCCGGGGCGATAGAATCCTCAGCCTCATCCTCGGAGTCATCGGGCACTGCCGCTGCAGATTCCTCGCCTGCGTCCTCTTGGGCTGACGCTTCCTGCTGGTGCGGCTGAAGGCGCAGAATCGCTGCTTCTAGGCTCAGGGCAAGCTGATAAATACGCTGTTGCAACTGTTGGCGATCGCCCTCCTCAAGAGTTAGAAACTGCTCAGGAAACACTTGGGTGCACACTTGGTAGCTAACAGTAATAAGCTGCTGACGGGCGATCGGAGCTAGTACCTGAAGGTATGCATCATAGAGGTGGCGCATTTCTTGGAGGGTACCCATCAGCAGCCCCTGCAGAGCCAGTACTTCCTGTTCAACGGTTTCTAAACTTCCAGACATAGACCTCCACTGTTCGCTAGCGTGCGAGGGGACATCCCCATAGCCATCTCCCAGACGAAAACTATTAAAGACTATTAATATTAATATCTTGGCAAGATACTCCCCTGATAGGCCAACCAGAGGAGTATCGTAGCAGCATTGACAACGTAGTCAGCTAGCGAGCCTTGGCTAAATGCAGCACAGCCCCCAAGCCCGCACCCATATCTTCGGGTGTGACTTTACCGTCATGATTGGCATCAAGGGCATCAAACACCGCATCGGTGCCTAACCACTCTTCGCGGGTAATAATTCCATCACCATCCAGATCGTAAACATGAAACAGCTCCTCTGCCGCATGGGTCAGGGTCGATTCCCCTTCGAGTCGTGCCAGTCGTTGCGACAGTAAGTCTTCTAAGGTTTCTAATGCCTTCGTAAAGCCCTTAATTCCCTCATCCAGCTTTTCACTAGCCATCGCATCAGCGGCATGCATTTGGGCAAACGTCACCTCATCCATCGTCAGTTTCTCAATGGTGAGACTAGCGGCAGTCGCTGGGTCGAGCTTGCGGGGTAACTCGCCGTTGGTGCTCTGCAATTCCTGTAGCAGAGCCGGAGAAATGGTCAGTAAATCGCAGCCTGCTAGCTCAGTAATTTCGCCAATGTTACGGAAACTAGCGCCCATGACTTCAGTGGCATAACCAAACTTCTTGTAGTAGTTATAGATTCGGGTGACAGAAATCACCCCCGGATCCTCGCTGGGCGGATAGTCCTTGCCGGTTTTTTTCTTATACCAATCCAGAATGCGACCCACAAAGGGGGAAATTAAGGTGACACCCGCTTCAGCGCAGGCCACCGCCTGATGTAGCCCAAACAGCAGGGTGAGGTTACAGTGAATCCCTTCTTTTTCTAGCGTTTCTGCGGCGCGAATCCCCTCCCACGTTGAGGCAATTTTAATCAGAACGCGATCGCGCCCTACCCCCGCGGCTTCGTACTGGGCAATGAGATCCCGGGCTTTAGCTACGGTTGCCGCTGTATCGTAGGACAGTCGGGCATCCACTTCTGTCGAGACCCGACCGGGAATAATGTTTAAAATTTTTAGCCCAAAGGCCACGGCTAAGCGGTCAACGGCAAGGGAGACGACCTCCTTTGCGGTGGCTCCAGACCCTAGGTGCTCTTTTGCCTTGAGTAGGGTCTCATCAACAATCGGCTGATATTCGGCCATCTGAGCGGCGGCGGTAATCAACGAGGGATTAGTGGTCGCATCGCGGGGGGTAAATTTTTCAATGGCCAAAATGTCTCCGGTATCTGCAACCACGACCGTCATTTTTCGTAACTGTTCTAGCAGGTTCATGAGACAGGCATCCCAAACGTGTCTCTTTTATCTTAGTGCGCCACCTCAAGACCCCGTTGCTCTCCTGCAGCTCGGCATTCCCATCCGTCGCAGCCGATATAATGCCGATATAATAAAGTGATCCACATTTTTTGTTTCTCTCTTAACCCTTATGAGTCGCGGCACCCTCTTTGATAAAGTTTGGCAGCAGCACACGGTGGGCACCTTACCCTCGGGGCAGACCCAGTTGTTTATCGGCCTGCACCTCATCCACGAGGTCACCAGCCCCCAAGCCTTTGCCATGCTGCGGGAGCGAGGATTAAAGGTGTTGTACCCCCAGCGGACGGTGGCAACGGTGGATCACATTGTGCCGACGGACAGCCTCGCACGACCGTTGCAGGACGCCCTAGCAGAGGAGATGCTCCAAGCCCTTGAGGCCAACTGCCGCGAGCACGGCATTCCCTTTTTTGGCATTGGCTCCGGGCGGCAGGGGATTGTGCATGTGATTGCCCCAGAGCAGGGGTTGACCCAGCCGGGGATGACCATTGCCTGCGGGGATAGCCACACCTCAACCCACGGTGCCTTTGGGGCGATCGCCTTCGGTATTGGCACCAGTCAAGTTCGTGATGTGTTAGCCACCCAAACCTTGGCACTGAATAAGCTCAAGGTGCGCAAGGTGGAGGTCAACGGCACCCTCGCGCCTGGGGTGTATGCTAAAGATGTCATTTTGCACCTGATCCGTCACCTAGGCGTCAATGGTGGGGTAGGCTATGCCTACGAGTTTGCTGGCACCACCGTTGCCCAAATGTCGATGGAAGAGCGGATGACCGTCTGTAATATGGCCATTGAGGGGGGGGCGCGCTGCGGCTATATCAATCCCGATGAAACCACGTTTGCCTATCTCAAGGGTCGTCCCTTTGCCCCCCAAGGGGAGGCTTGGGAGACAGCGGTAGCGTGGTGGCGATCGCTGCGCACTGAGGTGGATGCCGAGTACGATGATGTGGTGGTCTTTGATGCAGCCACCATTGCCCCAACCGTCACTTGGGGGATTACTCCAGGGCAGGGGGTTGCTGTGGACGAAACCTTACCCAGCTTAGAGATGCTGCCGGAGTCAGAGCGAGGCATTGCCCAAGAAGCCTATGATTATATGGGTTTACAGCCCGGTCAGCCTATCCGTGGCACCAAAGTCGATGTCTGTTTTATTGGCAGTTGTACCAATGGTCGGATCAGCGATCTGCGGGAAGCCGCCAAAGTCCTAGAAGGACGCAAAGTCAAGCCCGGGGTCAAGGCCTTTGTGGTGCCCGGTTCTGAGCGCGTCAAAGCCCAAGCGGAAGCTGAGGGGCTAGATACCATCTTTGAAGCAGCAGGGTTTGAATGGCGTAATCCCGGCTGCTCGATGTGTTTGGCCATGAACCCCGATAAACTCCAAGGCCGGCAAGTGAGTGCCTCTTCCTCAAACCGTAACTTCAAGGGGCGGCAAGGCTCAGCCGCAGGGCGAACACTCTTGATGAGTCCCGCGATGGTGGCAGCAGCGGCAATTACTGGGGAAGTCACCGATGTGCGCCAATTTCTCTAGGGGCAATGGCACAATACAGTATAGGCGTTGTCTGCGTGCCCCATGAACCAACAAAATTTGCTTCAGCAATTGCTTCTCATCGGTGTTGGCACCACCTCCTTGGTGGCAGAAAAGTTACGCCAAGTCAGTGATCAGTGGGTAAAGGAAGGACGGCTCAATGCCGATCAAGCCAAGGCAATGGTGGATGACGTCCTCGCTCACCTCAAGGAGGATGCGGCCACCCTAGATGAAGCAGTTCAGCGGCAAACTCGCCAGTTCCTCGAAAGTTTGGGAGTGCCCCAACGGTCTGAACTGGATGAACTGCGCGGACGCATTGATCGCCTCGAACGAGATGTTAGGGAGTTAAAAAATCGCTCATGGTAGTTGTCCATCGTCCCCTGCGCCAACTGCTCTGTGGTATTGTCCTAGTAGTGGTATGGATGGTGATCGCGTTGCCAGCAATCGCCAGTGTGCCGCTGGAGGCATCAACGGAGGCTGCTGGACTAATGAGTGATTCTACGGTTGTCACGACCCCCTCGGGGTTACAGTACGAAGATTTAGTGGTGGGGTCGGGGGCACAACCCCAGCCGGGGAATCGGGTCACGGTTCACTATACCGGAATGCTCACCAATGGGCGTGTGTTTGATAGCTCTCACGATCGCGGTCAGCCCTTTCAGTTTCAGATTGGTGTGGGGCAAGTGATTAAAGGGTGGGATGAAGGCGTTGGCTCCATGCAGGTGGGAGGTCGTCGCCGTCTCATTATTCCGCCAGACCTCGGCTATGGTGCGCGCGGTGCCGGAGGTGTGATTCCCCCCAATGCCACTTTGATTTTTGATGTAGAACTCCTTGGCGTGCAATAGCGCGCAGCTTCCATGCCTAAGGCGAAGGTACTGTACATCTGCCGCGAGTGCGGTGCCGAATCGCTGCAATATTTTGGTCGCTGTCCCAGTTGTGGTCAGTGGAATACGCTGGATGAGCAGGTGACCTCACCCCTGACGACCGAGTCGGGTACTCGGCGATCGCCCCGTCGTAGCCATCTTGCCCAACCCCTTGCGGCCAAACCACTAGCTGCGATTGAGGAGCAGGCGCACCCCCGCTCCCTCTCTGGGTTTAGCGAACTGGATCGTGTCTTGGGGGGGGGCATTGTTGTGGGTTCCTTAGTGCTGGTGGCGGGTGAACCCGGAATTGGCAAATCGACCCTCTTGCTGCAAATGGCGGCTCAGTTAGCCACTCGGCAGCGGGTGCTCTACGTTTGTGCCGAGGAGTCAGGGCAACAGGTAAAGTTGCGATCGCAACGCTTAGCCGTCGCTGTACCGGAGTCCCTCTACTTGTTGGCAGAGACCGACCTAGAAATTATTCTCCAAGAGCTGGCTCACCTGCAACCGCAGTTAGTCATTATTGACAGTATTCAAGCGGTGTATTTACCGCAACTGACCGCTGCCCCTGGCTCTGTCTCCCAAGTGCGTGAGGGCACCGCCGCCTTAATGCGCCTCGCTAAGCGGGATCACATCAGCTTATTTATTGTTGGCCATGTCACCAAGGAAGGGGCGATCGCTGGGCCAAAGGTGTTGGAGCATTTAGTGGATACGGTACTCTACTTTGAGGGCGATCGCTTTGCCAGCCACCGCCTCGTGCGCGCCGTCAAAAATCGCTTTGGTGCTAGTCAGGAAATTGGTGTTTTTGAAATGGGTGCCCAAGGCTTAGTGGAAGTCACCAATCCCTCAGCGTTGTTTTTGGGCGATCGCGACCCCGCACCGGGCACCGCAACCATCGTGGCCTGCGAAGGCACCCGCCCCCTCGTCGTCGAACTGCAAAGCTTGGTCAGCCCCACTAGCTACCCCTCCCCCCGCCGCACTACCACTGGCATTGAATACAATCGCTTCCTGCAAATTTTAGCCGTCCTAGAAAAGCGCCTTGGGGTTCCCCTCTCTAAGCTTGATGCCTACGTGGCCACCTCAGGGGGCTTAACCGTAGCGGAACCCGCAGCGGATCTGGGCGTTGCCGTTGCAGTGGTAGCCAGCTTTCGCGATCGCTGGGTGCAGCCCCACACCGTCATCATTGGCGAAGTGGGGTTAGGCGGGCAAGTACGGGCGGTGTCGCAACTTGAGCTACGGTTGCGGGAAGCCGCGAAGCTAGGGTTTCGCCGTGCCATTATTCCCCACAGCCAACAGTGTGCGATTGCCGGTCTTGAGATGTGTCCCGTGAGCCGCGTGGCCGATGCCATTGTTGCTGCTTTGGCAGCCCCTGCGCCCTAAAGCCCTAAAATAGTCTGAACTCACTGTGGGGCAAGGCTTGAGCCTCCAACTTACGACCATTACCGACAATAAGCGTGCGCCAAGTATCTGGCGCGAGGTGTTGTTGCGCCACCCGTTGCACATCCTTGGCAGTAGCCGCTTTCACCGCTTGCTGGTAACGAAAAATAAAATCCTTAGGGAACCCATAGTACTCGTAGCGGATTAAGCGATTAAGAATTTGCACACTATCGCGAAAATTAAACACAAAGGAGTTCAGGATCGACTCTTTGGCGTAGGCTAGCTCTGCTGCGGCAATGGGTTCGTGCTGCAGGCGTTCAATTTCCTGTCGCAGTGCCGCTAAAAACGTTGCTGTCGCAGCAGTCTGCGTTTGACCCACACCGTAGAAAACCCCTTCATAGTCAAATTCTGGGTTCCATGCTGCATAAACGCTGTAGGCCAAGCCTTGGCGCGATCGCAGTTCGTTAAACAGCCGTCCGCCAAAGCCATTGAGAACCCCATTCAAAACGTAGAGGTGAAAGACATCAGGATCCCTAAGGGTGCCCCCCAACTGACCGGTGTAAATATAACTTTGGGACAAATGAGGCCGATCAATAACAACCGTTGCGGGGGTGCGATCGACGCTAATCGTTGGCAACGGCGGCAGCGGCGGTAACTGGGGTGGGTCTTGCCACTTGCCAAAAATACGCTCTACGGTTTGTTTCATCTGGGCAGCATCAAAATCACCCGCAATCCCAAGAATGCAGCGACTGGGGGCAAGGTACGTTTGATAGAACTGCTGCACATCCTGAGGCTGAATAGCGGCTAAGGTATTGAGCTCCTGAGTGCGGGCATAGGGACTCTCAGCGCCATAGATCAGCTTATAAAATTCCCGCTCCGCTTGGGCATTGGGTTGATCATTGCGCCGCTCAATCACACCTTGGCGACGACGAATGGCTAACTGGAAGCGCGCCGGTTCCACCGCTGGCGCTTGCAGCATTTCCGCCACCAGTGCCAAGAGGCTCTCATGGTGCTCGCGTAAACCATTGAAACTGAGGCGACCCATACTTTTGCCCACCCCTGCTTCAATCGAGGCGGCGTGATCCTCTAGCCACTGATCAATCTCCGCTGCCCGATGTCGGCGAGTCCCACCCGTCCGCAATAGGTCGCCGCTGACCTCTGCTAACCCCACTTGCATCGGTGGATCCCAGCGATTTCCAGCCTGAAACAGTAAACTCCCCTGCACGAGTGGCCATTCATGATCTTCAAGGAGATACACCACGATGCCATTGCCCAGTCGAAACCGCTCAGTGGCGGGTAGCTGAATCTCTGGCAGGGGCGGCAATACTAGGTCAGTGTAATGTTTAGCCGTCATGGCGCTAGCTGAGCGTGGCCATAGGAGCATTAGACCCACCACAAGTACAACAAGACAAGCAAACCCCCACCCCTGTCGCTGCCAACGGCGGCACTGGTAGCAGGTGCGGGACATGAATGGGGTCATAGGGAGCAAGCGTTGCCGTGTGAAGAATCATCCACCTATTCTAGAGGGTGACGTGGTGGCCAAAGCGCTACTGAGAAGCGGCAATATTTTCTTGAACAGCATAAAATGCTGCCACTTAAAATAGCAGTATAGTGAAGCTAGCCTGCGCTCCTACTGCCATAATTTTGCGAGTTCACTTCCCGATTGCTACTATTCGAGGCTACTTGCGTGACATCTGAGACGCAAAAGTTTCGGCACCTGCTTGTCATTGAGGATCAATCGGGTCGCCGGACGGTGAATTTACAAGCCAGCACCTATACCATTGGCCGACATCCCAGTAACAAAATTGTCCTGAAGTCGGCTATGGTGTCGCGCCAGCACGCCGTCTTACTGCGAGTGTGTGATCCGAGTACAGGCCAGTATTTTTTCCGTTTAATTGATGGGGATTTACAGGGTAAACGGAGTGTCAATGGCATCACCGTCAATGGGATGCCTTGTCAGTCTCGCATTCTGCAGCATCGGGATTTGATTATTTTTGGCGGGGAGGTGCGGGCACGTTACCATTGCCTTAGCAATCTCTCGGATTCGGACTTTAATCGCTACACCCATGCCCTTGCGTTTGCCAGTATTCCCGATGGTTATGTTCCCAATGCGGCTAAGACTGCGCTGGTGGAACGCCAAATGTCTCAGTTGAGCGATGTCCAGCTTTTGCGGCTCTCGTCGTTTCCAGAGTTAAGCCCCTATCCAATTATTGAACTCTCCCCCCATGGTCATATTACCTATGTGAACCCGGCAGCCATTAGTGCATTTCCGGATTTAGAGGATACGGGCTTTGGCCATCCATTGTTGGCGTGGATCCAAGAGAACTCACGCTGTGATCAACGCTTTTTTCTGCAAGAGGTTATCGTGGGCGATCGCACCTATGAAGTAACAGTACACAGCCTGCGGGAAAGTGATCTCATTCGCTGTTATATCACCGACATTACCGAACGTAAGCGATCGGAAATGGCGCTGCGCATCAGTGAGGAGCGCTACGCCCTAGCCGCTGAGGGTGCCAATGACGGCCTTTGGGACTGGCACATTGTTGATGCGTCAATGTATTACTCGCGCCGCTGGGAGCAATTAGTGGGCGAACCCCCGGGCACCCTCAAACCTACGATTGAAGAGTGGTGGCAGCGGGTGCATCCCGACGATCGGCAGCGGGTGCAGACGGACATGCAGGAGCATTTGCTGGGGGCGCGCCCCCATTTTGAGTGTGAGTTCCGCATCAAGCATGCAGATGGCAGTTATCGCTGGATGCGATCGCGGGGTAAAGCCCTGCGTAATGAACAGGGGCAGCCCTACCGGATTGCTGGTTCAATGACCGATGTGACTGAATATCATCTCATCCAAGAGCAAATTCTCCACGATGCCCTGCACGATGCAATGACGGGGTTACCCAATCGGGTGTTGATGATGGATCGGTTGGGGCAAGCGCTGATCCAACGCATCCGTCGTCCCTATAAGCTCTTTGCAGTGCTCTTCTTGGATGTAGATCGCTTTAAGCTGATCAACGACAGTTTGGGGCATTTGGCCGGAGACCAGCTTTTGATTGCAATTGCGCAACGCTTGCTAGCCTGTGCTCGCGCTGAAGATACAGTGGCCCGCTTGGGAGGAGATGAATTTGCCATTCTGGTTACAGATTTAACGGCACCGGAGCAGGCCATTGAAATTGCTGAGCGGATTTTATTAGCTCTGGATCGCCCCTTTTTACTCGATGGTCATGAAGTGTTTACAAGCGCCAGTATTGGCATTGCCTTTCCGAGTGCCGAAAGTTCAACGGCTGAAGACCTGCTGCGGGATGCCGATACAGCAATGTACCGTGCGAAGTCCTTAGGTAAGGCTCGCTACGAAGTATTCAGCATGGCGATGCGGGCGCAGAATATTGCCCTGATGCAAACGGAGACAGAGCTGCGCCGGGCTGCGGAACGCAATGAATTTTTGGTGTATTACCAGCCGATTGTGGATTTAACGTGCCGGTGCATCGTTGGTTTTGAAACCCTCCTGCGTTGGCAGCATCCACAGCGGGGCATTGTCAGCCCGGGTGAGTTTATGACCGTTGCAGAGGAAACCGGGTTGATTTTACCCATCAGTTGGTGGGTGATGGCCGAGGCCTGTCAGCAAATGCAGCGATGGGCGGTGCAGTTTCCCCAGAGTAGGGAGTTAACGATTAGTGTGAACTTAACGGGGCGGCATTTTCAGCAGACGAACCTACTCCCCCAGTTAGAAGCGATTCTCAGTGAAACGGGATTTCCGGCTCAGCGGTTGCGGCTTGAAGTAACGGAGGGGGTCTTAATTGACAATAAGGAGATGGCGATCGCCGCGCTTAAAGAAATCCGTGCCATGGGGATTGGCCTGTACATGGATGATTTTGGTACGGGTTATTCGTCGTTGAGTTATCTGCACCGCTTCCCAATTGATACCCTGAAAATTGACCGTGCCTTTATCTCCCCCCTCGACCAAGAGGAGCAATCCCTTCGTATCGTACATACCATTATTGCCTTAGCGCAGTCGCTCCAGTTAACGGTGGTGGCAGAGGGGATTGAAACCCAAGGCCAGTATCGCGCCCTGCAAACGATGGGCTGTACCTACGGTCAAGGGTATTTCTTTGCGCGCCCGTTACCCGCTGCCAAGGTAGAGGAGTTACTGGCGCAGCAGTCGCTACAGGTACTTGCCAGTTAAGTTACACCAGCTTTGACATGCTCCCCATGCC
Source organism: Thermostichus lividus PCC 6715 (assembly GCF_002754935.1). Classification (NCBI taxonomy): domain Bacteria; kingdom Bacillati; phylum Cyanobacteriota; class Cyanophyceae; order Acaryochloridales; family Thermosynechococcaceae; genus Parathermosynechococcus; species Parathermosynechococcus lividus. The sequence goes on from NZ_CP018092.1 coordinate 1,781,153, forward strand.
TAAAGTCAGGGGATGCTTCTAGCCTCACAGCTTAGAATGACTGGTTCACCGACAACACTTCAAGCACAGCAGTTTCCTACGTTACCCCAGAGGTTTGTTCCCGTATGCCCTACGGTACAGCAAAAAACTACGATACTCGGTTTTTATGGTACTTGCTATCGGTTAGATAACTCGGTTTTTTGAGTGGTTGCATACCTTGCCACTAATACCAGTACGGCACAAAAGAAAATAATTTGGGCCTTATATCCCCATCGCTAAAGCTATGGGCTTTACGGCGTTCTTCGGTAATTTTGTCCAAAAAACCATTGACCTTATACCTAAGTCTAAGGTGTAGGATTGATGCATGGAATGGCAACGGAGTATCCGAGCCGATGTTGCAGGTAGGTGAAGTTTCTCGTCAGTTAGGGCTCAATCCTCAGACCCTTTACTTTTACGAACGGATTGGCCTGATGCCCAGTCCAAAACGAACAGCGGCAGGCTACCGGCTCTATGAGCAGTCAGATCTGGAACGGCTAGCTTTCATTTCCCATGCCAAAGCCTTGGGACTGAGCCTAGAGGAGATCAGGGAACTGTTGCTGTTACAAGATGGGCGGCAGCTTTCTTGCCAGGAAGTGTATGACCGCCTGCTCAAGAAAGTGCAACACATCGACGAGACCATCAGCCAATTGCAAACCCTGAAAGCGCAACTCAAGCCCCTTCTAGATCAATGCCAGCAGAGTTTGACACACCCCTCAACAGGGCAACAGTGTGTCGTGTTTCAACAACACCCGTTAGTGAGTCCGGCAGAGTCGTGACCCAACCCACCACTTCAGGATCAGGAGCAATTAAACCATGACACTCAAGGTTGAAATTTTAGGAACCGGTTGCAAAAAATGTCAGCAGTTAGAGGCGAATGCGAAGGAAGCGATCGCCCATCGCCAGCTAGACGCTGAGATTGCCCACATCACCGACACGATGGAAATTGTCAAACGGGGGGTGATGAAAACGCCAGCTCTGGTCGTCGATGGCAACGTGCTGAGCCAGGGCAAAGTGCTAGAAGCCAAGGATATTGAGGCGCTTTTGCCTGCGTAACGATTGCAAGTCCACAACGGAGCGACATTTTATCTTCATCGACTCCATGGCTCCCCGATGGTTCGGATAGGAGGGTCGTTTATGCATTTTTGGAAATCGGAATGGAAACCCCTATTGTGGATTGTGGTGGGTTTCCTCCTGTGTTTTTACCTCCCTGTGGAACTGATTCAAAATTCAGAACGGCTGAGAAATGCTGTTTTTGAATCGTTGTACCTGGTGCGTTGGTATGCGCAAGAACATGTTCTACTGTGTCTGATTCCCGCCTTCTTTATTGCCGGCGCGATCGCCGTGTTCATTTCCCAGGATGCGGTGATGAAATACCTGGGGGCTAATGCGAATAAAGTGCTGGCCTACAGTGTGGCCTCGGTGTCCGGCACCATTCTGGCTGTCTGTTCCTGTACGGTTTTACCGCTATTTGCCGGAATTTATCGCATGGGGGCTGGTTTAGGCCCTGCCACAGCCTTTCTCTATTCGGGACCGGCCATTAACGTTTTAGCGATTATCATGACGGCTCGCATTCTGGGTCTCCAGTTGGGCATTGCAAGGACAGTGGGGGCGATCGCCTTCAGCGTCATTATTGGGTTGCTGATGGCGTTCATTTTTCGCAAAGAAGAACTGGAGAAAATCGACGCTCAAGCAGGATTTCCCGAACCGGAAGTGGCCCGTCCACTGTGGCAAAATACCCTGTTTTTTGCCGTGATGGTGGGGATTCTGGTCTTTGCCAACTGGGCAAAACCCACGGAAATGGTAGGCACTTGGGCCGCGATTTATGCCGCGAAGTGGTGGATTACGGGCGGATTGGCGATCGCCCTGGCAGCCATTCTCATTACCTGGTTTGGCCTCAATACGGGCAAAGTGGTTTTAATTGCAGCCGTGACGGCTGTTTTGGCCTTCCGAGTTCCGGAACAGCCAATGGTGGCCTTTGGGGCGGGCGTCATCGGGCTATCCTGGCTGACCAGCACCAACAAGGATGAAGCGGGGGAATGGTTTGCTTCCTCCTGGGACTTTGCCAAACAAATTCTGCCGCTGTTGTTGCTGGGGGTGATCGTGGCGGGTGCGTTGCTCGGTCGTCCGGGACATGAAGGCTTAATCCCGTCAGAGTGGGTAACACGGGCAGTCGGCGGCAATTCCTTGCTATCAAACTTTGTGGCGGCGTTTGCGGGCGCGTTTATGTACTTTGCTACGCTGACCGAGGTTCCGATTCTGCAAGGCTTAATTGGCAGTGGCATGGGTCAAGGCCCTGCCTTAGCCCTGTTGCTAGCAGGCCCTGCGCTGTCATTACCCAATATGCTGGTGATTCGCAGCATTATGGGGACGAAGAAAACGGTGGTGTTTGTGTCGTTGGTGGTGGTCATGGCAACCATTTCGGGAATGGTGTATGGGGCATTTTTCTAAACCCAAAGGGTTTTGGCAAGCGCTGCTTGACGCCATTGCTAGTTTTGATGCTGGGAGCAATCGGTTTAGGGGCTTGGATGGGTTATCAGGAGGCATGTTGATGAATTGTCCCCACGATCGCAGCCAAGGAAAACCTGTCAAAGTGCTGACATTGAAAAGCCTCCTAGTACCCCAGGCGCTCGAACGACTCAATTCTCAGGCAGACTATCAATTTTGTAGCAGCGCCAATTGTCCCATTGTTTACTTTTCAGCAGAGGGAGACACGTTCACCACCAGCGATCTGAAAGTACCTATGTTTCAAAAAGATCCCGCTAAGGAGGTGCCGGTTTGCTACTGTTTTGGCTGGACGCGCCAGCGGCTTCAACAAGATCTGGAACAGCACGGGCAAACTTTAGCGATCGCTGCCATTACCGCTCACATCCAAGCCGGACGCTGTGGGTGCGAGGTCAATAACCCCCAAGGGAGTTGCTGTCTGAAAAACGTTCGCGATTATCTGAGTGGGCGACAGGAGTAGCACTTTGGGGAATCGTTCTGGCGCTGATTGAGAATCGAGGCTTCATCTGGTTGGAAGTCAGATGACCTATGATCAATGTACGCATGGCGAGGGTTTTATGCAGTCCACCAACACCAATCCAGTCCGTTGGACAACGGCTGATCTGGCGATCTTTGACGGCGATCGCGCCAATCGCTATGAAATTATTGAGGGAGAACTGTTTGTGACCAGAGCGCCCGATTGGAAACACCAAGCCGTTTGTATCAATGTTGGAACGGTGCTCAAGCTCTGGTCTGACCAGAGTGGGCTAGGGCAAGCCGCGATCAACCCTGGTATTGTGTTTTCGGAATCAGATGCTGTGATTCCTGATGTGGTGTGGGCTAGCCATGAGCGACTGGAGCAATTACTAGATGAGGCAGGACATCTCACAGCGGCTCCCGAACTGGTGGTTGAGGTGCTGTCACCGGGGAAGACAAATGAACAACGCGACAGGGAAGCGAAGTTGAAGCTGTATTCGGTGCGGGGGGTGCTGGAATACTGGATTGTGAATGCTCAGTCCCAAAGTGTTGAAGTGTATCGCCGGGAGAATGCGGTGCTGAAGCTGGTGGCAACGCTGTATCCGCAGGATGAATTGACCAGCCCGGTTTTGCCTAGTTTTCGCTGCCTGGTGAGCCAGCTTTTCTAGCTGCAAGGCATCAGCGTCACCTATTGCCCTAACCGCAACCATCCAAAGAGGATTTGCAAAAGCCTGGCCAGCAAGACCACGGTACAGGCCATCGCCATGCCAAATACCAACGCCAACAGTAATGCCACAATGGCAGTGGTCAAACTTCCAAACAGGTCGCCGCGCCAATTGCAAAAGTGAATGGGATTGATCAAGCTCATCGAAACACCAGGACAGGAATATTGCTACTGCGCAGACTTTGGGCAGTGGTGCTGCCAATGACCAATTTGTCATGTAAGTCGCGATAACAGCTCGCTACGTCTATCAACTACGGTGGTTGTTGCGTACCTACGGCGGCAGGGGCACCGATCGCGCCGTTAGTTGATCCCCCAAACGGGTTAACTCTGTCCCTGCACCCGCCAACAGGAGACGATCCCCAGCCATTAACTTACAGTCCGGCGCAGGCTGAGAGAGGAGGGTTCCCTCCCGGCGTAACGCACGAATGGTCACAGTGTCTGGTAAGTGCAGATCGGCAATGGTCAGATGCCGCTCATTGATTTGACTGGGCAACATCAACCACAGAAACGATGTTTCGCCCTGAGGCACACTCACAGTGCCGCTAATCAGCGATTCAAAGGCTTTTAGCTCTGAGGGCTGGCCGATGATCAACAGGCGATCGCCCGCTTCTAGGCAGGTTTCACCACTAGGATAATCTACCTCTGTGCCATCTTGACGCACAATGGCCAGCAGCGTTACGCCAGTGAGCTGACGCAGTTGGATTTCCGCCAAGCTCATTCCCCTCACCGGCGAATCATCAGGGAGCAGGTACCAGCGACTGTTCATGTCCTGTGCTGCTTGGCGCAATAACCGTGCTGTTTTATCTGGCGAGGTATCGCCCCGCAAGTTTTCATAGTGGCTTTCACGCACCTGTTGCACCTGTTGCTGGATAGCACGCTCACCCATGCCAAAGGTAAAGAACAGGTGGGCGGCTAGTTCCAAACTGGCTTCAAACTCCGGCTGCACAACTTCCCGTGCCCCCAACTGGTAGAGCAGTTCAATATCGCGATCGCTATTGGCACGGACAATGACATCCAGCTCCGGCGCAAACTCAAGGGCACGCTTCAAACACAGGCGGGTAGTCATACTATCCGGCAGGGCGATCGCCATCCCTAGGGCTGCTTCCACCCCAGCCTTTGCCAGAATCGTGGCACTGGCTGCATTCCCATAGATATAAGGCAACTCCGCAGCTTTCACCTCATTGATGACACTCTCACTTTGCTCAATCACCAGAACCGGGTACTGTTGGTTTTGCAGCAGCGTGACCAAGCTTTTACCCACTCGACCATAGCCACAGACAATCACGTGATTGCGTTGGGGCAACTCCCCTAAATCCATCCCCAAAATCTCGTCCTCCTTGAGGACTTGCCGCAACCATGGTAAGTCTAACAGCAGCGGCACCAATTTCAGCAAAAAGGGTGTAACGACCAAGGTCACCGCCGTTGTGCCCAACGTCAGAAGGTAAACTTGCTGAGACACTAACCCTAGCCCCCGCCCCGCCGTCAGCAGCACAAAAGAAAACTCCCCAATTTGCGCCAAGCCAATCCCCGCCAGCAGTGAGGTTTTCCACGTATAGCCAAAGAGCTTCACAATCGGGGTTGTAATTAAAAACTTACCGACAATCACCAAGCTCACCAATTCAATGATCAGATCCAGATGCTGCCAGAGAAAGATAGGATCAATGAGCATCCCAATTGAGGCAAAAAAGAGGGTTGTAAAAATATCCCGAATCGATTCCACGTAGTCAAGGGTTTGGTCAGCGTACTCCACCTCAGAAATCATCAAACCGGCAATAAACGCGCCAATTTCAATCGATAGACCCAAATACTCCGTAAGCAGCGCAATCCCCAGACACAGCGCCACCACCCCCAACAAAAACAATTCCCGACTTTCGGTTTTCGCCAGCAGGCGCAGCAGGGGAGGCAATAGCCAAATCCCCGCCACCACCGCTCCCACGGCAATCAGGCCAATGGTTAGCACAGCTTCTCCCACCGCCCAGCCCAACTCCTCAAGGGGCTTATCCAAGGCAGGTAACACGGCCACCATTAGCCCTACCGCCAGATCCTGCACCACTAACATCCCCAGCATAATCTGGCCTTGCAGGGATTCTAACTCGTTGCGATCCATCAAGCTGCGCAGTACCACTGCGGTTGAGGACAACGACAGCACTGCCCCCAAAAAGATTCCCTGACTGGCAGAGGTCACCCAACCCACCCCCACCGAAATCAACGTTGTAACGGCGATCGTCAGCAGAATTTGCAACGTGCCACCGCCTAAGCTAATGCCCTGTACCTTTTTAATTTCACCCAGGGAAAAGCTAACCCCCAAGGCAAAGAGCAAGAATGCGACCCCTAACTGCGCCAAGGCTTCAACTTGGGGGACTTCCCGCAGCAGCCCAAGCCCCGTTGGCCCCACCAGCATTCCAGCGAGCAGGTAGCCAAGGAGAATAGGCTGTCGTAGCAAGGCCGCCAGCACCCCACCCACCGCCGCTGCCCCCAGCACAACACCGAGGTCAATGACGAGGCGAAAGTCTTCATTCATCCAAGGGTTCCTAAGGGATCAAGTCTAACAGTTGTAAGACCGCGGCAAAGCTCTCAGTATATAGCACATCCTGCCCCCAGCGTTGCAGTTCTTGGCTCAGGAGCAGCTCAGCAGTCTGATCCGTTAAGGGAGTCACATGGTAGGTACGGCACATCTGAGCACTGCCGCCCGATTCCATGCGCATGCAGCCACGTGTCTCCGAGCAAATAATCGTACAACAATCTGCCTCTGGATTGCTAGAGGTGAGTTTGAGATCAATTAAGTCCCCCAGAACCAAACCGCTGTCGCCGGTGGGAATGCCTGCTAACTCTGCTTTAATCAGCCGCTCATCTGAACCCACCAGTTCAATGTGGTAGAGGTCATAGTCGCCACTTTCGAGGGTGACGCGACGGGGTTGCCACTGTAAGCGGGACGCCAGCCACCCCAGATACATTAATGCTTGGGCAGGATTGCCTTTTTCGTAGTCAATCACGACCTGATCAATCTCCTTGACCGCTAGCCGTCGTTCCGGTGGGTCAAAGGCTTCAGCCGCTAATTCTTGCCATGCCCCAGTCGCCGCCAGTTTAGATCGGTAATTGGCAATCCTTGCTGCAATAGGTCAGCAAGGGTACGAAATGTGCTAGTGGGCACCAGAAACTCACTAGAGTCAACAATAATCCGGCTAAATTTGGGGGCAAGGGTTTGAAACAGATCAAGGTTATGTTGCAAATCCCCTTTCCACCAGAGGAAGCGGGGTAAGTCGCGAATGACCAAGGACTGCAAGAGTGGCTCAACCCGCGCAAAGGCGGCATGGGTTCCCTTAAGGGTAATGTACTCGCAGCAGATCAGGGAACTGCGGACTTTTTTGTTAATGGGACAGTAGGCGGCCACTTGGGCGGTAATACCCGTATCGTCGCCAAGGGTTGGGCACAGGGCAATGACGCGACAGGGATTTTGACTGGCGATCGCGTCGGCAACACTGCCACCGCGCACATCCATGGCATAGCGATCCGGACGAGTCATTCCTTTAGCCGCTTGGGCAGCATATTCCTGCTGTAGGATCTGGCGTAGCTCAGGGGACGGTCGGCCGGTAATGGGCAACCCGTAATCTTTTTGCGCCGATCGCAGGGCTGCTTGCATCCGCGGCCCCAGAATACCATCAATTGGACCGCTGTAGTAGCCCAAAGCGGCAAGAAGTTGTTGCGTATCGTCCGCTTCGTAAACAACGAGGGTAAACGTTGTAGCTCGCACTGCTGCAGGGGCATTGCCATCTCCCCCATGGCTGACCCAGATTTGGCTGAGGCTGTGTTCAATATCATCAAGGGAGACATCAACTGGATCTTGAAGGGCGACAAGGGGCGTAGATTCGCTGGACATAACTGAAGTACCTGTATTACGTCGATTCGATTGATTAAGGAGTGCCTAGGGGGTGAGCCTTTTACATGCCTATGATTTCTATGATGCGTAATTTGGCCGCCATCTATCCTACAGGCGTCGCCAGCGACGACCGTCAGCGTTAATCATCGCTTCGGCGGCATCCGGATCCCATGTCCCCGCTTCGTAGGTGGGAATTAACGCCGGATCGCTAGGCGCCTCCCAAGCGCTCAGGACGGGCATCACCACCTGCCATGCCGCTTCCACTTCATCTGCGCGGGTAAAGAGGGTTTGATCCCCAAGCATACAGTCTAGTAACAGGCGGGCGTAGGCATCAGCAGTGGCCATACCAAAGGACGCCCCATAGCTAAAGTCCATTTCCACCGTGCGCGATCGCAAGTCAGCACCGGGCATTTTGGCCTCAAAGCGTAGGGCAATGCCCTCGTTGGGCTGGATGCGCATGGTCAGGATGTTCGGGTTCGTCTGGCGCGCCGCTGACTGAAAAATCAAGAGGGGGACTTGGCGAAATTGAATCGAAATTTCCGTTACCTTTTTTGCAAGGCGTTTGCCGGTGCGCAAATAAAAGGGCACCCCCTGCCAGCGCCAGTTATCAATGAGCAGCTTCAAGGCGACGTAGGTCGGGGTGGTGGAGGTGGCACTGACTCCCGGCTCTTCGCGGTAGCCCACCACGGGCTTACCCTTCATCCACCCAGCACGGTATTGCCCCCGCACCGCACAGGCATCAAGGTTATCGAGATTTGCCAGCCGAGTGGCCTGTAGCACCTTCACCTTTTCGTTGCGAAGGCTGTCGGCATCAAGGGCATTGGGGGGTTCCATCGCCGTCAGTGCGAGTAGTTGGAGCATGTGGTTTTGCACCATATCCCGCAGGGCACCAGAGGTTTCGTAGTAGCCTGCCCGGTCTTCTACACCAACGGTTTCGGCCACGGTAATCTGGACATGATCGACGTACTGCCGATTCCAAAGTGGCTCAAAAATCGCATTGGCAAAGCGAAACACCATCAGGTTTTGGACGGTTTCTTTCCCTAGGTAGTGGTCAATACGATAGACCTGCTCTTCTTTACAAACGGACTGCACCACTTGGTTGAGGGACTGGGCAGAGGTGAGATCGCGACCAAAGGGCTTTTCAATGACTAGTCGCCGCTTTTGGGGGTTGGCTAACAGCCCTGCCGCCCCAAGTTGCTGAATGCCTTCCACAAAAAAGTTAGGAGACACTGCAAGGTAAAAAACATAGTTTCCGCGGGTCTGCCGCTTTTCGTCGAGATCCGCAAGCAAGCCCTTAAGTTTGCTATAGGTGTTCGGATCGTCCATATTCCCGGCACAGTAGTAAAGCCCTTGGGCAAACTCCTGCCAGAGGGGTTCCGCTTGGATGCCGCCGCCAAATTCCTCCACTCCCTTGCGCAGGTGCTCCCGGAAATAGTCGTCACTCCAGTCCCGACGGGCAACGCCAACAACAGTGATCTCGGCAGGCAGGCGGTGTTCTAACTTGAGTTGATAAATCGAGGGAATCAGTTTGCGTTGGGTGAGGTCGCCAGTCGCGCCAAAAATCACCAAAATAAGTGGCTCTGGGGTGCGTTCTTGACGTAAGCCTACCCGCAGCGGATTTTCAAACAGCGTGACCATGAGTTAAACCTGTAGGACAGTTGTGTTGGCATCGGCTTGCTGAATAAAGGATTCCACGAGTTCTACATTCTGCTGACTGCCGATAATGAGGGGGGTGCGCATGTGCAGATGGTTGGGCACAATATCCAAAAGGGGCTGAGTGCCATTGCTGGCTTTGCCTCCCGCTTGCTCCACTAAAAAGGCAATGGGGGCAGATTCGTAGAGCAGCCGCAGTTTACCCTCGGGATTTTTCTGGGTGCCGGGATAAAGAAAAACCCCTCCCTGCATAAGAATGCGGTGGATGTCTCCCACTAAGGCACCGCTATAGCGGGCACTGTACCCCGGCTGGCGATGGACATGGCGGACATAATTGCGAATGGATTCATCCCATGCCCAGAAGTTGCCTTCGTTAACGCTATAGATGGAACCGCTGGCAGGCATTTGTAGGTTTTCAATGGCGAGGATAAATTCCCCTAGGCTGGGATCTAAGACAAACACATGGGTGCCCTTGCCAATGGAATAGACCAGCATGGTACTTGGGCCATAGAGAATGTAGCCCGCTGCAATTTGCTTGTGGCCGTTTTGGAGTAAATCTGCGGCATTGCCATCCAGATCATTCCCCTCTTGCTGGCGAATCGCAAAGATGGAGCCAACGTTGAGGTTGATATCCACGTTGGAAGAGCCATCTAAGGGATCGTACAGGAGGGTATAGCGACCGATGGGACAGTTTTCAGGAATGTAGTAGGGCGTTGCCATTTCTTCTGAGGCAAGGCGGCAGACTAAGCCACTTTGCTTGAAGACGGAAATAAATACTTCGTTGGCGTAGAGATCCATTTTCTTGACATCTTCGCCCTGAACATTCACTGCCCCTGTAAATCCGAGTACTCCCTCCATTAAGCCAGCACGGCTAAGGCGGCGGGCAATGAGCTTCCCTGCTAGGGCAATCCGATTCATGAGGGCGCTGAGGTCTTGGGCAGCAGCATCAAAACTTTGCAGTTGCTGCAAGACGTGACGAGATAGGGTACGACAATCGCGATCAAGAGTTTGTTCGTGGGTGTCGGTTGGGGATTCGGCCATGAGACCCTCCCTACGTGGAGATGCATCTAGCCCCCATCGTAAAAGTTATTTTTCAGGAGAATGTAACTCTTTAGAACAACTAAAGATTCTGTGGGCTTACGACGGCGATGGCGTGCCCTCATCCCCAACCCTTCTCCCCAAGGAGAAGGGAGCTAAGAGTCTTGTGCCCTCTCCTTTGCGAGAGGGCTAGGGTGAGCTTCCTTAAGGGTGCCTGCACCCACTACACTGTAAGTGATGAGTTCGTCAGGCAATGTGGGCTTGGCCTTCTGTTGTGGGGGCGATCGCCCAAGTAGTGAGGTAAACCATGATTGAAACGATCGCCACGGGAATTTGGGCATTTTCGGCGCTTGGCTTAATTGTACTAGTGCTACTCCATAGTCCTAAGGGGGATGGCTTGGGAGGGATTGGTGGTCAGGCGCAGTTATTTACCAGCACCAAAAGCGCTGAGACAACGCTTAATCGTGCCACTTGGACTTTAACGGTACTGTTTATGGCGCTGACGGTTGCCCTGAGTGCAGGGTGGCTGCGGTCACCATAGCCACTAGAGTCTAGGTATTTGAGAGTTCATCGAGGGATAACCATGGCCACAGCCACGTGGAATAACGTCATTCTTGCCCAGAGCGATCGCTACGAAGTGGTGGAAGGCAACATCTATTTTCCGCCGGACGCTTTGCATCAGGAGTATTTCCAGCCCAGTGATACCCATACGGTGTGCGGCTGGAAAGGAACCGCCAGCTACTACCATGTTGTAGTAAACGGCAAGACCAATCGGGATGCGGCGTGGTATTACCCCGATCCCAAGCCAGCGGCGGCCAATATTAAGGGGTATGTGGCGTTTTGGCGGGGAGTGCAAGTCACCCGCTAGTTTGGCGAAGCTCCGCTGAGGGGAGGAATGCCAGCACGGTCCAAAATTTTAGGAATCAGATCCTCGCGGCGCACGGCCATCAGGTGAATGCCTTGGCACAGCGATCGCGCCTGTTGGATGTGCTCTGCCGCAATGGTGATGCCTTCATCAAGGGGGTCAGTTGCCGCTGCGAGGCGATCGATAAGATGCTGAGGGATAGAGGCACCCGGCACCGCCCGGTTAATAAACGCTGCATTCTTGGCAGACTTCAGCAGAAAAATCCCCGCTAAAATCGGTCGTTCACAGCCGGCAGCCACTTGGGTCATAAACTTTTCGAGGCGATCGAAATCCGTAATTAACTGGGTTTGGAAAAACTGCGCCCCCGCCTTTAGCTTCTTTTCAAAGCGTTGCTGCAACCCTGACCAGCTTGGGGACTGGGGATCCAACGCCGCACCTGTAAAAAACTGGCTGGCACCGTCGGGCAGCGGACGGTGCTCGCTATCCATCCCCTGATTCAGTTGCTGGATGAGGTGGAGTAACCGCACCGACTCCAGATCAAACACAGGGCGGGCGTGGGGATGATCCCCAGCTTTTACGGGATCCCCTGTCAATGCCAGCAGATTGCGAATACCGAGGGTGGCAATGCCCATTAAATCTGCCTGTAGGGCAATGCGGTTGCGATCGCGACAGGCCAGTTGGCAAATAGGTTCTAAGCCGTGCTGTTGCAGTAAATAGGCCGCAGCCCACGAACTCATCCGCAGTACCGCTCGGCTGCCATCGGTCACATTCACGGCGTGGACTCGCCCGCGCAGGTGTGCCGCTTGGCGCAGCATTGCTGCTGGGTTGGTGCCCTTGGGAGGACACACCTCTGCTGTAATTAAAAAATCACCCCGCTGGCAGGCAGCTTGGAAAGACGAAACACTCAAGAGAGGTTAGACACAATGCGACTAGGCCACTATGATACCCGCAATGGGGCGCTAGGATTCCTTTAGGTTTCGACCTGCCGTGGCTTTTTACTGCGCCACAGCAGCCGAATCGGTGTGCCTTGAAAGCCGAGTTGCTTGCGTACTTGGCTTTCAATATAGCGGCGGTAGTTCTCCTTAAACAGTTTGGCATCGTTGACAAAAATGGCGATCGCTGGGGGTTGGGTGGCCACCTGGGTTGCATAATAAATTTTGCCTTGACGACCTTGGCGGGTGGCGGGGGGCTGTGCCAGCGCAGGGCATCTTGAATCACCTCATTCACCACTGCCGTACTGACGCGGCGGCGGTGTTGCTCAACCGCTGCATCCACCGCTGTAAAAATTTTATCGAGACGCTGCCCTGTCTTGGCGCTAATAAAGAGTGCCTCCGCCCAGTCCAAAAAGTTGAGCCGTCGGTAGAGGCGATCGCGATAGGTATTGATGGTGTAGGTATCCTTCTCAGCCACTGCATCCCACTTGTTCATAATTAGAACACAGGCCCGCCCCTGATCCGCAATGTGCCCTGCCAAGCGTTGATCCTGCTCGGTAATCTCCTCTAGGGCATCCAACACCAGCAGCACCACATCCGAGCGATGAATGGCCTTAAAGGCGCGGTGCACACTAAACATTTCCGGCCCATATGCCACACTGCTCCGCTTGCGAATTCCCGCTGTATCAATGAAGCGGTAGTACACACCGTTGCGTTCAATCACCGTATCAATGGTGTCGCGAGTGGTGCCGGAAATAGGACTCACAATGGCGCGATCGCTACCAATGAGAGCATTGAGGAGACTCGACTTACCGACATTCGGGCGACCGGCAATAGCCACTTGAATCTCCGTGGGGGTTTGGGGAGCCGTTTCTACGGGCAGATAGGTAATTAACTGATCGAGGAGATCGCCGGTACCGCTGCCGTGGATACTCGAGACCGGATAGGGTTCCCCCAGCCCTAGCGACCAAAACTCTGCCGCCTGCACCTGTCCCATCTGGCGCGATTCACACTTATTGACCGCCACCAAGATCGGCAGCGATAGTTGCCGCAACCATCTAGCAATATCATGGTCTAAGGCGGTGGGTCCGGTCTGTCCATCCACCACAAAAATTGCTGCGGTGGCTTCCTGTAGTGCCAGTTCCGCTTGCTGACGAATTAGAGGCAGAAACTCACTGTCATCGTCAAATACCAAGCCCCCCGTATCCACCACCAGAAATTCCCGATCTTGCCAAAAAAACAGGGCGATAGGTGCGATCGCGCGTCACCCCCGGCGCATCATGAACAATGGCATCTCGCTCCCCCGCCAAGCGATTGACGAATGTAGATTTGCCGACATTGGGGCGACCAACAACAGCAACAATAGGTAATGACATAGCAATGACTCCACAGCCAAGAATGGGATTTTCAAGACCGTTGCGTTCATGTCTAGCCCGTACTGCTGAGGATGGTTTAGAGAGGGCATTCACGGTCAAGATAGGTGTCTGCCAAGGCAGCAAATTCGCACTAACGAAAAAAGGCGATAGGGGAGCGAGGTATTGCTGTGCTCCCCTGCACCGCCATGCACAGGATAGGATGGTTGATTAAGTCTTGAACGACGCTTGAGAGCCAGTCAGCCCCTAGAGTCCCAGCTGATTACCGCGCTTATACTGCTGGTAGGCAGCAAAAAATAAGCCTGCTAAGGTGACCGGAATTAACCCCAAAACAATCCCACACAGTAACGGCTCAATCATGATGGTTGTTTGACCTTTGCACAATACATGAACTCCATCCCTCACGATACACTAAATTTACGGGGTCTTACGGCCTACGTTAGGGAGTTAACGTATCAACTCTCTCATCTGGGAACTCTCCCCGGTGTTCTCCTACCGTCTCACCCGATGCGCTTGATCGTCGCTCCTACGGTTCTCCCTAGAGGTGTGTATCGTTCCCCATGGCTCAGCGTCCACTGTCCCAATTTCTCAAGTTTTTGTTGCCTGCAACGATCGCTCTGGTAGCCATTCTTGGGCCGATTTATCTGGCACAGCGCAGGGATGCCATTGAAGATCTTCAACTTCGAGAAGAGGCCAAGGTTGAGCGGGGTGCCTTTACTTTAACGAATTATATAAATTTACTGATCACTGAAGTACAAATTTTGGCGGCAACCCATGACGTAAAGTATTTTTTAGCCCTCAAGCAGGGTCACGGAAGCCCCTCGGCAATAGATGCCTTAGATCACGCCCGCTCCCTGCAAGCCATTGAAGATGACCTGTACAATTTTTTGCGGCAAAAGCGAATCTACGATCGCCTGTACCTATTCGATCTAACGGGACATCTTAGACTGAATATTGCCCTGAGTCATGACTTTAATCGCCGCTTAAGCAATGACACTCCCTCGTCGGAGTTACAGAAAATCTACTGGCCAGTCATTCGTCAATTAGAACGGGATGAGGCCTTTATTTCCCCGTTTGACATTGATATTGACAAAAATCAACCCCACATTGCCCCCACGCCCATTTTGTATTTGGCTGCACCGGTCTATACCCGCGATCAACAACGTGTTGGGTTTTTGGTGCTGCGATATGATGCCAACCATTTACTGCATATCCTCATGAACACTTGTCAGGGGGTGTACGGCAGTTGCCTATTAGTAAACGATCAAGGGTATTGGTTACTGGCAGAGCGCACGAGCGATGAATGGGGCTTCCGCTACCCAGAGCGGCAGGGTTCCACCGTGGGGGCTATGTTTCCAGAATTATGGCAGCGGATGCGTACTCAAACGCTTGGCCGGTTCATCAGTGATGATGGCCTCTTTGCCTTTCACCAGGTTTTACCTCTGAAAGTCAACCATTACTCGGTCAACCTGACAAATAACGGTGCGATCGCCGAGCGCGACTATCGTCTATGGGTGATTTCCCGCGTTTCCCCTCACATTCTGGCTCAGCAACTAACACCAATTCATCTACAGTTCCTATTCCTATTTATTGTTCTATGGCTGTCAGCAGGGATCGGCATTTTTATGATTACCAGTAATCGTCATCGCCAATTCTTGCTCAATCAGCGACTTGCAGCTAGTGAGGTTCGGTTTCGTACGGTCAGTGACATGGCACCTGTAGGTATTTTCACCGCCGATGCTGAGGGCAAACTGACCTATGCTAACAAAACATTCCTGAAGATGCTGGCTGTTGAGCCAAATGAGACTGCGGCGATCGCTTGGCAACAGTTTCTTCATCGGGAAGATCGGCTATCTGTTATCGCCGCTTGGCAGTATGCGATCGCCCAACAGCGACCCTTCAAAAAGCAGTTTCGGCTGCTCGATAGGGATAGTCAAGTCTCTTGGGTGAATGCTCAAGCCATTCCCACCTTTGAAGAGGGGGTGTTCACCGGTTTTGTTGGCACTTGGCAAGATATTTCGCAAATGATGCAGCAGCAGCAACTGCTAGAGGCCGCCCGCCATGCTGCTGAAGACGCAAGCCGTGCCAAGAGCGAGTTTTTGGCCACTATGAGCCATGAAATTCGCACGCCTATGAATGCCATCATTGGCCTAACTGGGTTGCTGCTGGATACCCCCCTTACCCCTCAGCAACAGGAATTCTTAAATACCATTCGCCTGAGTGGTGATGCGCTACTCACCATCATTAATGATATTCTCGATTTTTCCAAAATTGAATCCGGCACACTGGAGCTAGAAGCCTATCCCTTTAACCTGCGCACCTGTGTTGAGGATGTGCTGGACTTAATGGCCAACCGTGCCTTAGAGCGGAAAGTGGAACTCATTGCCCACATTGACCCAGAGGTTCCGGTTCATGTCATTGGCGACATGGGGCGACTGCGGCAAATTCTGGTTAATTTACTCAGCAACGGTGTGAAGTTTACCGAGCATGGCAACCTTATTTTGTCTGTAAAGCCTTTCGGGCAAGGCAAGCTGGGCGATCGCTACGAGTTTTTATTTGCTATTCAAGATACGGGGGTGGGCATTACACCTCAAGGGGTACAGCGACTGTTTAAGCCCTTTAGCCAAGTGGATGCCTCGATTACCCGCCACTATGGTGGCACAGGGTTGGGGCTGGTGATCTGTCAGCGGCTGGTGGAGCGCATGCAGGGGCGCATTTGGTTGGAAAGTAAAAGTCAAGGGTCAGCCTTAGCCATAGGTGGGAATCCACCGCCTCACTATGAGTCCATTCCCATACCAGAAACGGGTTCAGTGTTTTACTTTACGGTGCAGCTTCTGCTCAACCCAAATGGGGCCAAAATTACCCCGATGGATGGCTCTCTCCTGCAAAACCGTCGTGTGCTAATTGTGGATGATAATGCCACTAATCGACAGATTTTAGCCTTGCAAACCCGTAACTGGCAAATGCAGCCCCTTGTGGCGGAAAGCGGTGCCGCTGCCCTATCCTTACTGCAAACGAATGCTGCCATGGATGTGGCAATTTTAGATTTACAAATGCCGGAGATGGATGGCGTAACGCTGGCACGACAGATTCGCCAAGTCCATCAGCAATTACCAATTATTCTGCTGACGTCGCTAGGATGTTCCCTCAGTCTTGAAGAGACTCAACTATTTACAAGGCTGATTAGTAAACCAGTGAAACAGTCCACCCTTTACAATGTCCTCAACGACTTGTTTAGTGACTCTCCCATTCTCTCCATAGCAACACCCAAACAGTTTTCAACTCAAGCCCTCAAGGCAGATTTACCCCCCTTGCGTATCTTGGTTGCTGAAGACAATAAGGTCAACCAGATGGTGGCATTGCGTATCCTCGAAAAAATCGGCTACCGTGGCGACATTGCGGCCAACGGCCTAGAGGTGTTGGATGCGGTGAAGCGACAGCCCTATGATGTCATTTTAATGGATATGCAAATGCCGGAAATGGATGGGTTGACCGCCACGCGGGAGGTGATCCGGCTCTACGAAACCCTAGCTCAGCCGCGACCACGGATTATTGCCATGACCGCCAATGCTATGGAGAGCGATCGCCAACTCTGTTTAGAGGCTGGGATGGACGATTATGTCAGTAAACCCATCAGTCTGGAAGAACTCGTCCGCGCCCTGCGGCAGTGTACTCCCCTCGTCAACGCTACCACCGCTGGTTAGGGTGATTCCGATGTGGCAGCAACTCACCACGGAAGTGGCTCCGGCGGACTTTGTGGCTCAGGTTCGAGCGCTCTACCCCCAAGCCGGCGCATCTACCGCCCAACTGTTGTGGCAGCGGGGCATCCGACGGGAGGAGGTCGCTGCCTTTTTAGATTGGCAAGCGTATTGCCCGACCTCCCCTTTTGAGTTTCCAGAGATGTCTGTGGCTATGGCGCGGTTACAGCAGGCACGCCAGCAGCAGGAGAAAATTGCCATCTGGGGGGATTTTGATGCCGACGGCGTGACCGCAACGGCGGTTCTTTGGGAGGGTCTCTATCATTTTTTTGGTCAACAACTAGCGGGCTACTACATCCCTAATCGCCTGCAGGAGTCCCATGGTCTTTCGGCAAAAGGATTGCAACAGCTCAAGCAGCAGGGGGTTTCCCTAGTCATTACCTGCGACACTGGTTGCACCAACCACGCAGAAATTGCCTTTGCTCGCACCCTAGGGATTGAGGTTATTGTCACCGATCACCATACCCTTGCGCTGAAACCTCTGGGTGCGGTTGCCTTAATTAACCCGCGGCAGTTGCCCCCAGAGCATCCCCTGCGCCCGTTATCGGGGGTGGCAGTGGCCTACAAGTTTGTTGAGGCGGTCTATGAGACATGGCCGCAACACCCAGCAGTGCCTCTGGAGTCCTTACTGGATTTAGTGGCGATTGGTCTGATTACCGATTTGGTGGAGTTGCGTGCCGAGGCGCGGTATTTGGCGCAGCGAGGGCTAGAGGTGCTTGCCAAGACACCACGGCCTGGCCTCAACGCACTATTGGCAACGTGTCGGCGGCAGGGAAATCGGGTTACGGATATTAGTTTTGGCATTGGTCCGCGCATTAATGCTGTCAGTCGGGTGGCCGGGAATGTGAAGCCGCTGATTGAACTCCTGACGACCCTCGATCCGCAGCACGCCCAGAATATTGCCAATGCCGTTGAACAGGCCAATAATAGTCGGCGGCAGCTCCAAGGGGCGATCGCCACCGAGGCACATAAGAAGGTGGCTCAACTGGATCTGTCAACAGCGCGGGTGATTGTCTTAACCGATGAAAATTGGTCTGCTGGCATTCTTGGCATTGTGGCCAATGAGTTAGTGACCACCTATGGTCGTCCGGCCATTTTGCTGCGTACGGATCCCCAGACTGGCATGGCCACTGGTTCAGCTCGGTCAGGGGGCACCGTGGATCTCTACGAGGCACTGCGGACTCAGCAACACCTGTTTGTCCATTTTGGCGGCCACCCCTACGCGGTGGGGTTTAGCCTGAAAACGGCTGATATTCCTGCCCTCACAGCGGCGCTGAATGATTACCTCCTCCACCAGCAAGGCACAGCCACGGCGATCGCCCAGCCCCTCACCATTGACCTAGAGGTTCCCCTGTCGGCATTGGGGATGCCTCTGTTCAAGGAGCTGCAGCTACTAGAGCCGTTTGGCTTAGGCAATCCTCAACCCCGTTTGTTCGTCCGTGGGGTAGCGATCCAGAACCCCAAAGAGTATCGGGCTAAACATCAGTCTCTCGTCTATACACGGTTCGATTTAGTCGAGCCACAGACAGCAGTCCGCTTTCCAGCAGTATGGTGGCGCCATCGGGTCAGCGATTGTCCAGCAACGACCTGTGATGTTGTCCTAGAGCTTGAAGAATGGAACGGCAGGATAACAGCTAACCTTGTGGCGCTCCGACCCAGTGCAGCCAATACCATTACTCCTGCACCCGTTGAGTTAATCTATGACTTTCGCGATCGCCCTGAGGCAGCACCGCAGACTGGCCTGCGGGTAGAAACGTGCCCCACCTCTGCGGCGGCATGGAAACACTGGGTTGATTGCGCACAGGCACAGCAACAGCCCTTGATTTTGGCCTACACTGCGCCAGCAGAGCTAGACCCCCTCTCCCTGTGGCAGACTCTCGTGACACGCTTCAAAGTCGCAAGTCAGCAGCAAGGCCCCCTAGAGCGCAGCCACCTCTTAGCCGAGTTGGAGTTAGACGAGGCCTGTTTCAGGAGCGCCCTCGCGGTGTTCAACACCTTAGGGGTTGAGGTGCACGAGCAGGGAGAGGTGTTAGTCTGTCGTTGGCCACAGCACCCCCACCCTTCCCCAGACACTGCCCCAGCCCTAGAGGCATTTTTGGCGGCGATCGCCGAGCAACAGTTTCGTCGCCGCTATTTTGCCCAAGCACCGCTTCAGTGTTTGCAGCGCTATGGAAGGGGTTGAAAATAGGCCTGCACAAGGTTTTGATAAAAGCCCAGCACCCGCTTATCCTTAAAGACCGCTGGCACCCGTGCAAAGGCCGCTCGGGAAATAATTGCATATTCGGGGATGGCCAAAACAGCCGTGTCATTGAGGTGATAGTTCGGCCAAAAGTACGGCGTGAGATGGGCAAATTTTTGTAAAATTTGGGCGATTTCAGCGGTGGCAACCTCCATGGCCTTATCTGTGGTGGGAGCACCATTAAAAAAAATCGGTAGGGGCAAGGGGCCACCGTCGTAGCGGAATGTTTGAATTTCGCCAAAGATAAAGCTGTGAATAACGTGGGCGGCATTGTTTAGGGAGGATAAATCGGTGTGTCGCGTGGGGATCAACACCACATCACTGGCATAGAGGGCACTCTTGCTGAGAAACAACCAAGAACTAGGGCAGTCCAGCAAAATATAGTCGTAGCGATCGCGCAGGGGCTGCAACACCTCTCGCAGGCGGGTAATAGGCGGGGTGCCCGCTTGCATCGCCTGAATGAGAACACTCTGGAGTTGGGGAGCCGCCGGAATCACATCAAAAATATGGGCAGATTTAATACGGCTACCGCTGCGCAGGCGCAGATCAAAGGAACGCACCGCGGCAGTGATGGGTAGGCTGGGGTCTTGAATACAACTGGCCAGTGTGGTCGCTGTTGGACTGAGTTCCAAGGAGCGGCTGAGATCCCCTTGAGGGTCACAATCCACCAGTAACACGGCTTCATCCGCCACCGCTAGGGTTGCGCCTAAATTAATGGTGGTCGTTGTTTTGCCCACTCCCCCCTTATGGTTATAGATACACACAGTGGTTGCTCGCTGGGGATGCTGGAGACAGGCACGGAGGTCTGCGACAATGCCGTCGATGCGATCGCCCCTCAGTTCAAAATTGGGAGTGGCGGGATACACAAGGTGGCCATGACGTTGAAACAATTGCAAATGCCGGGCATTGGTGACCAGCCCCCATGTCGTTTGGCGGCAGTGCTCCCCTGCTAAAAGGTGCCGTAGTTGGCTGAGGGCACGGGTTTGGTGTGCCGACCCCTCCTCTAGGCTCAGGGTTACCGTTTGGCTCGGGGTATTGCGAGAGCGGCGGGCAGGAGCCTTAATTTCCACAATGAGATCAGGGTGTCGCCGTTCTTGGTCAAAGGCTGGGCGATCTTTGCTGGGGAAGCGAGCTGCAATATCGGCAATCCCTGTGCCGGTATCAAAGCAGGTGATGCGATCGCCCGGTCCGAAACCAAGGAGCGTTAGTAATGGATGAATAAAATTGTGGTCAATAACCGCTTCACAGGTTTCATCGCTGCTAATTTGCTGCCACTGCGATCGCAAACGGGAAATATCCAAGGGTCATCTAAACCTCCGAGATACCCCGGTCAACTACGCGCCGGGACGACATAGAGGCAGTGCCGTCGCACCCGCCTTTTACTAATTGTAATAACTGCTAGTTTGAACCCAAAATGGGCATGACCGCAAAACTGTTAGTTAAAACTGAATGGTAATTACAATTGTGTCAGTGTAAAGCTGTTGGCGGCACCGCTGCTGAGGCGAATGGTGACAGGGGCTTGAACATCGGTACACACAAACAAAAACCGTCCGGTGGCATCATTGGGGGCGGCGTCAAAGGAACTGTAGGCACCAAAGTTAAGGCCGGTAACGCTACTGATCGTGCAGTTTGCCAACACCCTGCTGGCGATGAGCGTACTACCTATCGCTGCACCAACAATCACCGTCGATAAACTACACTGCGAGAACAGAAACATGGCTGATAAGGGGGCATGATTCTTGCTGTTTGCGGTGGGGTCGTTCATAATGCTTGCGCAGAGGGTCGAGGGAGAATGGTGGGATTTGTTACAACTGCTGCCCTAAAGCCCACGCGCTTTAGCCGTGGAAGTATGTCAATCCCTAGCTCAGCCTCTAGTGAACTAACCCTCTCCAATCATACCCGTCAGGGTTAGATAGAGAGGATCAAAAAAGGATAGGAGCTTGTGGGAGTAAGCACAACAGCGATGTACGACTGTATTATTGTTGGCGGTGGGCCAGCGGGCGGTGCAGCTGCCTATCACCTTGCGCAGCGGGGGCGATCGGTCTTGGTGTTGGAAAAATGCCCACTGCCGCGCTCTAAGCCCTGCACTGGTGGGGTCTCACCCGCAGTGGCGCAGTGGTTTGACTTTGACTTTAGCCCTGCCATCGTGGAGACCACCCGTACAGTTCGCTACACATGGAAGCTAGAGGATGCCGTAGAGCGGGAACTGAATATTCCAGACCCCATTTGGATTGTGCAGCGGTCTGTGTTTGATCACTTTCTGTTGCAGCAAGGGCAACGGTTAGGGGTAACGGTCTGCGATAACACCACGGTGACGGGGATTGACTTTACAGGCGATCACTGGTCGGTGCATACGCCAACTGCGGCCTATCGGGCGGCCTATGTGATCGCTGCCGATGGTGCGAACAGTCAAATGGCGCAATGGCTAGGTTTTAAGCCAAAGGTGGTTCGTACCGCAGCGGTGATGACCGTGCCCAATGAGGGGGGCGATCGCGCCGTGCATTTTGAATTTGGTCTGGTCAAAAATGGTTTTCTTTGGAGCTTTCCCAGCGGCGAGTTGCGCACCGTAGGGGTAGGGGTGTTACGGGGGGGCGATCGCACTGATTGGGAACCCGTGTTGCAGCAGTACTGCGCCGCCCATAACCTAGCAATGGCAAACAGCCACGTTCAGTACCATCCCCTCTGTGTGTGGGAAGGGGCACAGCCCTTGCACACTCAGCACGCCCTTTTAGTAGGGGAAGCAGCGGGTTTAGTGGATCCCTTTTCCGCAGAGGGCATTCGTCCGGCGCTCTACAGTGGCATGTGTGCAGCAGAAGCCATTGATGCGGCCTTAGCAGGAGACCCGACCGCGCTGCCCAACTATAGCCAACGCCTCCAGAACGAGTGGGGCACCGATCTAGCGTGGGCACAACGCCTCGCCGGACTCTTTCATCGGATGCCCGGTGTGGGATACCGTTTAGCCATGAAACGTCCCTCCGCCACTCGGCGACTGGGGCAGGTGCTCTGCGGTGAGCTGCGCTACCGCGATATTGCGGCTAATGCCATGAAGCGTCTGAGCACTGCCTTTATCCCCGGACGTTAGGGGGAACAGCTCTCAAGGTGCAACTGCCGACGGGTCACCCGCTGTAACACTAGCGATCGCCCACTGGCGACTTCCAGTAAGTGCAGGCAGTGTTCAGGCCGCAAGAAGGTGCCATCATTGCGGCACACGCCTTTATAGATTAAACGTAGGGTTGGCCAATGGGGTTGCTCTGGGGTAAGGGCAATCTCGAGGAGGCGATCGCGCAGGTTAATGATCTTCGATTTGCCGGATTTAGTGGTTAATTCGTAGGGCACCTCAGCGGTCGCTCGCAGGGTCTGTAGAACCTCCTCCCACTCCGGCAGGGAACACTCGTCTGGGGCGCAAATCAGCAGTTCGTAAGTGGCGGCCACAAGGGCTTGGCTGGCAGCAGGCGCGCTCAAAGGCACCACCTCACAGCGATAAAGGGGTAACTCTGGCGGTAGCTGCTGCCGCAACTGGCTGAGGACAACCTCTGGATCAACCGCTTGGTGAAATTCAAGATCCACAAGTTCACCTTCACTGGCCATCCCCAGGGGCAAGGCACTGGCGGTGGCAATGCGCGGTGCAGGATGAAACCCACCACTAAAGGCAATCGGTAGCTGAGCACGGCGCACGGCTCGCTCCAGCAGCCGTAGCAGATCAAGATGGCTGATGAGGGTCATGCTGCCCACTTTGCCAAAGGTGAGGCGGAGGCGTTGAACCCGCTCCTGAGGAGGACGGCACTGCTCTTGAATCGCAGGAATGGGGGGCGGTGGCACCACAACATTATGGCCAAAGTCAAGGCCACACACGCCACAGTGGGAGCAGCCAGCAAAGGAACAATCAGGAACCACAACTGCGGCGAGGGCACGCTGGAGATCCTCTTTGAGCCACGCTTTGCTAATGCCAGTGTCAATGTGATCCCAAGGGAGGGGCGCATCCAAGGCGGCAGCTTCGCCACTAAAGACATTCCACTCCCCGGCTTCGAGTTGGCGGTATTTCCAATCTAGCCCTGCCTCGGCGATCGCTTGCGTCCAGGCGGCATAGGCACGATCTAGGCTTTCCCACCATGAATCTTCGCGCGCCCCTAACTCCCATGCGCGGCGGATCACTGCCCCAAGTTGGCGATCGCCGCGACCGACAAAGTCCTCCATCGCAGAGATGCGCACATCGGTAAAGTTGACCTTGAGGCCGCGAATGGTGCGGAACTCCGCCTTCAGGAGCGCCTGCTTACGCTCAAACTCAGCCGTGGAGACCGCATGCCACTGAAAAGGTGTGTGGGGCTTGGGGGTAAAGTTAGAGATCGTCAGATGAAAATTCAGGGGTTTGCGGCCTTTCATCCAGCATTCTCGTTTGAGCCAGCGGATGGTTTCAGCAATGCCAAGCACATCGGCATCGGTTTCCCCGGGCAGGCCAATCATAAAATAGAGCTTGACTTTGTCCCACCCCTGCTCGTAAGCGGTTTTGACCCCCCGCAGCAACTCTTCATTAGTTAGCCCCTTATTGATGATGTCCCGCAGTCGTTGCGTTCCTGCCTCCGGGGCAAAGGTTAAGCTACTCTGGCGGGTGCCGCCGACAATGTGGGCAATGTTTTCGTCAAAGCGATCCACCCGCTGGCTGGGTAATGACAAGGAGATCTGCTCATGCCGGAGGCGATTTTTAATTTCGACCCCCACTGCGGGCAGGGCTAAATAATCGGAACAACTTAACGAAAGCAGCGAAAAACTCGTTATAACCGGTTGCTCGCATCCCGGTTTCAATGGCGGCAATCACCTCATCTGGAGCCACATCCCGGGCAGGACGGGTGAGCATCCCCGGTTGGCAAAACCGACAGCCCCGGGTACAGCCGCGGCGAATTTCCACCGTCAGGCGATCGTGCACCGTCTCGACGTAGGGCACCAAGCCAACGGCATAGGCGGGTAGAGGGGTAGCCACGCGGCGCAAAATCCGTTCTGGAACATCGGCACGATTGGGGACAACGGCACCATCCGGTTGGCGATCGTAGAACTGGGGGACATAAACCCCCGGCACTTGCGCTAGGTCTAATAGAGTCTCTTGGCGGCTGAGACCGGCGCGCTTCGCGTCTGCCACCACTAGGCCAATTTCCGGTAGCAGTTCCTCGCCGTCCCCAAGGGCAAAGAAATCAAAAAAATCAGCGTAGGGTTCTGGGTTGGAGGTGGCGGTTTGCCCGCCGGCAAAGATCAGGGGTATCTCGGTGGTGTGTTGCCGCTCAGCCCACGTCAGGGGTAGCCCAGCTAAATCCAACATTTCTAGGATATTGGTTGCCCCCAATTCGTAGCTAAGGCTAAAGCCAATCAGGTCAAAGTCCGCCAGCGGGCGGCGGGACTCAACAGCAAACAGCGGTGTTTGGGTGGTACGCAGTTTTTGCGCCAGATCCGCAGCGGGTAAGTAGGCGCGATCGCAAAGCTGATCGGGCACCGTATTGAGAATGTTGTAAAGAATAATGTGCCCAAGGTTGGAGGCACCGACTTCATAGATTTCTGGGTAGCTGAGTACCCAGCGAACCGTGGCCGCGTCCCAAGGTTTACGCACTGCCCCCAATTCATTGCCCAGATAGCGGGCGGGCTTGAGAATATCAGTACTCAGCAGTTCAGCAACGGGAATAGCCATAGTTTAAGACCAACTCAGAAGGGGCTAGGGCAGTAAAAAACGAGCATCGCCAGTGGGCTGGGGGCGCGGTGGCTCCGCTGGAGTGAGCAGGGTGGCTCCGCCCGGCTGGGGGATAGGGGGCAACACAGAACCAGAGGGATTCCTAGGCACCGGCTGTGGTAGCACCTCCGTTTGGGGGAGTTGGGGTGTGGTCGTGGGTAACCCCGCCTGTCGGGCATAGAAGGCCGTTAGGGTGTTAACCAAGGCTTGGCGCTGCTGGCGGTTCAATTGGCGAATGGCCGCCACATCCTGCTCCATCGGGTTTGTGGTTAAGTAGGTTCGCCCCGGGTAGGTTTCCGGGCGTAGGACATCATTGACCCCGAGGTAGTCCGCTAGGGAAATCAACCAATCAAAGCGAGATAGGGGCGATCGCCCTTTTACGGTAGTGTGATAGACAATAAACCGCTCTAAAAGGGTACTTTCCGGCGCCGGGCGGCGGTTATCTTGGCGGATATAGTGATTTGCTTTCGGAAAATCGGGCAGTTCTGGGTAGAGGGCTTCAGCCACTTGGCGCGGATTGATCAGAAGTTGTGCACCTGTAGCCGGTGGAGCAGGCTGCGATCGCACCGAGATAGCGCCAAACCACAGACCCACCAAGAGCCAGCCCAGCCCTAGACCCGCAAAAAAATGACCCCACCGCCGCCTGCTCATGCCATACCTCCAAGATTCCTGCGCAAGGGTGGTCTTAATCTGCCAGTAACTCGGGCTGGGCAATTTCATCCGACATTTCAATGATGGCACGGATCACTGGCTTCAGCGGCAGATCATCAAAGTCCTCGGAGGCGTCTAACCCTCGCCGCTGTTTGGCACGGTTGGCAATCTGCACCGTAATGCGGTAGCGATTGGACGAGTGCTGGATCAATTGCTCGGCACGGCGCATAATATCCGAGGCAGAATAGTTCAAGCGTTTTTGCATGGGGTAACTCCTTAATGGTTTTGGTTCACCGGGATCCTAGGCCATTGCTCGTGGTTTCATCCTCGGCAACGGGTTGGATAATCCCACCCCCCAAAAGGCGATCGCCCTCATACCAGACCGCCGCTTGGCCGGGGGTCACCCCAAACTGGGGATCTGCAAACACTAATTTTACTTGTTCAGGGTCAGCGGTGGGCAGAACCGTCACCGGCACCGCTGGGGTGCGATAGCGAATTTGCACCTCTACCTTGAGGGGATATTGCGGGGGGGCAATGGATACCCAGTTCACTCGCGCCACGGTACATTCCCCGCGCACAGCACTGGCGCGATCGCCAACAATCACCCGGTTATGCACCCGATCCAGCGCCACAACGTACAGGGGTTCCGCCGCCGCAATCCCCAACCCCTTCCGCTGACCAATGGTGTAATGATGGATACCCTGATGATGCCCGAGGACACGTCCGCTCAGGTCCACAACCTCCCCAGGGGTGGGTGGCAGATACTGCTCTAAAAATTGGCGCATCGAACCGTGTGCCTCAATCAGACATAGATCTTGGCTGTCCGGTTTGGTGGCGGTGTGCAGGCCGTACTGCGCCGCAAGGGCACGGGTTTGATCTTTGGTTTGGCTCCCCAAGGGAAACAGGACATGGGCAAGAATCTCTTGGGGCAGATCGTAGAGAAAGTAGCTCTGATCCTTGTGGCGATCCACCGCCCGCCAGAGTTCGTAGCGATCGCTATTGGGGTTATAGCGCACCTGGGCGTAGTGACCGGTGGCGATAGTGTCAATCCCTAATTCAGCACGGCTGTAAGCTAGCATCGGCCCAAACTTGACCATGCGGTTGCACTGGGAGCAGGGCAAAGGGGTAATGCCACTGGCATAGCCGCTAACCAAATAGTCCACAATGTATTTTTCAAAGATTTCGCGGCTGTCAACAATGTGGTGCGCTACCCCCAACTCCTCGCACAGCCGTGCCGCATCCACCAGCCCCTCAGAGCAGCACTGTCCTTTACCCTTCATCAGCCATAGGGTTAACCCCACCACCGGATAGCCCTGTTGCTTCAAGGAGGCGATCGCCACAGAGCTATCGACCCCTCCCGACAAACCAACCACAACCGCTGCTAATCCTGACATTGTTAAGATTCACAAAAAATACCCCTCTTTTAGCCTAGCATTCTCTTTTCAGCGGCGGCAGAGGCGCACCATCAGCTATAATCAATAGGCAAGGTTGGCGAGTAATCGCCGCTTGAGTATTTAGGTAGAGCGATTCATGAGTTCGGTCTTAGGGAAGGTTGGTTACGTGACAGTCATCTCTCCGAAGTCAGCGTCAACGTATGGTTCAACTTTTGCTTTGGAGCAGATCAGATTATGTCTATTTATGTCGGCAACCTTTCCTACACGGCCACTCAGGAAGATTTAGAGGCCGTATTTGCCGAATACGGAGCCGTCAAACAAGTCTATTTACCAGTGGATCGGGAAACCGGTCGCAAGCGTGGCTTTGGCTTTGTGGAAATGTCCACAGATGCTGAAGAAGATGCAGCGATCGCCGATCTCGATGGTGCTGAGTGGATGGGGCGGCAACTGAAGGTCAATAAGGCACGCCCGCGCGAGGCCATGGCAGGCAGTGGGGGCAATCGCTTTTCGCGGAACCGCTAAGCTCGCTAACGTTGCACCTTACCGACTCTACTCAGAACTAAGGTAGTAGAGACACAGTAACGACCTGCTGCAAGCAATTGGAAAGGAAAACAGTCACTATGGCACGCATGTATTACGACGCAGATGCCCAGCTTGAGCTTCTCAAGGACAAAACAATCGCAGTCATTGGCTATGGCTCTCAAGGTCATGCCCATGCCCTCAACTTACGGGATAGCGGTCTGAAGGTTGTCGTTGGGCTCTATGCTGGCAGTCGTTCTGCAGAGCGTGCCCGCGCCGATGGTCTGACAGTTCACCCTGTAGCCGAGGCTGCCAAAATAGCCGACTGGATTATGATCCTCCTTCCTGACGAGGTGCAGCGGGTCGTCTATGAACAGGAGATTGCCCCCAATCTGCAAACCGGCAATGTCCTCTCCTTTGCCCATGGCTTCAACGTTCACTTTGGCCAAATTGTCCCCCCCGACAATGTCGATGTGGTCATGATTGCCCCCAAAGGCCCCGGCCATTTGGTACGGCGCACCTACGATCAAGGGGAAGGGGTGCCCTGTCTATTTGCGGTCTATCAAAATGCCAGTGGTCAAGCACGGGATTTGGCTATGGCCTACGCCAAAGGTATTGGTGGCACCCGCGCCGGTATTTTGGAAACCACCTTCCGCGAAGAAACAGAAACCGATCTCTTTGGGGAACAAGTGGTTCTGTGCGGCGGCCTGAGCGCCCTAATCAAGGCAGGGTTTGAAACCCTTGTCAGTGCTGGCTACCAACCGGAACTGGCCTATTTTGAGTGCCTCCACGAAGTGAAGCTGATTGTGGATCTTATTGTGGAAGGGGGCTTGGCCAAGATGCGCGATAGCATCTCCAACACTGCTGAGTATGGCGACCTCACCCGTGGGCCGCGCATTATTACCGATGACACCCGCGCCGAAATGCGCAAAATTCTTCATGAAATTCAAACCGGGCAATTTGCCCGCGAATTTGTCCTAGAAAATATGGCAGGTAAGCCGGGCTTTACGGCCATGCGCCGCCGGGAAGCAGAGCACCCCATTGAGCAGGTGGGTCAGGAACTGCGGTCAATGTTTAGCTGGCTAAAACGCACCTAGGGAGGGTAGCTACCTAGGAGGTCGGGATGGCGATTATTTCTTCCCAAAATCCCTCGCCGGAGCGATCGCCCTCCCCATCCTTGCTGTCTGCGGCTCTGAATTCTGAGGAACAGCAGTCCACCAGCGAAGACTCGCTGCGCCCCCAGTCGTTGGCTGAGTACATCGGCCAGCAAGAACTTAAAGATGTTCTAGAAATTGCCATTCAAGCGGCTAAGTCTCGCCAAGAAAGCCTAGATCACCTGCTGCTCTATGGCCCGCCGGGGCTAGGGAAAACCACGATCGCCTTGATTTTGGCTGCGGAAATGGGAGTGAATTGCAAGATTACCAGTGCCCCTGCGCTGGAGCGCCCCCGCGACATTGTTGGCCTGTTAATTAACCTCAAGCCCGGCGATATTTTATTTATTGATGAAATCCATCGCCTCTCGCGGATGACTGAAGAGCTGCTCTATCCGGCGATGGAAGACTTTTACCTTGATCTGACCGTGGGCAAGCACCAAAGTGCGCGCTCGCGGCGGCTTTCCCTTAACCGCTTTACCCTAGTGGGGGCCACCACCCGTGCCGGTGCCCTGACCTCGCCGTTGCGGGATCGGTTTGGGTTAGTCCAGCGACTCCGCTTTTACCAACCTGCGGAGCTGCAGCAGATTGTTGAGCGCACAGCAGTGATCTTGCAAACCCCCATTACCCCTGAGGCAGCGCTGGAAATTGGCCGCCGCAGTCGGGGAACCCCCCGCATTGCCATTCGGCTTCTGAAGCGGGTGCGCGATTATGCGGCCGTCAAACATAGTGGTGAAATTACCTTGGCCGTGGCGATCGCGGCGTTGGAATTGTTTAACGTTGATCCAGCAGGGCTGGACTGGACCGATCGCCGCCTGCTGAGTGTGATAATTGAATCTTATCAAGGGGGACCGGTGGGGATTGATGCCTTAGCTGCTGCAACGGGAGAGGATGTACAAACGATTGAGGAAGTGTACGAACCCTACCTGATGCAGATGGGCTACCTGCAACGCACCCCCCGCGGGCGGATGGCCACCCCTCAAGCATGGCAGCACTTGGGGTATCGCCCTCGCCAATTCCCATTATTGGAGCCTGAACCGTGAACCTCTCAGATCGGTTAGAGTGGCTGCAGCGCCATACCCCCTTTGGGTCTCTATCGTTGGCCGCTCTAGAGGCGATCGCCGCTGCCTGTCGCCAAGAGCAGATTGCTGCGAATCGGCGGCTGGTGCTCGAAGATCAAGCCGTTACCACTCTTTACATCTTGAAATCAGGGCAGCTCGAAGCCTACCACACCACTACGGATAGTCCTGCCCAAGTGATGACGCTGCCACCCGGCACCGTGTTGCACTGGCCAGAGTTAGTGCTTGATCAGCCAACACCCCACACGGTGATTACCCTCAGCGACTGTGAAGTGTGGACCCTCTCGCGGGACGTGTTTAACCGCCTTGCTGATCAATTTCCCGAACTGCGGCAAAGCATTTCCCAGCACCTCAGCGGTGCCCTAGCGGATGTAACGGCTCAACTGGCCTACGAACAGCAGCGTCAAATGGCTCTGCGCCCCTATCTGGTACCGCGGGTCAAACAGGGCATCGTCGGCAGCAGTCGCTATGCTATCCGGCTGCGCCACGCGATTAAAGAGGCCGCAGGCGATCGCCACTCCGTACTCATTTTTGGGGAGCCAGGGCTTGAGAAAGACAACATTGCTGCGCTGATTCACTATGGCTCACGCGATCGCCGCCAACCCCTCATTCAATTGAACTGCGGCACCCTCTCAGCCAATGGTGCCGAACTCTTTGGCAAAGCAGGCGGCAAGCAAGGACTATTAGATTGGTTGAACGAAGGGACGCTCATTCTCAATAACGTTCACGAGTGGCCAAACGCCCTCTACCCCCAACTGCGGCGGTTGCTACAGAGCCGTGAGTACCTGCCCGTTAGCGACACAACCACTACAGCGCGACTGTTTCAGGGACGTATTATCCTCATTGCCGAGAAAAAAGACTGCAACTGCCAAGATCTCGTTCACCACATCATCCGAGTACCGCCCCTCCGGGTCACCAAAGCGGATATTGAAGCCCTCGTCAACTACTACATCACCCTCTGCTGCCGCAGTAAACGCATTCCCAAACCCCGCATCACCCCTGAAGCACTGCGGCGACTACAAAGCTATGACTTTCCGGGCAACCTACGGGAATTAGCCAGCCTCGTGGAGCGCGCCATTCTCCAAGCCAATGGTGCCAGCCTCCTGACAGAGGAAGTTTTTTGGCCAGAACAGGTCAAGCAGCGCCGTTTCCGCTGGAATCTCCTCAATGCCTACCCGCAGTTGCGTTACCTCCTCCGCAGTCCGTGGTGGCCCGATCGCCTCAACTATGGCCTGATGCTGTGGGCGTTTCCCCTCATTGTGGCCATTGGCCTGTGGGGGCCACAAGACCGTGAGCACAATCTTGCCTTGAACCTATTTTGGGCATGGTGGTGGCCGCTCTCCCTGTTGATCTTTCCCTTTTTAGGTCGTATCTGGTGTGCCGTTTGCCCCTTCATGATCTATGGTGAACTGCTGCAAACACTCTCCCTGAAACTTTGGCCGCGCCGCTTAGGGTCTTGGCCGCGCCCTCTGGCGGAAAAATGGGGTGGCTGGATGTTGTTTGCCCTATTTACGGCCATTCTGCTGTGGGAGGAACTATGGGATCTTCCCAATACTGCCTATCTGTCTAGTTGGCTTCTGATCCTGATCACTGCTGGGGCAGTCATTTTCTCGCAGCTTTACGAACGCCGCTTTTGGTGCCGCTACCTTTGCCCCATTGGTGGGATGAATGGTTTGTTTGCCAAGCTCTCTATCATTGAACTGCGTGCCCAGCGGGGAATCTGCGCCGCCAGTTGCACCACCTACCAGTGCTATAAAGGCGGGCCAGCCCTTGGAGAAGGTCAAGAGACTGGCGGCTGCCCCATCTATTCTCATCCGGCACAACTGACGGACAACCGCAACTGTGTCCTGTGTATGACCTGCCTGAAGGCGTGCCCCCACCGCTCGGTGGAGCTAAATTTGCGTCCGCCAGCCATTGAACTTTGGACGAGTCATACCCCTACCGCCTACGAAGTCTGCCTGCTGTTTCTCCTGTTAGGAGCGGTGGTGCTGCACCACCTGCCACAGGTATTGGTGTGGTGCCATCAGCCTCAGGCACCATTTCTGGTAAAGGCGGCGATCGCCACCCTGACGTTGGCGGTGCCCGGTGCTATTGCGTGGGTGTTGCACCAAGGGCAGCGACTCTGGGGCTCCCCTCAACCCTTTATCCGGTTAGCCTACGGTTACTTGCCGCTGGTGCTGGGGGCTAACCTTGCCTACTACTTGCCCCTTGGTTTGGGCGAAGCCGGTCACCTTTGGCCGGTTACCTTGGCTACCTTTGGCCTGAGTGCAGGGACACCTTTTCAGTGGAGTGCTCACCCAGCAGTAGTTGCTTTTTTGCAAACTACGGCATTGATCGTGAGCACCCTTGCTAGCCTACTGTTGACCCAAAAAATTAGTCGGCTCCCCCTAAGCGCCCTTTGGCCACAGTGCCTAGGAATTGTGGGCACTGCCGTCATGATCAGCACCCTTTTGAGCCTCTAAGTAGTTGCAAGATCAGGCTTGACCTGATCTCGAGGGGGAACTTGCTAGTTTCTCGGTAAGCCGCATAGCCAGTACCTCTTACTGTGTGACCCGCTGTAAGCAGGTTTGCGCTGTATTGGTGAGCATTTGCCGTACTTCAGGGCTGGCATTGGCTTGGACGTTCTGGCCAATCGCATTAAATTCGTCTAACGACAGCGAGGTTTGTAACTCGTTAATCACACAGCTGCAATAGGCATTGCCATAGTTTGCCATTTGTGGCACCTGTTCCTTTAAGGCGGTTGCGCACTCCGTTGTAAACCGTGAAACCACTTCCGGCGGGTAGGGTGCGGCGATCGCCGTACTTGCTACACCAAGGGACAAATAACTCAAACTTAGAAAACTAATGGCTTGCATCCGCATAAAAACGTCCCTCATGTAACAAAATATTGAATTGATTTCTTTAGTGACGCTTACACTCTAGATCGGTTCCTTGGAATGTGCCACTGCCAACGTTGCCACCCACAGAACTGCACGTCCTGTGGGCGGTGCTCCAAAATCAGCCCCGAACAGGCTAGGATGAACAATGGTGCATAATCCTAAAAACACAGTAGTCTTCGATAGCCTTCTATGACCCTACACAATCCTTCCTTGTACGAAGAGCCTATCTCGCAAAAGAATCTCACCTCAGCGGGACGTTCTGATCGCTCGATTCTTGAATGGCTTCAGCAAACAGGACGGTTCATTGCCCGCGATGGTAACGAAGCCGATCCCATCCTAGAGAGCAGCCTAGACGATATGGGAGAAATTGAAGAGTTTGTCAGCGATAGTGCCGCTGACTATGAAGAAGAGGATGATCTGGGGTTGGATGAATAACGGGTAAACACGCCTAAATTATTCCTAACTATTAGAGTGATGCGCTGGTGAAGCAACAATGCCCCCAACAAAAACGGCTGTGGCACCGCAGTTCTTGACTGGGCGGTGGCTGTTTGGCCTCCTGAGTGCGGGTTTACTCATGGCTGCCGTTGCCTATGATGTCGGTGGCGATCGCTGGGACGCACCCCTGCAAACCTTGACCTTGCCACTGCTGGTGAGCTTTACTTTGACAGTGCTGATCGGTGTTGGGGTTGTGCCGTTACTGCGGCAGCTAAAAACGGGACAGGTGATTCGTGAAGATGGCCCCCAATCTCACCTGAAAAAGTCGGGTACGCCGACAATGGGGGGGATTTTTTTTGTACCCACAGGGTTACTCTTAGCTGTCCTCTGGGCATCTCTGGCTGTGGGGCAACTCTCAGGGTCGGTGGTGGCGATCGCCCTGCTGGCGGTTTGGTACGCTGCCATTGGCTGGTGGGATGACTGGCAAGTGTTACGACGCAAATCCAATAGGGGGATGTCTGCGCGGCTGCGGTTGCTTCTGGAAGCGGTGGGGGCTGCGCTTTTTTGTGCATGGCTAGTGGGCACTCAACCGGCGGCAACAACCATTACTGCACCTTGGGGCTGGGTGTGGCCGCTGGGGGTTGGGTTTATTCCCCTAGCAGTTTTTGTGCCAATGGCGCAGGGGAATGCCCTCAACCTTACCGATGGTCTTGATGGTTTAGCGGGCGGCACCGCAGCGATCGCCCTGCTTGCCCTTGGAACAATCATGGGCACTCACCCCGATCTGCAAATTCTCGCAGCCACCATGAGTGGGGCTTGTCTTGGCTTTGTTTGGCACAACCACCATCCAGCGCGGGTTTTTATGGGGGATACCGGCTCGTTAGCGCTAGGGGCAGTGCTAGCGGGGTTGGGGTTAGCCAGTCAGCAGTTGTGGCAACTCTTCATTGTCAGTGGCCTATTTTTTGTGGAATCCCTTTCGGTGATCGCTCAAGTCCTCTACTACAAAGCCACCAAAGGACCTGATGGGGTTGGTAAACGTCTGTTGCGGATGGCACCCTTGCACCACCATTTTGAGTTGGGGGGATGGTCGGAATTGCAGGTGGTGAGCACTTTCTATGCCGTGGTCGCTGTTTTAGGGTTGCTGGGCTGGTTGGTTCAGCGCACCTGATCTGCGCACTCACATCCGAAAGACAACCGCCAATCTTCCGTATTAGGATGAAGCCGGTAGGTGGATTGGCATGGTGTGAGGGATTCATCAATCATGACACAGCAATCGCAAGCATCTCGCTGGGGTCGTCGGCAGCGCCTGTGGGGCACGGCTGTTGTCCTCGTGGGTGCAGCGGCGATCGCTGGCGGCGTGCGAGCGTGGTGGTTTGTGAACTACGAGCTGGCTCCCCAAATGAGTCAACAACTGCAAAAACGCCTGAATCGCCCGGTACAAATTGGCGAGGTTGAGCAGGTTGGGCTAAATTTTATCCGCTTTGGAGCCTCAGAGATTCCCAGCTACACGGCGGCAGGACAAATTGAACCCGACAGCGCCACCCTTGAGGGGATTGAGGTCTCCTTTAACCTGTGGCAAATTCTCACGGGTCAAAAGTTAACCATTGGCATTACCTTACAACAGCCGCAAATTACCGTCGTTCAAGATCGTAGTGGGCAGTGGTGGCGTACCGAATTGATGCTGCCGCAGGATCAGGAGACCCCCTTTGACCTTGGTGAGCTATCCCTGCGATTACGCAACGGCTCTGTGGTGGTTCAGCCCTTTGGCAAGCCAGCCTACCGTCTTGAGAACATCCACGGCGCTGTCACCCTCAACCCTGACACTAAAAACTTGGCTCTACGCGGTCAACTGGAGGGAAATTTGGCCACGGGGGGCAGTGGCGGCTAGAGGGCGACTGGGATCAACCAACTGCAACAGGCACCTTACACATCCAAGGTAAAGCCATTGCCGTTGCCCTCATTAATGACTTTGACATTTTGCCGGAAACCCTTGTGGTCGAGCGGGGACAACTTGACGGCCAGATCAGCGTGGCATTCCCCCTCACGGATACCCCAGACATTACTGGCCAAGTGTGGTTGCGGGGGGCAGATCTGCGCAGCACAGACGTGCCCCAAAGCCTCAAGAACGTGAATGCCCATCTGCAATTACAGGGCGATCGCGTCCGGCTGCACTACCTCCGGGGAGAAGTAGCCAATGTGAAATGGCACGCCAAAGGGACAGTGGGACTACAGACCGGCTGGCAGATTGATGCGGAAGTCGGCACGCTGGATTTAGCACCGACCTTGAGCGCCTTCAACCTAGAGCCTCCTGTGCCCTTAGGCGGTCGAGTTCACATTCCCCGCTTGGAAATTCGCGGTGCTCTCGATAATCCCAACGTGCAAGGGGAAATCCGCAGCCAAACCCCCCTAAGAGTAGATCAACTCCGTCTGCAATCGGTCACTCTTCCCTTTGTTGCCTCCCTAGAGGGCCTACAGCTTACGAATGCTGTAGCTGAGCTGCAAAGCGGTGGCACGCTGAATGCTGACCTGAGGTTGCAGCCGAATGGGGCGTTCCAAGGGCGTGCCCAGGTTCGTCACGTTGCCCTAGATGCGATCGCCGCTGCCTATGACGTAGCATCCCCGATGCCCTTGGGGCGTGGCTTTGCCCAAATAGATTTTGGCGGTGATGTGGCTGCCCCTGAAACCTGGTTGGCCAAGGCAGCGTTTGAATTGCCGACGGCTCAGTATCCCCTCAGGGGCGTGGCTCAGATCAACCAAACTCAACTCTTGGTGCCGAATTTTCAGGTGCAATTGCGCCCCGGCGTTCTGCAAGGTCGCGCCCAAGCGGTAGCCGGGC
The DNA here is from genome assembly GCF_002754935.1 of Thermostichus lividus PCC 6715. Taxonomy (NCBI): domain Bacteria; kingdom Bacillati; phylum Cyanobacteriota; class Cyanophyceae; order Acaryochloridales; family Thermosynechococcaceae; genus Parathermosynechococcus; species Parathermosynechococcus lividus. The sequence continues at coordinate 1,817,242 of NZ_CP018092.1, forward strand.
GATGGCAACTGGAGGCAACGGCGCACAACGTGGCTCTGCGCCAGTTTAGCGACCAAGTCCATGGGCAATTAAACGGAGAGGCGATCGCCCAAGGGCGCATTGATGAGCTAAACCTTGGTGCCATAACAGCTCAAGCTAACCTGAGGGTCAGCCCAACCCCCACCGGTGATCCCCTGCTGGCGCGCTTAGGGTGGGATGGCCAACAGCTACGCCTCCAAGAGGCTACCTTGGGGGAGTGCGTGCCCAAGGGACGATTGCGGTGGATGTGGATGCCCTTGCCCTCGGGCAGGTGAACCTAGGGGTACAGGCAGACAACCTTTCCCTAGGGGCTTTAAGTGGGCTGTTTACGCCGGCTGTGCCTATCCCCGTCGCGATCGCCGGCACCAGTAGCCTGCAAGGACACCTCAGCGGCACGTTAGGCTCTCTTCAGTTTCAGGGAACGCTGCAAACTCGGCAGTTGGCCGTAAACGACCTGCGCTTTGCACCACTTCTGCGCGGTACCGTGGCCTTGAGTCAACAGCAGGGGGATCGTTGCGCTTGCAGGGAGGGGGCGATCGCCTTGAGCTACACCTTGACAGTGCGTGGCAACCCCAGTCCTTCGAGATTCAGCAGCAGCAAGCGCGGCTTGTTGGCCAGCGTCAAGAGGAGGCGTTGGCCATTCGCCTGCAGCAGTTTCCCCTTGAGCGTCTGCGCATCGTGCCACCGCAACTGCCGGAAACCGCCATCATTGCTGGTACTGCATCAGGGCAACTGCGCCTACAAGGGTGGAGCAGTGGCCAAGGCAGCCTCAGCATTGAGCGCCCGGGGCTAGGGGCATGGCGGGGCGATCGCCTCGATCTTCAGTTTGCCCTTGCCCCCAATCGCCTCAGCCTCGGGCAAGGAGAGTTCCAAAAAGGCGAGAGTCAATACCAGTTTAGTGCCGATCTGCAACCCCAACGCTTAGCCGCTCAGCTTAGGATTGCTCAGGGGAATTTGGAAGACCTCACAGGCTTGGCCACCGTTTTGGGGCTAGGTAACACCAAGACCTATGGCAGCGCCGCCGACTTGGGAACCCCCTCTGCTGGGGCAGGGCCAGATGCACTGCTGCTCACCCAAATTCGTCGCTTAGCAGAAATTGAAATGCTGCAAGCCCAAGCTGCCCTTGTGCGTCGCCCGCACCTCATCCCCCCCCTGTCTAAGCTGCAGGGGGACTTCAGCGGCCAGATCAGCCTCAGCCAAACTCCCCAGTCAGGTCTAGTGGCGAACTTTGATCTCAGCGGTCAAGACTGGCAGTGGGGGAACTATGCCATTGATCGCATCCTTAGTCGCGGGCGTTTTGCCCAACAGCAGTTAGTCCTCTCCACCATGGAGGTGGTGGCCAATGGCGGCCAACTGCAATTGAACGGCACCATCGGTGGCAGCACTCAAAAGGCTCAACTCACTCTGCAACAGTTTCCCATCAGTACCTTTGCCAGCCTCCTCCCTCCAGGCATTGACCTTGAGGGAACCGTCAATGGCCATGCGGTGATCACAGGCACGTGGCAGCGACCCATTTTTGTGGGGGAAGCCTCCCTTGGCGATGCCCGCCTCAATCAGCGTCCCCTTGAAGCGGCCAATGCCACCTTCCGCTATGGCCAGAATCGTTTGGCACTGCAAGCAGTCGCCCGTTTTGATACCCCTGAACCCCTCACCATTACTGGCTCTGTGCCCCTGCCGTACCCCCTCGACCCCGATCCCCTCCCAGACCAGCGACTTGCCCTTGATGTGGCCATCAAAGATGAAGGACTCTCATTAATTAACGCCTTTACGGATCAGGTGCAGTGGCAGCAGGGGAAAGGCACCTTGCAAGCTCAGTTGCGGGGCACCTGGCAGCAGCCTCTGATCAATGGCGTGCTGAGTGTCGATGACGCAGTGCTGAAAACGCCCACCTTTACGGCTCCCTTGACCAACGTCAGTGCGCGGGTACGCTTTGATCGCGATCGCCTACGGGTTGATGGTATCCAAGGAGTCTTTAGCCAAGGTCAAATTACGATGGCCGGGGTATTACCGATTCAGCAGCCCCTTGCTGCCGATGATGTCGATGCTGAAACCCCCTTAACCATTAGTCTCAACCAACTCCAAGTGAATGCTAGGGAGATTTATCAGGGCACCGTCAACGGCACCTTAGTGATTACCGATACCCTGTTGAGTCCGGATATTGGCGGTAGCGTCCAGCTCAGCCGTGGTCGCCTCGACCTAGGAGCGATCGCTGGCTTCGGCAATGGCAATGGTGCTCCTACTGTTCGCACGCCCCTCTTTGAGCAACCCGTCTTTGAGAACTTACAAATTCAACTGGTCGATACCCTACAGGTCACCCGTGCGCCCTTTCTCAATCTCAACGCCACGGGGAGCCTGACCCTCAATGGTGCCCTTGACACGCTTCAGCCCGCTGGGGAAATCCGCCTCACCAGCGGTCAGCTTAACCTATTTACTACCCTCTTTTTATTGCAACGACGCCGGGATAATTATGTTCGCTTTACCCCTGCTAACGGTCTTGACCCTGACCTAAACCTTACCCTTGCCGCAACCGCCACCGAAGTTTTTACCCCCGGCACCACCCGGCTAGGCGACTTTGGCACCGCAACCGCCACGAGTATTGGCACCCTCAACACCGTGCGCATTACCGCTCGTATCAATGGTCGTGCCAGCCAATTCCAAACCAACCTACCGGCAGTGCTCGAACTGTCTAGTAGCCCTCCCCGCAGTAATGCGGAGTTGCTGACCTTGATGGGGGGAGGGGCAAGTAGCGATCAAAATCAAGTCAGTGGCGAAGCTCTTGTGGCCAATATTGCTGGCTCCGCCCTGTTTAATAACCTCCAAGCTGCCATCGACCGCGCCACCGGCAACCGTACCTCCTTTCGGATTTTTCCGGCGGTGGTGCCACCGGATCGCAAGGCGCAATCCTCTACCCCTGCCTTGGCCGTTGGTGCAGAAGTGGGCTTTCAGATCAATAACTTTACCTCTGTGTCGCTGCTGCAATTGTTAACAGCCCCATCAGACCCCACACGATTTAACCTAGGCTTTCAGGTGAACGAGCACATCCGCTTAGGATCGCAAATTAGCACCAATGGCGAGGGGACAGGTTTTCTTGAGTTTCGCCGCCGCTTTTAGACGGCAGGCAAACCTTAAGATTTTTTCCCTAGGTTGGCTCTAGAAACCTTTGTTAGCCTTGCAGTATCGTCATGTTGCTGTTTGCAGGCAAAACGGCAAGAGTGTCAAGAATGTCTTAAATTTCTTCATTTCAAGACGCAAAGAGAGCCGATAATGGTAACACCTATTTCTTTTTTAGCAGAGTTAGAGCGGCTCCAGCAGGGGCGAGGGCAGGCCAACCCATGGAAGTTTTGGGGTCCCTATCTGAGTGAGCGGCAGTGGGGAACGGTACGAGAAGATTACTCGTGGGATGGCAATGCTTGGGAGTATTTTTCCCACGATCAGGCGCGATCGCGGGCATACCGCTGGGGCGAAGATGGCCTTGGGGGGATTTGTGATGAGCAACAGCGATTGTGCTTTGCCTTAGCGCTCTGGAATGGCCAAGACCCCATCCTCAAAGAGCGGCTATTTGGCCTCACGAATAACGAGGGGAACCGGGGTGAAGATGTCAAGGAGTACTACTTCTACCTCGACAGCACCCCTACCCATTCCTATATGAAGTACCTCTACAAATACCCCCAGCAGGCTTATCCCTACGAAGACCTCGTTATCACTAATCGCCACCGCACCCGCATAGACCTAGAGTATGAGCTTCTGGATACGGGGATTTTTGAGGGCGATCGCTACTTTGATGTGTTTATTGAATATGCCAAGGCTGCACCTAACGATCTTTTAATTCAAGTGAGTATTCACAACCGCGGCGATCACGCGGCTGAGCTCAACGTCTTACCCACCCTCTGGTTCCGTAACACGTGGAGTTGGCACCCCGATTACACCCCCCGCAAACCGGAACTAAAACAGATGGATGCCACTAAGGTGCGAGCACGCCATGAGGCGCTTGGCGAGTATGCATTCGTGAGCGATCGCCCCGTCCCCTTCCTATTTACTGAGAACGAAACCAACGTCGAGCGCCTCTTTAACCAGCCAAACCCCTCCCCCTACGTCAAAGATGGTATTCACCGCTACGTTATCCACGGAGAAAAGAGCGCTGTGAACCCGGGTAAGGTAGGCACCAAAGTTGCCGCCCACTACACACTCACCATTCCTGCCCAAGGGGTCGAGACCATTCAACTACGGCTATTTCAAGACGGTAGCTCCACCAGTGGTGCTTTTGGCCAAGCCTTTAACGACCAACTGCAAACTGCCATTGCCGAGGCAGACGCCTTTTACCATCACCTCATTCCTGACGAGTGCACGGCGGATCAGCGCAACATTATTCGCCAAGCCTGCGCTGGCATGCTGTGGACTAAGCAGTACTACTACTATCCCGTGAAACAGTGGCTAGAGGATAAGGTGCTGCCCCCCGATGTTGAGGAGCGAGTCATCTCCCGGAATGTCTGAGCGACTATGGCATTCGGGCGCTGTCGCGCTATCATTACGACCATCCCTACACCTTTCAACTCGGACGGGAAGCCTACCGCGTGACCTACGAGCCGGGGGAATCCTCCACTGGCTTATTTGGCGGGAATTCCAACTGGCGCGGCCCCATTTGGATGCCGGTGAATGCCCTACTGGTGCAGTCATTGCGGAAAATGTACGGCTATTATGGCAATGATTTTACGATTGAGTGCCCAACAGGGTCGGGGCGGTGGTTGAATTTGTGGGATGTTGCGACAGAAATTTCGCAGCGGCTGGCCAATATTTTCCTGCGGGATGAGTCTGGCCGCCGTCCACTTTACGGGGCAACTGAAACCTTCCAACAGAATCCCCACTGGCGGGATTTAATTCTTTTTTATGAGTACTTCCACGGCGATAATGGTGCGGGGTTGGGGGCAAGTCACCAAACCGGTTGGACGGGGCTGATTGCACGGATCCTGATGGCACCCAATGTTATGGAGGCCAATGCCGTACTGGAGCAAGGATACCTGTCTGTTGCCTCTAAGGGGCTGGCAGCCTTAACTCGCACCCCATAAGAAATGCTCAGGCGACTGCACCATTAAGCCCATGTGGAGGTTCCTAAATGGGGTGGTACGTCTTGCCAGCGACCTTGACCCACGGCACGGAGAGCCTCTTTGAGGTCAACGGCTCCTGTATAGAGGGCTTTGCCGACGATCGCTCCCGTCAAGCCTTGCGGTTCTAGCGCCAGCAAACTCAAAATATCGGTGAGGGAGCTAACGCCACCGGAGGCAATCACCGGGCGATCGCTGGCGGCCAATAACTGGCGCAGGGCATCGATGTTTGGGCCTTGGAGGGTGCCATCTCGCTGAATATCGGTGTAGATAAAGCCGGCCACCCCCACAGCAGCCATCTGTTGCGCTAAATCTGTTGCCAGAATGGTGGAGGTGTCTAGCCAGCCGCGAGTGGCTACGTAGCCTTGACGAGCATCTAGGCCTACCCAAATGCGCTCTGGAAATTCAGCGGCAACCTCAGCCACCAGATGGGGGTCTTCAAGGGCAATGGTGCCCAAAATGACGCGATCCACACCAAGGGAGAGCAAGTCTGTAACAGCTTGCCGCGATCGCACCCCACCCCCCACTTGCACCGGAATCTCTAGAGCTGCCACGATGGCGGTAATGATTGGGTAGTTGGTGGGTTCACCGGTTTTTGCACCATCGAGATCCACGACGTGCAGGCGAGGGGCACCCAAGGCTTGCCAGTGCTGTGCCATGCGCACTGGATCGGTCTCAAAGACCTCTACTTGGTTGTAGTCTCCCTGAAAGAGGCGAACGCACTGCCCTCCCAGCAGATCAATGGCGGGAATGACATCCATAGGTCACTATTGCTGAAATCAATGCCTATCAATCGTAGCAGTCGCGGGGGTGATACTCTTGGCAGGTCTCACAAGGCCCCTTGGGGTTGACTGCACATCGCAGCAGGGGAGACTGGGCATTCCAACGGCAGGAGACATCCCCAATCACCCACTGCCCCGCCACAAGGTGGCGATCGCCTGCGTCATTGTTACAGAGCTGTACGTAGAGGGCAACTTTGTGCAGGTGGTACCGCCCGCCGCGAAACTGGTAGCGGTGACGGCGTTCGAGAACGGTGTAGGTTTCGCCGTCGTGATCCACACGACAGCCGGGCTGTGGCACCCAGTCTAGCTGCACCTGCCCCAGCGATCGCTCGGGGTCAATTAAATGCAATTCTGCGGGTAAATCGGTCGGCGAGGCCATGACACAACGGCGTGGATCCCCTCGGTGGGGTGTTCTAGACTACACTCCCCCTATGCTAACCTTGCTCTTTTCTTTATATCAATGCTGCATCGATCTGTTGTACCAGTGTTGCGCGGCTGTTTCCTAGGAGGGCACTAACCACTGGGCAAGGGCAAGCCCCAATTCCACGCAGCCCAACCCCAGCAGCGGACTGCCCAACCAATAGAGCCATGCCTGTAGTGTTCTGCGCTCTCGCCAGAGGATAGCCGACTCAAGGGTAAAGGTAGAAAACGTTGTCAGGGCACCGAGAAAACCAACGGTCACCCCTTGGCTAAACCATCGCGCCATGCCAAGGTGTGTCAAACTATAGCTCAAGACTCCCATCAAAAATGCACCGCCGAGATTCACGGTGAGGGTGCCAAAAATTGGGGTACTAAAGCGGCGATCGCTCCACAGAGCAATGTAGTAACGGCCTAAGGCACCCGGCACAGCACCGATGCTAATGGCAATGACACTCTCAAGGGGTGGCATTGGGATTCTCCCAGCGATCTAAGCACCACAGGGTTAGCCCAGTGCCCAACTGCAGTGCCCCTAACCCCAACCCCGTACTGCCCAGCCAGTAGAGCATCTCACCGCTGAAGTTCCGTGCCGCCACTAGCTGGGTCTGGTCTAGCTCGTAGGAGGAGAAGGTGGTGTAAGACCCTAAAAAACCGGTGGTCAACAGCAGCCGCAGATCTGGGTGCAGGGTAAAGGTACGGGCAAACCCCAGCGGGGCGATCGCCCCCATGAGAAAACAGCCAGTCACATTGACGATGAGGGTGGGCACCGGTAACCCAGACGGGAAAAGAGGCTCTAGATACGCTTCCACAAGAAACCGGCTTAACGCCCCTGGAATTGCGCCCAAGGCCACCGCCAAGGCTGGGCGCAGCACGGGATGAATCGTGATCACGATCTCGCCTCCTCCACAATCAGTACCGGACGGGTGGATGCCTCAAGAATACTCTGGCACACCGACCCCATCAATACCCGCTTGAACGCGCCTTGGCCATGCTTACCGAGAATAATCTCTGCCACATTGTACAGTTGGGCTGTAGCTAGGATGGCTTCGGTCACCGGCCCTGCAGTGACAATCAGCCGGTGGCGAATATCCGCAAGGAACTGGTTGGCGTAGGCTTCAATGGTGGCAACCGCCTTGGGGTCAGGGACATCCTGCACATGGAGGACAATCACTTCCGCATCGGCGCGCCGCGCTAATTCCGCCGTCTTTTGCAGCACTGTCGCTGTAACGCTGGAAGTATCCACCGGTGCCAGCAGGACAATACGCGGCTGCAGCAGCACTTTCGTCGGATCCACCTCCCCCTTTTGCAGTAGTTTGGGGGCAAAGGTGGGAATCGCCCACGCCCCCAAAGGCGCAGTCACAAGGATCGAGAGAACGGCGATCGCCAGCATTGTCTCGCCCCCGGCGATACCGGCACTCAAGGGAAGCGCACCAATCGCCGCTTGCACCGTTGCCTTGGCGGAATTACCAGGAAGTAAAAATAATCGTTCGGCAGGAGTCCAATTACTGCCCAAGGTGGAGAGATACCAGCCCAGACCCCGGCCAATCAACGTTCCCACCAGCAAAATCAGTAGCCCTATCCCTAGGGACTGCTCCAAAACCCCCAACTGAACACTAGCGCCCAGGAGCACAAACAGAAAAATTTCTGCCACCTGCCACAGTACATCAAAGCCCCCCCGCAACTGCCGTGCTAAGGGAGCATCCATGTCGATAAGGAAAAAGCCTGCACTCATCACCGCCAAATAGCCCGAAAATAGGGGAAGTCGAGGAGCCAAGCCCACCGCTGCCAAGGCCACCCCTGCGGTCACTAGAGTCGTTTGCACGCGGTTCTGCGCCCAATGTTGCCGCACCAGCAAGAGCACCAGTGCCCGTGCCAACCCATAGCCCACAATCAACCCGCCGCCAATTTCCAGCAGTGCTTGCACCGTCACCGCGACTGCGGGGGCAACCCATCGAACGGAAGCCCCCCCTGTTCCGTTCCCATAAGTAAGCTAAACAGCAGCAACACCAGCACATCCGACAGGGCACTGCCAGAGAGGATGGCATCACTAATTCCCTTATCTACCCCCCAACCCAAACTCTTGAGCCGCAGCATCCCCGGCACAATGACTGCGGGAGACTCCGGTGCCACGATCGCCCCCAACAATAGCCCCTGCCGCAGATCGAAACCCAGTAGCACCATCGCCACAAGAGCCACCACCGCCATTTCACACAATGCCGGTAAAATTCCTAGGCGCAGTGCCACCGTTCCCTGCTGTGCCAACTTCTGACGGTCGAGACCTAACCCCGCCTTCATCAAAATCACCATCACCGCAACAGCGCGGAACACCGGTGCTGCTGTCAACACATCCGGGTGCAATAGGTTCATCACCGCGGGGCCTAGGAGAATGCCAACCAAAATCATGCCAATCAGAGCCGGTGCGCCTAGCCGCCGTACCAATTGACCACTAAAAAAGCCCAACACCAAGATCAGGGCAAGGGTTTCGAGGGGAGTTGACATGGTAGTAAGCTTAGTCTTAGCAGCAATTCCTACCATACTGGATAGCAGAACGGTGACGAATCCAAGAGCCGCTAGCATTCACCGTCAATCCCTTATAGACGGTGTGGGCGGGCTAAAACCCCTCCGCTTTAGCGAGGGGATACAGCCAACTCAGGGGGCTTTAGCCCTCTCTGTGTGTTAAACTAAAGACGTGGAAAGTAGGCGTATCAACTACGCGAAGAGACATCCTAGTACGGAGAAATCCCGGCAAGTAAGTCACTACCGCTTTAGCGGCAAGCCTAAACCACTGCAAGCAATGGCAGGATGTTGAGCGTATCGAATTGGCTAGTGTTGAAAAGCGCGAAACCACGAACCGAAACATAAACGTAGTCCCAATAGCGGAAATGCTTGAGGTGAGTAGGGGGTCTTTGACTGCCCCCACCCGCATTAAGTTGTGGGTGACAGCTCAAGGGAAAAGCGAAGCAACGCGGCTTCAGCCCGTTGCGTAGCATCCTTTGGGAATCCCCTCTCTTTCAAGGAGGGGAGAAGTCAAAAGTGCTGGCTCATTTGCGGAGCGCCCTTTAGATGACGTACTGCTTGGGAATTCTCACCACATCGGGGTTAGTGATGGCGGCAGACTCTCGCACCAATGCGGGAGTGGATTATATTTCCACCTATCAAAAACTCTTTGACTTTTCGGTGCCCGGTGAGCGGGTGATTGTCATTTGTACAGCGGGCAATCTCTCGATTACTCAAGAAGTATTGACGCTGATCCGCCGCGATCTGAAGGGGCAGTTAGAGCATAGCCTGAATACCCTACCCAATATGTACGAGGTGGTGCGCTATGTGGGCAGCAAGCTGCGGGAGGTAAGCGATACCCATCGGCCATGGTTAAGCAAGGACAACATTGACCACCAGTGTACATTTTTGGTAGGGGGGCAAATTCGCGGTGAAGAGCCGTTTTTATACCTCATTTACAGCCAAGGCAATTTCCTGCAAGCCACTCCAGAAACCCCATTCCTCCAAATTGGCGAAACCAAGTATGGCAAACCAATTCTAGACCGGACACTGCGGTTTGACACACCAGTGGATGCTGCGGCAAAGTATGCCTTGCTGTCCTTAGACTCAACCATGAAATCGAATATTTCCGTGGGGCCGCCCCTCGATTTGATTATGTACCGTACCAATAGCTTTGAAATTGGCCACCGCGCGGAATTTGTGTTGGGGGATCCCTTTTTGGTGAAGGTGCGCAAGTTTTGGGAGGCGTCTTTGCGGCGTGCCTTTGAAGAGATGCCAGACATCGAGTGGAATCGCTCTCATTCGTCTCCCTCGTCGTCGCTGGTGTTACCTGTCCCGGATGCGATCGCGACGGATTAGGAGAGCGCGTACCCATGGATACAGGGTTGGCACAACAAATTGCGGCATTGGGGCTGGGGCATATTCGGCGGCATCTTTTCCTGTGTGCGGATCAAACAAAGCCGCTTTGCTGCTCTAAGGAGGTGGGGCTAGCGGCGTGGGACTATCTAAAGCAACGCCTAAAAGACTTGGAACTAGATCACCCCCAGCCGCAGGGGTGTATTTTCCGCACTAAGGCGAATTGTTTACGGGTGTGTCGGCAGGGGCCGATTCTGGTGGTCTATCCCGATGGGGTGTGGTACCACTCCGCAACCCCTGAGGTGATTGAGCGGGTGATTCAGGAGCATGTGCTGGGGGGGCAAATCGTCCAAGAGTATCTGCTGGCATCACCTGAGCGCGAAACAGGAGGCGATCGCCCCACCAATAGCCCTGATGGGTGATGCGAACGGGGGTGCCTTCTTGCAGCTGACCTGAATCACTCTGGTGCTGCTGGGGGTCAAAGGGGACAATGGCTCCCACCTCGCCAATAGGCGTCACACCCCACTGGTCTAGTAGCTGAAAGATGGGTTTGACAAGGGGCAAGATGCGCTGGGCAGGGGCAGCCGGGTTTTGGGTGGCCGCATGGGCTGCCGTGGGCCAAAAGCGCAAAAACGGCTCTAGGGTGTGCAGGGCACGGTACTGGAGGTCAGCCTCGATCGCCGGGGCATCGTAGAGCCACTGCCAAAAGGCTAAAGGAGACAGTGACAAGATTCGGGCAAGGTGCTCAAGGGTCTCAAGGCGCAGCCGTTGCAGATCCCCAACCCAGATGGCATGGCTTTGGGCACGGGTAAAGCCATAGCGGCGCAGATGACTTTTGCAGGTAATGCCAAGGCTGGCAAGACGGGACTGGAGTTTGCTCGCAGGGTGCATAGTTACATGAGTCGCTGACCGCTGTGATCATCAAAGAAATGCAGGTGCGCTGGGTCGGGGTGCAGGTACAGGCGATCGCCCCGGCCAATGGCATGGTGGCCACTGAGCCGCACCCGCCATGGGGTTGCACTGTGCTCGAGGTGAACCGTCAGCCCTGTTTCGTGGCCGAGGGATTCGACGAAAGCAACCTCAACTGCAATGGCTGATTCAGTAGCGGTTCCTAAGCGTAAATGTTCAGGGCGGATGCCGAGCCACACTTGCCTTTCGCGGCAGGCACCGAAGAGAGCCTGCTGTTGTTGTGTGAGGGGATACTGCCATCCGTTGGCTTGGATGCCAGTCGCCGTTACGGTCACCGGTAAAAAGTTCATGGGAGGAGAGCCAATAAACTCAGCAACAAAGCGGTTGGCGGGGTGTTGATACAGTTCAAGGGGAGCAGCAATTTGCTGAATTTTGCCTTGATTGAGCACGACGATGCGATCGCCCATGGTCATGGCCTCGGTTTGATCATGGGTGACATAGAGAGTGGTGACCCCTAGCTGCTGCTGGAGTTGAACAATTTGGCCACGGGTTTCGGTGCGCAGCTTCGCATCCAAATTGGAGAGGGGCTCATCCATTAAAAAAACCTGCGGATTGCGGGCCATGGCTCGCCCCAGCGCCACCCGCTGTTTCTGCCCGCCGGAAAGTTGTTTGGGGTAGCGCCACAACAAATGGTCAATTTGCAACATCTGGGCAATGGTGACGACCCGCTGATGGATCGCACGCTCCCGGGCAAAGGAACATTGCAATCCCTTGGGCAGTGGGCGGGTCCAGCGGGTGAGGGTGGCCTCAAGCGGGGCAGGCAGGAGACTGCCGACATTGATTTGGGGGCTGCGACGCAGGCCAAACGCTAAATTGTCATAGACCGTCAGGTGGGGGTAGAGGGCATAACTTTGAAAGACCATGGCAATGTCGCGGGCTTTGGGAGGTAGGCCATTGACGATGCGATCGCCCACCCAAATGGTTCCCTGCGTCGGCTGATCTAAGCCAGCAATTAAGCGCAGTAACGTACTTTTGCCGCAGCCAGACGGCCCCACCAATACTAAGAACTCCCCCGCGGCGATCGTGAGATCAATGCTGTCAAGAACGGTGACCTCACCGCCCCGCTGCGGATCGCGATACATTTTTGTTAGTTGTTCAAGCCGTACACCACTCACGATCGCTATCCTTCTTTGACCATGCGGGCAATCGTTTCCGCCCGTAGGTAGGGGTCAGGACCAAAGGGTAGAATCTCATAGACGTCATTTTCTGGCAAGCGCATGAGTTGCACAGAGTCCTCCTCCCGGTAAATGACATAGACCCCCGGCGACCACGTCTTGGCACTGCGAACCGGCACTGGCACATCGCGGCGCTCCTCCCCCGCGCAGGCCAGCCGCACCACAGTGGTCTTTGGCCGGTAAACAACCTGCTCCTCACCGGTTTGGCGATCGCGAGTGCGCTTAAACAAGAAGCGATCGAGCGCCCGCGGCAGAATTTCTGTTTCTGTGCCCCCAAGCTCTAAATTGAGATCAAGGAGCTGATCCTCTAGGGTGTATTCAATGATCTGCGGTTCTGGCCTTAATGGTTGTGAATGCACTTCCGTTGTTTCAGCAGTGGCGGTGGTGGCCGCTGGTTTCACCTTTTGGACAATCTGGCTGATGTATTCCAAGTCCACCGTTGTTACTTTTTTGAAGGTGACAAACCACGAGAGCAAACTCAGGGCGATCGCCGGCTCAAGGGCAGTGATAAAGCCGTCCAAATCCAGATCATCCAGCCGAATCGCCCTCAGGGCAGCCTCGGTCTGACCCAGTACGACTGCTTCATCAAGCACAGTTAATTGCTTCAGGCTACTATAGAGCAAACGCAGATCAATCGTTTCTTGACTGCCCTGGGTAGAAATGCGGTAGGTAATGTCGTAGAGCCAATCTATCGTGACAATATCATGGCTGAGCATCCATAGGGCAACGTTAAACGCCGTTTGGGGAAAGGCCGCTTGGGCAATACTCTTGACAATCACTTGGGCGCGATCGCGGCTTAGCAGGGCAAGCAGCGCATCCTGCTTCTCAGCCTTGGTTGTGAGAGCACCATAACCAAGGAGGGCATTAAATAGCTCTTGGTCGCTGGGGAGCAACCGTACGGCAGCCGGGGGAGTCATATGCAATAGGTTACCCAAACGCTCCGAAGAATATAGCTGGTTAATTACACTCTTCCTCGCTTCGCCCAGAAGAGGATGCCTCAGGGGTTTACTCCAATATGGAACTAGGTTGTTACGCCTATCACGCAATCAATCGCTGATCTTTTTTGCTCAAGTAACTCGCTGTTGTAAAAAGGGAGTAAGTTTATTTTACCGTCAAACCGCCAGCCTAAGACAGCTAAGCGACAAGCTCCAAATCCCCTAAAAAGCTTGATGAATTCCCTATGGCCGATGCTTCCATTCACACCCAGTTCGGATATTTTTTTAAGCACGGTCAAACCACAAGACCTTAATCACGCTACCACCCACTAGCGTCACCAACCCCACAATGAAGGCCCATAACCTTGCATCAGTAGTTTTCTGCTGACTGCGTAGCTCAGTAATATCCTCCCGCAGTTCCGAGCGTAACGCCTCCACCTTGTCATCTAACACCTTGATGTCGGCCTTCAGTTCAGTCCTGACCCCGTTGATTTCAGCCCTAACCGTCTTGAATTGCTCATCGGTTCTGGCAATATGCACATCTAGCTTCTTATAGAAAATGGAGGGCACGGGAACCAGATAAACCCCCTTGCTTCAGGTCGGGGATATAGAATGGTTCCCGCGCCGCTGCAAAGCGGCAGAGTTGATCAACCCTGGCACTCCTCGATATAGCGCTTAACGGTTTGAGCCGACACATTGCCACAGGTTCCCCAATAAAACGACCTAGCCCAAAGCGGATCTTTTTGGTAGAGCTGCTTCAGCCAGGGAAACTCCATCCTAAGATGCCGTGAACTGTTCTAACAAAGCCTACAAATTTCGCATCTACCCGAATCAGGAACAGGAGCAATGCTTTGCTCACCACTTTGGCTGTGTGCGGTTTGTCTACAACCGGATGTTGGCGCTGTTCAAGGAAACGCGCCAGTTCAAGAAGAATCAGTACAAGGTGATGCTGCCCGACTTGAAGCGACAATTTGCGTGGCTGAAATACCCCAATTCACAGTCACTCCAAAGCGCCGTAGATAATCTGTATCCGAGCGCTGCACGTCTACACCACCTATAAGGGCAAGTGTCTTAAGCTTAGCTTCAGTAGCCTCCCCAGCAATGAACTACCCCGCCCCAAGCAGCGGGGTATCAGAATTGAAAACTAGAGCCTCTCATCCCGACGTCCTGCGGACAGAGGGCGGGGCTTCTCCGTAGATTAGCTAACCCTCCTAGGGCTGTTCTGAGTCCCTGAACAGGGTGTAAACTACTCCCAGCTAAAGCAGGGAGCTTTTAGTAGCCCTGCAGTTAGCAAGCCAACCGCGAGCCTCTGGGGTGGTTTACAACACCCCCAATCGACCGTTACCAGTGCCTTGAACAACCGTTTCTGGTGTCCGCAGTATAATTATAACCTAAAACAACTGAAGTTGCTAAAGGAGCTTTCCTCCCCGCACTGAAGTACGGGGCTTCCAGCCCTACCCGATGTTACCAGTGACTATGCTTGAAAAGTGTAGTCGTTATGAGTATGATTTATATAGAAAGTCTAGAAAGTCATGCTGACTCCGATCCACCAAACCGGAGTTCATTGGTTGAGGGGTCAATCTAGACCGTCAGTAATCCTTTAGGAGATGACCATGCTCAACGTTCGACCTGCAGCAACCCGGGGCACGACTCAGTTTGATTGGCTAGAAAGTTACCACAGCTTTTCCTTTGGGCACTACTATGACCCCGACCACATGGGCTTTAGTGTGCAGGTCCATGGCCTGACCCTCAATACCGGTGATGGCCTCGCCATTGACCAAGAACCCCAACTCTTGGCTGAAGGGATCAGCAGCGCGGAGCTTCTCCTGTTTGACGTGCCTGCAAGCCCTGAGGGGTCACTGTAGAATGGGGCAAGATAGAGCAACGCCACCCCTGAGTTCAAGACTACTCACACTGCCAACCTGTACTCATACTGAGTATGTTTCAAGAATATTACAACCCACCATAATGGAGGCTGAAATGACCACTACAACGACGTTGAAAGAGCAGGTCTTAATGACCCTCAAACGCCAACAAGCCAATGCCCTCGTCCTGTACTTAAACTACAAAAAGTATCACTGGCTTACCTATGGCCCACTGTTCCGTGAGTTGCACCTGCTGTTTGAGGAGCAAGGCGCAGCCGTATTTGCCAGCATCGATGAACTGGCAGAGCGCAGCTTGATCCTAGACGGTCAACCCGTGGCCGACCCAGCAGACTACTTGGGGACGGCAACTGTGACCCCTTCTAGTGGCCAATTAACGGTCAAGGCCATGATTGAAGAGGCGATCGCCAACCATGAGTTGATCATCACCGAAATGCACCAAGATGCGGATGTGGCCACAGAAGCCGGGGATATTGGCACTGCGGATCTCTATACCCGCTTGGTGCAAACCCACCAAAAACACCGTTGGTTTCTCAAGGAGCTACTCGCCAAGGGTGACGGTTTAGTGAGCTAGGATATGCATCGGCAGGAGCTGCCCTCAGGCCTCCTGCGGGTGCCAGTTAACTCGTGGCGGCTGGGTCTCAAGAGTTTTGGGGCGCCAAATAATAAGCCGATGATGAGATTCGAACTCACGACCGCTCGATTACGAATCGAGTGCTCTACCACTGAGCTACATCGGCTTGCAAAAGCATAGATCATCCTAACACGATCGCCCCGTGTCAACCAGATCAGTCCAAAAATCTGGCGATCGCTCCCTTGTTTCATCTTGCCCCAAGGGATACAATGGATGATTGTGTTAATTAACGAGTTAAGAAAATCACTTGGCAAACGTTGTCGTTGTTGGTGCCCAGTGGGGCGACGAAGGTAAGGGTAAAATTACCGATCTCCTGAGTAAGTCTGCCGATGTGGTGGTGCGCTATCAGGGGGGGTAAACGCAGGTCATACCATTGTTGTCAATGAGCAGACCCTGAAACTACACCTCATTCCCTCGGGAATTCTCTACCCCGATACCCAGTGCATTATTGGTGCTGGAACGGTTGTGGATCCGAAGGTCTTGCTCGAAGAGATTGAGCAACTCGAACGCCTAGGCGTAGCCACAGCAAATTTGCTCATTGCGGAAACAGCACACGTTACGATGCCCTACCATCGCCAACTGGATATTGCCGCCGAGGAGCGGCGCGGCTCCCGGCGCATTGGCACCACAGGGCGTGGCATTGGCCCCACCTATGCCGACAAGTCGGAACGTACTGGCTTGCGAATGCTCGATCTGCTGGATGCCGACCAGTTAGCTACCAAGTTAGAGTGGGCGATCGCCCAAAAGAACCTCATCCTTGAAAAGCTCTACGGCCTTGAGCCACTAGAGCCGCAGCCCATCATTGAGGAGTATCTCGATTACGGTCAGCGGTTGCGGTCCCACATTATCGATGGCTCTTTGTACATCGATGATGCCATTCGCCGTAAGCGCAACATCCTGTTTGAAGGTGCCCAAGGGACGCTGCTTGACTTGGATCATGGAACGTATCCCTACGTCACCTCCTCCAACCCCGTTGCTGGGGGTGCCTGTGTCGGCGCAGGCATTGGCCCCACCATGGTGGATCGGGTGATTGGGGTGGCAAAGGCCTATACAACTCGTGTGGGGGAAGGGCCGTTTCCAACCGAGCTAGTGGATGAGGTGGGAGAATGCTTGGGCAAGCGCGGTGCAGAATTTGGCACCACCACTGGGCGGCCGCGGCGTTGTGGATGGTTTGATGCGGTCATTGGCCGCTATGCGGTTCGAATTAACGGCCTCGACTGCTTGGCCATTACCAAACTCGATGTATTAGACGAGCTGCCAGAAATTAAAGTGTGTGTGGCCTACGATATTGATGGCGAGCGCTGCGAACACTTTCCCAGTAATGCCGCAAAGTTTGCCCGCTGCCAACCGATTTATGAGACGTTGCCCGGGTGGCAGCAGTCCACGAGTCACTGCCGGTCCTTGGAGGATTTACCCAAGGCGGCACTGAACTATCTTAAGTTTTTGGCTGAGATTATGTCTGTGCCCATCGCTATTGTCTCGTTGGGGGCAGAGCGCAGCCAAACCATCATTGTTGAGGATCCGATTCACGGTCCGAAGCGGGCGCTCCTCAAAGATGATGGCACCCAAGTCAACTCTGTTCTCTCGTAAATAACCCTCCGGAGTGTACGTATGCCCCGTTCCTTAGCAATTGAATGCCATCTGCGGCCTGAACATAGCAAGCCTAATGCTCTGCGGCGATCGGGTAAAACCCCGGCAGTGCTCTACGGCCACAATGGGAGTGAGTCAGTGTCCTTGGTGGTGGATACTCGCGCCGCGGAATTTCTGGTGCGGGATGCCCGAGTTCAAAAAACTGCGATCGCCCTTTCTATTCCCGATCTGCAATGGCAAGGCACGGTTGTGTTGCAAGAGGTTCAAGCGCATCCAGCTCGCGATACCCTCTACCATCTGTCATTTTTTGCGAAGGCAGCAAACTAGCGCTCCAAGAGACTTTGCGGAATTTGCTATAGTGGAGGGTATGTTAAGCAATTGTTAACAATGCCAGCCACCCTTCTTCGTTCTGCGGAACTTGCCCAACTCAACTATACCCCGGACGGCGATCGCTTCGATGCCTCGTGGGAGCCCCTCCTTTCGACCCTCCTCGGTCTTGGACGGGCAGCAGGAGCCGATCTTGTCGAATTTTTTCTGGAGCGGAACCATTATTTAGGGGTATTGGTTGAAGATGATCGCCTTACCAGTGTGTCTCCCCGAGTGAGTTTAGGAGCCGGTATTCGCGTGTTTCGCGGCACCAGTGACTGTTACGTAAGCACCAATGATCTGAGCTTTCAGGGGTTACGGGTCGCCCTCGAAAAAGCCTTGGGGTTAATGGGGCTGCTGCTCCCCAGTGCCCATGCCTACGTGCCAGAAATTCACCTCGAGTTATTGCGGGACTACGGCCAAGGGGAAAAAGAAGGGTGGCGCAGTGGCTGTAGTCCGATGGCCGAAGTGGCCGAGGTGCTGCTGGCCGGTAGCGATCGCCTACGGCAGACCACGACCCATCTGCAATCTCGCCGCTTAAGCTATTTCCGGGATTGGCAGGAAGTGATGGTAGCCGCCAGTGATGGTACCTTTGCCCGTGATATTCGCCTCACGCAGTCAGCCGTTGCCTCGGTGCTCTGTGCCGATGGGGATCACCGCGCGTCCATTGGCGATCGCAGCGGCGATACAGGTAACCCCAACTTCCTGCGCCAGTGGGACTACAGCACCCTGGCCGAGAACGTGGCCGAAGCCGCAGGTAACATGCTCTACGCTAACTATGTCGAATCCGGCACCTATCCCGTCATCATGGCCAATCAGTTTGGGGGGGTCATTTTTCATGAAGCCTGTGGTCACCTGCTAGAAACCACTCAAATTGAGCGGGGCACCACCCCATTTGCACAGCAAAAAGGCCAGCGCATTGCCCACGAAAACCTAACAGCATGGGATGAGGGTATCTCCCTAGGAGCGTTTGGCAGTATCGCCATGGACGATGAAGGGATGCCCGCCCAGCGCACCCTCCTCATTGAAAACGGCATCCTCAAAAATTTCCTGAGTGATCGCGCTGGTTCCATGCGCACGGGGCACCCCCGCACTGGCAGCGGTCGCCGTCAAAGCTATGCCTACGCAGCGGCCTCACGGATGCGCAACACCTACATTGCTCCAGGGGAGGCCAGTGTTGCGGATCTAATTGCCTCTGTGGATCGCGGTATTTACTGTAAACGAATGGGGGGCGGCAGCGTTGGTGCCACCGGCCAGTTCAACTTTGCCGTTGATGAAGCCTACTGGATTGAAAATGGTACCATCAAACAGCCGCTCAAAGGGGCAACCCTCATTGGTGAGGCCAAAGAGATCCTGCAGCGAATTTCGATGTCCGCTAATGATTTAGCCCTAGCACCGGGATTTTGTGGCTCTGTGAGTGGCAGTATCTATGTCACTGTTGGGCAACCCCATATCAAAGTGGATGCGATTACCGTGGGGGGGCGTTAAGCTAGATTGATTACTCAGGGTTATTAGTCTGAGTAAAAATACCTAAAGATTTTATATGTGAATTTTTGTGACTCTGATTACATTATGATGAGATCAGAGAGGAAGTGATAGCGGCTCCTCAGTAGGCTCGACAACCCTCACCACGTGCTTAGCTGTTTTCACTTTCTTTCTGAGACAAAAATCATTGGACTGAATGACCAGTAGCTTACTGGTCTTTTTTTTTTGCCCTTCGACCAGAATGATGAGGTTCTTCCGATGCTCGCCTCTCTTTGGACGTGCTCCTCTGCATCGACTATAGTGAGAATGAGAGTGAGACTCAGCCATGATTTGCTGGCAACGACAGATTTATCGGCTAGGACTATCGGGCAGCGTCCTTGGCTTGCTACTGGCCACCAGCGCTCAGGCTCTACCGTTACCAGAGCATTTTTACCGAGCGATCGCCAACCAAGACTGGGCAGCGCGATCGCAATTCTTGATCAAGTGATCCAGGCCAACCCACAGCAGGCCAGTGCCCTGCGGAGCTATCGCCAAGAATTGGTGCGTCTGCAACACCTACCGCGATCCGCCGCTGTGGGACACACAGCCGTGATGACTAGCCCCAGTGGCATTGCCCCCATCGTGCGGCGACAGAATGGCATTCCAGTGATTCAAGTCACGTTTAACCGGCGGTTGCGCTTTGAGATGATGGTGGACTCAGGTGCCAGCATGACAGTGATTACGCGACCCATGGCGCGTGCGTTGGGGATCACCCCTGCCCAAGTCATCGATAACTTGACATTTCATACGGCCAACGGAACGGTGGTGTTGCCCATTGTCTATGTTCAATCGATTAGTGTGGCTGGGCTGCACCGCAATCGTGTTCCTGTGGCGATCGCTGGGCTGAGATGTCCCTAGGCTTACTAGGGCAAGATTTTCTGCAGAATTATGATGTCAGTTTACGGCAAGACCATATTTACTTTCAGCGACGTTAGGAGGTGCCAGTGCTGGATACAGTGGTTCTAGCTAGCCACAACAAAGGCAAAATTCATGAATTTCAGGCGGTTCTTAAGGAATGGATTGAGACAGTGCTACCTCTGCCTGCCGGTATCGAGATTCCTGAAACCGCCGACTCATTCCATGGCAATGCCTGCCTCAAGGCGACTACCGCCGCTCAGCGCCTAGGACAATGGGCGATCGCCGACGACTCAGGGTTAGCGGTACACGCCCTTCAGGGTGCCCCCGGCATCTACTCTGCTCGTTACGGGCAACGGATCACGAACGGATTGCCCGCCTCCTCAACGAACTGGATGGGGTTAGCGATCGCCGCGCCGAGTTCATCTGCGTCATTGCCCTTGCTCGCCCCGATGGCACGATTGCTGTAACCACAGAAGGGCGCTGCCACGGCGAGATCCTTTACACCCCCCAAGGTAGCGGTGGCTTTGGCTACGATCCTATTTTTTGGGTGCCGAGTCAACAGCGCACCTTTGCCCAACTCTCCACCGCCGAAAAGCACCAAATTAGTCATCGCGGCCAAGCCTTGCAGCAGTTGCGGACTTATTTTGCCCAGCAGCTCCAGCAAACCCCGTAAATTTACGGTTGTGCCGTCTTCGTTGAAGTCATTACTGTAAAGAAAACCCTGCCTTGATCTGAGTACTTGATCTTAGTGGAGATATTCTTAATAGACATATAGCAATAGACATATAGCCTGCCTTAAGGTCTTTGCAGACTGACACAAGCAGGCATTGAGAGGATACAAAAACCTACTTGACATCAAGTCTATGCAGAACCTTCGCTCTTACGCCAAACTTGAAGCGCTCATTCCATCGGAAGGAAGAAATCGATAGCAAGTATAATTTAGGTACATAGATATTCCCGCTGTGCCCTCTGCTTTGGCAGTGCCTCCGCCGTTACTCAGTGCAAGATCATGGGCGATCGCGAACTTATTGAACAATTTGTAACAGATCTACTCCAGAAGAATTCGCGAATGCTCTCGAATCGGCACTTGCGGGTTGAGCTAACCTTTGACGAAGTGCAACTTATCTCCTACAAAGACGGCATGGTGGCACGGGTCAAAACCGATGCCCCTAATTTAGCCATTGAAGTACGAGATGCATCCCCTTTTCGCCCCCTACTCGAAGAAGTCATGGTAGGGCACAACATCTTTCAGGTGGGTATTTCGAAGTCTGCGGGCTTTTTGCGTTACGAACCCCGTACCATTCCCGAAGGCTACCTAGTGCAATATACAGAAGGGGGTGTGCTCTGGAAAGATCGCTGGGCTAGGGGAAAACGGCGCAGTGCCCTCAGTGGTGGGGGGAATTCTTTGGGGATGGATGCCATGATTCTGTATCGCGGCACATGGTATCCCATCCAGAGTGTGAATGCCGCCAATGGCTTTATATCCGTTCGTACCCTTGGCGGTGAGGCCACCTACAGCGCCTCAGACTTTGTGGTTTGGTTAAAAAAAGAAAAAAGCGAGAGCGAAGAGACCCCAAGCCAAATCACTGCCTATAAGATTGGTGAGCGACTCCCTGATGTGGACAGCGCCCCCACCCGTATTCTTGAAACAACAGAGATCGCTGCTCCAGCTACCCCTACAGTTGAGGAGAATACAGTTTTGCAACCAACACCCGCGGCTGCCGCCGATACGGACGACTACTCCATTATTGCCCCCCCACCAGTACCAGCAGTAGCTGCAACCACGAGTGCCCCACCGGTGGCACCCCAAGGGTATCCGCAGCAAAGCTATGAACAATCAGTGGGCTATCCCCACCCCGGCTACGAGTATTCCCAAGGGTATCCGCAGCAGAGCTATGAACAATCAGTGGGTTACCCCCACCCCGGCTACGAGTATTCCCAAGGGTATCCGCAGCAGAGCTATGAACAATCAGTGGGTTACCCCCATCCCAGCTACGAGTATTCCCAAGGGTATCCGCAGCAGGGCTATGAACAATCAGTGGGCTATCCCCATCCCCACTATGCCGCGAACTACCCGCCGCAGGCCTATCAGCACATTGATCCGAATATCCAAATGGCACTCACGTACCTGCAATCGAGCTTAGCTTACCTATTGCAGGTGGAACCGAAAAGCCCCCATATCCATGCAGCGATTCGGGCAACCAGTATGGCGATTCAAAACTTACTCAGCATTCTCAACCATTAGCGACTTTCGGCAAGGGGGTGTAAGCGCAGCAGAGCTTGCAGCATCGCCCATGCCGTTTTAATCTCCGGTACCCGGATTTCATCCCATTGGCCAGGCTGGCAGTAAAGGTACGGTATCAAGCGGCGTTGCTCTGCCAAGGAGAGTTCCACAAAGCAAATGCCCACCGCCACGGCGCGATCGCACCCCTGTCGCAGTGCCATTAATTGTTTGCAGTCGTACCAGCGCAATTCCGCCGCCAGCCACAAATCCCCTAGCTCACTGGGGGGACAAAACCGAAATTGGCCGCTGTCGGTAGCGACGGCCTTTACCTTATGGGAAAGTTTGCACCGTTCCAACATCAGCCGTGCGCCTCCTTCCGATAGATCAACGGTATGACCAAAATAGCGATCGCCCCCGAGGTATAACTCACAGGGTTCACGGCGCAGGAAGCGGATAAAGCGCCGTTGGGGTACATCAATGGCCACCAGCATACAGATCAGCAGCAGCGACAGGTTATACGCCGACCAAACCATATTCACCGCCAAACTGTCGGGATTCACAATCGTATCCTGTAAGCTGGAACTGCGATAGATGAGCCCCAAAATTGTAAGAACAGCAACAATCAAGAGGGGGGAAATCAATGGCCAATTGATGTGAATACGATGGGGATCCACAACCCCCTTCGGCGTGACCTTAAAGGTTTTACCACTAGGGCGGATGAGCGTCCGCACCACTGTTAAGGCCATGGGGAAGCAGATAATCGTCTCATAGACATCAGACCAAAAGGCAGATCTGCGCCCCTCCGTTAGCCACGAAAAGGCCATGATATTGCCAAGATAGTAGGGAACATAGAAATAGAGAATTTCATTGATGGTGGCTCGCAGAGGCGCTAAGCCAAAGATTAGAAAGGCGAGGGGTACCAGCAAAAACAACACCCGTGGGATAGAGAGAAGCCAGTAGATAAGGCTCAACGCGTGGGAGAGCCGTTGCAAAATCCCCAGATTGGGAGCTGTAAGAAAGTTCCCGCCCAAGAACAGCATTTGCAACGTCCCTTGTCCCCAGCGCAGTCGTTGGTTGATATAGGCACTAATGGTCTCAGGAGACATCCCTGCCGATAGGGCTTCATTGAGGTACTTTACCCGGTAGCCGAGAGCTTGCAGCTTGATGCTGGTCATGTAGTCCTCGGTGATGCTGTCGGTGGGAATGCCGCCAATTTCATCGAGCGCCGAGCGACGAATGACAAAACAGGTACCACAGCAGACCACCGAGTCAAAATAATCCCGACTGGGTTGAATGAAACGAAAGAAGAGGTTTTGCTCATTACTGAGGATGCCCTCTAGCCCTAGGTTCACCGCCACTGGGTCTTCATTGAAGAAGTGTTGCGGGGTCTGCACCAAGGCTGTTTTGGCATCTTGGAAAAAGCCCACGGTACGGGTGAGGAAGTTACGGGTGGGCATAAAATCGGCATCAAACACCGCAATTAACTCACCGCTGAGGCTGGGGAGCGCATGGTTAATGTTACCAGCCTTGGCGTGGCGGTTATCGGGGCGATCGCGATACCCACAGCCTAATTCCGCTGCAAGGGCGCGCACCGCTGGCCGTCGGGTGTCATCCAGTAAATAAATCCGTTTGTGGGGATAGTCCATGGCTTGGCAAGCAATGACGGAGCGCCGCAGAATATCCACCCCCTCATTGTAGGTGGGTAAAATCACATCGACCCACGGTACATACTCCCCCCGCAGCACCGCTTGGCTAAGACGATCCGCTTCGGGGCTGCGATCAATAGAAAAAATGCAGTGAAAGAAAAAAGCCACCGTATTGGTAACTGTGAGCAGTTCCGCTAGGAACAGCGCCACAGAGATGCTGCCATTGAGCAGATCATCCAGATTTAAGGTGGCAAATAACCGCCACAACTCGTAGCGAATCCCCAGCACGCCAAGGCCGACACTGATGATCAGCCGCGACCAGAATGTGGGCTTAGGGGATAGCTCTTTGAGTAAAAAGGTAACCGCAAGCCAAACCAATGCTGGCATGAGCAGTGCTTCGGGGGTGGTGCCATCGACGCGAAACGTTGCTTGGCCACTATGCCAGAGACCAACGACGTTCGGCCAGAGGTTACGCCAGTCGAGTTGCAGGAGCAGCACCCCCAACAGGGATGCCGCACCAAGCCCAAGTAACCCATCCTCTACGGATAAAGATGACCTGCGCATCCTTAGGAGCCAAAGACAACTTCTACACTCTGGCCAACGCCACAGAAGTTCTGGGCGCTTAGCTCTGGGGGCAAGGTGTCCAGTTGAACATCTACCGCTAGCTCGTTGCGCACTAGATCGGGAGGGGGCACAGCAATATTTTCCCCCACCTCCACTTTGCCAGGGCCACCACGAATGGCACGTACATATCCTTTAATGCGGCGATCGCTACCATCCAGTAGGCGCACTGTGGCGGCCTGACCGACTCGCAGTCGTGCATTATTCCGCTCTGCGACTAAGGCGGTTGCCCACACGTCCTGACAGTCTAGCAGTTTCACAATGGGATCGCCTGCTGCTAGCGGAATCCCTAGGGTGCCGGTTTTATGAATTACCGACCAAACCACACTGGTGGTGGGTACGGTAATGACTGCAGTTCGTTGGAGTTGCAACTGCCGGTTAATGTTGGCAATTTCGCGCTGCAGTTCGGCAATGGTGGTCTCGCGCTCTAGAATCTCGACCTCCAGATCGACCACCTCTAACTGCAAATCAATGAGGCGAATTTGCGGAAAACTAAAGGTGCGAGAGGCATCTAGTTGCAGTCCTTGGCGTGCCGCTTGCAGGGCAATTTGTTGGCGCTGGAGTTCTGCTTGTTTACTCTCAACAATTTTGGCAGCCTGTTGGGCGCGGGAGACAGCATCATCCGCTAGCTGTCGTGCCACAGCCCCCGATTGGGCTAAACTGCTGTAGCGATCTGCCTCAATGCGGGCAAAGGCAAGGGCTTCTTGGGCTTGCCGTAGTTCGCCGAGACTGCGCCGCACCGCCTCTTGGCCATAGCGGACTTCTAGTGTCTGCTGGCTTTGTTGGTAGCGATCCATTGCCTGAATCAGAGCTTGACGGCTCTTACGTTTGCGCTCGAGGGCTTGGCGCTGACTGCGGGCAACCTGTAAACGGGTTTCTAAATTTTGGCGATCGGTTTCTAACTGTGGGTTGCGATCGTTGCGGATGATGCCAATTTTGGTGCCAGCGGTAAGGGAGTCGCCCGGACGCAGGAAATTTAAGGTTGCGGTTCCCGGAATGGTAGCGTAAAGGGTGATCACCGTACCGTTAAGATACCCGACACGACTGACCACATGGCGCTGCCGCCACCACAGTAAATAAATGGCTAAACCAATGAGGGTCACTCCTAACCCAATACGTAA
Organism: Thermostichus lividus PCC 6715; assembly: GCF_002754935.1. NCBI lineage: Bacteria > Bacillati > Cyanobacteriota > Cyanophyceae > Acaryochloridales > Thermosynechococcaceae > Parathermosynechococcus > Parathermosynechococcus lividus. The sequence goes on from NZ_CP018092.1 coordinate 1,842,956, forward strand.
AATGCGAAAAATACGGCGGCGCTGGTTAAGCTCAGGCGGTTTAACTGGCGCGGAGGCAGGGGAGGGCAGCACTTCCATACAATATCAGGGAAACCGTACTTAGAGGGCTGTGTATGAAGAACTCCCGACTGTCATCTTCATTGAGTCAACACAACTCAGTAGAAAGCGGGCTTTACGCTTCACACACTTGCCCGTACAGAGGCCTTGGCGTGCTGCCACCGTGCGACCCACAGCGGAGACACATCAGGGAAACTCTCCAGGGATTTAATTTTTCTATAGTCTATTGTACATAGAGGGATAGCTTGGTAGCCCCGTACTAAAGTACGGGGTGGAAAAGCCCGCAAGCGACTTTAGTTGCTCTGTGCTAATCTATACCTAATCGCCATCCTTGGTGAAAAACCCAATCGGCGACAGTTGTTACAAGTAAGCAGAACTTTGGGGCTTTGCCTCAAGGAACTGTGTAGGGGCGGTTTGCTCACGCCTTTACGAGTTCGTTTGTGGACTGCGTAAGAATCCCCCGACTTTAGTCGGTGGGAGTGTCAAAACCCTGTGGTGCCCGTGGAGCGCATCCTACTCTTAGAAGACGAAACCGAACTAGCGGAACCGTTAGGGCGAGTGCTACACCAAGAAGGGTATTGGGTTGACTTGGCCCATGATGGTACAACTGCCCACACCTATTGGCAAACTCAACGCCCCTACAGCCTGCTGATTTTAGATTGGATGGTGCCCCCGCCAACGGGGCTGGAACTCTGTACCCTGTTGCGCCAAGCAGGGGATGACACGCCCGTCCTTTTTCTGACGGCTCGTGACACCCTCGATGATCGGGTTTGTGGTCTCGATGCTGGTGCGGATGACTACTTGGTCAAACCTTTTGAATTGCGGGAGCTGCTGGCACGAGTGCGGGCACTACTACGGCGGCGACAAAGCACTCCGAGTACAGTGTTATGTTGGCAGGATTTACGGCTTGATCTCGACAATCGCCTTGCCTACCGTGGCCAACAGTGCGTTAGCCTCTCTGAAAAAGAGATGACCTTGCTGGCACTGTTCCTACAACACCCAACCGAGCTGCTGACCCATGAGTTTATTGCCAAGCAGTTGTGGCCGGGGCAACGGGTGGTGAATCGCAATCTGTTGGCAGCACAAATTCGCCTGCTCCGGCGTAAAATTGAGCACCCCGGTGAGCCTTCCCTGATCCAAACGATTTACGGTCAAGGCTACTGCCTCCGGCCTCTTGCCAGTGCCCAGTAAACCACCCTCAGCCTGTCAAGGCTATCCAGTCGGTCGATGAGCCTCAAGCGTCTTTGGCATAGGGTTCATTTCAACGTCAAACCGCTAGGGAATCGCAGTTGGGGGCGATCGCCACCACAGTCGAAGCTACAACGTCTTTACCCCAAAGCCGCTAGTGGCACCCTAGAATGGGGTATTGGAGACTGACGACACCATAGGATAAATGCCGTGACGTACCAAGTGGGTTTACTAGGGTTGGGAACAGTGGGGGGGGCGTTGCCCAAATTCTCAGGGATCCCGCTGGACGGCACCCCTTGCTCCGGGAATTGGCGATCGCCCGAGTGGGGGTGCGAGATCTAGCCAAGCCCCGCGCAGTGGCCTTCGATCCCCAGTACCTGACCACCGACTTAGAGGCCATCGTCACCGATCCTGATATTGATATTGTGGTGGAGGTCTTGGGCGGCATTGAACCTGCCCGCTCCTTGATCCTCAAAGCCATTGCCAACGGTAAACATATTGTCACCGCCAACAAAGCCGTCATTGCTCGCCATGGGGCTGAAATTTTTGATGCCGCCAATGCCCAAGGGGTCTATGTGATGCTTGAAGCAGCCGTGGCTGGCGGCATTCCGGTCATTCAAGCCCTCAAACAAAGCCTTGGGGCAAACCGCATTCACACCATCACAGGGATTCTCAATGGCACCACTAACTATATCCTGACCCGCATGCAACAGGAGCAGGGAGACTTTGCACCCATTTTGGCGGATGCCCAGCGTCTGGGCTATGCAGAAGCCGATCCCAGCGCCGATATTGATGGTTTGGATGCGGCTGATAAAATTGCGATTTTGGCTAGCCTAGCCTTTGGCGGGCGAATTCCGCGGGATCAGGTCTATTGTGAGGGCATTCGCCAGATTACAGCAGCGGATATTGCCTACGCTGACAAATTAGGCTTTCGGATTAAACTACTGGCGATCGCCCACCAAGCCAGCGACCAGTCTCTTGAAGTGCGGGTACACCCTACCCTTGTTCCCCTAGACCATCCCCTAGCGGGAGTGAATGGCGTTTTTAATGCCATCCTCCTTGAGGCCACCCCCTTAGGCCAAGTGATGTTCTCCGGTCCAGGTGCCGGTGCCGGAGCAACGGCCAGTGCCGTCGTCGCGGATCTCATCAATATCGCTGCCCTGCTGCCCCAAGGTCGTGCCAGCCATCCTCTCCTCACCTGTCAGCACGAGCACACGGTGCCGCTCTTACCCATTGCCAAGGTCAACAGCCGCTTCTATGCCCGCGTCCATGCTCAGGATCATCCAGGCGTTCTCGGCAAATTGGGTACCTGTTTTGGGGCGCATAACGTTAGTCTTGAATCCCTCGTGCAAATTGGCGTGCACCATGAACTCGCAGAAATTGTCATTGTCACCCACCATGTTTGCGAGGGAGAATTCCGGCAGGCCATGGCCGAAATTAGTAGTATGCCCGACATTGAGGCCGTTCCCTCCATTGTGCGGGTTCTCGGCGGCTAGTTCGAGCTGGGTTGTCCTACGAGATCGTAGAGCACGTGAGAGGGCATCCCCGCCGCGAGTAGCAGCCGTGGCAAGGTGGGCAACACCCGGCAGGCATGGCGAATAAACCCATGAATCCATTGATCGAGAGCCTCCACCTCTGCTTCGCTGAGCGGCATCTCTGTACGGGCAGTCGGCAAACTTTGAAGAAGATTGTTAATATCCCAGAACATATCCACCCGAAGCTGGCTAAGCCACCCCTGCTGAGGCCGAGTCAACAGCCAATAGTTGTTAACAATCATCTTGCCTAGGTAGCGCGCCGTGATGCTAGTCACTAGTTGAAAGTACTGACCATACTGCCGCAACGTTAACGCTTCAGTGGGTGCTGATATTGTAGTGGCTGGGCTCTCGGTCTCCTCGCGATCGCTGAAAAATGAAGCCAGCTCTGCCACTACATCGGGTGAGACAGATAGGGCAGATAAGTCAACCCCTACTAAATTAAAAATTTTACGTTCAATATTTTTTAAGTGCTGAGTGTGATGCGGCTCATTAACTTTGATTTTTTGATGTAACTCAACAAGAAACTCTAATTCGTTTAATTGTGGATAGGTTAAAGAGTCCAAATTTATGTAACCCTCTAGGCGGTCTTCCGGTGACTCCATTGTGGTTGGGGGCTGCTCCTGCAAACGAGATTGTACCGCTGGATGTGCGGCTAACAAACGGCGGACATAGTAGCGAACGGTTGGGGACACATTCATAAGCTCTAAGCCTCATAGAACAACCAAAGCAGTTCTTACGCTAATTCTCAGAACATAAAAATGAGCATAAAAATTCAATTAAGTATGAATGAATAACCTTTTGGTTATGTAATAAATAAGTAAGAGTGGTTTAGGCGTTACCTTTATGATAAAACTGACACCTATCTGTCTAGCAGCGCAAAGCAAGTAAACAAATTAGAAGATTAACGGACGATTAAATATATATTATTAGTAGCCTATCTGCCCTGACCAATACTATATACCTGTTATAGATACTGTCTGTGACAATCGTCAAGTATCGATTGCTACAAACTGCTCCTTTGTGATGATTGCTTAACCGTAAAAATGAATTAAATTCACCAATTGCATCAATAACTAAAGAAATACTAAAGATTTGCCACGATTTGCCGGCTGCTGTGGGAGGAAGGGGGAGTGTAGGATGGGAGAGGCGTTACTCTAAACATATTGGCTACGGTATGCCCCGTCGTACAGATATTTCTAAAATCCTGATTATTGGGTCTGGCCCCATTGTTATTGGTCAAGCCTGTGAGTTTGATTATTCCGGTACCCAAGCCTGCAAAGCACTACGGGAGGAAGGGTATCAGGTGGTTTTAATCAACTCCAATCCGGCGACGATCATGACGGATCCCGAAACCGCCGATCGCACCTATATTGAACCGTTAACTCCAGAGATCGTTGAAAAAGTCATTGCGAGGGAGCGACCCGATGCCCTCTTGCCCACTATGGGCGGCCAAACTGCCTTAAACTTGGCGGTGACTTTGGCGAAGTCAGGAGTGCTGGATCGCTACGGTGTGGAATTAATTGGTGCCAAGCTGCCAGCAATTGAAATGGCAGAGGATCGCAAGCTCTTTAAGGAGGCGATGCAGCGCATTGGGGTGGGGGTGTGTCCCTCGGGTTTGGCCAATACCCTTGAAGAAGCTCGGGCGATCGCCCAGCAGATTGGCTGCTACCCCCTGATTATTCGCCCTGCCTTTACCCTCGGTGGCACGGGTGGTGGCATTGCCTACAACCAAGAAGAATTTGAAGAGATCGCGGTGGCGGGTCTCGATGCCAGCCCTGTATCCCAAATTTTGATTGAGCAGTCCCTCATTGGTTGGAAGGAGTACGAGCTAGAAGTCATGCGCGACATGGCTGATAACGTTGTGATCATCTGCTCCATTGAAAACCTTGATCCCATGGGGGTGCATACGGGCGACTCTATTACCGTTGCGCCCGCCCAAACCCTAACCGACAAGGAGTACCAGCGCTTACGGGATGCCTCTATCAAAATCATCCGCGAAATTGGCGTTGAAACGGGGGGATCAAATATTCAATTTGCCGTCAACCCAGAAACGGGGGATGTCATTGTCATTGAAATGAACCCACGGGTATCGCGTTCCTCGGCGCTGGCCTCCAAAGCGACTGGGTTCCCCATTGCCAAAATGGCCGCCAAGTTAGCCGTGGGCTACACGCTGCCGGAAATCCCCAATGACATTACCCAAAAAACCCCCGCCAGTTTTGAACCGACCATTGACTATGTGGTCACCAAGATTCCACGGTTTGCCTTTGAAAAATTCCCAGGAGCGCAACCGGTTCTCACCACCCAAATGAAGTCGGTGGGGGAAGCCATGGCCATCGGTCGCACCTTTCAGGAATCGCTACAAAAAGCCCTGCGATCGCTGGAAACGGGTCGTGCAGGCTGGGGGTGCGATCGCCCCGAAAAATTGCCGAGCCTTGAGCAACTGCGGGGCAAGCTGCGAACCCCAAACCCTGATCGCATCTTTGCCATTCGCCATGCCTTTTTGTTGGGGATGACAGTTGAAGAGGTGTACGAACTCACGGCTATCGATCCGTGGTTTTTGCGTCAACTCCAAGGACTCCTAGAGACCGAAAAATTCCTCAAGCGTAGCAAGCTAGAACAGTTGAGCGCTGCGGAACTCTGGCGGATCAAGCAGCAGGGCTTCAGCGATGCTCAAATTGCCTACGCCACCAAAACCACTGACGATCAGGTGCGTGCCCATCGCCAATCCTTGGGCGTGGTGCCAGTGTATAAAACAGTGGATACCTGTGCTGCGGAGTTTGAAGCCTATACCCCTTACTATTACTCCACCTACGAGCAACCCACCGAGCGAATTAACCCTGATACAGGGGAACTAGAAGCACAGCCCCCTGAATCCGAAGTGCTGCCGCCGCGCAAACCACGGGTGATGATTCTGGGATCAGGCCCAAACCGCATTGGCCAAGGGATTGAATTTGACTATTGCTGCTGCCATGCCTCCTATGCCCTGCAGGCCGATGGCTATGAAACCATCATGGTGAACTCCAACCCAGAAACAGTCTCCACCGACTACGACACCAGCGATCGCCTCTACTTTGAGCCCCTCACCAAGGAGGATGTACTCAACATTATTGAGGTCGAGCGTCCCGTAGGCGTGATTATCCAGTTTGGTGGCCAAACCCCTCTAAAACTGGCACTGCCGCTGCAACAGTACCTCAACCAGCATGGCGAGGCACTGGGCACCAAAATTTGGGGCACCTCACCAGACTCCATTGATATTGCTGAAGACCGCGAACGGTTTGAAAAAATTCTGCGGGAACTGAATATTCCCCAGCCTCCCAACGGCACAGCTCGCAGCTACGATGAAGCCTTGGCCATTGCCCAGCGGATTAACTATCCAGTGGTTGTGCGCCCCAGCTACGTGCTTGGAGGGCGAGCCATGGAAATTGTCTATTCCGATGCTGAACTGGAGCGCTACATGACCGAGGCCGTGCAGGTGGAGCCTGAGCGCCCCATCCTCATTGACAAGTACCTCGAAAATGCCATTGAAGTGGATGTGGATGCCCTTGCCGATGCCACAGGCGCCGTGGTCATTGGCGGCGTGATGGAGCACATTGAGCAGGCGGGGATCCATTCCGGGGACTCCGCCTGTAGCTTACCCTCGCAATCCCTTAGCGCCACTGTCTTAGAGACAATTCGCACCTGGAGTATTGCCTTGGCCAAATCCCTGCATGTCATTGGCCTGATGAACTTGCAGTTAGCCGTCCAAGGCGAGCAGGTCTATATCCTTGAGGCGAACCCCCGCGCCTCGCGCACGGTTCCCTTTGTCTCGAAGGCGATCGGGGTGCCCTTGGCAAAGATTGCCGCACGCTTGATGGCCGGCAAAACCCTAGCGGAGCTAAACATCCTCAGTGAAACGATTCCTGAGCATGTTGCTGTTAAGGAAGCTGTGCTCCCCTTTGAAAAATTTGCCGGCACTGACACCGTTCTGGGGCCTGAAATGCGCTCTACCGGCGAAGCGATGGGCATTGACGTTGATTTTGGCACAGCCTTTGCCAAGTCTCAGCTCTCGGCGCATCAAAAGTTGCCCTTAAAGGGTATGGTGTTTGTTTCCATGAGCGATCGCGACAAGGCTGCCATTGTGCCAGTGGTGCAGGAATTACAGTCCCTCGGTTTTCAGATTATTGCCACCGCAGGCACCCGGAATGCCCTGATGGCGGCTGGCCTCGAAAACATTGAACTCATCCTCAAGTTGCACGAGGGTCGCCCCCACGTTTTGGATGCCATTAAGAATGAGCAAATTTCCCTGATCCTAAACACGCCCTCTGGCGAAGAAGCTCGCGCCGATGGTCGCCTGATTCGTCGTACCGCCTTGGCCTACAAGATTCCCATTGTGACGACGATTGCTGGCGCCAAAGCCACGGTTGCGGCCATCAAAACCTTACAAACCTCAGAACTGGGGGTACGCGCCCTGCAAGATTATCATCCTGCCCGATGTTAAATGTTGGCTTTGGTAACTATGTGGCACCGGCTCGCGTCTTGGCGATCGTCAGCCCTGACTCAGCCCCCATCAAACGCTTAATTCTGGAAGCGCGGCAGCAGCATCACCTCATCGACACCACCCATGGGCGGCGCACCCGTGCAGTGTTGATTTTAGACGGCTCGACAGTCGTCCTATCGGCGCTGCACCCGGAAACCCTAGCTGCCCGCTTGAGCCAGCCCCTAAAAGACCCCCACCCCTAGGGATGTACATGGCCATCGGGCATAATGGCGCCACTGAGACGGGCACCCGTGAGCTTAACCAGCAACCGATTGCCTTGGCTCATTTTGGCGCCCCGTAAATCTGCCCCGCGCAGATCCGCACCGCTGAGATCCGCCCCAATCAAGTTGGCCTCCCGCAGATCTGCATAGCTGAGATCCGCTTGCAACAAATTCGCTCGGAAGAGATTGGCATGGCGCAGGTTGGCACGGTGCAAAATCACTCGATGCAAAAATGCATCACTGAGGTCGGCATGGCTGAGGTTGGCATGGCTGAGGTTACGGCCTTCAAAGTCTTTTTCGCTGAGGTTGGCACCCTGTAAATTCACCCCCGACATATCCTTGTGGGGAGGCGTGGTGCGGGGTGGCTCCGGCGGCGGTGGCGCAGCGGTACGTTGGCGGCTGTAGGTGCCATAGGTATGGTTATGCGGCTGTGAGTAGCTACTGCCTGGCTGCTGCTCCCGGGAGGTCTGATAGCTGCGATAGGCGTAGGGGTTGGACTGGTAGTAGGAACCACTGCGATGCTCCCGTGGAGGTGTGGTAGTTGTACCGGTTGACGTACTGGCTTGGCGATAGCTCTGTCGCTGGTTGGTGCGTCCACTGGTGTGGCTGCCGTATTTGTGGATGTGCTGCCGCAGTTGATCGCGAGCGTCGTTAATTTGCTTAATCTTTTCTTGGGCTTTTTCCACCAGACGGACGTTATCTTTGGGAATGCGATCGGGATGCCAAATAAACACGAGATCCCGATAGGCTCGATTCACGTCCTCTAGGGTTGCCCCCGGTTCTAACTCCAGTACCCGGTAACACGTCTCTAAATCGAGCATCCTTTGACGGCCTATCATGGATAGTGACAATTCTAACGGTGGGATTGCCCCCCTTGGGTTGAGAAAGAATGCGCTAATATTAACTTATGTAAAAACTCTTCATAATTTTGCATCGGAGGATGGCGATCGGTGAATAAGCAATGGCGCAATGCGGGGTTATACGTTCTTTTAGCAATTGTGGTGCTGGCGTTGGCCACCGCCTTTTTTGATCGCCAGCCCACCATTAAGCAGACTTGGGCCTACAGTCAACTGATTCAAGAAGTCGAGAACAAGCAAGTTAGTAAAATCAGCATCAGTCCCGATCGCGCTCAGGCACAAGCGATTACCCAAGACGGGACGCGGGTGTTAGTCAACCTCCCCAACGATCCTGAATTACTGGATATCTTGGCCAGGAATAATGTGGATATTTCCGTCTTACCCCAGAGCAATGATGGCTTCTGGTTCCGGGCGCTGAGTAGCCTGCTGGTGCCCATTGGCCTGTTGGTTCTATTGTTCTTCCTGTTGCGGCGCGCCCAGGCCGGTCCTGGGAACCAAGCGATGAACTTTGGTAAATCGCGGGCACGGGTACAAATGGAGCCGCAAACCCAAGTCACCTTTAATGACGTGGCAGGCATTGACCAAGCCAAGCTGGAATTGGGGGAAGTGGTGGAGTTCCTCAAGTACGCTGATCGCTTCACGGAAGTGGGTGCCAAAATCCCCAAAGGGGTGCTGTTGGTGGGTCCCCCCGGAACCGGTAAAACGCTGCTGGCACGAGCTGTAGCCGGTGAAGCAGGGGTTCCCTTCTTTTCCATCTCTGGCTCTGAGTTTGTGGAAATGTTTGTCGGGGTGGGTGCCTCGCGGGTGCGGGATCTCTTTGAGCAGGCAAAGGCCAACGCTCCCTGCATTGTCTTTATTGATGAAATTGATGCCGTGGGTCGCCAGCGGGGCGCCGGTCTTGGCGGCGGCAACGATGAGCGCGAGCAAACCCTCAACCAACTGCTGACGGAAATGGATGGCTTTGAGGGGAACACTGGCATTATCATTATTGCGGCCACAAACCGCCCCGATGTCCTCGATGCTGCCCTGTTGCGCCCCGGTCGCTTCGATCGCCAAGTGGTTGTGGATCGCCCTGACTATAAAGGCCGTCTTGATATTCTCAAAGTCCATGCCCGTGGCAAAACCTTGGCCAAGGATGTGGATCTCGATAAAATTGCCCGCCGTACCCCTGGCTTTACGGGGGCTGATCTGTCCAATTTGCTGAACGAAGCCGCCATCCTTGCCGCTCGTCGTAATCTGACTGAAATTTCCATGGATGAGATCAACGATGCCATTGATCGGGTCCTGGCCGGGCCTGAGAAGAAAGATCGCGTCATGAGCGAGCGGCGCAAAACCCTTGTGGCTTACCACGAAGCGGGTCATGCCTTGGTGGGTGCCCTGATGCCAGATTACGACCCAGTGCAGAAAGTCAGCATCATCCCCCGTGGGCGTGCCGGTGGCTTAACCTGGTTCACCCCCAACGAAGATCAGATGGATTCTGGCCTCTATAGCCGCGCTTACCTGCAAAATCAGATGGCGGTTGCTTTGGGGGGGCGGATTGCTGAAGAGATTGTCTTTGGTGAGGACGAAGTGACCACTGGCGCGTCTAACGATCTCCAGCAAGTGGCACGGGTAGCTCGGCAAATGGTGACGCGCTTTGGCATGAGCGATCGCCTCGGTCCGGTGGCCTTGGGGCGGCAATCAGGCAATGTGTTCCTTGGCCGAGACATCATGGCGGAGCGGGATTTCTCAGAAGAAACCGCTGCAACCATTGACGATGAGGTGCGCAATTTGGTGGATCAAGCCTACCGGCGTGCTAAAGAGGTGCTGGTCAACAACCGTCATGTACTGGATCAGATTGCCCAAGTCCTGATCGAAAAAGAAACCATCGATGCCGAGGAACTTCAGACGATCCTTGATCGCAATGACGTGAAAATGGCAGCCATCCCCTAGGGTGAGGGTCGTCTGAAGTTTGTCAGTTAACCATGGTTTAAAGACTGCGTAATGGGGGGTTGACGTCAACCCCCTATTTTTTGGCACTCATTTTTGGGCACTCAATTAAGCGTTTGGCCAGTGAGCGCGGGGGTTAAACGTCCGCAGCGATCGCAATTTTTCGTAGAGGTCTTTTTCAGCCGCACTCAGAGACTTCGACGGGACAATTTGCACCTTGGCCAGTAAGTCGCCATGGGTGCCATCACTTTTGCGCCAGCCTTTGCCCCGCAAGCGCAGCGATTGCCCCGATCGTGTGCCCGCGGGAATATTTAACACCACATTCCCGCTAGGGGTGGGAACAGTTACCTGTGCGCCCAAGGCTGCCTCATCGGGGGCTAGGGGCAGATCCATCACCAGTTGATTCTCTTCAAAGCGAAAAAGCGGATGGGGGGCGACCTGTACAGTTAAGTAGAGATCGCCGCGCTGCTGCGTGTAGGGATTTGACCGACCTTTGCCCCGCAACCGTAGTTTAGTACCTGGCTTGATCCCAGCGGGAATGGTCACGGTGACTTTTTCACTGCCAATCTGAAAGGTTTTTTCACAGCCTTGAGCGGCCTCCTGAAAACTGATTTGGGCCTCTGCTTCCACATCGGCACTGGTGCTGCTAAAGCCAGAGGGATCAAAGCCACCCGACCAACCACTGGCGGTACCCGCAGTCGAAAATCGCCCGAGAAGTTCGTTGATAAACTCTTCAAAGTTGGCAAATTGACTGAAGTCGGCATCAAACCCACCCACATTGACATTGAAGCCACCGGCTCCTCCCCCGCCTGCCTGTTGCCAGTACTGGCCAAACTGGTCGTACTTACGGCGTTTTTCGGGATCCGAGAGGACTTCGTGCGCCTCGTTAATTTCTTTGAAGCGAGCTTCGGCGTCCTTATCACCGGGGTTGAGGTCGGGGTGATACTTGCGGGCAAGGCGACGAAATGCTTGCCGAATGTCAGCATCCGTGGCAGTTTTGCTGACCCCTAGAACTTGGTAGTAGTCTTTGAAGTCGGTACGAGCCATAGGATGATGCGCCTCTACAGTACAAGATGATCGTGTTGCTGAGTGCCCGCTCCCCAAGGGGACAAAAAACTGAGTGCTATTATAGGTGAATCAGTTCACCGCGTCTCAACGGCATGGCAACGTTTTTACGGCCAGAATTAGAGGCCATTAAAGCCTACTCTACCCCTCCCGAAGCCAGTAGTGGTACTCTGCCAGCGCAGGTGGACTACCTCGACACCAATGAATTTCCCCTCGATCTGCCCGCGCACCTCAAGGCAGCGCTTGCCCGGCAGTACGTTGAGGCAATGGCTAGCAATCGCTATCCCGATAGTAGCCACTGGCACCTCAAACAGGCGATCGCCACCTATGCGAGTGAGCACAGTAGCGTGCCGATTGTGCCCAATCAGATTGCGGTGGGGAATGGCTCTGATGAACTGATTCGCGCGTTACTGCTGGCAACGGCTTTAGGGAGCCATGGATCTATCGTAGTGGCAGAGCCGACGTTTTCAATATATGGGATTCTGGCTCAAAGCTTAGGGATTCCCGTCCACCGTGCCCAGCGGCATCCTGACACCTTTGCGGTAGAGATTGAAACGGCTGAGGCGCTCATTGCAACAGCCACTCCGCCGGTGCGAGTGCTCTTTATGCTGCAGCCAAACTCACCCACGGGGAATGCCTTAACCTCCACTGAGGTGGCATGGTTGCGGCAGGTGCCGACGGATATTTTAGTGGTGATTGATGAAGCCTATTTTGAATTTTCGGGGAAAACCCTACTGCCGGAACTGGCGGATCATCCCAATTGGCTGATTTTGCGCACGTTTTCTAAGGCGCTGCGCTTGGCGGCACATCGCGTGGGTTACGCGATCGCCGAGCCAACGGTGATTGCGGCACTGGAAAAACTGCGGCTGCCCTACAACCTGCCCAGTATGTCTCAACTGGCCGCCTGCTTTGCCCTCGAACATCGCCACGAGCTACTGGCGGACATTCCGGCGGTGATTGCCGAGCGTGAGCGGCTTTACCGTCAACTGCAAACCTGCCCGCACCTGCGGGTCTGGCCTAGTGTCGCCAATTTTCTCTTTTTCCGCCTTAATGATCCGTCCCATACCCAACCCCTATGCCAAGCCTTAGAGCAGCAAGGAACCTTAGTGCGGGCGATCGCCAACGGCATTCGCGTTTCCATTGGAACTAAAGAGGAAAACGAGCGATTTTGGCAGCGGCTGCAACACTATCTGTCGGCTCATTCCAAGGTATGACAATTGCCAACGGTGCTCCCTAAAATCTCCCTAAAATAGATTAGATTCAAGCTAGTTTGCTGTGGCTGCTGTTGTACCGTGATCATCCTGCACCTTCTTGATCCGTGGAAGCGAACGCCAATTAAAACGTGGCGATTTCCCATCAAGACCACCATTCGGATTGGCCGTGCCGCAGACAACGATGTCATTCTCAACGATATTCTCGTCAGCCGTTATCACGCGGAACTGGGGTGCTACCGTGACCCTGAAAATTTAGGTCGTTGGTACCTGAAAAGCGTGGGGGCGATCGGCACCTTTGTGGATGGTCGCTTAGTGGATGAAAGCAAACTGTCCCACGGCAGCCTGATTCAGTTAGGTCCCACTGGTCCCATCCTCCAATTTAACGAGCAAACCTTTCGCCGCAGTACTGCCACTCTGAGTGAGTGCACCCATGCCGGCAATATGCCCGGAAACTTATTTTGTATTCACTGTGGAGAGCCGCTCAATATTCAGCGTACCGTTCGCAATTACCATATCTTGCGGCTGCTGGGGCAGGGGGGGATTGGCACCACCTACCTTGCCTGCGAGGCACGAGCTACCGGTGGATTTGGAACTAAAGTGCCTGAAGTGCGCGTGCTCAAGGAACTCAGGGCAGACATGGCAGATCATGAAAAAGCCCAAGAACTGTTTGAGCGGGAAGGACGCATTCTGCAAATGTTAGACCATGCCGGTATTCCCCGCTTTTATGATTTTTTTATTGAAAATGGCAAAAGCTATTTAGTCATGGAGCTGATCCATGGCCTAGACCTAGAGCGCTGGGTACTCCGCAATGGCACCGTTCCAGTCCCCCAAGCCATTCAGTGGATGATACAAACCTGTGGCGTGCTCGACTACCTCCACAATCAGGAGCCACCTGTGATCCACCGCGATCTCAAACCCAGTAACCTGCTGGTTCGCTCTCGCGATAACCAGATTGTTCTCATTGATTTTGGGGCGGTGAAGGAACTTGGGCATTCTCCCGGTGGTACCCGCATTGCCGTGGAAGGGTATAGTGCGCCAGAACAAATGATGGGTCAACCGGTCGTGCAGTCCGATTTATTTGCCGTAGGAGCCACCCTCGCCTTCCTGCTGTTGGGGGATAGCCCCATTCGCTTTTACCGTCATTGCGAGGGGTTACACCGCTTGGATGTCAGCAATCGCCCAGAGATTCCCGAAGCCCTGAAACGGGTCATTCACCGGGCGACTGCGCCCCTGCTGCCAGACCGCTACCCCTCGGCGATCGCCCTCGCCCAAGCCCTCAAAGCCTGCTTAACCACACCAGAGACAAACATGCTGCCCATCGCTGAAAATTGACTCTCTCTTGCCTCCATCGTTGTATAGTGTTGTTCTACACAGAATCACCTTCAAGCTAGGGGAATCCACATGCAGTTATTGGCCACGGGTTTTACCGTCGGGGCTGGAAATTTTGTTCCGTTTTATGGAGTGCTCATTCTGGGATTGATTGCAGCGGTCAGTATTGGCTTGGTGGCATGGTACAACTCCAAGCGCCCGCCGGGCTGGGAAAATGCCGATCGCCCCAGGTTTATTCCCAAGCTAGATTTGGATAGCGATACCCCGCCTGCCGCAGCCCCTGAGGATGAAACCGATTCGTGAAGCTGTTCCGTATTCTGCTTCAGGCCGCATGGCCAACCGTCGCGGGAGCAGCTTTTGCTGGACTCCTCAACGGGGGGAGTACCGCCGGCCTCATTGCCCTGATTAATGCCACCCTCCAGGGAACCCCATCGTTACAACCGCTATTGCCGTGGGGGTTTATTGTTTTGGGGGGGCTGCTACTGCTGACTCACTTCGCCTCTCAGGTCTTGCTAGTGCGCGCAGCCCAACAAGCCGTCTATGAAATGCGCTTACTCCTTGGACGGCAAATTTTAGCCTCTCCCCTGCGGCAACTCGAAGCCATTGGCCAGCCGCAACTGCTAGCAACCCTCACAGAAGACGTAGATGCGGTCGCCCGATCGTTTTCAGTGTTGCCCAATCTCTTTAATGCCGTGGCGATTGTGTGTGGCTGTTTAATCTATATGGGTTGGTTGTCACCGCCCCTATTTTTTGCTCTAGTTGCTTTAATTGGCATTGGTGCAGGTAGCTACATGGTTCTGGCGGGAAAAGCCCGGCAGTTTCTCGAGCAAGCGCGCAGCGAACAGGATCGGCTGTTTCAGCATTTTCGTAGCCTCACCGAGGGGGTAAAAGAACTAAAGCTAAATCGGCGGCGACGGCTGGCATTTCTGCATCAAGAACTAGAACCCACCGCCCAGCAAACGCGACAGCAAAACCAATTAGGGTATATGGTCTTTGCCATTGCCGCCAGTTGGGGGCAGTTATTGCTCTTCGTCACCATTGGCTTCTTCCTGTTTACGTTGCCGCACCTGCTGGGAGCAACGCCGACGGTGCTCTCCGGCTATGTCCTAACTATTATTTACCTGATGCTGCCGATGCAGCAGGTGATTGATGCCATTCCTATTTTTAGTCGTGCCAGCGTTGCCCTCAAAAAAGTGGAATCCTTGCAACTGAGCTTGGAGGAACCACAGCAAGACCCTGATGCCAGTGCTGACTTCATGCCCTTGAGCTGGCAGAGGCTGCGCTTGGAAAACATTCGCCATCAGTACCGCGGCACCCATGAGGATGAGCCAGTGACCTTTACCCTTGGCCCGCTCAGTCTAAAAGCAGAGGCTGGCGAGCTAATTTTTATTGTGGGGGGCAATGGCAGTGGCAAATCTACCCTA
Organism: Thermostichus lividus PCC 6715; assembly: GCF_002754935.1. Lineage (NCBI taxonomy): Bacteria > Bacillati > Cyanobacteriota > Cyanophyceae > Acaryochloridales > Thermosynechococcaceae > Parathermosynechococcus > Parathermosynechococcus lividus. The sequence goes on from NZ_CP018092.1 coordinate 1,858,291, forward strand.
GCCAAGATTATTACTGGCCTTTACGTGCCGGATCAGGGCGAGATTTGGGTGGATGATCATTGCCTGACTCCCAACGACTATGAATGGTATCGGCAGCACTTTAGCGCGGTCTTCAGTGACTTTTATTTATTTGATCGGCTCTTGGGTCTGGATTCTCCAGACCGCTTAGCAGTGGTGCCCTACTACCTCGATAAGTTACGCCTGAGTCATAAAGTCCGGCTTGAGGGCAATCGCTTTTCTACCACGTCCCTCTCTCAAGGCGAGCGCAAACGCCTCGGGCTACTGATGGCCTATCTCGACGATCGCCCCGCCTATCTCTTTGATGAATGGGCGGCGGATCAAGATCCCGTCTTTCGCGATATTTTTTACCGCCAACTGCTACCGGAGCTAAAGGCACAGGGCAAAACCGTATTTGTCATTAGCCATGACGATCGCTACTTTGATGTGGCTGACCAACTCCTGAAGCTAGACTACGGCCAACTGGTGCAGCACACTTGCCGCAATCAATAGGGAAGCTGCCAATAGCGGCAGATGGCATGGGCTAAGGTCATCACCCCCACGGGAATCGCTTGCTCATCCACATCAAACTCTGGGTGGTGCAAGGGATAGTTGGGGCGATCGCGAAAACCAACCCCAAGCCGAAACATTGCCCCCGGAGCGTGTTCAAGGTACAGTGCAAAATCCTCCGCCCCAAGGGACGGCTCCGGCAAAATGTGGACGTGGGCAGACCCTACCACATCAGTGGCGGCCTCCGCCAGTAGCTGCGACAGGTAAGGCGTATTTTCGACCCCCGGCACCCCTCGGCGATAGTGCAGCTTGTAGCGGGCACCGTAGGCATTACACACATTCGCCACAATCTGTTCAATCCACGTTGGCAGGTTGTTGCGAGTTTCAGGATGGAGCGATCGCACCGTTCCCTGCAACGTCACCTGATCGGCAATCACATTGGGGGCACGGCCGCCGTAAATTTTGCCAAAGGTGAGTACCACCGGCCGCAATGGGTTTTGAGTGCGGCTAATCGCCTGTTGCAGCGCACTGATCACCTGTGCCGCGATCCAAATTGCATCCACCGCTTCGTGGGGACGTGCTCCATGCCCCGACTCCCCTAAAATCGTCAACTCGAGATCATCAGCAGCAGCCGTGAGAGCCCCATAGCGAACCGCCACCTCCCCAGCCGCAATACTAGGAAACACATGTAGGGAAAGAATGGCACTCACGTCCTTCATGACGCCATCGGCAATCATCCAACTTGCCCCTTGGGCAATTTCTTCCGCTGGCTGGAAAATAAAACGTACCGACCCGGGCAATTCATCTTTGAGAGCCGCCAAAACCATTGCTGTTCCTAAGCCAACGGTAGTGTGAACATCGTGACCACAGGCGTGCATCACCCCCGGATGCTTCGAGCTAAAGTCTAGGTTAGTGCGCTCCTGAATGGGCAGTGCATCCATATCCGTGCGCAGGGCAATGATACGGTCTTCACCGGTTGCGCCAGCCAGTTCCGCCACAACCCCCACACGCCCCACATTCTGCTGTATGGTCAAGCCCGCAGAAGACAGCACCCCTGCCACATAAGCTGCGGTTTGATGCTCTTCGCCACTGAGTTCTGGGTAGCGGTGCAGGTGTCGGCGAATGTCAATCAAGCGAGGCGTAAGACTAGCAGCCAATTGGCGAATGCGAGCAAGCATAGCGGGCACGACGGCAAGATATTCCTTTTCCTTAACATTATAGAAACTTAACATTATCAAAAAACACCGTAAAGCCCTGCACTTTAGGGCAGGGATGTAAGGCGCAAATTATTGTCTAAGGTCAGGCACCGACGTGATGGCCTAGCGGAACCACTAAATCGCCACTACGATAGCGGTTAACCATTGCTGTGAGAGCTTGCTCCATCTCACGGGCATGCTGCTGCGGATTCCACAGGGGAGCGCTACGCTTAGCTTGGCGGAGTTGCCAGCAGACATGGCGGCGTAGCTCCGGCTCAGTGCCCATACGGATTCCCCAGTTGACGTATTCCTCATCGCTGAGGGCAATTCCGTCCGTGACCCCAACATTTTTGAGAAAGGTGTAGGTATGGCGAGCCACAAACTGTTGCCCCACTTTCGTGACAATGGGCACTTCTAGCCATAGGGCTTCGAGGCTCATCGCACCACCCGTATAGGGATAAGTATCCAGCACCACATCCACATCGTAGAGATTCGCGCGGTGTACTTCGGGGACATCAGAGGTTAAAAAATGCAGCTTACTAAGGTCAAAGCCCTCGGCGGAGGCAACATCCCGACACCACTGCTCAAAGAGGGTACTGCTCTGATGGTATTTAATGACCAAGACAGCATTTTTGACCGCAGCAACAATCGCTAGCTGAAGTTTTAGCATCTCTGGTTGAATTTTGCTGGCACGCTGGGCACACAGAAACACAACAGTGTCATCGCCAAGGCCAAGGTGCTTACGGATACTAGTTTTATTAGCAACATCATAGCCATCCAACGATAAGTAGCAATGGGGGAGTCGCCACAGAGTTTCGGTGTACCACGCTTGGGCACCATCAGGGAGGATATAGGGATCAGCAATGAAGTAGTCCACTGTGGGGAGGCCAATGGCATCAAACCCCACCCATGTTGCTTGGACTGGCGCTGGTTTGAGGCTCAAGAGCTGAAAGGTAATATCGCTAGTGCAGCTATCGAGATCAATGAGTAGATCGATGCGATCCTCGTAAATTTGTTGGGCAATCTCACCAGCATTGATGTCACATTTGCGAAATTGAGTAAAGGTGGCCTCAAACCACTCAGCGAGGCGATCGGCCTTTGCGGTGCGAGACCAAGGGTTATAGGCAAACAGTTCAAACCGCCCTCGATCACACAAACGAATAAAGGCACGGATTTGATGGCTAGCGGGATGCTCAAAGAAACAACTACCAATAAAGCCAACCCTTATTTTGGAGGAGTTGCTAGGTAGAGTCTGTTGTGGCTGCGAGGGTTTATAGTACGGTTCAACAGGCAATAGGTAACGGCCATAATCGTGAAAAATACGATTGCGATCGTTGTAGATGGGTTTGATCTGGGCGGGTTGATCCACCTGATGACACAGATGAAAATAAGAAGCAATGGCATAGAAAATACTGCCAAAATCTATGGCCTGCTGTTGGGTCTGCTCCGCTAGGTAATGGTTGCTGTCTTGAGACCCCTCCAGCCATTCCTGATAGAGAGCCTTCACCGTTTGGGCATAGCTGAGATCGTACTTAAAGGTTTGCAACACATGGAGTTTCGCTGTCACACTCATGTCTTGGCGTAGGGGGGTGGCTGGAAAGTCAAAGAGCCGATTGGCGCAGTGCAAGGCTAACTCAGGTACTTTGCCTTTGGCACACACTCGCGAGAGAAACTCGTACAGCCCCCATTGTTTTGTAGCAAGCTCCAGATAAGGTTCAGCAAGACGAGAGGCAAATTTAGCGGGGTCATTATTGAGGTGCTCAAAGAGTAATGTTTCCAGCAGGGGGCGGAGTTCGGCATGGCCACTCAGCGCCTTGACAAACAAGGGAACTTCCGCAAGATCACTGTAGTTTTTGAGCAACGCCTTGATGCTAGCTATCAGGGTATCTGTGTCTGAGGGAGTTATCTCTAAAGGCTGAGAGAGTACGCCCAGGAGTTGACTGAGAAGATCTTGGATGTCAGGCTCTGGTAACCCAAGTTGTAAAGAACGATACAACAATTGCAGGCCGTTCCGAGGCGTGGCCGCAAATTCGTAGGCATAGCTGGTGAGCGCAAACTGCATGTCAATGGTCAATGAGGGTACTCCAGCTAGCTCTAGGAGGCAGTTCGCCCAATCTGTACTAATCTCTTCTTGCTCTGCGGCATCAAACTCACTCAGATACACCGACCAGAGGAGCTGGGCTTCGGCCTCTTGGGCTTGAAGAACATAGGCCGCCCCCTGATAGGCCAGCCAGCAGTGAGCAGTGGGAAACTGTTCACTGAGGGTGTCGCAGAGGGTGATGACCTCGGCATAGCGGCGCTGTTGGAGATAGTCACGGAGTCGTGCTTGCCAACGGGGCAAAGCAGCAATAGAGAGCGTTGGACTCACTAGAGACGTGAGAAATGCCTCCCACTCTTGGGCCCGTAGCGACCAGGTGCAATGTTGGTGGATATAGGTCACTTGGGCGCGGAGGTGGTCTTCGAGGGCTGGCCAGTGCTCGGGCTGGCTAAATCGGTCTAGGGCGCGATGCAAGGCGTGCCCATAGGCACTGAGGTAAGCAGCTGTATCTTGGGGATAGGGAATGAGGTCTGCAAAACCAGCGGTGGTTTCAGGCAAAGCCCCAAAGGCACTGGTAATGAGATAGCAGCCGCTAGCCATGGCTTCAAGCGCCGCAATGCAGGAGGTTTCGGCAAAGGTGTTGGGATAGGCCCAGATAGTGGTGGTTCGAAGGGCTTGAACGAGGTCGGGTTGGGGGAGTGAGCCAATGTAGTTGACCCCAGGCAACGCCTGACAGCGTTGATAGAGATCGGCATACTTATCATCCTCATCGGTCTGCTGATAGACTTTCATGCTGGAATAGACATTCAGCGTGGCTGTTGGATGGGCAGCGTGAATTTGGGGCATCACCTCCAACAGCAGGTTCAGACCGCGGAACGGAGTGCTGGTGTAGGCAAGGGTGAGGTGTGGGGTTTTGTGGGCAAGAATGCTGTCGCTATCCGCAAATAGGTTTTCAAAGCAGGGGGCAATGGCATTGCGCAGGATAGTTATTTTGTTAGGGGGCAGTTGGAAGTGCTCGATGTAGGTTTGCCGTTGCCAGTCACTGATGAGGACAACGTGATCGTAAAGGGCTTGTTCTTGGGGGTCTCGGAGAGGGGCCACCGCCGGCTGATTGTAGGCGTGCTGAGTCCACAGCACTAAGCGGGTGGCGGGGGGAAGCATGGCGCGCAGATCCTGATTGCCAAAGCCACGGTTTAGGAGGATTGCCACCTCGGGGTTGAGGTACTCTAAAAATTCGGCTGTCAGTAATGAGAGGGGGAAATGGGGCACTCCCCGGACAATTTCGATGCGAGGCACATTGTTAAATTTAAATAACGAGATTTGATGCCCCCGCTGGCTCAGGTGATCTGCCAAATAGCAAAGGGCTGATTGGGATCCCCCTAAAGGGCGCTCGTAGGGGGTTTGTAGGGTATAGTCCCAAGAAATTCGATCAATAAACAGAATCCGCATATCGCTTATTTCAGCATAGGAATGTATCGAGGACGCACAACAACGACACTTTAGATACTGGCTAAAAGGGAAAATGTTAGTATCGTTCCAATCTTACCCCTTGGGTTCTGGCTATGCCCCCCATCTACTTAGATGGACTGGCCACAACGCCTGTTGATCCGCAGGTTCTGGCAGCAATGCTGCCCTACTTTAGCGATCGCCCCGGAAATGCCAGTAATAGCGCCCATGCCTACGGCTGGGAAGCAGCGGCGGCGGTGGAAGTGGCGCGGCAGTATTTGGCGGCGGCCATCAATGCCGACCCGTCGGCCATTATTTTTACGAGTGGTGCCACTGAAGCAGATAACCTTGCCCTGAAAGGGGTTGCGGAGGCCTACTACAGTCATGGTCGCCATATCATTACGGTGCAGACAGAGCACAGTGCGGTACTGGCTCCCTGCCGTTATCTAGAGTCTGTGGGGTTTCGGGTCACCTATTTGGGGGTGAATCCCCAAGGTCATATTGATCTGGAGGCTCTCGAAGAGGCGTTTGCTGCCGATACGATTTTAGTGTCGGTGATGGCTGCCAATAATGAAATTGGGGTGATCCATCCCTTAGCAGAGATTGGTCGCCGCTGTCGCGATCGCAATGTGCTGTTTCATTGTGATGCCGCCCAAGCCCTTGGCAAAGTTCCCTTGGATGTTCAGCAGATGCACATTGATCTGATGTCGCTGACGGCACACAAGCTCTATGGCCCCAAGGGAATTGGTGCGTTGTATCTGCGGCGCGATCGCCCTAGGGTGCAGTTAGCGCCCCAACTCCACGGCGGCGAGCAGGAGCAAGGATGGCGATCGGGTACCCTTGCTACCCCGCTCATTGTTGGCTTCGGTGAGGCGGTGCGCTTAGCTCAGTCCCGCTTCACCGCGGATATGGCTCACCTGCGCCATCTCAAGCAGCATCTCTGGCAGGGGCTTTCAGCCCTAGGGGAGGTCTATGTGAATGGGGATTTAGAGCAGGGTTTGCCCAACTGCCTGAATATTAGCATCGGCGGTGTTGACGGCAGTGCCCTGCTGCGAGCACTGTATCCCCACGTTGCCCTGTCCTCTGGATCCGCCTGTAGCAGCGCAAAAGCTACCCCCTCCCATGTATTACTGGCCTTGGGGCGATCGCCCCAACTCGCTCGGGCAACGCTCCGCTTTGGCTTACTGCGAACTACCACCCTAGAAGAGATCAATCAGGTGATTGGCTACGTGACGGAATGCGTGCAGCACCTACGGCAATAGGCAATACTCTATGAAGCGTGAGAAAAAAGTTGATAACCCATAATATTTTTCACATTTCTTAATAAAAATGCATTTTTTGTATTTCTTTACAATGTCTGTAAATGCTTACTATCACAGCACTTTAGTGATCTGGGTCACAGTTGATCCCCGGTCTGCGTAGAATTACGGATGATCCCTAGGTAACAGGTTTCTTAGAATTATTACATTAGTAAAACTAAGCCTTAACTTACGGTTATAGCTCTTGCAATCCTTGGCTTTAGCACCTGCAAAGGGTGTGGGGTTACATCGAGCGATAATCTTCGTTTTTACATCAGTTAAGTACCAATGAATCGGGGGATTATCAATGACCAAGCTGTTGCCAGTTACTGCCTACACGATTCGCCGTTTGTTGCGTCACTACCAAGGACAACTCCGATCTGTGGTAGCAGAGGGGGCGTGTCTTGTCGCTGATCCTGAAATTGACCTCAATGCCGTTCTTGAAAGTCTGTACTTAGATGAGGACGAAATTCGGGTTCAAGTTGCAGAAATTGAGAAGTTGATGATGACGTATCAGTTGCTGTTAAAAGCAGATGCAAAAGAGCAGGCTAGGGCCATAGAGGATCAAATTCTCTGGATTTTAGGGTTAAAACGCATCACCACGAAAACCGCCAACGCTGCTCCAGCCATGCCACAGATGATGGCTCTCAGTTTCTAACCACTGCGCAGGATAACCCGCTGGTTTTGGCGGGCAACTAGAGAGAGGGTGAGCGGGCCTGCGGTATAGACGGGCGTGGGGGTGACCGCGCTAATATCGACAGTGCCCTGATAATCTTTGAGATCCAAGATGAATTTCACCAGTTCAATCTGCCGGAAGGAACCAACGCTGCCGGTGACAGGATCTGGGAGAACGCCGGAGGAAATAGCCCGCTGATTGCTGACGGTAAACAACTGATCGAGCCGCTGGAAAATCTGTTCGTCGGTCATTTGGCTCGGATCAAAGGAGATGGTGGCCAAGTTCTCGCCTTCGCGAAAAACCTCTTGGTTGCGAGCCACTTGCGGCACAACTAAAATGTTATTTTCCCCCTGTAAATAGTTGGCAGCAGCTAGAATTCGCACGACGTAGGGCTGACCGTCACTAATTTGGGCACGGAGGCGATTAATGTCTTCTGCGGTAACCTGAATCACCTGATCAGTGGGTCTCAGGTTTTGGGGATTATTCAGGACGATGGCATTGCGGCGTGCCTCCCGTAGCAGTTGCTCAATGGCTTTGGTGGCTTGGTCGCGATCGCTGACGTTTTGAATGACTGCCGAGGCAAGCACCTGGCCCGTGCGAATAGACACCGTGCCCCGCCGTAACCCCAGCAACAAAATATTGACATTTTCCTCTAGGCGTTGGCGACTGGCTTCGAGGGCAGCAATTTCCTGCTGAAGGGTGCGCTGCTGATCCCGTAGCACCTGCTGCTGTTGGTTAGCCACCGCCAGTTGATCTTGAATACGGTCAATCTCCGCTTGGAGGCTGTTTTTCTGCGACTCCACCTCGGCCAACCGCTCTTGGGCGGTGCGAATTGCGTTTTCTAAGGCTATTTTTTGACCGGCCACATCGCGCAGGCGACCCTGAATGGTGTCTCGCTCCTGTTGCAGGCGTTGAATTTCCTGTCGCAGTTGTGTCCCTTGGGCTTCAAACTGTTTGAGTTCAGCTTGGGCGGTGGTGTAGCGGTTTTGCAGTTGGTTGAGTTCTGCCTCGGTGAGGGTTTGGCGGTTAACCGCCTGCTCTAAAATTTGATTGGTTTGGCCAAGGCGTTCGCGAACCGTGGCAAGTTCTACTTGGGATTGGGCCAGCTCGGCTTCAATGGCTTCTTTTTGGGCGCGGGTCTCTGCCAGTTCCCGTTCCGCTGCCTGCTGTTGCTTGCGAATCGTGCCAATTCGCAATAGACCATCCTGTAGTTCCCGACTGAGGGCAAAGAGTAAGGCTAAGGTAGAGGCGGAAATTAGGCTACCGGTGAGAATGGTAATCAGCACGGCTGTTTGCCGTGGGCGCAAATTAAACAAACTCAGGCGCGCTTTGCCCACCTTGGAACCCAGCCGATCGCCAACGGTTGCGATCGCGCCGCCTAAAACAATAACCGCTAAAACCAAAACGTACCCAGCCATACAGGGTGTTGCTGCTCACTCCCCAACTATACATTACGTAACAAAGGTAACAAAGGTAACAACGGCAGAACTGCAGTGGCCAGTGGAGGTCAAGTAGGCTACCCTCGATGGCCAAGCATTCTCACCGTTATCGGACTACCACTTCTAGCGTATGCGGTTAGAGAAAATGCGATAAACTTTTGTGAGATCAAATTGCCATGGCCAATGTTGCAAATTGCCACTTGGAATGTCAACTCAATTCGCACTCGCCTTGACCATGTGTGCCAATGGTTAGACGCTACAGGCGTGGACTATTTGTGTTTGCAAGAGACAAAGGTGGTGGATGCGGAATTTCCACGGCACGCTTTTTTAGAGCGCGGCTACTTTGTCTATTGTAGTGGCCAAAAGGCGTACAACGGCGTTGCCATTATTAGCCGTCAGCCCCTTGCAGCAGTGGAAGCAGGCTTTGCCCCCCATCTGCCCACCCAAGCTGACTTAGACGATCAAAAACGATTAATCCGCGCCCAGTTAGCCCCTGACCTGACACTGGTTAACGTTTATATTCCCAATGGGGGCGAATACGCCAGCGAGAAATACCACTACAAACTGCGTTGGTTAGTGGGGCTGTACAACTATCTTCAACAGCTGCGGGGGGAGGTCATTCTCTGCGGTGATTTTAATATTGCACCCGAAGACAAGGATCTGTTTGATGCCAGCGATCGCGCCACAAAGGTCGGTGCCACCGATGCCGAGCGGGAACAGTTGGCCGCCATTCGTGCCTTGGGGTTCTGCGATGCCTTCCGCCACTTTACCGATGCCGCTGGCCATTATTCCTGGTGGGATTATCGGGCGGGGGCGTTTCGCCGCAATCATGGTTGGCGCATTGATCACCTGTACATCACCACCGGTCTCAAGCAGCGAGCACAGGCGTGCCGGATTGATGTGGCACCGCGCCGCCTGCCTAAACCCAGTGATCATGCACCGGTGATTTTAACAATTGAATAACTGCCGGACGGTTTCGCTCTCGAGCCATGCAGAAAGCTGTGTGAGTCCTTGGGAATAGGTTAAATCAAAGGTCAAGGGTGTAATGCTAATGAGGTTTTGGGCGATCGCCTCCACATCGGTGGGGAGTTGATCTGGATCTTGGGGATATTCTTCTACCACCTCTCCCGCAAGCCAGTAGTAAGTTTTCCCCCGGGGGTCAACCCGCTTCTGAAACAAATCATGGTAGCGGCGAATGCCTTGGCGGGTAATGGCCACCCCCGCAATCTCACTGGCAGGCAGGGCAGGCACATTCACATTCAAGAGCATTTTCGGCGGCAGAGGCACTGACGACTCTAAGGCTTTTAATAAATGACAGGCAAAGTCCGCAGCGGGCTGAAAGTCATGGACGGTAAAGCTGGTCAGGCTCATGGCAATGCTGGGGATGCCCTCAATCACCCCTTCCATCGCCGCGGACACCGTCCCCGAATAGAGAATATCGGTACCGAGATTTGAGCCTTGATTAATCCCCGACACCACAAAATCCGGCAGTTCCTGTAGCAACGCCCCTAGCGCCAATTTAACGCAATCCGACGGCGTCCCTGAGCAGGCCCAGGCCTGAATACTCGGATGAAAGCGATCGCGAACCACTTCAGCGCGGATGGGGTCAAAAACCGTCAAACTATGACCGGTGGCCGATCGCTCACGATCGGGGCACACCACACTCACATCATGACCGGCGATCGCCAACGTATCCGCAAGGCAACGGATACCGGGGGCAAAGACCCCATCATCATTGGCAATGAGTAAACGCATTGTTGCCCCCTACACCGCAAAAGGTTACAGTTGATTGCAAATTGCAGCACACTTCCTGAGAAATGTTAACCTCTAAAAGGGTCAGGTTGCTAACTGTCCCGCGTTAACTGCCGAGCACACGATTCATTCACTGCTTTCCCTAGCATCTTTTGATGTTTTCATGGTCAGCACTGTTGAACATAAGCGTAAGGAGAACACTGTGTCTGTGCATCAAAGCCATCCGCTGCTCCGCGAAGATCTGAGTGAGTACGTTGCCCACCTGCAACTGCACATGGCACTCCAAGCTCGTAATCTGGTTCCGGCGCTCAAGCACACAACCGATAGCCGCGAGCAACTGCTCCATCAAACCCAAGCCACCTTTGAAAAGCACGTTTCCCGCCAAAGTTACGCGAGCTAGCCTACAGCAGGTGGATATGTCTGGGGCGCGCCCATGCTGGTGAATGTCCCTTTTTTCTATAGTCACGAAGAAACGAACTGTGCCTGCTTGCTCCTCCATGGGCTGGGTGGGGGTGCCTACGAACTACAGCTGTTAGGCCAAGCCCTCTACGAACAGGGGTTGACAGTGCGGGGGATTCTTTATCCGGGGCACGATCGCCCCGCTGAGCCGATGCCCGCCTCCACGTGGCCAGAGTGGTACGCTGCCGCCCTAGCAGCCTTTAGGGAACTCCAGAGCCATTTTCAGACCATTGCTGTCATTGGCTTTTCGACAGGGGCAACCTTAGCCTTACATTTAGCCCGCAGCCAGCCAGTGGCAAAACTAGTGCTGCTGTGCCCCTTTTTGCGGATTTATCGCCCGTGGTTTGCCCCCCTGCCGGCAGAACCGCTGGTCAAGGCCATTGCCCCTTGGGTGCCGCACCTGCCGCGCCTCGCCCTCCCCCTGCGGGATCCCCAGATGCGCCAACAGGCAGAAGCGGCGGCATTTTTCAAAAGCTTTAACCTGAGTGCCGTGGGTAGCGCCCTTGACCTTATTGCCCACGTTGAAACGGAGCTACCGACAATTACCACCCCCACGCTGATCCTTCAGACCCTTGCCGACAGCACGGTTGACCCGCAAGGCGCACAGCAGATCTATGACCAATTAGGGAGCGCCCACAAGGAACTGTACTGGCTACAGCGCTCTAATCATTTGATTCCCTTAGATTATGAACGAGATGACGTGATCGCCAAAGTGGCGAAATTTTTGGGAGCTTGACTTCTCTCCTCCTTGAAAGAGAGGGGATTCCCAAAGGATGCTACGCAACGGGCTGAAGCCGCGTTGCTTCGCTTTTCCCTTGAGCTGTCACCCGCAACTTAATGCGGGTGGGGGCAGTCAAAGACCCCCTACTCACCTCAAGCATTTCTGCTATTGGGACTACGTTTATGTTTCGGTTCGTGGTTTCGCACTTTTCAACACTAGCCAATTCGATACGCTCAACATCCTGCCATTGCTTGCAGTGGTTTAGGCTTGCCGCCAAAGCGGTAGTGACTTACATGCCGGGATTTCTCCGTACTAGGATGTCTCTTCGCGTAGTTGATACGCCTACTTTCCACGTCTCTAGTTTAACACATAGAGAGGGCTAAAGCCCCCTGAGTTGGCTGTATCCCCTCGCTAAAGCGGAGGGGTTTTAGCCCGCCCACATCACTCCTATAATAGCAGATAGGTTACAGCCAGCGGCATGGAAACACTTGATCTACGGGGTACCCCCTGTCCTTTGAACTTTGTACGCACAAAACTGCGGCTCCAGCAGCTTGCGCCTCAGCAGCCCCTTGAGGTGTGGCTAGATGCGGGCGAACCCATTGAGCAGGTGCCCGATAGTCTGCGGATGGCGGGCTACGATGTGTTGACGGTGGAGCCACGGCACGAGTATTTTGCACTACAGGTGCAGCGACCCGCTGAGCGCCCATGACGGTTGCCCCTTTGCTCGGTCTAGTGCGGGCGGTGCAGGCGAACTATTACCGTGTGCGGCTAGGGCAGCCTTACTATGGCATTGATGAATTGCTGTGTGTGCGGCGATCGCGGTTAAAGAAAATTGGCCAGCACGTGTATGTCGGGGATTGGGTCGAGGTCAGCCATCCCGACTGGCAAGGGCAGCGCGGTGCCATTAGCAACGTCCTCCCCCGGCGCAACCAACTGCAACGGCCAGCGATCGCCAACGTAGAGCAGGTGTTACTGTTGTTTGCCCTAGCCGACCCCGAACCCGATGCCCTGCAAATGACCCGCTTTTTAATCACCGCCGAAGTCCTTGGGGTTGAGATCCTAGTGGGGCTAACCAAAGCAGATTTGGTCTCTGACGCCCTAGAGACCCTGTGGCGCGATCGCCTGCGGTCTTGGGGCTATAACAGCTATGGCTTCAGCATCACCGCAGGTCAACAATGGCAAGCGCTACTCCGTTCCCTAAGCAACAAGGTAACGGTTGTCTGTGGCCCTTCGGGGGTCGGCAAAAGTAGCCTCATTCGCCACCTCCATCCTGACGGCAAGATTCGCGTCGGGGCAATTTCTGAGCATTGGCATAAGGGGCAGCACACCACCCGCCATGTCGAACTCTTTCCGTTGCCCACGGGCGGCTGGATTGCCGACACGCCCGGATTTAATCAGCCAGAGTTGTTGGCCATCACCCCCCAGCAGCTTGCCCAAGCCTTTCCAGAAATTCGCCAGCGATCGGCCACTCAGTCCTGCCAGTTTGACAATTGCCGTCACCGTCAGGAGCCAAACTGCGCAGTGCGGGGCAATTGGGAGCGCTATCCACTCTATCTGAGTTGCCTTGCAGAACTGGAAGCAATCAAAGACTACGGGGTTGACACCGCTCCCCACAGTAAAACGAAAACGGATCGCCACGGTGCTCAGCACCAAGAGCCTTTATTGGATCCGAAAAAATATCGGCGGCGATCGCGCCGCCAACAGCATCAGCAGCTCACACCCTTAGACACCGAGGAGGAGGTTATGGATGTCTAGCCTGACATTGGGGTTACTGGGGGCAACACTACTCTCACTGCTGATTTGGCTGGTACTTTTACTATTTTGGGGGCAATTCTGGCGCATCGATCAACGCCTGAAGGGCACCCCGCCAACCCGCTGGCCGAGCATTGCGGTGGTGATACCTGCCCGCAACGAAGCAGCGGTCATTGCCACCAGTGTGCGATCGCTCCTGCAACAGGACTATGGGGGTGACCTTCACCTCATCCTTGTGGATGATCAAAGCGACGATGGCACCGCTGACATTGCCGAGCAGACTGCTATCAACCTCGGCAAACAGGTGCAGTTAACGATTGTGCGAGGAACCCCCCTCCCCAAGGGCTGGTCGGGCAAGCTCTGGGCACTGTCCCAAGGGATTGAAGTTGCGGCTAAGGTTGCCCCGGATTATCTGCTGCTCACCGATGCCGACATTGCCCACGATCCACAGAATTTAAGCCAACTGGTGGCTCATGCGTGTACCCACCACTGTGCTTTAGTGTCATTAATGGTGAAGTTGCACTGCCAAAGCCTCTGGGAAAAACTCTTGATTCCGGCGTTTGTCTTTTTCTTTGCCAAGCTGTACCCCTTTCGCTGGGTCAATGACCCCCAACGCGCCACAGCAGCGGCAGCGGGGGGGTGCATTCTCATTGAAACCACAGCCCTTGAAAAAATTGGTGGCATTGCCTGTATCCGGGATGCTCTCATTGACGATTGTTCCCTTGCTCAGGCCGTCAAGAGTGCAGGATACCGGATTTGGCTAGGGCTGACCCCCTCCACCGTGAGCTTGCGTGCCTACACCACCCTCGACAGCATTTGGCAAATGGTGGCGCGCACCGCCTACACCCAGTTGTCCTATTCGCCCCTGTTTACTCCTGGGAACGGTGATCGGAATGACCATGGTGTATCTGCTAGCTCCCATTTCCTTGGCAACTGGTCTGGTTCTGCACCAAGTTCCGTTAGCCGGTGTGGGGGCGAGTGTCTGGCTCCTGATGGCGATCGCCTATACCCCCACAGTGCACTTTTATGGGTTGGCTTGGCCGTGGGCGTTGACCTTACCCCTGATTGCCGTCCTCTACACCCTCATGACCCTTGACTCGGCTCGCCGCCATTGGCAGGGTCGCGGTGGCGCATGGAAAGGGCGGGTCTATCCTTAGGGAGTATTCTCAGCATGGCAACGCTATCCTCAAAGCTGGATCAGCAGTTAGCACAGGTGAATCAGCGGCTAAAAGCAGCACAGTTGGGGATACAAATCGAGCGCCGCGGTCAGCGACTCAATTTGCGGGGCACCCTACCGCCGCGTCCGGGCACTCAGCGATTGCGTCCCCATCAACAGCGGCTGAGCCTAGCACTGCCAGCAACCCCTGCGGGGCTCAAGCAGGCAGAAATAGAGGCAAAAATTATCGCTGCTAAGCTGCTGGATAAGTCCTTTCGCTGGCAAGACTATCAAACGGTTCCTAGCTTGGGTTTCCTCGGTGCGTTGTCTCTGGCGGAGCAGGTGGCGGCCTACGAAGACATGTTCTTGCGGGTGGGTGATAGCAGCAGTCGCCGCACCACGTGGCAAACGGCCTATGCACCTTACCTGCGCCAACTGCTGCACCACGCGGCTGCCCATCCCGACTGGGCACTACCAGAGCTGATCTACACCCTGCTTGAGCAGTTACCGCCGCACCGCCGCCAACGACAGGTGGCCTGTACAGCACTTCAAGGGCTGTGTCGCTTTCTGCAGGTGGAGTTGCCCATTCCCTTATCCCGGTTTTGGGGGCACTATTCCCCGAACCGCACCCAAGAGCGTCAGCTTCCTGAAGACAGCACTATTGTTGCTGCGTTTGCTCAGATTCCCCACCCGGGATGGCAGTACGTCTATGGGTTGATGGCAACCTATGGCCTCCGCAATCACGAGGTCTTTTTTTGTGATCTGACGGGTTTGGCCAATGGCGACCCCCAAGGCCGAATTGAGGTATTAGCCACAACAAAAACCGGTTCCCATTACGTGTGGCCGTTTCCACCTCAATGGATTGATGTATTCCAATTGCGATCGCCCCGGCTGCCCCAGATCAACACCGACTTGAGCACCACACCCTTGCAACGGATTGGCCAGCGGGTGAACCAGCAGTTTCGTCGGTATGGCATTCCCTTTCGCCCCTACGATCTGCGCCATGCTTGGGCGGTACGTACCATTCACTACGGCTTACCCGATACCGTGGCCGCACGGATGATGGGGCACAGTGTGGCCATTCATCATCGTACCTATCACCGCTGGTTAACCCTGCGAGATCAGCAGCAGGCTGTGGCGCGGGTGTTGGCACAGCAGGGGGATGCGCTGGAGTTGAATCTCTAATGCTTTCAAACTTGGCTTACTAACGATCGCCACTGAACTCCTTAATTGAGGAACGTCTTGATGATCCTAAAGGTCAAGTTGATTCGCGGTGCGACGTTCCTTGACGTTTTTGGAACTTGGTGAAACCAGTAGTGCTGAGTCGCTCCACCCATGATTAACAAACTACCGGCACTGAGATCAAACGACACCCTCAGGTGAGGGTTCCTCTTGTGTTTGAATGCAAACCTCCGCGTTGCCCCAAAACTCACTGAGGCAAGGAGCGGGTTCTCTCCTAGCTCCGGCTCATCATCACTGTGCCAAGCAACGCTGTCATTTCCATCCCGATAGAGGTTGATCAAGACGCTATTAAAACTCACACCACACACGCTCTCGATAGCGTTTTTAATCATCATCAGAGTCGGTGTCCAAGGTTCCGGCTCCATTGTAATTCCTGAGTAGGTGTAGGATTTCCCCGGATCGCCGTGCCAAGCAGTAAGTCTAGGCACAAGCATTGTTTTGCCAAATAGGGTGATTGAGTCCTGCCGCCACGGGGTCTGATTCAGCAATTCTGAATAGATGTGTTCACTGTCTATAGCACTGAAAAATTGCTCGTAGAATATAACGCTGGCATCAGGGATGTCGATAATTTGGGGTGTAAGCTGGACTGACGCGTCCTGAGAGTCCAAGAAATTGAGCTGCTGCATCACTCGCCACCGACGACTACTCCTATCCTGTCACGTCATCTCAGTCTAACGGACATTTTTGAACGAGGCAGGGCTAGGGCAGAAGGGGCTGACATTTGAGCGCTGACATCCTAATATCAAAACAACTTTGGGCATACTTTCCCTATGACTTCCCCTGTCGTTCTTGGTAATCGACCTTTAAGCCCTCTACAACAGAAAGGACTGGATTGGGTGCAGTTATGGGGAGGTCGAGATGTGGCACTGGCGATCGACCTGACGGAAAGCGTAGGTCTTAACGATTCGGGACGGCTCCACTTGCGCCACATTGTTGAACAAACCCTTAATAAAGGGGACACAATCCATATTATTCCCTTTGCTACGACGGTGCGATCGCCCATTACGATTGAGTATCAAGGGGAACAGGACATTCCCAAAATTTTAGAAGTCATTCCCATGGATGCTGGGCCCGAGCGCGGCACCGATATTCAATGTGCTGAGCTTTACGTTTATCGGTACCTTGCGCAACTGAATCAAAGGCGACTTCAACAGCAACAGCCCATTAAGGCACAGTCAGTCATTTGGTTAACCGATGCCCCCCTGAACATTCCTCAAGGTGAATCACAACGGTGGACTGAAGCTCCCAATAGCCCCTGCGGCATCCATAACAGCTCTAGGGCAGATGAGCGGAGCCAATGGCTGGGGACCTTACCCATGACCCAACGCAGTATCCAGCCGGGGCAGTTTCAGCTTACTGTTGTTGATATTCCTCCGACCGTACAGGAATTTTGTACCCCCAAACCCGGTGGTGGTGAAGTCTGCCTTGTGAATAGCTACCTTTGGGGACAACTTTGGTGGCAACTGCTGCTAGTGAGTTTGCTTGGAATGGTTGTGGGAGGCGGCGGCCTGTTTTTCTTCATTCGCTGGCTGAGACAGCAACTTCCGTGGACAGTTACGGTGGCGGTGGGTGACCAAGAATACAGATTTCCCCTCAAACATGCTGGAAAAATTGGTCTAGGAGAGCTGGTTTCCGGATCGCTGTACTTCGTCTCCCTACCTTGTTCAGAAGCTGTTGGCTTTTTACTCCGCCAGCACAACACGCTGCGCATCGGTACAGTCCACCCAGCAAAACTCACATACAGAGGCCAGCAAATTTACACAAATGTCAATGGTCAAGAAATTGATACAAATGTATTTATACCAAGAAACAATGAATTTGTTATAGTTACCTATAACGATATCGATATCCAGATCACCATCACAATGTAGGTTTCGTGTTTAAAGCCTGAGTCATAGGGGAGCTTCATGGCAAGCATAGAAGAGTCAAACAGTCTGTTTTCTGTCACGCGGTCGATCTGTGTGGGCATTGGTGGCACAGGGCGGGATGTCTTGGTTCGCATTCGCGAGAACATTGTTGATGCATTTGGCTCCCTTGCCGATTTACCCATCATTAGTTTTGTCCAGATAGACACCGATCGCGGCGGCTCCATTCCCAACTATCGCGGCCAAAACATTAGTTTTACACCCTCAGAAATTGTGCATATCAAAGTTTCCTTAAATCAGGTAAATCAATTTAGGCAGAACTTTGATACTCGCAGTGGAAATGAGCATATTGACACTCCTGATGACAATATTCTAGAGTGGTTTCCCCCTGAACTCATCAAAAACTTGCAGGCCATTGAAAATGGAGCAGGAGCCGTTCGAGCCATAGGGCGGTTTGCGCTGTTCAAAAATTATCAGAAGGTTGTTGAGAGTCTCCAACAAGCTCATCACCGGGTTCTGAGTGCTAATGTTCAGTCGCTCATTGAGCGTGGCATGGATGTCAAGCCGGGGCTGCGGGTCTTTGTTGCGGGTTCCCTTTGCGGTGGCACCGGTGGTGGAATGTTTCTAGATATGGGCTATATCCTACGTCAGCTTTTTGCAAGGGGAGTGGCAGACTTTGAAACCCATGGCTATTTCATTATCTGTCCAGAGCTTTACGGCGGCAATCAGCATGTTAAAGCCAATACCTATGCTGCCCTAAAAGAACTAGACTTCTACAATCGTTTTGGGACGACCTTTGAGGCTCAGTATCCGGGGCAATTTCGTCTGCGGGAGCAGCGAGAACCCTATAACTATACTTACCTGATTTCTAACGCTACGCCCGGCAATACGTTTATTATCCCACCCAGCGCTGAAGCTAAAGAACAAATTACGAACAACATTGCTCAAAAAATTTGTCTCTCTTTTAGTAGCAATGCGACAGCTGCTGCTGAAATTTCTGCACGGGATAACCTGAAGGCTATTGATGGCGGGGAGGAGGCATACGATAGGCATCCTCGCCCTAATCGCCAACGGTATATGACAATGGGGTTGGCTAGTATTTATTTTCCCCAAGAGCAGATCAGTGCGCTTGCTGCTAATCAGGTTAAAATCGAGGTTTTGGAATTTTGGGAAAGCGGTTTAGGGACAGCCCCTAGTGCCGCTCAGATCCAGCGGGTTTTTGCTGGGCGCTGCGCTTGGGAAACAGACAGTGTAGGTGCACTGCTGAAAAAACGCCTTGAGACCCTAGAGACTTCAGGGACGACGGTTCAAGCAAAGATTACCCAATGGCACAACAATCAGTATGCTGCTATCAGTGCAGCCCGCTCCGTTGCAGAGCAGGATAATCTCAAGGTAACCTTGCCCCAAAATTTTGCTGCTTTAGCGAGCTATGTTCGCCTTGGAGACAATGCCAAGGAAAGGGGTGTATGGCTAGCACCGCTGGTAGAGCAAACCTCAGGGGTCATTACCGACATCAAAGATAGTATCAATGTATTCTTAGCGCAAATACTACAACCAGATCATGAATTTTTTGGGCTTGAGAATGGGCTATCTTGGCTGCAACACCTAAAGCAGACCTTTGAACGCGCCCGTGGAGAACAACTGCAAGATAAGAAGCGGCCCGTTGATCCCAGCGGTGAGCTAAATGGCATTACCCAGCGGATGCAGCATGAGGTACAGGCTATCCGCAGCCAGCGATTTCCTTGGTGGGGTAAGACAGGCAAAATTCAAGTGGCATTTCGCACGGCAGTTGATCAGGTGACGGCTCTAGCCAAGAAAAATTACCAGTGGCAAATTTCTCGTCAGGTGCAGTTAGCAGCGGAAGAGCTGATTGAGTTTACAAATCAAAAAATTGCTGCACTAGATAACCTCAGAAACAGTATCCATAATGAGATTATTGAGCTACAAAGTAATGCTGATAGACTCACTCAAACCAACGTTAAAAAGCGTATCGGTTTATTAATCATCTCAGCGCAAGATACGCAGCAGTTAGTTGAAGCGGTGTTACCGCCTCAGAGTTCAGAGCGTCGCTTGGCATTGAACCGGATTTCCACCCAAATCATTCAGAACTCTACTCTTGTCAATAGTGATGAGCGCCCCAGTCTAGAGCGCTTTTTGCAGAACCAGTTTGAGCCAGCAGATGTTCGTCAGGCATTAAATAGAGTGGTTGATCAGGGGACTACAACGCAGATGAAAAAACTGCGCAAGTCAGCAGTTCAGCAGTTTATGGCAACGATGGGAAGCCGCCAGCAGCTACTAGCTTACCTTACAGAACTCAGTCAGCAGTCCGAAGTGTTATTGCCCTTGAACCTTGACGATGGCTATTTTAATAAAGCCGACTACAAGCAATCTAGGATTATTGCTTACCATCAGCCTAACGATGACTCCTCGGTAGAAGCTTTTCAGCAGTTGCTACAAGAGAGTGATGTTTTGAGAAATGCTCGAGTGGTGCCACTTCCAGATTCCGAGCAGCATCATGTCATTTTTGTGACGGAGTATGCAGCTTTTCCCCTACGGCTGATCAATAGTTTAGAGCATGGGGGGCTAAAGTATGCCTATGAGTCAACAAAAGGAAGATACTTACACACCAATAAAAATATTGAGCCCAGTTTGACAGATGTTTTGCCACCTCCTCCCGACGTGGTTATAACAGTGAAAGAATTGTTTTTTAAGTGCTTGGGACTGGGGATATTCGATGGCCGAGATAATGGTGATTTGAGTTTATTGAGCCATAGTAAGAGGATTTTTCTGGGTAAAGATTGGTCAGCCATCATTGATCAACTGAGCTGGGCGCAGGTGCAAAAAGCGCAGGAAAATGGGGCAAGCCTAACCCTAACTGATTTTTTGGGTCAACAGTGTAGTCAAAAGATTCAGCAGCTCGTCGAGAACCCATCAGATTGGTATGGCGATTCTGAAAGAAACTATGTGGGACAGCGCCAGAAAGTTGAGGCACTAATCAGTGAAATTCGCAATTATCCTAGAGAGCATATCAACTATTCATGGGTTGCTAGTGTTGCAGGAAAGGATATTGAAAACATTACTGGTTTTGAGAAAAAAGGAATTTTGCAAGAGTTAATCCAAGAAATAGATAGGCGAATAGAACAAAAAATAAAGACAATAGAGGGGACAGTAACAATCGAGCAAGAACCACCACTTTTACCAGATTAGAATTAACCATATTTTTGAGACGATAATGATTGAATTATTTATGCAAGAGGTGATTAATTCACCTATCCTCTTAGGCTTTATTTCTGCATCATTGGGGATCGCCCTTGTAAGTTTTTTGCTTCGGATATCCCTGTTTAACCGCTTAATGTTTCTCAACCGCTGGGATTGGGCAGTTGCAGCAACTACAGATCAAGCGCCACAACTGATTCAGCGACTGCGCGATCGCATGAAACGCTACGTCGAGAACCTAGACGAGGTAAATACTTTTGCCTTGGTGGACTATACCCTAGCTCAAGAGCGGGTGCTAGGGCTTTCCTTTGAGCAAGCAGAATACATTACTCGTGTAAGTCCTAATCTGCTGATTGCCATCGGCCTATTGGGTACATTTCTAGGAATTACGATGAATCTTGTGGGGATCACGATTAGTCTCCCCGAAATTATGACTGGTCTCTTTGCTTTGAAAGAAAATGGATTAGAGCGTACGGATTCTCTCCTTCAGTTACTCAGTCAATTGCGTGAACCATTGATGGGAATGTCGATCGCCTTCATTTCCAGTCTTGCTAGCCTGACCTTGGGTATTTTTCTGACTGTTGTAAATTCACTGTTTAATACAACGCTAGCACGGCAACGCTTTTTTACGGCTGTCGAACTCTATCTTGATAATGAATTAGCCAGCCATCAACGCACACCAACCGCACGCTTACTCAGCGAAATATCGCGTAATTTTGATATTTTTCTTACTAATTTTGAGGCGACAGTTACCAGGGCAATTGAGCGGCCATTAGAGCGAGAAGCAGAACGTATGACCCAGATTCAGCGCCAGACGGCTGATCTTGCAAGGGACGTGTACAATCGGTTCATGGATGCATCGGGTAACATTGTGACAGGGTCTCGTATTTTTGAGCAGGCTGTTACCGTCTTAGAACAGAGTCAGTTTGCTGATAAACTGAACACTGCAACAACACAGATGTGCCAATTTATTGATCAGTTGACTGAGGTGACAGCGCGATCGCAACAACTGAGTAATGAAGTTATTGAACTCACTCAAGCGGTCATGCTGACGCAAGAGTATATATGCCAAACCATGGAGAAGGTTAATAAAACACAAACTGATTTTGAGGCAATTTCGCAGAGACTATTTACAACAACTCAGACCTTTATTCAAATTGACCAATTGGTTCAGCATTTACTTACCCAAATTGAAGCGGTAGATCGCCAAGTTATCGCTAAATCTGAAGAGTTATCACAGATTACGCAAAAATTAACTGGTTTGACTGAAATTGCTCAAGAATTCCAAAAAACTTTAGGGCAAAACCAAGAGGAACTAAAAGTACTTCTGTCCTCTGTTGAGCAAATGAATAACCAAGTTGCACAGAACCTATTAAGAGGTAATGAGATACTGCAACAGATTCACAGCAATAATCAGCACACTAGCCAGCAACTAGTAAGTGCTTTTGATGCTGCCAGTGTTAATCTTGACCAATTGAGTAGAGCCTCTTCTCGTATAACCGAGTTTAGTGAAATTATTAACCATGAGTATAATGATTTGAACAAGCAATTAAAAGATGTTAAAACTAGCTTTGAAAATTACATAACTCAGCGGTCTACTGCTGAGAGCGATCGCCAAAGACAGGCTCAAATTCTTAATGATAGGCTTGATAGAAAGATCAATCAGGCTGTTAGTCAATTTGAATCTTTTCATCAAGAATTAAAGCAACTCAATAAAGTGCTAAGTACCGAGTATAATGATCTAAACCAGAACTTAGCTGAGGCTAAAATTAACTTTGAAAATTATAGAAAGCAGTACTCTAGTGATGAAGGCGATCGCCGAAAACAGATTAATGCTCTTAATGATCACCTTCAGCAAAGTTTTAACGAATTCAAGAAGATCAATGAATTTCTTGATAAATTTAATGAATTTGAATTATTGAGCAAATTAGTTGATAAGCTTGAAACCCTAGATAAGGGAATTAAGTTGCTAAATCAAGAATTAAATCAAGTTGGTACTGCGATTAGTCAATTGGATAACAATTTTAGGGATCAGCCTAATACTTTGAATAAAAACGCAGATGCTTCAAAAGTAGCCGAAAAGCGAACAAAAAACCTTGACTTTAGCTAATTGCTTGCTTTCCCTCCCTGTTTAGAAGGATTCCTATGCGTCAGTCACGTCGCTCGTCACCCCCAGAATCAGAGCAATTCGACATCTGGATTTCCTACACTGATTTAATGTCAAATAGCTTTTTGATCTTGAGCCTCATTACTCTGCTTTTAATTATTTTCACATTTTTTGCGCGGCAGACAGATTCTCTTCCCCCGATTATTATAATTCCTGATAATGAGGCTTTTCGCTTTCCGGTGGGCAGTGCCAAGGTGTCTAAACCTCTACAGCAATACATTTGGACTAGTTTAGCCAAAACGATCCGTGACAATCACAAACGATACAGGATTGATACCGTGGAAATTATTGGTCATACCGATGGGCAACCCAACCGAAGGAGTAGCAGCAACCTCGACTTAGTTCTGGAGCAGTCGGCAGCGGCAAATACCCTTGGCCGTCTCACTCCTGGCTCCAATGCTGATTTGGGATTAATGCGAGCACTGGCGATCGCCAACGAACTGCGCAAGGTGCAAGCCACGAACCCCGAACTCAAAAATCTACAGTTTTATGCCTATTCTGCCGGACAACTTTACCTGCTTAACGGTAACCTTGCCCCACCAAATCGCAATCCAGATAGCTCTCGCCGTCGGATTGAGGTACGCTTTACGCGCAGACGCGAGAGAGAGACACAAGTTGCCCCCGTAAACTAGCTGCGGCGTGCTTGTAAAACGCTTTGGGCTGAAAGGCCATCGCTGCCATTGCCGATATACCATAGCGCCATGGCTGCTTCGGCATGGCTCACCGCTTTCTTGGGTTGCAGCAGTAGGGTTTGCCCCCACACCCGGCGAATATTAGAGAGATCGCCAGCAAGGTAGTCAGCAGCCACAGCGTTGACTGCGCTCGGGGCAATACGGGTGCTGTCTTTGAAGCCCCACGTTTGCTGGATGCGATCGATGGTGCTGGGGCTGAGCTGCCCCTGTTGATCAAGGGGAACCTTCCACTGCAAGAGGGTTTCGCGATTGAGGGGGGCATCGGGACGAAACAAAGCACTCGCATCACCGGTTAGCGGGCTAGGTAAAAATCCAGCCATGGCCAAGCCCTGAATATAGGCAAAATCAGGATGTTGGCGGGGCACGTCTCGAAAAACCGGATCATCGTTACTGGTGCCTAGGCGAATTTGGCGAGCGGGGCGATCTTCGTAAAATCGGTTGTAGGTAGTCACCAACCAGCGGACAAATTGACTGCGGCTAATTGGGCTATTGGGATCTAGCTGATTGCCGGAGGTGGGCAATGTGCCCAGTTCCGCTAGTTCGCGGATGGCGGGCTGGAATGGTGTGGGAGCAGCATCAAGATCACTGAAGGTTTGCGGGGTGAGTGCCGTTGTTGGCGATGGCGTTGGCGCGGACTCTCCATTAGTCGTTGTGGGTCGATAGGCTACGGTAAATTCAGTGGTGTTATTGGTGGTGGCGGTGTTAATGGTTACCGTTACTTCTAAATCGGCACCAACGCCCTTGAGGGTCATGCTGTTATCAGCAACCTGTTGTTCAACCAGCCGCCAGTTAGTTTGCTGAAACTGTTCGCTATAGAACTGCTGAATGGCGATCGCTGGTGCTGAGGCTTGCCAGCGGGTTTGAATTGTGTTCGGATCGTTGGCAAGGGGCTGAGTCTCTAGGAGTGTGGCATTGGGGAAGCGCAGGGTCTGGGGCAAGGTTGTGGTGGCAGGACTAGGGGATGGGCTGGCGCCCCACTGATCGGCATTGGAATCGGCGGCAAACAGGTTTTGCAGGCCACTGCCTTCGCAACTGGTTAGCAACAGGACACAAAGGATTAAACTGACGCGCACAAGGGGCGATCGCGAACTCTTCAACGGAACCGATACCTCACAAATCATGCAGTGATTTAGGGGGATAGGGCAGCACGCAGCCGCCACAATAGCAGGGTTTGACCCAGTTCAAGGGGCAGGAGTGTTACGCCTTCCACACAGGATTGCACCCATCCCTCTCCCCAACACCATTCCTGCCAGCCCTCGATCCCGCGTCGTAACACCAACACCAGTCGATGGTCACTGACCAGCTCTACCCTGTGCTCAATGGTGAGCCAGCCCAACTGGGTTGTAAACTGGCATCCTTCGTTGAGGCGATCGCTGCTGGTGTCAATGTGCAGCGGCCACAGCCATTGACGCATCTGGGTTGGCTCCGTTAAGTAGGCGGTCAACTGCGCTGCCGTAGCTGGCATTTCAATGCGCAGGTGGCTCGACTGAAAGGTTCCCAGCATAGATCCCCCTAGGTCGATAGGTACGTGTAACTGCGTAAGCTCCGCTCATAGTTTTCTAGGAGGTGTTGGGCCTCCGCTAGCGTAATGTGCTGCTCGGCAAGGGCATCTTCGGCACGGCGGCGAATATTTTCAAGGAGCGCGTCCCCGTGATACTGAACATAGCCCAGTACTTCTTGCATTGTATCGCCTCGTACCAAGTGCTCGATTTCATATCCCTTGGGGGTTAGCCGAATATGAACAGCATTGGTATCACCAAAGAGGTTGTGGAGGTTGCCCATAATCTCTTGGTAGGCACCATTCAGAAATAACCCCAGATAGTAGGGTTCCCCTGGCCGCAAGGGATGCAGCTCCAGCACCGACTTGACATCCCGCAGGTCAATAAACCGATCGATTTTACCGTCGCTGTCACAGGTGAGATCCGCCAAAATTCCTCGCTCTGTTGGCTCCTCCTCAAGTCGGTGAATCGGCAAAATCGGAAAAAGCTGATCAATCGCCCAACTGTCGGGTACCGACTGAAACACCGAAAGATTGATGTAGTAGATAGAGGCCATGATCTTTTCAAGGTCTTCGAGATCGTCGGGTACGTAGTCCTGTTGGCGGGCGATCGCCAGAATTTTGCTACAACAGGCCCAAAATAGCTGCTCTGCCCGTCCGCGCTCCGGCAAACTCAGATAGCCAAAGTTAAACAGACTGATGGCTTCACTCTTAAACTGCAAGGCATCGTTGTAGGCTTCTTGGTAGTTGCTCACATCAATGCTTTGGTACGTGTCGTAGAGGTTGCGAATAATTAAATGCTCCTGCGCCGTTGCCGCCTCGGGTACGACCTTGGGTACGCTGCTCACCCCCAATACATTGAACACCAGCACCGATTGGTGGGAGGCAATGGCGCGCCCACTTTCGCTAATGAGAGTTGGCACGGGAATATTGCGCTCACTACAGGCTTCCTTGATCTCGGCCACCACATCACTGGCGTAATTTTGCATACTGTAGTTTTTGGAGGCATGGAAATTGGTTTTGGAGCCATCGTAGTCAACGCCTAAGCCGCCGCCCACATCGAGGTATTGCATATTGGCACCGAGGCGCACCAGTTCACCGTAGATCTGCCCCGCTTCGCGAATGGCATCTTTAATCACGCTAATGGCGGAAATTTGCGAACCAATATGAAAGTGCAACAGTTGGAGAGCGTCCAGCATCTGGGCTTGGCGTAGCTGCTCCACTGCGGTTAAAATTTCCGGCACGGTGAGGCCAAATTTGGCGCGATCGCCCGCAGAGGTGCCCCACCGCCCCACCCCTTGGGTACTGAGCTTTGCCCGCACGCCGACAATGGGGTCAATCCCTAGGGCTTGGCTGACGGCAATGACCTCTGGAACCTCCTCCGGTTGCTCAAGGACAATGATGGGGGTATGTCCTAGTCGTCGCGCTAGGATCGCTGTTTCAATGTAGCTGCGATCTTTATAGCCATTGCAGATGAGAAGGGCACCTGGGGTCGTGAGCATCGCTAGGGCAATTAATAACTCTGGCTTAGACCCTGCCTCAAGGCCAAACTGGTGCGACTGACCAAAGCGAACCAGTGCTTCAATGATGTGGCGTTGCTGATTACACTTAACCGGAAAGACTCCCTTATAGGTACCGTTATAGCCATAGCGGGCGATCGCCCGGGCAAAACAAGCATTCAGCCGCTCAATGCGATCTTCAAGAATATCGGAGAAGCGCAGCAAAATCGGCAGGCCAATATTGCGCTGTTGCAGAGCCTGCACTAGTTCATAGAGATCCAGTGATCCACCGCGATCGCCCTTCGGCGAGACGGTGATATGGCCGGCTGCATTAATACTAAAGTAGGGTTCCCCCCAGCCTTGAATGCGGTACAGTTGCTCACTGGCCTCAATGCTCCAGCCTGCTGTTGTTGTTTCTACAGTTGCCGATCCAGCACCCATATCTGCTTGTTGCCCAACCAAACCGTGCTGATCCTAACCTGTTTCAGCAATAGCGACTAGTCAAGGGGATACTCTAGCCCGGCGAACATCGCAGCCACAACCCGCTGGGCTTTTTGATCAAGTTGGTGCCAGTCCACCTCCCCTGCCGCATCCAATAACCCCATATCAGCTGTCACCTCCCCCACCTGGAAGTCATGAATGCCTGCGTACTCTAAGTCTGGGGTATAGTCCGCAAAGCAGATTTCGTAGCACAGTTCCCATAAATTAACCCGCTGGTGGCGATCGCCGCGCCGTAAGTGCAACCAGTAGAGCACCTGCGGCTCTGAGGTGGGCAGTTCAACCGTTTCGTACTCCCCCTGCCACCCTGAGGTTTCTAATTGTCGCCGCAAATGATCTAGTAAGCGAATCAATGCCGGTTGTAGCAGTTGAGCCGCCGCATACCATGGGTGTTCTGTTGTCATGCCTGTCTCGCTTCCGCCTGCATTGGGTAGAATAAAGGGTATCCGCCAGCATCGCCAAGAGGAGTTCTATGACCGAGGCACCGGTTTTACCCATCCTACTGATGGGGATTGCCAACTTTTTGCAAATCTATCTCATTATCCTCTTAATTCGGGTTCTCCTGTCTTGGTTTCCCAATGTTAATTGGTACAACCCGCCCTTTTCCTTCCTGAGCCAGCTAACGGATCCCTACCTCAACATCTTTCGGGGGCTGATTCCTCCCATTGGCGGTCTAGATTTTTCCCCCATTATTGCCTTTTTCCTTTTGCAGTTTCTCGTACAACTGTTGGCGGGGTTTTCCAGTAGTGCCACGTTCTTTTAGGGTCTTGCGGCATGTCCACGCTGTTTCAAGATGAGTTTGCGGTGATTGTGGTGGGGGCTGGCCATGCAGGCTGTGAAGCGGCCTTGGCCACGGCACGCCTAGGCTGCCGCACCCTACTGCTGACTCTAAATCTTGACAAAATTGCATGGCAACCCTGTAATCCAGCGGTGGGGGGGCCTGCCAAATCCCAATTAGTGCACGAAGTGGATGCCCTCGGTGGTGAAATTGGCCGCATCACCGATCGCACGTACTTGCAGAAACGCCTCTTGAATGCCTCCCGCGGGCCAGCGGTCTGGGCGCTGCGAGCACAAACCGACAAGCGTGAATACAGCGCCCTCATGAAGCAAATTGTCGAAAACCAGCCCAACCTCCTAGTGCGCGAAGGCATGGTTACCGACTTAATCTTAGATGGCAACGATAGTGTGATCGGCGTGGAAACCTACTTTGGTGTTGCCTTTCGCTGCCAAGCCGTCATTTTGACCACGGGAACGTTCCTCGGCGGGCGCATTTGGGTTGGCAATAAGTCTATGGCCGCCGGTCGCGCTGGCGAGTTTGCGGCAGAGGGGCTATCCCAAACCTTGGCACGACTGGGGTTTGAAGTGGATCGCCTGAAAACGGGTACCCCAGCACGGGTCGATCGCCGCTCCGTGGACTACAGCAAAATGGAACCCCAGCCCCCCGATGAGCAGGTGCGCTGGTTTAGCTTTGATCCCAGCGTTTGGGTAGAGCGCCCTCAAGAACACTGCTACCTTACCCGTACCACCGCAGCAACCCACCAACTGATCCGCGAGAACCTGCACCTCACGCCAGTCTATGGCGGTTGGGTCGATGCCAAAGGGCCGCGCTACTGCCCCAGCATTGAGGATAAAATTGTTCGCTTTGCCGATAAAGACAGCCACCAGATTTTTATTGAACCCGAAGGCCGCGACACCCCTGAGCTTTACATTCAAGGGTTCTCAACCGGACTGCCGGAACCCCTACAACTGCAACTGCTGCGCACCCTCCCGGGGTTAGAGCACTGCATTATGCTGCGCCCCGCCTATGCGGTGGAGTATGATTACCTGCCGGCCACCCAGTGCTTTCCTACCCTGATGACTAAGAAAATTCAGGGGTTGTTTTGTGCAGGTCAGATCAATGGCACCACGGGTTACGAAGAGGCTGCTGCCCAAGGAATTGTGGCGGGGATTAATGCGGCGCGGTTTGCCCAAGGCAAGCCCATGATCACGTTTCCACGGCAAGAAAGTTATATTGGCACCCTCATTGACGATCTGTGTACCAAAGAGCTGCGGGAGCCATACCGGATGCTCACCAGTCGTTCGGAGTATCGGTTGGTTTTGCGATCCGACAATGCCGATCAACGCCTGACCCCCCTAGGGTACGAGATTGGCTTGGTGTCTGAAGAACAGTGGCACATCTTTCAAGCCAAGCAAGAGCGCCTAAAGGCGGAACGTCAACGGCTGGAAACCACGCGTCTTAAAGCCCACGACCCCATAGGTGAGCAGATTGTGGCTGCCACCGGCCAAGGGATTAAAAGTGCCATTACCCTCGCTGATCTGCTGCGGCGATCGGGTGTCCATTACGAGGTGCTAGATCGCTATGGCTTGGGCAATGCCGATCTTGCCCCTCAGGAAAAAGAGGCGGTGGAAATTGCCATTAAGTATGCAGGCTATATTGAGCGGCAACAGCGGGAAATTGAGCAGATCGCTCGGCAGGAGCAACGGCCACTGCCAGCGGATTTAGATTACTTTGCCATTCCTACCCTTTCTATGGAGGCGCGAGAAAAACTGAGTGCCATTCGCCCCCTGACCCTAGGGCAAGCCTATCGCATTGGTGGGGTGAACCCCGCCGACATTAATGCCCTGCTTGTCTATTTAGAGGTGCAGCAGCAGCGGCAGTCGTTAGTAACGGTCAACGGGTAGCGATGCGTGGCAGGATGGCTTGGTGAACTGGAGTTAGCCTACGCTTGGCAGCAGGGACGCACTGTTGCCTGTCGTACCTATGCGTCAGCACCCCTGAAACTACAGCGCTCCTTTTATCCCGAAGGGGGGCACATTTGCCATAATGTGCTGCTCCATATGGCTGGCGGCTATGTGGGGGGCGATCGCCTTCAGCAAACCATTACGTTGCAGCCCCACTGCCATGCCCTCATTACCACCGCTGCTGCGGCCAAGGTGTATGGTCGTGCCCAGCAGCCAGTGGACAACCGGGTTCACTGTCATATTGGTGAGGGAGCCTCCCTAGAATGGCTGCCCCAAGAAACCATTGTCTTTAATGGTGCTCAGTATCGCCACCAGTTGCATATTGAACTGGCCACCACGGCCCAAGTTTGCCTTTGGGAGATGACCCGCTTTGGCCGCACGGCTCGCGGTGAAGCATTTTTAACAGGACACTGGCGATCGCACATCGACGTGTGGCAGGCAGGCGTTCCCCTCTGGATTGATCGCCAACACCTCGACGGAACACTCTGCACCGCCTTGAATGGCTTGGCAGGGCGTACCCTTGTGGGCACCCTAGCATGGATTGGCACCACCGTGACACCAGACCAGATCATGGCACTGCGGGAATTGGCCAGCCCTTTCCAAGGAGAGCTAGGGGTCACTCGCCTCATTCGGGGCGTGGTGTGCCGGTATCGAGGGCACTCAACCCCAGAGTTACGGCAGTGGTTTATGGCCGCTTGGCACCTGCTGCGGCAAACTCTGCACCCAGATCAGCCTCGCCATCATCCACGGGTGTGGCCGTTGTGAGGGGATTGCGCCAGTGATATACTCCGGACACTCATGCTGACGCATAGCGTGTGGGCTGCTCAGTAAACTACTCCCAGCTAAAGCAGGGAGCTTTTAGTAGCCCTGCAGTTAGCAAGCCAACCACGAGCCTCTGGGGTGGTTTACAACACCCCCAATCGACCGTTACCAGTGCCTTAAACAACCGTTTCTGGTGTCCGCAGTACAATTATAACCTAAGGCAACTAAAGTTGCTAAAGGAGCTTTCCTCCCCGCACTGAAGTACGGGGCTTCCAGCCATACCCGATGTGATCACGGTCAATCGTTAAACCACTGGATAGCCTGCACTCTATCCACTTCGGATGAGCCTCGGGAGTCATGGCACTGACACGCAGTCTAGGCGCGCTGACCCCACGGCCCCCAAATGGCAAAGGTCATCCCCGGATGGTAGAGGTTGACAAACATCGTCTGACCATCGGGAGAAAAGCAGACTCCCGCCAGTTCTTGATCGTTGAGAGCATTCTGGGCAAAGGGGTAGATTTCTCCTTGAGGAGTAATGCCAACTAGGCGTTTGTTGCTGGAGTCCCCATCTTCGCAGCAGAAGAGATCCCCCCACGGTGCCATAACAAGGTTGTCGGGATAGTCCAAAATATTTTTTCCGGGAGACTCCACAAACAGTTCAATCGTACCGCCGTCATTAGTTGTAGAGCCTGGACGGTACCGCCAAATTTGCCCTAGGCGTTTGTCGCCGCCACTGGTGGCTGTGAAATAAAACTCGCCGTTGTGGTAGCATAGTCCTTCCCCACGGACAAACTGGGCTGCCCCGCGGTCATTGCCTTGATAACGGACGGTGTCCACGGCAGGGTCTGGCTCAGGAATAGTGACCCACTCGACTTCAAAGGGTTTGCGTAGGGGAAAGTCGCTGCCAGTGTTGATTTTGGGATAGCGTTTAATTTTGAGGGCTTGGAGCATTCCCCCCGCTGCTAGCTGCCTAGGCTCCTTGGGGATAAACCGATAGAAGAGGCTGTCGCCGCGATCTTCTGTTTGATAGATGATGTTGGTTTTTGGATCGATGGCGATCGCTTCGTGTTGAAAGCGACCCATGGCTTTGAGGGGCACCGGAGTCACTGGGCCTTGAGCAGTAATGGGGACTTCAAAGTTATAGCCGTGGCGTTTTTGCACAGGGCCTCGGTTGGCTGGGTTTTCGGGGGTGGCAATGGTTTCTTCGCAGCTAATCCAACTGCCCCAGAGAGTTGTGCCGCCAGCGCAGTTGCGGGAGGTACCTGCCAAGGACACATAGTGGCGCAGCAGTTGCCGATCCTTGCTCACTATTAGAGTGGTGGTGCCCCCGGGGGCAATGGGGTCATACATTTTATCTTTGGCAGCAACAACGCCTTGGAAACTACGGGGCAGTCCGGGATAGACTTCATGATTGCGCACCAAAATTGTTGACCCATCCGGCCCCGGAAAAGCCGCCATACCATCGTGGCAGGTGGGAACAGGGTTACCATCACTGAGGCGATCGCCTAGCCTAGAAAAGACTCGATATTGAAACCCTGCCGGTAGATGCAGCAGCCCCTGAGGATCTTTAACCAAGGATCCAAACCCCCGACCTGCGACGGAACGACCTTCGGCAGCACGCTGGTAGAGCAGTTGTAGCCCTTGGGGAAATAACGTTAAGCCGACCCCTGTGGCCGCTAACGTAAGAAATCGGCGACGTTGCAAACTCATGGTTTATTTTAAACTCTCTGTAAGCTAGACTACACAGGCACCATCAGTGCTCCCCTTTGTCTTACCGTGAATCCCCAATCAATTTCAAGCTTGAGTCGCCCGCTTAGCAACTGCTGCTGAAGACCTAGGGCGATCGCGCCCATCGAGAGTTTATCGTCAACCCTCGCTACACCTCGAAAACCTGTCATTGTTGCAACGTGATAGGTCATCGGCAGGGCAAAACGTTTGCGTGCCTGAACGTGTCCTGCGGCTGGATAGGAGATGCTGATGTGAATGGAGCGAAAAATATTGCTACTTTGGGGGGGCTTGTAAACATCCCTAGAGGCTCCGAGATACTGTCCTGCTCATGGCAGGATGTTGTCTTGAGGGCTGCTGAAAGCCCCGTCCTCTATCGGGCGAGGTAGTTTACGGATAGGTTTCCGCAGTGGCCACACCGGTTGTAGCTCGATAAAGAAGCCAGTCGCGATTCCATGGTTCAAATTGCTAGTTATGGTCGAGGAGACTATCAACGCTACGAATATCTCCATCGAGATGCGGCTAACGCCTTAATGAAAATGATTAGTGCAGCAAGGGATGAAGGGGTGTGGATTGTCCCGGTCTCTGGGTTTCGCGACATAGAACGACAAACTCTCCTCTGGCAAGATCAAATACAACGGCAGGGTTCAGAGGAACTAGCTGCCCGATTAAGTGCCCCTCCGGGTTATAGCGAGCACCACACAGGCTACTCCATTGACCTTGCCGACGGTTCCCGGCCAACGCAAGATGATATTACCCTTCGATTTATAGGAGTGATGTGGGCGGGCTAAAACCCCTCCGCTTTAGCGAGGGGATACAGCCAACTCAGGGGGCTTTAGCCCTCTCTATGTGTTAAACTAGAGACGTGGAAAGTAGGCGTATCAACTACGCGAAGAAACATCCTAGTACGGAGAAATCCCGGCAAGTAAGTCACTACCGCTTTGGCGGCAAGCCTAAACCACTGCAAGCAATGGCAGGATGTTGAGCGTATCGAATTGGCTAGTGTTGAAAAGCGCGAAACCACGAACCGAAACATAAACGTAGTCCCAATAGCAGAAATGCTTGAGGTGAGTAGGGGGTCTTTGACTGCCCCCACCCGCATTAAGTTGTGGGTGACAGCTCAAGGGAAAAGCGAAGCAACGCGGCTTCAGCCCGTTGCGTAGCATCCTTTGGGAATCCCCTCTCTTTCAAGGAGGGGAGAAGTCAACAATACCAAGGCCTTTGAGTGGCTGAA
The DNA here is from genome assembly GCF_002754935.1 of Thermostichus lividus PCC 6715. Lineage (NCBI taxonomy): Bacteria > Bacillati > Cyanobacteriota > Cyanophyceae > Acaryochloridales > Thermosynechococcaceae > Parathermosynechococcus > Parathermosynechococcus lividus. The sequence goes on from NZ_CP018092.1 coordinate 1,891,871, forward strand.
CAGTCATGGTCGTGAGTTTGGTTTTGAGCTTTCATTTCCCGAAAATAACCGCCAAGGAGTGATGTACGAACCTTGGCATTGGCGATTTGTCGGCACTCCGGAGGCAGAAGCTGTGTTTAGAGCCGCTCGGCCAAGATTTCGGTAATGTTTGTAACGTGGCAGCCATAATACCCCTATGCAATGTCAGGTACCCCTATTCAAAGTGTTTGGAAGAATATAGGCTGAGAAAAATTTGCCAAGACTAGTGTTGGCACTTACTAATGTATGAAATGTACGGTGGCTGGTATCTTCATTGGTGGTGAGGGGAAATGGTTTTTGCCCTAGCATCGGAGCATTCAGCCAGCGCCAGTCTGCTCCCGCTGCGTGGAGAATTGGCCAAGCTGGGGCAATATCCCAGATGTGGGGGGTGCGCTCCACCGCACCAAGGGTATAGCCCACCGCTACAGTTAACAGGTTGTAGCTGGCAGACCCCAACATGCGAATTTTGCACGGAAACGATCGCTTGAGAACCTCAGTGCTGCGGGCACAAAGGCTAAAAAACGCATGCTGGTTAGGCTCAGCTACCTTCACTCCGATTCGCTGCCCATTCAAAAATGCCCCATTGGGGTGGCCGGGGGCATGATAATAGCCGTGGAAGGTTTGTCCTAGGGGTGGAGCATGGACATAGCCAAAGATCGGCATGCCTTGATAGAGTAAACTCAGGGCAATGCACCAGATCGGCAACCCATGGCTATAGTTGGTCGTGCCATCGATGGGGTCAATAATCCAGCACCATGGCTCACCTTGATAGGTGTGGTTGCCTTCCTCAGTCAGATAAGCATGGGTTGGAAACACCTCCTGAAGAAGTTCACGGATTTTTTGGTCTGCCCACAGATCCGCGCGGGTCACTAAGCTGCCGTCGGCTTTGTGCTCTATAGAAGACTGCCCTGCCCATTCCATCAGACGGGGGGCAACAATGGTTTGCATCTGCGCGCAGGTCTCTAGAACATCGTTCCAAAATTCAGGCGTCACAAACAGGGTTCCTCAAAACTCGGCATTGCCGGGGGTGCGGGGAAAGGGAATGACATCGCGGATGTTATCCATTCCTGTCATAAATTGCACTAGGCGCTCAAAACCTAACCCAAATCCGGCGTGGGGGACGCTGCCAAAGCGGCGCAAGTCCAAGTACCACCAGTAGGGCGCTGGATCTAGCCCCTGCTCGGTAATCCGGCTGTGCAACACATCGTAGCGTTCCTCCCGCTGGGAACCACCAATAATTTCGCCAATTTTGGGGGCAAGCACATCCATGGCCGCGACGGTCTTACCATCGTCATTCAAGCGCATATAAAAGGCTTTGATGTTAGCAGGGTAGTCATAGACAATGACCGGACGGCGGCAGTACTCTTCGGCAAGGTAGCGCTCGTGCTCTGATTGCAGATCTAGACCCCACGCCACTGGAAACTCGAAGGGACGACCACTGCTTTCTAACAGGTGAATGGCTTCGGTATAACTCAAGCGGGCAAAGGCTTGGCTCGCCATCTGCTGTGCTGTGGCCATGACGGTGTTGTCCACCCGCTCCTGAAAGAAGACCAGATCCTCGGGACAGTGCTCAAGGACGTAGCGAAACACATATTGCAAGAAGGCTTCAGCCAGATCCATATCCCCTTGCAGATCACAGAAGGCCATCTCTGGCTCCACCATCCAAAATTCGGCTAGGTGGCGCGAGGTATTAGAATTTTCAGCCCGAAAGGTTGGTCCAAAGGTATAGACCTGACTAAAGGCAGTGGCCATGATTTCTGCCTCTAGTTGGCCACTTACGGTGAGGTAGGCATGGCGACCAAAGAAGTCTTGGCTAAAGTCCACCGCTCCCGTAGGCGTTCTGGGTGGGGCGGCTAGATTCAGGCTCGTGACGGTAAAGAGTTCTCCGGCTCCTTCGCAGTCGCTGGCGGTAATAATGGGGGTGTGCACCCAGAGAAAGCCCCGTTCTTGAAAGAATTGATGAATGGCGGTAGCACAAGCATTGCGGATGCGCATCACGGCACCGATAGTGTTGGTGCGGGGGCGCAAGTGACTAATGGTGCGCAAAAACTCAAAGCTATGGCGTTTCTTTTGCAGGGGATAGGTGTCGGGATCCGCTGTGCCCCACACATGGATATGACTGGCGTGGAGTTCAATCCGTTGGTTTTTACCGGGGGAAGGGACAAGCTCACCGCTAAATTCAGCAGCGGCTCCTGTGGTTAAGTGCTTGATCAGGTCGGCGTATCCCTCAAGCGTGTGGGGAATCACTACCTGCAAGCCCGCTAGCAATGAGCCATCGTTGACGTTAACAAAGGTGCATTCCTTCAGTTCTCGTTTGGTGCGAATCCAGCCTTTGACGGTGACCTGAGTGCCAGCTTCGCCGTGGCGGACAATCTCACAAATGCGTTGTTGCATGGTCTATTTGCTCTCCTATAGCTGCACCACCGTTACGCCCCGCCCGCCCTCTTCGGGAGCGGCGAGTTCATAGCTCTGAACACTGGGATGGTGGGACAAAAACTCATGGACAAACTGCCGCAGTGCACCACTGCCGTGACCGTGAATAATCCATACTGTTCCCTGTTGACGGTTCAAAAATTCCTCTAGGAGGGGTTCTGCATCCCGCAGGCGTTTGCCCCGCAAGTCTAGGGTACGGGACTCGGTGCGGATGGCTGGGGCACTTTGGGTAGGGGGGCTGATGCTCGCGGATTTGGTTTTGACGGGGGGCTGGACGGGTTCACCGCTGAGGGATTCAACGGCGTGGGGGGGCACCGCCAGTTTGAGCTGCCCAAGTTGCACGACAATATCGCCCTGCTGGCTAACACTCAGGACTTCGCCGACCTGTTGCCACTGGGGTAAGCGAACGCGATCGCCCGGTTGGGGGATAAATCCACTGGGGGCAGGTGGTGGTAGATAGGTCTGGGCAATGTGGTCAAGGGCAGTTTGGGCGCTCTTGATCTGTTCGGGACTGGCGGCCTGTTGCAGTTGGGCAATCACCTTTGCAATTTCCTTTTGGGCGGCGACAATACTGCTGCGCACTTGTTCTTCTTGGTGCTGTCGCAATTGCTGTTCCCGCTGCCGCAGTTCTTTCGCTTTACGCTCGACCTCCTGATGCAGGTGCTCGGTCTCCTGTAGTAACTGCGTGACGGCGCTGATTTTTGCTGCTTGTTCTTGCCGTTGATCCACCAGCCCAGCAATCATTTGATTGACTGAACCTGTATCTCCTGCTAGGAGTTTTTTGGCTCCTTCAATGACGCTCTCGTGCAACCCCAAACGATGGGCGATCGCCAGCGCATTCGACTGGCCGGGAATCCCCCACAGCAGGCGATAAGTTGGAGCAAGGGTCTGTTCGTCAAACTCGACGGAGGCATTTTCAAATCGGGAGTCTTGGTACTTCAGGGCTTTGAGTTCGCCATAGTGGGTGGTTGCTAGGGTGAGGGTGGCATGATCCGCCAAGTACCGCAGCAGGGCGATCGCCAAGGCTGTTCCTTCGCTTGGATCTGTGCCTGCCCCCACCTCATCTAACAAGACGAGGGTGGCTCCCCCTGCTACATCCAACTCCGTTAAAATATCGCGAATGTTGCAGATGTGACTGGAAAAGGTCGAAAGATTCTGAGCCAAGGATTGCTCATCGCCAATATCTGCCCACACGCCACTAAACCACGGCAATTGGGGGGTGGCGGCAGCCGGAATATACAAGCCCGCTTTAGCCATTAAGGCCGCGAGTCCCACCGTTTTCAGGGTGGCGGTTTTGCCGCCAGTATTGGGACCGGTCAGGGTGACTACGGCAATGCTGGCGGGAATGTCCACATCAATAGGCACAACCGCTTGCCCCTGTTCGTGGTGGTGCTGCCACACCAACAGTGGGTGCCGTAGCTGCTGTAGCCGCAGGGAGGCCGTATCGCAAAATTCGGGGCAACTGCCCTCAAGCCACAGGCTATAGTGGGCACGCGCCACGGCCATGTCCAGCGCCGTCAGCACGTCAAGGATGTACCACAGGTCATCCGTCATCGTTGCCAACTGATCCGAGAGGGCTTGACAGACCGCTCGCTCTGCTTCTGCTTCTTGATGCCCTAACTGTTGTAAGCGGTTTTGTAGCTCAATGGTTTCCTGCGGCTCAATGTAGAGGGTGGCACCACTGGCGGAGAGGTCATGGATAATGCCGGGAACGTGATCTTTGTGGGTGGCCTTAACGGCGAGGACATGGCGATCGCGACGCTGGGTAATTACGGCGTCTTGCAAAGCAGTGGCGCGCCGTTGCACAATCTGTTGCAAAGCCGTATGCAACGTGGCACGAGCCTGACGTTGCTGTTGGCGAATGGCGGCAAGCTCAGGACTGGCGCGATCGCTCACCTCTCCTTGATCGGTAATACAGCGGTGAATTTCCTGGCTGACCTCTGGATAAGTGCGCAAGCCACTGACAAGGCGATTCAATTCCACAAGGAGGGGGTGGGCATCGATGTGCCGTCGCTGCTGGCGAGCCGTGGTTAACACGTGGGCGATCGCCAACAACTCGTTGCCCAGTAAACAGCCGCGATGTTGCAGCCGCTCTAGGTAAGGCTCAATATCCGTCACCAAACTAAAATCTAACCGCCCTTGGTACGTTGTCTCTAGCGCAATGATCTCCCTCGTTTGCGCCAAGAGCACCTCACTGGCGGCTTGCGTCCCCGCCAAAATATCGCCGGACTGAAGCTGACGCATCCCACGCTTTGTGGCGGCAAACGTGGCCAACTGCTGGCACAGACACGGCCACTCCAAACGCACCAACGACTTTTCTAGGGCACTAATCGCTAAACCTGTAGGAACCAATGTTCGTTATTGCTAAAAACACCACTGCTACTGAATGTAACACCGCCAATCTCCCCGTGCAGCCTTAGAGCACCAAGCCCGATATTTCTGCATCGATACTATCCTGTAATTTCAACAGCGTGCTGGTCAGCGCTTCGGCATTCAGGTACGGCCAATTAATCGTCTTTGAAATGATTTGCAACCGTTCTGTGATACTGGTCAGATCAGCAAACATATTTTCCCGGGGCAACCCCGCAAACAGCGCCATTGCCCCTTGATTCACCGCCCACTTGCACTCTGATTCGTGTACCCGGGTGCGCATCCCACTAAGTAAAATCACCTGCATCTCTGGGTACGACTGACGGTACTGGCGACAAAAGTCATAGGGATTTGTTTTCGGCATCCCCAAGTCTAACAACAGCAGACTGATTTTGCAATTGAGGGACTCAACGTGGGCAATAATTTTCTCCAGCTCAAAGTGGGAGGTCGCCCAAATTGTGGAAATCCCCTGAGAGTTGAGGAGTTCCCGCCACATTTCCCCTTGGGTGCGCGAGGAATGGGTCATCAACACGGTGGCTTGGCCATAGCTTTCATGGGAGTGATCGGTATAGGGGTGAGGGCTGGGGGCATCCCGCAGATCGATGTATTCGAGTTCAGACTCTCCAATCGCAATGCGATCGCCGTGGTGGAGGATATGAGTTCCCTGAATGCGGCTATTGCCAATAAATGTGCCGTTCATACTCTTGAGATCCATCAGCCGGTAGCGATGATCCGGTTGGCGTTCAATGGCAATATGAGCGCGAGAGCACCAGCGATCGGGCATGACAATATCACAGTCTTTACTGCGGCCAATGCGCCACCTGGGTAACTGATCCAGCACAATGGATCGCTGTATATAGATAGAGTGAAACAGCAACCGTGGTGTCGGGGCAGCAAGAATCAGTTCCGTTGGCCGCATGAAACCCCGTTGCGACTCTCCTGAGGAGCGTGTTGGGGATTGCAGATGCGGGACGTAGGTGTCGGGACGATTGGCCGAGGCATCCATAGGGGCAGATAAAAAACGTCGGAATAATTTAGCGCTTTGTGATGTTGCTATCTTATCGATGGAAAAATATTTTGGTGAATACTCTTACCAGTTTACCGCGATGAGGTCGGTGTGAGGGTTGGCTCTGCCGCAGTCTGCTGTTGGGGCGTTTTCGGGTTCGCAGGCTGCAAAATGCTGCGCAGGTGGGCTTGAATCTGTTGATGGCGTTCAACCCCTTCAAAGGCAAAGGGGGTGTAGTTCTGCTCCCGCATCAGACCACGAATATAGCGAATCCGCTCGGCAGTGGGTGGGTGGGTGGAAAACCATGGCAAGGACGGTTCTTGGTTGCGGTACTCTTTTTGGAGGGTGTGCATCAAGTTTAGTAAGCCATCGGCAGCATAGCCAGCCCGGGCAAGGATGCGGGTTCCTAAAATATCCGCCTCCCGCTCCATGTCACGGCTGTAGCTTGTGACCAGCAGCCCTGTAATGTAGCCCCCACAGGCAGCAGGCGAGTTAAGTTGGCTGTAGCCGTGCCTTGGGTCACCAATCGAAACCCATGGGACAAGACAGCGTGGGCAAGTTCGTGAGCCAGCAGCCCCGCTAGCTCTGCTTCGGTGTTGGCTTTGAGGATGGCGCCTGAGTGAATGAAAATTTTGCCCCCGGGTAAGGCAAAGGCATTCAGACTATCATCGTTGATAATGAAAAACTCGTACTCAAACTCATTCCGTCCAGCCACATTGGCCAGTTTCTGCCCCACCTCATTGACGTAGGCTTGGACATCGGGATCGTCTAAAAGCTTCACTTGACGGCTAATTTGCCGGGCGGCAGAGGCACCAATGGCCGCTTCCCCCTGCATCATTAAGGCCATCATTTGAATGGAGTCAAGGGAGAGGAGGGGGTTACCGGTAATAGCCACCCCCACTAAGCCCGTCAGGGCACCAACAATCATACTTTCGCGCAGCTGGCCTTGAACTTGACGGCGAAATCGCTGCATTCGCTCGGCGGCTAGGTGCTCAAATTCAGGCGCAGCGGGATGGTCGGGGTTCAGAATGGCAAAACGGCGGGCGGTCAGTGCCGCTTCTAGCCATTGTTTTTGGCGATCGTAAGACGCAACAAGGGCGCGCTGCAGCTCTGGTTGGTCGGGATAGAGGCTGGTGGCTTGCTCAAGCTGAGCGTGAGCTTCCTGCCGAGACCCTTGCTGGAATAAAAATTCAGCGAGTTTAACGTGTGCGGGAATAAATTCAGGAAACTGCTCAACGAGAAGCCGCAACGGTACAGACTGGGCACTGTACAGTTGCGATCCCCCTTGGACTTCGCGCCAATAAATTTGGGCGGCGGGGGGCAGTTGGCTAATTTCAAGGATGGCTGGCGGCGTGAAGCGCGGTGGTGGTAAATTAGTCTCTGCTTTTGCTTTTTGGTAATAGGTTCTGGCAAGGGTAAGGTCGCCCGCTTGGAAGTGGCGATCGCCCTCCATCAAGATGGCTAAGCGTCTTTCGCGAGCCGCTTTGCTCAGCACTGCGCTCCGGTGTCGCAGGCTCGATCGTGCCCTCTACCTCACTCTCCTCTGTCGGGGGCGATCGCCCTTAATATCTGCCATAGAAGGTAAGGGGGCAGGGGATTCCTCCACAACGGGGTCCGGTGGTGCAGGGGCTGGCGCTGAAGGCAATAAATCAATGGCCGAGCCTTGGGACTGGGGCAACGATGGCATCGCTTGGGCAAGGCGATCGCCCGCCACCACAGTCAGCCCATAGTCCACTGCATCGACGAAATCAACGAGATCAACCGAATCAATGGATTCAAGCGGACGTTGCTCCTGTGCCTTGACGGGTGCCACCCACAGGCTAGCCAGCACCGCCATACTTAACAACCCGTAGCGTAACCCAACCATAGGCCGTCCGTCTTCACATCGGGTAGGGCTGGAAGCCCCGTACTTCAGTGCGGGGAGGAAAGCTCCTTTAGCAACTTTAGTTGCCTTAGGTTATAATTGTACTGCGGACACCAGAAACGGTTGTTTAAGGCACTGGTAACGGTCGATTGGGGGTGTTGTAAACCACCCCAGAGGCTCGTGGTTGGCTTGCTAACTGCAGGGCTACTAAAAGCTCCCTGCTTTAGCTGGGAGTAGTTTACACCCTTTATGTGGCCACTAAATCGATGGGAACCCTTAGCACTATCTATATGAATGCGCTGCCATGGATTGACGCAGTGCAGCCATCCTCTGTGTCCTCAAGGTACTGGCTAACACCCTCCCACAACACAACTCTTAAGATACTCTCGATTATAATCATCGTAGCGAGTAGCAGCCTTCCAATAACGCTAAAGCCCAAGCGTCTAGGCCTCCGGTCACTAAAGGAATAGTTGTGCAATAAAACCAAGTGTTACCCCTCGAACACAAAGCGACTGCTCCTAGGGGCGAGAGAATCGTTTTTCGTTGCTATGGAGACTACACCATGCTCACCGATCAAGAAGTTGCTAAACTTGCCGCCACCAAAGGAATGGCAGCCACTAGTATGGAAGCTGCGCAGCCTTAGCGCCTTCAGGCCGCTAGTCAGTAAGAATCACCGTAACTGCCGCTCTAGCCAGCCACTATCCCATCCAATGAGTACCCCCACCCCAAGGAGCACGATACCCGTCAATCCCCAACTCCAAGGGGCAGCATCTGCAAAGGTGGGACGCATCTGCCCCCGTAGGCCGTAGCCCCGCAAACGCATGGCCAGATAAATGTGCTGCGCCCGTTCTTCAGTACGAATGAGAAAGGCGCCAATCAGTTGTGCCCACGCCCCCAGTCGTTGCCAATGTAGGCGAAAACCACGCAAAAAAAGAGCCTGCTGCATCTGTGAAAGCAAAAACTCTAACTCAAACAGATAACGATAGGTCAACGCCAAGGTATCGGTAAGCAGCGATGGTAAGTAGCACCAGCGACAGACGGCCAACCATTGGCTAAAGGTGAGCGTCTCGAGGAGGGTCACTGCTAGCGCGAGGCAGAGGATGAACCGCCACGAGAGAAGACAGGCCACCTGTAGCCCTGTGGTGGAAATCCACCCTAGGGGGGGGAGCCATCGCCACCCAAGGGCAGAAATACCCAAAGTCCGATCAAGAAAAAACGGGAGTGACGCAAGCGGTGAGCAAACTGCCGCCACGACACTTGACTAGCAACACAGCACAGCACAACCACAACCGAGGCAACGCCTAAGCTATTAGGGGTTTGCAAGCTACTAATGCCAAACATGAGCGAGAGAAGAGCTACAACCCGCGCTGGCGGCGACCAACGATAAAAGGGAGACTGAGGCACTAGCGCTGTCAAGTAACGTGGTGACTACTCAAAAAGCGATCAATGTCAGTGTTAGCACCAATGACAACCATGATGTCCCCTCGCTTGAGTTTTTGGTTAGGGTCAGGAATAATTTCAAATTTTTGATCGCAGCGCAGGGCAATGAGGTTCAGACCATAGCGGCTGCGGAGTCCTACTTCCATAATCGTTTTGTTATGGAAGGCATCTGGTACTTTGACCTCAATAATGCTTTTTTCAGGATCTAGGGCTAAGGAGTCAAGAATCGCCGGACGTGTCAGCGATCGCGCTAATTCACACCCTGCTTCATACTCAGGAAACACCACCAAATCTGCCCCCACCCGTTCTAGGAGTTTTTTATGAACCTCTGAAGAGGCCTTCGCAATGACCTTGGGCACGCCAGCCTCTTTGAGATTCAGGGTGGTAATAATACTGGCATCGAGGTGGTTGCCAATGGCAACAATGACGGTTTCAAACTCAAATAACCCAGCTTCTTTCAGAGATTGTGGATCCGTAGAATCTAACTGGATCGCATGGTTAACAAGGCGATCTTGCAAGACTTGGTTGACTAAACGCTCCTGATTATCGGTACCCAAGACTTCATAACCGGAGTCGTGTAGAGTACCACAAACGCCACGGCCAAAGCGCCCTAGACCAATCACGGCAAACTGCTGGGTCACGTTCAGTTCGCGACCACGAAATAGCATGGCTCCTAAGTCCATTTGTTCAGTCCTCAAAGGATTTGGCATCGCTATGCCGATTATGCCCTTAATGACTCCGCTCTAACGCAAGTCGTTGTAGGCGGCGCTCAATTTCCGCGGCGCTGAGTCGGGGGGAAAATCGCGGCACGCCAAGGGTTTGACCCTCAACCACCAAGTACAATACGGGAACATCGTATTCGTACGCTTGCTGCCACTCCGGTTGCTGAGTAATGTCCCGAACTTCTAAGGTAAACCCTTGTGCTGTTAGGGATTCCAGCTTTTCTTGCAGTCCTTCGCAAAGGTGACAGCCGGGTTTACTGTAAAGGATCAAATGAGCCACAGCGCCACCCCTAGGGTGTGGATATTAAAGGTGTGTCTCCCACGGCGTGCTGATCGCGGTTGCCAAAAATAGCCTCTGCGTGGCGATAAAATTTGATCTCAATTAAATTATGAAATGGGTCGGCCAAAAAGAAGGTTTTATGCTCAAGCGGTGTGTTCACAAACCGGGTGCGCGGTGGCTGATAAAACCCTAACTCCTTGGCGACAACGCGATCGCGCAGGTTCTGCCAATCGGCCTCTGCCAAAAAGATGAGGCCAAAATGTCGGGGATAGATGCTACTGGGCGGTGTTAACGGCTCCGAGGTAACGTGAGCCACCAACTGATGGCCATAGAGCTTCATGATCAGACAATGGGGGTTTTCGCGCCCAGGCTCGCACCCCAGCCCCTCCACATAAAATGCTTTAGTTTCGGGAATATTACTAACGGGAAACGCCAAGTGAAATAGCACTGGAGCGATCGCCAACTGAGCCATGGAGAGCCTCGAAGAATCACTAAAATATCGTGCAAAGACGAAAATAATAAGCAATTCTAGCAGGCCATCTTTCGGTTTTAACAGCGGATCAAAACCGTGCTGTAAGGTCTAGCAACTAGGGGCGCCACTTTACTTTAGGCAAGATGTGGTTCGCATCCACTCGCTCTTTGTACTTAATCGCAATATTTAAGAGGGAGTCTAGCAGCGAATCGGAGAGGTAGTGGGGTTGCAGCCCCAGATCCAGCAGCTTAGTATTCTTGGCGTTGAAGTAGTGCTCTTCTTTTTCAACACGGGGGTTCTCAAGGTGGTTAATCTCCACCTTCAGGCCTAGGGCTTTCCCTGCTTCCTGTACTTTATGAGCCAGATCACCGATACTAAACTGCTCTGTAAACTGGTTGAGTACTCGGAACTCGCCTTGGGCTGCCGGTTGATTCACAGCCAACTCAATACAGCGCACGGTGTCGCGAATATCGAGGAAGCCGCGGGTTTGCCCGCCTTTCCCATACACCGTCAAGGGATGCCCAATGGCCGCTTGAATACAGAAGCGGTTTAAGGCGGTGCCAAAAATGCCATCGTAGTCAAGACGGTTAATCAGTAACTCATCCATCCCTGTTTCTTCGGTGAGCACACCATAGACCACCCCTTGGTTCAAGTCAGTGGCTCGCAACCCCCAAATGCGACAGGCAAAATGGATATTGTGGCTATCGTGCACCTTACTGAGGTGGTAGAAGCTGCCGGGCTGCTTGGGATAGGGCAGGGTATCCTTGCGGCCATTGTGCTCAATGGTAATGTAACCTTCTTCAATATCGATGTTGGGGGTGCCATACTCGCCCATCGTGCCCAGTTTAACTAAGTGGCATTCAGGGTTATGGGTTTGGATGGCATAGAGCAGGTTGAGGGTGCCCACCACATTATTGACTTGCGTTAACACGGCGTGTTCGCGATCGATCATTGAATAGGGGGCAGACCGTTGCTCACCAAAGTGAACCACCGCATCAGGCTGGAATGCCTGCATTGCCCGCTCGAGAAATGTGTAGTTACAAATATCGCCCACGTAAAGATCAATTTTTTTGCCGGTTAAATCCTGCCAGCGCTGTAGGCGATGCTGAATGGGGGCAATAGGAGTCAAGGTTTCTACGCACAGTTCTGCATCCCAATGCCGCCGAATCAGACTATCTAAAATAGCCACGTCATGCCCGCGATTTGAAAGGTAAAGCGCCGTTGCCCAGCCACAATAACCATCACCGCCAATTACGAGGACTCTCATGCTAACCGTGCTGAAATCAATACTGCTTCGCCATTGGATGGCTTCCATACCACGTTACCAGCTAATGGGGACATCGGTATCGAGTTCAGTAGAATTCCAATCGGGGAACCTGTCACCGTTTCGCCTGCCAACAGCAGCGCAGGAGATCAGGCTAGGGAGTCTTCCGTCAACTGCAATGGCTAAAATTGGTTCAACTTATTTATGGAATAAAAAAAATTAGCCGAGCTTATCCAATAGAGATATATCTTTTTTTACATCTACAGTGATAGATTGATTTCAATCCGATTGTTCGGGTGTGTGCATCGCAAACGACTGTACTTTTCCCAGTGCTCTCTGGGGAAACCGTTTTTTTGTCAATTTAATCTTACGGTTCTTGATATAGGTTGGACTATGTCTCAATTGTCACGTCGTCGCTTTTTAATGACTGCCACGGCTACTGCTGTAGGGGCGATCGCCCTCAAGGGGTGTGCACCAGCAGAATCCCCCTCCCAGCAAGCAGGGGGCAGCACTGCTGATATTGAAACCGATACCATTAAGCTAGGCTTTATCCCCATTGTTGAATCTGCCCCGCTCATTATTGCCAAGGAAAAGGGCTTTTTTGCCAAGCATGGGTTGGTCAATGCGGAACTCTCCAAACAGGCTAACTGGGCCAGTGCGCGGGATAACGTCGTGATTGGCGCAGCCGGGGGTGGTATTGATGGTGGCCAATGGCAGATGCCTATGCCCTACCTCATTAGCGAAGGCATTATCACCCTCAACAACCAGAAAATGCCGATGTACGTCTTAGCGCAGTTGAACACCCAAGGCAATGGCGTTGCTATCTCCGGTGCTCATAAAGGCAAGGGGGTTCACCTGAAAATGGCAGATCCGGAGTACATCAAAGGGTTTGCCGCCAAAAATGGTCGCAAATTCAAAGCGGCCTACACCTTCCCCCAAGCCAACCAAGATCTATGGATCCGTTACTGGTTTGCCGCCAATGGCATCGATCCGGATCGGGACATTGAACTGCTAGCGGTGCCCCCTGCCGAAACGGTAGCGGGGATGCGCAATGGCACCATGGATGCCTTTAGTACGGGTGACCCTTGGCCGTTTCGCATTGTCAGCGACGATATTGGCTTTATGGCCACCCTGACAGCTCAAATGTGGCCCTACCATCCGGAGGAATACCTAGCGGTGCGAGCGGATTGGGTTGACCAAAACCCCAAAGCCACCAAAGCCCTCCTCAAAGCGGTCATGGAGGCGCAGCAGTGGTGTGACGATAACTGTACCCCGACTGAGCTTTGCGGTGGGGGTGTTGCTGAACGTGGCTATGAATTCCTTCATCCCCAACCCTTGTATCTTAAAACTAGAGAGACAGACCGTCACCCCTTAGATGCGAGACATCGTGGAGAAGCTAGGGTCATCTCTCTGATGCAACAGGTCAAACTCGAATCATCAGTTGGGACAGTAGAACCCGCATGACGCAAGGCTGAGTAAACACCTGATTTACCCCCAGACAGGCGCAAAAGTGATATGCAGGATCAAGAACAATGGATTGGCATTGATGTGTGTAAGCGGTGGCTAGATGTACATCTACGTCCCCAGAAACTGATCCTGTGGTGATTGGCGGGCACCTATCGCGTCTCAAACCCACAAAAATTTACATTACCCTAGGCAACTACACACAACAAACAAGGGTGCAGTGAGACTCCCTACACCCTCTACTTCCCCTGCTGCCAATCAGCGCTAGCCCCTAGGCGGCAGCAAGATTTTTGGCAACAAAGTCCCAGTTCACCAGTTGATTGAGGAAGTTATCGATAAAGTCAGGGCGGCGATTTTGAAAGTCCAAGTAGTAGGCGTGCTCCCAGACATCGAGGGTGAGCAAGGGCACCTGACCGTGAACCAGCGGATTTTCGGCATTAGGGGTTTTCGTGACTTTCAGCGTACCCGCTTCAAGTACGAGCCATGCCCAACCACTCCCAAACTGAGTGGCGGCAGCGGTTTTGAACTGAGACTTAAACTCGTCAAAGCTGCCAAAGGCACTGTTAATACGGGCAGCCACATCGCCAGTTGGGGTGCCGCCCCCACCGGGCTTGAGGCTATTCCAGAAAAAGGTATGGTTCCAAACTTGAGCCGCATTATTGAAAATTCCGGCTTTAGCCGCATCGCCATAGCTGAGCCGAATCACATCTTCTAAGGATTTCTCTGCCAACTCTGTATCTTGGGTGAGTTTGTTCAAATTATCAACGTAGGCCTTATGATGCTTGCCGTAGTGAAACTCAAGGGTTTTGGCCGACATGCCGTAGGGTTCAAGGGCACCGGGATCAAAGGGTAAGGGGTCTTGTACAAATGCCATAGTGTTCAATACCTCTCTAAAGGGGCTGAGGGTTAGGCGACTAAGGTGATCATTTCACGACTAGTACTACTATGGGGTACTAATCGCCTCATTAATAATTCGCAATAAATATATTATTACGGTCTAGGGTGAAAGGTGCAATGGAATCTCTGAATCGCCCATGATATGGTCAGAACAGTCTGGTGATTGACTACCCCATGGTTTCTCCATCGTTACCGCTCTGCCAGGTGTTAGTCGCTGAAAACGCCCCCATTCGTTTTGGCACGGATGGTTGGCGCGGCATTATTGGGGCTGACTTTACGTTTTCACGGCTAGTGCGGGCAGCAAAAGCAGCGGCTTGGGTGTTGCATCGCACCTATGGGTCGGGTACGCCTCGGATGATTGTTGGTTACGATCGCCGCTTTTTGGCGGAGCAGTTTGCGGCGGCGGTGGCAGAGGTGTTGGTCGCTTCAGGGTATGAGGTGTGGCTCGCGAGTCATCCGGCACCGACCCCTGCCCTTAGCTGGGCGGTGAAAGCGGAGACTGCCCTAGGGGCATTGGTAATTACGGCCAGCCATAACCCTGGCATGTATAGTGGCTTAAAGGTCAAGGGAGCCTTTGCTGGCTCGGTTCCCCCTGCTGTGACCCAAGCCATTGAAGCGCAATTAGCCAGCGGTGACCCACCCCCAGTAGGACTCGGTTGTGGGTCGCTCCATTTCTTTGACCCGTGGCCAATGTATTGCGAGGCACTGCAACAGCAGGTGAACTGCACGCCAATTCGGGCAGCGATTGAGGCTGGGCAACTTAGGGTTTATGCCGATGTGATGCATGGGGTGGCAGCAGGGGGCTTGGCTCGCATCCTAGGGATTGCAGTGCCGGAGTTTCGCAGCGATCGCGACGTACTGTTTGGTGGGGGTGCTCCCGAACCCATTGGTCGATATTTACACCAGACGCAGGAGCAACTGCGGCAGATGCCACACACGGGGCAAACGGTCTGCTTGGTTTTTGATGGGGATGCCGATCGCCTCGCCGTGATTGACGGGGAGGGAACCCTTTACACCGCCCAAGAACTCATGCCCATTTTGATCGATCATCTGGCGCAACACAGCCCCTATCGCGGTGCCGTCATCAAGTCGATCAGTAGCTCTGACTTGATGAGTAACGTGGCTGCCCTCCACGGCTTACCGGTCATTGAAACCCCCATTGGCTTTAAGCATATTGCCGATCGCATGGTGGCCGGAGATGCCATTTTACTGGGGGGGGAAGAATCGGGGGGGATTGGCTATGGCCACCACATTCCTGAGCGGGATGCCCTCCTGTCTGCGCTGTACCTGCTAGAGGCGATCGTCACCTCCGGGCGCAGTGTCGGCGAATACTACCATTCTCTGCAGCACCAGGTGGGATTTTTTAGCCACTATGATCGCATCGACTTAAGGCTTGAGACTGAACATCAGCGTCAGCAGCTAGAGCACCTGCTGGCGACGAACCCCCTACAGCGGATTTTAGACAGCGCTGTTGTGGCCTGCAACCGCAGCGATGGCTATAAATTCTACCTCGAGACCGGCGCGTGGCTACTGGTGCGCTTTAGCGGCACTGAACCCCTCCTACGACTGTACTGTCAAGCCCCCTCCCCAGAAGACGTACAGGCGATACTGGCGTGGATGCAGGCATGGCTGCACGAGCGCTTTAGCCCACCGACAACTTAAGAACGGTCTATCTTGGCTGGCGCACCCAGCCACCAAAGGGGATGCACCCTTGCTAGGATCCAAAGGGTTACTTATGGACGATGGTGCCAATGTTCCAGGCTTGGCTGCGCCCGATCTCGGCCTCCCCCATGCTGGCTCCGGCCAAGCATGTTGAAGATTCCCTGATCCTGCGGTTAGGGGTGCTCTGCATGGTCATTGTCGGGATTGTGGCCACGGACATTGCCGCTGAGACCCAAACGAGTGTTTGGGCAATTCCGTTATCGATCGCTGGGTTTAGCTGGAGTTGGTGGGCGCGTCGGCAAAGGAATGTAGTCGCTAAACTAGCGATTGCCTTGGGAATGGTGATTGCCCTAGTTGTCTTTTTGGGACGTTTAGCTGCCCTCTCCCACGATTCCCGCCTTCTCCTCGCTGAGCTGCTCATTCAACTGCAAGTTCTCCATAGTTTTGACCTGCCGCGGCGTAAGGATCTGGGTTATTCGATGGTGATTGCCCTGATTCTCATCAGTGTGGCTGCCACCCTTAGCCAAACGATGATGTTTGGTGTATTTTTGCTGGTGTTTTTGGCGATCGCCCTGCCGGTATTAGTGTTAGACTACCGCTCGCGCTTAGGGCTGCTGCCGCTGGCAGTTAACTCCCTAGGGATGTCGTGGCGGCAGTGGTTTGGGCTGTTTGTTTTAATCCTGAGCCTAGGGCTAGGGGTGTTTGTGGTGTTACCACGGTTTCCGGGGTATCAAATCCGCACCCTGCCAGTGAGTGCTGAAATTCAAGTAGATGGGGAGTTTGATCAAACGCGGGTGATCAACCCCGGCTATGTGAGTGGCAGGGGCGGGGCTGGTGTAGGGGAGGAACTGGCCAACCAACAGTTCGATAGTAACTTTTACTACGGCTTTGGCTCCGAAATCGATCAAACCTTGGGTGGTGTGATGACCCCTCAGGAAATTCTGCGGGTGAGATCCCAAGCTCCCGGATTCTGGCGAGTACTGGCGTTTGATGAATATACCGGACGGGGCTGGCGCATTAGCACTAACGATGCTGCTGAAATTCTGCGGCGATCGCCGTGGAGTTTTCGCTATTTGCTCCCCCAGCTCCCCACCCGGGTACCCACCCGCGAAGTCATTCAAACCTATACGGTGGTCTCTGAATTTAGTAATCTCATTCCGCACCTGTACGACCCCCGCGAACTGTACTTCCCCACCCGTGAAATTGCTCGCGATCCTGAAGGCGGGCTACGTGCTCCGGTTCCCCTACCAGAGGGGCTGACCTATTCCGTCATTTCCCACGTTCCCGTGCGCGATCGCTCTGTTTTGCGCACTGCTGGCAAAATTCGCAACCCCGCTGCCTACCGTCAGTATCTGCAGGTGCCTGAAGCCTTAACCCCCCGGCTGCAAACCCTCGCCCAAGACCTGTTGGCTAAAGCCGATCGCCCCATTGAGGAACCCTACGAACAAGCTCTTTACCTGACCCAAGCCCTCAAACAGTCCTACCGCCTCGATACCCAAATCCCTAAGCTAGCTGCGGAGCAGGATTTAGTGGCCACCTTTCTCTTTGAATGGCAGGGGGGCTACCCCGATCACTTTGCCAGCGCCTTGACCCTACTGCTGCGCAGTATCGGGATTCCAGCACGATTGGTTACTGGCCTGGGCACGGGGGAATTTAACCCCTTTACGGGCTTGTATATTGTGCGCAATACCGATGCTTATGCCCTCACAGAAGCCTATTTCCCTGAATTGGGCTGGTTTCTGTTTGATCCGATTCCGGGTCACGATCTCTATCCGGCGACCCTAGAGGTGGATCAAACCTTTAGCGTTTTGCAACAGTTTTGGAACTGGGTGACCGGCTGGCTACCGACACCCGTGACGGGCTTTTTCGGCACCCTATTCGCTGCCCTAGAATCACTACTGACGCAGTTTATGGATCTATTTTCCCAAGGGCTGGGCGGAATCATACAAGGCATATTGTTGCTGTGTGGGGCAGCGATCGCCCTCTGGTTTGGCATCTACCTGTGGCAGAGTTGGCGCTATCGGCAACGACTGCGGCGCCTCAGTGCCATTGAGCAACTCTATGTGCAAATGCTAGACTGGCTGGCGCAGCAAGGCTTCCCCAAGCGCAACAGCCAAACCCCTTGGGAATATGCCCAGTACTTGCGAGATGTCCCCCAGCTAGATTCCCTGAGCCAACGCGCCATTGACACCCTCACCCACGCCTACGTCTCGTGGCGGTATGGCGGCGCCGCCCTACCATTACCCGCCCTGCGGCGTGCCCTAGGCCAGCTTAAGGATCAACGCTGGCGATCGCTACAACACACCGCTACCCATTTGAATCGGTTGATGCGCAAGGGTGGCAGCCGCTGAGAACAGTCCCCATGGAATCCCCTACACTCGAAGACTGAGATTTCTGATCGCCCCAACGGTTAGGATCGGGGATAGCATTTACAGGTTTGCATTGGTGGAGGGTTCAGGCATGGATGCCCATACGTGGCAGACTCCGTCACAGTGGATCATGGTAGGGTTACTCCTGTTGTTTGCGATCGCCCACAGCGGCTTGGCCAGTTTGCGCCCTTGGGCCGAAAAACGTATTGGTGCGAGACTGTACCGTATCTTTTTTGCGTTGGTGAGCCTGCCGTTGGCCACGGGGCTAATTGTCTATTTCTTGGCGCATCGCTACGATGGGGTGCAACTGTGGCAACTGCAAGGGGTGCCGGGGCTATCGGCAATAGTGTGGGGGCTGTCGGCACTGTCGTTTCTCTTTCTGTATCCCGCCACCTTTAACCTGCTGGAAATTGCCGCCATCCAAAAACCCGAGATCCATCTCTACGAAACTGGCATTATCCGCATTACCCGCCACCCTCAACTCTGGGGACAGGTGATCTGGTGTGTTGCCCATACCCTTTGGCTAGGAACCTCCTTTACTCTACTGACCTCCTTGGGGCTGATTGCCCATCATTGTTTTGGCGTCTGGCATGGCGATCGCCGCTGGGAGAACCGCCATGGCGAAGCATTTCGTGCCATCAAAGCTCGCACCTCAATCATTCCCTTCAAAGCCATTTGGCAAGGCAAGCAACCCCTCCTGTGGCACGAGTTTTTGCGCCCCGCCTATGTTGGGGTTGCGGTGTTTGTTGCGTTGATCTGGTGGTTGCATCCCTACTTTTACGGCATCAGCACCGCTATAGGTGCCTTGTAACAACCTGTTCAACGCATCAACGGCATAGCGGCACAAAAATACCCCTACGGTTGAACCATAGGGGTCATCGGTGTTGCTGAATGTGGCTATGAATTCCCTCATCCCCAACCCTTCTCCCTAGGGAGAAGGGAGCTAAGTTGACCGCACTGATGGACGGTCACTGAGGTGATAAACCTAAGGGTCGTAGGGCTTTTTGCCACTGAACTTAAGTTGGGCAGGGTTCGGGTTCTGGCCAATTGAGCGGGGAACGGTGTTGACTGCTTCGCGACCTTGGTTCACTTTTTCTGGGAATACCCCATCTTTCGGATGGAGGAGTACCGTTTCTCCATCAGGAAAGATACGGTAAATCTTGTAGTCATTGATTTTGCGAGGACGCAGTTGCTGAGCCGCTAACGCGAGGCACTGCTCTTTGCGAGCAAGATAAACCAAATTTTCGCCTTCGCGCATTACGGCTGCCCCAGCGGTTGG
Organism: Thermostichus lividus PCC 6715; assembly: GCF_002754935.1. Lineage (NCBI taxonomy): Bacteria > Bacillati > Cyanobacteriota > Cyanophyceae > Acaryochloridales > Thermosynechococcaceae > Parathermosynechococcus > Parathermosynechococcus lividus. Next base: position 1,911,411 of record NZ_CP018092.1, read on the forward strand.
CATTTCAAAAACCTGCTCTTTGGGGCTAGTCCAGGTGATCGCGTACTTTTCTTCAATGTCGGCTTTGCTGAGGAGGCCGCCAGTGCTGCCACCGTACAGCGGGGGTTGCCCAGTTAGTGTTGTCATGCGAATTTAACTCCCAATCTCCCACGAGATAGTCATGATCTAGGCATTTCAGCTAGATTCAACGGCATCGTAACATTGAAGCTGTAGCCTTGGTATAGGTTTGCGAGAAACTGTAACAGTTTGTTATTGACATCCTCCACCATCCTACAGGACGGGGCTTGCATCCCAATGGGGTTGGTCAGTGGCCGCCCTATCCCTTGGCGATCGCCCCCGCCTCCGCTAGGATAAACTTGAGTTCTGTTGCCCCTATGGATACGTACTCTATGGTCATGCCCACAGAAAACACCACCTTGATGCCCGCCACCGTGACTGTTGAGCCACAAATTCTGGTTGCGCAGAAGTTTAAGGATACCCTTGGGGATGACTTTGCCAAAGCGTGGAATAACTTTGTTGATTCCGGCCAACTTTGGGCACTGATCATTGGCCTTGCCCTCGGCTGGATATTTGGTAAGTTACTCAATTTTTAGCGTACTGTTTTAGCGTAGTGTTTAATGCCGCGGACGTCCCTATCCCCGATGGGGTAATTCATCTTGGGCATCATTCCTTTCCATCTGAGGCCAGCATGTGAGTACTCAACCGCAACCTTGGAGTCAACGCTTTGAGAGCGCTCTACATCCGGCGATCGCCCGCTTTAACGCCAGTATTGGCTTTGATATTCGCCTGATTGAGTATGATCTGACCGGTTCCCAAGCCCATGCCAAAATGTTGGCGAAAACCGGCATTATCAGCCCTGAAGAAGGGGAACGCCTGATCCAAGGCCTTGAGCAGATCCGTCAAGAATACCGTCAGGGGCGCTTTAGCCCCGGCATCGATGCCGAAGATGTTCACTTTGCCGTGGAGCGGCGCTTAACAGAACTTGTGGGAGATGTGGGCAAAAAGCTCCACACGGCTCGCTCCCGTAATGATCAGGTGGGCACGGATATTCGCCTTTATCTGCGCGCCGAAATTGATCAGATCCAGCAGCAACTGCGGCAGTGGCAGCGCACCCTCCTTGAGGTGGCCACCCCCCACGTGGAGACCCTGATCCCGGGCTATACCCACCTACAGCGGGCGCAACCCCTGAGCTTGGCACACCATCTGCTGGCCTATGTGGAGATGGCAGAACGCGACTGGCAACGCTTGGCTCAACTTCGGCAGCGGGTAAATGTCTCTCCCTTGGGGGCGGGTGCGCTAGCGGGAACCACCTTTCCCATCGATCGCCACTACAGTGCGCAATTACTCGGCTTTGCTGAACCCTATCGCAATAGCCTTGATGCCGTTAGCGATCGCGACTTTGCCATTGAATTCCTGTGCGCTGCTAGTTTAATTATGGTGCACCTGTCGCGGTTGGCCGAAGAGGTCATCCTCTGGGCATCGGAGGAGTTTGCCTTTATCCAGCTCACCGATACCTGCGCCACTGGCTCAAGCATTATGCCGCAAAAGAAAAACCCCGATGTGCCTGAACTGGTGCGGGGGAAAACTGGGCGGGTGTTTGGCCATCTTCAAGCGCTCTTAGTGGTTATGAAGGGGCTGCCCTTGGCCTACAACAAAGATCTCCAAGAAGACAAAGAAGCCATTTTTGATGCAGTAGATACCGTTACTGCCTGTCTAGAGGCCATGACCATTTTAATGGCGCAAGGGATTGTCTTTCAGCCTCAGCGCTTAGCCGCAGCAGTCAATAGTGATTTTGCCAATGCCACCGATGTCGCAGACTATCTGGCCAGTAAGGGGGTGCCCTTCCGCGAAGCCTATAACCTCGTGGGGCGAGTGGTCAAAACCTGTCTAGAGCAAGGTAAATTTCTTAAGGATTTAACCCTGCAAGAGTGGCAGGCTCTGCACCCCGCGTTTGAAAACGACATTTACGAGCGCATTGCCCCACAGCAAGTGGTGGCGGCACGGAATAGCTATGGCGGCACCGGCTTTGCCCAAGTCCGCATGGCTCTTGAGGAGGCGCGGCGACGCCTTAATGATTTTTAATGAAAAACGGTACCGCTTGCCCGTAGCCTGAGAATTAGACTGTTTTTGCGGTCGAGTTTAGATACAAAACGTTGCAAGCTCTTAAGAAGGATTCCGTAATGACTACGTCTCTAGCAACGAAATTGCGCGAAGGCACCAAAAAAGCCCATACAATGGCGGAGAATGTTGGCTTTGTGCGTTGCTTCCTCAAAGGAACGGTTGAAAAAAGCTCCTACCGCAAGCTCGTTGCCAGCCTTTACCACGTGTACAGTGCCATGGAAATGGAAATGGAGCGGTTGAAAGACCACCCCATCGTGGGCAAAATTTATTTTCCCGAACTCAATCGTAAGCATAGCCTTGAGCAGGACTTGGCCTACTACTTTGGCGCCAACTGGCGTGAGGAGGTGACTCCGTCTGCGGCGACTCAAGCTTACGTGGCTCGTATTCACGAGGTTGCTACTACGGCTCCCGAACTGCTCGTGGCACATTCCTACACGCGCTACCTCGGAGACTTGTCGGGGGGGCAAATCCTTAAAGGGATTGCGGAGCGAGCCATGAACCTCCACGATGGTGAAGGCACTGCCTTTTACCACTTTGAGGCCATCAGTGATGAAAAAGCCTTTAAGCAGCTTTATCGCCAACGCTTAGATGAGCTAGCGGTGGATGAAGCGACCGCCGATCGCATCGTGGATGAAGCCAATGCTGCCTTTGGCATGAATATGAAGCTGTTCCAAGAGCTGGAAGGGAATCTGATTAAGGCGATTGGTCAATTGCTCTTCAACAGCCTCACTCGTCGCAAGCAGCGGGGCAGCACGGAACTGGCCACAGCAGAATAGTTGGTAAAGGAGAGGGAACAGGAGATAGGGAAAAGAGGAGAGTCTCTTCTCGCTCCTCATAGGCAACACTGTAGGGGCGTGGTTACCATGCCCTTCCAAGGATTACTGATGGTACAGTCTTTTTCAAAAATCGCCTTACTGGTTAAGTCAGACAGTTTCTTGTGGTGTTTCGGGCGATCGTTGAGCAAAATCTTGCGGAATCTGCTCCCGCAATTGCTGGACAAAGGCATGATGCTCTGGTGTCTGTAGCCCCTGTTGCAGAGTTGCCAGCACCAGCACCATGTCACCTGCTAGCAGTGCGGGTAAAGCCAGCCAAAGACCCGGAAACATAGGGCTACGCAGGATACCAGCAGAGTCGGGTTGCAGGGGAATATAGTCACCGTTTTGGAGGTGAAACCAGTCCAGCTTGCGATCAAGCACTTGCCACACCAAGTACTCTTGTACGCCGTTACGTCGGTAGGCACGTTTCTTATCTCGCAGGTCGATTGTGGCCGAACTGGCAGCAATTTCGATCACCAGTTCCGGTGCCCCCTCAATATAACCATCGGTGCTGAAGCGGGTTTGCCCCCCTGCACGAGGGTCAATTAACAGGATGGCATCGGGTTGGAGTTCGTTGTCCAAATCTAGCCGTACGGTAGAGTTATCCCCCAAACGAGTGCCAGGAGTTGACACCTTGTAACTCCAGAGCCAACCAATCAGGTTGGCGTGGGGTTCGGCATGGGATTCAAAGCCCGGGGGAGAGGCCATATAGACAATTCCCTCAATCAGTTCGGCTTTTTTGACCTGGGGCATGGCGGCATAGCGCTGCTCAAATTCCCAGCGCGTCAGGGCATCACCATTTTCTAGCGGTGGCAGGGTAGGATGGGGTGGTGTAGTGTGGGAAAGGGAACGGTTCATCGTCACCTCAACAAGTTATAGGGGATACGGCACAGAAGATAGTCACTAAAGGGTGAAGTTAAAAGCTTTTACTAACATTCCGGGGACTGTGGTGCCGCCCAGCGATCGCTGCTCGTAGGTATCGGTATTGGCAATCCAGACGGGTGTGTTGGTGAAAGCGTCTAGTTGCTCGCCCCAAAAGGCGTAAAGGCTATCGTCAAAGCGCAGATCCGTAATGGGGGCAACAATTTTCCCCCGCTCGACCCAAAAGCAGGCGTAGCGGGTCATGCCGGTTATGCGGCCACTGGGGCGATCGCTCCAGTTGAGGTAGTGCAAGTTACCCACGTAAAGGCCGGTGTCTAGGGCGCTGAGGCAATCCTCTGCCGCCAGTGTTCCCGGTAAAACTAGGGGCGATCGCAATCCTTCGTGGGCACTGGCACCATTCGCTTGCAGGCCGTACTCTTGGGCGGTGCGGCGGCTGATCAAGAGCGTGTGCAGGTGTCCCTGCGTAATGAGGGGCACACAGGCTGGGGCAATCTCGCCATCGGCATTAAAACGGGGAACGGTTCCTGCGGTAAAGTCTTCGTGCAAGCTGAATAGGGGCGATAGGGAGGCAGCACCATCCCGCAGCTTGGCAAGAGCACTCCCCCCTTGGCGATAACTGGCCTCACTGACGGCACCCCACGAGAGCATTCCCACCAATTCCGCCACCGCCGCCGGGGCAAAGTAGGTGCGGTAACGTCCGGGACTGAGGGAGCGCACGGGTCGGTCTAGTTGAGATAACTGCTGGCGATCGCCCTCAATTTGGGCATGATAGACCCCCTGATCCCAATGGGTACCGGCGTAGGTATTTTTAACGGCCTTGCCCGCCGCCGTAAAGAGCGAATAGTCGAGGCAAAAGGTTTCCGTTGCAAACCAGTGATCCTGACCGGCGGAATTAAAACTCCCCCGCACGATGGTGCCGCCACTGTAAATGCCAGTAAAATCTAAGTCGTGTACCGGCGTTAGGAGCGCTTCCACCGCCGCCTCAGGAGGCAACAGACAGCCCATATAGGTCTCTTGAATCGAGCCAGTATCTACCGGCGGGCTGAGGTAGGGGTCTTCCGGCAGTTGTAGGGTTTCTGAGCGCAGCGCCTCAAGCTGGGCGATCGCCCCCGCTTGATCGAGATCGCTAGTATAGGGAAACGAGCTGCTGGCCGTCCGCTGATGGGTTTGCAGCCGCAGGGTCACCATTGCTTGCGCCACTGTGCCAATTTGGCGTACCCGTGCCCGATTAAAGCGGATAAATTGGCTCGACTCCCCCGTAAACTCAATGAACAAAGCTTCCGCAGGTTTAAGAGCTGCAAAGAGCTGGTGACTAAACTGCTGCGCCGTCGAAAAATCAATCGTCATTTAGTGTCAATTAGGGGTTGCTGAATAGGAGTATGATTTTCAGGTTTGCATCTTTTGTTACCCTCACCCTAGCTCTCTGCCAAAGGAGAGGGCACAAAACCCTTAGCTCCCTTCTCCCTAGGGAGAAGGGTTGGGGATGAGGGCAATTACGCACTCGCTACCCTTGCGCGATCGAATCGTGCCCAGCAGCGTGACCACCTGCACACAGCGTTGACTATTGGCGGCAGCACTCCCCACTGGCTGCAAGGTAATTTGTTGCGGTGGCGTATTGGTAATGGCCACACGACCATTAAACTCGTAGGTCAGGCGATAGATTCCCCCATCTAAGGGCAAGGTTGTTTGCGCAGCAACAATCTGCAATTTATCCGCATCATTCTCGAGCAGGTTTTGCCACTGCCACTGGGCAACAGGGGTCGTGGCGCGATTCACAGACCACTGCACCCGGTTACCCTGGGTGCGAAAGGCCACCGTCCAGCGGAGGTTTTCCCGCCGCGCTCCGGCTTGCGCGAGCCGCATCGCGGAAATGACTTCATTGACCCCCGATCGCATCCGTTGCTCGCTTAACAACGAGAACCACGACACCCCGGCCAAGCTGGCAATCAGCGCCACAAGCACCACAATAACTAGAGTTTCAATAAGGGTAAAGCCACTGTAGCGCCGCCGCACTGCCATCATGTTAGGCACCTGAGTCATACTGAGTCCTCCTTTAGTTACCGGGCACTTTTTGATATACGCCACGACTGAGCACTGTGGTGGTTAAGACCGGCCGTACCGCTTCATCTTGGGTACGAATGGCAGGCTTACCCCGAGGATTGGCGCGCAGATACACAAAGGTGGCGGTGTTGAAGTTCGAGCCACGACTCTGAACACAGGCATAAAAGCTGTTCGGGGGTGAGGTGCTCAGCAGGGGAGTGCGCACATAGGCATTGATATTGGGACTACTCACAGCCCCTTGGCAGGCAATCGGGGTGCTGGCAACATCGGTCCAGTTGCCATCAATAAAATCGGCAACGACCGGTGCGTTGGCTAGATCATTACTGGGGCTGGATGCTTGCAAGTTCGCATTGGTATTTAAATCTAACGGCCATGCCACAAAGTTTGTATTCACCGTTGGATCCACATAGCCGGGGGTTTGGGTAATTGTGGTGCCGTTGATGGTGGCATACTGGCGTAATTGATAGCGCCGTAGCCGAGCAACACCCTGCCATTGGCTATCTGCGGTTGTATCGAGGTAGTAAACCACCAGCGTGTAAGCCCGGCGGGCATTTTGAATTCGCAGGCACTGTTGATTACTGGCTGGGCAACTGGTGGGCAGCACAAAGGCAGGGTTATTATCGTAGGGCAACGGCTCTAAAATCCACATGGCTAAAATGGGGCGGATATTGGCGCCAAAGTTAGGTAAATAATTGGTAATGGGGGTGCGGCTACTGCCATTAGCGCTAGCGCACAGGCCAGCACCCTGTAAGCAGTTGCCATCATAGACAAAGGTGGCTTGGGACAAATCTGCCATAATAAAGTTCATGGCGGATTGAAGTTCTTGCCGCACCTCGTTCAGGGAGGCTTCCCGAGATTCGGTTTCAATCATGTCAATTAAAATGGCGCCCAGAGAGACCGTGATCACTGAGCCAATCAGGAACGATACCAATAGCTCAATTAGGGTAAATCCTTGGGTTGCCCGCCGCCAATGCCGCAGTTTCATCGCTCGTCTGCCTTGATTTTAGGAACATTTACTAATCGAACAAAGCGTTGTGCTCGAATCCCCCTGCACAATATCGGTGGTGATGACCGCTAAGGGTAAGCCAACATTACCAATGGAACTCGTCATGGTGGCGGGTTGCTGCTGAATGGGCGTGGCGGTACTGGGGCTGCCATCGGTAAATGTGGCGCGGTTATAGACCCGCACCTGCATTGGGTAACCAACGATGCGGTTATTGGGGCCAAGGGTGAGGGTGCCACGATACATCTGCACGACAAATTGAGCGTTATTAAAGGTGCGCAAGCAGCCTTGGGTGGCGGCTGTGGGCAACCCCATGCCGCCGCCAGTACAGGTGGTCACGGTCGTGGGAGGGGGCTGGCTTGAGAGCAGATTTGGCTCCCCCAGTGTTGCACTTACTGAGCTTTGGGGTGGAATGACGTTAGTGGTCACATTTACCCCCTGCTCCATCAGGACGCGCATGCGATCGGCTTCGGCAAGGGCAAGGGCAGTGGCTTGGGCAATGCGATCGTTTTGCACCCGCGTGGCTGCCACGAGCATAAGGGGCGCAGCTAAGGCGGCAACCGCCACATTCACGACAAGAATGGCCACAATGCACTCCACAAGGGTGAGACCGCGTTGGGCATAACGAACTGGTGTAAACACGATACCCATGGCAGAAACCTCCAGATTAGGCGGGGCAACCCGTAACGCTGGGATCTACCCTGCCGCCGCCGCCTGGGCGTTGGGCACAGCGCAGCCGCAGAATGTACGGATCATCGGCAGGCAATTCAGTGTAGTACTCGCTGCGTTGGCGGGCGGGGGTAATAAAGCGGCTAGCAACCGGCCCGGCGGGCGCTAGCTGGAGGCCAACATCGTAGCCCCAGCGCCGAGCAGGTGCACCATAGTAGTTAATGCGCTCGGCTGTGTTGGCAGCACAGTTAAAGGCGGTGTTGACATCGCGACAGGCATCGGTTGCGGGAACTTCCCACTGGTCTTGATCAAAGGGACCTGTCGCTTGGGTGGAAAAGTTGAGCTGAATAAAGGCTCCCTGAATCCAGAGGTTGCCCCATGCTTCAAGGAAGCGCGGGAAGTTATGCATGCCGCCGTAGGACTGGGTGGGGCGGGAGGGCACAACCCCGCTGATCAGCACGGCATTGACGCGAGTATCGGCTGGGGAAATCAACGATCGCCCGTTCGTGAAATCGTAATAGGCATTGTAAGTGCGATCAACTCGCGCACCGTTAGTATGATTCACCGCCCATGGTGTGCCATTGCGATCCACAAAAATGGGGGAGCTGGGGTCAAAGGGGCTTTCCCGCAGCCAAACGGAATTCTCCGGCAGATCGGCGCTGGGGCGGTTGGCATTGAGGAACGAGGTGCGCAGGTTAGCGCTGGTGGCACAGGTCGTATAGATCGGCGTATTGGCGGGATTGTTCACCCGCGCATTGTTCGCTGTTTCTTGGGTATAGTTTGTGGCCACGTTTTCCGGTGACGAATTGCCGTACCCTCGGATGTTATCGTTGTAGGCTTGGGCAAAGTAATCGTTGGCAGAGCCATTACAGAAGTTATTCGAGAGGATGGTGACAGCATCTCCGATAATTTCTGTGGGGCGCCAGGTATCTGAGGCGGGGCGGGCAAAGCGACTGTCGAGGGTGGTGCGGTTGTTGTAGAAGTCTGTGGGACCAAAGTCGTTGGGTAGTTTTTGGGTAAACTCTTCGATGCGGTTCGCTTCGCTGGTGCTGCCATTGGTACTATGCCAGTTAAAGTGCCCTTGGATATACACAGGGTTATCACTAATAAACGACAAGCCCGCAATGTTGCGATCGGCACTAATGCCTTGGCGATCGAGGCGCACGCCATTCCAGAGGCGGAAGCCATTGGGACGGCGCATGGGATCGGGGAAGAAGTCCACCGGTTTTGTGGAAATGCCATTGGCCGCCAATGTCGGATCGTGAGGCGCGGCTGGATTGGTATTCATCCAGTTTTGACCACTGACCGCGGGCCGAGCAATGCCATCTTCGCGCACGGCATCTTCGCGGAAGGCATAGACAATGCCCCCCATCGGCAGCCATGTGTCACCCCCAATGGGGGTACGCCGCAGCAGGTCGAGGTCAAAGTCCATTTCCCGCACGGCCATTTCCTCGCGGCCATTAAACAGGGTATTGTCCAAAAAGGCCACATTCCGGGCATTGCCCGCAAAGTCAATAATTTGATTGAGGCGATTGGGAAAACGCTGGGAATTAATGGTTACACCCGTGGCCGCCTCGTTAGGAATAAGGAACTCACCCGTATTGTCGCGGGGGTCTGCCTTAATGTCCGCCGGAGCCACACCGTCGAAGATTTTGGCTAGGGCGGGATATTTAATGGCGGTGTTAAAGGTGCCGAGAATGGGTTTTAGCTTACTTGGCTCATCTGGGTTGCGATTTCCTAGATGGACAACAACAGAGTTTATAGGAATACTGCTAATAGAGCTGTCGCCAAGGTAGCGCAGGGTGACGGTAGGGCTATTCTTAGTCACCACAAAGCGACCCGCAAAAGTACTTCCAGAGCGGATTTCAAGAATATCGCCACGGTTCAAAGAGAGGCCTGTTATGTTCACATCGAAAACTGTAGAGCCTGAATCGGGCAAGGTCACAGCGGCAATGAGCTTTCCAGTTTGTAATGGCTCGGTCATGATCGAGGCGGAGGCACCTGCCAGAATCTGAGCACCAAGGAAGGGACCCCCCTGTTCAGGCGGATAGGCGTTTTGCAATTCTACCCACTGCAATTTGCCCGTGTCATTATCAGTGTGAAAGTCTATTAACTTCATACGACCTACGCCAGCAATATAGACATCGCTCCCACGATCGCTATCGCGCACATGAAAGTTATAGCTGGGGGCATCTTCAATCTGAACGGTGACCGGGGGGTCGTCAACCTTGGGCATCGGAAACTGCTGGCCAATGACGAAGCCGCGCCGCCCTGGCTGCCCTGGCTGCCCTAGCTGCTCTAAACAAAAGGCATCCCGTAAGTAGCGGTATTCCGTAGGAATACGGCACTTGTAGCGCTCTGGGGTGTTGCGGTTGAGGTCATACTCGACTTGCTCTTTGAGGGCAATGAGGCGTGCCAGCCGCGCATTGACATCGTCATTAGTTTCTTGGAGTGGGCGCGCTGACCAGTCCTTAATGAGGGCGCTGATGTAGGCATTGGCATCCAGATAGCCGCCACGATAGGAGAGGGGGCGATTCTTGTAGTCGGGAGACCCTTGGCGATAGACTTGCACAGCACTGGTGGGGGTGGGGCTCTTGCCGAAGGGAATGACTTCCCCGTTGTCATAGAGGGATGGCGGCAGCGGTGACGGCTGCTGAAACTGATCTAAGTTCTGGATCGCTTTGTTGAGGTTGTCAAGCTCCGTTTCATCGAGGCTATCATAGCTAAGACTTGTCAGAGTATTAACACTGTGGGCGAGCATCCCTAGCATACAGGCCGCTGTTTGCTTGGTGCTTTGGTCGGCCAAGCTATTGTTGCCGTAGGTGGGGTCGAGGGCACGGGCAAGGTTAGAAAAGTTACCGGCACGGGTACGCACAGGGTCGGGGTGAATTTGGCCTGCTTCTTGACGCGCTGGAAAGGCACCCAGCATGCCGGTGCCATTTTGGCTTGTGTCAGCGGCATAGGCCACTAAGTTGGCCAGTGCCTGCTGCATCGCGGGGGTGTTCGGAGGGGGACTAAACTCCCAGCCGTTGGTGCCGCGGCCAGTAAAGAAGTCAAAGAACCGAAACCCAGCAGGCAGGGTTACCCCAGCGTACTGGTTAAACATAATGCTGCGCAGCGCTGCTTGGGGGGTACCGTGGTGGTGGGTGGTGGCGAGGCAGGCAACGGGTTGGTAACCGCCGGTATCTTGGCCAGGATAGGGCTGCACAAAGGGATCGGGAATGCTGGAGTTAATAGTGGTGCCCGCCGCTTTGTAGTGGTAAATGGCGGTGGCTTGCACGGCGGCGAGGTCATCGCGCAGGGTGCGATGCTGGTAAAACTCGTTGCGGCGGTTGTTGTCGGCAGTGTTGCCTGCGGGCGGGTCGAGGGGTTTACCGAGTTCAAGACGTTCACCCACAATCACCCGTAGCCCTTCTTGGCGGGCGCGGCGCTCCCAGTAACCATCGAGGCCGACTTCGGTGCGGCGATCGACCTCGGCAGAGGCGGGGACGGTATTGCGCAGCAGGAGTTGGTTAGTGCTGGGAATTTGGCTGCCAATTAGGGTGCCGGGCGGCACGACGCGATCGGCAAATTCTGCGGCTACGGCAGGATCATTCTCAAGGGCATCGCGAGTGACGTTGGCATAGACCGGTTTAGGCCCGTAGCGATCGTCGGCGCGGTAGGTATCATCCACGTAGGGCTTTGAGACCTGCTGGTTGGAGAAACGCCCTGTGCCGCCGCTGTCTGCTGGACCATAAAACTGCTGGTTCCAGTTGCTCGCCCGAAAACTGGCGTTACTGGTGTCTGTCGCACGCGAACGACTGCGATCTTGAGTTACAATCAGCACCGGATTCAGGGCGAGTTGGGCCGGTTGGCTAACGGAATCGACAACAGAGTCACGGCTGGCTCGAAACTGCGTATTTTGGCCGGGGGGGTCGCTATCACCAGTGGTGTAGGGGCTGGCTGGTGGCTCGCGGTAGGAGTGCACCGTGGTGATGCCGTTGGTGTTATTGTCCCGCAGGGTACCGGCAATAAACTGTCCTTGGAACACGGGTTCTGTGGTATTGCCATCGCGATCCATGTCGTAAATATCCGGAACCTGGGCGGCGGTAATTTCTGAGGCGGCACGGGTATAGATGCAGGAGTTGGGGGAGCTGACAAGATAGGCGGTGAAGTTGTTGCCGCCACCCACAAAAATACTCCCCTCTGTGTGTATGGCACCATTCCAGCGGAAGGGCGGCCCTGGAAAAATTTCAAGGTCATTGCGGAACCATGCCCCCCACTTATTGCCGCGATCTAACTCGCGCTCTTGCACAAAATCAAGGGTGGCAAGGGCTTGACCGCCATTGCGGTTTTCATAGACAAAGGCGTTGACCTGAAAGTTCTTGCGCAAACTAGCGGTGCCAATACTATCCCACCCTGCTTCTGCGCTGCCAGCGGCGGTGCCACCCACACTTGCACACTGACCACCCGCTTCAGAAATATTCAGAGCGCGGTTACGGGTGACTAAGGCGGCGGCTTTGGCAGCATCGCTTTGGTTGATTTGGGTATCGTTGGGGCGGGTCATCAAAATGGAGTAGGCGACAATGGAGTTGGGGGTAGGCTGAAAGACCCACGCGTTATCCACCGCGCCATCGCCATTGATGTCAATTCGCTGTTCGTCGGCAAGGGTGTAGGGGTCAGGGTTTGCGCCCTCGTTGAGCATGAGTTCCTGTAGCCGCGCCTCGCCGGGTACCCCACTGGGACGGCGGGGTTCGCGGGTAAAGAGGTATTCCAGTTTGGCTTTGGCACGGTCAATGGCCGGGGTGGCGGCGTTGAGGACTTGAATATCTTGACGTTCGCCGGACACTTGGCTGGTGCGATTCAGGGTGCGCAGCATCAGGGCACCCACCGTTAGGGTCAGCACCAAGATAACGATGATGGCGGTGGGCAACACAAAACCTGCCCGGCCAAAGCGCGCGGGTCGCCCTCGGCGTTGTCGCAGCACTGGCGAAAGGCGACGCTGTAACCACAGCCGCAGTTGATAGAAAAGATGGCGAATGCTGCGAATCAGTTTGCGATACTGCCGTTTAGAGAGGCCAAAGCGTCGGTGCTGCTGAGTCATAGGGTAACCTTATGAAAGACAAGCAAGGAGCGGTGATCGGAACCGGCAAGGGTTTACTTTAGTGTGGTTATTTTTTCTTAAAAAATTTCATGGTGACGGTGGGCTCTTCATAAAATTTTACTTTTTGTGGTTTAGGGGTGAGCGTCTCAGGGGATGTTGCCCTTGATCGCGTGCCACCCGCCAAGAATCTTGGATATGCCGCAACACTATATGCTCTAATTTTGTATTTTGACGGCTGCGATGGTCATTGGTGGTGACTTAGATCACGGGCGAGAGGAGCGCTTGACATCGTCTGTTGCACCTACGCTGGGGCAGTGGGTGAGTGTGCTCGTGGATTGCCCAGGGGTGGAGGAGGCCTATACCTACGGGGTGCCGGCGGGCTGGACCGTGGCGGCGGGGGACATTGTGGAGGTGCCCTTTGGCCAACAACTGCTGCGGGGAATTGTCTTGCAGGTGCTAAGCGATTTGCCGGAGGCGGTGGCCGCAGAGCAGGTGCGGCCGTTGACGGCGGTGGTGGGTACCTCGTTTTTGCCGGTGGGCTACTGGCACGTCCTAGAGCAGGTGGCCGCCTATTACTGTACGCCGCTGATACAGGTGGTACGGACGGCGTTACCGCCGGGGGTGTTGGGGCGATCGCAACGGCGGCTGCGGTTACGCACAACGGCGATACCGCCCCTATCGGTCGGGGCGCAACAGGTGCTCACGTTTTTGCAAAAGAGTGCGACGGGGGACTACAGTCTGCGCTATGTGGCGCAGCACGTGCCGCGATCGCAGCGGGGGATTGCTGAGTTAGTGCGCCTTGGGGTGGTTGAGGTCTATTGGGCTGCGCCACCTCAAGCACAGGCGCAGTGGCAACAGGCGGTGGTGCTGTTGCGCTGCGATGGGGCTGATCTGAGCGATCGCCAACGCCGGATTGTGGACTATTTACGGCAACAGCCCCAAGACTGTTGGCTGCAAGACCTATTGCGGGCTACGGGCAGCAGTCCTAAAACGATCCAACGCTTGGTAGAGCGCGGGTACGTGGCCATTGTGGCGCGGCAGCGCTGTCGCCTTGATCAGGGGATGGCAGTACCAGCGGATCAGCCGCAAGGGTTGACGTTGGCGCAGCAGAGCGCTCTAGCGGCAATTGTGGCCAGCTTAGGACGGACGCAGGAGTTTTTGCTGCACGGTGTGACGGGGTCTGGCAAAACTGAGGTGTATTTACAGGCGATTGGGGCGTGCTTGGCGCAGGGGCGATCGGCGCTGCTATTGGTGCCAGAAATTGGCTTGACTCCCCAGCTAACGGATCGGGTGCGGGCACGCTTTGGCGATCGGGTGGTGGTGTACCACAGTGGCCTCAGTGATGGCGAGCGCTACGATACGTGGCGGCTGACGCTATTGGCAGAGCCACGGGTGGTGATTGGCACCCGGTCGGCAATTTTGCTGCCCCTTGCGGGGTTGGGGCTAATTGTGCTGGATGAGGAGCACGACAGTGGCTACAAGCAGGATCAACCGCAGCCCTGTTACCATGCCCGCACGGTGGCGCGGTGGCGATCGCAACAGGATCAGTGCCCCTTAATTTTAGGGTCTGCCACGCCAGCCCTGAGCACCTGGCAGGGTGCCCAAGCGGGGCACATCACCTACTTGAGTTTGCCCGAGCGCATTCATGCGGTGCCCCTCCCCCCCATCACGGTTGTGGATATGCGCGAGGAGTTGCGGCGGGGGAACCGCACCATGTTTAGCCGCCTGCTGCAAAATGCCCTAAAACACCTGCCGCAACAGCAGGCACAGGCCATTCTGTTTATTCAGCGGCGCGGCCACAGCACCTTTGTGTCCTGCCGCAGTTGTGGCAGTGCCATTGACTGCCCCCATTGCAGTGTCTCCCTGACGGTGCATCTGCACGATCAGCATAGCCAGGTGCTGCGCTGTCACTATTGCAATTACAGCCAAGGGGTGCCGCAGCGCTGCCCAGTCTGCGATTCGCCGTACCTCAAGCCCTTTGGCAGCGGTACCCAGCGTGTGGTGGCCGAGCTCAATCGCCTTTTTCCAGATCTGCGGGTGCTGCGGTTTGACAGTGACACCACCCAGCGCAAGGGAGCGCATCGCCAGCTGCTTGCAGCGTTTGCCGCGGGGGAGGCCGATGTTATGGTGGGCACCCAAATGCTGACCAAGGGGATTGATTTACCCCAGGTGGCTCTGGTGGGGATTCTAGCAGCGGATGGGCTGCTCCATTTGCCCGACTATCAAGCGGCAGAGCGCACGTTTCAAATTCTCACGCAAGTGGCGGGGCGATCGGGGCGAGGGCACCTGCCCGGACAGGTGATTTTGCAAACCTATGTGCCCGAGCATCCCGTGATTGGTGCGGTTAAAGCCTACGCTTGGCAGGAGTTTGCCCAGCAGGAACTCGCCAGCCGTGAACCCCTCGGATACCCCCCCATTGCCAGTTGATTTTGCTGCGCCTCAGTAGCAAGGATGGCGATCGCGTTGCTGCCACCGCGGCCATGGTGGCGGATCAGTTGGTTGCACTACCACCGATGCAAACTGGGGACTGGCAGGTACTCGGCCCCGCCCCAGCGGCGATCGCCAAAATTGCCGAGCGCTACCGCTGGCAAATTCTCCTCAAGGGGCGGTTTGGCACCCTAGCCACCCTCAGCCCCCACCTGATCACCCTCAAGGAGCAGTGCCCGCGGGAGGTACGCTTAAGTATTGATGTTGACCCCTTGAACTTCCTCTAGGGGGGTGGCATCGGCACTC
Organism: Thermostichus lividus PCC 6715; assembly: GCF_002754935.1. Classification (NCBI taxonomy): domain Bacteria; kingdom Bacillati; phylum Cyanobacteriota; class Cyanophyceae; order Acaryochloridales; family Thermosynechococcaceae; genus Parathermosynechococcus; species Parathermosynechococcus lividus. The sequence goes on from NZ_CP018092.1 coordinate 1,926,778, forward strand.
CACCACAGCGCAACCACAGGAACCACCCCCAGCACTACCCCTAGGGTCGTGGGAATCCAAAACCGCTGGTCCAGGGCCGTGAGAGTAATCATAGCCCCAAAGGCAAAGTTCACAAGATAAATAACAAGGGGGGTAATGAGTTGTGTACGGTTCACCACCATGGGTTTAGGCCACCACGCCACTAGCCCCAAGCCCATAAACACGGCAGCAGTGCCCGTCCAACCTAAAATATTGCGGTAGGGCATCCCAAAAAATTCGCCGACATCCTGAAACTGCCAGAAGGGCACCGCAGTTTGACTCATGGCGGGATCCAAAACGAAATCCCACGCGGTCAAAAAAATGGCGGCCAGCCCCACTGTGATCACCCCTGCCCCAAGACCGATCCGCTTTCCCTCCCGCAGCGGGCGGCTGATAAAACCGCTGTAGGCCAACAGGAAGGTCACCAGCCCCATATAAAACCATGACAGTGGAATGGTGAAGGGCACCAACCCCGCAACCTTGTAGCCTAAGCCACTGAGGTAGCCATAGTGACCAAAGGGAAAGCCCGTGCTTGTCCCTAGCAATTCACTGGTTAAGGAGATGCCAAGGGCGGGTAGTAAAAACCCCAAGAGTTTGCCAAGGCCAAAGTTGCGGTAGGCGTGCAGGGCGATCGCCACCGCCCCCAGCACAATATACACCACACCACCGCTCCCCATACTGAGTTGAAAGAGCTGCTGCCCCCACGGCGGCAACGCGAGAATAAATTCTGGATGGGGCACCACTAGCAGTAAGCCCGCCAAGCCAAAGGCCATGGCCATAATATGACTGATGAGGCAAACTTGCTCAGCACGGTAGAGGCGGTTGATGGGTTTCATAGGGGCAGTCTCAACAACAAGGGGTAGCGACCCTGTTTACAAATGTTTATAATGTATCACCTCAAGGCAAGAAGATTCTCCCTACTCTGGGGAGACGTGGTAAGTTACTGCTAAAAATGCTGCCACACTGGCGGCTAGTTGTTGAAAATTTGGCTCAATTTGCTGTCCTAAGTAGTCTTCAACGGTTCGGGCAATTATCCCCGCCAGAAATGAGGGCACCCCATGAATGTGTTTCGGGTCAATGCGGAGGTGCCCGCGGCTGGTAATGATCGTGCCATCGGCAGTGGCAATAAATTGGTTTTCCCCTTGGCAGTCAATCGCCTCAGTAAAAGCGTGGGGGGCAATGCGCCACTGCGTGCGATAGCCTTGATCATCCCAGTGGGAGTAGTCCGTCCACGACAGCATCGCCTCACTGAGGAGGGCACGCGCCGCCGCAGGAATTTCACCACCGCCATGCCAGACTAAGACCATATCCAAGGTATTGGGCTGTTCTGAGCGTTCTTTGAGATCAATCTGGCGGACATTGGGCATCCACGCCACCAGTTCCGGCAGGCGATCGCGATAGGTGCGATACACTTGCTCGCGAGGGTAGGGGAGTTGCACTTGGCTAGAGATTTCCATGGGGCTAACTCCACTGCGGACATTGCCGTGCAATCATAACAACGTAGTCCCCTAACTGTAACGGATAGTCTGCCGGAGGGTTGACATAGGTTTGGCGACGGCCATCTGTACGGCGCTCCACCGCAATGAGTAGAGCATCGTACTCTTTTTTCAAGTAGCTTTGTACCTGCCAAAAGGACTGCGAGGCCAATGGAGCCGGCAAGGGCAAGCGATAAAACTGATTTCCCACCTGTACTGTAATTAGCTCGGCAAACACATCCATCGCGCCCTGGTTGCGCACCGCATTCCCAATCAGGTGTCCGGCCATTTCATCAGCCACCACCACGTCCTCTACCCCCGCGGCCTGCAACTGCACATTGTTATTGCGATCTAACAGTTGGGCACAGGTGTAAATGCTAGGGTTTAGTTTTTCAATCGTGAGGGCGGCCAACACCGTGCGGGCATCACGGTCTTGGTCACTACGGGGTTGACTGGTGTCTGCCAAAAGAATCGCCCGCGACGCATGGTAAATTTGCACTTTTTCCAGAACATCGATGCGGGTATAGTCTCCCTGATAAAAGTACAGGCGGTTTTGATCCACGGAGCGCAGTTCATTGAGGGGTAGTTGCTCTAGCTCCACCACAATGACAATGGGAGCGTGGCGAGTTTGCTGATCGCTCTGTAATTCTTGCAGCACAAGGGGGGCACTGCGATTCCAACCACAGAGAATAATGTGGTTGCGCAGTTCATCAAGGTCAAAGTTTTTAATGTTCATAACGGACTGCAGGCGTTTCACCATCAAGGCAGAGATCAAACCGGTAAAAACGGCAAAGAGGGTTACTCCTGCCAGCACGACCACAAGGGTGATGACGCGCCCAGCCTGGGTTTGCGGATAGGCACCAATCGGCTCTGCCGAGATGAGTGAGAAGAAGCTGTACCACAGGGCATCCCCTAAGTTTTGAATGTCGGGGTTACTCGTTCCTTCGATGATATAAAAGGCTAGCCCCCCAAAGAGCATGATCAACACAATCATTAACAGCGCCGAAATTTGGACACTGTACACGCCGGAGACCTGCGGTGAAAGGTAATGCAGGTTACGGTTGATGAGAATGGCAGCGCGCGGCAGCCGCAGCAGCGGTAGCAGGCGGAATAGGGTTAGCTGTGGTGGCATGGGTAAGATGGCAATGATATCCAGCCAATAGTGGCGGAAAAATCGCTTTTTTTGCGGGCGATCGCAAACCGTACAAATAGCTCAATAAAAAAACACATCCGCAGGGGCAGCTCTGCCAGCATCAGGACAACGTTAGGTCGTCCTTGCCCCACCCATAAGATATCCACCACGACCAACACGGCAGAGGTAAGAATTAAGATGACTAACCCCACCTCCACCCGCGGGGAGTGAATAAAAAAGTCAAGCTGCTGACGTAGGCGACCGCGTCCCATGGGTATCCCCAAATGTCCTCGTAAGGGGCGATCGCCCACCAATGGCAGGATAACTCCTACGTGGGAATTAATTCACCAGGGCGTAAACGCGACCACCGACCTTGCTCTTCCATGAAACTAGCACAGCCGACCACATCCCACTCCAGTTGAATTTCGTCACCGTAGGTGCGGATATTGACGTTAATAGTGGGTTCAATGGGCGTGAAGTCTGGGGCTAGGGTCAGGTGGGGCTGCTGATGCTGTGCTTCAACCGCATGGTAGGTGGTGCAGCGATCCACAAGGGCACAATTGACACAGATGCACATAGCGGATTCTCCCAATGCCATGCATTTACTCTAACGCATCCCTTAAGGTCGCCAAGGAAACTGTTGGAAGTTGGGGGGACGCTTTTCTAAAAATGCCTGCTTCCCTTCCGCACTTTCTTGGCTGAGGTAGTACAGCAGCGTGGCATTACCCGCCAATTCTTGCAAACCCGCTTGACCGTCACAGTCCGCATTAAAGGCCGATTTCAGGCAGCGAATCGCCAAGGGACTATGGCCGAGAATCTCCTTTGCCCAGCGAACTCCCTCCGCTTCCAGTTCTGCCACCGGCACAACCGTATTCACTAGCCCCATCTCTAGGGCTTGGGCAGCAGTGTACTGACGGCAGAGAAACCAGATTTCACGGGCTTTCTTTTGCCCCACAATTCGGGCAAGGTAGCTGGCGCCAAACCCACCATCAAAGCTACCTACCCGAGGACCGGTCTGGCCAAAAATGGCATTCTCCGCGGCAATCGTGAGGTCACACACCAAATGCAGCACATGCCCCCCACCGATGGCATAGCCGGCCACCAGCGCAATGACGACCTTCGGTAAGCTGCGAATTTGCCGTTGCAAGTCCAATACATTTAGCCGTGCCACCCCCTGCGCATCTAAGTAGCCTGCCTCACCGCGAATACTCTGATCGCCACCAGCGCAGAAGGCATACTTCCCATCCGTATGCGGGCCGGCTCCGGTCAAGAGGACAACGCCAATGCTCGGATCATTGCGAGCATCCTCAAAGGCATGGCTCATCTCAGCAATGGTTTGGGGGCGAAAGGCATTCCGCTTGTGGGGGCGGTTAATGGTGATTTTGGCTATGCCTGCTGCTTTGTGATAGAGAATATCGCTGTAGCAGTCTATGGGTTGCCAAAGAACATCGCTCATAAATTTCAATGTCAACGGATCAATGTCAACGGAGAGCTTAGCGGGAGCCTTTTAGTTGTTTGACTTGCTCGGTGGTCAAAATGGTTAGCATTTCAGCTTGGGTGTCTTGCATCACTTTGTTCATTTGTGTTTTCTGCTCTGGCCGTAGTGCCACCATATCCATGGCTTCACCCGTGGACTTACCTTGCTTAATGGCATTGCGGAACAGGCGCTGTTGATTGCTGTCGAGGATGCCTAAAATACGCTCGTTGGTTTTCATCGTCAGCCGCAGTAGGGCTTGTTTTTGCGTCACACTGAGGTTGAGTTTTTGCATCTGAGCCGCCGTTAGTAGGCCACCGCCACTTTGGCCAACAGCCACAGGGACGACAAGAGCACCGCTCAGACTCACGATCAAGGCGATCGCCACCACAACATTTTGCCGATTGAATTTCATAACAGCCACACCACGGGCGATACCTCCATGCTAGCAGAGTGCTTCGCCAGCCATGACTTTACAAATACTTAATCTCGACACTGCCCCGTTCCGGGTACAGCGCGAGCCTTCCCGTCTAAGACGTAAATTGAGGTGGGTTTTGCTTTGCCATGGTTTTGATAAAACAAATTCCTTTGACTTCTCCCCTCCTTGAAAGAGAGGGGATTCCCAAAGGATGCTACGCAACGGGCTGAAGCCGCATTGCTTCGCTTTTCCCTTGAGCTGTCACCCACAACTTAATGCGGGTGGGGGCAGTCAAAGACCCCCTACTCACCTCAAGCATTTCTGCTATTGGGACTACGTTTATGTTTCGGTTCGTGGTTTCGCGCTTTTCAACACTAGCCAATTCGATACGCTCAACATCCTGCCATTGCTTGCAGTGGTTTAGGCTTGCCGCCAAAGCGGTAGTGACTTACTTGCCGGGATTTCTCCGTACTAGGATGTTTCTTCGCGTAGTTGATACGCCTACTTTCCACGTCTATAGTTTAACACATAGAGAGGGCTAAAGCCCCCTGAGTTGGCTGTATCCCCTCGCTAAAGCGGAGGGGTTTTAGCCCGCCCACATCACTCCTATAATCTAAGCTAGAAATTAGACCCTAACATCAACGGTCACTTGGGTTATGCCTGCCGCTCCTATACCAGTCGATGAAAATGAACGGCAATATGCCCTTGATCAGTACCACATCCTTGATACTGCTCCTGAACCTGTTTTTGACGATATAACCCATTTAGCCGCAGCTATTTGTGAGACCCCCGTTGCCCTTATTAGCTTGGTTGATCGCAACCGACAATGGTTTAAGGCCAAAGTCGGGCTAGATGCCTGTGAAACCCCCCGTGATGTAGCCTTCTGCGCCCATGTGATTTTGCAATCGGAATTGATGGTTGTTGCCGATGCCAAGGAAGATGCCCGCTTTGCTGATAATCCCTTGGTTACAGGACCGCCTTATATCCGCTTTTATGCTGGCATGCCCTTGGTGACACCCCAAGGGTACCGGATTGGTACCCTGTGCGTCATCGACTACCAGCCCCGGCAGTTAACCGAGTTACAAGCTCAAACACTGCGTACCCTTGCCCGGCAAGTGATTAGTGAGTTAGAAGTCCGTCATCATCTTGAGACAACCCAAGGGCACCTAGCTCGCATTCAACAGTTGAGTAGCTTACAAGCAGCCATCTTTAACAGCACTAATCATGCCATCATTGCAACTCACACCAACGGCACGATTAGTTTTATGAACCGCACTGCTGAGGAATGGTTGGGGTACAGTGCTACTGAATTAGTGGGCAAAGTAACCCCTGAGCAATTCCATGATCCGAAGGAGGTTGAACATTATGCAACACTCCTGAGTCAGCAGTTGGGCGAACCGATTCCAGTGGGATTTGAGGTGTTTGTGGCGCAGGCACGGCGAGGTTTGCCGGATGAGCGGGAGTGGAGGTATATTCGCCGGGATGGTTCGCAGTTTCCCGTGCTCCTTTCGGTAACGCCCATTCGCAATGGCCGCAAGCAGTTGCTGGGGTTTCTGTTTCTGGCCACTGACATCACTGCCAAGAAACAGATTGAAGCAGAACTACGGTTACGGGAGCGCGCCATTATTGCCAGTACCAATGGCATTGTCATTACCGATTATCGTCAGCCGGATAACCCAGTTATTTATGTGAATCCTGCCTTTGAGCGAATGACAGGGTACCGCGCCCCTGAAGTCATTGGCAAGAACTGTCGCTTTTTGCAGGGGCGCGATCGCCACCAGCCGGGGGCTGAAGCCATTCGCAATGCTATTGCTAAGGGACAGTCCTGCCGCGTGATTTTGCGCAACTACCGCAAAAATGGCAAACCCTTCTGGAATGAAATGGCGATTTCACCCATTTTTAACGAAGTGGGTGAAATTACGCACTACATCGGGATTCAAAGTGATGTCACTGAACGGCAGCGGGCGCAACTGTTCTTGCAGCAGCAGGTGAAGCGGACGCTGCTGTTGAACCGCATTACGGAGGAAATTCGCCAGCAAATCGAGCGGGATCACATCTGTCAAACCGCTGTTCAGCAAGTGGGCATGACTTTAAATGTCAGCCGCTGCCTTTTTTTTGTGTACCACGAAGAGGCCACCTCTCCAGTGAGCTTGGTGGCGGAATACTGCGCTCCAGGGATTCCATCGGTAACTACCGTAGGGTTAGCGCTGGGGCGGGCTGATTTCCTACAGCAAGCATTGATCTCTGATCAGATCCTGAGTTTTGAGGATGTGGCCAATGACCCGCGTTTAGCCTCCATTCACGACTATTGCATAGCATTGCGTGTCAGGTCTGCCTTGATTGTGCGAACCTCCTATCGCAACCGCCCCAATGGTCTGCTAGTGTTGCACCAATGCGATCGCCAACGGCAATGGACGGATGCGATTAAGAGCCTCCTCAGTAGTGTGGCAGCGCAAGTGGGAATTGGGCTAGCACAGGTGCATTTGCTGGAACAGGAAACCCGACAGCGACAACAACTCCAGCAGCAAATGCAGCGGACGTTGTTACTCAACCAAATTACGGAACAAATTCGCCAGAGCTTAGATACAGAGGCCATTTTTAATACAACCGTCAGTCAAATTGGCCGTGCCCTTGGGGTGAGCCGCTGTTTAATTCATCGCTATGAGCCGGGGCCACCGCCCCAGATCCCCAATGTCGCGGAGTACCTAGAACCGGGCTATGCATCGATGTTTGGTGTCAATGTACCGGTGGCAGGCAACCCCCATGCCGAAGCCGTCTTGGCCTCGGATAGGGCAATTGTCTCTAATGATGTCAGTCAAGACCCACTGTTGCGAATGGCCACGTCCCTATTAGAGCAATTTCAGATTAAATCGATGCTGGCCGTGCGGACGTCCTATAAAGGGGTACCCAATGGGGTTATTGGTCTGCACCAGTGCGATCGCCAGCGGGAGTGGACTGCCGAAGAAATTGAACTCCTTGAAGCCGTTGCGGCGCAAGTGGGGATTGCGATCGCCCAGGCAGACCTGCTGCACCACGAACAGCAGCAGCGACAATTACTGGCCAAGCAAAACCAAGAACTGGAGCAAGCGCGGTTACAGGCAGAGCTGGCCAACCGTGCCAAGAGTGAGTTTTTGGCCACAATGAGTCACGAAATCCGCACCCCCATGAATGCGGTCTTGGGCTTTACCAACTTACTTTTAGATACCCCCCTCAACGATCAACAGCGGGACTTTTTGCAAACCCTCCACCAAGCTGGTGAGGCGCTGCTCACCATCATTAACGATATTCTCGACTTTTCTAAGATTGAATCTGGCAAACTGGTGCTTGAGCAACACCCCTTTGATGTCCGCGAGTGTGTTGAGGATGTGTTGAGCTTACTGGCCAGCAAAGCAGAAGAAAAGCACCTGGAGTTACTGTACACCTGCACACTAAGAACCCCCGCCCAGGTTAAGGGAGATGTCACCCGCCTGCGCCAGATTCTAGTGAACTTAGTGGGTAATGGCATTAAATTTACCCCTGAGGGGCATGTGCTCGTCCAGGTGGATTATGTCTCTGATAGCGAAACGTTACAATTTGCAGTTCAAGATACGGGGATTGGCATTCCTAGCGATCGCCTCGATCGCCTCTTCAAGCCCTTTAGCCAAGTTGATGCCTCCACTACCCGTGAGTATGGGGGGACGGGTTTGGGACTGGTGATTAGTCAACGGTTGTGTGAACTCATGGGCGGTACCATGCAGGTGGACAGTTGCCTAGGCCAAGGGACAACGTTTACATTTACAATTTCGGCTGTTGACCCGGTTCCCTTTAAACCGCCGCCTGCTGTCCCCTGTTTACAAGGGCGGCGCGTCTTAGTAGTGGATGACAATGCTGCCAGCCGTGAGAATCTCTGCACCCTATTACAGGACTGGGGGATGGTGCCTCTCCCCTATGGGGATGCCGATCAGGTGCTACAGGAGGCTCCTAGGTGGGATATTGCCCTGCTGGATTTCTCCTTGGGGCACATGACAGGGGTGCAGCTAGCCACCAGACTTGAGCGGGGCGATCGCCCAGTCATTCTCCTCACTCCCTTGAGTTGGCTAGAAACCGCCAGTGACAAGGAACACATTACCACCCACGTTACCAAGCCGATCCGCCCCAGTGCACTGCGGCAAACCTTAGTGAAGGTTTTGAACCCCAACCCCAGTCAACAGCCTGCTGTGTCAGCATCCGTCATTGACCCCAGCTTGGCAGTGCGCTTTCCCCTGCGGATTCTGCTTGCTGAAGATAATGCAGTCAATCAGAAAGTAGCGCTGCACATCCTCAAGCGGATGGGCTATCGTGCGGATGTTGCGGCCAATGGGGCTGAAGTCCTTGAAGCCCTGAAACAGCGCCCCTACGATGTCATTCTCATGGATGTGCAAATGCCGAAGATGGATGGCCTAGAAGCCACCCAACGGATCTGCAACCAATGGCCGCCCAGTCAGCGGCCTTGGATTATTGCCATGACCGCCAATGCTCTCGCAGGCGATCGCGAACGTTGCTTTCAAGCAGGCATGGACGATTATGTGAGCAAGCCCATTAAACTTGAGGCTCTTGCCGATGCCCTCAATCGCTGTCGCTGCCTAAGCCCAAAATCTACCTACCCACAATTTTGTGACACAGAGGCTGACGAGGCGGGTACATACCCATCCGACCCGTTAGCGCCCTAGCAGTACTTAGCCAGCAGCAGACTGAGTTTTTCCTTCGTTTGTGCAGGTACCTTATCTAGGGGAGTTAAAATAGCATTTTTCAGGGCGTGATGTGCCTTGGAAGCAGGGGGATGAGCCGCCAGTCGCCTCACTGTCTCACAAATAATGGCTTGGGCATTTTTCACATTGCGGTGTAGGTTGCTGATAATCATCTCCACCGTTACCGAGTCATGCTCTGGATGCCAGCAGTCGTAGTCTGTCACTAACGCTAGGGTGGCGTAGGCAATTTCCGCCTCCCGCGCCAGCTTGGCTTCCGGCAGGTTCGTCATGCCAATCACCGTTCCCCCCCAAGAGCGATAAAGATTGGACTCTGCCAATGTAGAAAAGGCAGGGCCTTCCATGCACACATAGGTACCCCGTGGGTGCAGCGTCACTTCGGGTAGGTTCAAATCCCTAATGGCTGCGGTTAATACCGCGGCAAGCGCAGAACAAATGGGTTCAGAAAAGCCAATATGTGCCACAATGCCATCGCCAAAAAAGGTGGAAATGCGATTGCGAGTGCGGTCAATGAACTGATCGGGCACCACCATGTCAAGGGGTTTTACCTCCTGTTGGAGGGAGCCAACCGCTGAAGCCGAGATCAGGTACTCCACACCAAGGGACTTAAACCCGTAGATATTGGCGCGAAAGGGAATCTCCGTTGGTAACAGGTGGTGATCTCGGCCATGGCGAGCTAAAAAGGCCACCGGAACATCGCCAATCCGCCCACAAATAAACGCATCGGAGGGATCGCCGAAGGGGGTACTTAGTCGCACCTCTTCGACCTCTGTGAGAGCCTCCATTTTGTAGAGACCACTACCGCCAATAATGCCAATCTTTGGGGAAGGGGACATGATGTTCCTTAAACACTCACGGGGATTAGCTTACCATGCCTCGTCCATCACAGGGGGATTGATAGCAAGTTAGACAAGTTAGAGTACCAACACTCTGGGTTCCTTTGTCAAAACGAGTTCCAGAATACTCGGGAATACTGTAGATTTGAGCGAAGCCGCTAGATGAGAAATACTGTTTCCTAGATGCAAATTAACCCATGAACCTGATGAATCTTGTCTTCGGTAGAGCATACTGATTTGGTGATACCTGTTTCATGCCGCTCACTCCCGCTGTCTATCGTCCCAACCGTTGGCTCATTCTGCGCCGCATTGGTCAGATTACGCGGGTGTTGGGTGTATTTGGTCATCAATTGCTGTGGGATCACCTTTGGCAGCGTCGCAGTCCTGCTCAGCAACGCCGCCGCGCCCGCTGGTTGGTGCGGCAGTTGCTCACCCTAGGCCCCACCTTTATTAAAATTGGTCAGTTTTTGTCCACGCGGTTTGATCTGCTGCCGTTGGCCTATATTGACGCTCTGAAAACGTTGCAGGATCAAGTACCGCCCTTTGACTCACACGTGGCGATCGCCCTGATTGAACAGCACCTAGGTCAACCCCTTGAGGATCTATTTGCGCGCTTTGACCCCAACCCCCTAGCCGCTGCTAGCTTAGGACAGGTGCACCGGGCGCGGCTCTTTAGTGGCGACGAGGTGGTCGTCAAGGTACAGCGTCCAAACCTAGAGTCTCAACTTTATTTAGATTACGTGGCCATTGGTGAAATCATCCGCTGGGGCGATCGCTGGCTGCCCTTTACCCGTCCCTACGCCCTTCAGGACATTTACGAAGAGTTTTTTAGCATTTTATTGCGGGAAATTGACTACCTCCAAGAGGCAGAGAATGCCGATCGCTTTCAGGCTAACTTTCGCCACGATGCCCACATTCGGGTACCCAAAGTCTATTGGACGCACACCTGCCGCTATATCCTGACGATGGAGTATGTGCCCGGCATTCGGATTGATAACCGTGCAGCCATCGAAGCCGTTGGGCTTGACCCCCGCCTCATCAACCAGCGGGGCATTTGCTGCTATCTCAAGCAATTACTCATCGACGGTTTTTTTCATGCCGACCCGCACCCCGGTAATTTAGCCGTCAGCAGCGAGGGGGACTTAATTTTCTATGACTACGGCATGATGACCGATGTCCCCGCCCTTAACCAGCAGCAGATGGTGCAAACGTTTTTTGCCGTGCTCAACAAGGATAGCGATCGCGTCATTGCCGCCCTGATAGAGATGGGCTTAATCACCCCCGTGGCGGACATGACACCTCTACAGCGAATTATGCAGCTCATCTTGGATCGCTTTACGGAGCGGCCTGTGGATCTAGCGGTCTTTGCTGAATTACAGCAGGAGGTCTATGCCCTCTTTGAGCAGCAACCCTTCCGCCTGCCCGCCAAAATGACCTACATTCTCAAATCCTTGACCACGCTTGATGGCATTGCCCGCAGTCTAGACCCGCAGTATAATCTCACCGCTGCCGCTCAGCCCTTTGTCAAAGAACTCATGAATCCTGCCCGCGGAGGCTGGCGCGAACTGCTCCGGCAAACTCAGACCTTCGTCAACCACCGCCTGCAACACCCCAGCCGCCTTGAGGTGCGCTTACAACGCTTAGAAGACCGGCTGGCACGGGGGGAGCTACAGGTTTCGGTGCGCACGCCAACCACCGATCGCCAACTACGCCGTATTGAACGCTTACTGGTGTGCCTCCTCTACTTAGGCTTGAGTGGCTTTACCCTCTTAGCGGGGACGGTGCTATGGTTCGCTCAAGCGCCTGGGGGGGCGATCGCCTGTTTTACCCTAGCGGGTTTAGCTAGCGTGGGTCTGCTGCGCAACTGGCTACGCTTTCTCTGGCTACAGCGACTACAGTAAGCCGCGATGGCGCAGCAGCGGCGCTGTCATCGGTTCCCGCCCGCGAAACGCCTTAAAAACCTCCATCGGCGGGCGACTCCCCCCTAGTGCCAAGACCGTATCGCGATAGCGACGCCCCAGAGCCCGGATCGCTGCTTCGTTCTCCAGCCCCACCTCTTCAAAGGCAGCAAAGGCATCTGCACTCAGAACCTCAGCCCAAAGGTAGCTATAGTAACCCGCCGCATAGCCTCCGGCAAAAATATGGCCAAAGCTACACAAAAACGCATCTTCCGGGAGGGGAGGCAAAATTGTTGTGGTCTGAGCGAGGCGATCGCGCACCTGTTGAGGGGTTTCATTGCCATCCGGGCGATACCGATGGTGAAGCTCCAGATCCAACAAGCTAAAGTGCAGCTGTCGCAGCAGCGCACTGCCCGCCCGATAGGTGCGAGCCGCCACCAGTTTTTCGTAGTAGTGCTCTGGCAGGGGTTCTCCCGTTTCGTAGTGGCGAGCCATCCCAAAGAGGGTGGGGCGATGGTAGCACCAATTTTCCATGAACTGGCTGGGTAGCTCCACCGCATCCCATTCAACATTGTTAATGCCAGCCGCCCCCGCCTCATCCACTTGGGTCAGCATGTGGTGCAACCCATGGCCAAACTCATGGAAGAGCGTTTCCACCTCCGCAAACGTCATTAAGCTAGGCTGACCATCCACGGGCGGGGTTTGATTGCAGACCAAGTACGCCACCGGTAAGCGAGTACGCCACTCCCCTTGGTAGCGGTACTTAGCACGCCCTAGGCAATCATCCATCCATGCCCCACCCCGTTTCTCGGCTGGACGGCTGTAGGGGTCTAGGTAAAAGTGGGCAATCGTGAGGTTATTTTCATCCAGAATGGCAAAAAAGCGGACATCGGGATGCCACACCGGCGCTTGACCATCGGCAGCAACAACCGTGACCCCAAAGAGTCGTTGCACCAAGCTAAATAGTCCCTCAAGTACCTGGGGCAAGGGGAAGTAGGGACGCAACTCCTCATCGTTGAAGGCAAACAGAGCTTCCCGCTGCCGCTCAGCCCAGTAGGCTATATCCCAGTGTTGCAGTTCCTTGGCCTCAGGTGCCCCTTGTGCCGCCGCAAAGGCCTGTAATTCCTCTAATTCACGGGCTGCTGCGGCATAGCTTGCTTGGCGGAGTTCCTCCAGCAGTGTTTCAACACTGGCCACACTGTCCGCCATTTTACTAGCCAGACTCAGCTCGGCATAGGTCTCGAACCCTAACAGCGTTGCTTCTTCGAGCCGCAGGGCTAAAATGCGCTCCAAGATCGGACGGTTGTCCCACTCGCCACTGCTAGCACGGGAAATATAGGCACGATAGACCTGCTCCCGCAGATCGCGGCGTTGGCTATACTGCATAAATGGGCCAAAGCTGGGAAAGTCGAGTGTAATATGCCACGGTCCTTGGGCTGGGGTTGCGGTTTCCTCGCCATCCTGCCGCGCTGTTTGGGCTGCCAAGGCCAACAGACTGGGGGGCAGCCCCGCCACCTCCTCTGGTTGCGTGAGCTTGAGGCGAAAGGCTTTGGTGGCATCCAGTAGGTTGTTGGAAAATTGGGTCGAAAGCTCTGCTAGTTCTAATTGAATGGCATTAAACCGCTCCTTGGCCTCACCGCTTAGGCTCACACCACTGTGCTCCGCATTGCGGATGGCAGCCGTCACAATGCGCTGACGCGCAGGAGTCATCTCTTTGAACTCTGGGCTGGCGGCAATGGCCTTAAAGCCTTCATAGATGGGGCGCGATTGCCCCATGCGGGTGTAGAACTCCACGACCTGCGGCTGAACCCTTTCGTAGGCCTGTCGCAGTTCTGGACTATTTTTCACCCCCGTTAGGTGACTGATAATTCCCCATGTCCAGCCGAGGCGATCGCCCAGCCGTTCCAAGGGTTCAACTAACCCGTCCCAAGTTGGGGTCAGCGATTGTTCAAGGGTTTCTAACGCTTGGCTGAGTTCTTGCAGGAGTTGAGTCACCGCTGGCTCAACATGGCTCACCTGAATTTGATCAAAGGGGGGGAACCCATCCCCACGCAATAGAGGATTTTCAGTGTGAGGCGTGGTTGCAACGATCATGCCAAAACCTTTCCAGATTATTCATGCTATCGACACTTTCCCCATGATAACCTTGGTCTGGCCTTACTCTTGCTCCTGCAGCCACGACCACCAGCGGTTGAGAGGCGCATAGACCAACGGTGCCCACAGGCTACTCATAATTGCCGAACTGAGGGCAACTTGGCGATGGTGCTGCCAAATATCCTGTAGAGGCAAGTCAGTACTAACGCTCATTTGCATCGCTATGATCGTTTGGTTGATCATCGCCATGGCAAAGGTAATCAGGGCAATCGAAATAAAATCTTCGGAGACAAACCGCTGCTTCTGCATCAGTGCCGTAAGGCCACCCACCAGCGCCAAGGCAACGGCATGACTTGGGTGAGGACTTGTCAGACCATCTTGGATCCAGCCGAGGGCAACACCTGCAATCACCCCTTGCCAAACGGTACGCTTGACACTCCAACCCACAACCCAAATCAAAAACCAGTCAGGCGCTAATACCTCTAGAGCAGGCACATGAATCAGGCTCAGCAGCGTGCAAACGCCCACCGACCCGGTAATCACTAACCAGTTAAGGCTAGTTTGGCGTAAATGTGTCTGTCGATTCAGCATAGGGAATCACAGTGACCCATTCCAAACGATCAATCGGTGCCCCCAATATCACAGTGGCATGGGGACGGGTGGGATCCTCTAGCTCGACCGACTGCACCTCACCTACGGGAATACCCGCCGGAAAAAGGCTACTGAGGGCAGAGGTAAAGAGGGTATCTTTCGGCTGTACTTTCGGATCTTTCTCCAAAAATTCAACAATCACCTGCTGATTGAGTTGTCCGCGCAGAATCCCCATCTGCCGCGTGCGGCCAACCACCACGCCAATGCGACTGGCCGGATCCGTGAGTAACATCACGCGACTGGTATTAGGGGTAATGCTAGTAATGCGACCCACCAGACCGCCATTGCCAATGACCACGCCACCAATGCTCAGCCCTTGACGACTGCCTTCCCCCAACAGCAGGAATCGCCACCACTGATCTGAACTACGGCCAATCACCGGTACAATGCGCCCCTCTAAGTTAGGCAGCATCGGTGTATTTAAGAGTTGCCGCAGTCGCGCATTTTCTGCCTGTAGCTCCGCCAATTGCTGCTCTAACTGCCATGTGCGAGCTTGGATCAATGATTGCTGCTCATCCCCACGCTGTTGCAAGGGCAAATTGAGCAGACGGTAAAATTCGCGGATGGCGGCACCATTGGTTTCCCGTAAAATCCATGCCCCTATTAAAATCAGCACGGTCAGCAACAGCCCCCCCGCATATCGTCCCCACCAACGCCAAAAAACGGCCATGATGACTTCATCCTTAACCGATAATGGCGGGTTGAGCCGAAAAAACGCGCCCGAGGTCTTTAAAGTTTTCCAACACACGCCCCGTTCCCATAACAACGCAACGGAGTGGGTCGGCGGCCACGTGCACCACAATGCCGGTTTCATGGCTAATGAGCGTATCCAGACCACGCAGCAGTGCCCCACCCCCTGCCAGCATGATCCCGCGATCAACAATATCGGCAGCCAACTCGGGGGGGTTCGCTCAAGGGTGCGCTTAATGGCTTCGATAATCACGAGTAACGGCTCCGCCATGCTTTCGCGGATTTCTTCGGATTTGACCACTACGGTACGTGGTAGCCCTGACAGCTGATGCAGGCCACGTACTTCCATCGCTTCAGAGTCGTAACTGTCGTTGGGGTAGGCAGAGCCAATGCGGATTTTGATGTCTTCGGCGGTGCGCTCGCCAATGATCAGGTTGTGAACTTTTTTCAGGTATTGGACAATTGCCTCGGAAATTTCATCGCCGGCCACACGGACGGACTCACTGAGTACAGTGCCTTGCAAGCTGAGAACGGCAACTTCTGTGGTGCCACCGCCAATATCCACAATCATGTTACCGGTGGGTTCCTCGACGGGCAGACCGGCACCAAAGGCAGCGGCCACTGGCTCATCAATGAGATACACCTCACGGGCACCTGCGCCTCGAGCCGCATCTTCAATGGCACGCCGCTCAACCCCGGTCACACCACTGGGAATGCCAATCACCACCCGGGGGGCAAAGAGATTCTTGCCGCCGTGGACTTGGCGCATGAAGTGTTTGAGCATTAACTCGGCACGTTCAAAGTCGGCAATCACCCCGTCGCGCAGGGGGCGCACGGCGACCACATTTCCGGGGGTACGCCCTAGCATCCGTTTGGCTTCGGTACCTACAGCCAAGGCTTGCTTACTATTTTGGTCAATAGCCACCACCGACGGCTCTTCTAAGACTACCCCCCGACCAGAAACGTAAACTAATGTATTGGCTGTCCCTAGATCAATGCCAATATCCCGTGATAGCCGACTAAATACTCCCACGATGGTGCACCTCTTCTATTGAACGCGCTAATTGTAACAGGGTTGTTACCGAGACGTGTAATGGCAAGATTGTAGTACGTTTTGTTTGGAAAATTGCTGCGGGTCAACTGCCTCTAAAGACTGTTTCAGGCTATCCATGAAAATACTGGTGGGCATAAAACTGGGCATAGCGAGAGGGGCTGGCTATGAGTTCGTGGTGAGTACCGGATTCAATGACGCGCCCTTGCTCAATCACCAGAATGCGATCGGCGCGGCGCACGGTGGCAAGGCGATGGGCAATGATAAATACGGTTCGACCTTTCATGGCACGCTCAAGGGCATCTTGTACTAAGGCTTCGGATTCGGAGTCAAGGGCAGAGGTGGCTTCATCTAAAATTAAGATGCGTGGATCGGCATAGACGGCACGGGCGATCGCCAACCGTTGCCGCTGCCCCCCGGATAAGTTCACCCCGCGCTCCCCTACCCACGTTTGGTACCCATCGGGAAACGTCGAAATAAAGTCATGGGCATTGGCAATTTTTGCCGCTTCAATGAGTAAGTCATAATCCGCTTGATTGTGACCAAAGGCAATATTGTCGGCAATGGTGCCCGAAAAGAGGATGGTTTCCTGGGGGACAATGCCAATCTGTTGCCGCAAACTTTTTAGGGTGACGGTTTTAACATCAATGCCATCCACCAGTACTGTACCAGCTTGGGGATCGTAAAAGCGGGGTAGAAGGTTGACAATGGTGGATTTACCCGCGCCAGAGTGCCCCACCAAGGCAATTACCTCTCCCGGAAAGGCCATCAAGCTAAAGTGCTGCAGCACCTGTTGTCCGGGCTGATAGGCAAAGGTAATGTCGCGGTACTCGACTTTTCCGGAAATAGCGGGTAAGGGTTGGGCATTGGTGGCCTCTTTGATGGTCGGCTCGATCGCCAGTAGGCCAAAACTGCGATCTACGGAGGCTTGCGCCACCTTCAGTTCGTTGTAGTCGGTTGAAACCATATTAATGGGTTCCATCAGCAGCGCTACCGCCGCCACAAAACTAAGGAATTCAGGACCGGTGAGGTGGCCAGCGTTGATTTGCCATGCCCCAAGGATAAATAGCAGCATGATGCTCAAGGCTTCTAGAAACCCAATCACGGGATACTGCATGGCTTTGATGCGATCGGCGCGGTAACGGGCACGGCGGTTTTTGTCCGCTTGCTGCTCAAACTGTTGCACTGCATAGTCTTCGGCGGCAAAGGCTTTGATTAGACGGATCCCGGAAAAGACCTCGGTTAAATGGGAGGCTAAACTGGCAATTCGATCTTGACTCAGCCGCGACTGGCGCATGAGGCGATTGCCAAACCAACCAATGAGAAAGGTCATCAACGGGGCAATGATCATGGTGCCCAGGGTTAGTTGCCAGTTGAGCAAAAACATGTAGCCAATGACGGCAATAGTGGTTAGGGCTGAGGGCACGAGGCGGTGAAAGCTGCGGTTAATGACCTCACCAATGCGATCCACGTCTTCGGTGAGCCGATAGGTGAGATCCCCAGTGGCAGCGGTTTCAAAATAGTCCACTCCTAAGCGGTGCAGGTGCCGATAGAGGCGAAGGCGAATATCATAGACAATGCGCAGAGAAATATCGGCCATTAAGACATCCTGGCCAAACTGGCAAACGCTGCGACCAATAAACAACAGTGAGGAGGCGGCACACCACTGGATCAGCCCCCGGAGATCTCCTGCACCAATGAGCTTGGCGGCTTGGCCAATGAGGTAGGCGATCGCCGGCATAGTGGAGACATAGCCCAAGGTACAGAGGAAGGCCACTGCCAACCGTCGCCGATGGGGAAGGATGTAGGGAAACAGCGGACGGTAGCTGGCATTCCAGAGCATGGGGCTATTTTCCAATGCAAAAACGGCTAAAGATTTGTTCTAACACGGATTCAGTCACATCTTCCCCCGTCAGTGTGCCCAAGGCGCGTACCGCTGCGTGCAGGTCAATGGTCCAAAAATCGAGGGGCAGTTGCTCATCAATGGCCTGTAACACATGGGTTAATGAATGCTGAACGTGTTGCAGTAGGGCGGCTTGGCGTTGATTGAGGGCAAACTCTAAGTTGGCAGCGTGCAGGTTATGGCCGTGCACTAAGTCTAAGATCGCTGTTTCTAGATGGTTGATGCCGGTTTGGGTAAGGGCAGACAGGAACACTGTGGGAATGGGTGCCATGGGTAGGTGCAGATCATGGCAGTTCGCCGCAGCGGGCAGTAAATCCTCTTTGTTGGCAACCATGAGGACAGCGTTGGGGGACTGTTGGCGGCGCTCAGCTAACTTTAACTGATCGTAGATCTCCTGATCCGCTGCGGTCCACCCTTGGCTGGCATCTAGGACAAATAGAACAATGTCGGCACTCAAGGCGGCTTGGCGCGATCGCTCCACACCAAGCTGCTCCACCACGTTCTCTGTGACTCGAATTCCGGCTGTGTCAAGTACCTGAATGGGAATCCCCCCCACGACCAACTGCGACTCGACAATATCGCGGGTCGTACCTGGCAAGTCGGTGACAATGGCGCGATCGCAGCGACTCCACGCATTCAGCAGACTAGATTTCCCCACGTTGGGGCGACCGACGATGGCCACCTTCAAACCCGTGCGCAGGAGTTGGCCGCCCTCTGCGGTTGCTAACAATTGCTCTACTTGGCGTTGTACGTGATGGATTTGCTCAGCAATGGCACCAGCGTCAAGCGGTGGCAGGTCATCGGCAAAGTCAAGGCGAGCCTCAATCTCAGCCAGTAGGGCTAAACAGGTCTGGCGCAGTTGTTTGAGGGGGCGGGCGAGTTTCCCCTCTAACCCTGCAAGGGCAATTCGTGCAGCGGCTGTGGATTGCGCTGCCACGAGCTCAGCAACACTTTCGGCTTGGGTGAGATCCAGCCGACCGTTCAAAAAGGCTCGCAGGGTAAACTCCCCAGGCTCCGCTAAGCGTGCTCCCGCCGCGACACAGAGTTGTACAACCCGCTGTACGGGAATCATGCCGCCGTGGCAATGAAACTCCACAACATCTTCGCGGGTATAGGAGCGGGGTGCCAACATTAGCAGCAGCAGGGCTTCATCCACCTGCTCCTGAGTCATTGGATCCCGAATATGGCCGTAGAGAATGCGATGGGAGTCCCACGGCTGTTTACCGGGGGCGACAAATAAACACCGAGCGATCGCAACCGCTTTGGCTCCTGAGAGACGAACAATGCCGATACTCCCTTGCTGGGGCACAATAGCCGTAGCGATCGCTACAATGGTGTCACTGAGAGGCAGCACAAAGGGCGCGCAATAGAACTCCTAGAGATTCATTTCCGCCGCTTGCACTTTCTCCACCTGCTTCTTCTTCAGAACCAAGAGGATTTGCGAGAGGGTAATGGCGGCAAAGAAGACTAGTAACCACTTAATCCGGTTGGGGTCTTGCAGCACAATTTCAGTATCCTTCTGACCAAACCCTCCCACATTCGGGTTGGTGGTAAGGGCCTCCCCTGCCGCAACGGCTTGACCTTCACTAACGATGAGCTCTGGCCCTGGGGGAACGGTTTCAGTAACGGTGTCACCACTGTCCGCGGTAATGACCACGGCACTGCTGCCATCCCCATTGGTACTGATGCTGGTAATGGTACCCGCGATCGGTGCAGTAAAGACATTGTTATTGCTCTTTTCGCCCGTGGGATAAATCTGGCCGCGACCGCGGTTCCCCCCCGCATGCACAGAGTACTTGCCAAAGTGGATGGACTTGTCATTGGCGGGGTTGGGAGCTAGCACCGGAAAGACAATTTCTTGGTACTGCTCACCCGGCAGCGGGCCAACCAAGATAATGTTCTGCTTATCCTCGCTGTAGGGCTGGTAGAACACACCGCTGGTTTTGGCCTTGAGGTCTTCAGGAATGCGATCCGGAGGGGCAATGGTGAAGCCTTCAGGCAGCATCAACACTGCTCCAACATTTAAGCCTCCTTTAGACCCATCCCCCAACACCTGCTGCACACTGGTGTCGTAGGGGATTTTGACCACCGCTTCAAAGACCGAATCAGGGGTTACCGCCTGGGGCACTTCCACGTCAGTGGGTTTAGCCGCTAGGTGGCAGTTGGCACAAACAATCCGCCCTGTGGCTTCACGGGGGCTGTCATAGCCCTGCTGTGCGTAGAATGGGTAGGCATCGGCGCGGGGTGCCCACAGCAATAAACTGGCGGCAAGGGCGATCGCCAGTGTGCAAGATTGCAAGAAACGTTTCATACCACTCCCTAAGTCTTTTAAGTCCACCACGGTTCTTTACCCGTGCGAAAATCGGTGTCTGTCCATACCGAAAAGACAAGTTTGTCGTCTTCGGTAATGCTCGTGTTGACCAAGGCCAACGAGAGGGGAGCCGGACCGCGCACTACTTTGCCGGTGCTATCGTACTGCGAACCATGACAGGGGCAAATGAATTTATTTTCACTGACGTTCCAAGGCACCACGCAGCCAAGGTGGGTGCAAACGGCGTTCAGACCGTAGTTAGCAATTTGGTGATCGTCGGTAATGATGATGTAGGTGGGATCCCCTTTAATACCCTGGGCGAGGGAGCGATCGCCCGCAATATGCTTACTCAGATAGTCAGATACCTTAATATCATTGCCCAAGGCATCCTTGGCGACAACGCCACCCCCCGTGCCGCCACTGGAGGGCGGAATGAAGTACTTCACAACCGGATACAACGCTCCCAACGCTGTACCAGTGATGGTACCAAAGGTCAGGAGGTTCATAAACTGCCGTCGCCCCATATCGGGCACATCAGACATTCCAGAAACTTGAGCCATGGTTTACGCTTATTTACTAAGGAATCGAAATAGACAGCCGTAAAATAATTACGTTTGTTAACTATTATCACACTCCCGCCGATCGAATGCCGATCAATTCCGCAAACATTACCCTTTAGGTTTTTGCTGCTGGCGATGACTCTCCTCACTGGCGAAGCACTGCACGCTCTACTGTTACGCAAATGGGGGCGCTCCTTCGATCTACAGTTCCGCCGCGCCGGCGATCGCATTTTCCTGCAGGTGATGTGGCGCTACCTTGAGCAAGCCTCCTACCCCGATAGCCCCGAAGATTATGCTGCTCATTTGGCGGCGATCGCCCAGCATCTCAACGATTGGGGCTGCACCGAGCAGGTGTGCCACTACCTCGAAACAACCCGCGAAAAACCCCGCCTTGGGAAAGCCGTGAGTATTCCCCTTGAACTGGGAACCCGCATCATCGAATGGCTGGAGTAGGTCGAGCTGGCTTGGCCGTATAAGTTTGAAAAAATGTTAAAAATGTTAAAAAGGATTGCGATGATGTGAGACATGTCCCCGCTATGCCTGAGAATGTTTGCGGAAGGTTACGTCAGCCCTAGGGGGGCAGTGCCACAGCCAACCTCGCAGGAGGTCAGTGGTTACCGTAGCATTCCGATGGCAGATGCCACATTATCAAGCCCCTTGTTTTACAATTCCAACTTTGGAGGAACTCAATGAGCGTCGTCACGAAATCGATCGTGAATGCTGATGCCGAGGCCCGTTACCTCAGCCCCGGCGAACTGGATCGCATCAAAAGCTTTGTCAGTACTGGTGAGCGTCGTCTGCGCATTGCCCAAACCCTGACGGAAAACCGCGAGCGGATTGTTAAGCAAGCTGGCGATCAACTGTTCCAAAAACGTCCTGATGTGGTCTCCCCCGGTGGCAATGCCTACGGTGAAGAAATGACCGCCACCTGTCTGCGCGACCTTGACTACTACCTGCGGTTAGTCACCTACGGTATCGTTGCTGGCGATGTGACCCCCATCGAAGAAATTGGCTTGGTGGGCGTGCGGGAAATGTACAACTCCTTGGGCACCCCCATTCCGGCGGTTGCAGAAGGGGTACGGGCGATGAAAAACGTTGCTGCCTCCTTGCTCTCTGCTGAAGATGCTGCCGAAGCTGGTTCTTACTTTGACTTCGTCATTGGGGCCATGCAGTAGGTCTCGTGCGCTTGAACTGTATCCATCACTAGAAAATCTTCTGAGGAAAACGAACCATGCAAGACGCGATTACCGCTGTCATCAACTCGTCTGACGTTCAGGGCAAATACCTTGATACCGCTGCTCTGGAAAAACTGAAAGCCTACTTCGCCACTGGCGAGCTGCGCGTTCGTGCAGCCACGGTGATCAGTGCCAACGCCGCTGGTATCGTCAAAGAAGCTGTAGCCAAGTCGCTGCTGTACTCTGACATCACCCGCCCCGGTGGCAACATGTACACCACCCGTCGTTATGCCGCCTGTATCCGCGACCTCGACTACTACCTCCGCTATGCCACCTATGCGATGCTGGCAGGTGATCCCTCGATTCTCGATGAGCGGGTACTCAATGGTCTGAAAGAGACCTACAACTCCTTGGGTGTGCCTATTGCTGCCACCGTGCAAGCCATCCAAGCCATGAAAGAAGTTACCGCCAGCTTGGTGGGTGCCGATGCCGGTAAGGAAATGGGCATCTACTTCGACTACATCTGCTCTGGTTTAAGCTAATTACGGCTCTCCAGTAGCACGCCTGTCTGGGAGTTAGGGGTTAGGGTGTCAGCCTGTCATGGCAATTCTGCTTAAACAGTCTGATTCTGGCCTTTAGCTCCCAGACGTGTAATCACCCTACGCAGATTTGGAGTCACTGATCCCATGCGCATGTTCAAAATCACCGCCTGCGTTCCGAGCCAGACTCGCATTCGTACGCAGCGCGAGTTACAGAATACCTACTTCACGAAGCTGGTGCCCTACGAAAACTGGTTCCGCGAGCAGCAACGCATCCAGAAAATGGGTGGCAAAATTGTGAAAGTGGAGCTTTCGACCGGTAAGCCGGGCATCAACACGGGTCTGGCCTAAACTTGCCCTTGCCTACGCCTAGTAGAGACTTCACCGCTAGGATAGTCGTCTGAGCAGTGCAAAACTTGCTTTGACGATCATCACAGCGGTGGAGTTTTTGGTTTTTATTGTTTAGTCAACACCACTGAGAACTATTGATGGGTTTGCGCCATTGGCTGCTCAGCTATGCCATTGATGGCTTACCGCGCTCCCTTGTGGCATTTGTCATTAGCTTCGGGGCGATCGCCGGTTTGGATGTGGCCGTGAATCGCCTTTTAGTTATTCTCAGTGCCTACAGTCCCGACCTTGCACACCTCTTGGGCAGCTCTAGTGTTGAAATTGATGTTGCTTTTGCCCCAGAGGTATGGCTAGCGGTCATTGGCCTGACCCTTGGCACGCTGATTATTGTCGTTTCCATTGCAGCTCAAAACATTCCTAAAATTACTGAGCTGTATCTGAATGATTGGATCAGTCTTATTTATGTCTGGTGCCTAGCCCTCAGTGGTGCCCATATTCTCTATGTTAACGTGTTGTGGGATCTCGGTGCCCATCCCGTTGGTAGCACGCTGCTGAATCTCTATGGGTTACTTCCCCTTGCGATTATTACGGCTCTACCCTATATCTTCTACATTCTCAAGTCCATTCAACCAGAAAGTGTTGTGCAGCAGATCTATCAACGCCAACATCACTTTATGACACGGTTAAAAGGGGTCTTAGGGCAGCAGCAGTATCAACCGCGACTGGTGCGGCGCAGCCAATCCTACTTAATCGAAGGGCTAAACCAACTGGATGCTCTGCTCACCTACGTTGCCTTTCGCGGGCCGCAAGCAGAAATTATTGAGGCGATGAGTGGCTTACTACAGCACTATATTTGCCTAAAGCAGAGCTATACGCCCTATTTTTTTCGCCTCAGTAGCTCTGTGGCGGCTGATATTTCTTTCAAGACGATGTTTGATCAGTTTAAGCAAATTGAGGAGCAGCATAGTTTCTATGAACAAAAATGCTTTCGCCTTTTGGGCAATGCCTACGTCCGCTTTCTAGAGGAAAACGAGTTTAATTTAGCCTCACTGTGTGGCTCAGAAATGTGCGCGATCGCCCAGGCCATTCTCAACGAAGGTGATGATGATCTGCTGGAGTTAATGGTTATTCGCTTTAATACGATGCTGCGGTTCACCATCAAGCACGGTAACCGCCATAATGAAGCCCGTAACCTGTACAATCTTGCCTTTCATTATCGCCGATTCATTGAAAGTTTAGTGTATTATCGCCGCCCTTACATTGTCCAAAAAAGTGTGCACTATCTGCGGCAGTATGGCAATGAAATTTACCAGCTTGCCCACCATAGCCCTGCCCTTTTCTTTATTGTTGATGTGTTTGCAGCTGAGCTAAAGAAAATTTTGATTCTTGTGAACGAAGAGGAGTGGGATGAGGCGCTGCAACTAGAATTGCTTGAAGAAATGCTGCGCCTTGACAACCCACCAGAGTTGAGTCAGCCCCAAAATGGCGATCGCCCCAGCAGTAAAAGTACTGGTGTGAGACTGTTACAAATGGGCTTGGCCTTATTTTATCTAGAGCGGCAGCAGCTACGCCTAGCAGAGCGCATCGTGGCCGATATTGTTGAAGATGCGAGTATTCTTGGCACCGAAACCTTTAGGCGGGCGTTTTTACAAAACTGCGATCGCCTGCGGCAGGCCCAACCTAAGTTTTGGGAAGATACCGATCGCGGCAACGTCAACCTTTACTACTGCCCCCATACCCAGCAGCTACCCACCCTACAAGCCTTAGTCAACCGCGCCCTTAACCCCATGGAAGCGGATGTTTGAGGCTCCTCCTGCAATGCTTTTCCCGGTTCACAGCGTCCTCGGAGCGCCAGTTGGCATAGGCAAGGGGCGTGATTTGCTATACACTGCGACTTGGCGCAAGCCGAGGGGAGCATTACGAGGACTCAGTCATGGGCAAAATAATTCTAGTGACGCTTATCGGTAGTCTGTCTCTGGGAATTGCGTCTAGGGCTGCTGCTGAAAACCCGGCTCATGTGCGCCAATTGCTACAGACGCGCCAGTGCCCCAACTGCGACCTGCGGGGGGCGAATTTGATGGATACCAATCTCTTTAAGGCAAATTTGGCGGGGGCAAATTTGGAAGGTGCTTACCTTGCTGGGGTAAACCTGTTTGGGGCGAACCTGCAAAATGCCAACCTCAGCCGTGCCAGCTTTTACCTTGCTATTTTGGTGAATGCCGACCTATCGGGTGCCCAGTTAGTGGGGACACGCCTGACGCTGAGCAATTTGGTGAACGCCAACCTTGCGGGTGCCAACCTTGAAAACGCGGTGCTGAAAGGGGCAAACATGATTGATGTTAACCTCAGCGGCGCTAATTTGAAGGGTGCCGACCTAGATCGCGCCAACCTCAGCGGTGCCAATCTCAGTCAGACCCTGTTTGACGAATCAAGGCAGCCCTAGGCAGTGGTTGCTCCATCTTGAAGGACGGCGCTGAGGCGAGACTGATCCCAACCCCGCAGGTGCAGGATTTGCCAAGTCACCATTAAGTCTGGGCCGTGTACCGCACCCGTTAAGGCGGCTCGCAGCGATCGCATCACCGCACCTTTTTTTACCCCCAGTGCCTTGGTGGTCTGCTGCACAAGGTGTTGACCGAGTTCCACACTAAAAGAGGTTTGTTGGCTCAGTTGGCTGGCAATGGCAGCAATAATTTCGGTGCTTTGGGGTTGCGCCAGTTGTGTGGTTGCCTCGCTATCTAGCGTCACCTCAGGGACAAAAAACAGCGCTGCTTGGGACACGGCCTCCTGTAGCGTATTCAAGCTGGGTTGCAAGAGTTCTGCTAGCAGTAGCAGCCACGGGCGATCGCCTTGGGGGTCAAAGGTGTAGCCTGCCTCTTGCCAAAAGGGAATCAACATCTGCAACAGAGACTCACGATCCAGTTGTTGAATGTACTGACGATTCAGCCAGTTCAATTTATCCCAGTCGAACTTAGCCCCCGCTTTGTTAATGCGCTCGAAACTAAAGTGCTGCGCTGCTACCTCTAGGCTAAACAGCTCGCCAATACCCTCTGGGGGAGACCAGCCCAGCAGGGTCATATAGTTCACCATGGCGGGGGCGAGATAGCCCATGGCGCGAAATTCTGAGATAGAGGTCACCCCATCTCGCTTAGACAGCTTTTGACCCGTTTGGTTCAAGATCAAAGGGGTATGGGCAAAGGTTGGCGGTGGTGCCCCCAACGCTTCGTACAGTAGAAGTTGCTTTGGCGTGTTGCCAATGTGATCTTCACCGCGAATCACATCGGTGATCCCCATAGCAATGTCATCCACAACCACCACTAAGTTATAGAGGGGGTAACCAATCTCCCCGCGGGGTGCCGCCCGGGCAATGACCATGTCACCGCCTAGATCCGCACCTTGCCATGACACCAGCCCCCGCACTCGATCCTGCCATTGGATAACCCGATCATCGTCAATTTTGAAGCGGATCACTGGCATCCGTCCTTCTGCATCAAAGGCAGCCTGCTGCTCAGGGGTTAAGTGGCGGTGGCGGTTATCGTAGCGAGGCGCTACCCCCTTTGCCTTTTGCTCTGTCCGTAGGGCATCGAGTTCTGCGGGGGTGCAGTAGCAATAGTAGGCGTAGCCTTGGTCGAGGAGAGATTGAATCGCCGTACGGTAATGCGCGAGGCGATCGCTCTGAAAGATGGGGCCTTCATCCCACTGCAAGCCTAGCCACTGCAGGCCATCGAGAATATTTTGGGTATAGGCGGGGTGAGAGCGCTCGCGATCGGTATCTTCCACCCGCAGTATAAAGGTTCCCCCCTCATGGCGAGCATAGAGCCAGTTAAACACGGCGGTGCGTGCTGTGCCAATGTGGAGATGTCCCGTAGGACTAGGTGCTAAGCGAACCCGAACTGTCACGGCTAACCTCAAGACCACGTGCCTTTTTGATCCTATCAGTACCGTGCACAGCCCTTAGGACTTGTGCCACACCGCGTCTTAGCGTCTGCCAAATCAAGGCGGTAAGATAGGGGTGACATACCTTTAGATGGCTTGGGAGTGCTGGTATGGCTCGCTGGACCGTGTGGGCAGTTCTAGGGATGGCGATCGCCAGTGTAGAGATTGTGCAGCCACGGGCAAGTCACGCGGCATCCGTAACCGAAGTGGCTCGCATTGCCAAAAATATCACCGTCCTCATTGAGGGCAAGGGCAGCCATGGCTCCGGTATTTTACTCAAGCGCAGCGGCAATACCTATACCATCCTCACCGCACACCACGTTGTCGAAAAGCCCGGCGAGTATGCGGTCAAAACGGCTGATGGCCAGCGCCATACCATTAAACCCAACTCCATTCGACCATTGCCGGGGGTTGATCTAGCAACCCTAGAAATTGAAACCAACCGGGAGTATGCCCTAGCCACCCTCGGCAACTCTACGGAGGCCATTGAAGGCATGACCGTTTTTGTGGCTGGGTTTCCCTCCCAAAATGCCTCCGTTCTCGGCGGCATTTACCAATTTACGGAGGGGCGACTTACCGCCAATGCCTCACGCCCGATCCAAGATGGGTATGCATTGGTCTATAGCAATGCCACTCTGCCGGGGATGAGCGGTGGGCCTGTGCTGGATGAAAATGGCCGACTCATTGGGGTGCACGGCAGTGGGGATGTCGCCTCGACCCTGATTCAAGAGGGCAGCAAGACCAATAGTGTGTTTGTGAAGCGGGGCTTTAACTTAGGGATTCCCATCAACACCTACGTCAGCCTTGCTACACCACCCTCCTTGCCTAGAACCGGCGGTTCACCGGCGATCGCCACTGCAAACACCCCCCCCAGTTTGCCCATGAAGCCAGCGGACTACTTCCTAGCCGCTGAAGCTCGCTTTCAGAAAAAAGACTTTGCTGGGGCTGCCGAAGCCTACACTCAGGCGATCGCCCTGAATCCCAACTACGCCGAAGCCTACCTTGGCCGTGCCGTTGCCCAGTTTTTTGCCCTTGTACCCAACCAAGACTTTACCCAACTGGGCGAAGAGCTGGGGGTTAAACACCTCAGCCGCCTCACCCAAGGCAACCCCATCCTCAAAGATGCCTTTCCACCGAACCCACCAACCCCCCTGCTAGAAACCTTTAGCCGCAATGTCGCCCAGCGACCCGGAACCCTACAGCAGGATATTGCCAAAGCCATAGCGTTGAACCCCAGCTATGCGGAAGCCTATGGTGTCAGTAGCTTTTTGAATTTGTTGCTGGGTAACTTTGGCAACGCAGTCGCCGATATTGATCGCAGTCTAGCCATTAGCCCCAATAACAGTGATCTTCAAGTCATTCGCTCCTTGGCACTCTTTTTAAGTGGTGATTTTCGCCAAAGCATTCCTGCCTTTGATCAGCTGATTGCCGCCAATCCCAATAGCACCGACTACCATTTGCTCCGAGGTGTCGCCGCCTTTTTGATGGGCGACTATGCCCTCAGCCGCCCGAGTTGGGAAGCGCTAGCGCGGCTCACCCCCAACGATCCGATGCCCTTTGCCGTACGCGGAGTCACCTACCTGCTGGAAGAAAACCCGCGGGCAAGCTTGCCGGATCTGCGCCAAGCGGCGGAGTTGTATCGCCGCCAAGGCAATCGCGAATCCTATGAAGAATTGATGAGTGTGATTCGTGAGATTGAACGCCTCTAGGGCTACCATAACTGCACAATTGCCAGTACAACCAGCCATAAGGAACAACCCACGGTGGACAGCCCCATAGAGCAACGGAAAGCAGAGCACCTCCAGCTTTGTATGAGTGATGATGTAGCCGCCAAGGAGAGCACCACAGGGCTGGAGCGCTACCGTTTTCGCCACTGCGCCCTGCCGGAACTGGACTTTGCCGATATTGACCTGCGGGTCACCTTCTTAGGGTGGCCCCTGGCGGCTCCCCTCCTGATTTCCTCCATGACCGGCGGCACCCCCGACGCTGGGGAAATTAACCGACGGCTAGCACGGGTTGCCCAACAGATTGGCATTCCCATGGGGGTAGGGTCACAGCGGGTTATGCTGGAGCAACCGCAGGTGCGCGACACCTTTGCGATCCGCCAAGACGCCCCAACCATCCCCCTCTTGGCAAATTTAGGGGCAGTGCAGTTGAACTATGGCTGTGGGGTGGCAGAGTGCCAAAAAATTGTTGAGATGCTGGAAGCGAATGCCTTGATCTTGCACTTAAATCCCCTGCAGGAGGCGGTGCAAACCGAGGGCGATCGCAACTTTAAGGGGCTACTGCCGAAAATTGCCATGCTCTGCCAGACCTTACCCGTCCCCATCATCGTTAAAGAGGTGGGGAATGGCATCAGTGGTGAGGTGGCACAGCGGCTCATAGACGTAGGGGTTGCTGCCATTGATGTTGCTGGCGCTGGCGGTACCTCTTGGGCGAAAGTGGAAGCTGCCCGTGCTCACGATCAACGGCAACGCTACCTCGGCCAAGCCTTTGGAGAATGGGGTATTCCCACAGCGACCTGTATTGAGCAAATTCGTGCTAGGTTGCCGCAGGTTCCCCTGATTGCCTCTGGTGGGCTACAGCACGGAACTGATGTGGCCAAGGTCTTAGCCTTAGGAGCGAATCTAGCGGGTTTGGCACGACCCTTTTTGCAAGCTGCCCACCAATCAGAGAACGCTCTTTACGAACGCATTGAGCTAATTTTGGCTGAGTTAAAAACCATCTTGTTTTGTACGGGGAACCAGAGTATTGCCCACCTGCAGCAACGCCCTTGCCTTGAGCGTTGCTAGCGAGGCTCTTCCAAAACGGCTCGTAGCCACGGGGGCGGATCCGGAATGGGGTTGCCAAGGCGCTCTAGAAGTGTCCATGCCAAAATGTGGACAACCAAGGCATAGACCGTGGACTGCAAAAAGACAAGCAGCAGCGCAACCACTTGGATAAGGGTGACCGTTGGTTCCAGCATTAGATTGAGGTTCACCAGTACCCAATCGATAAAATTTGTTACCTGTTGATTAAAGTAAATCCACAGGTTCTCTCCTAAAAGGATTGAGACTAGCGTAATTTGAAAGAAAAACCCCGCCGTGCCGATCGCCGCCCCACTCAGGATAGACCGTCCCCAGCCTTGTTGTTTTGCCCAGCAGCCGCCAAAGATCACCCCCATGATGCCGTGGGGCAGCAAAAATTGCAGACTGCGCGGCGGCCCCATCAACACCGACAACAGCAGCGCACTGACGATGGCGGCCATCCATGCGGCACGCCGCCCCCAGCGTAGATACACCAAGGCAATGGGGATGGGGAAAAAGAGGCGCAGCACCGGACCGACCGGCAGATAAAAGTTAATCACCCACATCAAGGCAGCGGTACTCGCCAGAAAGGCAGTTTCAGTAATGACCAAGGTACGCTGTACCTGCGATCGCCCTAGGGCTTGAGCGTGCTCATGGGAAGCGATGGGGGGCACTGCCGGAAAATCATCATCCAAGGGATCGGTGGGTTTCATCCAAAGGTGTCGTCAGGGTTACAACGCTGTGTTAACACTCTAGCAAGTCTTGTTGCCAGCTACCAAACTGGATGCATCCTATCCCCCACAGGCATTGGTGTCTGGTTATGATCAACGATGACCCCCTCGCGCTTCAGCCTAGCCACGTCCGACCTTTAATAGATTTTACGATTGAACCTATGTGTCGTCTCTACGCCTATATGGGGCGCAAAACAAGCCTTGCCTACGCCCTTGTGGATGCGCCCCATTCCTTACTGGTGCAAAGTTATCACCCCCGCGAGATGACCTCGGGACTCCTGAATGCCGATGGCTTTGGAGTTGGCTGGTACCACACCCGTCAGGATCTGCTGCCTTATCTATATCGGCAAGTGATGCCCATGTGGCACGATGTTAACTTTTTAGAGCATCTGAGCCGTTTCATCGACGCTCCCTGTTTTCTGGCCAATGTCCGCAGTGCCACCGTCGGCCAGCCTGTGCAGATCACCAATACCCAACCGTTTCGTTGGGGACGCTGGCTGGGGGTTCACAATGGCTTTATCGATAACTTTCGCCAGACCTTGTATCGGCCAATGCGCGATCGCCTCTCGGATATTTGCTACAACATTGTCGAAGGCTCGACAGATTCAGAACACATCTTTGCTCTCTTTTGCAATGAGCTTGTCTTGAACCCGCAACTGTCGCCCGTGATGGTGCTACGGCAAACCCTACAGATTATTTTTTCCCTTGCCCAAGCAGCGCGTACCAGTGTGAGTGCCGCCATTATTCTCACCGATGGCATGTATGTTTTGGCGGGGCGCTGTGCGCGATCGGTGCCTCCCCCCACCCTCTACTGGAGTCAGGATGCCGAAAAACTGCAAGTAGCCTCTGAGCCGCTAGATCAGGAAAACCAGTGGTACCCGCTACCGGAAAATAAGCTGCTGTTGATGAGCTTGCAAAGTGAACCGGAAACCTACTCCTTCTAGCACAAATGATAACGTTTTCCTGATTAAAGGCCTGCGTGCCATTATGGATGTTGCCGTTCTTGACGATATGAGTGGAGTGACAGCAAGGGCAGGTCAGCGAAGTCGTTGCCAAGATGTAATTGAGATAACGTCGCCTTCCCTATCCTCACATCTTTAGAACTACCACATTAGGTTTTGTTGCAGGAGGACAGGTATTACGAACAGACGTATCAAAACCCAACATTAGGTACTGCTTTAGGCAAGCATATTTCACCAGAAGCGCTGCCGCTTGTAATTCGTGAACTCTTCGCGTCCCTGAAGCAATAAGTCCATAGCTGGTTGCTGGCCGAGTCGCTGGGTAGAGCCGATTAATACAAGTAACGTATATGCTTAATACATAAGTTGCATAATAGCAAGAAAAATGTAGCTGAATTTACAAAAATTCATGGTCTAGCTCCCTAAACTGGGGGTCAAGTTACCCAACGAGACGCAAAGGCTAAGACCGTGAGCAACAAAATTGAAACCATCAAACGTGAGAAAGATGGCCTTGCCGTCAAAAATGAGTTAGAGCACTTTGCTGCCATTGGCTGGGAAAACATTCCCGAAGCCGATCGCGATGTGCGCTTGAAGTGGTTGGGGGTTTTCTTTCGCCCCGTCACCCCAGGCAAGTTCATGATGCGGCTGCGGGTACCCAACGGCATTCTCACCAGTCAACAATTGCACACCCTCGGCAGCATTGTGGATCGCTATGGTGAGCACGGCAACGGCGACATTACCACCCGCCAAAATATTCAGATTCGCGGCGTGCCCATTGAGGATATTCCCAGCATTCTTCAGCAGTTGCACGAATGCGGCCTAACATCTGTGCAATCAGGGATGGATAACGTCCGCAACTTGACCGGTTCACCTGTTGCAGGCATTGATGCTGCCGAACTCATTGATACTCGCCCGCTGATCATGAAGTTGCAGGCCATGATCACCAACAACGGCCAAGGGAATCCTGAGTTCACGAACCTACCGCGCAAGTTCAACATTGCCATCGAGGGGGGGCGGGATAATTCCGTCCACGCGGAAATTAATGATGTTGCCTTTGTTCCTGCCTACCGCGAAGGGCGGCTGGGGTTTAATGTCTTAGTGGGTGGCTTTTTTCTCTGCCCGGCGCTGCGCTGCGGCTATTCCCCTCAATGCTTGGGTTCCCCCCGATGAGTCCGTTGTCGAACTGTGCCGAGTTATTTTAGAACTCTTCCGGGATCATGGGCTGCGCGGCAACCGCCAAAAAGCTCGCCTGATGTGGCTCATCGATGAATGGGGGATCGATCGATTCCGCGCTGAAGTGGCGGCGAAACTGCCCTTTGAGCTATTGAGTGCCGCTCCTAACGATGAAATTGACTGGGACAAACGGGATCACTTGGGAGTACACCGTCAGAAACAGCGAGGACTTAATTATGTTGGCCTGCATGTGCCCGTAGGGCGGCTCTATGCCCCAGACTTTTACGAATTGGCGCGCCTTGCCCAAACCTACGGCCAAAAGGAAGTCCGCCTCACCGTTGAGCAAAACATTCTCATCCCCCATATTCCCGATGCAGTGCTACCTAGCCTACTTAAAGAACCCCTGTTACAAAAATTTCAGTTAGAACCGCCACCCTTGCAGCGATCGTTGGTGTCGTGCACCGGGGCGCAATTCTGTAACTTTGCCCTCATTGAAACCAAAAACCGTGCCCTTGCGTTAGCTCGCTGGCTGGATCAACAACTGGTGCTGCCGCAACCGGTGCGCATCCACTGGACAGGGTGCCCCAACTCCTGTGGCCAGCCCCAAGTTGCCGACATTGGCCTGATGGGCACCAAAACCCGCCGGAATGGCGAAACCGTTGATGCGGTCGATCTGTACATGGGAGGCAAAGTAGGCAAAGACGCCCAGTTAGGAACCTGTGTCAAAAAAGCCATCCCCTGCGATGAGCTACCCGACGTCCTACGGCAACTGTTAATTGAGCACTTTGGGGCGCGACCCATTACCTCGGATACCCCGCCTGCTACTACCCCTGCGGTGGCCATGGTGGTGCACTAAAGATACCGCACCCAGTTCATGAATTCCCCTCTTGCAATGTAGAACATAAGGACTGAACACACTATGACTCATTTTTCCCGTCGCCGTTTTCTAGTAACTGCCGCCGCCACCACCGCCGTCACTCTCCTCTCCCATGGTTGTAGTAGCAACCAACAAACCGCTGGCGAGGGACAGCCCACAACAGTGGCGGAAACGCCTGAGGTCACCACTGCCAAACTGGGCTTTATTGCCCTCACCGATGCGGCACCCTTAATCATTGCTAAGGAAAAGGGCTATTTTGCCAAGTACGGGATGCCGGATGTGGAGGTGCTCAAGCAAGCCTCGTGGGGGGTAACTCGGGATAACCTCGTCCTTGGTTCTGCAGGCGGTGGCATTGACGGTGCCCATATCCTTACCCCCATGCCTTACCTAATGACCGCAGGCACCATTACTGATGGCAAAAAAGTGCCTATGTATATCTTGGCGCGCCTCAACACCAATGGCCAAGGGATTCTTCTGGCCAATACCTACAAAGACCTAAAGGTTGGTACAGACAGTAGCCCCCTCAAGGAAGCCTTTGCCAAGACGAAGGCACAGGGCAAAGAGGTCAAAGTGGCCGTCACCTTTCCGGGGGGAACCCATGATTTGTGGATGCGTTATTGGCTGGCAGCAGGCGGTATTGACCCCGACAAGGATGTGTCGTTAATTGTGGTGCCCCCGCCCCAGATGGTGGCCAACATGAAAACGGGAACCATGGAAGCCTTCTGTGTCGGTGAACCTTGGCCTCTGCAAACGGTGAATCAACAGGTGGGGGTAGGTGCCATTACCACAGGGGAACTCTGGCAAGATCATCCGGAAAAATCCTTTGCGTTGCGAGCCGACTGGGTCGATCAACATCCCAAAGCAGCCAAGGCGCTCTTAATGGCGGTTATGGAGGCGCAGCAGTGGTGCGATCAAGATAGCAACAAGCCAGAAATGGCGCAGATTCTCTCGAAGCGGGAGTGGTTTAAGGTGCCGGTGGAGGACATTTTGGATCGATCGCTAGGCAAATTTAACTTTGGCAATGGTCGCACCCTTGAGGATACGAACCTGATGCAAAAGTACTGGCGGGATTCTGCCTCCTACCCTTATCAAAGTCACGATCTGTGGTTTCTCACGGAAGACATTCGCTGGGGCTACCTACCTGCTGATACGGATACAGCCGCCCTAATTAAGGCGGTCAATCGCGAAGATCTGTGGCGAGAGGCAGCAAAAGCGCTTGGAGTACCCGCAGCGGAGATTCCCACAACCACTTCCCGTGGGGTGGAGACATTCTTCAATGGGGTGGCCTTTGATCCCCAGAATCCTCAAGCTTATCTGAGCAGTTTGACGTTCAAGAAGGTTTAGCCCAACCCTAGGTAGCTGGTCACAATTAGTGAAACATTAACGACAGGGATACACATCATGACAAGTAGTTCTTTGAGAGTTTCGCGGCGGCAACGGTGGTTCAAACACGTGCAAAGGTTGCCAGTCTTTCGCAAGGTGCTCCTCGGTAGTTTGGGGGTGGTGTGTTTTTTAGCCCTCTGGCAATTGATTTGTATGGTGGGTCTATTAAAATTGCCCACTCCCCTGAAGGTGATTGCGGATACGTGGGAGTTAATCATTGATCCATTTTACACCGGCAGCGGTAATGATGTCGGTTTAGGTTGGCAGATTCTGTCGAGCCTGCGGCGGGTGGCGATTGGTTTTTCTCTAGCAGCGATCGCTGGCGTGGGGTTGGGAATGCTCATTGGCGCTAGCCGGGTGCTTTATGATGCGGTAGATCCCATTTTGCAGGTGCTCCGACCGGTTCCCCCCTTGGCTTGGTTACCGATTTCGCTGGCAGCCATGCGAGACAATGAGCCGGCGGCCATTTTTGTCATTTTTATTACGGCGATTTGGCCGATCATTATCAATACTATTGTTGGCGTGCAGCAAATCCCCAAGGATTACAAAAATGTGGCGCGGGTACTGCGACTTTCCCGGAAGGATTACTTTTTGAACATTCTGGTTCCAGCAACGGTGCCCTACGTGTTCACGGGTCTGCGGATTGGCATTGGCCTGTCATGGTTGGCCATTGTGGCAGCAGAGATGCTCATTGGTGGCGTGGGGATTGGTTTCTTTATTTGGGATGCGTGGAACAGTTCCCTTGTCAGTGAAATTATTGTGGCCGTGATCTATGTCGGTATCGTTGGTTTGGTGCTGGATCGCTCTGTGGCGTTTGCGGGGCGGCTGCTCAGCCACGGCGACGAAGCTCATTCCTAAGCGTACCCTTACTTAAACCTATGTCTAAACCTTTGCCTTTCATTGAAATTGACCACGTGGATCAGGTCTTTGATCTGGGTGGCGGCGATCGCTACATTGCCCTGAAGAATATCCATCTCAAAATCGAAGAAGGTGAGTTTATCTCCCTAGTCGGCCATTCCGGCTGTGGTAAGTCCACTCTCCTCAACATTATTGCTGGGTTTCAGCGTGCCACCAGTGGTGGGGTGGTGATGGCGGGTCGGCAAGTAACGGAGCCGGGGCCGGATCGCATGGTGGTGTTTCAAAACTATTCTCTGCTGCCGTGGAAGACGGTGTACCAGAATGTGGCGCTGGCTGTGGAGGCGGTGCTCACTGATCTGAGTAGGGCGCAGCGGCGGGAGCGGGTTGAACAAGCCATTCAACAGGTACACCTTGGCTCTGCACGGGATAAGTACCCCGCTCAACTGTCGGGGGGGATGAAGCAACGGGTGGCGATCGCCCGGGCGTTGGCGATTCAACCCCAAGTGCTGCTGCTCGATGAACCCTTTGGGGCGCTGGATGCGCTAACGCGCGGCTCGCTTCAGGATGAGTTGATGCAAGTGTGTCAAGCCACGGGAACGACCTGTATTATGGTGACCCACGATGTCGATGAGGCACTGCTGCTCTCGGATCGGGTGGTACTGCTCACTAATGGGCCGGAAGCCCACATCGGCCAAATCTTAAAAATTCCCTTTGCTCGTCCGCGCAACCGCCATGATGTACTGAATCATCCCGGCTACTATGGTCTGCGCAATGAGATGATTTCGTTCTTAAATCAGCAAAAACGCCGTCCCGCTGCGGTGGTGAGTGCTGCGACGACCTCGACCCGTGGCGTGCTGACCCTTGGGTTTATCCCCCTGATGGATTGTGCTCCTCTGGTGGTGGCTAAGGAACTCGGCTTCTTTGCTAAGTATGGTCTGGAAGCGGTGACGCTGCACCGAGAAGAGAGTTGGCAGGACTTGGCAGCGGGGGTGGTGAACGGTCGTTTGGATGGGGCGCACATGTTGGCGGCTATGCCCTTGGCCATTACCCTTGGTCTGAATGGTCAGCCTTCCCAGCCTCTGATGACCTCACTGGTACTCAGCCGCAACGGTAATGCCATCACGTTTAGTCGCCACCTGTGGGAGCAAGGGGTTAGGACGGCTGAAGACCTGCGTGCCTACCTGCGCCGCACGGGCAATCGCCTCCGCTTTGGCATTGTCCATCCAGCTTCCATGCATAACCTGCTGCTGCGCTACTGGTTGGCCGCCGCCGGTATTGATCCGGATCAGGATGTGGAGTTACTGGTGATTCCGCCCCCTCAGATGGTATATCACCTGAGAATGGGGCATATCAGCGGCTTCTGTGTGGGGCAGCCGTGGAACTCCCATGCGGTGCGCGAAGGCATTGGGGTAGTAGTGGCCACGGATCTCGATATTTGGCCGGGGCATCCTGAAAAAGTGCTCGGTGTGCGTCAAGATTGGGCACAGGCGCATCCTCACGAGCATTTAGCCCTCGTCAAGGCTCTCATTGAAGCCTGTGAATACTGCGATACCATCAAGCACCGCCCTGAAATTGCCCAATTGCTATGCCAGCCAGCCTATGTGGGCTGTATGCCTGAAGATGCCCATTCTGGGTTTGTTAGCCCCCTAGACTGGGGGGATGGCATTGCCGCCGCTTTTGAACCCCGCTTTCACCAGTTTTATGTGGATCGCTCCCCCTGTCCCGGACGGGTAGAAGGGCTGTGGATCATGACCCAATTGGCCCGCTGGCAACTCACGCCCTTTCCCCAAAACTGGTTGGAGATCGTTGAGCAGGTGCGCCGGGTCGATCTTTTTGGGGCAGCCGCTCGGGAACTTAAGGTTGTCGATAACGAGCCGGATCGTCGTCCCTTTGCCCTCTTTGATGGGGTGGTGTTTGACCCTGACCATCCCCTCGCCTATATCGAAGCCGCCGCCATTCGCCGTGCACTCGATATTCAAACGATTGTCCCTGAGGCTGGAGCCTCTTCCCCAGTCACGGTTTAAGTCTTGTTCTTTAGGATGCACACGCACAATACTATGGAAACCCTCTACCGCCTTGACCCCCAGCTCACCGCCACCCATCATCTGCTGATTAATGGGGTTAGCAAAGCCTACCCCACCGCCAATGGTACCCATGTGGTGCTCGAGGATATTCACCTAGAGGTGCACAGGGGTGAGTTTGTCTGTCTCATTGGCCATTCCGGCTGTGGTAAAACCACGCTGCTGAATATGGTAGCGGGCTTCACCGCTCCCAGTTGTGGCGAGATTTCCCTCAATGGGATGCCTGTGCGCCAGCCAGGGCCGGATCGGATGATGGTCTTTCAGAACTATGCCTTGCTGCCTTGGCTGACGGCTTACCAAAATATTGAGTTAGCCGTGAAGTCAGTCTATCCCCACAAGACCCGCCAACGCCGTCGCCAAATTGTGGCGGAGCACCTCGAACTGGTTGGCCTGACGGCTGCTGCCCATAAGCGTCCTAGTCAACTCTCGGGGGGAATGAAACAGCGGGTGGCGATCGCCCGTGCCCTGGCCATTCGCCCAGAAATGCTGATTTTAGACGAGCCTTTTGGTGCCCTCGATGCCATCACCAAAGAAGAGCTACAGGATGAGCTACTGAAGATTTGGCGTACCCACAAGCTAACGGTGTTGATGATTACCCACGATATAGATGAAGCGCTCTACTTAGCCGATCGCGTGGTCATGATGACCAACGGTCCAGCCGCCCATATCGGCGATATTCTTAACATTCCGTTTCCGCGACCGCGGCGGCGATCGCAACTCCTTGAAGACCCGCAGTACTACGATCTGCGCAATCAAGTCGTGGACTTTTTATATACGCGCTTTGGGCACTAGATCAGGGATGAGTACCTCAAGGGAGTGGCCCCAACTTGGCTCGCTGGCGGTACAGTCCAGTCGTTACCTGTGCTACTACCGCAATAGCACCACGGCAATACAGCAGATTACCCTTTCCAACCAGCCGTCATGGCAGCGGGTGCTCTTTCCGGGGCAGCAACTCCTGTTTCACGGCGATGCCACTGCTCAGCTGATTGTTACCACCGAGCAGGGGGTGAGTCACTACGCCTGTGCTGACCTTCAGGTGCAGGAGAAGAATCGCCCGGTGAGTCCTCCCACAGAGCCAGTGGCCTCCCTTTGCCCTTACTGTGGCGTGGGGTGTGGCCTCGAAGCGGTGCCCCAAGGGACGACGTTTAAGATCAGGGGCGATCGCCAGCATCCCTCGTCCCAAGGCATGGTCTGCGTGAAAGGGGCAACGATTTTGGAGTCTATGGAGCGCGATCGCCTTGCCTATCCCCTGTGGCGAGAGCGGCTGGATCAACCCTTTACGGTCATCTCGTGGGATGAGGCCATTACACGATTGGTGCAGCGGCTGCAATGGGTACGGCGCGAACAGGGGGCTGACGCGATCTGCATGTACGGCTCTGGGCAATTCCAGACCGAAGACTACTATGTTGCCCAAAAGCTGATCAAAGGCTGCCTAGGCACCAATAACTTTGATGCTAACTCACGGCTGTGTATGTCCTCCGCCGTCTCTGCCTACATGGGCAGTTTTGGAGCCGATGGTCCTCCCTGCTGCTACGACGATTTAGAGGCCACCGACTGCGCC
Source organism: Thermostichus lividus PCC 6715 (assembly GCF_002754935.1). Classification (NCBI taxonomy): domain Bacteria; kingdom Bacillati; phylum Cyanobacteriota; class Cyanophyceae; order Acaryochloridales; family Thermosynechococcaceae; genus Parathermosynechococcus; species Parathermosynechococcus lividus. Next base: position 1,966,417 of record NZ_CP018092.1, read on the forward strand.
TTTCTCATTGGCACGAATACGGCAGAGTGTCACCCTATTGTGTTTAACCGGCTGCGGAATCACCATAAGCGCCACCGCCACGTTAAGTTAATCGTGGTGGATCCCCGCCGCACCCCTACCGCCGAGGTGGCGGATCTGCACCTTGCCATTCACCCAGGCACCGACATTGATCTATGCCACGGCATCGGCCATTTACTGCTGAAGTGGGGGCACTTTGATGCTGAATTTATCGAAGAGTGTACCCATGGCTTTGCCGACTACGTCAAACTCCTAGAGGGCTACCCGCCGGAGTGGGTAGCCGATCGCTGCGGCATTGCCCAAAGCGACCTAGAGCAAGCTGCCCGCTACTGGGGACATGCCCAAGCGGTTCTGTCGCTGTGGTCGATGGGAATCAATCAGTCGGCGGAAGGCACGGCTAAAGCGCGCTGTCTGATTAATCTCCACCTTCTCACGGGGCAAATTGGCCGACCGGGTAGTGGCCCGTTTTCCTTGACCGGTCAACCCAACGCTATGGGGGGGCGCGAAGCGGGGGGACTCTCCCACCTGTTACCGGGCTATCGCCATGTCACCAATCCGCGCCATCGGCAGGAAGTGGAAGACTTTTGGGGGTTGCCCCGGGGGCAAATTAGCGATCGCCCCGGTCGCACCGCGTGGCAAATGGTCGAAGGACTAGAGCGCGGCGAAATCGGGCTGTTTTGGATTGCGGCAACCAATCCGGCGGTCAGCTTTCCTCACCTTGAGCGAGCCAAGGCCGCTTTCCTCAAGTCGCCGTTTACCGTCTATCAAGATGCCTACTTCCCTACCGAAACCGCTGCCTATGCGCACCTCATTTTACCGGCAGCGCAGTGGAGCGAGAAAACCGGCGTGATGACCAACTCAGAGCGGCGCGTGACCCTTGCGCGTGCCTTTCGTTCACCGCCGGGTCTGGCGCGGGCAGACTGGGAAATTTTTGCAGAAGTTGGGCGACGACTGGGCTATGGCCGTCTTTTTGACTTTGCGGATGCCGCCGCAGTCTATGCCGAGTTTGCGCAACTCACCGCGGGTCGCCCCTGCGATCACTCAGGGCTGAGCCATGAACGCTTGGCGCGCTTAGGTGCTCTGCAATGGCCTTGCCCGGCAGGCTGTAGTGATGATGAAGCGCGTGCCCCCAAACGACTCTACACCGACTGGCGGTTTGCAACCGCCGATGGCCGTGCCCACTTCTGTGTTGAGCACAGTCACGGTGTCGCAGAACCCACGGACGCGGTCTATGCCTTTACCTTGACCACAGGGCGTCTTTACGGTCACTGGCACACCCAAACCCGCACAGGGCGCATTGCCAAAATTCAAAAAATGCATCCAGACCCTTTTTTAGAAATTCACCCCACGGATGCGGCAAACCTGCACCTAAACGATGGCGATTGGGTCGAGGTGCGATCGCGCCGGGGGGTTATTTGCCTACCCATCATGATCACCCGCTCGATTCGTCCGGGCACCCTATTTGTACCGATGCATTGGGGTTTTCTCTTTGCTGAGAGGGCGGAAGCCAATCAACTGACTCATCCCACCGCCTGCCCGAAATCTCACCAACCGGAACTCAAAGCCTGTGCTGTGCAAGTGCTCCCCCTGCGCTTGCGCCACTTGCCCCACACCGAGGCACAGCAAGGGCAGCAAACAGGCATTTTACTGAAACCCTGAGCCGTTTTGATGCTGTTGGCGCATGGGTGACAGTTAATGATTAACTTAGAGGTACTGACACAAAAAGCGTATGATAGACTCCACCCCGATCCCTGCTTTCAGATTGGTCATCACGTAGGGGCGATCGCCACGCATTTTTTTTGTATCTCGCTCCATCACGGCTAAATCTGCGCCGACGTAGGGGGCAAGGTCAATTTTGTTAATCACCAGCAGATCCGACTTCGTGATGCCGGGCCCCCCCTTGCGGGGAATTTTATCGCCAGCGGCCACATCAATCACGTAGAGCGTCACATCCACCAGCTCTGGGCTAAAGGTAGCCGCCAAGTTGTCGCCCCCGCTCTCAACAAAAATCAGATCAAGGGGATACAGCGCCGTTTCCAGTTGGCGAATGGCCGCTAAATTGAGGGAGGCATCTTCGCGAATGGCGGTGTGGGGGCAGCCCCCGGTTTCCACCCCCAAGATGCGCTCCGGGGGCAAGGCTTGGGAGCGCACCAAAAATTGGGCATCTTCCTGGGTATAAATATCATTGGTAACTACAGCAAGGCGATAGCGATCGCGCAGATGTTTGCAGAGACGATCGACCAACGCGGTTTTCCCTGACCCAACAGGGCCAGCCACACCAACCCGCAACACCTCTGTTGTTCCCATAGGCTTAATCGTTGTCCAGACGATACCCTAATTCTGCCAAACGCGAGCGATCCTGCCGCCAGCGGGGGCGCACTTTTATAAACAACTCTAGGTAGAGGTTGCCACCAATGAGGGTTTCAATTTCCTGCCGGGCAGCGGTTCCCATTTGCTTGAGTCGTTGCCCCCCTTTGCCAATGAGAATGGCTTTTTGGCTAGGACGCTCGACATAAATGGCCGCATTAACCCGGGTGATGTTGCCCTGCTGCTGCATGTGCTCGATGGTGACTGCGACGGAATGGGGACTTCTTCACGGGTGTGGTGCAAAATTTGCTCGCGAATGAGTTCCGCCATAATAAACCGCTCCGGCTGATCGGTGACCATCTCTGGTGGATAGTAGTAGGGGCCAAGGGGCAAAAGATGGGCGATCGCCCCCTGCAAGCGTTCAACCCCCTCTCCCGTCATGGCAGAGCAGCCATAGACAGGCCATCCCCCCAAAGCTTGGTAAGCTTGGAGGCGCGCGGCACGATCCTTGGCAGACACCTGATCAATCTTATTCACGACCATGAGGACGCTGCTTTTGGCGGTCGTTAGCAGTTGTGCCACATAGCGATCGCCCGTGCCGGGTAGCGCAGTGCCATCCACAACACACACAACAGCATCCACCCGATTCAGTATTCCCTTCGCATTCTGAACCAGCACCTCTCCCAAACGGTGGTGGGGTTTATGGATGCCGGGGGTGTCCACAAAAATAAATTGCGCCGTAGGCGTGGTGAGAATGCCCCGCAGCCGATTGCGCGTGGTTTGAGCCACAGGGGAGGTAATGGCCACCTTCTGCCCCAGTAACCGATTAAACAGCGTGGACTTCCCCACATTGGGTCGCCCCACCAAGGCCACAAACCCAGAGCGAAACTCTGGCGGCGGCGTAGGAAAGCTCGCTAGGGACTCCACCGCAAAGACTCCTCAGTTGGCCGTTGGGTTAGGGCTGGCATTCGGCGTTCCCTGTGGCAAACTCTCGATAGGAGCTGGATCGGTGCCTAGGATGGGTCGCTCCACCGGTTGGGTGGCAAGGGCAACACGATTACCGCCAACGGAGCGGAGCAGATCGAGCACTTGGATCACCTCGTTATAGCTCACCACTTGGGAGGCGCGCAAAATAACCACACCGTCAGGATTAGTTTTTAGGTAAGTGCCCAGCTTTTCAAACAGTTCAGTGCGGTTTACTAGGTCTTTGTCCACGTAAAGCTGCCCTGCCGGATCGATGCTCACCACCAGCATTTTCTGGGATTGGGCTTGACTGGTGCTAGCTTGGGGCAAGTTCAGGGTAATCGCCTGCTGCCGCGTCAAGCTCACGGCTGCCAAAATAAAAAATGTCAGAATGCAAAAGACCACATCAATGAGGGGCAGCATTTCAATGCGGACACTATCACTGTCGCTCGGCACGTGAATCTTCACACCGGATCCTCAACCACGCTGCTCTCAATGATAAATCCCCAGCAACAGAGTAGGATGAAAACGTTTCGGATGTGTTGACCTATGACCCTTAGCGTGCCCCAACCCGGACAACTGATTGTCATTACTGGCCCTAGCGGGGTTGGGAAAGGGACGCTGCTGCGGCAATTGCGGCAACGTCATCCCGCGCTAGCCGTATCGATTTCCGCCACGACGCGCCCCCCCGGCCAACGGAAACCAATGGCGTAGATTATTACTTTGTCTCCGTGCCAGACTTTCAAGCCATGCTTCAGGCTGGCGAATTACTGGAGTGGGCAGAGTTTGCCGGCCATTACTACGGCACCCCAAGGGAACCGCTTGTGCGACTCATTGAGCAGGGCAAAACAGTAATTCTGGAAATTGAACTGCAAGGGGCGCGCCAAGTCCGCCAATCTTACCCGCAAGCACGGCACATCTTCATTTTGCCGCCGTCTATGGCTGAACTGGAACGTCGCTTGTACAGCCGTGGCCAAGATACGGCAGCGGCGATCGCCCGGCGGCTGGCGCAAGCAGAAACCGAAATTGCCGCTGCTTCAGAATTTGATGTCCAAATTGTCAACGATGACCTAGAAAAGAGTTTGACTGCCTTGGAAACAGCGATTTTCAGCTCTGGAAGTTAGGCCTGCGCCCGCGTAATCCCAAGGTAGAGTTCCCCCACCTTCGGGTCATTAAGGAGATCCGTCCCTAAGCCTTCATAGCGATCTTTGCCCATTTCAAGAACGTAGCCGCGATCGCTCATGGCTAAAGCCTTACGGGCATTTTGCTCCACAAGGATAATGGCGGTTCCTTGGGCATTAATCTCCTTGATTTTGGCAAACACATCACTCACCAGAGCTGGGGAGAGAGCCGCCGAAGGTTCATCCAGAACCAGAATACGCGGGTTGAGCATCATGGCTCGCCCCATCGCCAGCATTTGCCGCTCTCCCCCTGAGAGCGTGCCCGCCCGCTGCTGACGACGCTCCCAAAGGCGGGGAAACGTATCATACACCCGCTGCTTCAGGGCTGTGATGTTGCCAGACGTAATGAATGCGCCCATGTCTAAGTTTTCCTCAACCGTGAGACTGCGGAACACATTGGCAATTTGTGGCACATAGCCGATGCCTTTTTTGACCACTTGGTTAGGGCGCAGGTAAGTGATGTCTTCCCCCTCTAGGGTAATAGTGCCGCGGCGAGGGGTGAGCAGCCCAGCAATGGTTTTGGCCAACGTGGACTTACCCGCACCGTTGGGGCCAATAAGGGCAATCAGTTCTCCGGCTTCGAGGCGAACGTTAACGCCCCGCAGGATATCGACATCGGGAATATAGCCCGCATAGACATCGCAAACCTGTAGCAAGCTCATGGTACAAGGGGACGCATCCTAACAGGCAACATCTTACACCTTAACCACAAGTTATACTTAAGGATGCTTCTGCCCAGATGTTCGCAAAACTGCAAGGGTCATTGTTGCCATGCCAAGTTCACTTTTAGAGACCAGTTGGTGGGTGCCCTGCTATGGCCTAGTGGGCGCAACCCTGACCCTACCGTGGGCAACGGGCTATGTGCGGCGCACCGGGCCTCGCCCTGCCGCCTACTTTAATCTATTAATGACTCTTGCTGCCTTTGTGCATGGGTTTTTGTTGCTGCAACACACTCGCAATGGTGCTACTGCAACCATTGTGTGGCATTGGCTGCAAGCGCCGGGGCTGGATTTATCCTTTTCTCTACTTATTAATAGCGTCACGACCAGTGCCATGGAGTTGGTGACTGGCCTGAGTATTCTGGCGCAGATCTTTGCCCTTGGTTATCTCGAAAAGGACTGGGGACTGGCGCGATTCTTTGCCTTGATGGGTTTTTTTGAGGCGGCATTGAGTGGTATTGCCCTCAGTGACTCCTTGCTGTTGAGCTATGGCCTACTGGAGGTATTAACCCTCTCTACCTATTTGCTGATTGGTTTTTGGTATGCGCAGCCACTGGTGGTGAAGGCGGCACGGGATGCTTTTTTGACAAAACGGGTGGGGGATATTCTTCTGCTGATGGGGGTGGTGGCGGTGGGCAGTTTGGCGGGGAGTTATGACTTCCCTGCACTTTACGACTGGGCAGAAACCGCTCACCTCCCCGAAGGCTGGGGACTGTTACTGGGGTTAGCCTTAATTGCTGGTCCCACGGGTAAATGCGCCCAAGTGCCGTTGCACCTATGGTTAGACGAGGCCATGGAAGGGCCAAACCCCGCGTCAATTATGCGCAACTCGGTGGTGGTTGCAGCGGGTGCCTATATCCTCATTAAGCTACAACCTATCCTCGTCGTCTGCCCAGGAGCCAATGCGGCTCTGATCCTAATTGGGGCAGTAACCGCCATTAGTGAGTCGTTGGTGGCGATCGCCCAGATTGATATTAAGCGTGCCCTCTCCCACTCGACAAGTGTGTATTTAGGTCTTGTCTTTATTGGCGTGGGCACCAACTGGACAGATTTTGCCCTCTTTGTACTCCTCACCCATGCCATTGCCAAAGCCTTGCTGTTTATGAGTATTGGCAGTGTCATTATGACAACGAATTGCCAAGATCTCACCGAGTTGGGGGGGCTAGGCGGGCGGATGCCAGCCACCAGTTCTGCCTTTGTCATCGGTGGCTTATCTCTTATTGGCCTGTTACCCCTAGGCGCATTCTGGTCCTTCTATCGCGGCATCAACCACTATTGGTTAACGATGCCTGCGTTGGTTGTGTTGATTTTGGTGGTCAATATTTTGACGGCAGTGAACCTAACGCGGGTGTTTCGGCTCGTGTTTTTAGGCGCTGCCCAGCCCAAAACCCGCCGTGCGCCGGAAGTGCCTTGGCCACTGGCGGTTCCGATGGTCACCCTTTCAATCTTGAATTTGCTGGTGCCCATCATCCTACAGCGGGTGCAGCTGCTGCCTACTACCATTAATTGGACCATTGTGGCGCTTTTAGTCACCTCTGGCCTCTTTGGGGTGTTGTTGGGAGGCTTTGTTACCCTGAAGCGCAGTTGGACTCGTCCGATCAAGGTGCCCCTGCGTTTTGTGCAGGATCTGCTGGCCTATGACTTCTACATTGAAGAACTCTATCGCTATACGGTGATCTGGGCAGTGCGATCGCTCTCGCAGTGCAGCGCTTGGGTGGATCGCCACATTGTGGATCGCATTGTCAATACAACGGGTATGGCTTCGTTGGTGGGTGGGGAACTGCTGAAGTACAGCGCAACGGGGCAGTCCCAAGCCTATCTGCTACTGGTCTTTGTTGGGGTGGCAATTCTTGGAGGGGCGATCGCATGGCTGCTCCTGTAATGCCCCTGTTGAGCATCGTCTTGCTCGTGCCCTTGCTCGGTGCCCTAGCGCTCAGTTTGCTCCCGCAAACCAGTGGGGGTCGCACCTATCGCAGTTTAGCCGCCGTGGTGATGGCGATCGCCCTTGTGGTAAGCCTCGCCATTGCCCGCCTCTTTGACCCCAGTAATGCCGCTCCCCAGCTGACAGAGGCCTTACCGTGGTTAGACACCCTAGGGTTAAGTTACCGCCTGAGTGTGGATGGTCTATCCTTGCCCTTAGTGGTGCTGAATAACTTCTTGACCCTGATTGCCCTGTGGGCAACCTCGGTCAATCTACCGCGCCCTCGCCTGTACTATCCCCTTGTTCTTTTGCTGAATGCGGGGGTCAATGGGGCTTTCTTGGCCGATAATCTGCTTCTGTTTTTCCTGTTTTACGAACTGGAATTAATTCCTCTATATTTGCTGATTGCAATTTGGGGGGGGGCACGCCGTAGCTATGCCGCAACAAAGTTCTTAATCTACACCGCAATTTCCGGAGTTCTGCTCCTAGCAGGCTTTTTGGGGTTAGTCTGGTTGGCCGGAGCCAGTTCCTTTGATTTTGATCCTCAGCGTTCGACACTGCTGCCCCTGACCTCGCAATTGATTCTCCTCGGCTTGATTTTGGTGGGGTTTGGCATCAAAATTCCGCTGGTGCCCTTTCACACGTGGCTACCCGATGCCCACGTTGAAGCGTCAACCCCAATTTCTGTGCTTTTGGCGGGGGTGCTCTTAAAGTTGGGCACCTATGGTCTGGTGCGCTTTGGGGTGCAACTGTTCCCCCACGCATGGCAAGTTGTCGCGCCCGTTCTAGCCACCTGGGCGGTGGTGAGTGTCCTGTACGGCTCACTGATGGCGATCGCCCAAACCGACATGAAAAAAATGGTGGCCTACAGTTCCATCGGCCACATGGGATTTGTCCTTTTAGCAACCGCTACCGCCACTCCCCTCAGCATTTTGGCGGCCATTGCCCAAATGGTTAGCCATGGCCTCATTTCTGCCCTCCTCTTTCTGCTGGTGGGGGTGGTCTATGAAAAAACCGGCAGCCGCAACATTGAAACCCTGCGGGGACTGCTGAACCCAGAGCGGGGCTTGCCCCTCATTGGCAGCCTGATGATTGTGGGGGTGATGGCCAGTGGCGGTATTCCGGGGATGGTGGGCTTTGTTGCAGAGTTTCTCATCTTTCGCAGTAGCTTTCTCACGTTTCCGGTGCAAACCTTACTGTGTCTTGTGGGCACCGGCTTGACCGCTGTCTATTTCCTGCTGTTAGTGAACCGCGTCTTTTTTGGCCGCCTGTCCAACGACCTAACGGAACTCCCCCCCGTTGCGTGGGGCGATCGCCTGCCAGGACTCGTTTTGGCCGCGCTAATCTTGATCCTAGGGATTGTGCCCAACTGGCTCATCCACTGGAGTGAATCCACCGTTAGCCTGCTCACCCCTACTGTTGCCACCCTAATGCCGCTATGACTCCCTTGACCGCTGTCACTGGTGCCCGTGCTACTGAACTCCGCGCTGCGATCATTGAACGACTGCTCAACAACCAAGCCCTGCTGCCGGATAGCCCCACCCACGTGATGGAAGTGGTGGGAATTCTCAAAAGCTATGGCATTGTGCTCAAGGCTTACGCCGAAACTCTCTGTGATATTAGTGAGCGGCAATTTTTAGTGCTGTTTCCCTTTTTTAAGTACTTCAATGGCGAGATCACGCTCCCCAAGCTCCTGCGACATTGGTGGCATGACCGCATTAACTACGAGTATGCCGAATACTGTATGCGAGCCATGATGTGGCACGGCGGCGGTGGCCTAGATGCCTTTTTAGACTCGGCGGAATTTCGGCAACTGGCTACTAAAGCCATCGCGGCTAAGTTACGGGGCAACCCCTTGATGCAATTGGTCAATGGGCTGTTTCCTGAGTTTTTACTGGAAACGGTACGAATGCTCTGTTACTACAGCGGCCTTGGCCAATTTTGGAGCGTCATGTATCCGATTTTCCTCACCCTGAGCGATCGCTACGATGCCGGAGAGATTCGCACCATTCCCGATGTCGTGGATCACATTCGCTCAGGACTCATTGCCGATGCCGCCCGTCCCATCACCTATCGTGTACAAATCCGCGGTAACACCTACGATATTCTCCCCGCCAGTGCCCAACTCACCTTTTTGGCCGATACGGCCATTCCCTACGTCGAAGCTGTATTTCTGCGGGGCACCCCCTTCTTTGGCCTTGTTTCCTTTAATGCCCAAGCGCAGCAAATCTCCCGCGATCAAGGGGAGTTTAGCTATGGTGCCCTCTTTGCGGATCCCATTCCCACCGGTGCTGCGGGGATTCCGCCCACGCTGCTCATGCAGGATATGCGCCACTATTTGCCCCCGTACCTGCACGAGTTTTACCGTCATCAAGGGCGCGGTGAAGACGATCTGCGGGTCAAAATCTGCCAAACGTTCCAAAAGTCAATGTTTTGCGTCACCACTGCTGCGATCACTGCCCTAGCGCCCTATCCATGGACGACCCGCCACCCTGCTGAGCAGGCAGCTAACCGTGAATTTTACGAGCAGTGGCTAGAGCGACTAGCAACCTCGCGGTTGTGGGCTGTTCAAGCCTGAATTGAAGGCTGGGTGAAGCTCAAAAAAACTGCCGGACTTTCTAGGTTCATCTGCTACTTGCAGGGGCAATCTAAACATTGCACAATGCTTAAAAGGTTGCGTTGTCCCGTGGGTTCCAATGAATTTAGCAGACTGCTATCGGGTGCTGGAACTCCCAGAAGGAGCCTCCTTAGCACAGGTGAAGTCTGCCTACAGGCGATTGGCACGCCGCTATCATCCCGATGTTAATCCGGGCGATCGCTCTGCCCACGATAAGTTTATTCTGCTGCAACAAGCTTACGAGAAACTCACACGCGTGCTGCCCACCTTTCAGCCAGCTCCGAAAGCCACTGCCCCAGAACCAGCGCCAGCATCACCAATCACTGCCTTTGAAATCGAGCTCAAGCACGCCAGCTATCGCCAACTACAGGAATTTCTGAAGTACCGCTGTTATGGTCGTGCGCTGACCCTAGTGGAGGGGTTAGCAAGCCGTTTACCGCAAGATGCGGAAGTACGGCAGTGGCAAGCGGTCACCTATCAGTGCTGGGCACGGCAACTCATTCGCGATCGCCAACCTCAAACTGCCCGGGACTATCTACACCGCGCCTTAAAAGCAGATCCCGACAACCGCAGCCTCTGGCAGGAAGCAGAAAAGGATTTTCGTACCCTTGATCGCCTCTACGGCAAAGCCCCCAGCACCTAACTGGTTTTACGGTGCTGAATAGCGGTCAGGCCAGTTGTTTGCAGCAGTTCCCCACTATCGACAACAGCGTAGATGAGCCAGTGATCGCCACACTTCATGCGGGATTCGACGGTGCATTCAATGTAGGCGAGGGCATCCAGTAGAATGGGGGCACCACTGCTAGCACTTTTCAAGCCTAAGGTGGCCAGTTGCTGTTCCCCCAGCCGTTGCGCCTGCTGGAACTGGCGGACAAGGGGACTCCCTTCCTTGAGAATATTCAAAACAAAGCGATCGCCCACAAGGCAGAGACTGTCTGCCCACTGCTGCGGCAGGGACACCGTTACGCCGGGGGGGTTAAAAGAGGCTTGGGAGACCGACGACACCAGAATGGCCGCCGCTTGGGTCATGTAGGTGCAACCCTCCGGCAACGTCGTGAGAATACACAAAGAACCAACCACCCGATTCACTGCCTGTGCCGTGCGATTCACCTGTGCTTCTACAAGGCTGGGCTGAAGGACGGTGCGGGATTTCCGTAGTTTTTTCAGGGCTTGGGCAAACTCCTGAGCCGCCGCTTGGCACTTTTCGAGATCTGCTGCGGTGGGGGTAAACTTCACCCGTAGGGTTTCAAAGCCAAGGGTATAGCCAGCATCCAAGAGCTTTTGCTCAATATCATCAATCGCTTCCCCACTCCAGCCATAGGAGCCAAAGACTCCCGCTAACTTGGTTTTATTGCCTTCGGCCAGAATAAAGCCTAGGGCTGTTTGCACCTGCGTGGGCATATGCCCGCCAAGGGTGGGTGAGCCAACAATAAAGCCATCGCTACTGTGGATCAGGGCTTGCATTTCCGCAGGTGGTGTCGTCTCACAGTTAATGGCAGCCACCTGTACCCCCGCTGCGGTTAAGCCTTGGGCAATGGCATTGGCTAAAATGGCGGTATTGCCGTAGGCAGAGGCATAAAAGAGTGCCACCGTTGTTTCCTGCTCTGTTTGGGCATGACACCAGTCGCGGTAGTCCTGAAAGAGGCGACTACGGCTAAACTTGACTATCGGGCCATGGGCTGGTGCGTAGAGGTGTGGCGGTGGCGTGAGTTCCGCGATCCGATCCAGAATACTTTCTACTTGGCGAGGTTGGGCTGCGTGCAGGCACTCAAAATAGTAGGCGCGGTCTTCATCGAGTTTTTTCCACTGTTCATCGTAAAGGCTATCGCTGCACACATGGGCGCCAAAGAGCTTGTCGGTAAAGACAATGTGATGCTGGCGGTCAACGGTAATCAGGCCATCGGGCCAGCGGGGAGTGGCGGCGGCGATAAACTCCAGTTGCCACCCGTCCCCCACATCGAGGGGCGTATCACTACGGGGAATCCAAAGCTGTAGTTGATCGCCAAGGGCGGCTCGTAGGGTCACAGCGCCTGCTTTGGAGCAGACCAACGTCATCTGGGGCGCACGCTCGAGCAATGCCTTCACCGTCACTAAGCGATTGGAGTTGACGTGGCTGAGAATCAGATAGCGCAGTTGGCGCAGATCAATTTGCTGTGCCAGCTCCTTGAGGTATAACTGACTAAAGGATTCACCCGGCGGATCCAAAAGGGTGGGCTGCGCCGCCTTGAGCAGATAGGAGTTGGAGGTGGTTCCCTGCTGACGACCGTACTCCACTTCAAATTTGAGCCGCTCCCATGTTCGCGATCGCAACACCAGCACCCGTGGCACAAGTTCTGCCACCTGGACATCGCGGGGTCGAGTTTCGGTTAGCATCAGACACTCTCCTAAGAGCAGCAAGGTTATCCTCGGCGTGGACTGGCACAGCAGCCAATCATGGCCTAAGCAGAAAAAATCCTGAGGTTGAGTCAGAGCTTAAGACGACCTAGTAGTGATTCCCCACCTTGCGATGGTGAACCGCCGTGAGGCCATCGGGCTTCGAGACCCGCCCACTATCCACGGTGCTATAGACAATCCAGTGATCGTGGGCATCTAACCGACTCGCCACAGTACATTCGAGGTAGGCAAGGGCATCTGCCAAAATGGGACTGCCGTTAGCGGCAGCGTAGGTTTTGATGTGGGCAAAGCGATCGGCGCCGGGGGGAAAGCGTTTGAGGAAATGCCGCATCAAGGGCTGGTAGTTCTCGTCTTCAAGAACATTGAGCACAAAGGTATCCCCCACATGCAGGAACGACTCAATGGCGCGATCCTTGGCGACAGCGATGGAAACGCCCAAGGGTTCGGTACTGGCTTGGGATACCCATGAGGCCAGCATGGCACTGTTGATGGGGCCCTTTTGGGCGGTGATAATGTACAGGCCACCGCTAAGGCGCCCCAAGGCTTTGTCTAGGTCGGTGTCAAGGGCTTTCATTTGCTTAACGGTGCGATCGCGCAGTAGCCATTGCCCCATATCCGTTCCGGCTTCTTCGGCTTCCTGCAGCAGGGCATCGGTGGGGGCAGCGCTGACGCGAATCACGGGAAATGCTGGGGTCAACCCCGCATCCCGGAACTGATTCAGGAGCGGATAGGCTGGCTCGGCATCAGGCACCCCACTCTCGAACACGCCAATGGCTTGCTTGGCATGGGCTGCGGCACGAATTGTACTCAGTGCGGTTTTGGCAGCAGCCGTGGTGGGAGGGGTGCCGATAATCATCCCAGCGGCAATCTCGGCAAGTTCTCGCACGTCTTGGGGTTCTACTGTTAGCACATCCATGGTTTCCACCACCACACCGGTTTTGGCGGCACCGCGCTCAATGGCCTCTACTAGGGCATTGGCATAGCCGTACCCCCCTGCATAGAAAATGGCGACAGTGGTGGCTGCCTTGGCCTGCTCTTGGCTCCACGTGCGGTAATTCTCTAACCAGCGGGACAGATGGTGTTTGAGAAATGGACCGTGCCCCGTTGCCACTTGCTGAATCGCTGGTAGGGGTTCCAAGCGCTTAAAGGCTGACAGAACCGAGCGGGCATTCGGCCCCATAAGGCAGTCGTAGTAAAACTTGAAGTCCGGCGCCAGCAATTCTGGTTCACTATCGTAGGGGTCATCATTGCAGTAGTGGGCACCAAATACGTCACAGGTAAACAGAGTTTGGGTGCCGTGGTCAAAGGTGAGGATAGTATCCGGCCAGTGGAGGTTTGGTGCCATGACAAATTCCAAGACGTGCCCGTTGCCCAGATCAAGGCGATCGCCATTTTTGACTTGCCGTTGGCTAAAGGGTTGATGAATGAGATCCGCCAGAAATTGCAGCGCCACCTTAGAGGCCACAACGGTGACGTGGGGCGCTTTAGCTAAGACCGCCTTGACGAGGCCACTGTGATCCGGCTCGGTGTGGCTAACGATGAGATAGGTTAGATCCCTAGGGTTCACCAATTGCCACAGTTGCTCAAGGTAGCGATCGCCAAACTTGGCATGGGAAGTATCCACAAGGGCAATCTCCTGCCCCTGAATCAAAAAAGAATTGTAGGTCGTGCCATTTTCAAGGGCGAACTCAATATCAAAGCGATCGCGATCCCAGTCTAGACAGCGAATGGCTGTTGTGTCAGCGGCGATGTCCAACACCTGAAGCGTCAATCGCGCCGGACGCTTAGCTGTAGTGGCGATCATAGGCAGTTCCTCAACCTCTGAAACTACCTATTATCCTGACATATTAAAAAAGGTTAATGGCTTTAGAGTTTCTAATAGGACTAATAATCAAGTTCACCAATCGTAATGATTGTGTTAGTCCGGCTCGAGGGGAGCCATGGTCAACCCAGCCCGCAACAACTGCTCATGGTAGAGTTCCGCCTGCTCTTGCGGCCCAACCCAAACAATTGCTTGGCCATCGTAGTGAACTTGGTTGGTTAACTCCCAAGCGCGATCGCTCGTCATGTTGGGAATGTACTTCATTAAGCACGCAGCCACATGTTGAAACGTATTGAAGTCATCGTTAAGAACAATGATTTTGTAATTGGGGTAGTGCTTGCGAATCACCTGCTGTGATTGGCGCTCTTGCGGTAAGACAGTAGGCATAGGCTAGATACGAATTCAGCACTGTTACCCCCTAGTGTAGCTCAAGCCGTTCCGCAACAGAAAGAGATTTGTTTCTGACAGCAATTTTAGTCAAATGATTAGCGTGACCAATCTGGACTAGGATGGAGAATGTTTTGGCGATCGCCTGCTGTGAACCAGTGATGAACCTATGGGTACCTTTCATCATGTGAACACGATTGTTGGCTTGCAAACAGCACTGAGCCATCTGACTCCTCCCAGAACCATTGGCTTTGTGCCAACCATGGGGGCACTGCACCGTGGGCATCAATCCCTCATTGAGCGGGCACGCCAAGACTGTGATGTGGTAGTTGTGAGTATCTTTATCAACCCACTTCAGTTTGCCCCCCACGAAGACCTAGAGCGCTACCCGCGGTCACTGACAGCGGATCTGCAACTATGCCGTGACTTGGGTGTGGATATTGTGTTTACCCCTAGTGTTCATGAACTCTACCCCCATGGCTTGGACGGATTGACAACCGTTGACCCCCCAAAACAGTTAACCAGCGGCTTGTGTGGTCGTTCTCGCCCCGGCCATTTTCGCGGCGTTGCCACAGTTGTTCTGAAGCTATTGCATATTATCCAACCCGATCGCGCCTACTTTGGCCAAAAGGATGCCCAGCAATTGGCCATCATCCGCCGCTGTGTCGCTGACTTAAACCTTGATGTGGAAATTATTGCCTGCCCAATTGTGCGCGATAGCGATGGCCTCGCCCTCAGTTCTCGGAATCAGTACCTCAGTGAGAGAGAACGCGCCACAGCATTGGCTCTGAGCCAAGCCTTACAACTAGCAACTCAGGCGTTTCGCAACGGCTGTGTTACGGCGGCTATTCTGCGACAGCAGGTGACAAGCCATTTGCAACAGTTTCCTGATCTGCGTCTGGACTATGCCGAACTGGTACACCCAGATACGCTGGCGCCTTTAGAGCAGGTGGATACCGTTGGCTTGCTGGCGATCGCCGCTTGGGTAGGCAACACCCGGCTTATTGATAACTGTTTGTTAGACCGTCGCCTTGGGATTTTAGCCATTGACGGCCCCGCTGGTGCAGGCAAATCCACCGTCACTCGGCAAGCGGCCCATGCCTTAGGACTGCAATATCTAGATACGGGTGCAATGTACCGTGCTGCCACATGGTGGTGTTTGCAGCATCACATTGATCTCACGGATGAAGTGGCCGTTGTTGAAGCAGTTGCCCAGTGTCGGATTCGCTTAGACAGCCGCGATCCCAATCAACCCTCCCAAGTATGGCTCAATGACCAAGACATCACAGCAGCCATTCGCTCCCTTGAGGTCACCCAGCGGGTCTCACAGGTGGCTGCCCTGCCAGGAGTCCGCCGCCTGATGGTACAGCAACAGCGGCAGATGGGCGCTCAGGGGGGGGTAGCTGCCGAAGGACGGGATATTGGCACCCATGTCTTTCCGGAGGCGGGCGTGAAAATTTTCCTCACTGCTTCCTCCCAGGAACGGGCAAAGCGTCGCTGGCAGGAACTACAGGAGCAGGGACAACAGGAGATCACCTACGAAGACTTGCTACAGCAAATAATTGAGCGGGACACCGCTGATCAGCAGCGTGCCTGTGCGCCCTTTCGCAAAGCAGCGGATGCCATCGAAGTGTGTACCGACAACTTGAGTATTGCCGATGTCATTGACAAAATTGTTCACCTTTACCGCAGTCGCTATCCGCAGGCTTGATCCTCAGAGCAATCTTCCCTTACAGTGTCAGGAAGATACTTTCATATGCCCCTTTTTGGGAGATGTCTCACAACACCATGGATCGCAATCCCCTAGAACTGCTACAGCAAGCCTATTATGCTGGTATTGGGGCAGTCACCGCTGCTGTTGAGTCGCTGCAAGATGAAGCCAAGCGCCAAGAAAATCTTGCCCAACTGCGCCTCGATCTTCGCCAACTGGCCAGTCTTTGGGCTGAAAAGGGGCGAGTTACTGAAGCAGAAGCTCGCAGGTTAATTGAGTCATTTGTAACCCAACAAACAGCAGCCTCTACGCCCCAACCGACCAGCTCTGCTCAGACTAAGGCCATAGAAGCTGATATTAAGCTTTTAATCGAAACCTTGAGGGCTGTTCGCCACGATCTGCAGCAGGAACAAAACTCGCCTGCACCCTAACCCTAGGTTCGCTCTAGACAACAGTTGGCCTAGTTTTGTGGAATTGCCTACCCCCCGACGCGGCGGGGTAGGTTACCAAAGTTTAATCGTTATCCCAGCACTCACGACCAATCAGATCACCGATGCGATCTCGCAGCATAAAGTCGCAACGTTCTAGCTCCTTCTCAATGAGAGGCCACTCCCGAACTGGTACATACTGGCAGAGGGTATAGATAGGCTGCTGACGACTGACCACTCCCTTGGCCACCAGTTGACGGGCTTCGTCTTGAACTAGCTCGATGGAGTATTGAAGGGATTGAACCATAACATCCTCGTTTGGCGGAAGAAACCCTAGCAGTAGATTCAGAATTAGCAAACTGTAGTCTGCAATACTGAACCATTCTTATTTTTGCTCTAGGGAACTATTCGCCATAATAACAAATGTTTCCTAGGTCAGGGGGTCTTGACTTGACATACTCCCCAACCCAAATGCTGGGGGCACATCTCACTAGTGGCGACATTGTCTCTTGGCCACAGCCACGCCTCAACCAGTCTTTTGACGGTCGTCAGGCAAATTGAGGGTGCCGAGGACGCTATCGTATAAAAACTACGGTAATCTTATAGAGAAACTAGAGTATAGCTAGCAGCAGGACAGCGATGGGCATCACCATTGACAATGTTTCTAAGTCGTTTGGTACCTTTCAAGCGGTCAAACAGGTGGATCTAGAAATTGCCAGCGGTTCACTGGTGGCCTTACTTGGGCCTTCAGGCTCCGGCAAGTCAACGCTGCTACGGCTCATTGCTGGCTTAGAAATGCCGGATACAGGACGTATTCTCCTCACCGGCAAAGATGCCACCTACCAGAGTGTGCAGGAGCGCAACATTGGTTTTGTATTTCAGCACTATGCCCTGTTTAAGCACATGACCGTGCGCCAAAATGTCGCCTTTGGCCTTGAGCTGCGCAAAGTGCCTGCTGCTAAAATCAAAGCTCGGGTTGAGGAGCTACTGGATCTCGTTCAGCTTGCTGGGTTGGGCGATCGCTATCCCTCCCAGCTATCCGGTGGGCAGCGGCAGCGGGTGGCCTTAGCGCGGGCGTTAGCAGTAGAACCCAAAGTCCTGTTGCTGGATGAACCCTTTGGTGCCCTCGATGCCAAGGTTCGCAAAGAACTACGGGCATGGTTGCGCCACCTCCACGATGATGTCCATGTCACCACGGTATTTGTCACCCACGACCAAGAAGAGGCGATGGAGGTTGCCGATCAGATTGTGGTGATGAACAAAGGCCAAGTGGAGCAGGTAGGCACGCCGGCTGAGATTTATGATCACCCTGCGAGTCCCTTTGTCATGAGCTTTATTGGGCCGGTGAATGTTCTGCGCAGCACCTCCCGCATCTTTGAGCAAAGTAATCATAGTGCGCCGCACTGCGATATTTTTCTGCGCCCCCGCGACATTCTCATTGAAACTCGCCCCAATGGCAACACCGTGCCTGCGCGCATTAGTCGCATTATTCATCTGGGCTGGGAAATTCAAGTGGAATTACGCCTAGACGATGGGCAGGAGTTAATGGCGCACTTATCGCGAGAGCGATTTGATGATCTCACCCTAGAGCCACAGCAGCAGGTGTTTATTAAACTGAAGGAAGCAAAGTCGTTTCCGCTCTACTACAGTATTTAGGGCGGCCTGAGAAAAGTGGAGCGATCGCTTGAACAAATTGCGCCAAACTTGCTATGCTAACAAAGCGATGCAATGGGGTGTCGCCAAGCGGTAAGGCAGCGGGTTTTGGTCCCGCCATTCGGGGGTTCGAATCCTCCCGCCCCAGTTCCTTTTTGATCCGAAGGTATGGATGTCTTGCCGAGTCTGCTGGCTCTAGACTTTGACGGAGTCCTCTGTAATGGCCTGCGGGAGTATTTTCAAACCAGTTGGCGGGTGTATCAACAGGTATGGCAGACCTCTGATGTTGCCCTTGCTGACCTAGAGCAGCAATTTTACCAACTGCGGCCTGTGATTACGGTGGGCTGGGAAATGCCAGTTCTGTTGCGAGCCATCCTTGAGGAAATCCCCACTGCGGAGATCAGCACCCATTGGCCCCAGGTGCGCGATCGCCTTCTTCACACCTATCACCTTAGTGCAGCGGATCTGGGGCAGCGGGTCGATGGGCTGCGGGATGAGTGGATCCGCAACGACTGGCAACACTGGTTGATGCTCCATGACTTTTATGATGGAGTGGTGGCCGCTGTGCAGCGCTGGCAAGCCCAAGGCCATGCGATGGCCATTGTGACCACCAAAGAACAGCGCTTTGTGACCTATTTGCTAGAGCAGGCGGGGATCATTGTTCCGGCTACGGCTATCTACGGCAAGGAGCAACAGCAGCCCAAGCCGATGATTCTTTTGCAACTGCAAGCAGCCTACGGTACACCACTGTGGTTTGTGGAGGATCGTTTGGGGGCGCTCCTAGAGGTCGCTGCTACCCCAGAGTTGGTATCCACTCGCCTTTTTTTGGCCACGTGGGGCTACACAACCGCAGACGATTGCCAACAGGCGCAGGCGCACCCCCGCATTCAGCCGTTAACCTTGGGCGAATTTTGTGCCCTCTTAACGCCGTAGATCCCCAGAATTTTCCTCATCGAGATCGCTCAGTGCCATGCCATTGGCTTCGCGGCTAAAGGCTTGGCGCTGCTGCTGAGTGACTTCAATGCCGACGGCGATCGCTTCTTTGAGGCGATCGAGGGTGGCCTGCCAACGCTCTTGGGTGGTTTCCGAGAGGCGATCGCGGTGCTGTTCAAAACTGCTGCTAATGTCCTCCAATAGCTCCGGCAGAGCATCGGCAGATTTTTTCAACAGTTGTCGCGTTTCCTTGCCAGAGCGCGGGGCAACCAGCAGACCAACCACTGTGCCAATTGCCCCCCCCAGAAGCAGCCCCCCAAAAAGGCACCGCCACTTCCTTGCTGATTTGCCATGGTTATCTCCTTCGTTGCCGTAGCCACGGGGTACTATACCGACTTATCCAGCTTATCAAGGTTAAAAACAGGCGGACATTACGCTGCTGCCGTCCCCAGCGGGGCAGTTGCGATCGCAACCCCGCGACCCCACGCTGACCAATCATAATGACCTGTGGCGCTCCCCCCAATACGCCATGGGTACTGCGCTCGGCATCCAACAGCGCCCGGGCAACCCCCCGCAACGTCTGCCGCAGTTTCACCAATTGCCAAGCCACCCAAAGGGCAATGATCGCAATCAGGCAATTACAACCAACAACAATCCAGACCATGCCGGTGGAGGGTATCATCATTGCCTTCAACTACTGGTTCATCTTTTCATAGATTGCCACAAGTGTAGGGGCAACTAGCCCGCGAATCTAGAGACCCGCGGCTGCCAAAGCGGCTAACACCTCTGCGGCGCTCTGGTAGCGATCGCGGAAATTGTACCGAACCATGCGGTTCAAAATAGCCACAAACGCTGGTGCAAGATGCGTCCCAGGCTCCCACACCACATCCCCTGTGGTCGGATCATTGGGCAGATCCATGGGTGCTAACCCCGTTAAGCCTTCAATAATCACCATTCCCAAGGAGTAGAGGTCACTGGCAATGACTGGCCGACCCGCCATCTGTTCGCTGGGGGCGTACCCACGGGTGCCAATCGAGATTGTATATTTGCCGTGCTTTTGTAGATCCTCCGGTTGAACGTGGCGCACCGCACCAAAATCAATGAGAAATAGTTGTTGATCACTGCGGCGGCGCATGATGTTGGCGGGTTTAATATCGCGGTGAATTACCCCTAACTGATGCACGTACTCGAGTAGCTCAAGAATACTTCTGAGGATGGCGATCGCCTCTGCTTGGGACAGAGTTAATTTTTTTTCAAACTCTTCCTTGAGCGATTCCCCCTCCACGTACTCTTGAGTGAGGTAAAACACCCCCTCCTCCTCAAAGTAAGCCAACAGCCGAGGAATGCGCGGGTGCTGTCCTAGCTGGGCAAGTGCTTTGGCTTCGCGCTGAAACAAGCGGCGGGCAATGGCCAGAAACCGCTCATCCTTGCGGGAGGGCACTAACTGTTTAATCACACAGATCGGATGATCGGGCAAATGCTGGTCTGCGGCTAAGAATGTCCGTCCAAATCCGCCTTCCCCCAACTGGCTGAGCACTTGGTAGCGCCCCCCCAAAATGTGGGGCAGGGACTCGGTTGCCGCCGCTTCAATATCCGTAACCACCGTGGTTTTGGGGACTGGAGACGGGCAAGTGCTAGGGGGTGCAAGGGTGTCGGTGGTATCCGGTGCGGCAACCGGCTCTAGGGTGGCTGGCGTGGCTACAACTCCCAACTGAGTGTCCACCGCATCTGGATCAAGGTTGACCGCTACCTCGCTGACTAGGGTTGGCGACAGGAAATCACTGGAACTGCTGTCAACGGCAACATCAGTGCTGACGGCAGATCCCTCCTCGGGGACAACGACTTGGGTGTCCGGTACCTCAGTAAACCACCGAGTCGTGGTTGGGGCAGAAGTTGGAGGCAGCGGCTCTGGCAGTGATACTTGGGTTTCTGGTAACTCTGCTGCTGAGGGGGCTGACACGGGATGCTCGGGTAGCTCTAGCTGGGTTTCTAAGGGAGTTGTTGAGGTTGCGGCAGTGAGCTTGCTTGCAGCGGTCAACGCTGTGTCTGAAGGGTCTAGGGTGAGTTGGGTCTCTGGGATGACATCTTGGATGGCAGTGGGCACACTTTCTGGGTCTGTAGGCTCTACAACGAGAAAGGTTTCCATGTCCGTAGGGTTAGTGGCCATGCTGGCGGCACTGGGAATCTCGGTAATGGGTACCTCATCCACAACAGGGGTCAAGAGTGTTTCGCGACTCGCTGGCTCAGCAGCGGTCAAATCTGGGTTGACGGTGGTTTCAGCGGCTTGGGGAACAGGGGTAAAGGGAATGCAGGTGTCCGGTTGCACAACGGTCGCATTGGCATCGGGAGCAACATCTGTGTTGTTATCCGCCATCAGGAGGGAATCAGCTGCCGCTTCAGACAAGGCTTGGGGAGCGGTGGAGGGGCGGTCATTAACCAATGCGAAGGGGGGAACAGACATTGGTTCATCCGTCGAGGGCGATCGCGAGCGTTGAGAAGGGGAAACGGCCAAGGCGCGGTACGCCAGCATCAAAACCCCAGCACTGACAAACCCCAGTTCTGGTGCGACCAGAGGAATCCAGCCGGATTGTAAAAATAGCAAAAAGGTGAGACCCCCTAGGCCAACCCCAGCAGTCACAAAGAGGGGCAGAACCAGCCAGCGCTGACCTTTGAGGACAATCAGCGCCCCCACGAGTGACCAGCCAAAAATCCACAGGGCGATCGCCCCTTGCGGCCATGTCCAGAGGGGAGGGCGATTGTCAAGGGCAGCAGCTAAAAGGTCGTCTAAAATAGCGGCTTGCACCACCACCCCAGCCGTGAAGCGATTTCCCTGCTCAGGTTGGCTAAGGGGCGTTAGGAGCTTATCGTTGCTGCTACTGCCGGTCACCCCAATCAGTACGGCGCGATCGCGCACTTGGGAGGGCAACACCCGCTCGCTCAAGACATCTGTGAGACTCACGGTTTTGTAGGTGCGTGGGCTAGTTCCATAGTTAATGAGGATCTGAAAACCCGCTGCATCTAGGTTGCTGTAGCCTCCCCAGTTAGGGGTCAGTGCCTGAAAGCGAGCCGTCCCCAACGCCAAGCCATCCTTACCGCGACGTTGGGGGGCTGTCCCCAGAAAAATGCTGGCGAGGGCAAGGGCAAAGGACTGCGGTGTATGACAGCGAGCCTTGGCCTCTGGAGTGGTGGCCAGAATGGCACGGCGCACGACACCATCACTATCCACCGGAATATCCGCAAAGCCAATTTGGTTTGGCAAGAGTCCAGCGGGGGGAGCAATATCCGGCTCAGCCCCTTGACCCACTTTACAGACAATGACGGTGTTGGGTTGGGTCATCATTGCTCGCCCTAGGGATGGCAAGGTCTGGGTGGAGGGGCGAAAGCGATCCGGCACGGGGAAGTCCCGAAAAATGTCAATCCCAATGACCTTGGGGCGGTGCTTCTGTAACTCTGCCACGGCTTGGATCAGTACCTCGTCAGGGACAGGATATTGCTTCAGGGCTTGAATATCCTCTTCGCCAATAGCCACAATCAACATTCGATCAGCAGAGGCTGTGGCGGGTCGCCAGCGCAGCCATTGATCATACACCCTGAGTTCCAGCGGCTCTAGTAGGGTCAGTGCCTGTAACCCCACCACTCCCACCGTGGCGATCGCCGCCGCGATACCAGCTGCAAAATACGGCATCAACCTCTGTTGCTGTGGCGAAGGCACCATACTCAACACCAAACTCGATCGCTGCTGCCCAAGCCGTGGCCGGGCACTAACGTTGCTTCCTATAGTGAACCACACCTCTAGCTTTGGCAAATTCACAAACAGCAAGCTCTTGTCAAGGGATGTAATAAGTTTTAATACCTAGGCAGTAAAACTTTGCAATTTGTTACTGAAGCAGCGCAAAGTCTCTCTACAGCTTGATTTTCTGCTACAACCACAAGAGGTACATCCCGCTTCTTGGGTTTGTTATCGGTTGTTACAAGGAGTCCGAACGCATGTTCACCCACGTCAAGTCCACGATTCGGCATATCGCACCAGCGGCGCTAAAGGGGCGATCGCTCTTGCGAGTGGTGTATGTGGTACTTGAAGCGCAGTATCAAAGTGCCCTT
This sequence comes from Thermostichus lividus PCC 6715, assembly GCF_002754935.1. Taxonomy (NCBI): domain Bacteria; kingdom Bacillati; phylum Cyanobacteriota; class Cyanophyceae; order Acaryochloridales; family Thermosynechococcaceae; genus Parathermosynechococcus; species Parathermosynechococcus lividus. Next base: position 1,989,572 of record NZ_CP018092.1, read on the forward strand.
TCGGCAGCCGTGCGCAGCATTAACGACAATCATCCCCACGTTGCCATTGAAATTAGTGGTTATCTCCTCGAAGAACTGCGGAATTCCGAGAACTACGCGGCTTTTTGTGAAGATGTGGCGCGGGCGAATGTATTTATTGCGTCATTGATTTTTATTGAGGATCTAGCTGACAAGGTGGTGGCAGCGGTTCAGCCCTACCGCGATCGCCTCGATGTGGCCGTGGTGTTTCCCTCCCTGCCACAGGTAATGCGCCTCAACAAAATGGGCAGCTTTTCCTTAGCGCAGATCGGCCAATCCAAGAGCGTGATTGCCAACTTCATGAAAAAGCGCAAAGAGAAGTCCGGAGCAGGCTTCCAAGATGCCATGCTCAAGCTATTGCGCACCCTGCCACAGGTACTAAAGTATTTGCCCATCGACAAAGCCCAAGATGCGCGCAACTTCATGCTCAGCTTCCAGTACTGGCTGGGAGGCTCCCCCGAAAACCTACAAAACTTCCTCCTGATGCTGGGCGATCGCTACGTCTTCAAAGGACAGTTAGACAGCAGTCATACCCTCAACTATCAAGAACCGGTCACCTATCCGGATACAGGCATTTGGCATCCCCTTGCCCCTCAGATGTTTGAAGATCTGAAGGAATACCTGAACTGGTTCAACAGCCGTGGCGACATTGGCAACGACCTCAAGGATCCCTTGGTGCCCACCATTGGCCTACTGCTGCAGCGCACCCACCTTGTCACCGGCGATGATGCCCACTACGTCGCCATTGTCCAAGAATTTGAGTCCCAAGGAGCACGGGTGATCCCCGTCTTCTCCGGTGGACTGGATTTTTCCACCCCCCTCGAGAAATTCTTCTACGACCCCCTACAGCCAGAGAAGCCCATTGTCGATACGGTGGTCTCCCTGACGGGGTTTGCCCTTGTCGGTGGCCCTGCCAAGCAGGATCATGGCAAAGCCGTTGCCGCCCTGAAAAAACTCAATCGCCCCTACATGGTAGCGCTGCCCTTGGTCTTTCAAACCACAGAGGAGTGGGAAGATAGCGATCTGGGGTTGCATCCTATCCAAGTGGCCTTGCAAATTGCCCTACCGGAACTGGATGGTGCCATTGAACCGATTATCCTCTCTGGCCGCGATGGCGTGACGGGCAAGGCGATCGCCCTACAGGATCGGGTAGAAATGATTGTCCAGCGTGCCCTGAAGTGGGTTAACCTACGCCGCAAACCCAAAGTCAATAAAAAAATAGCGATCACCATTTTTAGCTTCCCACCAGATAAGGGGAATGTTGGTACAGCTGCCTACCTCGATGTCTTTGGCTCCATCTACAAGGTTATGGAAGCCCTGAAAAATAACGGCTACGACCTACCGGAGCTACCTGAAAATGCCGAAGCCCTCATGCAGGAGGTGCTTCACGATGCCCGCGCCCAAGTGGGCAGCCCCGAACTCAATATTGCCTACCGCATGAGTGTAGCGGAATACGAGCGGCTCACCCCCTACGCCAAACGCCTAGAAGAGAACTGGGGTAAACCCCCTGGGCATCTCAACAGCGATGGCCAAAACCTCTTGATCTATGGCAAAGCCTACGGCAACGTTTTCATTGGGGTGCAGCCCACCTTTGGCTACGAAGGGGATCCCATGCGGCTACTCTTTTCGCGCTCCGCCAGTCCCCACCATGGCTTTGCAGCCTACTACACATTCTTAAACCACATCTGGAAAGCAGATGCGGTGCTGCACTTTGGCACCCACGGCTCCCTTGAATTCATGCCCGGCAAACAGATGGGGATGTCGGGCGAGTGCTATCCCGATAACTTAATTGGCAGTATTCCCAACCTCTACTACTACGCCGCCAATAACCCATCAGAGGCCACCATTGCCAAGCGACGCAGCTACGCCAACACCATTAGCTATTTAACGCCTCCCGCCGAAAATGCTGGTTTGTATAAAGGGTTGCGGGAACTCAGCGATCTCATTGGCTCTTACCAAAGCCTCAAAGATAGCGGGCGCGGGGTACAAATCGTGAATACGATCATGGATAAATGCCGCTTGGTCAATTTAGATCAGGATGTGGCGCTACCGGATCAGGATGCAGCCAACCTCACTGCCGAAGAGCGCGATACCCTCGTTGGCAAGGTCTATATCAAGTTAATGGAGATTGAAAGTCGGCTGCTGCCCTGTGGTCTGCACGTCATTGGTCAGCCACCGAGCACCGAAGAGGCCGTGGCTACCTTAGTCAATATTGCCAGCTTGGATCGCCCTGAAGAGGAAATCAAGAGCCTCCCGCGTCTGATTGCCGAAAGCTTGGGGCGCGATATTGATGACATTTATCGCGGGAGCGATCGCGGTGTTCTCGCCGATGTGGAACTATTGCAGCAGATTAACCAAGCCACCCGGGCAGCCGTCACCGCACTGGTACAAGCCCAAGCCGATGCCGATGGCCGCGTGTCGAAAGTCTCGAAGCTGAACTTCTTTAATATGGGGCGCAAAGCGCCGTGGATTGAAAGCCTCCATGGATCGGGCTATCCCCACATCGATGTAGGCTCCCTTAAACCCCTGATGGAATACCTCGAGTTCTGTTTGCAGCAAATTGTTGCGGACAATGAACTGGGGGCACTCCTACAAGCCCTCGAAGGGGAATACATTCTCCCCGGGCCTGGCGGCGATCCCATTCGCAATCCCGATGTGTTGCCCACCGGCAAAAATATCCATGCCCTTGACCCTCAAGCCATTCCCACCGCTGCCGCCATTCAATCTGCCAAAGTGGTGGTGGATCGCCTCTTGGCACGGCAAAAAGCCGAGAACAACGGCCAATGGCCCGAAAGCATTGCCATGGTGCTGTGGGGAACGGACAACATTAAAACCTACGGTGAATCCCTCGCGCAGGTGCTGTGGTTAGTGGGGGCACGGCCTTTGCCAGATTCCTTGGGCCGCGTCAATAAAGTGGAGCTAATTCCCCTAGAGGAGCTGGGTCGTCCCCGGATTGATGTTGTCGTGAACTGCTCTGGGGTATTTCGGGATCTGTTCATTAACCAGATGGCGCTCATTGACCGTGCCGTGAAGATGGCAGCAGAAGCCGATGAGCCAACGGAACTGAATTTTATCCGCAAACATGCCCTGCAACAGGCTGCAGAATTGGGGCTTGACCTGCGCCAAGCTGCCACCCGGGTGTTCACCAATGCCTCTGGTTCCTATGCTGCTAACGTGAATCTTGCGGTTGAAAATAGTTCTTGGGAGCAAGAATCGGAGCTACAGGAGATGTATCTGTCGCGCAAGTCCTTTGCGTTTTCTGCAGATTCACCGGGAGCGATGGTTCAGGCGCGAGACCTGTTTGAGACTGCCCTCAAAACCGTTGATGTCACCTTCCAGAACTTGGACTCTGCCGAAATTAGCCTGACGGATGTGAGCCACTATTTTGACTCAGACCCCACCAAACTGGTCGGCTCACTGCGAGGGGACGGCAAGCAGCCTAAGTCCTACATTGCCGATACAACAACAGCTAATGCCCAAGTGCGTACCCTTTCGGAAACTGTGCGTTTAGACAGCCGCACTAAACTCTTGAACCCGAAATGGTACGAGGGAATGCTCTCCCATGGTTACGAGGGGGTACGAGAAATCTCGAAGCGGCTGGTCAATACGATGGGCTGGTCGGCCACGGCGGGGGCGGTGGATAACTGGGTTTACGAAGAGGCCAATGCCACCTTTATCCTTGATGCTGAGATGCGGCAGCGGTTGTTGAATACGAACCCCCACTCTTTCCGCAAGATGGTGAGTACGTTCCTTGAACTGAATGGTCGTGGCTACTGGGATACCAGTGAAGCGAATCTGGAGTTACTGCGCCAGCTTTACCAAGAGGTAGAGGACAAGATCGAAGGGGTGGAGTAGCAGGGATGGGGGGGTATTCCCCCTTTTTTATGTTGGTGGTGAGTAATATTTACAAAAGTTTATTCACCCTTAAGTCTTGTTGAAAAAGTTGCAGTCTATTATTGATCTTCTCTACTGTGGGAATAGAATATCCAACGCTAATTACTAGGCGCATCTTGACAGCCAACGGATAGAGTAATTCTCTCGTGCATCGTCTGGTTGGGGTAACGGCTAACTCAAGTGGTTTGCTTGAGGGAAATGCGAGGTTGGGTTGATGACTGTTGCACTCCACAGCAAGAGGACGTGTCCCGTGGATTTACTACATAAGCAGATATTGGTGCTCAGCAACAAAATCGATGCCTTATACCAGATTGTTGAACAACTGAACCAAAAAGTTTCCCAAGCGCTAGCTGAGGGGCGAATCAAAGCTGCTGCCGGTGCTGCCAATGAGCAGGTGGTGAGGGGAACTGTGCCGGCTCGTGCCCCTGGGGTTATGCCCGAACATAAGGATATTTTAGTGGATGATGACTATAGCCACAGCCGCTATCTGAGTGGCGATCGCCCCTTGAGTGCCGAGGTACAAATCCAGCGGTTAACGGCACAACTCACAGCGGCGTACAATCAAATTGCTGCCTTAGAAGAGCAATTATTATCGCGTCATACCCATTAGCTGAATCTACGCCAGCTTTGCTAGGACTGGTTCTACCGAAACGACGTGTTTTGATAAACCTAAGAGGTGAGGAGCCAACCCCAAGGCTAAGCCAATTAATTGGGGTAGATGTAAAATTGGCAAGTTTAGTTTTTCGCCAATGAGGTGTTCAATTTCTGGCTGCCGGGAATCTAAGTTCAGGTGGCATAGGGGGCAGGGGGTAACAATGCAATCTGCCCCAGCGGCGATCGCCCCTTGGAGGCGTTGTGCTGCCATCCGAAAGGCGGCGGGAGTTGCATAGCTAGAGATTGGCCAGCCACAACATTGGGTACGCCCTGAATACTCAACGGCAGTTGCCCCAAGGGCATCAAAGACATTCTCTAGGGAACTGGGGTGAGTCGGATGATCGAAGGGAAGGGTGCGCTGGGCGCGAAGCAAATAGCAGCCATAAAAAGCAGCACAGCGTAGGTTGGTTAGGGGACGAGTGACCCGTAAGCGCAATTGCTCTAACCCCACATCACCAATGATTGCCCACAGCAAATGTTTGACTTCAGTGGTGCCACGGTAGGGATGGCAACCTTCTGCCTCTAACAGTTGGTTGATGCTATTTACATAGTCGGGGCGATCGCGCTGGAACTCTTTTAGGCGTTCATCCACATGCCCAATGACTCCTTGGCAGGTACTGCAATGGGTTAATAATGGCAATTCCAACGCTTCAGCAAGGGCAATATTGCGGGCATTCACCGTGTCTTCTAACAACCATGAATTTTCCTTAAAGGTGCCTGAGCCACAACACGCTGCCTGTTTCAGTTCAATGAGTTCTATATCTAAGCGGGGGGCGATCGCCCGGGTGGCAAGATCTAACTCGCGGCAAGCCCCTTGAGCCACACAGCCCGGATAATAGGCATAGCGAAGAGTGGTCATCGACAGCATCCCTAGCAGGTACTCTTAGTTTATCGAATGTGAGCGGAAAACCCCGTCCGCTTGCGGCGGGGAGGATGTCAAGCGCAATGAGGCCAATATCGAGCAGAAGATCATCCTGCCTCTGCTACAGAAGAAAATCGTCAAGGGGAGCGTGGGGAGAGCGAATGGGCAGCACTTGCTCTAGGTTGGATTGGGGCTGCGCAATAATTTGGTGAGACAGAATCGGTGGCTGCGAGTGCGATCGCACCGCCTGAACTGCTGCATTGACCTCCGCAACTGCGCCACGAATCACCAGCGTCCAGTAGCCACTTCCAATCCCTTCACAACTCACCAGTTGTACATTAGCTGCTTTCACCAAGGTGTCAGCAACCGCAAGTGCTGCTGGGTATCCCATGACCTGAATCATTCCTACGGCTTGTTGGCTCATGACACCCTATCCCTAAGAGCTAGCACCTTCGGCTGCGATTCTAATCTGTTCCAAGGCAATGCTAACGAGGAGGCGACAGAAATCTACCCCCTGCTCGAAGTTGCACAGCCGTCTTATGAGGAAGGTTGTTTATGGCAAAAGATAATCATTAAGGTGCCAGCAGGTCAAGACTTAGGCTGAAAGGCAGCAAACCAGTAGAGCGTGAGAACACCCAAGGTGCCAAGGTTCCGAAGCCAACTGCCGCCCCAAGCATAGAGGGCGACTAAGGATACCACGACAGCTACAGTCAGAACCGTAAAGCGCATACTAGCTCCCTGCAAGTATCTTTATTCCCTTATTAATTAAGTTTCCATTCGATCGCCTTCCCCATGAAGAGGAAGGTGTATTGGTGTACTAATACAGGGAGGGGCTATGCACCAGTTTCCATTCGATCGCCTTCCCCATGAAGAGGAAGGGGGTACCACACCGTGTACAAAAGTGAGGACGAGTTCATGTTTCCATTCGATCGCCTTCCCCATGAAGAGGAAGGAGTACCCCTATACTAGCCGCTCCCTGAGCGAACTGCAACCCCCTATTCCGAGGGATCCCCGTTGCAAGCAAGCAATGTTTTTTATACGACATAGTATAAAATCTTCAAAGCCGCTTCCTGAGGGACTCCGAGGGATCCAACGCATCAATGGGGTATCCAAGCCATTCGGCAGATCCCTCGGAGCTTGCGGCATACTCTAAACAAGGGTGGAGTCGCGAATCTAATCTGCTGTTTCGCTACCGAAAAGCTAATGGAAGGAGTACTCAGAGCTAGGCAGAGCAGCCTATGGCAACTTCTTGCCAAAGTGTCACAGCAGGCAAAACTAGCTGTGGCTAGCCTCCATCCACTCGAAAATGCGATCCAACTGCTCAAGGCTGACTAGGCCATACTGCCACAGTACCACTGGCAACAGGTTGACTTTCTCATCGCACTGCTTGAGGCCAAAGTTAATGGCAGAGGTGGGCAGTGCCATCTCCCGCTGCAGAAAATCAATAAGCTGTGTCCAACGTGGCTTTTTCATAATGTCTATTAAGTACCACATTCCTCTCTATGCTAAGGAGGAATCTGAGAAAATGCAACATTTCGTTACAAATGCATTGTAGAATGTTACACGTTGCTGAGTACTGTCGCCAGCCCCAAGGCCGTCTTGGCTCTTGGATGCTAGTGTGATGGAACCATCAAGGAAGCGCATCCCCCAACAGGAGGATTTTAAGGGGCGATCGCGCGGCCTTCAGCATCTTCTAGGACAAAGCCAGCATCGGCAATCATCTGCCAGTCTTGATGGGGTGCCTGCCCCGCCGTTGTTAAATAGTCCCCCACAAAGATGGAGTTAGCGGCATACAGGCCAAGGGGCTGTAGGGAGCGTAGGTGCACCTCGCGACCCCCGGCAATGCGAATCTCTTGGTGAGGCAACAAAAAGCGAAAAAGTGTAAGAATTCGTAAACATTGACGCGGCGTGAGATGATCGTGTGCCGCAAAGGGGGTACCGGCAATGGGGATTAAGAAATTCACCGGCACACTGGTAACCTCCATCTGCCGCAGAGCAAGGGCTAAATCTATCACATCCTCATCGGATTCCCCCATACCGAGGATGCCGCCGGAGCAGGTGGTAATCCCCGCTGCCTTAATATGGTTGAGGGTCTGGGCGCGATCGCCAAAGGTATGGGTGGTACAAATCTCGCTGTGGTAGTTCGGTGAGGTGTTCAGGTTATGGTTCACCCGGTCCACCCCCGCTGCGGCTAACTGCTGGGTTTGGGTTGCCGAGAGTAAGCCTAAACAGGCGCAAATTTTGAGATCGTAGCGTTCCTTTACCGCTTTTACTGCCGCAAGTACCTGCTCAAAGACTTTTTCGCTGGGCGATCGCCCCGAAATGACCATGCAAAAGGTGCCCGCCTTCAGTGCCGCCGCCCGCTCAGCCGCCGCCAAAATCTTTTCTTGGGAGAGCAGAGGATACTTTTCAATCTCAGCGGTGGAGATTTTAGATTGGGAGCAGTAGTGGCAATCTTCGGGACACAGGCCACTCTGGGCATTCAGCAGGTAGTGAAGCCGCACCCGGTTGCCCCAATAGTAATGCCGCACCCGATAGGCCGCTGCCAATTGCGCCAGTAGCTCCGTATCAGGGGCACGCAGAACGGCGCGGGCTTGATCACGGCTGAGAAGGTCACCCGCAAGGGCAAGATCTGCCATGGCTTGCCAACGATCGGTGAGGGGTACGGCTGCAGTCATCGTCATCCTCTAGCTACGTAAGGTTACGGCGTATTTCTCAACTAGGCTGTCGCGGAGTTTTTGGTGGAGTTCATTCACTTCGGCCTCGGTGAGGGTGCGATCCGGGGCACGGTAGGTCAGCCGAAACGCTAGGCTGCGCTGTCCTGGCGGAACCCCAACCCCAGCATATTCATCAAACAGTTCCACCGACTCTAGGAGCGAGGAGCGTCCACCTGCGGCTTTCCACAGGGTACGGCGGAGTTCGCCAACGGTGAGATCCGCAGGGGCAAAAAAGGCTAGATCGCGATCGCTGGCGGGATAGGTAGAAAACGGTTGGAAGGTTTCATGGCCGAAGCGATCGACCAGCGGTGCGAGCAGTACCTCTAGTTCCAGTTCAAATACATAGACCGCATGGGGTAGCTCTAACGTTGCGGCAAACTGGGGATGCAATTGACCAAAAAAGCCCAAGTGCTCACCATTTAGGGATAGAGACGCTGTGCGTCCGGGGTGTAGCCGCTCATCGCGGCGATCGCTCTGGTACTCAACCACCAAGCCAAACCGCTGAAATACACTTTCGAGAATACCCTTGGCTTCAAACCACGACAGAGGTTGGGGCTGTTGGGAGCGCCGCACCCACTTGCCCTGCCACGGATCGCCACCAATGATTCCCCCTAGGCGATCGCTCTCCCAGAGACCCTCTTCCCCTTGGCCAAAGACGCGACCCACCTCAAACCCGTTCAGGGGGGGATTGCCTTGCTCATGGTTATAGCGAAAGGCCTGTACCAATCCGGTTATTAAATCGCTACGCAGGCAGGAAAACTCAGCCACCAATGGATTTACAACGGTCACCTGATGGGGGTGAGTGCCCTTAACCCACGAGTAGTGCATCAGTTCCGTTAAGCCAGCGCCGCGAAAGGCGGCTCGTAGATCCCGCAGCAGCAGCAGATCCAGCGGTAGTGCGCCCAACTGTGATTGCGGCGGCAAGGTTTCCTCAAAACGATCGTAGCCGTACAGCCGCGCAACTTCTTCGATGAGATCCACCTCCCGCTCAATATCCCGAAACCGGTAGGGGGCACGGTCACTGACCACACCACAGATTCGTCCTCTGGCGAGGGCTGCCGCCTCAGCGTAAAGCCCAAGGCGCTGAGCAGGGCTTCCACGGTTTCGGCGCTCAAGTCGTCGATCTCCGAGTTATCGGCGGTCAGCACCCCTCCCAAAAGGCGATGGACTTGCTCAAGGCGCAGGGTGAGGGTGCGATCAAGGGGCGGTCGCTGATCCAGCAGGGTGGTGAAGGTAACACGACCGTGGGCAAGCTCCTCTAACAGGGCGATCGCCTCGTTGCTGGCGGCCTCTAGCTCTGCTGGGTTGACACCGCGCTCGTACCGGGCAGAGGCTTCAGTGCGTAACCCTTGGGCACGGGCAGACCTGCGCACAACCGCACTGCTAAAGAGCGCCGCTTCCAGCAAAATCTGTTGCGTTCCCGCATGAACCTCTGTCTGTTGCCCCCCCATCACGCCTGCGAGGGCGATCGGCACGTCCCCAGCAGTAATCACGAGGTTCTCCACCGTGAGGCGGCGGGATTGACCATCAAGGGTTTGCAGGGTTTCCTCGGGGTGGGCTAAGCGCACGCCAACCGTGAGGGGGCTGTTGTGATCAATGGTTCGGAGGCGATCCCAATCAAAGGCATGGAGCGGCTGCCCCCACTTTAGAAGAATGTAGTTAGTAATATCCACCACATTGTTAATGGGGCGCAGACCAGCCGCTTCCAGCCGCTGCTGCAACCATGGGGGTGAGGGGGCGACCTGCACACCGCTCATCAGCACACCGCGATAGGCGGGGCACGCTAGCGGATCCGCAACACTGACGGTGAAGGGCGGTTTACTACGGGATTTTTTGGCCGGAGGTGCCGCAGGAATGGCCACCTTCAAGGGGGCACCCGTAAGGGCAGCCACTTCACGGGCAATCCCCACCATACTCAGGGCATCGGCACGGTTCGCTGTTGAGGTCAAATGCAAAATCACATCGTCAAGCCCTAACAGAGGGCGCACATCTGCCCCTACGGTCACTGGCTCGCTAAAGGTATGGATTCCTGCAGATTCCTTGGCTAACCCCAATTCGGCTAAGGAGCAGATCATGCCTTGAGACAACACCCCGCGCAGTTTGGCCGGACGAATCTTGAGGTCGATTTTGGCAAGGTAAGCGCCCGGTACCGCCACCGGCACGTACAGCCCTGCTGCCGCATTAGGAGCACCACAGACGATGGTACTGGGTTCCCCCTGCCCCACATCCACTTGGCACACTCGCAGCTTTTGGGCATTGGGGTGAGGGTCGCACTGCAAAATATGACCGACCACAACTCCCTCAGCCCACGTGCGGCGATCTTCAATCTCTTCAACTTCAAACCCCGCCATCGTCAGGCGATCGCCAAGGGTTGTGGCCTCCAGATCCGTTGAGACTAGTTCCCGTAACCAGCGAAGGGAAACGCGCATGGAATCCTCAAAAAACTCATACGATGCCATAGTCCAGCCTAGCGTCAGGGGCAACCTCGCACAAGCCGTTGGCTCACAAAGCCGCCAGAGGCTACCCCTACCTCGTCAACTGTGCCCACACCTGTAGCACGGCCTCTGGACTCACGGAAATGCTATCTAGCCCTAGCTCTACTAGCCATGGTAACCAGTCTCTATGGTGGATGAGGGCTTCACCGCACAAACTGCACCGCAACTTCAGTGCTTTTGCCTGCTGGATCAGTTGGGCGATCGCCCCTTTGACGGCAGGGTGGTCTTCACTGAACTCGTGGAGGACTCGCTCGCGATCAACCCCCAGCAGCAGTTGGGTTAGGTCATTGGTGCCAATGGTAATACCGCTAATCCCCAAAGCCGCAAGGTCGCTCATTAAAAATAAAATGGCGGGCACCTCTGCCATCACCCACAATTCAATTCCCTGCGCTTGGGTGAGGTGGTGACGAGCCAAGGCAGCCTGACAGTAGGCCACTTCGCTAACACTGCGAACAAAGGGTAAGATCACCCGTAGGGGCGTGTCCTCAAGGCGGTGGGCAATGGCGAGCACCTCCAGTTCCAGATCGAATAACTCGGCAAAGTGGGGGTAGCGACTCACCCCCCGTAAGCCAAAGGCAGGATGGCTTTCTGACTCAAAGCTGGCTCCCCCCAACAGGTGCCGATAGTCTTCCGCACGCAGGTCTAAGGTGCGGTAAAACACTGGGCGCGGGGCGATCGCCCGCATTAACTGGGTTAGGTGATGCACCCAGCGATCGCGTAATTCGTCTGCGTCCCCCTGTTGCAACCAGTGACACGGATGACGACCATCCAGAAAACTCAACAGCATTAACTCTGAGCGCACTAGGCCAATGCCATCGCAGGGCAGACTCCGCAGTCCCCGCAGCGCACTCACTTGGCTCACATTCACCAAAATCTGTAGGGGAAGGCGATCGCCTCGGGCGGGGGGCTGCTGGGGCTGGGTTGTAGCGGTCACCTCTGCCCGCAGGGGTTGCGGCGGAAGCTGATAGACGGCTCCACTATTCCCATCAAGGAACAGCAGTGTTCCCGATGCAATCGTTTGCGTGGCATTAGGGACACCCACCACTGCCGGGCGGCTCAACTCCCGCGCTAAGATGGCTCCATGACTGGTTAGCCCTCCCTGTTCGCAAATAATACCCGCCGCCGCACTCACCAATGGCAGCCAATGGGGAGGAATAGTTTTGGTCACCAAAATGCGCCCGACAACCGCACTGGGGGCACAGGGGTCGGTGATCACCAAAGCAGGGGCAATGGCTTGGCCGGGGGCAGCGGGAATACCTTCCCCCACAATGCTTCGCTGAAGGGGGGCTGGCGGTTGCTCAGGGGAATAGGGTTCTGCCAAACATTGACCAACCCAAACACGGTTGTAGGCCTGATGCCAGAGCCACAGATAGGGTTGCACGGTAATGGGGCACTGCGCTACCAAGGTCTGCCAGTCTGTGGGCAATACACCAGCATTGCCCGGTAGATGCCCGTGGTGCGGTAAGTGCACCCCCTCATAGGCAACCCCTGTCCCGCCAGTTGCGCTGCACCACCATCCCGACGCCATCACCGTCGCTAGGGGATAGATTAATACGGCCACCCGTAAATTGCTAACGTTCCACCCTTGCTGCCAGTAGGTATAGAGGTTTCTGGCCTGCACCACTTGGCGATAGGCCACTTCGATGGTATGGTGAGCCACGGGCATACTGGGGTTTGTCAGCACGCTGGCACTGCCTATCCCCCACGGTAAGTCGTGGTGGTCTAGCCACAGATAGCTAGTTATTACAAGATGGCGATCGCCCCCCTGCTGCTGCCAATAGTGGTGGCACGCCTCAAACACTACGGGTAACTCACCCACATCGAGGGGCGGGATGCGCTGGCTCATCTCTGTGGCTAGGGCTTTCAGCGTGGTATGGTTCGGCGCTGTCGCCTGCCACTGCTCACTCGCTTGCTCCCATAGGGGCACCAGTGCGGGGTGTACCTCGTGCCATAGGGTTGCGGGAACCACCCACACCGGATGCGGCGGCGGCCACGACTGCTGTACCCGCTGCAAGCACGCTAGCGCAGGAGCAAGCAGTTCGGCTGGACACCGTTGGAGCGTTTCCAGTGTCAGAAGGGGCACAAGCGCAACGGGCTAAGGGGACGTAATGTCTGTCTGCTGACGGCGACGTATATTTAGCACATCCGTAATTTTTTTAATTTGAGCCAGTATATTATCCAGTTGTTTCGCATTCACAATATCAATACACAGATCAATGATGGCCGTTCGCCCCGGATCGGTGCGGACATTGGCCTTCCGGACATTGATGTGATTATCGGTTAAACGGGTCAAAATATCTTTGAGAATACCCACACGGTCAATGACTTCAATTTGAACATCAACCGGATAGGTTTGCGGTCGGTGCTGCGCCGTTTTGGTATTCCAACTCACAGGAATGAGGCGATCGCCCGCGATCGCCTCAAGGTTACTACAGCCCTGCCGATGAATAGAAATCCCGCGACTGCCAAGGGTCACGACACCAATAATCGGTTCATCGGGCACTGGGGCACAACAGCCTGCAATGTGATACACTAGCCCCTCAACTCCTAAAATCGGCGAGTCACTGGGTTTTGTAGAGGCAGGTACCCGATTAATTGGTGCAGTCTCTGGCGGTAATTCGGGCGGAGCCACATCGGGACGCGCCAACGTGGCCGCACGGAGACGATTTACCACTAAATTGAGGGTAATTTCACCATAGCCCAAGGCCGCCACGAGATCATCAACAGTTTGATAGTTACTGCGCTCAGCCACCTGCTGCATTTGCGGTGACTTCAGCAGACTATCTAGACCTGATTTACCCAATTCCTTTTCAAGGAGTTCCCGCCCGCGTTGCAGATTTTCATCCCGCCGCGATCGCTTATACCACTGGCGAATACGGTTTCGCGCTGCGGTGGTACAGACAAAATTCAGCCAATCCAAACTAGGGTGGGCATTTTTCTGGGTAATAATTTCCACAATGTCGCCATTACGCAGAGGGGTATCGAGGGTAACCATACGGCCATTGACCCGAGCACCCGCACAATGATTCCCCACATCGGTGTGAATGTGGTAAGCAAAATCAAGGGGAGTTGCTCCTTGCTGCAAGGCTAAGACGTCCCCTTGGGGCGTAAATACATAAACTTCGCGATCAAATAGATCATCACGGATGCTATCAAGGTACTCTTGGGCATCTTTGAGGTCATTTTGCCAGTCAAGGAGTTGACGTAACCACGTGAATTTTTGATCTCGGCCACTCCACTGTTGCGGCAGCGAGTTACCCGCTTCTTTGTACTTCCAATGGGCAGCAATCCCATACTCCGAGACATGGTGCATTTCTAGCGTGCGAATTTGCACCTCCAGAGGGCGGCCTCCCAGACCTATCACCACCGTATGCAGCGACTGGTACTGGTTGGGCTTGGGTAAGCTGATATAGTCTTTGAAGCGACCAGGTACCGATAAGAAGCAGTCGTGAACCACTGCTAGGGCACGATAGCACTCGTCCTTCGTGGCCACTAGGATGCGAATTCCTGCCACGTCGTAGATTTCGTGGAATTCTTTTTGCTGGCGCTTCATCTTTTGATAGATGCTGTAAAGATGCTTGGGACGACCACTAATCTCGAGATAGCCAAACCCCATGTCATTGAGACGGTCTTGAAGCTGGCTAATGGCCGCCTGTAACTGCGCCTCGCGATCGGCGCGTTTTTCAGCTACTAACTCCTGTATCTGACGGTAGGCCTCTGGTTCAAGATACTTAAAGGCCAGATCTTCAAGCTCCCATTTAATGCGCCAAATCCCTAAACGGTTGGCAAGGGGGGCAAACACATCGCGGGTTTCTTGGGCAATGGGGCGACGACGCTGCTCTGGTAAATACTCCAGTGTCCGCATATTGTGCAGCCGATCCGCCAATTTGACCACAATGACACGGATATCTTGAGCCATCGCCAAGAACATCCGCCGGAAACTTTCCGCTTGACGCTCAGTTTTGCTGGAAAAGTTAAATTTCGAGAGTTTCGTTACCCCTTCTACTAACCGCCGGACTTCGGTGCCAAATTCTGCTTCTAGCTCTTCGGCAGTAATGGCAGTATCTTCAATCACATCGTGTAAGAAGCCTGCGGCAATCAGCGCTGAGCCACCCCCCAAGTCCCGCAGAATACTAGCCACTGCAACGGGATGGGCAATGTAGGGTTCCCCTGAGGCACGTTGCTGTCCTTGATGGAGATCGTAAGCAAACTGAAAGGCGCGGCATACCAAGTCCTCATCATTTTCGCTACTGGGCTGCCGCAGGCATGTTACTAACCACTCGGGAAGGTCAATATCAGTCGGGATGCTAGGAGCAAAGGCGTTCATGGCAGCAGGCAGCGGGCGCAAGAAATTTATTTTTATTCTAACTGTTCTCGTGGAATTCCCTCACCTCTACCCTCCTTGATAACGTAGCAAAATGCTGGTAGGACGGTTGATAGCCATGTATGGCTGCTGCACGCTTTCGAGACGCACTGAATGGTGCGAGGGGAAACTCTGGGATAGACTTTTACCGAAAACGCCGTAAAGCCCCTGCCTTCAGGCATGGGGATATAAGGCGCATGTTGTGTTATCGAAAATTTTAGGCCTAAAAACTCGTCTTTTAGAGTGATTTTAGTTTAAACTAAAACCAGAGGTAAGGGTAATCAACCTCTCTAAAAACCCAATAGCCTAACGGCTAGAAAACAACCTAAGTTTTTTTGGTTGGTTTAACAGTACCTTTGGGCAAAAGGGAACTGCCCCGCAAGGGGGAACGCTTGGGGAGATAAGCACCGCTGTCGTAGCAGGACAACCTGATGCGATAGGTGCTGTCGCAGAACCAAGAACAAGAATCCCCTGCCTTTAGGCATGGGGAGTATGTCAAGGGACTCTGATATTATTGAATCATTTGTAAGGGTCGTGAACTACAGTTGGCCATCGGTCTTAGTGGCCATTGTGCGTCAGCCTTTACCCAGCTTAGGTGATGGCGATCGCCCCTGCGATGCGCTCATTACGTCTTCTGATCCTAATCAACCGCTGTTTTTAATGACCTGAGAGATTTGGGAGGTAAAGCAATATGCAACGTTTTGGCTGCTGGCTAGCACTGGTGTATCTACTGGGGGTTAGCCTTCTCGGCTGGATGCACTGGAGCGCACCTACATTGGCTGCCACCGCACCCGCCGCAGAGGAACTGGTGAATGTGGTGGACGAAAAACTAGGCAGTTCCTATGGGGAAAAGATTGACCTCAACAACACTAATATTGCCGCATTTATCCAATATCGTGGTCTTTATCCTACGCTAGCAAAGCTCATTGTTAAAAATGCTCCCTACCAGTCGGTGGAGGATGTCCTTAATATCCCCGGTCTGACAGAGCGGCAAAAAGAAACGTTACGGGCAAATTTAGATAAATTTACGGTTACTGAGGTGGAAACTGCCCTTGTTGAAGGGGGCGATCGCTATAATAATGGGCTATACAAGTAAGCTCTTGTGCATTTCCATCCTCATAAAACAACTCTAAAGGATGCGTTGGGTTAACGTTGACTGCCGCGACGTCTGGGTTTGATGTTCTAATCATTGGCAGTGGAGCCGCGGGGTTAAGTGCAGCGTTAGCCCTTCCTACCTCCTATCGCATTGGGCTGATTACCAAGAATGACCTGCAGCAGTCTGCCAGTGGCTGGGCGCAGGGGGGGATGGCGGCGGCGATCGACCCCAGTGATTCCCCGTTATTACATGCACAGGATACCCTCTTGGCTGGAGCGGGGCTGTGTGATCCCGAGAGTGTTCGTTTTTTGGTTCAGCAGGCACCAGCGCAAGTGGAGCGCCTGCTGGCGATGGGGGTCGCCTTCGATCGCCAAGGCGATCGCCCAGCATTAACACTTGAAGCGGCTCATTCGCGACCGCGAGTCCTCCATGCTGCCGACACCACGGGGCAGGCATTAGTGACCACCCTATTGCAACAGGTGGCTGCCACAGCGAATATTACCCTGCTGCCCAACAGCTTTGTCTTAGACCTTTGGATGGAGTCTGGGGTGTGCCGCGGGGTATGTCTGTTGCGCGATCGCCAGATTCAATGGCTCAGTGCTGGGGCTGTCATTCTGGCAACAGGCGGCGGCGGCCAGGTCTTTTCCCAAACGACAAACCCACCCTTAAGCACCGGCGATGGGGTTGCCATGGCATGGCGAGCCGGGGCACAGATCCGCGATGTCGAATTTTTTCAGTTTCATCCAACCGCCTTGAACGTTCCCAATGCCCCCCGCTTTTTAATCAGCGAAGCGGTGCGAGGAGAAGGTGCTCATCTCGTTGATAACCGTGGGTATCGCTTTGTTGCCGACTATCACCCCGCCGCAGAATTAGCCCCTCGGGATGTGGTCAGCCGTGCCATCTACCGCCACTTACAACAGTCTCGCGCCGCCCATGTCTGGTTAGATTTACGGCCAATTCCCCGCGATCGCCTGCACTACCGTTTTCCCAAAATTATTGCCGTGTGTCGGCAGTGGGGCATTGACGTGGAGCAGCAGCCCATCCCGGTGGCCCCCGCTGCCCACTACTGGATGGGTGGCGTCCTCACCAATTTACAAGCCCAGACCACGATTCCCGGATTGTATGCCGTTGGCGAAGTCGCCAGTACAGGCGTGCATGGTGCCAATCGCTTGGCCAGTAACTCCCTGCTGGAGTGCTTTGTTTTTTCTGCCCAGCTAGCTCATCTTCAGCTTACCCCAAGGCCAGTGCTTATCCCCCAGAGCACCACCTCCATCGACATTGACAGAATTGATATTTCCTTAGCCCACCTTGTTGCTTGGCGTACGCAATTGCGCGAGCTGATCTGGCAGAGTGCTGGCATTTGCCGCGATGCCCCGACCCTCATGGCAGCCCTGACCCAAGTCAAAACGTGGCGAGACCAAATGCCCACCCCCCTCCAACACCGTCTCCCGCAACACAGCGTTGAACTGGGGAGTGCTGCCATACAAACCTACCTATGGCAGTGGGGAGAACTGCGTAATCTTCTAGATATCGCCTACCTGATTCTCAAAAGTGCTCTCTTTCGGGAGGAAAGCCGTGGTGGACATTATCGCCAAGACTACCCCCAACCCGACCCAGCATGGCAAATGCATACCCTTATCTGTGGCGATCGCTGGCAAAAAGCTCCGATTCAAAGCGGGGATTGGCAGCCCCAAGCGCATCAGCATCTAGACCTGCATCAATTCTAAACTTCGGGACGTGCCAAGTCGTGTTGCCCCTGCGGCAAGAAGGTCTAGAGCTTGCTCACGGCTGCGAATGCCGCCTGAAGCCTTAATGCCGACGCGATCGCGACTTAAGCGTTTCAGGAGTTTAACATCAGCTACTGTTGCACCCCCCCGCCAGCCCGTACTCGTTTTCAAAAACGCCACCCCCGCATCCAGACAAATCTCCACCGCTACGGCTATCTCATCCTCCGTGAGCACCGCTGTTTCTAAAATCGCCTTGACAGTCACCCCCGTCTCCGAACAGATTTGGGCAATGTCACGATACACAGCTTCCGTATGGCCGTCCTTCAACCAGCCTAAATTTAAGACCACATCCAGTTCTGTTGCCCCCGCCTCCACCGCCTGCTGCGCCTCATAGAGCTTGGTCTCACTGGTATGGGCACCACTGGGAAAACCAACCACCGTGCAAACCTTGACAGAGGTGCGATGGAGGTAGTCCACGGCTCTTTTCACCCATACCGGCATTACGCAAACCGTGGCAAACTTAAACTGTTCCGCCTCGGCACAACACTGGTCAATGGCAGCTATGGTGGCCAGCGGGTCAAGCTGTGTATGATCAATATAGGGCGCTAGGTCAAAAAGAGTATTTTCAGTCATAGGCGCTCTCTATTCCTGAAAGCCAGACACATATTCAAAACCATTATCCTATTATTAAAATTAAAAATATTAACTTTAGGGTCGCGCAATTCCCCATCTGCCTATGGGGTGGGGTAGTTCATCAGGCGGAAACTCGTATCTTTGCAGATCGGTTCTCCCCCCTTACCCTGACCAAAAGAGTTGCTACATTAAAGCTAAGTAAACACAGTAACATTGGCTGTGTGGCCTAAAGCACCTGTTGGAGAGGACGCACTATGGAGCCAACCATTAACCCACGCACAGTTCAGGAAAATGCTGAATCCCTTTGGAACTATCTGCAGAATATGGACGCAGAAGTGGTGGCTCGCCTGTCACGTCCTTCATCGCCAGCAATGGCAGTGGTGATGGAGCGCCATATTGGCAATTTATTAGGGTATTTGCCGGCAGAGGGATTTGAAGTATCCATTACCACTAACCGTGAACACCTCGGTCGCTTGCTAGCCTCTGCGATGATGAGTGGCTACTTCCTGCGGGGTGCGGAGCAGCGACTAGAGTTCGAGCAATCGCTCCAAGGGACAATTCAAGGGGAATAGGCAGGCGTGCCGCATCTAAAAGACGCTGAGGGTGGGTATGCCCTAGGGGTACCCTCCCTTCGCAGTGCATTGCTGGACTGGTATCAACACCACAGCCGAGATTTACCATGGCGACACACTCGCGACCCCTACGCCATTTGGGTGTCGGAAATCATGCTCCAGCAAACCCAAGTAGCCACGGTTCTCCCCTACTATCACCGCTGGCTGGATCATCTACCAACCATTCAGGCCTTGGCAGGGGCAGAGTTAGACACGGTTCTCAAACTTTGGCAAGGGTTGGGGTACTATGCCCGTGCCCGTTATCTTCACTGCGCCGCTCAGCAGATTATGAGTGAGCATCAGGGGCAATTTCCCCAGAACTATGCCGCTGTTGCTGCCCTGCCCGGAATTGGCCGCAGTACGGCGGGGGCCATTCTCAGTGCTGCCTTTGACCAAGCCCACCCTATTCTGGATGGCAATGTTAAGCGAGTCCTTTCCCGTCTCTTTGCCCTTTCTATACCCCCCAAGCAGGCAGAGACGCAATTGTGGGTATGGTCAGCACAACTCCTGTGCCCGCAGCAGCCCCGTAATTTTAATCAAGCCATCATGGATTTGGGGGCGACCATCTGTACACCACGTCAACCCCTATGTCATGCTTGTCCATGGCAAAATCATTGCCGCGCCCATCGGTATGGATTAACTCAGGACATTCCCCGCAAAATGACCAGTGCGCCATTACCTCACAAGCAGATTGGTGTTGCCGTCATTTGGAACAATGCTGGCCAAATTCTCATTGATCGACGGCCACCGACCGGATTATTGGGGGGGCTGTGGGAGTTTCCGGGGGGCAAAATTGAACCTAGAGAAACGGTACAGGAGTGCATTCGCCGCGAAATCCGTGAAGAACTTGGTATTGAGGTTAGGGTTGGTGAGCACCTAATCGACATTGACCATGCCTACAGCCACTTTAAGGTCACACTACAGGTCTATTACTGTCATTATGAGTCGGGAACACCACAACCCCTTGGCTGCGATGCTATCCGTTGGGTGGCACCAGCGGATCTTGATCAATTTCCTTTCCCTAAAGCAAACACCCTGATTATTGCGGCCATCCGTGAACGTGGTGCACCAAATTAACTAGGTGATCATTCGACTATCCATAGCACTGTTACAAGGGTGTTGAGTTTTTTGCTGTTTGCGCTAGAATTAAGATTGTGCAATTTTTGGCTCAGTAGCTCAGTGGTTAGAGCAGGGGACTCATAAGCCCAAGGTCGCAGGTTCAAATCCCGCCTGAGCCATCCACCCACTGTCTGAGACAGTTTTACTTGAATGCGAGTTTTAAAATGAGGAGCTAGTCAAGCACGAACAGCACTCGAACAACGCTAATGACAACGGATCTGACGTTTTTTACCAATGAACCGGGAGCAACGCTGCTTGATCGCTTCAAGCGGACGCTGTCGGATGTGCAGTATTTTGATGTTTTGGTGGGTTATTTCCGAACAAGTGGGTTCCATCAACTGTATGACGCATTGGAAACCGTTGATCACATTCGGATTCTAGTTGGTCTCACAGTGGATCAAAAGGCGTTTGAGTCAATTGAAGTTGCTCAGGCTCAAATGAATCTGGATTTTGAGTCTCATAAACGAACGAAAGAGCAAATTAAGGATCAAGTTGCAAAGGAGATCGCGCAAGCTCAAGACTCCTATGATACGGAATTGGGCGTACAAAAATTCATTGAGTTTATTCAATCTGGGAAGTTAGAAATTAAGGCATATCCCAGCGCAAATCTCCATGCCAAGGTTTATATCAGTCGGTTTGGTGAGGGCGATCGCGACTTCGGGCGAGTGATTACGGGATCAAGCAATTTTTCCTGGTCAGGGTTAGTTGCCAACCGAGAATTTAATGTAGAGCTAAAGGATCGGGCAGATGTGGAGTTTGCCCTAGCGCAGTTTGAAGCGTTATGGGCGGATGCGGTTGATATTTCTGCTGAGTATGTTGACACCGTTCAACAACGAACCTGGCTTAACGATACAATCACCCCCTATGAGCTTTACCTCAAGTTTCTCTATGAATACTTTAAGGAAGATATCAATCTAGATGAAGACGATCTGGATGTGTATTTGCCGGACAGCTTCATGGAATTGGCGTATCAAAAACAGGCAGTCACATCAGCTCGTAAAATTTTGGATGCCTATGGGGGCGTATTTTTAGCCGATGTGGTGGGGTTGGGCAAAACCTATATCTCGGCATTATTGGCGCAACAGTTGCAGGGAGGGATTTTAGTCATTTGTCCTCCAGTGTTGCGTGACTATTGGCGAGATACTTTTTTTGAATTTGGGATTCGCGGCTATGAAGTCGAGTCACTGGGAAAGTTGGATGCCCTCTTGCAACGCGATTTAAAGAAATTTCGTTATGTGTTGATTGATGAGGCTCATCGGTTTCGGAATGAAGGAACCCAAGCGTATGACAATCTCTTCCGAATTTGTGCCGGGAAGAAGGTGATTTTGGTATCTGCAACGCCCTTGAATAACCGCATTAGCGATATCTTCAACCAGCTTAAGTTATTTCAACCTGCTCGAAAAAGTACCATTCCGGGGATTCCTAATCTTGAGCAATTCTTTAAAGCGTTACAAAAGCGATTAGATCAGTATTCCAAAGACGATCCTGATTATTGGATCACGTTGAAGGACGTATCGCAAGAGATCCGGACTAAGGTATTGCGATATGTGATGGTGCGTCGCACTCGAACTGAGATTCTCAATTACTATGCCGATGATTTGAAACAACAAGGATTGATGTTTCCTAGGGTGGCGGAACCGCAGAAGATCATTTATCAGTTTGACGATAAGACGGAATGGGTGTTTAACCAAACGATGCAGCGATTGCGGCGGTTTTCCTATGCCCGTTATACCCCACTGTTGTATTTGAGGCAGCAAGTATCTAGCTTCACACGCCAGAGCCAACGCAACATTGGCGGATTTATGCGTGCGGTTTTAGTGAAACGCTTGGAGAGTAGTTTTTATGCGTTTAAGCGAACCTTAGGGCGATTTATTGTGTCCTATGAAAAATTTATTGCCATGTTCGAGCAAGGCACCGTTTTGATCAGTAAAGAGCTAGATGTCTATGATTTACTGGAGCGAGACGACCCAGAGGAACTTTTAGCCTTGATTGAGCAAGATGCTGTACAGCAATATGATGCTACAGATTTCAACGATGATTTTATTCGCGATTTACGGTCAGATTTAGTTCTTTTACAGGATATTCAAGCCTTTTGGCATCAGCTTGAGGATGATCCAAAACTGAATCAGTTTGTGGCGGATCTGCAAAATCATCCTCACCTGAAAGATCAAAAAGTCATTATCTTCACAGAATCGAAGGAAACGGGCGATTATCTTTACACAAATCTAGATCGGGTTTTCCCAGGGCAGGTGATGTTCTATGCCAGTGGAGGGGGCGTTTATAACCAGACGGGCAAACCTGTGAGTCATAATCCAGCTATTGCCAAAGCCCTGATTCAGCAAAACTTTGATCCACAACATTCAGAGCCAACCGATACCATTCGGATTCTGATTACTACCGATGTTCTGGCAGAGGGGATTAACTTACACCGCGCCAATGTGGTCGTTAACTACGACCTGCCTTGGAACCCGACACGGGTGTTGCAGCGGGTGGGACGGGTGAATCGAGTGGGTACGGTGCATGAACAGGTCTATATTTTTAACTGCTTCCCCACGGCGCAGTCGGAAGCGCAACTGGGGTTAGAAGAGAATATTATTGCTAAGATTCAAGCGTTTCACGACACCTTGGGAGAAGATGCCAAGTATCTGAGTGATGAGGAAGAGGTGACGACCCATGAGTTATTTGGCGATCGCCTCTATCGCACCTTGAATCAGCGAGAGAGCTACGATCGCGAGGAAGGCGACGAACGATCCGAACTAGAGTATTTGCAACTGTTACGCCAAATCCGCGATCGCCAACCGGATCTGTTTGACAAAATCAAAAATCTACCCCGCAAAGCTCGTACTGCCCAACGTGTAACCCTCACCCCCAACCCCTCTCCCCAGGGAGAAGGGGGTCGGGGGGATGAGGGTCAACTTCTCACCTTCTTTCGACAAGGAGCTTTGAAGAAATTTTTCCTGTCGGATGGAACAGCCGCTCAAGAGTTAGACTTCTTTCAAGCCGTTGATTGGTTGAAGTGCGAACCCGACACGCCGAAGCACCCTATTCCCAAGAGCTACTACGATCTGCTGCAACAGAATAAAGATGCCTTTGCGTCTCTGGATGACACCGCAGACATTGCACCTGCAAGCAGTCGGGGTGGCAGTAGCGCTGACAAATTTGTGATTCAGTGTTTGAAAGCCAAAGAAATTCGCACTTTTAAGGGATTTACCGACGCAGATGAGGAGTTTCTAAAAGCGGTGCGTCTTGCCTTTGAGGAAGGTAGAATTCCGAAGCAAACGGCTAAAAAAGTGCAAGAGGCTCTAAAACCGATCGCAGGAAATCCTCTAAAGCTCCTAAGTGCGCTGAAGAAGACGGTGCCGATGAATTTATTGGTAGAACCAGAACCGCAAATGGTGCATCAGTGGGGCAGCAGTCGAGAGGTAGTGCTGTCGGGATATTTTTATTGCCCACCCTGCGGGAAGAGCATCGCTCTACATCCCCCAGCCCCTTCTCCCCAGGGAGAAGGGGAGCTTGAAAAACCTTTTCCCCAGGGAGAAGGGGAGCTTGAAAAGCCCTCTCCCTAGGGAGAGGGTTGGGTGAGGGCAGCCATAGGTTTAGGAGGGATTCAACAATGGAAAAGTCAAGCGCCATTCGATTACTAACCGACACGCTACAGCGTCCCTTTGACGAGGCACAGTTTCGGCAATTTGCCCGCAACTTGGTCAAAGACCTGGATGAATCCAAGGCATTCCAAGCTCAGGGCAACTATATTAAGGATGCCTACAAGCGCCAGGTACGGCAGTATAAGCGCATTGGGCAGTACGTCGATCCTGATGGCAATACGATCGATGTGTTGGTGGTGCGGTTGCAGCAGCCGACATCTCTGGATCGGGCACGCACCATGCAGCGCAACTTTGTTGCTCAATACCTGCAAGATCGCAATCAAAAAGAAGCGGCGTTGGTAGCGTACACCGCTGATGGCTCGCTGGATTGGCGCTTTTCCCTGGTTCGTTTGGATTATCGGCTAGAACAGCAGGCAGACGGCAGCTATAAACCCAAGAAGGAGGTCACAGCGGCAAGGCGATCGTCCTTTCTGGTGGGGCAAACAGAGCCGAATCACACAGCGCAGCAGCAGTTATTGCCGCTGTTATTGAACGATCGCCAGAATCCGACTCTGGATGAATTAGAAGCGGCGTTCAATATTGAATCAGTTACGCAGGAATTTTTTGAGCAATACAAAAACCTGTTTCTCCAGGTGCGGGATGAGGTCGAAACCCTACTTCAGACCGATCCGGTCATCGCTACTGAATTTACTCAGAAACAGATTGACCCCGCCAATTTTGCCAAAAAGCTCTTGGGGCAAATTGTCTTTCTGTATTTTCTGCAAAAGAAAGGCTGGTTGGGAGTGGAGCCGGGGCAGCCCTGGGGCAGTGGCGCGAAGGATTTTCTGCGGCGCTTGTTTCGGCGGGAGAATGTGCAATATGACAATTTCTTTAACGATGTATTGGAGCCGTTGTTTTACCAAGCTTTAGCGATCAATCGCGGTCGTGAAGCGCTGTATGAACTGCCCGGATGTCGTCAGCCCTGCAAGATCCCATTTTTGAATGGGGGCTTGTTTGAACCGATCGCTGGCTATGACTGGCAAACCACGAATATTTTAATCGCCAACGCCACGATTCAAAACATTCTGGATACCTTTGACCTGTATAACTTCACGGTGCGGGAAGATGAGCCACTGGATAAGGAAGTGGCGGTTGATCCGGAGATGTTGGGGAAAGTGTTTGAGAATTTGCTGGAGGTGAAAGACCGCAAGTCTAGGGGTGCCTTCTACACGCCCCGTGAGATTGTGCATTATATGTGTCAGGAGAGTTTGATTAACTATCTGGACACGACGATTCATCAGGTGCCCCGTGGCGATCTGGAGCGGTTGATTCGGCAAGGGGAACGGGCGATCGAGAATGATGCTGTGGTGGTGCAAAAGGGCAGCGAAACCGCAACCTATCAGTTTCAGGTGCCGGAGTTGGTGCGAACCCATGCGGCAGAAATTGACCAAGCGTTGGCAAATATCAAAATCTGCGACCCGGCGATCGGCTCTGGGGCATTTCCGGTGGGGATGATGCAGGAGATTGTGAAGGTGCGGAGCGTGTTGACGACCTATTTACCCCTCACCCCCAACCCCTCTCTCTCCCTCACCCCCAACCCCTCTCTCTCCCTCACCCCCAGCCCCTCTCCCCAGGGAGAGGGGAGTTTGCCCTCACCCCCAGCCCCTCTCCCTAGGGAGAGGGGAGCCGGATCTCCCCCTTCTTCTTGGGGAGAAGGGGGTCGGGGGGATGAGGGCGATACTGTTGCAGGTAAGTTACGGCAAATTCCGCGTGCCCTGTTGGAGCGTGCTCGTGAACTACGGTTGGAGCAAACCCCTGCTGAACAACTTCTATGGGAATGCTTGCGCGATCGCAAACTCAACAATTTCAAGTTCAGACGGCAGCACAATATTGGTCGGTATATTGCGGACTTTTATTGCCACGAAGCCAAACTAGTGATTGAACTGGATGGTGGCATTCATCAAGCCCAAATTGAACGAGATCGCGATCGGGATGCCTGGATGCAGTCTCAAAATCTCAGAGTTCTGCGACTGACTAACGAGCAAGTTTTAGAGAATTTAGAAACGGTTCTGCAAGCAATCCTAAATGCCCTCACCCCCAACCTCTCTCCTTGGGGAGAGGGGAGTTTGCCCTCACCCCCAGCCCCTCTCCCTAGGGAGAGGGGAGCCGGATCTCCCCCTTCTTCTTGGGGAGAAGGGGGTCGGGGGGATGAGGGTCGCTCTGCCTACGCCTTCAAGCGCCATGCCATCCAGTCCTCAATCTACGGTGTGGATATTGACCCCGGTGCGGTGGATATTGCTAAGTTGCGGCTGTGGCTGTCGTTAGTAGTGGATGAAGAAGACTATGAAAGCATTAAGCCATTGCCCAACCTGGACTACAAAATTGTCTGCGGTAACTCGTTACTGAGTGTGGAGAAAAACCTGCTGAATTATCAGGTGTTTGCCGAGTTAGAGCAGCGGAAACAGGAATACTTTGAAGAAACCAACCCAGACCGTAAGGCGGCATTACGCACCACCATTCAAGGGCTACTTCAAACCATCACTAACCAAGCTGAAATCTTTGATTTTGAGGTGTATTTCAGCGAGGTGTTTCAAAAACAGGGTGGTTTTGATGTGGTGATTGGCAATCCGCCCTATGTGCGCCAAGAACAAATTAAACACCTTAAAGATTTACTAAAACCACACTACGAATCCTTCACTGGTACTGCCGATCTCTATGTATTTTTCTATGAAAAAGGCTTAAATTTGTTGCGGGAAAATGGCGTTTTAACCTACATTTCTTCTAACAAATGGTTCCGAGCCGCCTATGGCAAAAAGCTGCGCCAACTGATCACCCGTGAAACCCAACTTCAGCAAATTATTGACTTTGGCGATGCGCCTGTGTTTGCGGCCATTGCTTATCCCACGATCGTGATCACCCAGAAAGGCAAGCCCTCATCCCCCAACCCCTTCTCCCAGCCCTCATCCCCCAACCCATTCTCCCTAGGGGAGAAGGGGAGTAAGACAGATCCGGTTCCCCTCTCCCTGGGGAGAGGGGCTAGGGGTGAGGGACACTTCCGCGCCTTGAACTGGCAACCTGGACAACCCATCAGCCAGTTTGAAACCGTGGTACAATCCCAATCCTTTACCATGCCCCAACAGGCACTCACCGCTGATGGCTGGCAGTTTGCCGATGCCACTGCCCTAAACCTGTTAGAAAAACTGCGCAAAGCTGGAACCCCGTTAGGCGAATATGTCAACAATCGGTTTTACTACGGGATTAAAACAGGTTGCAATGAAGCGTTTGTGGTGGATCGCGCCACCCGTGACAGACTCATTGCCGAACACCCCTCCTCTGCTGAAGTCCTCAAACCTTTTTTGCGGGGACGCGATGTTAAACGCTGGACAGTGGATTATCAAGATTTATGGTTACTGTTTATTCCTTGGCATTTTCCATTACATCTTGATCCCACCATTGAAGGAGCATCTAAAAAAGCAGAACAAGCATTCAAAGAACAATATCCAGCGATCTATAAGCATTTGCTGGGTTTCAAAACAGAACTTTCTAATCGAAATAAAGCTGAAACAGGTATTCGATACGAATGGTATGCACTGCAACGATGTGCTGCTACCTACTGGCAGGAGTTTGAGCGATCGAAGATTTTTATCCCAGCAATTGCTCAATCCGTTGAGTATGCGGCAGACTCTTCAGGGTATTACGGCAATGATAAAACCAATATTTGTGTTACTGATGAAGTTGAGTTTTTACTAGGAATCCTAAATTCCAAGCTAATGTGGTGGTTTATTCAACAAATTGCAGCATCTAAGCAAGGTGGCTTTTATGAATTCAAGCCGATGTATGTCACCCAAATCCCCATTCCGCCCGCTTCACCCGCCGACAAAACCCGCATCGAAGCCCTCGTCCAGCAGTGCATTGATGCTCAGGGAAAAAATGTCACCGCCTACGAAGCTGAAATTGACGACATTGTTGCCCGTCTTTATGGTTTGACCGAGGCAGAACGCGCCATCATCGCAGGGAGAGAAGGATGAGTAAATTTGAAATCCTCACCCCGTTAGGCTTTCGTGTTCGCACCTCAGAAGAGTACTGGCAAAAATTGATCATCAAACATCCAGACATCGCCGATTTGGAGATGGAAGTCATCCAAACCCTGGCTCATCCAGACGAAATCCGTCGGAGCAGCCGCGATCCCAACATCATTTTGTTTTATCTCACCCTCAAAGCAAAACGTTGGGTTGTTGCGGTGGTGAGGCGGCTCAACGGAGACGGATTTCTGATCACAGCCTACCAAACAGACGCAATTAAAGAAGGAGATTTAATATGGCACAAATAAAAATCTACTACGAGCCAGAAATGGAATTACTCACCATATTTTGGCAGCCACCCCGCAAAAATCAAATTGTGACCGAACTGGGTGATGGGGTAATTTTAATTAAAGACGAAACCACAGGCGAACCCATTGGCATGGAAATTCTCGCCTATCATCCTAATGACAATCGGTTTGACACCGTGAGCGTAGAAATGGGACGACTCGCTGAAATTACTTAGCCACGGAGCAGATCAATGGCAAAACCTATGAGGTGCCCAGGTGATCCGCAAATCCCCACTTCCCCCGCCTCACCCGCCGACAGAGCCAGCATCGCAACCCTCGTCCAGCAGTGCCTCACCGCCCAGGGGCAAGCCGTCGCCCCCTACGAAGCTGAAATTGACGACATTGTTGCCCGTCTTTATGGTTTGACCGAGGCAGAACGCGCCATCATCGCAGGGAGGGACAATGATCGACGGGTTTGAACTCTCTGACCATGCCCGCTTCCAGATGCAAGAACGAAACATTCAGCCATCCTGGCTCACGGAAACCCTTTCTGCGCCCGATCGGCTTTTGCCCCTTGCCGATTCTCATGGCAACACCCATTATCTAAAACAGATTTCA
Source organism: Thermostichus lividus PCC 6715 (assembly GCF_002754935.1). NCBI lineage: Bacteria > Bacillati > Cyanobacteriota > Cyanophyceae > Acaryochloridales > Thermosynechococcaceae > Parathermosynechococcus > Parathermosynechococcus lividus. The sequence goes on from NZ_CP018092.1 coordinate 2,018,272, forward strand.
GATTTTGGAGGTAGATGGCTGCGAGTGATTGTCAACCCAACGGTTAATCCCCAACGAGTTGTTACGGTCTTTTTTGATAGGAGAGTTAAATGAAAGTAACCGTGCATAAAGATGATGATGCCCTTTATTTACGGCTCGACGATACCCCCATCATTGAGTCCGAAGAAGTGAGCGACGGCATTATCCTGGATTACAACGCTGAGGGTAAAGTGATTGGCATTGAAGTCCTTTATATTAGCCAGCGCAGTCCCAACTCCTGGCAACAGATTCTTTTGGAAACAACAGCTTAGTGATAAAGAGAGAATATGTTGATTTCCATTGCCTCCACCTCACCCTAGCCAATTGTAAACAACAACTCCAGCAACACGCCAGAGTTTTGAGAGCTATCAGCTTAACTCGGCTTGACAGGACGTTGTAGCGATCGTGGTTCTAGGTTGTTCGGGAGAACTGTCTAACAACCGCATGCACCGGAACGGCAAGGCGATCGGTAAGGTAGCAAAGGTTATCTGCGTCCGGTGATGCTAGCCGTTATGTCGCCAGTGCCAGAGCTGTGCCTAGTCAAGATTGTTGGTGGAGGGGCGCTGGGGGTTGTGGGTAGCAGAGGCGATCGGTGCAAAAATTTACACAACATAACAAATCACTGCACCCGACTTGGAGCTATACTTTCAGCATTACCCAAAACTACTGGTGGCGGGTGAGTTCAGCCGTTAGCCTGTAAATTTGGGAACCCTTTGGGTGCAAGAGTGTTGCTTTTGACTCATTACTGAAGGAAATAAAGAGTATGGATCAACTCGTGAATATAATTGCTGCACTTGGTGTACCTGGTTTAGTGCTCGTAGTTGCTATGGCGGTTACAGGTTGGGCGGGTGCTGCTGCATTAACTGCGGCTTTAGCCGTTCTTGGAGGTCCATTTGGGATGCTTGGAGGAATTGCAGTTCTTGGAATTCTTGGACTAATCTCAAAAGGTTTGTCAGACTATGGGTTTGAAGCTATTTTCAAAGCAACTGTAGACGAGTTAAGGAGAAAAGGTAAGTCCAAAGTCGATATAGAGCAGGAGGTTGAATCATATCCAATTTCACGAGATTTGAAGCTGAAGATCAAGGATTACCTCCGGACAATGGCATAGTTATTGATTGTGTCGTATACCGAAAGGGGGGATTCAATACGCCTCATCAGCGCAAGAGAAGTGACACGAACCGAGCGAGAAGCCTATGAAGAGGGATAAGTCAGAAATGGAAGATGATTTACGGGCAGAGTATGACTTCAAGAGCCTCCGAGTCAGAAAATTAGGTTCTGGAAGAAAAAGCTTTGGTGGAACCACTGTACGGTTAGAACCTGATGTTGCAGAGATGTTTCCTAGTGCTGATGCGGTTAATGAGGCGCTACGGTTCTTGATTAGAGTGATGCGGGATAATCAGGCGATCGCTCCAACGGCACAGGCTAACAATTCAAATGCAGCGGACGATTGATAGTTATTGGTGCTGAGTTCGAGGTTGCTTGTCGCCGCTGATTTGAGCCGTTAGCCCTCAGTGCTCCGGTTCTGTCAGCTTTCGGGTAGGTAGGCGATTCGCCCCCAATTGCAGAGGCTCGGTTCTTCTAGCTTTCGGTCAACCCGAAAACTCCCAGGTGCTTCTGAGTGAGCCGCAAAGGTTAAGCAGTGCTAGGTTTGGGTCAACCGTTCGAGGTTCCGAGAGGTGTCGGGGGGCGATCGCCGAAAGGTGTCGGTACGGGGAGATGAGGGTGATGCCGAGAGGTTGCGGCGCTGGGAGATGAGGGGCGATCGCCAAGAGCTAACACCTCGCTGCAACGGACGGAACAGAGATTCTGGCTGAAACCGAGAGCGATATCGCCCGCCGTTGAGCTTCACCGTTATGTCGCCAGCGCCAGAGCTGTGCCTAGTCAAGATTGTTGGTGAAGAGGCGCTGGAGTCTGTGGGTAATGAAGGCGATCAGTTCAAAAATTTACACAACATAACAAATCACTGCACCCGACCTTATGGTAAGCCACTACTATCCAGACTCAATGACGGCGGGTGAGTTCAGCGGTTATCTCTACAAGAATGGGCAACAGTCTTCATCAATGCTATAGTTGTTAAAAAATTTGTATCCCCCCATGGCTCCCTTGGAAAACCTTCAGCAAACTTCAGTGGTACTTAATCGCTATCTAGTAAGACCTCTAGAGGAAAAAGATTTAACAATTCATGAGTATCAATGTCATTTCGCTCAACTCCCGCAACAAGGCGATGAACAAAGAGCAGTTTCCAGTATTTGTTACAAGCTAGGAGTCACTGCTGTTAGATTAGGCAGTCGAATCATCACTAGAGAAGAAGTCAGTCCCGCAAAAATGAGAAGTGATGATTGGGAGTTATTTAAGACAGCTACTAGAAAACTAGATTGTAGTAATACCTGCGAAAGAAAAGCCCTAGAAACCTTTGAGCGTAGAGTTTTAGAGCAAGGACTAAAAAAGTACTTTAACAAAACTGAGATTGAAAGAGCCTCGGAAGGTGGACTGATTTGGTGGATAACAGGTCATGAGGGGGCGGAGAAATGTGGAGATGCTTGGGAAGTACACAGAGGGAGAAGAATAGATGTCGTTATCGATTCAGATGGCAACCTCTACCTAGAAATCGATATACATCATCGCTTCTATACCCCTTGGACACTGCATCAATGGCTAGAAGAGTATTCCGATGTACCTATCAGTTATGTTAGGAACACATATAAAGATAAAAATAATAATTACATTATGTGGGAGTACCAAGGAGTCTCTGATCAATCGCCAAAACAAGTCATGTTAGAAGGATTGGGTATTAGTCTAGCGGATTACCATCGTAATAATGGAGCTACTGACGCAGAAATAAATAATTCTCGTGTTGTGTTTGTTAAAAGAGCCAATGATCGGAAAGCAAAGCCTGTAGCACATCTATCTCAAAGGCTATCGCCAAGCTTAACAATGGAGATGCTGGCAAACATTGCTGATGCTGAAAGCGGAGAAGAAAGTCAACAAATCAAAGAAGTTTTTGAGTTCATCAGAAAAAGTTTAGATGTTCGCATAAAGAACTCCACAAAGACAGCACATACAATCCTTGAGAAGATTTATAGAATTTCTGGCGAAGCTGAAGCTATAAGGGTAGATGGATATATTTTGCCAACAGCTAAATTACTGGCATCTAATGATCAGCAAGTAGATAAGGTTGCTCAAGTCCGATATAAGGGATGTGCCAGAGTAGGTGAAACAAAGTTTGGCTGTCTTAATCTTTACAATGAAAAGTACCAATATCCTGAAGAAGTGCGTAAATGTTTGTTGGAAATCGCAAACAATAGCAACACGACGATAGAAATAGACTCCTATCGTGCACAACAAGATTTTCCTGAGAGTGAACTAGACAAACAAATGTTCTGGCAAAACTGGTCTGATGAAGGCATTAAAACAGTTTTAGTGGTAATGCCATGGTCACCCAATGAGCGCAAACAAAAAATTCGGGTGCAAGCACTTCAAGCAGGAATAGCTACTCAGTTTATTGTGCCAATGCCAAAGGCAGACTCTTATAAATATAAAGCTCTGAATGTTGTTTTAGGAATTTTGTGTAAAGCTGGTTGGCAACCCATACGCCTAGAGCCTTTGGATCATCCTGAATGTGCTGATCTAATTATTGGTTTTGATACAGGAACCAATCGAGAGCTTTACTATGGCACTTCTGCATTTGCGGTTCTTGCGGACGGGCAAAGCTTAGGATGGGAGTTGCCTGATGTTCAACGAGGAGAAACCTTTTCTGGAAAAGCGATTTGGCAAACGGTATCAAAGTTAGTTCTTAAATTTCATGACAGTTGCAAGCGTTACCCCAAAAAACTACTTTTGATGAGAGATGGATTAGTTCAGGAAGGAGAATTTCAGCAAACGATAGAAGAGCTTGCAAAGAAAAATATAGCTGTTGATGTTGTTGGAGTACGCAAAAGCGGTGCTGGAAGAATGGGAAAAGAGGATATTCATGCAAATGGGGAAGTGGTATACCGTGATGCCAAAATTGGTACTGTCATTTTTACTCCAAAAGAAAAGTCATTCACTTTAGTAACGAGTCAACCAATCAACCAGAATATTGGCAGTGTAAGACCCCTTCGGGTAGTTCATGAGTACGGCAATACATCTCTGGAAATGATTGCTTTGCAAACTTATCATCTATCTCAGTTGCACCCTGCTAGCGGGTTTCGCTCTTGTCGATTACCTTGGGTATTGCATCTTGCAGACAGAAGTAGTAAAGAGTTTCAACGCATAGGGCAAATTAGTATTTTGCAAAATATCAGTCGTGAAAAATTGATTGCTGTCTGACAATTGCAAGCAGTAGAGATAACAAATCACTGCACCCGTCCATATGTTAGACTATTCATATCATCCAAAACCTCTGGTGGCGGGTGAGTTCAGCCGTTATGTTGCCAGCGCAATAGCGAGATGGTCGGCGGGGCGAGCTTCTAGATTTTCGGCTTCGTTGGTAGTTGGTGGGGCGACCCGTGCGCTGGAATCGGTGAAAGTCCGGGGCGATAGGCGTAGAAGTTACACAACATAACAAGTCGCTGCACCTGACCCAGTGTTATACTCTGAACAGTTCCCAAAGCTGTTAGTAGCAGGTGAGCTTAGCCGTTAGACAGCAACCAGTTCTGGGTATTTTTCTTCTGTAGCTAAAATTTCTGCTCTTATAAACAGTGAGGGGCAAGTCAAATTAGATAGATTGGCAGTCTTGATTGACGCTGAAAATGCAAGTGCAAAGCTAGTTGAACCATTACTTAAGGAGATTGCTAGATACGGTAGTGCTCATGTGAAGAGGATTTATGGAGATTGGACAAACCAATCGCTTAGTAGTTGGAAGTTAAAATTACATAAATTCGCTATTCAACCTATTCAACAATTTCGATATACGACAGGTAAAAATTCGACAGATAGCGCACTTATTATTGATGCAATGGATTTGCTGTATACAAAGAATTTTGATGGTTTCTGTATCGTATCTAGTGATAGTGACTTTACTAGACTAGCGAGTCGCATTAGAGAATCAGGTTTAGTTGTTTATGGCTTTGGAGAGAGCAAAACACCCGAAGCTTTTGTTAGTGCTTGTGACAAGTTTACATACACTGAAATCTTTGAGAACGTGGAAAGCCTTGAACACAGAACTGAGCAAGCCCATGACCTTAAAGTTGAACTTCCCCAGCAGTTAGAGCAAGAAACAATTAATCAGCAATCGATCTTTCCTAAAGAAATGCTTAATTTACTGAGAGATGTATATGAAAATATTTCGGGAGACGATGGTTGGGCTTATTTAGGTCCCCTAGGTTCACAGATTCAGAAACTCTCTCCATCATTTGATTCAAGAAATTATGGGTATAAAAAGCTTGGAGAATTAGTACATAAGATGATTCAGCATGGACGTGGAGTACGTAATCACCTTGACAGCTGTTTTGGGTGCATTGCTTCCCTGGATTTTGCTCAAACTTGGCTTTGATCATGGGCATGCTGCCGATCCTTTTATTAGAACCATCAAGGACTTTACTGGGCTACTACTCTATTTCCACCTGGTCAGTCTCTTTTTGGGGATTTCAATTTGAATAGTGAGGAGCTGAGGGCATGACAACAATCGAATTTGTCCTTCGTCTAGTGGTCGCTTTTCTCTTGGGAGCGGTCCTGGGGTTAGAACGCCAGTGGCGGCAGCGCATGGCGGGGTTGCGAACCAATACCCTGGTGGCGACGGGGGCAGCTTTATTTGTCATGCTCTCTGTTCTAACTCCAGGGGATTCTAGCCCAAATCGGATTGCTGCACAGGTGGTGTCTGGCATTGGCTTCTTAGCTGGCGGCGTGATTTTGCGGGAAGGGCTGACAGTGCGCGGGTTAAACACGGCGGCAACCTTGTGGTGTGCCGCTGCAATTGGGTCATTATCTGGCATGGGGTTACTGATTCATGCCGGGATTGGTACGGTGGCGGTTCTGGTTGCCAACCTAATCCTGCGTCCCTTGGGATACCGCATCAATCAACAGCCCCTCAAAGGGACAGAGTTGGAGCTCTGTTATCGCTGTGATGTGGTTTGTCGCACCCAGGATGAAGCCCATGTTCGAGCATTGCTCCTGCAAGCGGTGTCTGGTGGAAAACTACAGTTGCGATCGCTCTACAGCGAAGATTTGGAAGATAAGCCCGATCAAGTCAGCGTAGAAGCCGAACTCGTGACTCAAGAGCGCAATGACGCTTTTTTAGAACAAATCGTTAGCCGCCTGAGTTTGGAACCTGGGGTTATCGCTATCCGCTGGCGGGTTATTGAGCAAGAGTTTGGTTGAAATTAACTCCGCGACCTGCAAGCTGCCCGTCCCACAAACTGCGGATTCGGGGTTTTACAGCAAAATAGGATAAAGGTAAGCGATCAATCTTGTTAGGTTTTGTTAAGCTGTTGACAAAAGCCGATGTATCAGGCTATATCTGCAATTATGACAAATTCAATCCACTGGGTTTGTCATGTTCATATTGTACAGATTTCAAGGAGATAAATTCTACTATGGATGCTTCTGGCAGTAGTAGATGCAAAGCTACTTCTGAGGAAACAGTCCCCTCTAGTGAGGATCCCTGCCATAAAATCTGCCGTGGTCAGTGGGTGATTACACAGATGAATTTGCCTAGTTCGGTTCTATTATAGAGCCTGCTGGTTCATCTCTGGTCGCCACTGGGCATGGCGACTGTACTGATAAGGAGATGAACCATGAACAAGTTTCAATCAACTTCATAGTTTTCATAATTTTGACGATCTGCTCCTGACTGGCAGCTTATTGCTGGCTTTTGCGAGGCGATCTGTGTTTGACTCGTTACTTGCATCCAAAATTGGATCGCTTGTAATTCTGTGGCTATTTTTCTAGAAATTGGCGATCGCCATTTGCGCTTGCTTTCGATCTTAACCATCCAGTCAATCACATTTAGTTCGGCTCAACTTTGACTGGTAGTTGAAGTGATTGCTGAGCGCGAATAAATGAATCTGTCAGTCAACCAGTTGTTTTGGAATCTTTGAAAATCTGACTATTTAACAACTGGCAGCTTATTGCTGGCTTTTGCGAGGCGATCTGTGTTTGACTCGTTACTTGCATCCAAAATTGGATCGCTTGTAATTCTGTGGCTATTTTTCTAGAAATTGGCGATCGCCATTTGCGCTTGCTTTCGATCTTAACCATCCAGTCAATCACATTTAGTTCGGCTCAACTTTGACTGGTAGTTGAAGTGATTGCTGAGCGCGAATAAATGAATCTGTCAGTCAACCAGTTGTTTTGGAATCTTTGAAAATCTGACTATTTAACAAGAGGAGGCGAATTATGCGGAATACTCCCAGAACGACCCGCGGACGGGGCGATGTCAATACACGTGCCCTAGAAAGCGCTAAGCTGTCACTGCGTGCCCTCGAGGAAGCGGGGAACGATATCAATCAGGTATTGCGATCGCTGAACAGCCATCGTCAGGGGCTGACTGAAGCCGATGCGGCTGTTCGCCTACGCAAGTATGGCAAAAACGAAGTTAGCCACGAAAAGCCCCCCGCTTGGTACGTGCAACTGTTCAAGGCGTTCAACAATCCCTTTATTTGGGTATTGGTGGGGCTAGCGGCTGTTTCCTACGTTTTGGACTACGCCATTGCTGAGCCAGAAGATAAGGATCTGACAGCAGTGATTATCTTATCCATCATGGTGCTGGTGAGTGGCTTCCTGCGGTTTTTCCAGGAATACCGCTCTACCCAAGCAGCAGAAAAGCTGAAAGCTATGGTCAGCACTAAGGCTACCGTGATTCGCCGCGATCGCCTCGATGCCCCCGGAACGCGACGGGAGGTTCCCCTCAGCGCCTTGGTTCCGGGCGATATTGTGGCATTGTCGGCGGGAGATATGATCCCAGCGGATGTGCGACTGCTGACCTCCAAGGATCTATTCGTGAGCCAAGCGGTGCTGACGGGGGAATCCCTGCCCGTAGAAAAGTACGACACCTTGGGCAGTGTGGTGGAAAAGCGCGCTGATGTGCAAGTGGAATCTGATCAGGTGAGTGCGCTGGATATTCCCACTGTCTGCTTTATGGGTACTAATGTGGTCAGTGGCACAGGGACGGCGGTGGTGGTTTCCACGGGCGATCGCACCTACTTCGGCTCTCTGGCCAAAAACATCGTAGGCAAGCGCGTTCTCACCAGCTTTGAAAAAGGCGTCAACCGGGTCAGCTATCTGCTGATCACCTTCATGGCAGTGATGGTGCCGATCGTCTTCCTCATCCAATGGTTTACCAAAGGCAGTTTTCTGGATGCCCTGCTGTTTTCGTTATCCGTGGCCGTGGGGCTAACGCCGGAAATGCTACCCATGATCGTGACCGCAAACCTGGCGCGGGGTGCAGTCGTGATGGCGAATCAAAAAGTAGTGGTCAAACGCATCAATGCAATTCAGAACTTTGGGGCGATGGACATCCTCTGCACTGATAAAACTGGCACTCTGACGCTGGATAAGATTATCCTAGAACGCCATGTGGACATTCACGGCTACGAGGATGACGAACCCCTGGAATATGGCTACCTGAACAGCTACTACCAGACCGGCTTAAAAAACCTGCTGGATGTGGCAGTGCTGGAGCATGTGGAGTTAAATACAGAACTCAAACCCGCAGAAAACTACGCCAAGGTGGATGAAATTCCCTTCGACTTTGTGCGTCGCCGCATGTCAGTGGTGGTGGAGCCGCGTGGGGGGCGCTCAGAAGGCCAGCATGTGCTGATCTGCAAAGGAGCAGTTGAGGAACTGTTCAACGTTTGCTCCCATGCCAAATATCACGGCGAAATCATGCCCATGAACGAGTCTGTGCGGCTGGAAGGGCTGCGGGTGACCCAAAGCCTGAATGAAGACGGCTTCCGGGTGATTGCCGTCGCCTATAAGGAAATCCCCATTCCGCTAGACACCGCTCCTACCTACAGCGCCAAGGATGAATGCGACCTGATTTTGGTCGGCTATCTGGCGTTCCTTGATCCGCCTAAAGATAGCGCGATTGAGGCGATCGCTGCCCTGAATGACAACGGCGTTGCTGTCAAAGTGATCACCGGTGACAACGATATTGTCACCCGCAAAGTCTGTAAGGAGGTGAACCTAGAAGTTGAAGGAGTGCTGGTGGGTAGCCAGATTGAACGCCTGAGCGACGAGGAACTCACATCCCAACTAGACACCACCACCATCTTCGCCAAGGTCTCCCCCCTGCAAAAAGCTCGCATTGTTCGCCTGCTGCGTGAGCAAGGGCACACCGTCGGTTACCTAGGCGATGGCATTAACGATGCTGCGGCCCTGCGGGATGCGGATGTCGGCATCTCGGTCGATACTGCCGTAGATATTGCCAAAGAATCGGCAGACATCATCCTGCTAGAAAAGAACCTCATGGTACTGGAGCGGGGTGTGATTGAGGGACGGCGCACCTTTGCCAACATTCTTAAATACCTGAACATGACCGCCAGTTCCAACTATGGCAACGTGTTCAGTGTCATGGGGTCGAGTGCTGTGCTGCCCTTCCTGCCGATGCAGCCCATCCAACTGCTGACCCAAAATCTGATCTACGACCTGTCCCAAACCACCATCCCCTTCGACAACGTGGATAAGGAGTTTCTCCGCAAACCCCAGAAGTGGAATGTGCCCAACATCGGGCGGTTCATGCTGTTCATTGGTCCGATTAGCTCCATCTTTGACTATGCCACCTACATCGTCATGTGGTTCGTGTTTGCAGCCAATACACCAGAGGACGTGAAGCTGTTTAATTCGGGCTGGTTTGTGGAAGGGCTACTCTCCCAAACCTTGGTGGTTCATATGTTGCGGACGGCGCGGGTGCCCTTCTTCCAAAGCTGGCCCTCCCTGCCCGTGTTGCTCTCCACTGGCACTGCCATTATCGCTGGGATGATCATTCCCTTCACACCGCTAGGAGCAGGGTTGGGGATGGTTCCCCTGCCTGCTAATTACTTCATCTGGCTGTGGTTGATTCTCGGCTCCTACTGCCTGCTGACCCAATACCTCAAGGGCTTCTACATCCGCACCTTTGGCAAGTGGCTGTAAAGGGTAACACCCATTCTCTGAAAGTCAGCTACACAGTTCGTAGTGCAGACTTCAGTCCGTACTACAAGCCACACAGGTCGTTGGCACCCTTTCCATAGTCGCTCTCGACTCCTCGTCCAAATCCACTTCTATTCATCATTGGAGGTTTGTTCCATGCTGGTTTTAGAAAATGTCTGGGCAGCGCTCTTTGCCGTTGCTGCCATCTTTATCGGCTACTACGCTCTGATCTATTTCATTGTTGTTGTTGTGATGCAGCAAGGGGTGCCCCAACAGCGCCGCCCCCGCTATTGATCCTGTTCGGTAGCGAATCACTCATCTTTAGCTTGAACCACAAAGACACAAAGCGCACGAAGGAACGTTGTGTCCTCTGTGCCTTTGTGGTGAAAAGTGTCTAGCAAACCCAGCTACGCATCCGTGCGAAGGAGGCAATCATGAAAAAAAACGCAATTCCAAACATTTGCCTGCCCGATCGCCCGCTACCGGGGTGTCAATCACCCAGGCAGTCAGGAATTCAACGCGCATCTCCAGTCTTTTGCCCATCGAGTGTCGCTTCTTGCCGCGTTACACACGGGCGGCAATCTGCCAACTTATGAGACCTATCAGCAATTGCTGACTCTTTGGGAAGCATTGCAGCCCTATTGTTCGTTAATTGCCGATGGCGATCGCCCGGCTTACCCGCTGGCTTGCAATGCCCCTTTGGATGACTCGCCCAACGGCACATTCCCCTATACTCTGGATGCTGACTGATTAGGCGAGATGACGACCGCTAACAGCTGGGTAAGGTGTTGTCTCAACACGAAACCTATCCAACCACGCCAGCCATGACCTGCTCAGCAAGGCGTGTGTCGCTGAGGCGATCAATTTCACGAATACCGGTGGGACTGGTCACATTCACCTCCGTTAGGTAACCGCCAATAATGTCAATGCCGACAAAATAAAGGCCATCTTGGCGGAGGCTTGGTGCCAAAATCTGACAAATGTGGCGATCGCGCTCAGTTATATCAATCGCTGCAACTCGTCCACCAGTGGCCATATTGCCCCGAAATTCATCCCCGGTGGGAATCCGGTTCACTGCCCCAATCGGCTCGCCATTCAGCAGAATGATGCGCTTATCCCCCTCTTTGGCTGCAGGTAGGTATTCCTGCACCATCACTGGCAGTTGTCCTTGCTGGGTACTGATTTCAATCATGGAGTTGAGGTTGCGATCGCCCGCCTGCAAGAATAAAATGCCTTCTCCGGCTTTACCGCCTAAGGGTTTCAGGACAGCAGTCCCTTGGCGTTGGACAAACTCACGAATCACTTGTTTATCGCTACTCACCAAGGTGTGGGGCATCACACTGCTAAAGCGCAACCCATACATTTTTTCATTGGCATGGCGCAGTGCCGCTGGACTATTTAGCACCCGCGTTTTCTGTGGATTCACTAAGTCCAAGCAGTAGGTTGCATAGAGGTAAGCACTATTGACGGGTGGGTCTTTGCGCATCCAAACGGCGGTAAAGTCCTCTAGCGATCGCCACTCCGGTGTGCCTAACTGAAACCACGGCCGTGAGACTTGCCACTGACCCGCAACAAGTTGGGCGGGCACCAACTGCACCGGCGTGAGGCGTGCCCACGCTTGGCCGTCGCGGATCACAAGCTGCGAAATCTCTGTAATCCAAACCTCCAACCCCATCTGTTGCGCTGCTTCCATGAGGGCAACACTGGTGTCATGGCCAGGATCCAAACTGGCGATAGGGTCAATAATAAAGGCAACCAACACAGTCACTAGGCCGCAGACTGCAAGAGGGAGTCTAACTTCCCTTGCGCCTCAAGGGCATAGAGATCATCACAGCCGCCAATATGTTGGTTATTAATGAAAATCTGTGGCAGCGATCGCCGCCCATTGGCCCGCTGCGCCATCGCTTGCCGTGCGGCTTCATCGCCATCAATCACATACTCTGTAAAGGATACCCCCTTGCGGTTCAGCAGTTGCTTAGCCCGAAGACAGAAGGGACAGGCAGACCAAGTATAGATTTCCACAGTGGCCACAGCGGTTGCACCTCGTTACAAAAGTTCACTCTTGCTTCCAGCCTAGCAAAAAGTGAGGGGGCGATCGCCATCGAGCAGCACGATTACCCCAGCAGTGCTAACGGTAATTGGGGTCTTGGACATTGCGGATTTTGCAGGCATCGACAATACCGTACTGCGGACGGATAAAGCGATCCATCTGGGCAATAAAAAAGCGACGGTTTGCCATTAAGTGCTCCGGATTCGGATCATCTAGGGGATAGTAAAATGCTGCCCGGGTCGCCTGTAGTACCGCCGACGTGACGGTGTACATCGAGCGTTGGAAGGCGATCCCCAACTGCACCAGAATATCATCTTCACCGCGACAGTGCTGATGGAAATGATCCCTTAGGTACTGCGGCAAAAAGTGGTACATATCCTGATGGAGCAATGTCGGCGGAATGCCAGCGGTACCCACCGGGAACTTATCCGCAAATAGAATGCCATAGTGGAAATCCACCTGCTCACTGGGCACCTGATTCGCTTGGGCATTGTAGGACTTAGTGCCCCGGAAGGGAGCCGTCCGATAAAATACGGCCTCAACGTAGGGAAAGGCAGCCTCGTACAGCCACATAAAGCCTTTCTCTTTAGGAACTAGCACATGCACCTCGTCATCAATATAGACGTGGTGGTAAATGGGCCGACCCGCAATCGCAAAAATGCCATTGACCAAGAAATTCATGGCATCCTTAACGCTGCGAATACTGCCCTCGTCGTAGCGATCGCTAATTTCAAAGAAGACGGGTGCCATTACCTCCCAGAATAGCCCCAGCACATTCATGTAGGTGGCTTGGCGTGCCTGCTCCAAAAAGAGATCCGGAAACACCTTGTGCAACGCCAACATCAGGGGGTTGCGCTTGAAATAGGCACGAATGGCCTTGTGGGCTGCGGCCTTATACTCGTCCGAGTCGAGGTAAACATCCAGTTGCCCCCCCATGCCGTGCCACATCATCGCACGTGCTAAATCTTCGGAAAACTCCATGTTGATGCGGTCGTGCCAGAGGTGGTGCAGCAATCGCGGTAGTTTGCCAGTTTCCCTTTTTCAATAAACTCCATTAACTCGGGATGGGCATGGGCTGGCCCGCGCCAAATCCGCAGATCCGCTGTATCCCCCGCATAGTGATTCAGCAGATCAAAGTAGTCCTTGGTGGGGAAATACTTGAAAAACGGGAACGGATCAATAAAAACGCGCTCACCCAAGTAGAGTAGATCCCGCCAGTAAAAGTCCATCGGGATGGAATAGGCCTTGTACATGCCGATGATCTTCATGAGGTTTTCCGGCGTATCGGGGATCATTGCCCCTCCCGCTTCGAGGCGGTGAATAATGTCGGCCAAGGGGTGGTCAACGGGGGGGAGCTTGGCACTGCTAGGACGCTCAAGAGCTTGAACCATAGGGCTTCTCCGTTAGTTAATTGTGGGTAGAGGACAAGGATGGCGCTATGCTGGCAACTATTTCCGTTGTGGTGGGGATCGCTGCCACTAGCTTCTGACTGATGGTTTCACTCCAGCGCACTAGCCACGTGGGTTGAACCCCTAACACCAGAATTAATAGGGTCAAGACCAGCGCTGGCAGTTTTTCAGGCCACAACACCCGCGGATAGTAGGCCGTGGCGTTATCTAGGCGGCCAAAGCAGGTACGGTTTAGTAAGATGACAAAGTAAACCGCCGTCAAGCCAGTTCCCACAACCGCAACGAGGGTAGGGATCGGAAAGATGGCATAACTGCCTTGAAAGACTAAAAACTCGGCAACAAAGCCCACCAAGCCGGGAATACCGGCACTGGCCATCCCCCCTAATATCAGCAAGGCACTGGTGGTAGGTAACCCCCGCAGAGGATTGAGCAAGCCGTTAAGCACATCGAGTTCGCGGGTGCCGACTTTGGTTTCAATAATTCCCACTAAATAAAACAGCAGCGCCAAGATCAGACCATGACTAATCATTTGGGCGATCGCCCCCACCATACTCAGGTGGGTATGTGCCGCCAGCGCCAGTAAGACGTAACCCATGTGACCAATAGAGCTGTAGGCCACCATCCGTTTGATGTCCTTTTGAGCAATGGCCGCCAACGCACCGTAGAGAATGCTGGCTGCCGCCACGATCGCCAGCACACTGGCAAACGATCCCCATGTTTCGGGAAACAGCCCGACAGCAAAACGTACTAAACCGTAGGTGCCCAACTTTGCCAGAATCCCCCCTAAGAGAATTGCTGTGGGGGTTGAGGCTTCGACGTAGGCATCCGGTAGCCAGCTATGGAGCGGCACAAGGGGAATTTTAATGCCAAAGCCAATCACCAGTAGAGCCAAAAGAATGGCTTGCGTGGTAGGTGCAAGTGCCGCCAGTTGCAGATCCCCATAGTCAAAGCTGGGGGCGTGGGTCAGCCAACCCATGGCCAAGAAGGCGGCTAGGATGAGAATACCGGAGATGGCTGTATAAATGAGAAATTTCACCGCCGCTCGCTCCCGGCGCTGCCCCCCCCACATTAAAATCAGCAGATAAAAGGGAACCAGTTCAACTTCGTAAAACAGAACAAAGAGCAGAAGATTTTGAGCCGCTAGGGCACCAATAATCCCGGCATTGGCGACCAACACAAGGCCATAAAACAACCGTGGCGAACTTTTCTCACCGTTAAAGATGACGAGTAGCGTTAAGAATGTACCCAGGACAATCAGCGGCAGAGAGAGACCATCCACCCCTAGGGAATAGTTCAGCCCAAGGGGCGGCAACCACGGGGTAAATTCTGGAAACTGTAAGCCTGCTTGCTGTAGATCCAATTGACTCAGAAGCCAAGCAGATAGGCCAAAGGTAACCGCTGCCCCAGCCAGTGCCACAGGCCGCAGTAGGCGTTCCGGCAAGACCGACATCAGCAGCGCTGCCAGTGCGGGAATCAGGATCAGCAGTGTTAAGAGCATAGCAAGAACCTCGCTGGATGTTGATTTGAGCTAGCGCAGCAGTGGCCAGCAAATGGCAATACCAAGAATGGCAATGCCCACAATAATGGTGAGAATATAGGCCTGGGATTGACCGGTGGTGCTGTACTTGAGGCGATCGCCCCCCAACAGCGTCACCAAACCAAAGGCATTGCCCGTCCCATCCACCAAGGTGCGGTCAAACCAATCAGTGAGGCGCGAGATGACATCCACTGCCCCAACAACCGTTGCCTTATAAAGTTTGGGGGTGTAAAAGTCATAGGCAAGCAGGTCTTGTAGCGACGGTAACGGCAACTGCACCGGCTTGGAATGGTTCGCCCCAAGTAGATCCATGCCGCTAAGCCCCAACCCGCAACGGCAGTCAGGGTTAAGGCGGCAGCGGTTTGCACCGAAGGCTGTGTCCAGATCACCCAATCAAAGACCCGCATCATAATCGGCAAGTGCAGAACCACCCCCACATTCACTGTCATGGGCAGGATCATGGGCCAAAACACCTCCGGCGATCGCGCCGTCATGGGTTTGACCTCCCCTCCCCAAATGAGACAGAACGTGCGTCCCAAACTAAAGGCGGCAAAGGTATTCACCAGTAGCAAGACAACCCCCACCCACGGCAACTGGGCAAAGGCGGTATCCAATAGCTCTGCTTGGGGCAAAAAACTCCCAAGGGGCGGCACTGCCAATAAACCTGCCGATCCCACCAAAAATGAAATCCCGGAAATGGGTCGCCGTGACCACAGCCCCCCCAGCAACCGCAGATCTTGGGTAATGCTGTTCCAGATAATGCTGCCAATACTCATCATCAGCAGCGACATCGCCACCGCATAGGTGAGCACAAACACAAAGGCCAATCCAGGCTCTTTCAGACCCACCGCAATAAATACCCAGCCCATGTAAGCACTGGCTAAATAGGACAGCGCCCGCTTAATATCCACCTGAGCTGTGGCAATCAAGGTGCCGCCTAAGGCCGTGACACTACCAATCACCAGTAATGCGGTCAGGGCTACAGGAGAGAGTGCCAACACTGGGGTCAGCTTGACCAGCACCCATGCCCCCGTTGCCACCACAATGGCATTCCGCAACACCGAGGCGGGCACCGGCCCTTCCATGGCTTCATCAAGCCACAGGTGCAGGGGAAACTGGGCACATTTCCCCATCGGACCAGCAATCAGGGCTAAGCAGATCAGAGTAATCAATGTCGGATTGGCTGTAGCAGTAGCCGCCCAAGCCGCCAGATCATCGTAATTCCAAGACCCTGCAAGGGGATAGATGGCCAGAACTCCCATTAAGAGAATCAAGTCCCCCACTCGTTTCGTCAGGAAGGCATCGCGGGCACCCGTCACCACCAGCGGTTGGTTAAACCACAGCCCAATGAGCAGGTAGGTGGCAAGGGTGAGAATTTCCAACACCACGTAATTGAAAAAGAGGGAGTCAAGCAGCACAAGGGCAGCCATCCCCCCTTCAAAGAGCGCCAGCAGGGCAAAGAACCGCGCCCAACCCCAGTCCATTTCCATATACCCAACGGCAAAGACTTGGGCCATCAAATTCAGCCCCGTAATGAGCATGAGAGCAGTGGTCGTCAGGACTGAAATTTCCACCGGCACATCAAAATGAAGCCCCGCCACCTCTAACCAAGTCCAGTGAAGGTACTGCGGCGGTTTGTCGGCGATCGCCAACGTGGCCAGCAGCGCATGGCAAAAGGAGAAGAATGTGAGCACGATATTGATATACCCCGCTGGACGCGGGCCGGTCTTGCGGGTGATCCCCGGCGACCAAATCAGCGACAGCCCCATCCCCAGTAGCGAGTAAAAAGGAATGAGCCAAACTGTGTCCGCAAATGATTGCAACATAAATCCCGCTTACGCCTATGGACAAGACTAATTAGATTTAATCTTATCTATGAAAAGGACACTCTTAGCAGGGATAACGATAAACTTCTATCAATATCTTTTATTGCGCTGATAACAGAGGCAAGGGGTAGCTCACTTTAAGAATATGCAAGCCACCCAGAAGATATTTGCTCAACTAATTCGCCTCTGTGAGCCAAACAAGCTGCCCATAGCCCTCACGCAGGAGGCGGTTGTATTTCTGCTGCCCAAGTTGCTAAGCTGAAGTCAGAAGGGTTCGGTTATCCGGCAATGATGTTTGCTGCGGGCACCCGCACCCCCGCTGTGCACTCTTGATTCTTGGGTGATGCCGTCTATGACGCTAACGTACGTTGCACCCCAATGGCAAACCCTGACCTTTTCTTCAACATTATTTTTGCAACCTATCCTTGAAGTATTACTCGCCAATGTTCCTCACCCTTTGCGTGATGAGTTGCGCCTTGGGCTGCAGGAGGCATTGGTCAATGCGGCTCGCCATGGCAACGCCCTTAACCCTGAAAAAGTTGTTTTCGTGCGCTACACCTATTCCCCCGAACAATGCTGGTGGGTCATTACCGATCAAGGCGACGGGTTTTTGCCACCTCGCTGCGTTTTCTCCCCTGAAGATGAACTGCTGCCCCCTGACGACTGTGAGTGTGGTCGGGGGTTATTTTTGATCTATGCCATTTTTGACGAAGTGTATTGGAATGCCAAAGGCACAGAACTGAGCTTGTGTAAATATCTGACCGGCTATTAGAGCTGCCCTAAGCGATCGGCACTATATCTAGCCAGTGGCGATAGTTGGGATCGCGGCCTGTGACAATGGTTTGTAACTGCTGCTGCAGTTGCCGTGTGAGGGGGCGCTGCGCTGGGAGGGTGTAGGTTTCGATGCGGCGGACAGGCACAATCCTTGCTGCCGTACCCGTTAAAAAGACTTCATCGGCAATTAATAATTCCGTGCGATCCACTGCCCGCTCAAGGACGGTCACCCCTGCTGCTTGAGCGAGTTCAATCACGCTGCGGCGGGTAATGCCCTCTAAAATATCTTGATCCACGCTTGGGTAATGAGTTGGCCATCCCGTACTAGGAACAGATTCATTCCCGAGGCTTCGCACACTTTGCCTTGAGTGTTGAGGAGAATGGCTTCGTCAAACCCTGAGGCCACAGCTTCGGTTTTTGCGAGCGCTGAAACAATGTAGGAGGTGGTAAGCTTACCGCGCAACGGAAAGGAGCGATCGCACTGCCGCTGCCAAGAACTAATCCGACAGGTCACGCCTTCAGCGGAGAGGTAATCTCCTAGGGGCATCCCATAGATGAGAAAGTCTTTTTCAACATCGTGCAGGCGGGGCGCAATCCCCAGCCCGGAGGTATAAACTAAGGGGCGGATATAGAACGGCACCGTGGGGCGGTTTTTTTGTACCCACTCAATAATGGTGGTTTTGATCTGTGCCATCGGCAGCTCATAGCCTAGGTAGTGGGCACTGCGACTCAAGCGCTGACAGTGATCTTCAAGACGGAACAGCAGAATTTCGTTAGCATTTGCAGGATTGGGTAACCCGCGCAGACCACCGAGAGCGGCGGTGCCGTAGTGTAGGGCATGGGTGGCAACGGAAATTTTGGCTTCGCTAAAGGGGACAAACTGACCGTTAAGGTACGCGTAGGGTAAAAAGTCGCTCATGCAGGCAAGGCGTGAAAAATAGTGGGCTCAAAGGCGTGTAAGCTCATCTTACCTGATGGTGGCGTTTGCAAAAAACGCAGCACCGTGACCCTAGGTAACCAATGCTTGGGAGTTCACGGCTGCTGTTGCTGAGCAATGTGCGCCAAAAGCCGCTGGGGTCCAAAACGTCCCATTGATAGCCCTGTTGCAGGTAGGATTCCAGTTTGCGGCGCAGTTGCTGATACCCCCAAAGAATCACCCCTGCTTGGAGCACCACAGTGGTATTCAGGCTCCAGAGTTCACTGCTGATACTGCCCCCCAGCCACGGGGTAACATAGATGGCGGCACACCACAGCAGCAGGAACTGACTGATTTCACTAAAGGCCGGCAGCGGAAACGGTAAGGCATAGGCTTGACACCAGTGGCGCACATACCCAAGGCAGGCCACCATCGCTAAAACGGCATCCCCACCCCCGCCGGGCAGCAGGGCGCTACCGAGCAGTTGGCCGCCCAGCCATGGCCAAGGTACGTTCCCTTGCTGTGCTTGACGGTAGCTACTGAGGGCATTGCCAACGGCACGTTCAATCGTACTGGCTTGATGCAAAAGGTGAGTCGATCGCTCAAGCAGGGCGTTGTGGCTGAGCCATTGCTGCACGTGGGCACGGAGTTCACTAATGCCTTGGCCGGTCGTGCTACTGACAACAATGGCGTCGGTGAGGTTTTCCGGAACGGCGGCATACAGATCCGCTTTGGTGATCACCCACTGATAGGGCACTCTGCGTGCCTCAAGCTGCTGGCGAGCTTGCACTTCAATAGGGGTCAGAGTGTCATGGCTAACCAATAGGACTAAATCGGCGGTGGCGATCGCCCCCCACGTCATTGCTTCTCGCTGCGAGCCAGCCACTTCATCTAACCCCGGAGTATCGGTTAAATCCACCGCATGGTCACCAAATTGCCAACGAACTGTGCGTGGCCATTGGGTTGTGCCATGAACTGCTCCCACGGGAAAAATGGTCTCGCCATAGAGCGCATTGAGGAGAGCAGATTTACCCCGGCTGACTTGCCCTAAAACCACAATGTGCCATGCCGGTTGATTGAGGCGATCGCGCAGATCGTAGAGTGGTAACCAGTGCTCACTGACGTGGGAATGATGGCTCTGATGCCATGCCAGCAATTCATTCAGGCAGTTAAGGGTAAGCTGCCCCAGACTGAGTTGACCCTGCACACTGGCATGATGAACCTTGGGGGAGATGTTGCTAGCGCTAGGCATGTTGCTCAATCACGCCGGAACAACGACCAGTTAGAGGCAACCGCTAATGCCGCTGCCGCCACCAATAGGACAGGGAGCGGCAATACCCACTGCCGTGCCATCAGAATCGCTTCTGTCAGCAGCAATAAAATAACAAAACTCGTAACGGCAATACCCATACCCTAAAACTAACGACGGCGGGGAACATCAAGGGGGAAAAATGCTTTTTCGCCGTTGGGGAGGGTGGCATCGCGGAAGGTGCGCACCCGCGCGAGGCGATCGCGCCCTCCCAAGGCGGCATTCACCATTTGGGCACCTGTCAGTACAGCACGGTTAAGGCGAGTCATCAGGAGGTTGGCCTCAGAGAGGTTTACATTTGTCAAGTTCGCCCCCGTTAAATCTGCATTATTCAGGGTTGCCCCTGTTAAGTTGGCACGGCTGAGGTTGGCTCCCCGTAAGTTAGCCGCACTGAGGTTAGCTCCCCGTAAATCTGCCCCTTGGAGGTTACGCCCCCGTAGCTGGGCATAGCTGAGATCGCAGTTGGGGCAATGCCCCGTACGGCGCAGTTGCTCTAAATCAGCGGGATTAGCGGCCAAGGCAGGCACCCCCATCGAAAGCAGTAAAAGCGTGGCGGCAACGTTTACAATCATGGTACTGAGGATTGACTTCTCCCCTCCTTGAAAGAGAGGGGATTCCCAAAGGATGCTACGCAACGGGCTGAAGCCGCGTTGCTTCGCTTTTCCCTTGAGCTGTCACCCACAATTTAATGCGGGTGGGAGCAGTCAAAGACCCCCTACTCACCTCAAGCATCTCTGCTATTGGGACTACGTTTATGTTTCGGTTCGTGGTTTCGCGCTTTTCAACACTAGCCAGTTCGATACGCTCAACATCCTGCCATTGCTTGCAGTGGTTTAGGCTTGCCGCCAAAGCGGTAGTGACTTACGTGCCGGGATTTCTCCGTACTAGGATGTTTCTTCGCGTAGTTGATACGCCTACTTTCCACGTCTCTAGTTTAACACATAGAGAGGGCTAAAGCCCCCTAGTTGGCTGTATCTCCTCGCTAAAGCGGAGGGGTTTTAGCCCGCCCACATCACTCCTATAACAGTTCTTGCCTGATCATAGGCATACTGCGCCAACATTGACACTCTGCTATGCCAAATCTCAGGCGCTGGGCACAGGCTCGTCGTTGCTGGAGTTTTCGCGTTAGGGAGCGGTATCCTAGCGATCTGAGCAGTGCCGAGGATGAAGGGGCGTGGGTTCACGCTCCATGGTAGCATTAAGGATCGCTTCCCCCCTATCGTTCTCGGTCATGGCATTTACAAAAATTCTCATCGCGAATCGCGGCGAAATTGCCCTACGCATCCTGCGTACTTGTGAGGAGATGGGGATTGCCACGGTGGCGGTGTACTCGACGGTGGATCGCCATGCCCTACATGTGCAACTGGCGGATGAAGCCGTTTGTATTGGTGAAGCTCCCAGTGGTCGCAGTTACCTTAATATCCCCAACATTATTGCGGCGGCGCTGACCCGTCATGTGTCGGCCATTCATCCGGGCTACGGATTTTTAGCGGAAAACGCCCGCTTTGCTGAAATTTGTACTGACCACAAAATTGCGTTTATTGGACCCAGTCCAGCGGCAATACTGGCAATGGGAGATAAATCCACCGCTAAAGCCACGATGCAACAAGTCGGGGTTCCTACGATTCCGGGGAGTGAGGGGTTGGTTCACGATGAAGAGACGGCTCGGGCGATCGCCAATAAAATTGGCTATCCCCTCATGATTAAAGCCACCGCAGGGGGGGTGGGCGCGGCATGCGCTTGGTGCGATCGCCCGAAGAATTGGGTCGCTCCCTCAGTGCTGCCCAAGGCGAAGCGGAAGCAGCGTTTGGCAATGCGGGGGTGTATCTAGAGCGCTTTATTGAGAATCCTCGCCACATTGAAGTGCAGATTCTCGCCGATAGTTATGGCAACGTCATTCATTTGGGAGAGCGGGATTGCTCGGTGCAGCGGCGCCACCAAAAACTCCTTGAAGAGGCACCCAGTCCAGCCCTAACACCAGAGCTACGCGCCAAGATGGGTGCTGCTGCGGTGGCGGCTGCCAAGGCCATTGACTATGTAGGAGCCGGAACCATTGAGTTTTTGCTAGACAGCCACAACAATTTTTACTTTATGGAGATGAATACCCGCATTCAGGTAGAGCATACCGTTACTGAAATGATTACGGGGCTGGATCTCATTGCCGAGCAAATTCGCATTGCCCAAGGGGAAGCCTTACGGCTCACACAAGCCGAGGTCAAGTTACAAGGGCACGCCATTGAATGCCGGATTAATGCTGAAGATCCCGAGCGCAACTTTCGCCCTCACCCCGGTCGCATTAGTGGCTATCTGCCACCGGGTGGGCCTGGGGTGCGCATGGACTCCCATGTTTACACCGACTACGAAATTCCACCCTACTATGACTCCCTCATTGGTAAGTTAGTGGTGTGGGCCAGCGATCGCCCCGCTGCCATTGCCCGCATGAAACGCGCCCTGCGCGAATGTGCCATCACCGGCGTTCCCACAACGATTCCCTTCCACCAACAGGTGATGGAAACGCCAGAATTTCGCAGTGGCGTGGTTTACACAAATTTTGTGGATAAGCTCATGACCACCTTAGGCTGGAACACCTAATGGCGACGCCGCCGAAGCTGCTGATTGCCGCCAGCGGTACCGGGGGACATCTCTTTCCTGCCCTCGCTGTGGCCGCCACTCTCACGGACTATGAGATCCATTGGCTGGGGGTGAGCCACCGCCTAGAAGCAGACCTTGTGCCCCAGCAGTATCCCCTGCACACGATTAACTTTAGTGGCATGCAGGGGAAAACACCCTGGGCAAAACTACGACCCCTGTGGCAGTTCCTTGGAGCATTTTGGCAAACCCGGCAGTTGCTCAAACGCGGCCAGTTTCAGGGGGTCTTTACGACGGGTGGCTATATTGCTGCCCCAGCGATTCTTGCGGCGCGGAGCTTAGGGTTGGTGGCTATTCTCCACGAGTCTAATGCTCTACCTGGCAAAGTGACCCGCGCTTTAGCGCCGTGGTGTACCGTGGTGGCCTTAGGAACCCCTGCCAGCCTGCCCTACCTTGCAAAACGCAAGGCTAACCTGCGGGTCACGGGTACGCCAGTCCGACCCAATATTCTTCATCCTGGACCATTGGATCTGCCGATTCCACCAACGGTTCCCCTCATTCTGGTGATGGGGGGCAGCCAAGGTGCCGTGGCTATCAACCGTCTGGTTCGGGAGGCCGTGTCTCAGTGGCTAGCGGCAGGAGCATGGGTGGTACACTTGACGGGCCAAAACGACCCGGAGGCAACAGCCGTGCAGCATCCCCACTATGTGGTGTTGCCTTTTTTTGAGCCTATGGGGCCGCTGTTACACCGCGCTGATCTTGCCATTAGCCGTGCTGGTGCGAGTGCCCTCACAGAACTGACCCTCACGGGCACCCCCGCCCTATTGATTCCCTATCCCTACGCCGCAGAGGATCATCAAACCGTCAATGCTCAGGTGTTGGTGAGCGCAGGTGCTGCGGAAATGATTCCCCAAGCTCAACTTACGGGCGATCGCCTCGGACAAATCATTTTAGAATGGCTACGGCAGCCGCAAAAACTGCAACGGATGGCGGCCAATGCCCGGCGCTTGGCCGTGCCCGATAGCACCCAGCAGGTCGCTGGGCTGATCCGCTCCCTGATTCCACCTGTTGAACCCTAAAACCAGCCAAATTTATGCCAATTCGACTGTTGTTTGTTTGCCTTGGGAATATCTGCCGCTCTCCTGCTGCTGAAGGCATTATGCAAGATCTCGTGGCCAAAGCAGGGCTTGCGGATAAGATCCAGTGTGATTCTGCGGGTACCAGTAACTTCCACATTGGCGATCCTCCCGATGCCCGAATGGTGATGACCGCCCGGCAGCGCGGCTTACACCTGAACAGTCGAGCACGCCAGTTTCACCACGGCGATTTTGAAGAATTTGACCTCATCTTAGCCATGGATCGGGACAACTATCAGGATATTCTCCGCCTTGATCCGGAGGGAAAATACCGCGATAAAGTGCGTTTGATCTGTGACTTTTGTCAGCAGCACACCACCAAAGATGTCCCCGACCCTTACTACGGGGGTCGCCAAGGCTTCGAGAAGGTCTTAGATTTGCTAAACGATGCCTGTGCCGGACTGTTAACCTACCTTCAGCAGACCTATCCCCAACTACAGGAGCAGCCTTGATGGACTATCGCACCGCAGGAGTTGATGTGGCAGCAGGGCGGGCATTTGTGGAGCAGATTCGCCCCCTTGTGCAACGTACTCAGCGACCAGAGGTGGTGGGTCGCTTAGGGGGGTTTGCCGGACTGTGTCGTCTGCCGAGTAACTATCGCCAACCGCTACTGGTCTCAGGCACCGATGGGGTAGGCACCAAGCTGAAGCTAGCACAAACGCTGGGTCGTCACGATACCGTGGGGATAGACTTAGTGGCGATGTGTGTGAACGATGTCCTCACCTGTGGAGCAGAACCCCTCTTTTTCTTGGACTACATTGCCTGTGGTCACCTCAGTGCCAACATCCTGACAGCGGTGGTAGTCGGGATTGCGAGCGCCTGCGAAGCAGCAGGCTGTGCCCTCCTGGGGGGGGAAACCGCAGAGATGCCCGGCTTCTATGGTGAAGGGGTCTATGATCTCGCTGGTTTTTGTGTTGGGGTGGTCGAAGCAGATCAGGTACTGGATGGCTCGCAAGTACAACTGGGGGATGTGGTGCTGGGGCTAGCGAGTTCAGGGCTTCACAGCAATGGCTTTAGTTTAGTGCGTAAAATCGTGGCAGATCGCCAGTTGAGTTGGCAGGAGACCCCCGTGGGCGATCGCCCCCTTGGAGAACTGTGCCTAGAACCAACACGGCTGTACGTACAGCCCATTCGCGCTGCTTTGAAGGAACAAATTCCCCTGCACGGTATGGCTCATATTACCGGCGGTGGCCTGCCCGAAAATTTGCCCCGCTGTTTGGGGCACGGCCAGTCTGTGGTGGTGAACCTAAACTCATGGCCAATTCCACCGCTGTTTCAGTGGCTTGGCAAGGTGGGGGAGGTCAGCCAGCAGGAACTGTTGAATACCTTTAATATGGGCATTGGCTACACCGTCATTATCCCCCCCGCCGCAGTAAAAGACGCACAGAACTGTTTTGAGCGCTTTGGCATTGCCAGCTACGAAATTGGAACCGTGATCAATGGTGATGGCACCTTGACGTTCTGCCCCTAACAGGTTTAACGCCAGTCTTACGCCCACTGCCCAGTGAACTCATGCTACTCTGAACAAAGGTTGCAGAGCCGCAGCCAACCTCATCATGCTCTTAATAATCTTGATAATGAACTAAAAATGCGTATTCTTGTAACCGGCGGCGCGGGTTTTATTGGTTCCCATCTTGTGGATCGGCTGATGGAGGCTGGCCACGAGGTGATTTGCTTAGATAATTATTTTACCGGCACTAAGCGCAATATCCTACGGTGGCTGGGTCACCCCAACTTTGAGCTGATTCGCCATGATGTCACCGACCCTATCCGTCTTGAGGTCGATCAGATTTACCACCTCGCCTGCCCCGCCTCGCCGGTGCATTACCAGTACAATCCGGTCAAAACCATTAAAACCAACGTCATGGGCACCCTCCACATGCTAGGGCTAGCCAAGCGAGTCAAGGCACGGTTCCTGTTGGCCTCCACGTCAGAAGTCTATGGCGATCCGCTGGTGCATCCTCAATCAGAGTCCTACTGGGGGCATGTGAACCCCATTGGTATTCGCTCGTGCTATGACGAGGGCAAGCGGGTTGCTGAAACCCTCGCCTTTGACTACCACCGTCAAAACAATGTAGCGGTACGAGTAGCACGGATTTTTAACACCTATGGCCCGAAAATGCAGGTTAATGATGGCCGCGTTGTCAGTAATTTTATTGTGCAAGCGTTGCAGGGAATTCCCCTCACGGTCTATGGTGATGGCTCTCAGACCCGTAGCTTTTGTTACGTCAGCGATTTAGTCGAAGGACTCATTCGGTTGATGAACAGCGAGCATACCGGCCCCGTGAACTTGGGGAACCCTGACGAATATACGGTTCTGGAGCTCGCCCAAAAAATTCAAGCCCTGATTAACCCCAGTGCTGAGATTCAGTTTAAGCCCCTCCCCAGTGATGACCCGCAACGCCGCCGCCCCGATATTACGGTGGCGCGAACCCTGTTGGACTGGCAGCCGAGTGTGCCGCTATCGGAGGGTCTGCGCCGCACGATTCCAGACTTTGCCGAGCGGTTAGGGGTGCCCTATACGCCTATGATGGTCGAAGTTTAGGGAGGCAGAGACAATGCGGGTTTGTGTCATTGGCACGGGCTATGTGGGCTTGGTCACTGGGGTGTGCTTGGCCCATATCGGCCATGATGTGATGTGTATTGATAACAACATCGATAAGGTCAAGCTGCTGCAGCAGGGGGAGTCGCCCATTTATGAGCCAGGGTTGACGGAGCTGTTACGGGGGTGTATTGCCAGCAACTGCATTCACTTCAGTAGTGATCTGGGGGCAGGGGTGGAATTTGGCGAGGTGCTGTTTATTGCGGTGGGGACACCCTCCCTCCCCAATGGCGAAACGGATACCCGCTATGTCGAGGCGGTGGCGCGGGGGATTGGTGCCCACCTGCATCTGGGCTACAAAGTCATTGTCAATAAGTCCACGGTGCCCATTGGTTCTGGCGACTGGGTGCGGATGATTATTCTCGATGGGGTGGTGGAGCGAGAACCGGAGCTAGCGGATGCCATTAAAGCGGGTGCCACCCACCCTCCGTTAGATTTTGATGTGGTGAGTAACCCAGAATTTTTGCGGGAAGGCTCGGCGGTTTACGATACCTTTAACCCCGATCGCATTGTCTTAGGGGGCAGTAGCCGCAAGGCCATTGCTCTGATGCAGGAGCTTTACGCACCGATTATTGAGCGCAAGTATGCTGCAGATCCCAATCCCAATGCGCCCCCTGTGCCTGTCCTAGTGACGGATCTCAGTTCGGCGGAAATGATTAAGTACGCGGCTAATGCCTTTTTGGCCACCAAAATTAGCTTTATTAACGAAGTTGCCAATATTTGCGATCGCGTCGGCGCGGATGTGGTGCAAGTGGCCAAGGGAATTGGCCTAGATTCGCGCATTGGTGAGAAGTTTTTGCAGGCGGGGCTAGGCTGGGGCGGCTCCTGTTTTCCGAAGGATGTTTCTGCCTTAATCCATACTGCTGATGACTATGGCTATGAAGCGCAATTACTGAAAGCAGTGGTACAGGTGAACCAACGCCAGCGCTTTTTGGTGATCGAAAAGTTACAACAAGTTCTAAAAATTCTGAAGGGCAAAACCATTGGCTTGCTCGGGCTTACGTTTAAGCCCAATACTGACGATCTGCGGGATGCCCCTGCTCTTCACTTAATTGAGGAACTGCATCGCCTTGGTGCCAAGGTGAAGGCGTACGATCCTCTAGTGTCCCAGACGGGGCTGCGCTCGGGTCTGTCTAACGTGATTGTGGAAACGGATCTGCACCACTTGGCAGATGGCTGTGATGCCTTGGTTCTGGTGACGGACTGGCCGCAGTTTCGTGAGGTGGATTATGGCGCTGTTGCCAAGGTGATGCACCAACCCGTGATTGTGGATGGCCGCAACTTTCTAGACCGCAAAGCCCTAGAGGGATTGGGCTTCCGTTATCTGGGGATCGGGCATTAAGGCAGCCATGCCAACGGTAGTCTATGAACAGCAGTACTGGCAGCAGGGCTATTCCCGTGTTGCTGGTGTAGATGAAGTGGGGCGGGGGTGCTTGGCAGGGCCGGTGGTGGCAGCAGCAGTGATTCTGCCGCCGAACTGTGCCACCATTGCTGGGGTACGCGATTCTAAGCGGTTAAGCCCAAAGCAGCGCGATCGCCTCTTTACCCTCATTCAACAGCAGGCGATCGCCATTGGGGTCGGCATGGCCAGTGTTGCGGAAATTGATGAGGTGAATATTTTGCAGGCTACGTACCGGGCAATGGTGCGCGCCCTTGAGCGGGTTGCCCCGTGGGATTACGGGTTGATTGATGGCAAACTTAGCAAAACTGCGCCTTTTGAGCGGGCGATCGGGATTGTGGGGGGCGATCGCTACTGTTATAGTATTGCCTGCGCCTCTATCATTGCCAAAGTCCGGCGCGATCGCTTCATGGCGCGGCTGAGCCACCGCTATCCTCTCTACGGTTGGGAGCGGAATGTAGGCTATAGTACCCCCCAGCATCGCCGCGCCCTCCTGCAGCAGGGTGTAACGCCATGGCATCGGCGCTCCTTTCTCAAGCAGTACGGGGAGCACGCATCTCCCCTACCGTTATCTTTGGAGTAGCCCATGCTCCTGACGCAAAATCTGAATGTTTTTTGGGCCAGTGTTCTTTTTGAAACCCTCTATCGACTGGGATTGGGTACTGTTGTGGTCTGCCCAGGATCGCGATCGGGGCCGTTGGCCGTTGCAGCGGCGGCTCATGCCCAGTTAGAGGCCATTCCCATTTTGGATGAGCGCTCTGCTGCCTTTTTTGCCCTAGGGCTGGCTCAGCAGCAAGGAACCCCTGTGGCCTTAGTGTGTACCTCGGGCACAGCAGCGGCGAACGTTTACCCAGCCATCATTGAAGCTAGCCTGAGTCATCTGCCCCTTGTTGTTCTGAGCGCCGATCGCCCACCGGAGTTGCGAGGCTGCCAAGCCGGACAAACCATCGATCAAGTGCGTCTGTACGGCTGCTATGTGCGCGAGTTTCGGGAACTGAGTCTGCCAGACTTAACTCTTATGCCTTACCTGCGCCAAACCCTCAGCCACTGTTGGCAGCGCTGCCTGTGGCCAGATCCGGGGCCTGTGCACCTGAATATTCCCTTCACTGACCCCCTAGCGCCAGTAGTGGATGCCAGCTTTATCGCTCCAACCCTAGAAGAAATGGGGTTTTTTCGCGCCCTCAAACCACCTTGCCCACTTGTGCCTATTCCGACTGCCTTACCGTGGTCAGACTGGCAACGTCATCCCAAGGGACTCATTATTGCCGGGCCTAGTCATACGCCGCAGCCCCACACTTATGCCACCGCTGTTGCACGCCTGAGTGATTACTTACAGTGGCCGATTCTCGCCGATGCCCTCTCCCCCTTACGGCACTACGGCTGCCCAAATGTGATTGCCCACTACGATCTATTGTTGCGATCGCCCCACGTGCAAGACGCACTATGCCCAACCGCTGTTCTGCAATTGGGGCCTCTTCCCACCAGTAAGCCCCTACGGGCGTGGCTCAAGCAAGCAGATCCGTTGATTTGGTGTTTGGATGCAGTTGCCGATAACAATAATCCCCTCCACGGTCGCAGTGTTACCCTAGCGGTGGATCCAGTGCACTTATCGCCAGTGGTGTCGCCTGAGCGCCGCTCACCCACCCCTTCCTCCGCTTACCTAGATCAGTGGCTCTATCTTGACAAGAGCATCGCCAACGCATTGGCGGCAACCCTAGATGCCATTGACTGGCACTGCGATGTCAAACTAATTCACCGCCTCAGCCAGATTCTTCCCAGCAATACAGCAGTGTTTGTGGCCAGTAGTATGCCGGTTCGGGATGTTGAAAGTGTTTGGGTCGCTAGCGATCGCCACTATCGCTTTTACTTTAATCGCGGTGCCAATGGCATTGATGGCACCCTTTCTAGTGCCTTAGGAGCCGCCCACCGCGGCCAGCCCACGGTTCTGATTACCGGCGATCTGGCCTGTCTTCACGATACCAATGGCTGGCTCATTACACCACAGTTCCACGGCTCCCTCACAGTTGTCGTCATCAACAATCAGGGGGGCGGCATTTTTGAGCACCTACCTATCCATGCGTTTGAGCCACCCTTTGAAACCTTCTTTGCCACTCCCCAAACCGCTACCTTAAGCCATCTTGCCGCGGCCTATGGTGTGCCCTACCACACCCTTGAGGACACCCTAGACCTTGAGAAGCACCTCCAAGATGGGTCGGCTGCCAAGGTACAGCTGCTAGAGTTCCACAGCGATCGCAAACTTAATGCCCAGTGGCGGCAAGAGGTGCTGGCGTCCGTGGCAATGGCTCTAAAGGTTCCCCACTCAAACTAAAAGCACGAGCCTCCGTAATCTGGACACGCACCAACTGCCCCCGCAACGCTTCGATCTCTCCCTGTAAATAGGTGAGACGATTGCCATCCGTGCGGCCATAGACCTGCGTGGGGTCTTTGGGGTTCACCCCCTCCACTAAAACCACTTCTGTGCGTCCCAGATAGCGCTGGGAGCGGTCAGCCGCCACGGTTGCTACAAGATGATTGAGCCGCTGAAGGCGATCCTCTTTCACCGCCTCCGGCACTTGGTCCGGCCAAGTGGCCGCCGGCGTATTCGGACGGGGGGAGTAGGCCGCGGTGTTTAACTGATCAAACCCCACCGTTGCGACTAAATCAAGGGTGTCGGCAAACTGCGCCTCTGTTTCTGCCGGAAAGCCCACAATGGCATCGGCACTGATTGCTGCATCGGGCATATAGCGGCGAATGGTGTCAATAATGTGCAGATAGCGCTCCCGCGTATAGCCCCGCCCCATTGCCTTGAGGATGTCATTATTGCCCGATTGAAAGGGAATGTGAAAATGCTTGCACACCTTGGGCAACTCGGCACAGGCTCGGATCAACCGCTCTGTAAAATAGCGGGGGTGACTGGTGGCAAAGCGGATGCGCTCAATGCCGGCCACATCATGAATGTAGTAGAGCAAATCCGTAAACGTATGCTGGCGGCGACCCTCCGGCGTAATTCCGGGCAAATCTCGACCGTAGGCATCGATATTTTGCCCCAAGAGCGTTACCTCGCGATACCCTTGCGCAGCCAGTTCCTCAATTTCTGCACGGATGGCAGCGGGTGTACGGGACTGTTCCTGACCCCGAACCCCCGGCACCACACAGTAGGTGCAGCGCTCGTTACAGCCGTAGATGACATTCACCCACGCCGTTACCGTACTGTCGCGACGGGGCTTGGTAATGTCTTCGACAATGTGCAGAGGTTCCGTAGCCACGACTTGGCTGCCGCTCCACACCTGCTCTAGAAGTTCACCAAGGCGATTGGCGTACTGTGGCCCCATCACCAAATCGACTTCCGGCACGCGCCGTAGGAGCTGCTCTCCTTCCTGCTGTGCAACGCAGCCTGCCACCACCAGCGTTAGATTGGGGTTTTGGTGCTTACGCTTTGCTTGGCGGCCAAGGTAGGAGTAGAGTTTTTGCTCTGCGTTATCGCGAATCGTGCAGGTGTTGTAGAGTAACACATCTGCCTGATCTGGCTCAGCAACCGGCTCTAAGCCCATAGCCTCTAAAACGCCGGCCATCCGCTCGGAGTCGGCCTTGTTCATTTGACAGCCAAACGTCGTGATGTAGTAGCGGCGCGGCATTTTGCTTACACATCCGTGACATCATTGGTCGGATTCATCTCGCTGCCGCCGTCCTCTTCTGGCGTTGCTGCCACTTTAACCATGGCGTGTCGCAGCACGCGGTCTCCGAGCATATACCCCCGCTTCAATTCTTCTAGGACTGTTCCTTCAGGGTGCTCGCTGGTGGGTTCTCGCATCACCGCTTCGTGGTGGTTGGGGTCAAAGGGTTTTCCTTCCGGTCGCATGGCAGAAACCCCAATACGCTTCAGGCAGTCCACTAACTGCTTATACACCCCTTGATAGCTGCGGTGGATTTTTTCCTCTGCTTCCGTGGCCGTCTGAATATGGGTACGCGCTAACTCAAAACTATCGACGACAGGCAGTAGCTCCGAGATGGTTTTACATTTAATTTGCACCTCTAGCTCTTCCTTTTCCCGCTGTGTCCGCTTGCGAAAGTTTTCAAAGTCAGCGGCTAGGCGCATGTACTGAGTGTTCCGCTCTTCAACAAGCTGGGAGAGACTTGCTTGCGCGGCTTCTAGGGCGGCAATTTTTTCGAGCAAGTCTGCGCGATCGTCTGCTGAGTCAGCAGCAGTGGTGTCTGCCGCTACAGCGTCAGGCGTTTCAACGGTTTCTGCTGTGTCTGCCGTTTCAGTCTCTGCTTCGTTAGCGATCGCTGTATCGGTGGCCAGTGGCTCCGAAGCATCAGTGACAGAATTGGTTATGGTTTCATCACTCATAGGTTGACTCAAATCATGCCCCTACGGTTACAAATAAAAAAGCCTACCGCAACGTGAAGATATTGCACGGTGCGATCTTAATTAGCCTAGCATCTAACTATTGTATCAAAGTGTAATAATTTCGGACATCTTGACTTCACCCCCAATGTTACTGGCCACAGCTTGTAAGTTTTGTAGCTTTTACGCTATAGCAGCTATTGGCATTGGCTGCATGGGATGGAACTGCGCACTTACCTCCTCCGTCCAAGACATACGATAAAAATGTCCAAAAATATATTTGAATGGTGAGAGGTTGATCATGTTACTGCGTCCAGTCATACCTAGTCTGATCCTGTGTGGCACATTGATGGGGATCTCCTCTGCCTTTGCACAACTCTCGCCAGCCCCTCCGTCACAGACCTTCAATCCCTTTGGGGTTGACAACCCAGTTCTACAGCGAGCACGGAACTGGGCGCGACAAGCCGCAGAACGCGCCAACGGGGGGCTTAGTCGCTACCGTGCTGAAGAGTCGATGTTTGGGCCTGCCAGTCAGTCGCCTTTTGTTGAGAATGGCGATGGCTCCTTTACCTTTCGGTTTTTAGGGGGGCCGCCAGCAGCACCGCCCACCATTGAAAGTATTGTGACGGTGAATCCAGATTCGGCAAACCCGATGATCCGGATTGACTACAATGGGCCAATCCAGGCTCAGGGAGCTACCAGTCCTTCACGTATGGCTCCAGTTGATCCGATGCCTGCTCCAGAACCACCCAATCCCAACACTTGGTAGTTCGACAGTGTGGGATCTATACACCCTAGGATTCTTACTAGTTAGCAATTTAGCGACGGCAAACAGCGCGGGCAATATCACCGCCAACGGTACCGGGGGGATAGCTCTTGGTACCGCTCCAATCCCAACTGTAGTACTCACTTTTGACATCGTAGGGATTACAGGAGGCTGTTGCCTTATAGGAGTGATGTGGGCGGGCTAAAACCCCTCCGCTTTAGCGAGGGGATACAGCCAACTCAGGGGGCTTTAGCCCTCTCTGTGTGTTAAACTAAAGACGTGGAAAGTAGGCGTATCAACTACGCGAAGAAACATCCTAGTACGGAGAAATCCCGGCAAGTAAGTCACTACCGCTTTGGCGGCAAGCCTAAACCACTGCAAGCAATGGCAGGATGTTGAGCGTATCGAATTGGCTAGTGTTGAAAAGCGCGAAACCACGAACCGAAACATAAACGTAGTCCCAATAGCAGAAATGCTTGAGGTGAGTAGGGGGTCTTTGACTGCCCCCACCCGCATTAAGTTGTGGGTGACAGCTCAAGGGAAAAGCGAAGCAACGCGGCTTCAGCCCGTTGCGTAGCATCCTTTGGGAATCCCCTCTCTTTCAAGGAGGGGAGAAGTCAAGCCAATAGTCATCCCCACGGGTGGAAAGGCTAAAGTCCACTTGGGTGATGCCATTACTGTTTGGTGTAAAAGCGGCGCGAATCCATGTCTGCAGTATAAACGCGGCCCCGGCTATCGCGGGCAACTTCAACTTCCCGCTCTGCTAGAACCGGGGGGGCGATCGCTACTGTCAAACCGAGGGTAGCGGCTCCGAGGAGGGCAAAGGAAGGGCGCAGCATTATGAATAACTCCTTGACCTAAGGAACGATGGTGTTGCGATTCTAGCAATTGCGCCCAATAATCATTGCGGTTAGTAATAAATCGTTTCTAGGATTTAGACATTATGAAATCACTTTTAGGGCAATCGCAACTGAACCGGGACTTGGGTTTGCACCCGACCCGTAACAATGACTTCTTGGCGATCGAGCCAGCCTTTAGCTTGCTGGCCGCGCACCTGAATGCGCGAGTTGGCTTGGTGATAAAACACGCCGCCTTGGGCTTCGACTTCCTGCTGGGGCATGCGCCACACCAGTTGCGCCGTGCGCAGGGTGGCATTAGGCCGCTGGATTTCGACGTGGCCGCTGGCCTCCACCTGTTGTTGAGGAATCCGCCACGTCAGGCGTTGTGCCCGTAGTTGCGCCGCTTGGGGCTGACTTTGTAAGCGTGCATTCTCAAAGATGGCGCGATTATCGTCTAAAAAGAGAACACCGCGACGGGCTTGGCCTGTGATCCCTTGGGAGGGGTATTCGACGGTGAGGGGGGCATCACTGATGATTTGCTGACGGTCGATCCGCCACTGGATCAGCTCTCCCCGAGCCAAGAGCCTAGGTTCCTGCAAGTCCACCTGTACCGATCGCCGTAGGGTAACCTGCTGCTGCGGAATTGACCATTCGGCTTCTTGGGCACGGAGGCGATCGCCAGCAACGCCTACGACTGTAACCCCTCCAGCCCCCCCCACACCGGCCAAGAGGCGCTCCTGCTCCTGTTGCCACACGAGGACATCGGTGCTGAGGCGCAGATCTTGTGCTTCAGGCAGGCTGGACGTGACCTGCACCGCCTTCAGTGCTCGCAGTTCTTGGCGTTGACTGTCTGCTTCTAACCGTTGCGCTGTGATAGCCACTTGCGGATAGCGAATTTGTAGGTTTTTCTGCGCTTGCAGTAGGGCGCGATCGCCCCGCCACACAAACTGATCCGCAACAATTGTTCCCCTAGCCGCAACATCGGTCACCGTGGTTCGCCCCTCAATCCAGAGTTGGTCATTGCGCTGCCGAACCTTGACGGCTTTCGCCTCTAGGGTGTAAGTGGGCTTGCCCGCCACCCGCAGATCCCCGCGCAAATTGTCGATCTCAATTTGCTGGAGACCCCCATCACTGTAGCGAGCACCGTCTGCCTGTAGTAACCAGAGAATCTGCCCTTGATCATCCGTCTGCTGCAGGGTCAGGTTTTGCAAGCGAACTGCTCCGGTCACTTCTGGCTCTGGGGTGGGTTCGTCGCCAATCCAAGCATCGACCCAGCCACACCCCGCCAAACTGCCGAGGAGGACAAGCCTAAGCAGGGGCATTATTGTCCAAATTGTCCAACGGTTCCAGCGGCGATGTTCCAGCATTCGCAGACTCAGAGACATTGTCTTCCCATGATGTACTCGATAGCTCCGGAGGTGTCAATCCACCGGTTAAAGGGCGGTAGGTATAGGTTGTCCGCGGTGCTTTTTGGATGTCTTCGCGAATACTTTCAAGGTCAATGTAGCGATCGGCAACGTTAATAAGGCTATCGCTGGTCATCGAGCGCAAACTGACCACCTCGACCCGTGCTCCCCGATAACTGACTGCATCAACCGCATAGGCCAAATCTCCATCGCCACTGACTAGAATGGCTGTGTCATAACACCCCACTAAGGCCATCATATCAACGGCAATTTCAACATCTAGGTTGGCTTTTTTAGAGCCATCGGGTAACTGCACAAGTTCCTTAGAGACAACCCGGTAGCCATTGCGCCGCATCCATAAGAGGAACCCTTGCTGTTTCTCGTTGGAGGGATCAACTCCAGTATAGAAAAAGGAACGAAACAAACGAGAGCCTTGGGTCAGATGGCAAAGCAGCTTTGAGTAGTCAATTTCAATACCCAATTGCAATGCTGCATAAAATAGATTTGAACCATCAATAAAAATGGCAACCCGACCCCGATTTTGCAGCACGTGTTCAGGACTGTAAATCACAGATGTAGAAGATGTAACCATGCAAAAACCATCTCAAAAAAATGTTTTATGTAAATAAAGGTATTACTCTAGCCTAGTTCGGGTCACTGGGGACTGGAGCTAGGACTGAGAGCTTTTGAAATACTGGCGCTGGCTGAGACAAGGGCTGACCGGCAGGCAGAACCCCCCAGTGCGCCTGACTATCGGCCAACAATGCTGAGTCGATCACTGATCCATTAAAATTAACACTATAACCTAACTGTTGATAGATAGCTTCACTCAAGTGGGGGATAATGGGCGCAAGTACGTAGGCTAGTAAACGTACGGCCTCTAGAACACAATAGAGAATTTCTGCCACGGCATTCATCTCCCCAGCTTTTGCCCGCTTCCACGGTGCTTCTTCATCTAAGAATTTATTTCCCGATCGCGCCAACCCCAAGGCGAGTTGGCAGACCTCGTGGAAGGCTAAGCGCCGATAAGCCGTCCCGTAGGACTGGCTCACGTGCTCTGCCAATTGCCGGAGAGGATGCTCTGGCGCAATGGCATGGATGTCAATGGCGGGCACCTCGCCGCCAGTATATTTCCATGCCATTTTGAGGGTGCGGTTGAGCAAGTTACCAATATCGTTGGCCAAGTCGGCATTGAGGATATTCACAAAGCGAGTTTCGCTAAAGTCACCATCGCGGCCAAATTCTACTTCTTTCATGAAGTAATAGCGAACGGCATCCGCACTATACTGCTGCACTAGGGCAACGGGATCGAGGGTATTCCCCAAACTTTTCCCCATTTTCTGACCGTTTTTCGTGAGGAACCCATGGACAAAAATTTGCTCGGGCAACGGTAACCCTGCCGACATGAGCATAGCCGGCCAGGAAATGGCATGGAAGCGCAAAATATCCTTGCCAATAATGTGCAAGTTAATCGGCCACCATGTGCTTAGTGCATTTGCTAGGGTGGGTTCCTGTTCCGGCTCTAACAGTGCGGTGACATACCCTAGGAGGGCATCAAACCAAACGTAAAGGGTATGCTCTGGATCGGTGGGTACCGGAAAGCCCCAGTCAAGGTTCACCCGCGAAATCGAAAAATCTTGCAACCCCTGCTCTATGAAACTCAGGACTTCATTGCGGCGGCTGCGGGGCTGCACAAAGTCAGGATGGGTGGCGTAGTAGGCCAGCAGTGCATCTTGGTACGTCGACAAACGGAAAAAGTAGTTCCGTTCATCGCGCCACTCCACTGGCCGATTGACATGAATGGGACAGCGCTGTCCCTCGAGTAATTCCCGCTCTTCTTTGAATTCTTCGCACTCAACGCAGTACCACCCCTGTTGTTGCCCTAGATAAATGTCGCCGTTGTCCCACACCCGCTGGAAGAACTCCCGAACAATGGCATGGTGGCGCGGACTGGTGGTGCGACTAAAGCGGTCGTAGGTAATGTGTAACTGCTGCCACAGGGCTTCAAAGCCAGCGGCAATTTCATCGCAGTGATCTTGGGGCGTGAGGCCGCGCTGCTGGGCGGTGCGCTCAATTTTCTGGCCGTGCTCATCCGTACCGGTGATAAAGCGCACATGATACCCTTGGAGACGATAAAAGCGAGCAACGACATCGGCAGCAATGGTTGTGTAGGCGCTGCCAATGTGGGGTAAGGCATTGACATAGTAAAGCGGTGTAGTCAGTGAAAAGCGTGGCGACAAGCAGTGGTCTCCCTAGTTGGTTTGCCCGATGGCGTTACAGCACCCTATCAGCAAGCGCACGTAACGTCCGGCGGCTATTGCTGTTTCGGCTTGCTGAGTTGGGAATTGGCTGTATCTATCATACTCCCATCCATGGAACCTGCCGCCAAATCGACGAATGCCAGCAGTGGACCGTCCTGTTCTTTGCCGTTGGCTGCAAGGTCACTATGGCACAGGTAGAGGCGATCGCCCACCCGCAAGCACAGATCAACCAGTAGCTGCTGCAATCGCTCTGATTCAGACTGCCATACCAAGGCACTGGGACTGGCGGTGCCTTGACGTAGAAACATAGGGGCTTGCCACAGGGTTTGCAGGCCACCATCTTGCCAGCGAGGGCTGCTAGCGTCTAGCCAAAAATGCCAACGATGGGCTTGCTGTGTGCTGCGATACTGAAATGTCGTTGCCAATAGAACCCCTTGGGGTGGGGGGTGCAAGGGGGGCGGATCAGCCGTTACGGTGCCCCGTCGCAGCAAGCGAATCCATTCCTCCAGCCGCTGCTCAGGGGGGTCAGGGTATGCAGGTGCTCGCAGACCTGCCAGTAGTCCGCGGCGCTCTCTAGGAGAGACCGTAGGGCAGCCAATTCGGTTGCCGGTAAATTTTGCGGCCAGAGGTAGCGCTGAATGGCAGCATCCATCACAGCTGTGGGGGGCTGGGTTGTCGGTAGGCTACCGAGCCACGTGCGAAAGGTTTCGTAGGCAGTGCTGGCTCGATGCCCCAAGCGATCCCAGCGACTATAGTGGCTAGCGGCTAAGAGTTTGAGGGGGCGTGGCTGCAAACAATGGGCGGCTAACAGACCTGCCCGCACCGCATCAATCTCATGGTTTTTGGCGTGGAACACCTCCAATAGTTCGGCGATCGCCCCCGCTGAGCACTCCAGACTGATCCCCGGATAGACCAACATCAGCACTGTTAAGAGGGCACGCACGTAGGGTGATTGAATTAACGGCCGTTGATCGTTGAGAACAACGACGGGAATCCCCTGCTGGCCTAGCTCCGTGGTGAGGACATAGCGGGCAATGGTATCGATCCCCGGACCAAGGATGGCAATCTCCTGCGGCATGACCTGCTGGCTGCGCACTGCCTGGGTCACTGTCGCGCAGATTTGGCTGAGTAACTGCATGCGGGAGGTGGTTTGCAGCGTTACAATTTGCGGCGGCAACTGTGGCTGTGGGGTTGTCAGGAGTTCGGCAACACGAATCCTAGGGTCGCCAATACCGAGGATTGTTTGCTGGGGGGGCGGCAGTTCCTCCACCGTCGCCCTTGCCTTCAAGGCCAAAAACGCATCGGGATCCGCCCCAAGCCCTAGGCGCACTACACCAGTGGGTTGGTGGCTCAGAACCATGGTGACCGCCTGTCTGGGAATGTCTGGCGGGACAGGGATCTCAGGAGGAATGCCACTGGCCAGCAGCCCCAATAGATCAGCAACAAGGGCAGGGTAGTTGTGGATGTTATCGGCCACAATGCCACGAAACCGCCGCCGCAGCGAAAGTTGATAGTCTTGCTGCCGCAGGAGTACCCGGCCAAATAAATCCGCGATGATGCCATAGGTCAGCAGGCTATGTTGGGTACACCAATGTCGCCACCGACTCAGCACCGCCACAATGGCTGCCATCGTTTCTGGGGCAACGGCCACCCCGTGATCGGCCATGAGGGTGGGAATCTCTGGCAGATCCATACCCGCAAAGGCCGCTAACTGGAAAATATCCAGCAAATGGCGCACGGCGCGATCGCGATTGTTACTGAGTGCGGCAAAGGTGTTTTGCTCTAAGTCTGAGTGCCACAGTGCCTTCGCCCAAAGAAGTTCCAGTTCCGTTGCCAACCGTAGGGGTGGACGGGCGGCCACTGCGTTGAGCTTGACTAACAGGGGCCAAAACAGCATCACCTCATCCTGCATAAAGCCAAGCGGTGTCGTGATATAGGGAAAGTAACCGGCACCGAGTTTGCGCTCAAGTTGGGTGCTGAGATGGTCTCGTCCTTCGCCAGTATCGGTTAACAACAGGAGCGATCGCTCACAGGAAATGTAGGGCGGACATTTTGGCTGCTCTGGGATCTGCTGCGCCTGTAGCCATTCGGCAATGTAGCCAACGAGGTTGTGGGTTTTACCACTGCGGCTGCCGCCACTAATCCACCGCAACACGTAAGACAACGCTCACTAAAATTAAGTTGGTACGATCCTACTACATAGCTTTTACATAGCTTTGTACATGGCGTGTTGAACAACTGCCGAGAGGAACAATGTCCAGCAACCCCCTTGCTCGCCTTGGACAATGGATTAAACGTGCAGAACAGTGGTACCTAACAACTCCGGAGCGGGCACTGCAAGAAGCCTACGAGGCTGCTCTCAGCATTCGTAAAATTGAGCTCGAACACTTCGATGGGCAACCCATTAGTCCGCTCAATTTGCCCCTTGGGGAAGTTTCCAGCTACTTTGAAACAGAGCTAAAACAACGTTTGAAGACCATTCGGATGCGGATGACAGAATTCCGCGCCAGCCGTCAGTTTCTGCCCCTGTCCCCCAGCCCTGAGCGTCGCCCAGTTTCTGGTGTAGAGCGCAATGGTTCAGCAGCAACCTACACGGTTACAGCCACCGCCAGCGAGGATACCCCAGAACCAACCGTCTATGAAAAACTACGAGTGATTGATGCCACCCTTAACCGCTATCGCCGACAGCGGGAACGAGAACTGAATGCCCTTGCCCGTCCCAGCCTTAGCCACCAAGACCCTGACCAACGACAGCGATCGGCAGCGCTAGATCGTGTCGAGGATGATTCACTGTATCTATCGGAATATATTAATGATGATTTAACCGACGACTCTAAGCTTGACAGCAGTAGCTTTATTCCCCGCTCAATTTTACGAACCGCCGATCGTTTTCGTCGTGAACTCAACTCTGATGAAACCACTGAAACCGAAGTTGTGCGGGATTTTCGCACGTCAAAATTACGAACTCGCTT
Organism: Thermostichus lividus PCC 6715; assembly: GCF_002754935.1. Classification (NCBI taxonomy): domain Bacteria; kingdom Bacillati; phylum Cyanobacteriota; class Cyanophyceae; order Acaryochloridales; family Thermosynechococcaceae; genus Parathermosynechococcus; species Parathermosynechococcus lividus. Next base: position 2,058,476 of record NZ_CP018092.1, read on the forward strand.
AGCTGTTCGATTTCTATTACTTCTCATCATTTTGCCCTTGCTGACACAGCAGATTTCTAAAGCACTAATTGTTAGCCCCCTCGTGAATCACTTTAAGGCAGTGGGGCAAATTGAGCGCATTATTAACTCTCAACTTGAAGATAATATTCTTGATGAGCTAGCACGGTTTGAAAACAAGATTCGTTTTGAAAGTCTTGTTGGTAATGTAGCGGTTTCATCCGCAGAGATTCAGGCTCGTATTCGTGAGAAAGCCATTGAGCTATCGACAGAGTACCAAAAAGAACTTATTGAACCCCTAAAAAATATTCTGTCCGATGCGCTGGGTTTTTCAGTGTTCTTAACGCTGGTGTTTACAGGACAGCGGCAACTGGCTATTGTTAAAGCCTTTTTAGATGAGGTTGTCTATGGTCTGAGTGATAGTGCCAAAGCCTTTGTGATTATTTTATTTACTGATGTTTTTGTCGGTTTTCACTCCCCCCATGGCTGGGAGGTTTTAGTGAATAACACTCTTGAACATTTTGGCTTTCCCCGTAATGAGGATTTTATCAATATGTTCATTGCCACTTTTCCGGTTATGCTCGATACTGTCTTTAAGTATTGGATTTTCCGATACTTGAATCAGATTTCACCGTCCGCAGTAGCGACCTATAAGAATATGAACGAGTAAAGGCATTGATACCCCAAAGTGAGTTGACAACAACCGCAATGGAACTAAACGCCATGCAAGCGGCTGCCACCGCTGGTGTCAAGCTCACCCCCCACAAGGGGAGCAAGGCACCAGCCGCAACGGGTAACCCCACCAGATTGTAGGCTACCGCCCAGAGCAAATTTTGTTGAATTTTAGCAAAGGTGGCACGGCTCAGGGACAACACCGTTAGCAGATCACTAAGCTGGTTACGGACAAGAATCACATCCGCTGCTTCAATGGCGACCTCTGTACCACTGGCCAAGCTAATGCCAACGGCGGCAGTGGTGAGGGCAGGGGCATCATTCAGGCCATCCCCCACCATGGCAACGGTTTCTCCCGCTGCTTGCCATGCCTCAATTAAGGCTAACTTCTCATGGGGTTGTAGATCGGTGTGAATGGCATCTGCTGGCAGGTTCAAGGGTGCCAGCAACGGCTGGGTGGCATGTGCGGTATCCCCTGTCAGGACGTGCACGGCGAAACCTTGGTTTTTTAGGGCTTTTACGGTTTCGATGGCATCGCTGCGCAGGCGATCGCGAAAGGTGCACACAGCAACCAACTGGCGATCGCAGGCTAAGGCAACGTGGGTTGTGCTTGGGTGGGCATCACGGCAGTCAATTCCTTGGCGATCGAGCCATGCTAAGCGCCCGGCTTGGTAGTAGTGCTCGCCAATCCAACCGCAGACCCCTAGCCCCAACTCAGTGGTGAGATCGGTTACGGCTAGTAGCTCAGCGCAACCATGGGCGCGCTGAATGGCACGGGCAAGGGGATGGGAACTCTCTTGCTCTAGGCTAGCAAGCACCGTGAGCACCTCCTCTTCCTCAAGGGAACCGTAGCGGGTCACAGCCTCTAGCTCGAGTTGCCCGCTGGTTAGGGTGCCCGTTTTATCGAAGACAATGGTGGTCAGGTGTTGGCTACGCTCAAGGACATCGCCCCCCCGGATAACCACACCGTTGGCCGCCGCGCGACTGGTGCCCACCAAGAGGGCAATGGGGGTGGCTAACCCCAAGGCGCAAGGACAGGCAATGACTAACACACTCAAGGCCAGTTTCAAGGGTAACAGTGGTGTTGTGAGATTTGGCCAAAAATGGGGCGCGATCGCCCACCAAAACAGCCCTGTAGCAGCAGCCAAGGCCAAAACCCCATAGCCAAAATAGCCCGCAACCCTATCGGCCACTCTCTGGACAGGAGCCTTGCGGTTTTGAGCCTGTAGTACCAACTCTAAAATTTGACCAAGAAAGGCGGCTTGCCCACACCGCTCGACCCGAATCGTCACGGCGGCAGCTTGATTACGACTGCCCGCCAAAACTGTTGCGCCTAGTCCCTTGAGGACAGGTGTGGCTTCCCCGGTGAGCATGGACTCATCCACTAAGGTTTCGCCCGCCACAATTGTGCCATCCGCAGGAAAGGTGTCCCCTGCGGCCACCCAGAGCCAGTCTCCCACCTGAATTTGGCTCACTGGAATGGGCCACGGTTCCCGGCACTCTAAACTGGGCAGCCATGTGGCTTCAAGGGGCTGCAATGCCAGAAGCGATCGCAATCCCTGCTGCGCCCGTTGCCGCACCCCCTGCTCTAGGGTGCGCCCCAAGAGGATAAACCCCAAGATCATCACCGGCTCATCAAAAAAACAGTCCCACCCCAATTGCGGCCATAGCCACGCCACCGTACTCGTACCATAGGCAGCCAACGCCCCCAAGGCCACAAGGGTATTCATATTCGGGCGACCGTGCCACAGCCCCTTGATCCCTTCTCGGACAATATCGCGCCCTGGCAGCAGCAACGCTAGGGTAGCCAACCCCCAATGCAACACCATCGTTTCCAACATCGGCCAGTGGCCGGGCAACAGGTGAATACCATGGCCGAGGCTAGAGAGAATCAACAGCCCAATCGCCAAGGCGGCGAGAGGTTTACCGTCTGAAGGGGGTGGCAGTTGCAGCGGCGCATTCGGTGCCACCAGTGTGGCTTGAAACGTCCCCTGATTGATGTGCTGAACAATCGCGTCTGGACTTGTCAGGCTTGACCCGTAGGTAACAATGGCCGTGCCCGTCACTAAATTGACCGCCGCCGCAGTGACTCCGGGCAACTGCTCTAACTGTCGCTCTAGGGAGCGCACACAGCCTGCGCAACGCAAGCCAGACACCCGCAGCAGCACCGTTGCCGAGGTGGCATCCGATCCATTCAACGTCGAGAGTGGGGACACGCTGTATAACCTCCCAAACAACTGTGGTAGTATCGATCCCTCCCATATCCTGCGCCCCCTTGCTATTGTGGCACTCTTGCAGCCCCAGGGTATGATAAGGACTGGCTGAAGCTCGAAGCATTGCACACCACGGTGAATCAACTACTGGATATTATGGTGGCCACACCGCCGTGGCTGGTGGGAATTCTCCTCAACACAGCCTTAGCGGGCCTTGGCCTCTTGAGCCGCCAAACCTTGCTCACCCTTGCCGGACTGCTTCATGCATGGCTACTGGGGGTGCTGATCTGGGGCACCCTTGGCTGGCGAGGGTATCTGGTGGTTATAGTTTACTTTTTAGTGGGTTCAGCGGTGACGCGGGTTGGCATGGCGCAAAAACAAGCGGCGGGCATTGCTGAAAAACGGCAGGGTGCCCGGGGACCAGAGAATGTGTGGGGGTCAGCCTTGACGGGGGCAGTGTGTGCCCTGTTGATCCCGCTACTGCCAAAGGGGCACGACCTATTACTCGTGGCCTTTGTTGCCAGCTTTAGTACTAAACTCTTCGATACCTGTGCCAGTGAAGTGGGGAAAGCCTACGGTCAGCGGACGTTTTTGATTACAACCCTGCAACCCGTGCCGCGGGGGACAGAGGGGGCTGTCAGTCTAGAGGGAACGCTGGCGGGATTCCTAGGGGCGGCGCTCATTGCTGGGCTGGGGTGGGAGCTGGGATTAATGGCGGCGATCGCGGTGCCGATCTGCATATTGGCGGCCTTTCTTGCGAATCTTGTGGAAAGCGTCGTTGGGGCAACCCTCCAAGAGCGTTATACTTGGCTGAGTAACGAGGTAGTGAATGGTATTAATACCACCACAGGCGCACTACTGGCGGTGCTTATGCTGACCGTTACTGCCCCACTGTTGAGGCTGACCTAGGATAATTAGTGTTGGGAACCCATTCAGCAATCAGAATGTTTTTTAGTGTTGTTATTCCTACCTACAATCGGCGATCGCTGTTGGCCAAGGCGCTACAAGCTCTCGAGCAGCAAACTTACAATACTGAACTGCTAGAGGGCTATGAAATTATTGTCGTCGATGATGGCTCAACGGATGACACCCTTTCGTGGCTAGAGGCCAACCAAAAAGACTTGCCCCATGTGCGCTGGTTCACGAAAGAGAATACAGGCCCGGCCGCTGCCCGTAACCTTGGGGTCGAAAAGGCAACGGGAGACATTATCCTTTTTGTCGATAGTGACCTCATTGCCACGCCCCACTTTCTCCAAGGTCATGCCGAAGCACTACACCGCGCCTACGCTCAGTACGGCGACGACAAAGTATTTACCTACGGCCACTGCATTGAAACCTGTAACCTAGAAGACCCAACCCGCACCCCAGCCAAAATCACCGATTTTTCAGCGGCATTCTTTGATACCAAAAATGTGGCGATCGCCAAGCACCTGCTGTTCGAGGTCGGCCTCTTTGACACAGACTTCAAAGGGTATGGGTGGCATGATCTAGAACTTGGGCTGCGGCTCAAAAATATTGGTGTTCGCTTAGCTAAAGCCCCCCAAGCCATCGGTTACCATGTCCATCCGCCCTTTACCCTAGAGCAATTGCCCTACTTGGTCAGCAAAGCCATTCAGCGCGGAAAAACCGGTGCCCTTTTTTATAAAAAGCATCCCACCTTTGCGGTGCGGCTGATGGTGCAACGCACGGTTTTCCATTGGTGGCTTTGGGGGATCTTGTCCTTGTGGGGGCAGCTAAACGAAAAAACGATGGCACCCTTCTTGCAGTGGCTGATCGAGCGGGGATACTCCGAACTGGCGCTACAGTGCTGTAGTGTGTTTTTGAACTGGTACATTGTCCAAGGGGTACGCCAAAGCAGCATTGCCGAACCGGAACTCCTTGGCGGACAATAGAGATCCGAAGTTCCAGAGCACCGTTCATTGCACTGCTCATGCTGGCACTCTCTCCAGAGCTAAGGTCACGGTTGGCAACCCCCTTACAAATTGGCACGGTTACCCTCAACAGTCGTGTATTTCAGTCTCCCCTTGCTGGGGTTACCGATTTAGTGTTTCGGCGATTGGTGCGGCGGTATGCGCCAGACTCAATGATGTACACCGAAATGGTGAGTGCCTCTGGCCTGCACTACCTGAAAACGCTGCCCCGCATCATGGAAGTGGATGCCAACGAGCACCCCATCAGTATTCAACTGTTTGACTGTCGCCCCGATTTTTTGGCGGAAGCAGCCATCAAGGCGGTGGCGGAAGGGGCAGACACCGTGGACATCAACATGGGCTGTCCAGTCAATAAAATCACAAAGAATGGCGGAGGTTCCTCCCTGTTGCGAGATGTTCCCACCGCAGCGGCGATCGTGCGCACCGTATCGGCGGCAGTTTCCGTGCCAGTGACGGTGAAAACCCGCCTAGGCTGGAGTGATCAGGAGATTAACATTCTTGACTTTGCCAAGGCTATGGAAGATGCAGGAGCCGCCATGATCACCATTCATGCCCGTACCCGTGCCCAAGGCTTCAATGGTGCTGCGCGCTGGGAGTGGATTGGCCGCGTTAAACAGCATCTGCGAATTCCGGTCATTGCCAATGGTGATATTTTCTCGGTAGAGGCAGCGGTACAGTGCCTTGAGCAAACCGGTGCCGACGGGGTGATGTGCTCCCGGGGGACGATGGGGTATCCCTTCTTGGTGGGGGAAATTGATCATTTTTTGAAAACTGGCCAACAGCGGCCCGCCCCTACAGTGATCGAGCGACTCCAATGCGCCCGAGATCACCTTATTGCCCTGTGGGAGTACAAGGGCGAGCGGGGGATTCGCCAAGCCCGTAAGCATTTGACATGGTATGCCAAGGGGTTTGCGGCGGCGGCAGAACTGCGGAGTCAACTCTGCCGCATTGAAACCGTGGCAGGGGGGCTGGCACTGTTGGATGAGGCCATTGAGCGGCTTAGGAATTTGGCTGCTGCCCCTTAGATTTGATTGAGATTTGATTGAGTAAGGTCTGCCAGTTAACCCCTGCTTTTAAGGCCGCGAGGAAGCCAATGGCTTCGGCGTAGGACTGGCAGGGAATGGTGTCCAGACCCAAGCCCTCTGCAGTGACCGCCAATGTGGTTGTATTATTGGCAATGCTGAGAATCGGGGTGCCCTGCCGTGCCAAGGCGAGCAGGCCGCGGCCACCCAAGGCAGTGGCTGGCGAAATCACCGCATCAACGGCAGTTTGCCATAGCGTATCAGCCTCAGGCTGAAGGGTATAGCGGGGGCATGGCTGAGTCCAACGAGAACAGAGGGCAAAAAGGTATAGCCAATTTCTTCGGCAAGGGCGCGGGGATGAACACTATCATCTAGGGGCAAGGGTTGTAGTGCTGGGGCATGGGCGGCAGGCACCTGTAGGTGTTGTACGACCAAATGGCTGATGACGGCTTCTGCCCCTGCGAGGGGATCGACCCCATGGCCGCTGCGGTAGTTGTGGAGGGCGGCACTACCCAGATCGTCAGGAAAACGGCTGACAATGGCGATCGCCTCGGCGTTGGCCTCTTGGACTAGGCGTTCCGCCGCCCGCAGCAGGCTCCCAGGTTCTTTGAGGGTTCCCCACGTAGCGCCTGACGCAGCGGTTTGTAAGCAGACCCCCAGCGGTCTATCGGTAGTGATGCTCTCTGTCAGGGTTAAGCCTAGGGTCGTTTGGCAGGCTGCCGCTGCTTGAAGATGGCGGAGTTTTAGATCTGGCTCTAGGGCAGCATCCAAAACTAAACCAATGCGGTTGGGGCGCGGCGATCGCAACCCCCACTCCCCCGCTGCAAACTGATCTAAGGCATAGCCCTCAACGTACCAAACATTGGCCAACGGCCAGTACAGCATCGCGCCGTTGAGCACGTTGGGATGGGTAATCAGGCGATCGCACACCTGAGCCATGGCGCGAACCACCGGAATCGCATCTCCGGCATAGCCACCAATGGCTGCACCAATTCCCGTCGGAATTAGCAAAACCGCTGTGAGCACCCTAGCGACTGGCTTGAGCCGGCAGAGGAGCAGGTTGCACAGACACCGTCAAGGTTTGGCCACGGCGGCGAATTTCTATATCCATCGTGCGACCAATGCCGGTGTTTTCCACCATTTGCTGCACTTGATCCGCCTTGGCAATCGGCTGGCCGTTAATACGCTTAATCACATCCCCCGCTTGCAGGCCAGAGCGAGCCGCTGGGGAGTTGGGCAACACCTGAAAAATTAACACCCCTGAGCTTTCCTGAACCCGCACCGGACTGTTGGGGGTTGTGTTCAGCCGTTGCTGCACCTCTGGGGTTAAGTTCGTCATCCGAATGCCCAGGAAGGGATGATCCACGCGCCCATTGGCAATAAGTTGGTTGGCAATGCGCTGGGCAGTTGCGATGGGAATGGCAAACCCTAAGCCTTGGGCACCCCCAATAATAGCGGTGTTGATGCCAATGACTTCCCCGCGCTGGTTGAGGAGCGGTCCACCGGAGTTGCCGGGGTTAATGGCCGCATCGGTTTGGATAAAGCCAACCCGCTTGTCGGGCACTCCCACATCGCCGCTAGAACGCCCCGTGGCACTGATAATCCCTGCGGTAACCGTGTTATCTAGCCCCAAGGGATTGCCAATGGCGATCGCCCACTCTCCCGGGCGCAGAGTATCAGAATTTCCCAAACGCACCACGGGGAGATTGGTGGCATTCACCTTGACCACCGCCACATCCGTCAGGCGATCTTGGCCAATTACTTGCCCGTCGTAGGTGCGGCCATCCTTGAGGGTGACGCGGACACGGTTAGCACCGTCAATGACGTGGGCATTGGTGAGGATTACCCCATCGCTACTGATAATAAAACCAGACCCTAGACCTCGCTCTTCGCGCGATCGCGGTGGCATCATTGGCCCAAAAAACTCTTGAAAAAAGGGATCATTAAATATGGGGGGGACACTGCTTTGCACTGTGCGCGACGCATCAATTCGCACTACCGCTGGCCCCACCTGCTCGACCGCGCGGGCAATAAAGTTAATATCGTTTCCCGCCGGCAGCGGGGCTGGTAGCTGGGCAAGGGTGGGAGACTCTAGAGACGTTCCCAAGGGCATAAACTGAGTCGCAAACATTGTTGCTGCTGCACCCAGTGCCATTAATGACAAGTAGGTGACAGACTTTCCAAGCTGTTGACGCGCCGTCATAGGTTACTGCCCTTCAATCGATAACTGTTTTTCGTTATAGACGCAGCAGGTTATGCAACAGTTCCCCAACTACCATTTCAGGAGATTAAACTTCTCCATATCGACGGTGTCGCGGTTGCGATAGATAGCCAAAATAATGGCCAAGCCTACCGCTGCCTCCGCTGCCGCCACGGTAATCACAAAGATTGCAAACACTTGACCCTTAATTTGCTGGCCATCAAGATAGTTGGCAAAGCCGATGAGGTTCAGGTTAACAGCATTGAGCAACAGTTCAATCGACATCAGCACCCGTACGGCATTACGGCTGGTGACCAGACCGTAGATACCAATACAAAAGAGGAGTGCTGCCAAAATTAAGATATAGGTTAACTGCATACTAAATCCCTTACTTTTCAGACAGAGCTACTGGTTCCCGCGGGCGTTCCGGCAATTCCAAGGGCGGGACGACCTCTTCCCCAAAGATCGGCTCTGGCTCTAGCACCAACTCGCGCCGTGCCAGCACAACTGCACCAATTAACGCCATCAAGAGCAACACCGACGCTAGCTCAAAGGGCAGCAAGAAGTCGCTGAAGAAGTGCTGGCCAATGGTTGTAATGCTGTCACTGGTGGGGGGCAGGTCGCTAATTTGCCAGGGGGTTTGCAAAATCGTCTTAGTTAACAGCGCAAAGACCCCTAGAGCCACAACTGCTGCTCCCCCCTGCCGCAGCCATCGCCCGGCTACGGGTGTGTACTCTTCCCGCTTGTTCACTAGCATGATCGCAAACAAAATCAGGACATTCACGGCGCCAACGTAAATTAAAATCTGCGCCGCCGACACAAAATCGGCGTTCATGAGAATGTATAAGCCGGAAATGCTGATGAACACACCAGCGAGCAAAAACGCAGAATAAACAACATTCGATAGGAGAACAACCCCCAAAGCGGCTACAATCACCGCACCAGAGAGGGCAAAGAAGGTTATCGTTTGGGTCAGGGTGGCTAAGTCCACAGCAGCGGCTCCTAGTTCTCAGTCGATTCATTGGCAGCGGCGATCGCTGTCTCGCTCGCCCGCTGTGCACCTGCGGGCAGATCGTGCCCCGAGAGCACACCCGCAGGTAAGTAGGCAAATTCACGGATTGGGGTCACCATTGGGTCATCAGTGACTTTATAGGGAATCCGCCCCATGGCCACACTGTCGTAGTTCAACTCGTGGCGATCGTAGGTGGCCAGTTCGTACTCTTCCGTAACCGACAGGCAGTTTGTGGGGCAGTACTCAACACAGTTGGCACAGAAGATGCACACCCCAAAGTCAATACTGTAGTGCTTGAGTTCTTTCTTTTTAATTTCCTTGTTAAAGACCCAATCCACCACAGGCAGGTTAATAGGGCACACCCGCACACACACTTCGCAGGCAATACACTTGTCAAACTCAAAGTGAATGCGTCCTCGGAAGCGCTCTGACGGAATGAGCTTTTCGTAGGGATACTGCACAGTCACTGGTCGGCGGCGCATATGGTCAAAGGTGACCGATAATCCCTGACCAATGTATTTGGCTGACTGTACGGCTTCTTTGGCGTAGTTGCTAATTTTGTTGAGGAATTTCATGGTTGTACCTCATCGCAGAAGGTAAACGACTAACCGCCAAAGGCGACGGGAAAGGCTAACTTGAGGCCAGCGGTGAGCAAAAGGTTGACAAGGCCAACGGGCAAGAGGAATTTCCATCCCAAATCCAAGAGTTGGTCAATGCGAACCCGGGGCACCGTCCAGCGCAGGAGAATGGCCAAAAAGATAAAGAAATAAGCTTTCACGAGGGTCATTGTAATACCGAGAACCGCAAAGGCAATCTGAAGAAAGGGGTTTGTTTCCGGCACGCCAAGGGCATCGGTAATAAAGTGCAGCGGAATGGGGAAGTCCCAACCGCCAAAGTACAGGACACTGACTAGTAGGGCGGACAGCACCAGATTGACGTAGGCTCCGAGGTAAAATAGAGCAAACTTCATCCCCGGATACTCGGTTTGATACCCTGCCACCAGTTCCTCTTCGGCCTCCGGTAAGTCAAACGGTAAGCGCTCGCACTCTGCCAAGGCGGCAATCCAAAAAATGAGAAAGCCAATCGGCTGCCGCCAAACATTCCAACTGAGAATGCCGTACTCGGACTGCTGCTGGACAATTTCAACGGTGCCCAAGCCGTTGGACATCATGGCAACCGCCAGTACCGCTAGGGCGAGGGGGATTTCATAGCTAATGGACTGCGCTGCTGCCCGTAGCCCCCCCAGCAGTGAATACTTATTGTTGGAGGCGTAGCCAGACATCAGTAAGCCAATCGGCGCAATGCTGGAGAGGGCAATCCAGAGGAACACCCCCATCGCCAAATTGGAGATCAGCAGGTTTTGGCCAAAGGGGACAATGATATAGGACAAAAAGACGGGAATCACTACCACCGCTGGCCCAAGGGTGAACAGCCACGGGTCACTGTTAGCGGGTAAAATATCTTCCTTAAATAGAAGTTTTAGACCATCCGCCAGAGGGGCTAAAATCCCCAACGGCCCAATGTATTCCGGCCCAATGCGCTGCTGCACTGCGGCTGAAATTTTCCGCTCTAGCCAGACCGCGACTAACACCCCTACGGTGGCCACCACAAGCATAATGAGCATTGGCAAGGGGAGCCAGAGTAGTTTGGCCAGATCGTGATTGAGCCCCAAGGTTTCAAGAGCAGCAATAAACTGCCCCTGCAAGTCAATACCGGATTCCATAGCGATGAGCCGCACCCTACCTACAGACACGCTCTTCAGTATAAGGGTTTTATTTCCGTTGCGAAGATAGATCTGCGGCAAATTTTTATCACCATAAGTATTACTGATTTTTATAGTTTGCTGCCTCTAGCGGTCGCTGCTGAGATTCCACTAGGATTGAGGAAAGCTCAATGAGGACAAAAACACACCGTGGCGATCGCAATCCAACATGCCGTCATCTGTACCCCTGAGGGGGAACTGCGTCAACAAGAGGTGCGCCTAGAGGGCGATCGCATCGTGGAGGTGGCGGATAGGGTCACGGTCACCGCCGAGGATACGGTGATTGATGCGACGGGGTTAACCCTCCTACCGGGCGTCATTGACCCACAGGTGCATTTTCGTGAACCGGGTCTTGAGCACAAAGAGGATTTGTTTACGGCCAGTTGTGCCTGTGCGAAGGGGGGGGTCACCTCGTTTCTGGAGATGCCGAATACCCGTCCACTCACGATTGACCAGACCAGCTTAGACGATAAGTTAGCGCGGGCGGCGGCCAAGTCAGTCGTCAACTATGGTTTTTTTATTGGTGCCACCAAAGACAATCTTGCTGTTCTCAACAGTGTGAAGCCGGTCTGCGGCATTAAGATTTTCATGGGGTCAATGCACGGACCCCTCTTGGTGGACGAAGAGCCAATCTTGGATCGTATCTTTAGCGAGGGCGATCGCCTCATTGCGGTTCATGCCGAGGATCAAGGCCGCATTCAGGCACGCCGTCAAGAGTTTGCTGGCATCACTGATGTGGCGGTTCACTCGCAAATCCAAGACGATATTGCCGCCCTCAACGCCACCCAGTTGGCCGTTAAGCTATCGCGCAAGTACCAGCGTCGTCTGCACATTCTCCACCTGTCAACGGGGATTGAAGTGGATTTCCTGCGGGAGAATAAACCCCCGTGGGTGACGACGGAAGTAACGCCCCAGCACCTCCTGCTGACGACCGCTGCCTACGAGACCATTGGCTCCCTTGCCCAAATGAACCCCCCCTTGCGCACAGAACTAGACAACCAGAAGCTTTGGCAGGGGTTGCTTGATGGTGTGATTGACTTTATTGCGACGGATCATGCCCCCCATACCCTCACGGAAAAAGCCCAGCCCTACCCCCAAAGCCCCTCCGGTATGCCGGGGGTGGAAACCTCACTGCCGCTGATGCTCACCCAAGCCATGGCTGGGCGCTGCAGTGTTCCCCAAGTGGTGCGCTGGATGGCAACCGCCCCCGCCGCTGCTTACCAAATTCCCCGCAAAGGCCAGATTATGCCTGGATACGATGCCGATCTGGTGTTAGTGGATTTGCAGACCTATCGTCCTGTGCTGCGGGAGGAGTTGCTGACAAAGTGCGGTTGGAGTCCTTTTGAGGGGTGGTCCCTCACGGGTTGGCCGGTCGTTACCATTGTCAACGGCGAAATCGTGTTTCGCCAAGGCAAGGTCAATACCGCTGTGCGGGGGCGAGCGCTGACCTTTGGGCAATAAACAATTGCACTGCTAAAACAGTTTTCCGAGGGATATTATGGCTATCTCTGCACCCAGTTCCTTTTGGCCGCCAGTGGTGGGCGATCGCGCCGCCTTTATTGCCCCCAATGCCACCCTCGTTGGCGATGTCCGCCTAGGGGCAGGCTGTAGCCTCTGGTATGGGGCAGTTGTGCGGGGGGATGTGGAATATATCGAGGTAGGTGAGCACACCAACCTTCAGGATGGTGCCATCCTCCACGGGGATCCGGGGCAACCCACAATTTTAGGAGACTATGTAACGGTAGGGCATCGGGCGGTGATTCACGGTGCCACCATTGAATTGGGCTGCCTGATCGGCATTGGGGCAGTGGTGCTCAACGGCGTGCGGGTGGGCAGCGGCAGTATTGTAGGTGCAGGGGCAGTCGTCAGTAAAGATGTGCCGCCGCGATCGCTGGTGGTCGGTGTTCCCGCCAAAGTAGTGCGAGAGGTCAGTGAAACAGAGGCAGCGGAGCTGATTAGCCATGCCCAAAAGTATGAGCAATTGGCCTATGTTCACAGTGGCCGAGGGACGAACCTTGGTTTTTATGCCTGATTTTGCATCACTTTCGGGGATCCGTAATAGAGTAGCAAGGCAGTTCATCTGCTAAAATTCTGAAGGATTTTGTCGTAAGAGTTCAGCCAATGACTCGTGCACGGATTGCTGTGGATGCCATGGGGGGTGACTATGCCCCCGATGAGATCGTTGCCGGTGCCCTCAGAGCTAGTGAAGAATTAGATGCCGATATTTTTCTTGTCGGTGACCCTACTCAAATCCAGAATTACCTCGATCAGCACGCCCCCAGCGCCAAGCCCCAAATCGTGGCGGCCACGGATGTGGTGGATATGGACGAAGAACCCTTAGTGGCTCTCAAGCGCAAACCCAATGCCTCGATTAACGTGGCGATGGACTTAGTGAAATCAGGCCGTGCAGATGCGGTGGTTTCAGCGGGTCACTCGGGGGCAGCGATGGCAGCGGCGCTGCTGCGGCTAGGACGACTCCCCGGTATCGATCGCCCCGCCATTGGTGCTGTGCTACCTACTCTGATTGCCGGTAAGTCAGTCTTGGTGCTAGACGTTGGTGCCAATGTGGACTGCCGCCCCAAATATCTAGAGCAGTTTGCGGTGATGGGTTCCATCTATAGCAAGTATGTGCTGGATGTTGATGACCCCAAGGTCGGTCTGCTGAATATTGGTGAAGAAGACTGCAAAGGGAATGATGTTGCCCTCAGAGCGCACCAACTGCTGCGCCAAAATGACCAGATTTCCTTTTTAGGGAATGCCGAAGGCCGCGACATCATGTCTGGTCAGTTTGATGTGGTGGTTTGTGATGGCTTTGTGGGAAATGTGTTGCTGAAATTTGCCGAGTCCCTTGGGGGGTACTGGTGCAAATTCTGCGGGAAGAACTGCCCCGAGGCTGGCGGGGACAACTGGGGACGGCGCTGCTGCGCCCTAATTTGCGGCAAATTAAGCAGCGGATTGATCATGCCGAGCATGGCGGGGGGCTGCTGCTAGGGGTGGATGGCATCTGCATCATTAGCCATGGCAGCTCCCAGGCTCCTTCAATGTTTAATGCAATTCGCCTTGCTAAAGAGGCGGTGGATCATCGAGTTTCAGAGCGGATTCAAGCCTGCTACCAACACACAGTTACCATTGAGGATCGCGCTTAGTGGGTGTTCGATTTACTGGGGTAGGAGCCGCAACCCCAACCCAAACACTAACAAACGCGCACCTCAGTGCCTTGGTGGAGACCTCTGACGAATGGATTCGCACCCGTACCGGAATTACGCAACGGCTGATTGCTGCACCCGATCAGCGTCTTGTGGATTTGGCTGCCGAGGCAGCGATATCTGCCCTAGCCATGGCAGACCTAGACCCGGCCGCCGTGGATTTAGTGATTTTAGCCACATCAACCCCCGATGATCTGTTTGGCACGGCGTGCTTAGTACAAACTCGCATTGGCGCTACGAATGCCGTGGCCTTTGACCTCACCGCTGCGTGTTCAGGGTTTATCTTTGGGCTGGTCACTGCCGCTCAGTACCTACAAACCCGGACTTACCGCAATGCGATTGTGATTGGGGCAGATATTCTCTCGCGTTGGGTGGACTGGCAGGATCGTCGCACCTGCATTCTCTTTGGCGATGGAGCAGGGGCAATGGTGCTCCAAGCCAGTGACGTGGATCGGCTCCTGAGTTTTGAGTTACGCAGTGATGGTCGCCTTAACGAGCATTTAACCCTTAGCTTTCAGGGCAACAGCCAGCCTCTCTGTGATGCGGTGGCGATCGCCCAAGGGAGCTTTGCCCCCATTGCCATGAACGGCCGCGAAGTCTATCGCTTTGCTGTTACCCAAGTGCCGGAAGTTATTGAAAAAGCCTTGTACCGCGCCCACCTCAGTGCTGATGACATTGACTGGCTGGTGTTGCACCAAGCCAATCAGCGCATTTTAGATGCCGTTGCCGATCGCCTCGGTGTGCCCGCCCACAAAGTCATTAGCAATGTCAGCCAGTGCGGGAATACCTCCGCCGCCTCCATTCCCATTGCCTTAACCACTCCCCTACAGCGGCAGCAGATCAAACGCGGCGACCTTATTGCCACAGCTGGTTTTGGCGCGGGGTTGACGTGGGGAGCAGCACTGTTTCGCTGGGGGTAAGCGCACCGGTCAGTGCTGATCCTTACCTCCTAGTAAACTACTCCCAGCTAAAGCAGGGAGCTTTTAGTAGCCCTGCAGTTAGCAAGCCAACCGCGAGCCTCTGGGGTGGTTTACAGCACCCCCAATCGACTGTTACCAGTGCCTTGAACAGCCGTTTCTGGTGTCCGCAGTACCATTATAACCTAAGGCAACTAAAGTTGCTAAAGGAGCTTTCCTCTCCGCACTAAAGTACGGGGCTTCCAGCCCTACCCACTGTGACTATTGCAACTGCCTTCCTGCCTCAGTGACTCTTGCCATCGCTGTCGCACTTAAGCGCGATAGCGTTC
The DNA here is from genome assembly GCF_002754935.1 of Thermostichus lividus PCC 6715. Lineage (NCBI taxonomy): Bacteria > Bacillati > Cyanobacteriota > Cyanophyceae > Acaryochloridales > Thermosynechococcaceae > Parathermosynechococcus > Parathermosynechococcus lividus. The sequence goes on from NZ_CP018092.1 coordinate 2,073,737, forward strand.
AACCAGTAACTGATCCACCTGCTCTCGCGTCAAAGGCCGCGAAAAGTAATAGCCTTGGGCATAGTCACATCCCAATTCCCGCAGGCGAATGACCTGATAGGCGTGCTCAACCCCCTCGGCAACCACCTCCAAATTTAGCCCCTTCGCCAAACTTAGAATCGCATCAATGACCGAGTGCTGTTGGTTGGTCTCGGTAATTAACTTCACAAACGAACGATCCACCTTGAGACTGTCAATGGGTAAGTTAGTGAGATAGCTGAGGGACGAGTACCCCGTGCCAAAATCATCCATGCTCAGTTTGAGGCCATGAGCCTTGAGGGCGAGCAAAATGTCCCGCACCTGCTCAGGTTTATCCATACCCACGCTTTCTGTAATCTCTAGGTGGAGAGACTCAGGGGGCACTTGGGTCTGCTCAAGCGCCGCTAGCACCTGTTCTACAAGGCTAGGATGCATGAGTTGGCGATTGGAAAGATTCACATTGACACAGAAAGAGTGTTGGGGATACTGCTCTTGCCAGCGTTGCAGATCACGACAGACTTGCCACAATACCCAATCCCCAATCGGTACAATTAAGCTCGTTTCTTCAGCCAAAGGGATAAACCGCTCGGGGCTGAGTAACCCTTCGGTGGGATGCTGCCAGCGAATCAAGGCTTCAAAGCCGTAGAGATGATTATCCTTAAGGCAGTAAATGGGCTGATAGTGTAGTGTAAACTCGTCTCTTTCTAGGGCTTGCTGCAGTCCCACCTCTAACGACAGGCGATCGCGCGCCATCACGTGCATCTCTTCACTAAAAACTTGGTAGCAACTTCCCCCCGCCAGCTTGGCACGATACATGGCAATATCGGCATTGCGCAAATAATTTTCGGCCTTTTCAACGTTGGCAGTACGGGTAGCCACCCCAATGCTGACCCGTAGCATAATCTGTTGCTCTTTGAGCAAAAAAGGAGTGTTCAGTTCACAATGAATGCGATCGCACACCCCCAAAGCATCGTTATTGCCATTAATATCATCCAGCAAGATGACAAATTCATCGCCACCAATGCGGGCAACTGTATCATGCGGACGCACGATGCGCTGAAGGCGCTGTCCAAGTTCAATTAGAATGACATCCCCACAACTGTGCCCCAAACTATCGTTAATGACCTTAAAGCGGTCAATATCAATAAACAAAATGGCAAATTTATAGTCGGGACGGCGACGACCATGCCGTACTGCCTGCTCAATGCGATCAAATAGCAACGTGCGGTTCGCTAGCCCCGTTAAAGAATCGTGAAGGGCATCGTGAAGTAACTGCGCCTCTGCTAAGCGATGTTCCGTTAAATCGGTTAACGAGCCAGCCACGCGATAGGCTTTGCCGTAAGCATCCCGCAAGACCAACCCCCGCGCTAACGCCCAGCGATAGGAGCCATTGCGATGCTGAATGCGAAACTCTTGGTGGAAATGTGGAGTTTGGCCGCGCACATGTAAGGTTAAATTTAACTTCACCCGCTCTGCATCCTGAGGGTGGATGAGCCGTAGCCAGTCATCAATGCGATTGCCAATTTCGTGGTCTTGATACCCGAGCAGGGCTTTCCAGCGTGAGGAGTAGAACGTTTCATCGGTGATGAGGTTCCAGTCCCACACGCCATCATTCATGCCCCGAGTGAGCAACGCATAGCGATCGCTGGTTTCTAGCAGTGCCGATTGGGTGAGCTTTGCGTCGGTAACGTTGTAGCCACAGACCAAGCCCTCACCATTGGGAAAGCGCACAAACGCCCAGATCATCTCTAACACTTGGCCATGGGCAGAATGACAGGGAATCTCTTGCCAACCAAGGGGGGGATGGAGCATCCAGTAGCGGAATTGGCGTTGGGTTTCGGGGTCAGGGAAACACTGACTCAACAAATCGCGTGAGAGTAAATCTCCTGTATCCCACCCCAAATGCGTCGTCACCTCTTGATTAATAGAAAGGACGTCGCCTTCGTTCCCGTAAAAAATCATTAATAGAGGTAGCCGTGCAAGAATTGGCCGTATTAACTCGTAAGGGTCTACACGCCCTGGAAAGTCGAATCCATAGCCTTGACAGCTAACCATGTCCTTAAGATCAAACTTGGGGTAGATAAAAAAATTATGACTTTCCATAGTACCATCCTAGCTTATTGGCGCATCCCAGCATTAGGTGAACGTATAGCGATAGCAGGGCAAAATTGCCTAAAAGTAGCAACCACAGTTCCTCAATTGCCCAGCCTTGAGATGCCGTGACGACCGTATAAAACGCTGATCATAGAGTACACCTTGTTTTTTGAGTTGTTTTTTGAGACATCAAGAGATCCTAAAAGTTGTCAGGTTTTAATTGATGATTTTAAGAATTATAAACTGCAATTCACGCTTTCTTTGTAGCTGACAATACTAAAGACTACTAATTTAAGTTTCTCTTAATTATTTACTATTTACAGATCATTTTTGGCCATTGATTGTAAACGGCTCGTGTGTGATTTAGCCATCCTTTTGATGACAAAAAATTGATAAATCTCGAATTAAAATCAGTCGGTCTTGATGCAACTGTGAACTTGACGTCTAACAGTGCGGGCAGCCTGCTTCCTCATTGAGAAGCCACAGTTTTAAGTACACCTTATCGTCTTGCTGAGTGCAACTTTGCCCTTTTGTCCTGTACTTAGCACTGGCGAGTAAGGCAATTGTGGAACTGGGGCCGCCTGCAAGTTTAGGCAGTGAAGATCAGCCACCGTCACCATAAAAATCCCCCGATCGCCATGGATCGAGGGAGACTGCCTAAGAGATATAAAGAACTAATTGCGATTAAGTCTCAGCAATTGGATTGAGAATATTTTCTAATTGCTTGAAGTTAAACCCCATGGCTCGCAGGGCATGCCATAAATGCCCTTGAAGGAAGAAAAAGGCGAGGAAAAAGTGAGCATTGGCGAGCCACGCCCGCGGTGTATGTTGACCGAGGGGGAGTTGGATAGTGTCGGCAAAGTAAGGCGCAATCCCTAATTTCACTTCAAGGGGTGGGCCATAGAACTCCACCGGATAAGCGAGGGTATTGACGGCGCAGAAGTAGGCAGCAACAAAACCAGCCAGCGCAATTCCTCCCAAAGAGTAGGAGAGGATGGCTTCAGCAGAGAAAATCAGGACTTTCCGTGCCCAGTTCAGCGGTGGTACAACGATATGCCAAATACCACCCCCAATCAGGAGGACTGCCACGTAAATATGCCCACCGACGAGGTCTTCAAGATTATTGATGCTAGCAAAGTGGGTCTGATAACCGTAGATCACAAATGGGTCTAAGGTGGGCTGAGTTACAAGGCGCACTTCGTGGAGGTTGGCATCGTAAAGCCCTCCCCAGACGGTGGCTTTAAGCACCAGTAACAGCGCCCCCAAGCCCAAAAAGAGCAGGTGGTGCCCAAGGATGAGACCCAATTGTTTCGGATCATCCCAGCGAAAATGAAAGAGTCGTGCCCGACCCTTGGCGGTGCTGAGATCTTGAGGGGCACGAAAGGTATGAAACAGAGCCCCAGCGGCCAACACGGCTGAAGCAATGAGGTGAACTGCACCAATGACAAAGTAGGGATAGGTGTCAACCACTTGACCGCCGTCGCCAATCCCAAATCCAAGGGTGGCAAGATGGGGTAGTAAAATCAGCCCTTGTTCTCCCATGGGGACATCGGGTTGATACTGAGAAATTTCATAAAGGGTGAAAGCTCCTGCCCAGAAGACCGTCAGGGCAGCTTGAGCAACATGGGCTGCAATAAACAGGCCGGAAAGACCAACAAAGCGTGAATTACCGGCCCACCAGTCGTACTTGACGTTGGCTTGACCGTAGGTTTGTAGCCCTGCACTGCTAGCAGGCGGTGTATTCACCGTGGCTACGGGGTCGCTGGCGATCGCCATAGAGTCCTCCTAGAAACAAATAGTCTGGACAATTGAAGGATTGTTGTTGATTGCTTATGTCAACAATCACCGGAATCAGTCTAGCGCATTTAATGAGAAAAAATATCAATTAGCGCTCGACAAATCGTAAAGATATGTAACAAGACCTAAGCCGTATTTCTTGGTGTAGCGGTTGTCTAACGATGGCTCAAGCCAAACATCGGGAAGGGTTTAGAAGTTACCCTATGCCTAGGACTCTCAGGGTTTGACACCTGGCTGAACTGGATTGACCCCTGCACTTGCAAGTCTGAACTTTGCAAATTTTATCAATATATTGTTGCAAAAATTAATAACAGCAGTTATACTTGTGCCTGAAAAACAGGTGATAGAATGAGTGGGTGTAAAAATTAGAGTGATCCGTAATATTTTTACTCTTAACCAAATGTGGTGTATTAAAAATTTCAGACAACTTAAGCTAACGTCTTTTTTGTCTTTTATTTTTACTGAAGTGTCTATGGGTTTAGTTCCCCAATCCCACGTAACTACCCTCGGTATTGATACCTATTGAATTGCCAATTTGTTGTTAGCCATGTTTATGTCCTCATATTCCGAGTCTATTACTTTAAGTATTGACTAATATTTTGCAATAATTTTCTATATTTTTTAATCATTGGCTTTTAATTTTTTGCTATTGTAGTGAGTTAGTGTTTTTACGACCTGACTAAAGTATGGAGAACTGATTATGATCTATGCAGGCTGTTCAAGTTGTATTAATTTTATTGTCAGATCGCCAGCTCAATTTCCAACAGATATGAGACAGGAAACTAGTCTTGTTGATCGTCTGATTCCTGATGATCTGGGGCTGCTTTTAAGCCAATTGATCGGTGCGATCGCCCTTTTAATTTTAGGCTGGCTAATTGCAACCTTAGTCGCAACGGGGGTTAAACAACTGCTGAATCGCACTGGTCTTGATAATCGCCTAACAGAGTGGGTGAGTGGCGAAGCACACGAGAGGCCTACCATTCCAATTGAAGTGTGGATCAGCAGGATTACCTTTTGGGTGATCATGCTCTTGGCAATTATTGCTGCTCTCAATGCCCTCAATCTCACCGAAGTTTCTCGCCCTCTCAATAAGTTCTTAGAAGAAATTACGGGATTTTTACCTCGGATTGGTTCCGCCATTGGCCTTAGCATTTTGGCTTGGATCATTGCTACCATTGTCAAAACTATTGTGATTCGTCTGGCTGAGTCCCTAAACCTAGATCAAAAGCTAACAGAAACAACAACTACAGCGGCAACTCCTCCAGAGAATGTCTTTAAGCTCAGCCGTACTCTAGGTAACGTGCTCTATTGGTTTGTCTTTTTATTTTTCTTGCCAACTATTTTAGGCGTTTTGAATCTAGAAGGCCCGCTTGCACCCATCCAGAACTTGCTAGATGAATTACTCTCTGCTTTGCCTAAGGTTCTCAAGGCAATCATCATTGCCGGTGTGGGTTGGTTGATTGCTCGGGTTGTCAAAGGTTTAGTGACTAATCTTTTAGCCGCTGCTGGTGCTGATCGCTTGGTGCGCCGCCTCCCCCTCCAAGGAAGTCAGTATTCCATTTCGGGACTCTTAGGAATTGTGGCCTATGTTTTGATTTTGATTCCAACTGCGATTGCAGCTTTGGAAGCCTTAGAAATTCGGGCAATTACAGTTCCAGCAGTCAATATGCTAAATCAAATTTTGGCTGCGGTGCCCCAGATCTTTGCCGCTATCGTAATTTTGATTATTGCCTTTCTTGTGGGTCAATTTGTTCAATCTCTCGTCACTAACTTTTTAACAAGCCTAGGATTTGACAATGTTTTTCAGTGGTTGGGGTTACCCATCGCTGTTGCAGGGTCAGCTGGGTCTGAGGCAGCTCCCGACACGCCAGAGAGTTCGGCTACGGTGACCTATACTCCCTCCCAATTTGTTGGGGTGGTAGCCTTGGTTGGCATCATGCTCTTTGCGGCTGTAGCAGCCACTAATGTACTTGGCTTTGTCGAGCTGACACAGATTGTAACTGATCTGATGCGTATCTTGGGGCAGGTCATTGCTGGGTTAGTGGTTTTTGCGATTGGCCTCTATTTTGCTAATCTTGCCTTTAATGTGATTCGGCACACCGGCGGACGTAGTGGCCTCATTCTCGCCCAAGCTGCACGCATCTCCATCATTATTTTGGTGGCAGCGATGTCTTTACAACAGATGGGAATTGCGCCAAATATTATTAACCTAGCCTTTGGTTTGTTGATGGGTTCTATAGCAGTCGCTATTGCCATTGCGTTTGGTTTTGGTGGCCGGGAATTGGCTGCTGAAAAGTTACGCCATTGGCTTGAGGTTTTTCAGCAAAGGGATCCGTCTAACTAAGTCTGAAAACGCCGTACCGCCTAACTTGGTTTGACTTCAATGAACCCTATCAGAACGTGCCGTGCCAAGTGAGCGTACGAGCTGAAAAAAGGGCGGCTAATGATTCAGTGTGACCAGATGTGGTCGTTTGTCGGGTGTTGCTGAATGTAGTTATGAATTGCCCTCATCCCCAACGCTTCTCCCTAGGGAGAAGGGAGCTAAGGTTCTTGTTCCCTCTCCTTTGGGAGAGGGCTAGGGTGAGGGCAGCAAAAGACTCAAACCCGAAAATCATACATCTATTCAGCAACGCCGGTAACGATACTGAGGTGGGACAGCTATAATGGCCTCATTCCTAACGAGCCTTTGCCAATGATTACCACGCCCTTTGAACGTGAAACGTTAGGTAAAAACACTCAGCAACTTGTAGATCAACTATTGGAGATTGGGCTTGCCCTCTCAGCCACAGAATCCTTAGACGAGTTATTGCATTTGATTCTTACGAAAAGTCGTGAGATAAGCTTCAGTGATGCGGGCACTATTTTTCTGGTGAAGGCAGAGGCAGAGCCAGCGGTCTTAGAATTCAAGGCGGCACAAAATGACAGTGTAGTCCTCCCTGACCATGTCCAGCAGTACACCGTTCCTCTGACAGCCCAAAGCTTGGTGGGCTATGCCGCCCTGAAGGCAGAGTCGCTGAATATTGCTGATGTGTATGCCCTGTCAGGCAGTGAAACCTACCAGTTTAATCGTTTTTTTGATGAGTCCTTTAACTACCGCACCTGTTCGGTTCTGGTGGTGCCGATGCAGAATATCAGTGGCCAAGTGATTGGGGTTTTGCAGCTCATTAATCGTAAACGCCAGCAGAACGCTATTTTAACCCCTGCGACTGCCCGAGACCTCACTCAGCCTTACAGCCCATGGGAAGAACATATTGTCCGGGCACTGGCCAGTCAAGCTGCGGTGATTATTGAGCGCAACCATCTTCTTAAAAGTATTGAACAGTTATTTGAAGGCTTTGTGACTGCCTCAGTACAGGCAATTGAAGCCCGAGATCCAACGACAGCAGGCCATTCAGAGCGCGTAGCAGCACTAACCGTGCGCCTAGCAGAAATCACAAATGCAACCACCCACGGGGTCTTTCGGGAGTGCTATTTTAGCGATCGCCAACTTCAGGAAATTCGCTACGCTGCGCTACTCCACGATTTTGGCAAGATAGGCGTTCCCGAAGCGATCCTCAATAAACAAAAGAAAATTTTTCCAGAACACCTTGAAGTCATGCGGCAGCGATTTGCCTTGGTTCGCCGCACCTTGGAAATGGAAACAGCTCAAGCAAAGGTGAACTATCTGATCTCGCATCCTCACACGCCCCACAGCGGCGAGCATCCCTGTGATCACTGTGCATTTTTCCGGCACCTCGACAGCGAATTACAGCAGCGCCTGCACCTCCTAGAATCTTACTGGCATACCCTCGAACAGGCCAATGAACCGCGAGTGCTTGACGAGGAACCCCTTGCCCGCCTTCAGGACATGACCCATTTCTACTACAAGGGGATTGATGGCCAGCTGTACCCCCTGATTACGGCCTCGGAACTTGAACAATTACTGGTGCGCCGTGGCAGCTTGACCCAAGCGGAGCGTCAGATGATTGAGTCTCACGTCACCCATACCTATGAGTTTTTGTCACGCATTCCTTGGACCCAGCACCTCAAAAACGTGCCAATTATTGCCTATGGCCACCATGAACGGCTCGATGGCGGCGGCTATCCGCGGGGAATTGGAGCAGCAGACATTCCGTTACAAACCCAAATGTTGGCGATCGCCGATATCTATGATGCCCTCACTGCTAGCGATCGCCCCTACAAAAAAAGCTTACCCGTTGAAACCGCTTTAAGCATTTTGCGTCAAGAAGCCGACGAGTTCAAAATTAATGCCGACCTAGTAGAACTCTTTACCCAACAGCAGGTGTTTCGTGTTTTGGGGCATGAGGCTTAGGCTCCTGCGCAGATCAAAAAAGCACCCCACAGGGTTGTAGGGTGCCGCTAACAGTAAAGTCGTGAGATTCCTAGATCCTCTATTTATCTCAGTATTGCTGAATGTGGCTATGAGTTTCCCTCATTCCCAACCCGTCTCCTTGGGGAGAAGGGAGCTAAGAGTCTTGTTCCCTCTCCTTTGCGAGAAGGCTAGGATGAGGGCGGCAAAAGACTCAAACCCGAACATCATACGTCTATTCAGCAACGCCTTTATCTCTATTTATTGGGCTGAGGAGTCAGCCGCAAATAAGGCTTAACAGTATTGAAGCCCTTGGGAAATTTTTCCTTGGCTTCTTCATCGTTGATTGAGGGCACAATCACACACTCCTGCCCGTCTTGCCAATTCACTGGGGTTGCCACACTGTAATTGTCGGTGAGTTGCAGTGAGTCAATCACCCGCAGAATTTCAGCAAAGTTGCGGCCAGTACTCGCGGGATAGGTGAGGGTTAAGCGCAGTTTTTTCTGGGGATCAATGATAAAAACGGTGCGCACCGTTAAGTTGTTGAGGGAGTTAGGATGGATCATGTCGTACAGCTCGGAGACTTTTTTATCTTCGTCTGCCAAGATCGGGTAATCAACCTTAACGTTATTGACCTCTTCAATATCCTTGATCCAACCCAAGTGAGATTCAACACTATCAACGCTCAGGGCAAGCGTTTTCACATTGCGTTTCTCAAACTCTGAGCGCAACCGTGCCACCTCACCCAGTTCCGTCGTACAGACGGGGGTGTAATCTGCAGGGTGCGAAAACAAAACAACCCAGCTATCACCCGCCCAATCGTAGAAGTTAATCTCCCCCATTGAGGAGGCTTGAGTAAAGTTCGGTACGACATCCCCAAGTTTTAGGCTCATAGGTTGTTGCTCCTAGGTTATGAATGTATCACTAGCTACGACTCCTATCTTGCCACAAACTCTCCTTTACCGCTCGGAATATGGAAGAAAAGATACAATCCGACACTGTTGTATAGGGTTGTATAGGGTTATAGGAGTGATGTGGGCGGGCTAAAACCCCTCCGCTTTAGCGAGGGGATACAGCCAACTCAGGGGGCTTTAGCCCTCTCTATGTGTTAAACTAGAGACGTGGAAAGTAGGCGTATCAACTACGCGAAGAAACATCCTAGTACGGAGAAATCCCGGCAAGTAAGTCACTACCGCTTTGGCGGCAAGCCTAAACCACTGCAAGCAATGGCAGGATGTTGAGCGTATCGAATTGGCTAGTGTTGAAAAGCGCGAAACCACGAACCGAAACATAAACGTAGTCCCAATAGCAGAAATGCTTGAGGTGAGTAGGGGGTCTTTGACTGCCCCCACCCGCATTAAGTTGTGGGTGACAGCTCAAGGGAAAAGCGAAGCAACGCGGCTTCAGCCCGTTGCGTAGCATCCTTTGGGAATCCCCTCTCTTTCAAGGAGGGGAGAAGTCAAGGGGTTGCTAGACGGAGCAGAGGTGGCGCTGCCGATGCTGTAGGCGTTGTAACGCAGCAAACAAATCCGCTGTCAACTGTTGTGCCGATAATTTCGGTTGATCTAGGGGATAGTTTGCCGTGGTTAAAGGGGCGCCAATGACTACGTTGACGTGGCTACTCCAGCGAGGATAGGGCTGGCTGTAGGTCAGCAAAATGGGGACAATGGTCACAGCAGTGCATCGCTGAGCGGCTTGGAACGCTAGACGAGCCAGACCGGGCTTGAGGGGCTGAATCTCAGGGGTACGGAAAATATTGCCCTCTGGGAAAACAACGAGTGCCTGCCCTTGCAACAAGAGTTCAACCCCAGTGCGTAGTGCGCTGACGGCTGGCGCTTGGGTATTCACTGGAAAACCACCGCATTGGCCAATGACCCAGCCTTGGAGCCCCAGCATCTCATCGTGAGACACCATAAAGTATAAATCTCGCCCCATTAGCCGTCGCCCAGCAACATAGGGAATAATCAAGGCATCCCAACGAGAACGATGGGTCGGGGCTAGGATAACCGGCCCAGATCGAGGGATATGGTGTTGTCCGTCCACGTCAATAGCGCGAAAGTAGCGTTGCAAGACTAAATCACCCGCCACCCAATACATCAGGGGGGTCAAAATGGGTGAAATGTGAGGCTGAGGGGGATGGAACACGCTAAACATTGACACAGCCAGTGAACAGAATCATAGAAAACTGCTGAGGCAGGTGGGTTTCAAGGAACGAGCTGGCGAGGGTGGCACGCCCTCGCCTTGAGTAAAGACCTAGGGCGATCGCCCCGGTAATCATCGCCATAGCCTACCAGTTCGCAAATTGTCAGGGCGGGGTTAATTGCGGGCAATACTCAGCACCCAAGTCCCGATGTAGCGCATCAACGGAATATCCCCCGGTGAGCCAATGCGGGCGTTGAAGTAGTACATCCCGCCATTGTTAGGGTTACGCACATTGTTGAGAATGACTTGAACCGTTGTACCGGCAGGAATAACTTCCGCAGGCACAATATCAATGACTCGGTTATCGCGATCAAGAGACACCTCGGCAAGTTCAATTTTTTTGCCGGGATCGCGGCGAAACTGGAAAAAGTTATTACTGCGATTGCCGCCAATCCTAACTTCAATGCCGCTGGGATCGATAATGCCACTGTAGTAATCGGGGTAGGTGATATTGATGCGGTTGATGGCAACCTTTTGCTGCCCAAGGCGTAGCCAGTAGCGATCGCCCATAAACCCCGGTGTGCCATTCTCCAGATGGTACTGCAATTGCTGCCGCCCGCTCGGCCCGTCGCCCCAGGTAAAGGTAAACCCTTGGTTCACTTGGGCATGGACAAGGGCAGGCATGGCAACGCTAACTGCACAACTGAGCAGCACTAACGCCGGAAGGAAACGCCGCATAGTAACCATAAAACACCCTCAAGGAGGTACAACACACCACAGATGCTCCAATGCTTAGACGGGGAGGATTCGCTGAACGTTCCCCTAGACCACTGCATGGAAACAAGCAAGTTCCAGATGCAGCCGCACGACTCTGTTATCTTTTGTATCCTAGCGACAAATCATCACATTCGATAAAGAAAGGTTAATTTTTTGTCAAAGGTTTTTAAGTGCTTGGCGGTTGAACGAGCTGAGCAAAGAAGCCACCGCGACTGCTGACGGCGGTAGAGGCATTCTTATCAGCTAGTTGCACTGCCACAATATCGGTGGTGAGCACGGTGAGTTTTTTGCCAACTTGGCGATCGCAGGTCAGCTCTAGCACCGTGGGCGTACCGCTGGCCATGGCCTGACAAACGGTCTGATACAGTGCTTCCGCAGCAGTTGTGTCTTTGCGTTCAACGCCAACGGGCATGGGGACATGGCGCAGAATTAAATCAATCGTGTACATAGCAGTCCAAATAACTGGCTAATTCTACTGTAGAACGCTCTGGAAACTTAGATCATAGACGGCTGGTGGCTGGCATAGTGAGCCATTGACGGTGGAGCGATCGCAACAGGGCAACATCGACAAAGGTGGTCCAGCCTACTTCGCCCTTCAGTACGCGGAAGGGGTAGTCTGGCTCTCCGAGACAGTCCAACACAAGGGCAGCGGCACGAAAATCGTGATCCTTGGTGTAGTCGGTGATGGTAATGATGGTGGCCAGATCGCTCGCCGCCGCTGCTTGGATACCGTTGGCAGAGTCTTCAAAGGCAAGGCACTCTTGGGGAGACAAGCGCATGTGCTCTAGGGCATACAAATAAATATCCGGTGCGGGTTTTTTGGCGGGTACCATATCCCCAGCCGCAATAAGTTCAAACCACTCTACGCCATCGCTCGCAAGGGCATTTTGCAGCAGAGCTGTGACGTTGGCGGGGGTTGTGGTGGTGGCGATCGCCAGTCGTAATCCCGCTTCACGGGCTTCGGTCAGTAATCGTTTCACTCCCGGCCTTAGGGGAATCGCGCCCTGAGCAAGTAGCTCGGTATAGTAGCGGGTCTTGGCTTTATGGAGATCGGCAATCAGGGCATCAAGATTTTGGGGGCGCGGCCAATCGGGGCGAAAACGATCCAAGTAGTACTTCATCCGCTCCTTACCGCCAGCAACCGTTAGCAGTTGGCCGTAGAGGGGGATATCCCACTCCCAGTCAAGCCCAGCAGCGGCAAAGGCTTTGTTAAAGGCAAGGCGGTGACCATCCCGCTCGGTATCTGCCAAGGTACCATCAACATCAAAAATTAAGGCTTTGAGATCCGTCATGATTCCCTGCTAGAGAAACGACTGCAGCTTTAGCAGCCGTGCCCGCACGGCCTGTAGGTTACCCACGGGTTCACGGAAATGCCACGTCTCCTCTGGGCCTAAACCATAGACCTGAACAGAGACTTGCCCCACGCGCTGCCCTCCCTTGTCAAACAGTTCAAAATCAGCTTGGACAAGGCGAAAACTGTCTTCGCTGTAATTTTTGAGGACACCAACTAAGAAGGGTGCCCCTCCCTCGATGTGCCACTTGTAGTCCGTCAACGTGACAGTTTGACGAGAGGACGCTGTGCCGATTAATGACTGCATTCGCTGCTGCTGCTGCCATTGTCCCATGTGGTAGCTAAAAATCACGAGGAGGCTGACAACGCCAGCGGCGATCGCCACCACCCAAGGGGCTGAGGATGCATAGGTGGGTTGGGATACCAGCGGCGTGGGACGCAGATCAATCACCTCTTCCCAGTCGGATTTGGGCGACCCTTGGATGCGGCCAATAATTTTAATGCGGTCAATGTCGTCGAGGTGAAACTGCCCTAAGCGCGACTTGAGCAAGTCCACTAAGGCCGCATAGTGGGCGATGGTTCCCGGCGGTTTGTTGAGGATGATATTCAGTTGGTTGCGAAACTGATTGACTTGCACAATCACCGAATGCTCGGACAATACCTCTTGCAGTGTTTCGCGAATTTGCTCAACTTGCAGTAGCCCCATGCCCCGAACCCCCACCGTTTGCCTGTGGATGACTGCTAACGCATATGTGCCAGTGTACACAACCTAGCGCGAAGGGGAATCCGTCAATTTACGGGAATTTACCGAAAAACGCCGTAAAGCCCCTAGCTTTAGCTATGGGGATATAAGGCGCATATTGTTTTATCAAGCTGAGCCTGTGATAAAATGGAACCATGAAAGTCATAGAAGCCAAGCTAAAGGGCACACAGGAGCAATATCAGTCTCTGGACGAAGCCATCCGTACCGCACAGTTTGTGCGCAACAAGTGTGTACGGTACTGGATGGACAACCGTGGTGTGGGCAGGAATGACCTCTATGCCCACTGCAAAACCTTGGCTCAAGAGTTTGATTTTGCTAAAAAGTTAAACTCAGCGGCAAGGCAGGCAAGTGCAGAGCGAGCTTGGGCTTCTATCTCTCGCTTCTATACCAACTGCAGAAACAAGGAGGCAAAGAAGGGATACCCCAAATTCAAGAAGCATTGCCGCTCTGTAGAGTACAAGCTATCGGGTTGGAAGCTATCAGCGGATGGACTGTCCATCACCTTCACCGTTCGCGTAAGCGGGACGGAGTCCTTTGGCTTCAGTGCAGGTACATTTGCTCTGTACTGCAATGGAGAGGCAAGACAGTATATCCTCAACTCTAAAATCAATCGAGTGCGAGTGATACGCAGAGCAGATGGGTACTATGCCCAGTTCTGCTTGGATGTAGAGCGCAAAGAGCAAGGACAATACACAGGCAATGTCATCGGTATTGACTTGGGGTTAAAACACTTCTACACCGACCAGAACGGAAACACGGTCGATTGTCCTAAGTTTTTGAGACGTAGTGAACGGAGGTTAAAGCAACATCAACGCAGATTAAGTCGGAAGTTCAAGAAAGGGGCGAAACCTCAATCTAAGAACTACCACAAGCAAAGAAAGCGACTAGGCAAAGTACATCTGAAAGTTCAACGCCAACGTAAAGACTGGGCAATCAAGCTTGCTCGGTGCGTAGTGGCATCTAACGTTCGCCTTTGGCGGCGCGGAGCGCTTTGTCGTGGTGTATGAGGACTTGCAGGTGAAGAACCTAGTCAAGAATCATCATCTTGCCAAATCCATCCATGATGCTAGTTGGTCTCAGTTCACCCAATGGCTGGACTACTACGGTAAGGTGTGGGACAAGGCAGTAGTGTCAGTACCGCCACAATACACCACACAGGACTGTACTCATTGCGGTCATAGGGTGCTCAAAACCCTATCCACTAGAACCCATAGTTGTCCTAAGTGCGGGTTTGAGTTAGACAGAGACCAGAACGCGGCTCTGAATATCTTGAAAAAGGGGCTAAGCATCTTGGGGATGGAATGGCAAAACAGTACCCAAGGGCATTGGGGAACTGGGGAGAAATCCCAAACGACTGGGGAGACAAGCACCTCTACTATGGATGGGAAACCTGAAATGGTAAGTGCTGTCGCTGAACTAGTAACAAGAATCCCCTGCCTTTAGGCATGGGGAGTATGTCAAAAGAGGACAGGTGGGGCTAGCTATTGCAGCGATCGCAGTGGCCACAGCGGCAGGTTTGGGCTTCTTGGGTAAATCCAAAGGCGCGCAGTAGGAACTGCCAACGACAGCCTTTATACCTAAGAAACTCCTGCATACGGCGGCTTTCAGGATCCTCGCGGTTGGGGGGCACAACATTGGGGGCAATTTGCCGCAGTTGGAAATGAAACGGATCCTGCCACTGGAGTGCCCCCTGTTGGTGGAGCAAGGCAAGGGTCAGCTCCAAATTGGCAACGGTTGATCGCAGCGCATTCAGGTTGCCTTGGCGAGGAAGTTTTGTGGCTTGTGCCATGGCCTGCCGCTGAATGTCTTGGCTCTGGCGCTCGAAAAACTGCCACCGTTGCTGATCGTCGCGATCTAGTCCCCAGCGATCGCTCACCAAGGTCAGCGCCACTGCCGGTTGGCCATCACGACCGGCGCGCCCCACTTCTTGGAGGTATTCACTGAGTTGTAGGGGAGGTTGATAGTGGCAAATCCAGCGCACATCCGGTTTGTTCACCCCCATACCAAAGGCACTGGTGCAGATCACAAAGGGTAGGGTGCCCTGCAGCCAAGCGGTTTCAATGCGGCGACGCTCCGGTGCGGGCAGGCCGCCATGGTAAGCGGCGGTGGTATATCCGTGGTGCTGCAACCATGCTGCGAGGGTTTCTGTGTCGCGGCGGGTGCGGGCATAGATCAAACCTGAGGTGCGCCCCTTCTGCTGGACAAAGTGGCGTAAACAGTGGCGGCGGTACCCTCGACTCCAGACGCTGTGTACCCGCAGGTGCAGATTGGGGCGGTAGGGGCTGTGCCGGATCTGCGCTGGCGTGTCTAAGCCCAAAACCTCGATGAGGACGCGCTGGCTGCTGGGATCAGCGGTGGCGGTAAAAGCCGCAAGGCCAATACGGGGGTGCTCGGGTTTGAGGCGGGCAATTTCCGGCCGAACGGTGCCTAAGCGCCGATAGCTTGGGCGAAAGCGATCGCCCCACTGAACAAGGCAATGGGCTTCATCCACAATTAAGCCATTTAGCCGCAAGGCTGGGGCGCACAGGCATTGCCACACCGCAGAACTAAAGAGAGACTCCGGCGAAAGATAGAGTAACCGCAACTGCTGCTGCTCAACCTGCCGTAACACCTGCCGTCGCTGGTAGGTCGATAACTCGCTGTGGTAGGCCGCTGCCTTCAGACCCCGCTGCCGCAGGTCTGCCACTTGGTTTTCCATAAGAGCCAGCAACGGAGAAATCACAAGGGTGATCCCTTCCTGGAGCAATGCTGGGAGCTGAAAGCATAGACTCTTGCCTGCACCAGTCGGCAGCACGACCACCACATCTCGCCGCTCTAGCAGTGCAGTGATCACATCCCCCTGAGGCGATCGCAAAGCGGTGTAGCCCCAGTAGCGTTGTAGTGCTTGGTGGACTTGCGCCAAAGTCACCTCTGACATGAGCGACCTCGCTGAAGTCGTTATTCTTAAATTTATATTTTTTTATGGCGCGCCCCCATTGTGCAGAGATTCCAGCATCAACTCGGTACAATCTAGCCATTGTCATCCCTTGACTGTTGCTGAAAGAACTGGAGCCACGCCATGGTTGCTGTTTACCCCGGAAGCTTTGACCCAATTACCTTCGGTCACCTTGATATTATTGAGCGGGGTACTCGCTTGTTTGCGGAGGTGATCGTGGCGATCGCCCACAATCCCCAAAAGAAAGCTCTTTTTAGTGTTGAGCAACGGATTGCCCAAATTCGTGCCGCAACCGCTCATCTGGTCAATGTGCGGGTCGATACCTTCGATGGCCTGACCGTTGAGTATGCGCGATCGCAACAGGCCAAGATACTCCTGCGCGGCCTGCGAGTGCTCTCAGATTTCGAGTATGAGTTACAAATGTCTCACACCAACAAAAGCCTATGGCCGGAGATTGAAACCGTGTTCCTCACGACATCAAATGAGTATAGTTTCTTAAGTAGTAGCCTAGTGAAAGAAATTGCCCGATTTGGTGGTAATGTTCGTCATCTTGTTCCAGCAACCGTTGCTAAGGACTTAGAAGAATGCTTTACTCAAACACTGATTACATCTCCACAACCACCGGCATGACAGAGCTACCGGAGAGTGCAACCGGTTCGGCTCCCCTCCTCCTGCTACAGCAGTTGCAACGATTGGAAGAACTCCTGATTCTGGAAGGGACAAAAATCCCCTTCACTGGACGAAAACTCATTGACGAAGAGCAACTCCTCACCCATCTGGCTCAGATTGAGCAGGCAATTCCTGAATCCGTGGCCTTGGCACAGCGCATCCTCAACCAGCGGGATGATCTGCTCAAGCAAGCCCAGCAGCGGGCACAGGAGATCATTCGCCATGCCGAACAACGCGCTGCCCAAATTGCCGATGAACTGCGGATTCGCCAACAGGCGGAATTAGAGGCGCAAAAAATTCGCCAGCAAGTCCAGCAGGAGGTCGAGCTAATGCGACAGCGGGCGATCGAAGAGATGAATTTACTCCGGCAAAATACGGAAAAAGAACTGGCGCATCTACGGCAAATGACCCGCCACGAGTGTCAAGAGCGGCAGCAGGAAGCAGATACCTATGCCGAACGCACCCTAGGGGAAATGGAGCGTCAATTTAAGGAGATGCTGGCCGTGATTCAGAATGGTCGCCAGTACCTCAAACAACATCAGGCCTCGCGATCGTCCTAGGGGCTGCCGCGATCGTAAATTTCAATGTTCCATTGCCCCCGCTCACTGGTTTGATAGGCAACATAGCGGCCATCGCCACTGATGCTTGGGTGCCGACAAATCCCCCGCACAGCTTGGCTTAGAAGCTGAGGCCGCTGGGTCTGGCGATCGTAGACAAAGACATCGGGTCGCCCCCGTTCGGTGGAAATATAAGCAATAAAGCGACCATTGGCACTGAGGCTGGGTTGCTCTTGGCTGGAGTTCGGGCGATTCAGGTTCGGAAGATCCACAAAACGGCGCTCCTGTAAATCGTACAGGTAGAGGTTCCGCTGCCCTTGGCGATCGCTGCCAAAGGCCAAATAGCGCCCATCGGCACTCAGGGAAGGGGCTTCATCCGCAGCGGTACTGTTAAATCCTGCCCCTTGGTTCACCGGTGGCGGCACAAACCCCTGTAGATCCTGACAGCCCATGAGGATGCACAGCAGGCCAAGCCCCAACACACCCTTAGCGAGCCTTGATCGGCTCCAAGGTAAAAAAGGTTTGAAAAATCTCTGCATCCACTTCATTCATGTGTTGCTGCAAACTATCTAAAAACTCGTGCATGCCTTGGCGAATGATCTCTTCAATGGTGAGGTAGTCCAACTGAGATCGCAAGCGTCCAAGGTGGCGCTCAACGCGGTTATGCCAACTCCCAAGGGGGGTGCCCGTAATTTTGTAGAGGGACTTTTCCACCTGTAAGAGGCAGAAGCGAATTGCCCGCGGAAATTCGGCATCCAAAATCAAAAACTCTGCGACCCCCGCAGGGGTAATGCGGTGTAGGCCACGTTTGCGGTACATTTCGTAGGCACTGGCAGATTTCAGGAGGGCAATCCAGCCTAACTCGTCGATGGGGCTGCCAACATCCTCCACTGATGGCAACAGCAGGTAATATTTGACATCTAGAATACGGGAGGTTTTATCGGCACGCTCTAATAGCCGTCCCATTTGGCCAAAATGCCAAGCTTCATTGTGGCTCATGGTACTATCCATCACCCCAGCAAACAGGTGACTGGCCTGTTTCACGCGCTCCAGAAATCTAGCTATCTCCACCTGTTCAGGGGCTTGGGCTGCTTCGCGCACTAGGGTGTAAAAGGCGTTGACCTGTTGCCACATTTCCGAGGAGATAACTTCGCGAATCGAGGTAGCATTTTCCCGCGCCGCTCGAATGCAGGAGACAATGGAGTTAGGGTAGCTGGCATCAAAGGTCAGAAAATGGATGACATTATCAGCGGTAGGGGCGCCGTAGTGCTCCTGAAAAAAGGGTAAGTCGCCGGTAGTCAACACCAGCGGCTCCCACTGTCCGCCTGGGTTCGTTGGCAGGTCGAGGAGCATATTCAGGTTGACATCCACAAACCGGGCAATATTTTCCGCCCGCTCAATGTAGCGGTTGAGCCAATAGACGGCATCGGCAACACGACTTAGCATATACTGACAAGCATCCACTCCGTGCTCACACTCTAGCAAGATTTGCCGGCCCTGAACATATGCAGCAAACCCGCTTAAACACTCTGCTGGATCGTCTGGGGACGCAGATTCAAGATCAGCTAAAAAATCCGTGGCGGCGTTTGGCTACGTTAGTCATTGCGATCCTCTTTGGCGTGTTTTTGGGGTTAGCCATTTCCTCAACGGCGGGGCAGGTGGGCTACTTAGATATTGTTGCCTCTGCTTTAGTGGCGATCGCAGCGGAGGTGATCAGTGCCCTGTTTTATAGCGATCGCTGGAAATTACGCCAAACGCTTTTTGGTGAAGTGTTGAATGCTTTCAAGTTTGGTGTTCTCTACGGGTTATTTTTAGTGGCCTTCCTCTTGGGCAGTTAAGGGAGCAGCTGGTGCCATGATGGAAGGGATGGTTTGGGTATCGCATGTTTGGGTTTAATCGCCGTGGGCGGCCAGCCCAGTCCCTCTCCAGTGGCAATATCACCACTGTGGCGCTGGAAATTTATCGCCACCAAGGTAATCGCTACTTTCTGCTGAGCCTCTTTGCCCATGCATGGTTTTTTCTATTGACGATTGCGGCCATTATCGTTTTGCTGGTGGCGATCGCCCTTGCTGGGTTTACCCTTGCGGCCTTCAACGGTGCTGGGGGATTTTTAATCCTAGTGGGGACTGGTGTTCTCATCGCCCTGCCTATCTATCTGTTTGGCTGGACCCGCTTCATGGCTAGCGGTGCCCTTATTTCCCGGCGGATGTACACGGTGTTAGCAGCCCTTGAGGAGTCAGAAACCGAAGCCCGCGCAGCCATTTTCCCCAAGATGGCGCACTATTTGCTGGCAACCCTCTTGGTTAGCCTGATTTTAGCGGTTGTCTATGCCATTTTGGCGGCGATCGCCTACGTCCTATACCTAGGGATCTGGCCACTCATCCAACTCATTGACACCGACAGCCTGTCCGATGCCGCACGGGGGTTTCTGTTGATGAGCGCTGCCCTTGGTGGGCTGCTGGTATTACTACTTGCCCTCCTAGTCATTTCCTACGTCAGTGCCCGCCTCTCCCTTGTGGATGTTGTCCTTGCCCTAGAGCCGGGCACAACACCAAGGCGATCGCTGCAGCGGAGTTGGCAGTTAACCCAAGGGCAGACATGGCATACCCTCACCGTTTTTTTCATTGCGTCTGTGTTGGTCATTCCCGCCAATATTGTGGCCAGCATTATTAATAGCTTGGTGATTATCCCCATTGCGGGGTTATTTGTGGGGGTATTGTTACTTCCGCTCTGGCAAGGCATTAAAGCGGTCATGTACTGGGATCTGCGAATCCGTAACGAAGGTGCTGCCTTTCAAGTGCGTCCGGAAGCCGCAAACCCCATGCGGTGGCTACGGCGAGTGACCTTACGCACTCCCGAAAGTATTGAACTTGACTTTGCCCTAGCGGGGATTGGCAGTCGTGCCCTTGCTTGGCTCATTGACCAAGTCATTCTCTATAGCGCTCTGGTGCTCTTTTCTCTGCTGGCAGCTTACATCTACATCTATACCATCTATCCTTGGCTAATTGAGGTTGCCCCCAACAGTGACCAACGTGTTGAGGCATGGAGCTTAGGGCTTTACCTTTTGGTGATCTTTGCCCTCTATAACGGCTACTACATTTTCTTTGAATCCTACTGGCAAGGACAAACCCCCGGCAAACGCTATGCGGAAATCCGCGTTGTCCACGAGAATGGCCGTCCGATTGGCATTAAAGAGGCCACCTTGCGCAGTCTGCTACAGTCCATTGATGTTGCTTTTTTTGGCATAGGAGCGCTGCTTATTGCGTTAACGCGATCAGAAAAACGGCTGGGGGATATGGTGGCAGGCACACTCGTCATTCAGGATGAGCAAGCAACCCGCCTAGCACCACTGGCTCCAGCCGTGAATGCCGAAACAACGGCGTGGGTTGCTCCATTGCGGCAAACTGCCCGCTGGGAACACATAACCCCTGAGCACTATCTAATGCTGCGAAACTTCCTCAATTCTCGAGATCAACTCAGCCCAGTAGGTCGCTACCAAGCTGCGCGTGAGCTGCGACAACACCTAGAACCCTTATTGCTACCATCTGAGAACCCACTCTCGCTGGATACCAGTCAACTCAGTGCCGAGGCCTTTTTGGAAGCCCTGTACCTTGCCTACCGCCAACAGTACCAATCGTCCTCCCCCTCCTAATCGAGAGAAGCAGAGAAGTCTATGCGTTATCTAATCCCCCTTGGTTATAGCCTTGCCTTTGTGAGCATAATCCTGCCGGCCATCAGTGTTGCCAGCGAAGTAACTTTACAAGCCGTTGCGCCTACTCCTCAACGTTACGCCCTTATGGGGGTCTCCTTTGAAACCCCCGTGAGTTTTTCAGCACCAACCGCAATGGGGGAAAATGGCGTGGCGGTGGTCTATCCGGCCAACTCAGTGCCCGGTGAGCACGAGCTAATGGTGAGCTTAATTAGCTTGCCTCCCATGAGTGATGTCCTCGGAGGCCTATCGGATCAGGAACTGCGCAGTTGGTTGAGGTTTACTGAAGTGGACGGCCCCCTGTCTGCTGCCCCCGGACGGATTGAACGCCGCATGTTAGGGCGGCGGGTTCGTGGGGAGGTGTTTTATCATCAAACCCCTCGCCCCCTGCACCAAGAGCTATACCTAATGCGCCTACAGGGAGGGCGACGGTTAGCCATGATTTTTGAAGCGGACGATCACGTGCCGCTGCCAATGATTGAACAGGTCTTCAGCCATGTGGCAGCAACCGCTCAGGAATTAGCGCCGCGATCGCGGGAGTGGAAGCGCAGCTTTGAATGGTGGAAACACCGTTGATCGAGTCCCTAGTCTGCAAACTGCGAACGTGAGCGCATTGTAGCTCTCCAAACTGCCCTAGGTTCGCTGGAGGTATAGGCAATGGCGCTGAGCATGGCTAAGGGGGGTGACAAAGTCCTGCACGTCTAAGAGTTGGCTGTGATAGCGGGGCAGGAGTGCGTTTAAGGTGTTGACTTCAGGAGCTGTCCATTGCCCACGATAAAGGATAAGAATACCCCCCGGACGCAGCCGTGGTAGGCCGTACTGACAGCAACGAGCTAAGTCTCCCACCGCGCGAATCATCGCTAAGTCGTAGGTGAATTGATGCGCTTCGGCACGCCCCCACTGGGGTCTGAGGTTGCTCAACCCTAGCTGCTGTGGTAGCGATTCTAGAAATCTTACCTTTTTTTGGGTGGCCTCCAGTAAGGTAATCTGCCAATCGGGACGGGCGATCGCCACGGGCACCCCCGGAAAGCCGCCGCCGCTGCCAATATCAACCACCCGCTGGATCGAGGCGCCCCACGGAGACGACCTTGGCAGTAACCAAGGGGCAATTCCCCTGAGAGAGTCCCAGAGGTGTTTTTCCCAAAAATCTGTTGCGGTGGTAATACGGGTGAGGTTAATTGACTGATTCGCCCTTAAAACTGCACCATAAAAACGCTGAAACTGTTCCTGCTGGCGATCGCTGGGCTGCCAATGCAGCGTTTCTTGCCACAGCGCAGCATTGAGGGGCAGCAGCAGCGGGTTAGCTGTCGCCATCACCGGCGGGTAGTTCTTTTTTGGCCGTTAGCACCTCCCACGCTGCTTTGAGCCGCTCTTCAAAGTCTTTGACGTGGACAGACACCGTATCAGCATTTGCTTTGAGGTCGGCCATTGCGGCTTCCAGTGCTTTTTGTACATCCGCTGGCAACGCTTTCAACTGGGCTGCTGCAAATCGCTGCAAGGCGGCCATCAGCGCCTTTGCTGCTTCGGTTACCTCTTCGGGGCTAGCAGCAACAGATTCGGACGGTTCAGAGGTTGGTGTCGTATCAACCGTTTCCGTAGAGGTTGGTTCGTCAGACATAAGCGTAATTGCTCCCAAGCAAACATCTACTGGTGAGTATAGCTTGACTTTTCAGATTCTCCCATGGACTTACAGCCAAGCGTATGCCATCCATGGGCGGGGATCGACACATTCGCCATTCACGTAAAGTCCCCAGTGCAAATGGGGGCCGGTGGATGCGCCTGTGTTGCCGACCGTCCCAATCACTTGACCTGCTTCCACGATTTGCCCCTCTTGAACGCGAATGTCATCGAGGTGTAAGTAGATGGTGAGAACACCTTGGCCATGATCAATGCCAACGGTATTGCCATGAATTAAAAAGCCCTGGGCTTCTCGACCCACTAGGGCAACCCGCCCGCGCTGCGCAGCTTTGACGGCGGAGCCTCGCGGTCCAGCATAGTCTAACCCCCGATGGAAATAGTCTTGGGCAAACACACCGTTATAGTAGCGGCGGACACCGTAGGGGGTCGTCACCGGACCACTGTTGGGACGAACAAAGGCATCTGTCCACAGTTTTTCGGGGGTTACTAGGGCTTTGAAGGCATCCACCCGATCAAACTCGGCATCGGTGCCTTGGGAGTCTTTGCCGGGGGGTAGCCAAATCCGCTGCACCGGAAAGGAGCGATTGCCAACCCACAACAGCATATTTCGGGTTTCACCGCCAGCACGCACAATTAGCGATCGCCGCCCCGGCGGTTGTAGCGGTGTCGTCGGTACAAAGGCACGCCACTGTTGCTGAGCGATAGGAAAGACTGGCATTGGTTTACCGCCGGCCTCCACTGTGGGTTTTTCAGCAGCTGTGACCACAATACTAAAGGTATCCCCTAAAACAGCACGATCGGGACTGACGCTGACGCTGAGGGGAGTGGTGGTTGCAGCCAGCGAGATGAGTGCGGCAGCAGGGACAAACCAAGGCAAGAGGTTCTGGGACATCATAAAAACTCAAGTGCCACGGCACTTCTCCTAGTCACATCGGGTAGGGCTGGAAGCCCCGTACTTCAGTGCGGGGAGGAAAGCCTCTTTAGCAACTTCAGTTGCCATATTACCATTTAGGCGCATAAAATGAACTCATGCTACAGCAAATACTGACCATTGTCTGTCAACTAAATCCCACTGCAGAGCAAATTGTCAAGCTAGACCAAGTTCTGCAGGGCTTCGCTGAGGCTTGCAGATACATCAACAGTACCATTTGCCCCAGCATTACTAACAAGAACCGTATTCAGAAAGAAGTTTACGGAGCAGTACGACAGCAATTCGGCTTAACCGCTAACTTGGCTGTCAGGGCTTGTGCCAGAGTTGCCGCTAACCGCAAGGTGGGAAAGGTTAAGGGATTCAGGGCTACTTCTGTGGATTATGATGCTCGCCTGTTTGACTACAGAGCGAAAGAACAATGCGTTAGCCTCTCCACCCTAAACGGACGGGAACGCATTCCCTTAGTGGTGGGTAACTATCAGATAGAAAAACTCAAGGGCAAGAAGCCTACTTCTGCCACTCTCTGCAAACGCAAAGATGGTAAGTTTTATATCCACATCCAAGTAAAGGAAGAAGTGCCAGAACCTCAGACTGGACATGGGGTTTTGGGCGTTGACTTCGGTAGGACAGACATTGCACATACATCGGAAGGAGACAACTGGCATGGACAGCAGTTAACTAAGGTACGAGACCACTACTCCAAACTGAGGGCGGTACTCCAGCAGAAAGCCAGTAAAGGCACACGCAGTTCTAGGCGTAGATGTCGGGAACTGGTGAAACGGCTATCTGGCAGGGAGAGACGCTTTCAGGCATGGGTGAACCACTGCATTTCTAAGACCATTGTGGCAAGGGCAAAAGCAACGGGCAGTGTTATTGCTTTGGAAGACCTGACAGGGATACGGGAGCGCACTAATCAAGTACCTCGTTCTAAAACAGAGCGTAGGCGTGCCAACAGTTGGGCGTTTTACCAACTGCGTAGCTTCATTAGCTACAAGGCACTCAAAGCAGGTGTGGGAATAGTGCTAGTTAATCCTCGCTACAGTAGTCAAACTTGCCACAGATGCCTGCATATTTACCCCGACCCAAAGCAGTCCTATCGCACTGGGAAGCAGTTTAAGTGCGGGCATTGTGGCTGGACAGGAGACGCAGATTTCAATGGTGCTAGTGTAATTGCGCTTTTGGGGGCTGTTGTAAACCAGCCTAGAGGTTCGGGCTTGTCTTGTTCTCTTGCAGAACATAACAGGCTCAGGGCTACTGAAAGCCCCTGACTTCAGTCAGGGGAAGTTTACCCAAACGGTCTCTATCTTTGATAGACTTAAAAATTGTGCTGGTGTAGCTCAGTTGGCAGAGCAACTGACTTGTAATCAGTAGGTCAGGGGTTCAAGTCCCCTCACCAGCTTCTCTTTAACATTCCTTGCGGGAAGTCCCTAGGTGAAGTCTTCGGAACCTAGGGATGAAAGCAAGGGCAGAATATAGTTATTCAGACGGAGATTCTTGTTGCTTGATGTATTCTTTCAGCACATCAAGTGAATACAAAAAACAGCGTGAGAACTCTTTCTAAGAGAGAGCTGCATTGGACGTTAGGTGAGTGCTAGCATATTAGACATGATAGTAACACGTAGAACTACTTTTCGATTTTATCCTACTAAATCTCAAGAGTCGAAGCTACATTATTGGCGACGACTCCACAAAGATTTGTATAACGCCTGCCTTAAAAGGCAGGCAAAAAACAGGGCTAAATAGGTCTTTGTTAGATGTCGGGATTGGCAATTTGGTATCGCTAATCAGGTACAAGCTTGATGAATGCGGTGGGGTATTCGTTGAAGTGCCTCTCAAAATCGCTCCCTCCCAAGTCTGCCCTCAATGTGGCCACAAAAAGAAAAAGGAGTTGTCCCAACATGTGCATAATTGCGATAAATGCAACTTTGTTGCTGACCGTGACGTGGCAGCAGCGATGGTAATGCTCAATTATGCCAAGGGGTTAGGAACTAGCCTCTCAAACGTCGATGCTGAACCTCTTTCTAAAGCCCCACAGTTTTGTGGAGGGTTGAGGAAAGTTCAGCAGATGAAGCGTCAGAAACCTCGCACGTAGCTTAAGCAGAGTGCGTAGGTAGTTCATAGCTTGCGCTGCTTATAGCGAGGTATGTTCTGGGGACGCAAGGGGGTCACCGGCGTGGCGCGACGGCGGGTTCTGACGGTAGGGGTGCGGGTCTGCTGGTTAATGGATGTGGGTAGGGGAAGAATTGTTGCCTGATGAGCCTCCCGAGCACTGCGGATGAGCAGCCCAGCGATCGCCAGACTCGCCATAATGGAGCTACCCCCATAGCTAAAGAGGGGAAAGGGCAGGCCAGTGGTGGGCAGAATGCCAATGGCAACGCCCATGTTAATCAGCGCCTGTAGCAGCATAATCACGGTGGCACCAAGGGCAATCAGTTGCACCACCAGCTCACGACATTGATGGACAACCCGCATCCCTAGGTAGCCATAGGCGGCCAGCAACGCCAGTAAAAATAGGCAACCGACTAAGCCCATTTCCTCAGCGTAAATGGAAAAAATAAAATCTGTGTGCTGAATCGGCAGATAGGCAAGCTTCTGCTGCGAGAAACCATAGCCCGACCCAAAGACCCCGCCGGAGGCAACCGCCAGTAGGCTCTGCACCAGTTGATAGCCATCCCCCATGGCGTCAGACCAAGGGTCTAAAAAGGACATTACCCGCCGCCGTTGGTAATCATTAATGCTAATACTCAATACGGCTAAACCCACGCCGCTGATCGCCGTCATACTCAGGGGCATCAATGGTAAGCCTGCCCCTAGAGCAACCAGCCACAAACTCATGCCACACAGAGCCGTGGTACTCAAATTCGGTTGAATCAGAATTCCCACGAGGGTTAGGGCAAAGGCGCTGAGCCAGAAGCAGCGGGCTTTGAGGTGGAGCCGCCGCCACGAGCTAAAGACCCATGCCGCCTGTAGCACCAAAAAGGGTTTCATCATTTCTGACGGCTGAATTTGCACCGGACCAACGCTAATCCAGCGGGTTGCGCCCATCATTGTGCTGCCAACGCCCGGCAACCGTGTCGCCCAAATCAAGAGCAAAAATAAAAAAAAGCCCGGTATGGCCATTTGCAGCGATCGCCGTAACGGCAGCCGGATAAAGACCTGAAACCCCCCCCACCCCAATGCCAGCCAAATTAACTGCCGCTTAAAGAAATAAAGCCCATCGCCTGCCTCTGCTAAGCCCACAGGAAAGCTCGCAGAAAACAGCACCACCATCCCCAAGCCCAACCACACAAGTGTGAGCCAGTGGAGTAATCGTGCCTCCAGTGTCCAATCCTTAACGGCGCGATCGCCTAGGGGAAGAAAACGCCACCACTTCACAATGGAATCACCCTCGCTGGCACCGTGCCACTATAGGAACCGTTTCTAATCTGGCACAATTATTATGCATCTTCTGTCGTGGACTCAATGCCCGTGAACTCCTTAACCGTGCCCTCTGTCTCGGAACGTTTTGAACAGTGCCGATCGGCGCAACGCTGCGCCCTTATCCCGTTTCTAACGGCGGGAGACCCTGATCTAGAAACAACAGCGGCGGCACTTAAGGCTCTAGATCGCCACGGCGCGGATCTCATTGAACTGGGGATGCCCTACTCGGATCCCTTAGCTGATGGCCCAGTTATCCAAGCAGCCGCTACCCGTGCGCTGCGAAAGGGCACCCGTTTGGCGGCGGTGCTAGAAATGGTTCAGAATCTACAACTGCGCACCCCTTTAATTTTGTTTACCTACTACAACCCCATTTACCATCACGGCATTTCTAACTTTCTAAAGGCAGTGGCCACGGCGGGGATCAAAGGCTTGGTTATTCCTGATCTTCCCCTTGAAGAAGCTGAACCTGTTCTTGAGGAAACCGCTGCCCTTGGCGTGGAACTCACTCTTTTGATTGCACCCACCACCTCGCCAGAGCGGATGCAGGCGATCGCCCGTGCCTCCCAAGGGTTTATCTATCTGGTGAGCACCACCGGAGTCACTGGCATGCGGCAGGAAATGGCCAGTCGGGTTCAAGACCTGATCCACACCCTGCGCCAAATTACCCCTAAACCCATTGGCGTAGGCTTTGGCATTTCTAACCCTGAACAGGCTCATCAAGTGAAGGTATGGGGAGCCGATGCCGCCATTGTCGGGAGTGCCTTTGTCAAACGCCTTAGCGACCCTAGCCAAGGACTGGAGGCCGTAGCCAGTTTTTGCCAAGCCCTACGTACTGCCCTAGACACCCCCTAGGGACGTACCGTCAGACTAAAGTAAATGCCATCGGACTGCAAACTGTCCACCTGTCCCGGCAGATTGAGTAAGGGGGCAGCATACTCTAGCTTCAGGTCTAAGTTAGGGGTGGGCTGCACCAACAACCCCATCCCTAGCCCTGCAATGACATTATTGGGCACGGCTCCCGCCGGATTTGTGCTATTGTTCCAAACCCAACCCAGATCAAAGAGTGGACCAATGGAAATAATGGGTCGCCGGTTTGCCGTGCGCATCACCGGAAAACGAGCTTCCCCCGAAAAACGTACGCCATTATCCCCAGACAGGGCGTTTGTGGAGTAGCCTCGCACCGAGAGGCCGCCGCCAATGACAAACTGGTGAAAAGGCAGCAGGTTACTCGGACTTAACTGCACATCGGTGCGCAACACCAGAAAATTATCCCCCCACAACCGCTGTAACCGCTGACCTTGGCCGAGCCAGCTAAAAAAGTTGCCATCCGGAATTGATCCGGGGTTTTCAGTAGCGCCAAAAATAGGTACGCCAAAGTTAAACTGAGAGCGGAACACCCACGCTCCTTGGGTGTCGCGGCGAGTATATTCTTGGGCAAACTCCAAAACCCGCGATGCATTGTAGCCAGTGGCATCAGACCCAATCGACAGAGGCGTGGGCACTCCCGCCACAAAGGTTTGCCCAGACTGCATCAGGAAACCAATACCAAAGGCCAGTTCTTCGCGCACATTGCGGATCACTGGCTGCCGGAAACTCGCTTGATAAATAGAGGATTCACTGCGGATATTGAAGGCGGCAAGGGCTGGGGGTTGGGTGATTTCACTATCGGCTTGTACCGTGCGAATAGAAAAGGTGCCATTCATGGCATTGAGGGGGATGCTGTAGCCAAACTCAGCAGTGTTTGAAGCGCCCCAATCAAAGGTTCCCAAGTTATTCCCGATGGCATAGGAGCCGTAGATAGTATCGCCACGGCCACTCAGGTTACTGTAGCCCAAAAAGGCAGTGGCCCGGTTGGGGGCGATCGCTGGTGGGGTAATATTGTCGAGGCCAAAGGCCGCATTAAACCACCGCGCGGGCACCACCCGCACCACTAAAATACTATCTTCCGGCTTCGTGCCGGGTCTTAAGCTGGCAGAAAGGTTGAGAAATAGCGGATCAACTCGCAACAGTCGCAATTGCTCTTCTAGCTTGTTGGAGTTAAGGGGCACGCCTGCTCCCAGCTCAATGCGGCTGCGGATATACCGCTGCAGGATCCCCTTATTCCCCTCAATTTGGATGGCTTCAAGGCGACCTTCAATCACTTGAATAGTGATGGTGCCATCGGCACTCACTTGCTCTGTTAAAACCGCTCGCGAGGTTAAATAGCCACCATCTAAATACAGTTTAGTAATGGCATCGGCTGCTGCTTGTAACTCGTCTAGGGTAACTTGCCGCCCTTCAAGGGGGGTCACAATTGGATCAAATTCCGCAGCACCGAAAATTGTGCTCCCTTCCACAACAATTTTTCGCACAGGGATGAGCACCGTGCGCCCCCCTTGGCTAGGAGGAGGCAGTGGCTGGGCAGGGGTGTCAAGGACGGCAGGGGGAGTAGCCGGTAAGGGGGGCGGCTCTGGTAGCGGTGGTTGAAGTTCCAGTTGAGTGGGGTTCGTCAGCGGAATCGAGGCAACTGATGCTGGGGCGAGCCAACCGCCTAATCCCCATAGCAGCGATGCCGCAACGGGATGGCTAATGAATAGAAATGGGACTATTTTCACGTCTTTAACCCCACATTAAAAGCTAACAAGCAATAACTACAGCACTGCAAATAACAGAAATATAAAAATATAAGCAGTTCTTATAGAATATCTAGAAGTGTGAGGAGAACGTATTTGACAGAGAATTCTTTAAGATTCTAACGGATGATTCGTCAGCCGCCAAGTAAATATACGCAAACGATGGTTGCTCAGCGTTTGGTGGGGCGCTTGCGCCGTTGCCACCACAGGGGCAGCACTGTCAAGGACAGTAGTGCTAGGCTGGCTGCGAGGAACGGCAGTTGGTTACCGGTTGTCAGCAGGGTATCGCCCGCTGCCCCTAACCATGCGTAGGTGACAATGCTGGGAATCAGTCCGATAAATGTGGCGGCCGCATATACAGTAACAGGAATAGCTGTTAAGCCAAAGCCGAAGTTAACAAGACTAAAGGGCGAAAAGGGGGCAAGGCGCACCGCTAAAATGAACCAAAAAGGCTGGCTTGCCACCGATTGTTGCAGGGTGTGCAGCCAAGGATGGTGGGCGATGCGCTGTTGTAGCCAATCATAGGCACAGTAGCGAGCCACTAAAAACGCAAGGATCGCACCAAGGGTTGCCCCTAGGAGTGCCCAGACACTGCCCCACACCCATCCAAACAGCGCCCCGGCAATCATTGGGAAAAAGGTTCCGGGAACCCCCACAGCAGTGGCCACCGCAAATAGAACAACGTAGCCAGCAACAGCATAGGTGCCCCAACTGCGAATGAGGGTCACAAGGGCAGAATAGTCGAGCCACCAACTGAGGCTCCCTAAGCTCATTCCCATCAGGGCGATCGCCCCCAAGAGCCAGAGGGTAGAGCCTTTAGGGCGAGGGCAGCGCAGTTTCCACATTGCTTTGCTCAGGGGGTAGCAACGCGGTCTCGTCAATGGCTAAATCGAACCAGAAGGTACTGCCTACTCCTACTTCACTAATGAGATGAATGTGGGTGTTGTGCTTGTGGATAATGTCTTGGACAATGGCTAGACCCAAGCCCGTCCCCTCAAGGGTGTGGACGCGATTCTCAACGCGGAAGAAACGCTCAAACACTCGGGGTTGATCTTCAGGGGCAATGCCCATCCCTGTGTCCGCCACTTCAATGCGCACCCGCTCCTGCTCGGGGTCACTGGGAGGATGCCACACATAGGCTCGAATAACAACCCGTCCCCCCTCTGGGGTGAATTTGAGAGCATTGCCCACCAAGTTGGTTAAGGCACCAATGAGTAAATCGTAGTTCCCCCACACCGCTGGTAGGGGGGTGTCCACCTCCGTAGAAAGCTCAATGGACTTGTTGGCGGCATTCAGTTGGTAGGTGCGCAGAATTTGCTCGATCACTTGCCCCATGTGTACCGCCCCAAATTGGTAGGGGCGACCGGACTCCAGCCTAGAAATATCAAGGAAATCATTGACTAAGCGGGTGAGGCGATCGGTTTCGTGATTGGCGGTGGCCAGAAACTCTTGCTGCTTTTCATCGCTTAGCTCACTGCCATACTCTTGGATGGTTTCAATGATGGATTTGATGTTGAACAGCGGCGTGCGTAGCTCGTGGGACACATTGCTAATCAGTTGTGCCTTGGCCTCGTTGAGTTCCACTTCACGGGTAATATCTTGGATGGTAATAGCAATTCCCTTGGGTTTTTCCCGCTGGGCATCCATGACGGTAGTCAGCAAAATCCGTACTGATCGCGGGCTGGGTTCCTGCAAGGTGACCCGAAATTCACCCCCCTCCGACTGGCCGGAGGAGGCCTTAAACAGTGGACAGGTCAGTTTCTCGCAGACTGGCGCCGGAAAGCAACTCAAGGCGCTTTGGCCAATGACGTTCATTCCTTCCCAGTTAAATAGCCGCTGGGCAGTGGGGTTCACCAGAATAACCCGCATCTCAGTGTCCAGCAGAATCGCACCATCAGCAATAGTGGAAACAAGGGTATCCAGTTTCGCTTTTTCAGCTTGCAGTTCCTCTACATTCTGGGCCTCGTAGGAGGCCAGCCGCTCTGCCATATCGTTAAAGCTGGTAATCAGCTCTCCCAGTTCGCCGCCAAAGGGAAGGTTGATCCGCTGCTTAAAGTTGCCCGCAGCAATATTTTTCACCCCCTGTACCAATTCTTTGATGGGTTGAGTAATGGTCAAGGCGTTAAACACGCCGCCTAAAATCACCATGATCCAGAGGGAGACAAACACTGCAATGGTCAGATCTCGGGTGAGGCTAGCAGAGGCTATGAAGGTTTCGTTAGGATTGATGCCGATCGCCACCACGCCTAAATTCTGACCATTAAAGCTCAGGGGCACAAAAACATCTGCCACTAGGCCATCGGGGGTTTGGTGTTGGCGCACCAGTGGCTCTTGCCGCTCGCGATAGCTTTCGGGCAGTTGCATGCGGCGGCGGAGGGTCAGGGCGCTTTCGACTTGGGGGGCAGAGTAGGGTAGCCCGTAGTAAATTTCCCCTGTGGGATCGGCATAGAGGATGTAGCGGATACTGGCGCTACGTTCATAGAACTTACGGGAAAACTCAGCCACGGCGGTAGTATCCCCTTGGGCAATGAGGGGGGCAACATCGGCAGCCAGTAGCAAGCCCAGATCCCGGCCATAGCGGGTGTCGTTAAGGTGGGCATTGGTTTGAATGGTGTTCACTGCCCAAAAGGTGAGCGCGCTCATGATGATCGAAACCACCAGCGTTGCTGTGGCCATCAGGCGGGTTTGAATCTTAAATTCTGACCACCAGCGGGCGATCGCCCGAAACGCTTCCTTAATGTCCCCCTGAGCTGTTGTTTTCAAAACCACCATGCTGCCTAAAAGTACAAAAAATTTATCTAATTTTACGAGTTCTTCTTATATTTTTGCATCTGCCACCGTTTCTAGGCGGGCGAATTGTTCAATGCGGTGCGTATAACGGTGCAACATCTGCTCATTCCACGCCGCGTCATGGCTGTTGACGTACAGGTGCACTAAGGGTTCACTGGCATCGGGCAAGACCAAGATCCAGTTATTGGTGTTGGGGTCGCCAATTTTAACCCCATCAATCAAGTTCAGGTGTGCCCGTGGCTGGGTTTCCACAAGGTGGCGCATTAAGGACCCTTTGGCAATCCACGGGCAGCGGATAGCACGGTGATGGTAGTGAACTTTGGGTAGCTCTTGGCGTATCGCAGTTAAGGGCTTACCAATCAAGGCCAGCATTTCAATGAGGGTGGCGATGGTAAACATGGCATCAAAGCCCGGATGCAACTGGGGAAAAATAAAGCCCGTTTCCGCTGCTCCGCCAAGAACCACGCCGCTGTGGTGCTGGCAGGCTTCCATTAGATCTGTAGGGTTGGTGCGGGTGCGCAGAATGTGCCCCCCCAACTGCTGGGCAATGGTTTCTACTGCGCTGGAGGTGGTGACGGGAACAGCCACTGTACTGCCGGGATGGGTCAGCAAGACCAAGTAGGTCATTAGTGCTGTGAGTTCCTGATCGCTGACCACCGCGCCACTGTTATCCACAAGGGTGAGCCGCTCGCCATTGGCGGACACCTGTACCCCTAAGCTGGCGGACAGTGCTGTGACGACTTGTCCCAGTTCCCGTAGCAGACGCTGGCGCTCCAAAATATTGAGGGGGGTGGGGTGCAGGGTTGCATTCAACACCACTGCATCACAGCCAAACTTATTGAGGATTTGTGGCAGCACCACCCCCGATACCGCATAGGCGTAGTCAATAACAATTTTGGCGGGGTTGCCATAAAACAGTTTTGTATTCAGCCATTTTTCAAACCCTTGGGCGTAGGCAGCAACGCTATTGTTGGGTTGTGCCATCGTCCCCACATCCCTGAGAATGACCCGGCGAATATCTTCACGGAAGTAGGCGGTTTCAATCTGGCGTTCGCGGGCACGACTCAGGTTAATGCCTTTATGGTCAAAAAATTCAATTAGCAATTGATCGGCGCGATCGGGGTGGGCACGAACGTGAATACCGCCGCTCACCGAAAGGGTCTGAGCCGCAAAGCGGGCAATGGGCAGGGCGATCGCCTCCAAATTCAAGACATGAATCCCCACAGACATCAACCCCGACATCAGGGCATGCGCCACCATACGCGAGACACTGCGCTGATCGCGAGAAACAAGTACACTGGTGCCCGGCTCAAGGGTGGAAGCATAGGCTGCCGCCAAACGTACGGCAAACTCTGGGGTAATATCCACATTGGCCACCCCCGCCACCCCCCGCTGGCCAAATAGATACCGCTGCCCTGTGGTTCCCCAGATCAAACTTTCGTTAACGATCGCCCCCGGCTCAATCCGCTTGCCCGGCCACAGCCGCACTCCTTGACTGAGGCTGGCCTCCTCCCCAATCACTGAACGGGTACCGACAATCACCCCTTCGTTGAGAGTGACGTGGCGATCCACATGCACATGGCGAGCCAAGATGCAGTGCTCGAGGTGGCTATCATCGCCAACAAACACCCCATTCCAAGCCACCACACCGCGCAGTTGGCTGCCATTGCCAACAATGACGTTATCTGACAGCACCGTCCCTGCAGCGAGGGTTACGCCCGCACCAAGGCGGCAGTTATTCCCAAGCACAATCGGGTCTTCTAGCTGGATATCCTGGGGCAAGGTGGTGTTGCGCCCCACCCACACCCGCGGCTGTACCTCAGTGCCCTGAATGTCTAACTGAACTCGACCGTAGAGGGCATCCCGCTGCACCTGCTGATAGGTTTGCAAGCTACCCACATCGCACCAATAGGCATCGGTAATGTACCCGTACATGGGCACGTCTGCCTGGAGCAACAGGGGAAACAAATCTCGAGAAAAGTCCCGCTCTGTCCCGCCGCTGAGATAGTCCATCACGGTTGGACTGAGCAGGTACATACCGGTGTTGACAGTATCTGTAAAGACTTCCCCCGCTGAGGGCTTCTCGAGAAAGCGGCGAATCCGCCCCTCCTCATCCGTAAAGACAATCCCGAATTCCTTGGGATTGGACACTCGAGCTAAGATCAAGGTAACGGGAGCACGGTGTTGGTGGTGAAAGCGAATGGCCTCGCTGAGGTTCACATCCGTAATGCTGTCGCCACTGACCACCAAGAAGGGATCCGCCAGCAGGTGGGCAATATTTTTCACAGAGCCAGCGGTACCAAGGGGCTGCTCTTCCTCAACCACATAGCTCAGGTGCACCCCAAACTCACTGCCATCCCCAAAATAATCGCGCACAACATCAGGGAGATAGTGCAGGGTCATCACCACATCATCTAGGCCGTGGCTGCGCAGCAGATTGAGAATGTGCTCTGCAATAGGACGATTGACCACTGGCACCATTGGCTTGGGCAAGTCGCAAGTGAGGGGGCGCAGCCGTGTACCACTGCCTCCAGCCATGAGGACGACGCGCAACTTCACCTCCTTCCGCTGTGTCTTGACGGGTATCCTTACTTTCTAGTCTAGGGGACACCCTAGGGGCAACTAGACCCCAGACCTAAGATTGCAATGATTATTTAGATGCGGCACCTGTAGGATTTTGCATTGCTGAATCAGCGTTCACTGGTTTATAGATAAAAGGAAGCACGGACGATCAACGTTAGGGATGTGTGGGGTTATGACGATTGAACTGAACGATCGCCAGAAGCAAATTCTTGGTGCCACCATCAACCACTACATTGCAACGGCAGAACCCGTTGGCTCTAAGGCGATCGCCACCGAATATAACCTTAAGGTTAGCCCCGCCACGGTGCGCAATATTATGCTGCTGCTAGAACGCAGTGGCCTGCTTTACCAACCCCACACCTCCGCCGGCCGTGTTCCCTCGGACTCTGGCTACCGTCTCTACGTTGATGAGTTAGTTCAGCCTATCCCCGATGTGGCGCAAAAAGCTGAGTCCCTCTTGGCCGAGCAGTTTTTGTGGGGGCGCTATCGCTTGGAAGTAATTTTGCGTCAAGCTGCTCAACTGTTATCTGATCTGAGTGGATACATTACATTAATTTCCTTGCCCAACAGTCTAGAGCGGCGCATCCGTTTAATTCAACTGGTGGCGCTGGATGCGCAACAGGTGATGGTTATCCTAGTGCTGGATAGCTATGAAACCCAATCGGCAGTCATTTCCTTGCCCAGTGAACCGCAAGAGATTGACCTGCGGGATCGGACATTGCAGGTGTTAACAAATTTTTTGAACCATCAATTGCGGGGGCGATCGCTAGTTGATTTAACGCTCATTGACTGGCAGCAATTAGACCTTGACTTTCAGGACTATGGCCAAAACCTCCAGTCCCTGTTTCAACAACTGAGCCAACGCTATGCCCAAGAAGGCACCTCCCTTGTGGTCAGTGGTCTTGCCGATGTGTTGCAGCAACCGGAATTCTCGCAGGTGGAACAAGTGCAAATGCTCTTGCACCTCCTTGAGGATCAGCAGGATCAGCTCACTCCTTTGATCAGCCCCGATCACACCGCCTCTTCCCAAGTGCAAATTCGCATTGGCACTGAAAATGCCCTTGCGCCAATGCACTGCTGCACCTTGGTCTATTCCTGCTACTGCTGCAGGAACGCCCCCGTTGGCACGATTGGTATTCTTGGGCCAACACGCATGTCCTACGCTCGTATCATTCCCTTGGTGGCCACGGCTGCCGATTACCTTTCCGAGCAGGTCAGCCGTTCCTATGCCGTCTCAGGATAGGATAGAACAACGACTATTATTTGGAAGTTTCAAGTTTATGCTGCATCCGCGTTTAGCTGCTGCATTTGCCCAGCGCTCAGTACTGAAGATCATTAGTGGCCTCAACAATTTTGATGGCGATCGCGTTCGTGCGGTGGTCACCGCCGCAGAGCATGGCGGAGCCACATTGGTGGATATTGCTGCTGATCCAGATCTCGTGCGGATTGCCCAAGAGGTTACCACGCTGCCCATTTGTGTGTCTGCGGTGGATCCGTGCCTGCTGGTGAAGGCAGTTGCAGCAGGTGCAGATCTCGTAGAAATTGGCAACTACGATAGTTTTTATGCCCAAGGCCGTGTCTTCAGTGCCACGGAAGTTCTTGAACTGACCCGGCAAACCCGTTCCTTGCTGCCTCAAATTATGCTCTCGGTGACAGTGCCCCACACTTTGCCGCTGGATGAACAGGTAACCCTAGCGGAATCCTTAGTAGAGGCGGGCGCGGATGTCATCCAAACGGAGGGGGGAACGAGCAGTCAACCGCGCCATAGTGGCACTCTAGGTCTAATTGAAAAGGCTGCTCCGACCCTTGCGGCGGCCTACGAAATCTCTCAGGCCGTCTCCATTCCCGTTCTCTGTGCGTCTGGCTTGTCAGCTGTCACCATTCCCTTGGCGATCGCCAGTGGTGCTGCTGGGGTTGGCGTTGGCTCGGCGGTGAACCAACTCAACAGCGAAGTCGCCATGATTGCCAGTGTCCGTGCCCTAGCGGACGCCCTTCATCGCGCTGTGGCCGTTGCCCCCTAACACTCCCTAGCAGCAGTGGTCAAGCCCTCCCGTTTGGCGCTCAACTGTGCGGAACGCCTGTTTGAGGCTGCTGCCGAACGGGAACGCTTTTTGGCAGCATTGTTCATCCCTCAGCCCTTACCGCCAGCGATCCTCTGGCGCCAGGATCCCCCTACCCCCTCGCCGTTTCCAGTCCTTCCTCCTCTCCCTTGGCAACCCCCATGGGTGAGCCGACTGGCCGTGGGCACTCGGGCGGGGCAACATCCACTCCACCAAGCAGGTGCCTACTACTGCCTAGATAGCTCCTCCGTTTTTGCGGCTGTTCCCCTCCTTTCCTTGCCCCCCTCCCCTAGCCTGATCATTGATGTTTGTGCAGCGCCGGGAGGCAAAAGTCTATTGGCATGGCGCGCCCTCAAGCCCGATTACTTACTTTGCAATGAAGCAATCCCTAAGCGCCTAGGGATGTTAATTAGTAACCTCAAACGCTGTCGTGTTCATCCAGTGGGGGTCACCTGCTGTGATAGTGCCGATTTAGCAGCAACCCTGCCTCAGACGGCTGAGGTGGTGATCGTCGATGCCCCGTGTTCCGGCCAGTCCCTGCTAGCCAAAGGCCAGACCGCTGAGGGCTGTTTCCATCCCCTGACCCTGCGCCATAATCAACGCCGTCAAAAACGAATTCTGGCGGCAGCGGCGGCGTTGGTGCGCCCCCAAGGCTGGCTCCTCTACAGCACCTGTACCTTTAGTCGCGAAGAAAACGAAGAGGTGGCCAAGTGGTTTAGTGCCAAGTATCCCCAATTTATCCCCAGACTGTTCCCCAACTGGCTGCCTATCAGTCTCACCTAAGTGAGTTGCCTTGCTATCGCCTCTGGCCGCAGCAGCAGGAAGGCGCAGGAGCCTTTACCATCCTGTGGCAGCATCAAGGCGAGGGAGAGCCAACTCCAATGCCCGAACTGAGCAACTGGTTGTGTTGGCAAGCTACAACTGATGCGGTCGAGGCCGCTGACCCGTCTGCCGCCAGTGCAGATAATCCTTGAGAATTTGCGCGTGATCAAAGCAAAGGGAAGACGGCAACTGATCAAGGGGTACAATATGCACAGCCTTTGCATCGTCTGCCGCGACGGGCGTACCGTGGGCTGTGGCAATAAACACTGTACTGAGGGTGTGCTGGCGGGGATCTCGAGCAGGATTTGAGTACACATATAGTAATTCTTGGAGTGTGATCTCAAGGCTCACTTCTTCACGAGCTTCGCGCTGGGCGGCCACCTCCACCGATTCGCCGTAGTCCACAAAGCCTCCCGGAATAGCCCAACCTAAGGGAGGATAGCGGCGCTCAATCAGGAGAATGGGTCGCTGGGGATAATCTAACAGTTCAATGATGATGTCAACTGTGGGTGCAGGATTGCGGTACATCGACGAAGGCTTCATGGTACGGTAGCAAGGATAGGGTAACGCAACAGGGGACATGGCGGCAGAACAGGATATTGTTGTTCTCAGTAATGGCCCCGGGGAGTTGGCAACGTGGGTGTATCCCTACGTTACGGCTCTGCGGCAGGAGGCTACAGATCAGGTTCGCATCTCGGTCGTAATGGTGCCCTGTCCCCATGCCAGTGGCCGCGAGGCGGACATTGCCCGCCGCTATCCTGGGGTGGATCGGGTGTTGCCGGTGCAAGAATTTTGGCGATTATTGTGCACCAAAACGACCTCTAGCGGTTGGGACTGGCTCCCTCACGGGGTTGTGGTTTTTCTAGGCGGCGATCAACTGTTTGCGGTGCTGCTGGCGAAACGCTTAGGCTATCGCTGTATTCTCTACTGTGAATGGCAGGCGCGTTGGCACCGCTGGGTCGATGTGATTGCTCTGCGCCGTCCGCTGCCGCTGCCACCAACCCGTGCCCATGTGGCGGTTATTGGAGATCTGATGACCGATGTGCAAACCCTTGGGCGTGGGGAGCAACCGCAGGTGCACCAAGACTTGGGCATAGCAGCCGACACACCGTTGGTTGCACTGATGGCGGGGTCAAAGCCAAATAAGCTCAAACTGGGGGTGCCCCTCTGCTTGGCGATCGCCGATCATTTAGCCACGGTGAACCCGCCTGTTGCATGTGTCATTCCTGTGGCGCCCACCCTCACCCTCGAGACCTTGGGTCGCTATGCTGACCCGCAGCATAACCCCGATCTAAAGCACATTGCTGGCACAACGGCTCAACTGCAGCAACCACTAGAGGGCATTCCCTACCTTGAAACTCCCAAGGGCACCAAGGTGTATTTGTGGCAGCAATTACCCAATTATCCGCTGCTGCGCCAAGTGGCGATCGCCGTCACAACCGTTGGTGCCAACACTGCTGAGCTAGCGGCCTTAAATGTGCCCATGATCGTGCTCCTGCCTGCACAACAACTGCGGGTACAGCGGGCGCATCCTTGGGATGGATTGGCGGGGTTACTGGTGGCGCTGCCTGCCATTGGTCGGCACTGGACCGCCTTGGTGTTTTGGGCATTAGTGGCCAAAGGGTTAGGTTGGCGGCAGTTCTGGCAACTCCTTCAAGCCCCAGAGATGGATTGGCAACTGGTCAAGCAAGGCTTGGGCTACAAAGCGTGGCCAAACCTGTGGGCACAGCAAGAAATCGTACCGGAGCTCGTCGGCCCCCTTGATCCCCACGCAGTGGCACAGCAGATTCTTTACTACTTAGAGCATCCCCAAGACTTGGTTGCCATGAAAGCGGCATTACAGAACGTCGTAGGAGACCCTGGAGCAGCAGCAAAGCTAGTGGACTTAACGTTAAAGATTGCAGACAAGGGACATCGCCTCTAGCGCATTGTTACCACTACAGGACTACCCCTTGGGGAGTTCATCATGAAATGGTGTCTTCGGGCACCACAATGAGGGTCGTGCCTTGGCGGCCAATAACAATCACTCGCTGATTCTCGGCGATCGCCAGATGGGGATCATCACACCGCGCTTGCCACGAAATGCCATCGTAAAGTACCCGCCCTGTTTCCCCCGGCAAAATTTGGCTAATCGTTTGTGCTTCAGCCCCCTCTTTGAGAATTGGGGCAGTGCGTTTCGGCTGATAGCGGCGCATTAGGAAGACCACCACCACCGATAGCAGAATCCAGAGCACCACCTGTAGGGGAAAACTGGGAATTAGAAACGAGGTGAAGGCCACAATCAATGCACTGATGCCGAGGGTGGCTTCCACAAAAGCGGTGGGCAGAAAAAACTCCATCAAAAAGAGAATGACTGCCGCAATACACCAGATCCAGAAGGGTGACAGCGCCATCACTATCGTTACTCTTGCAAGCCCAAAGTTTCATTTCAACCATAGCTTAAGATGGCCGCCATGGTCGGAACTGAACCCAGCCGTGTGGCGTCAGGTAACCTACGCTGAAAAGACACCACGTCTGTCAGTATGTAATTAATCATGAAATCCACGCGAGTAATCATAATGACTAACTTTTTTGTGCCACTGTTGGTGGGAATACTGACCTTGGGAGTGCTGGCCACATGGCTTTGGCGACCCGGTACGCCCCCTGTATCCCAGAACGATCGCACCGACACGACTCACCTGATGGCCGATGCGCCCCCCCGGATGATGAGGGCACACCACCCCGCCGCGGATAAGCTAGGATCCCCCGAATGGGTTCTAAGGCAGACCAGTGCTGGGACGAATGTGGTCGGTAAGTCAGCGGTTTCAGCGGGGATTTTTCGCCTTTGGTCGTGGCTTACGCTTTATTGCCCGCCATCGTTTGTGGGCCTACCTCCTGCTACCGGCGATCGTGAGTTTTTTACTGGGCACAGCCTTGATTATTAGCGCTTTCGTGGCGGTGCAAACCCTTGGGGAACAATGGGTAGTGGTGCCCTTGGGGTCATGGCAGTGGCTCTACGATGCGGTTGTGGATGTGGTCGCCGTGGCGATCGCTCTCTTTTTGGCACTAATTGGCTACCAAACCCTCATTCCATTGGTGGTGATTCCCTTCTTGGGCCCACTTCTCAATCGTGTAGAGAAAATTACAACCGGCCATACCATTGAGGTGGGTTGGCGGCGAGACCTCTTCAATACCATTGTGGGCGGCTGGTTTGCCCTGCGGGACGCACTTGTGCAACTGGTTTGTTTACTACTGTCGTTCCTGTGTGGCCCACTGCAACCCATCGTAATGGTGCTAGTCAATAGCTACTTCTTTGGGCGAGGGAGTTTTGATTATCCGCTGGAAAAGCACAGTAGAACCCTTAAGGAACGCCAAGTTTTAACCCGAGCCTACACCCCAGAAATCTACGGCCTTGGTTTGGCACAGTGTCTGGGTCTATTGGTTCCCCTTGCAGGAATGGTGCTCGTGCCCGCAGTGGGGGTGGTTGCCGCCGCCCTCTTAATTCAAGAGCGAGACCCCAACACCGCCCTGTCAGTCTCCCCTGCGCTGCCTCAGCGTTAACGTTGCCTGAGTGCGGGAGAGGTCAAGGTACCGTTGAACAGTTCTCGCGAAGTTCCCAAGCCATCATACCGGAGCATCGGTTATGCCCTGCTCCACTATGCTATTGTGCTGTTTGGGAAATGTATGGGAGCTTGGGCATGAGTCAAGACGCCGTTAAACAAATGAAGCAAGCGGTGGCCAAAGCGGCTGCGGATCGCGTCCAGTCGGGCATGGTGGTGGGGCTAGGTACGGGTTCAACCACTGCCTTTGTGATTGAATTCTTGGGCGATCGCCTGCGCAACGGCGAGCTGAGCAATATTCGCGGTGTGCCCACCTCCTTTCAAGCCTCGGTACTGGCAAAGCAGTACGGTATCCCCCTCGTCACCCTCGATGATGTCACTAAAATTGATGTTGCCATTGACGGTGCGGATGAAGTAGATCCAGCTAAAAACTTAATCAAAGGGGGGGGTGCCGCTCATACCCGCGAGAAAATTGTTGACTCGCTGGCGGATCAATTCCTTGTGGTCGTGGATAGCAGCAAACTTGTAGAACGGCTTGGTTCAACATTTCCAGTTCCTGTCGAGGTCTTGCCCCTTGCCCTGAGTCCTGTTAGCCGTGCCTTAACCGCCTTGGGAGGCAAACCAGAACTGCGCATGGGGGTTAAGAAAGATGGGCCTGTGATTACTGACCAAGGTAACTTTGTATTAGACGTAACCTTTGCCGAGATTGCGGATGCCGCAGCCCTAGAAAAGACGATCAACAATATTCCTGGGGTGCTTGAAAATGGTCTCTTTGTCAATGTGGCCGATGTCGTTCTGGTGGGTGAACTTGTAGAGGGGCAGCCTCGTGTTCGCGAAGTAGTCTAGTCTCCCGTCTTCCCCAGTGGGGATCAGCTATCCTGAAAACCTATGGATATTCCCCGTCTCCACCCCGATACCATTGAAGCCGTGCGTGAAGCCGTCAACATCGTCGATGTAGTGGCAGCGCATGTTGTGTTGAGCAAACGGGGACGGGAGTACGTTGGCTGTTGCCCCTTCCACGACGAAAAAACTCCTAGCTTCACGGTTAGCCCCAGCAAAGGGTTTTATTACTGCTTTGGCTGTGGGGCGGGGGGGAATGCCATTAAGTTCCTGATGGAACTGCAAAAACGCTCCTTTGGCGATGTGGTACTGGAGTTAGCTCAGCAGTATCAGGTGCCGGTGCGAACGCTAGACGCCGCCCACAAACAAGCGCTACAGGTGCGTTTATCCCTTCAAGAGCAACTCTACGAACTTCTGGCGATCGCGACTAGTTTTTATGAACACGCTCTGCGCCAACCCATCGGTGAGGCTGCCTACACCTATCTGCGGCAGCAGCGCCACTTAACGGAAGCGACAATTCAGCACTTTCGCCTAGGGTATGCACCCGCTGGTTGGCAGGTTATCTATAGCTATCTTGTTGAGCAAAAGGGCTATCCCGCTAGCTTGGTTGAACAGGCAGGGCTGATTGTCCCCCGACGCACTGCCGACGGCTACTACGACCGTTTTCGCGATCGCCTGATGATCCCCATTATGGACAGCCAAGGACGGGTGGTGGGCTTTGGCGGTCGCACCCTCAGCAACGAGGAGCCGAAATACCTCAACTCCCCCGAAACCCCCATTTTTAATAAGGGGCAGTTGCTCTTTGGCTTGGATAAAGCGCGGCAAACCATTGTTCATAAGGATCAAGCGGTTGTGGTCGAAGGCTATTTTGATGTCATGGCGCTGCACCAAGCAGGGTTAACCCAAGCAGTGGCCAGCCTTGGTACTGCCCTCAGCCAAGCCCAGATTAAACTGCTTCTGCGCTACACCGAGTCCAAGCAGATTATCCTCAATTTCGATGCCGATACCGCAGGACAACGCGCCACCGATCGCGCCATTGGTGAAGCGGCAGACTTGGCTTACCGTGGCGATCTGACTCTACGGATTTTAACCCTACCCGCCGGTAAAGATGCCGCCGAATTTTTAGCACAAGCAACGGGCGATCGCTACCAAACCCTGCTGGATACCGCTCCCCTTTGGCTAGACTGGCAACTGGACACCACCCTTGCCCGGTACGATCTGAACCAAAGTGATCAGTTCCACCAAGCCAGCCAAGCGCTCACTCAACTGCTAGGAAAATTACCCAATGCCGCCCTGCGCAGTCACTATATCCACCGCTGTGCCGAGTTACTGGGGCGCGGTGACAGTCGCCTCATTCTGCGCTTAGAGGAATCCCTGCGGCAACAGGTACGGGGGCAACGGTGGCAGGGACGATCCCAAAAATGGCAACGCCCAGCGGACTACAACCTCCGCCAAGCTGCCGAAGAACAATTGCTGCGACTGTACCTCCACCGGGGTGACTATCGCCCCCTCATTCGCCAGACTCTACAGGCACGGGATATTGAGTTTAGCCTATCCCACCATCGCTGGCTGTGGCGGCAAATTTTAGCCATTGAGGAAGATCTCTGCGCTGGTTTACCTGCTCCCGATGATCCCTATACAGCCGAATGGCTGCTGTCCCCGACTACCGATACCGCCACACGCCTCACAGAGGTAGATTTGGTCAGCCGCCTCTTTGATGCCATCAGTGAAGATAACCACGCCAACATGATTGCCCCCCTGCTGCACCTTGATGAAATCACTGCCGTTAGCTTAGAGCGACCCGAATTAACCATCCAAGCAACTGCCGCCGTCTTGGAGCGCATTGCCGTCGAGAAACGCTGTCGCTATCTTTTGCAGTCTTGGCAAGAAACTGTAGCTCTCATTTTAAGTGAGGCTCCCGCTAGTGAAGCTCTCCGCCAATACCTTGAGCGCATGATCACCAGCCCTAGTACCGACATTCAGAGTATTCCCGGCATTGATGCGGATCGCCTACAGGCTTTAGAGCAATTGCGCCACGACTATTACCAGCACCGCCAGTATTTGCAGCAATTAGACGAAGAACGCTGCCCACCCTTCAATGCAATCCGCAGCTTGTCCTAGCCTTGCTATCAAGAGTCTTTCGAGTGCACCAGCCATAGCCGATAAGTACCCTCATAGGTGCGAAAGAATCTAAGCCAACTGACTAACAGTGTGACATCCTCCCGACGCTGATGTTTCGCATACACCGCGGGACTTATCGCTCCCCGAACCTCTCATTAAGTTAACGATTGGGTTGAGAGTCTAGCCACATTGCGAGATCGTTAAAGTCTTGGAAATCGAGAAGAGCTTCTCCTAAAGCATCCAACTGTTCGAGAGATAGCCCACGGATATGTTGAACCACGGCATCGGGTAGTGTCCCGAATCGGCGGCGGAGTTGGCGGAGAATAAGCGTACATTCTCCCTCCAGTTGTCCTTCTTGTCGC
Source organism: Thermostichus lividus PCC 6715 (assembly GCF_002754935.1). Taxonomy (NCBI): domain Bacteria; kingdom Bacillati; phylum Cyanobacteriota; class Cyanophyceae; order Acaryochloridales; family Thermosynechococcaceae; genus Parathermosynechococcus; species Parathermosynechococcus lividus. Next base: position 2,118,516 of record NZ_CP018092.1, read on the forward strand.
CCTTCTTGTCGGCCACGCTGAAGCCCAATTTTCTCTCCCTCTCGTTGTCCTTCTTGAAGAATTTCTTGGTAAATCACGGATTCGCGCATCATTCCCTCCCGAAAAATCGCTTGAATCAGCTCCTTACTGTACTGTAACCCAGCGAGCAGTTGAACGATGGTACTCAACTCTTGCCGGGTCTGCTTGGAGTCAATCTGACGAATCTGGTCAGCAACGGCTTGCAACAAACCAGCTTCGTTATTTGTTTTCCCCAACACTGCAAAGGGCAATAGACCAGGAATGGCAAAAAATTGCCGTGGGTCTTCTTCCCAGAGTTTCACCACTCGGTAGCGATGAGTGGTGTTTGGCCACTCAAAGACATCGGGCACCTGCACCCGTGTTCGTCGCAGCAGAATTAAGACTTGGACAATCTCGCATTGGTAAGTGCGATAGAGCCTCAGCCAGTAGTCCAGCATCCGTAAGGGTAGGGCTGGCTCTGGTTCGACCTGAAATTCTAGATGCAGAATGCAGTGTTGCGTTCGCACGAGGGTGACGGCATCTGCACGAATCGGTTCAAGGTTCAGTTCGGTTTTGAGAACTGAAACATTTTCTGAGACATCGTTGAGAAGCCACTGGGTAAAGGCGGTAGGGTATTGTTCAGCAAGGTATTTACAGAGGTTATCTCGCATTCCCCCAGTGTATCGAGAATGCACCCCACAGCCATCATGTTGCCGCAAACGGTCTTCAAGAGCCTAGAGCAGTTAAGTCTGCAGCGAAATACGTCCCTCTGACTTGGGAGATGCGAGCTTACATATCCAAGCGAGAGCGAGATTTCTATGACCGCAAAGGGCTAAAGTGGCCATGTCCAGTGGCTAAACTCCGGCTTATCGATCCCAAACTCGTAGGCGTAGTTGCGGGCTTCAATCTGCATATTGCGGAATTTTTCCTTGGCATGGGCACCGGCCACCTGCAACTCGGGCAGCCGGTCAATGGCATCGATCGCCAAGCTAAAGCGGTCAATTTCATTGTTAATCGCTAGCTCGAGGGGGGTGTTAATGTTGCCTTTCTCTTTATAGCCACGCACATGCAGGTTGACGTGGTTATAACGGCGGTAGGTGAGGCGGTGAATCAGCCATGGATAACCGTGGAAGTTGAAAATAATTGGCCGATCTAGTGTGAATAGGCTATCAAAATCGCGATCGCTCAGGCCGTGGGGATGCTCTGTTTCCGGTTGCAACTTAAATAAATCCACAACGTTAATGTAGCGGATTTTCAGGTCGGGAAACTCTTGCCGCAGCAGGGCGATCGCCGCCAAGGCTTCTTGGGTGGGAATATCCCCCGCGCTGGCCATCACCAGATCCGGCTCATAGCCTTGATCATTACTAGCCCAATCCCAAATTCCCAATCCCTTCGTGCAGTGCTTAATGGCCGCATCCATATCCATGTACTGCAAATGCAATTGCTTATCCGACACAATGACATTCACATAGTTTTTGCTACGCAAACAGTGATCCGCCACCGATAGCAAGGAGTTGACATCGGGCGGTAGATAAATTCGCGTCACCGCTGCACTCTTGTTACAGACCACATCCAAAAAGCCCGGATCTTGATGAGTGAAGCCATTGTGATCCTGCCGCCACACCGTCGAGGTGATCAATAAGTTCAACGAAGCAATATCAGCGCGCCACGACAGTTCATTGCAGATACTCAGCCACTTGGCATGCTGATTAAACATTGAGTCAATGACATGCACAAAAGACTCATAGGTGGAAAAGAAGCCGTGCCGTCCTGTTAACAGGTAGCCCTCTAGCATCCCTTCCATGGTGTGCTCACTGAGCATTTCAATGACACGACCATCGGTGGATAACTCACCGCCATCTTCATCCTCTTCAAAGAATTCAGCAATCCAGAATTTTTTGCTAACTTCATAAATGGCATTAAGTTTGTTTGAAGTGTTTTCATCAGGACCAAAGACGCGGAAATTCGTCATGTTTTGGCGCATCACATCCCGCAGGAAAACGCCAAGGGGTCGTGTGTTTTCCACTTCTAGTTGGGCAGGCTTCTCAACGGTAATACCATACTCCCGGAAATCTGGCATTTTTAGGTCTTTGCGGAGCAGCCCCCCATTGGCATGAGGGTTCATCCCCATGCGGTAGGTGCCGGTTGGTGCCAGTGCTTTTAGATCAGGGCGAAAGGTTCCCTTATCATCAAATAAATCTTCCGGATGGTAACTGCGCAACCACTTCTCCAGCAATTGCAGGTTTGCGGGGTTGCTGTGCACATCGGCCATGGGCACTTGGTGTGCTCGCCAGAACCCTTCTACCTTCCGTCCATTCACTTCAGCCGGCCCTGTCCAGCCCTTGGGTGTCCGCAAAATAATCATCGGCCAGCGGGGTAGAGGCGTTACCCCCTGCTCCCGAGCTGCCTGTTGAATTTCCTTAATTTTGTTTACACAGTACTCTAGGGTTGCCGCCATTGCTTGGTGCATTGAGGGACGGTCAGAGCCTTCGACAAAGCAAGGTTCATAACCATAACCGCGAAAGAGATGCTCGAGATCGGCGTGGGGAATACGCGCCAATAGTGTGGGGTTGTTAATTTTGTAGCCATTCAGGTGCAAAATTGGCAGGACTGCGCCATCGCGTACAGGGTTCAGGAACTTATTAATGTGCCACGAGGTAGCCAGTGGCCCTGTTTCCGATTCGCCATCTCCTACCACTGCGGCCACAATCAGGTTGGGATTGTCAAAAGCAGCACCACAGGCATGGGAGAGCACATAACCCAGTTCTCCCCCTTCGTGAATTGAGCCGGGGGTTTCTGGGGTGCAGTGGCTACCCACACCGCCAGGAAATGAAAACTGCTTGAAAAATTTTTTGAGGCCGTGCTCATCTTCACTAATGTTGTGGTAAATCTCGGAATAACTTCCTTCGAGATACACAGGCGCTAAGACACCGGGGGCACCGTGGCCGGGACCCGCCAGAAAAATAATCTCTTGTTGATATTTTTTAATAATGCGGTTGAGATGAATGTAGATAAAAGAAAGTCCAGGGCTGGCTCCCCAATGCCCCAAGAGGCGTTTCTTAATGTGCTCTGGTTGCAGGGGAACTTTGAGCAGGGGGTTGTCCCGCAGGTAAATCATGCCTACCGCAAGGTAATTACAGGCACGGAAGTAAGCATCGATGGCATCCACTTCTGCAGCACTGAGGGGCTGACCCTCAATAGTGGCGCGGGCAATCCCAAACGCACGAATTGATTGAGTTGTGGGGGAGAGAGCGCTAACCATAAATTCCCTCATACATCAACTGTTGAAGCCACGACAGCCTGCTTCAGAACTCAAAAGATAAAACAAAATGCACAGACTATCTGCTCTTTCGCCAGACTGGTACAGGCTGTTGATTCGCCAGAATGATTCTGATGCAACGTTTCTAGAGAAAAATATCTGAAGAAAGGGCGAACCCGAGCTGCGGTTCCAGCTCGTACAAACTTCACTACACCTTTGATCCTAAACCGGCAGACTCTGGTAGTGAGGAAATACCCTGAATGTTTTAACGAATGAGCGGTTCTAAGGGTCAACACGCCCGGCCTGAGTCTCTAGCATTTCTGGTGGCGGCAGGCGAAAAAGGCGGCAGGCATTGATTGTTGTTTGTACCCCTAGCTCAGCTACATCACACTGACGAAGTGCTGCAATCGCTGAGGCCACAAAGCGAACATAACTGGGTTCATTACGCTTTTCCCCCCGCTTGGGGACAGGCGCAAGGAATGGACAATCAGTTTCAATGAGGAGGCGATCGCCCGGAACCATTTGCGCCGCCGCCTGAATTTGCTTAGCATTTTTGAAGGTTACCGTGCCACTAAAGCTAATGTATAGCCCTAGCTCTAAGAACCATTCCGTTTCCTCTGGTGTGCCGCCCCAGCAGTGCATGACCCCTTGTAGTGATCCGTACTGACGTTGAAACTGCTGCAACACATTCCGGGTTGCTGCCGCCGCCTCACGGCAATGAATAATGACAGGCAAACTAAGGGAATGAGCCACTGCCAACTGCGCCCAAAACGCTTCCTCTTGCTGAGACTGATTGTTCGCTTTATAAAAGTCTAAGCCAGTCTCACCAATGGCAACAACCTTGGGATCACTGGCAGCAAGGGAGGCAATAGTACTAGCCAGATCAGGATGCCACTGATCTGTATCTAGGGGATGCAAACCCACGGCCATAAAGAGTTCTGGAAATTTTACCGTTAGGGCTTGAATGTCGGTAAACTCCGTTGGTTCAACACAGGAATGTACCAACCTGACGACCCCTGCTTCCCGCCACCGCTGAGCTACAGTCTCTAAGTCGGCAGCAAAATTAGCAAAATTCAGATGGACGTGGGTATCCACCAGCATAAAAATATAAAAATTAGGAAGGTTGGGTTGCTTTGTTGAAAATTCGGCTTAAGCGAGCTTTACGACGAGCACCTGTATTCCGATGAAGCACGCCGCACTTAACTGCCTTATCAATTTTGCTCACCACAGTGCTTAAACGTTGGTTCACCTCTGCTAACTGCTCGGGTGAAGGGTTGGCCGTGTATTGACTGAGGGCATTGAGGTAGTTTTTCGTCAGAGTATGTACTGCAGAGCGGTAGGATTTGTTACGGAGGCGATTGCGCTCGGCAATTTGAGCGCGCTTGGCAGCAGATTTAATGTTGGCCACGGGTCACCTTAGACAGCGATAATCAACACAGTGTTTAGAACAAACACTCATTATAGCGGTTTTGCGCCTCTTAGCGTTATCGGCTCTCCATTGGTAGAGCGCAAATAACTGGATTACTCTGCTGCTAGCTGCACTCTGGCAAAATGAGCGGATCAGAATGAGCGGATCAGGATTCGCTAGCATCTCAACAAAGAACTCCGGTACACCAAGAGGATAGAGAAGCAAGAGTTCTTTCAGAATCCCCATGTCTGCTCCCCAACCACCTTGCCCGGTTTGTCAGCCAACTCATGTGTAGGACTGCCCGGGACCGGATTTGGGGTGGTAACTGTCGCTGTCCCACCTCAGTACAGCTCCCAGACATGCTCGTGTTGCGGCCATTTGGTCAAGGCATCCCTCAGCACTCGTCCTCATTTGTGCCAGTGCGGAACTGTGCTGGACAGAGACCCCAACGCAACTATCAAGATTTTGGAGCTAGGTTGACGTACTGTAGGGCACACAGAACCTTACGCCGGTGGAGAGGAGGCCGCTACTCATCTTCTGGAGACAGCGGTTGAGCACGTCACCTCGTTGAAGCAGGAACCTTCATCGGCGACGATGGAATCCCCTTCCTGAGCGCAGTGAAGGGAGGATGTCAATGATCGCAAATCTTTGAGGCACTTTAACATGATTGAGATAGGCGATGGAATTTTTCTAGGCATCGGTTTGCTGCCGCAAGTACGCTTGAATGAATCTATCAATATCGCCGTCCATCACATCTTGCACAGCGGTGCTCTCTACCTCAGTGCGCAGGTCTTTAACCAACTGGTAGGGGTGAAACACGTAGTTACGGATTTGCGTGCCCCACGCGGCTTCCACGGCATCGCCGCGAATATCGGCAATCTCTTTCGCTTTTTGCTCTTGGGCAATCACCAGTAACTTTGCCTTGAGGATGGCCAGTGCCTTTTCTTTGTTTTGCAGTTGCGATCGCTCCTGAGTGCAGCGCACAGCTAGGCCAGTGGGTTTATGGACAATGCGCACCGCCGTTTCCACCTTGTTGACATTTTGCCCTCCTTTGCCGCCACTGCGGGACGTCGTGATCTCTAGGTCTGTTTCTGGAATCTCAAGGGTGACGGACTGATCCAACTCTGGCATGACATCCACGCCAGCAAAACTAGTCTGCCGCTTGCCATTGGCGTTAAAGGGAGAAATTCGCACCAAGCGATGCGTTCCCTTTTCTGAGCGTAAATAGCCGTAGGCATAGCGACCTTTAACTTCCAACGTTACAGACTTAATGCCAGCTTCTTCCCCCTCTGATAATTCAGCAATGTGGGTTTGGTACCCCTGTCGCTCTGCCCAGCGAGTGTACATACGCAGCAGCATTTCCACCCAGTCTTGGGCATCGGTGCCCCCTGCTCCAGCATTAATCGTTAGGATGGCATTATTTTTATCGTAGGGGCCATTCAGAAGCTGTTCTAGTTCCCAACGACTGAGTTTTGCCTCTAGCTGTTGCAGCAGGGCGATCGCCTCATCGTAAAGCCCCGGATCACTCTCTAGCTCCAGCAGTTCCAGCGCAGCTTCAACATGCTCAACACTCTTTTGCCAGCTTGAGAGTTGCGCTAGAGCTTCCTTAGCCTCAGTAAGCTGTTGCAGAGTCGCTTGGGCAGCAGCTTGATCAGTCCAAAAGTCAGGCTGGGCTGCCGTATGCTCAAGATCGTGAATCTTAGCGGTGAGCGCCGCAGGGTCAAAGATAGTGCTGGGCTTGACCCAGACGAGTGTTCAGAGCTGTCAAATCTCGCTTTAAGGCACTAAGATCAATCATTGGCCAACAATAGCAAACTGTTGATTAGATGGGGACTCCTCTATAGTATAGGCGAGTATAGGCGCGACAGGGGCTTAAGGAAACGGTTTGGCCGTGGCGAAAGCGCAAGATACAGTTCTTGCATCTATGGTATATGGAGCGCGGTCGCAACCCTTAGCACACCAGTGTCGAACCCATGCAGGATTCATCAGCAGTCAACAAACCCTACGGCAAGGAGCACGACATAATAGAAATTAGGTTCTGAGGTTTTGCCCCTATGGCTGCGTTTTACAACTGGTATCGGACATTGCTACGTCACCCTAAATACCGCTGGCTCATCATTATTGCTAGTTTTGTCTATCTATTCAGCCCTATCGATATTGCCCCAGATTTGATTCCTGTGATTGGCCAGTTGGATGACATTACCGTAATGATGATTTTGGCCAGTGAGGTCACCCAGATTGTTATTGAGCATCTCAAAAGCAAAAAAAGTCGCGCGGATGTGCCAAGAACCACGGTTGATGTGGAGGCAGAAGCCCTCTAAAATGCAGCACGGAAATGGGATAATCAACCTGATCGTGTTTGCTAGACACTTTTTAGCGCATTCCATTTTAATTGAGAATTTATGGATCTAACCCATCGCCCGCGGCGGTTGCGCCGTACCCCTCAACTACGTCGTCTCGTGCGCGAACATACCCTCTCCAGCGCCGATTTGATTTATCCAGTCTTTGTGATGGAAGGGGACGATCAGGTTCAAGAAGTCCCCTCGATGCCCGGCTGCTTTCGCTATACCCTTGATCGCCTCATTCTGGAGCTAAAAGATGTCTATGCTTTAGGCATTGGGGCGATCGCCCTGTTTCCCCTTGTCCCCGAAGCCTTGAAAGACAATGCAGGCACAGAAAGCTACAACCCGGAGGGACTGGTGCAGCGATCGGTACGCGGCATCAAGGCCGTCCTGCCAGACCTACTCATCTTTACGGATGTGGCGCTAGACCCCTACAGCAGTGAAGGTCATGACGGCATCGTCAAAAATGGTGAAATCCTCAACGATGAAACCGTTGCGGTACTGGTGAAACAAGCCGTCAGTCAAGCCGCCGCCGGTGCGGATTTTGTTGCCCCCTCAGATATGATGGATGGTCGCATCGGCGCAATCCGCGCGGGCTTAGATGCAGCGGGCTACACCCACGTGGGTATCCTTGCCTACTCAGCTAAGTATGCCTCGGCTTACTATGGACCGTTTCGGGATGCCCTAGATTCAGCCCCGAAATTTGGCGATAAAAAAACCTATCAGATGGATCCAGCCAATGTGCGCGAAGCTGTGCGGGAAGTGAGCCTAGATCTTGAAGAAGGGGCAGATATGGTCATGGTTAAGCCTGCCCTAGCCTACATGGATGTGATTGCTCAGCTTAAGCAGGTGAGTGATGTGCCGGTGGCAGCCTACAATGTCTCTGGGGAATACGCCATGGTTAAGGCCGCCGCTGGCAATGGCTGGATTGATGAGAAAAAAGTGGTCTTGGAAACCCTGCTCGGGTTTAAGCGGGCAGGGGCAGATGTGATCCTCACCTACCATGCCAAACAGGTAGCTCAATGGCTACAGGAGGATCTCAGTTAGGTTCAGTTAGGTTGAGGAGACGGGTTGCCGCAATTGTTGGGTCGTCTGAAGCCAACTGGTAATCAGTTTGTCTAGCCGCTCGTCCAGTTTAGCGTCCTTGAGTTGACCTGTTGGCGTAAACGCTTGCCACGCTTGACCGATCGCCACCTGCTCTGGAATTACCCATGCATGTACCCAGCGGAGAATCACCCGCAGGTCGTTGAGGGCGTTACTGTTTGCCTGGCCACCCAGCACACTGATCATGGCGACCACCTTGCCACTGAGTTCCGGAAAGCTCAGCAGGTCAAGGGAATTCTTCAGCACCCCACTAACACTACCGTGGTACTCAGGGGTCACCAGCAGAATGCCGTCCGCTGCCGTAACTTTGGCCTGAAATACTGCTACATCGGGGTGATCGGGGTAGTGATCCGCTCCAGTACAGAAGGGGAGGTTCAGTTGCCGTAGATCCAGCCGCTCTACGGTGGCTCCCTGAGCCGCTGCTTTGGCGATCGCTGCGTCCAAGGCCATTTGTGAGTAAGAGCCATCCCGTAAACTACCCGCCCAGCCAATAAACTTCGGCATAAAACAAACTCATAACGACTATGAATTAGTATAGCGAACCCCGATCGATCTCTCAATTACGTCTAGGGGCTGCTTCCTGATGGTAGGGAATTGAGTGGCGTGGGCTTATCCGCCGCCATTTGGGTAATCACCTGTTGCAGTTGACTAATCACCCGTTCCGCTGCGCTATAGCGATCCTTCCAATGCTGAATGGCGGTTTCCTGCTCGCGGGCTTGTTGGGCTTGATGCAGAATTTGCTCTTGAAGCTCGGCTACCTGAGCTTCCAACTTTTGGAGGCGTGCCTGTTGCTGCGTGGAGCGACCTTCTATCTCTTGGGTGTAGTGTTGCACTTTCATGTATTGCAGCCGCTGAAGCTGGTACTCTTGCTCCAGGTCTTGCAGCGTCTTTTGGGTTTTCAAGAGGGTTTTACTAAGCCCCTGAATTACTGTATTTTTGCTGGACTCTTGACCTTGAGTTTGTTGCAGGGCACTAATGACTCGTTCTTGGGTCTCAATCAGGTAATTGGCTTGAGTCAGGCGACTGCTCAGATCACGGATGTCATTTTCGCGATCGCTAAGTTCTTGTTGCAGTTGCTCTAGGCGAGTTTGGAGCAGCCCTTTTTCTTCATGAGCTTGCCGTTGCTGCGATTCCAGTAATTGTAAGTCGTGCTCCCGTTGCCGCAGCAACCGATGACTGTTGACTAATTTTGCTTCGAGAGCATCTTGAATGTGCAGCAGCCGATCCACCTCCTGATGTAAGTGCTGAATTTCAGTTTGCGATTGTTGCACCATGATCTCCAAAGATTGGCGACGACTGGTCATTTCTGCTAACTGGTGGGCGCAGGTGGCTTGGGAGTGAAGCTGTTCTTGTAGGGTGAGGATGGCCTGCTGCTGGATGAGGGCGGTTTCTTCAGTGCGGGCTAGCAAGTCTTCTAGAAACTGCTGATTACGGAGTTGTTGCTTGAGTTCATCAATATAGGTTTGACATTGATCAAGGATCTGCTCTAGTTGTTGGACACGCTGTTGGGGGCTATCGGCAACAGAATGAGCCAGTGTCACTTGGTTCTCAGTCACAAGTGGATTCCACGGAAAGCTCAATTGCTGTGGCAGCGTCAGGTCATCCATACTAGTCTCCTTTGTGACTGCGCCAGCTTATACCCATTATTGAACCAACTATAAATTTATTATGACAATCAAGAAAAAACCAACAAAAAACATCCTCTTGAGTCGAGACCTAAAACGAGTCCAGCTTAAACTAGACCTTGAGCATCACCGGCTGTGTAACTGGTGACGAGGATTGAACAAAATTAGCAACGCATTCCCCCACCTCGGAACAGGTGGGGGTCAAGGAGCGGCGGTTTCTATGGTATAATGCTATACATTTTTAGGACTACCGTTGCGGTGAACATCGTTTTGACTCAAAATTAGCATAGAGTATAGAATAAGGCTCATGAAACGTTCCCCTAGATATCGAGGTAAAGCCTACAGCTACAGCGTATTTGCTCAATGGCTATCCTTGTCCCTTGGTATCCTTACTTTCATCATTATTGCCAACAAAATAAATAAACAAGCAGCTAATCTATTTTTGTCAACCGATGCATCAAGACAAATAGCAATCAATACACCAACAGTATTTAGTATTTCACCTTTAGTTCCTCCAATTCATCGCATTCCAAAAGCATCTGAAATTAGTGGCTCAGGACTATCTCAAGTCAACTTTGAAAAAATAGATTTTGATGGTAAACATATTCCTTACACTGGAACATCGGTTAGAAGATTAGCTGCGATTTTGTCTCAACGTGCTACTACTGAGCAAGACAAAGCTAGAATTACTTATGTTTGGATTACCCATAACATTCGTTACGATGTCCAAACCTTTATAACAAAGAATTACCGGATAGTTTCTGCTGAAGACGTGTTGAGAGATCGTCAAGCTATTTGCTCAGGATAAATCCCATTATAAATATATTCAGCAGCCTTATGAACTAGCAGCAACATTTCAGGTTCGATCTCAGGGATTCAAACATTGAGATGCTGAATTTAGAAGAATACTGGAAAGTACTAGAATTCACCCTAGACGCTTCTATTGAAGAAATCAAGTTAGCTTACCGTCGGCTGGTACGTCGTTGGCATCCTGACTTGTACCCCCATGATTCAGTTCTAAAAACAAACGCTGAAGAGAATATCAAAAAAATTAATATCGCCTATGAAAAGCTTCTGGAATACAAAGATCAACAGTGTCAAGCAATTTCGGATTCAACAACATCTTCTTCTGGTGATCTTAGTGTTCAGACTCGCGCTACTGGTGCAGTAGAGTTTTATAGTGACAAGCATCATGTTTGGTTGAGTAGCAGCGATGATGGTACCCTACGACTCTGGGAATTGCCCAACCCCGTGGAGAGCACCTTTTGGGTATCATATATCCTCGAAACAGGAAACACGCTTAGCGGGCGTGAGCATGGATCAAGACATTCCTATTGCAGAACGCTTACAAGCAGACTCTGCGGTTAGGCTTCAGAAACAACCCTTGTATAAACCGTGGGCGATCGCAAGCATTGTACAAATAGCCGAAGCAGTTTTTGTTCACTCTTTCAGTTTTGCTTCAAGGGTACGCACGCGCTTCAGGAGGTCGGGTAACTGTTTGAGTGCAGCAGAAACTCGTAAATAAAGACGTTGCTCCATGGCAGGAATGCCCCCCATGCGGGCGTTGGCTGGTACAGAGCCACTGATGCCTGATTTGGCAGAGACGATGGCGCGATCGCCAATAGTGAGGTGCCCCGCTACCCCCACTTGCCCCGCTAAAATCACCTGATCACCAATATGAGTAGAGCCAGCCAGTCCTACTTGGGCGCAGAGAATCGTATTTTTACCAATGGTGCAGTTGTGTGCCACCATGGTCAGGTTATCAATTTTACTGCCTGCCCCTACGGTGGTGGCACCGAGAGTCGCTCGATCAATGGTGGTACTGGCGCCAATTTCGACATCATCCTCCACGGTGACTGTCCCCACTTGGGGAATTTTATAGTGCCGCCCATCCGGCAGAGGTACATAGCCAAAGCCATCTCCCCCCAAAACCACACCATTTTGCAAGATGACGCGATCGCCCAGTTGCACGCCTTCGCGCAGGGCACAATGGCTGTGGATTAAGCACTCAGCCCCCACAACCACGTTGTCATACAGGGTGCAGTGACTATGAATCACGGTGCGATCGCCAATGCGGACGCGATCGCCAATGACTGTATAAGGGCCAATGGTGACCTCTGCCCCCAGCTCCACGTCTGCCCCCAGAATAGCGGTGGGATGAATCTTGCCCAAGGGTTGGGGTTGGGGATAAAACAACTCAATACACTTGGCAAAGGCAAGATAGGGATGAGGCACCCGTAACAATGGACAGGCTGCTGCCCCTTGGAAATCAGCCCCCACAAACACAGCAGCGGCAGACGTCGTTTGCAATAGCGGTGTGTACTTCGGATTCGCCAAAAATGACACATCGGTTGCTGTTGCGGCTTCAAGGGGGGCGACCCCCAACACTGGGCGATCGCTAAGCTCAACTGCATCTAGGGAGGCACCAAACCGTTCCGCCAGTTCACCAAGCCGCATACTTGTCTCCACATCTGCCGTTGTTGCTCAGTCTAGCAGGTCTGTAGTGCTCAAACAGCGCATCCGCGATCGCCCACCACTGGCGATACCCTGCCACTAGTTGAAGAAACTGTTCATCTTGGACACTTTCTTCAGGAAGAGGATGCTATTCATTGAGTGGCAACTTTGTCAATGTGTTTGTTATATTTTTTAACATGCACATACCATGTTTAATGGAGTAAGGAGTTACGTCCTATGGAACAACGATTCCCAGAGCTGAACGTTGATCTCAGCTTCGAGCAGGAGTTCCAAATGCGAGTGATGGAGGAGCAGGTCGGTGCCATGAGTCTTCAGCAAACCCGTGAGCTACTGCTGCAAGCCTCGCGGCTGCTAATGATGAAAGATAACGTCATTCGCTCCCTTGTCAAACGCGCTGCCTAGGCTACAGGATGTGGGGCTGACCTCCTGCTTCACCTTGCTTCGTTGCCAGAATCAAGTAGGGGCTGTGGGGCTGAACCACCATTTCCTGAGCGGCTATATGATCGAATAGGTACTAGTAGGTACTAACATCTGGCTAATATCTGGCGAATCACGCCTTTTACTCTCTTAAGAAGATTATTCGTTACTTATTTGTGCTATTGAGTATTTGACTGGCACTAGTTTTTGGAACCTAGAGCTGGGGTTATTGGTATCAAGCAAAAATCGATACCATAGAAAAACTGGGGCTGTAGCTCAGCAGGATAGAGCGAGCGCCTCCTAAGCGCTAGGCCGTGCGTTCAAATCGCACCAGTCCCGTTCCTCACCTGTGGTACTTCACTGGGACGTATGGCAAAGCTGATCATCTTGTCCAGCGTTGGCTTAGGGATGCGTCCCAAAGAAAGCATTTAATTTGAGGGGTGGCCTAATAGGCACCTTCACCAAACAGCACAATGCGCACGGTTTCCACCAAGATTTCAAGATCAAGGTTCAGTGACCAGTTGTCGATGTAGTACAGGTCGAGGCGGGCAGCCTCATCAAAGTGACCAATGTGAGAGCGCCCAGAAATTTGCCACAGCCCAGTAATACCGGGTATAACGTGGTGACGAATGTGGTGCCACGAGTTAAAACGAGCCACATCCCGCAACGGCAGAGGGCGCGGCCCCACTAAACTCATGTCGCCCCAGAGAACGTTAAACAGTTGTGGCAACTCATCAATGCTGGTTTTGCGCAGAAATGCCCCTAAAGGAGTGCGGCGGGGATCGTTTTTGAGCTTGAAGAGCACTCCATCCGCCGATTCGTTTTGGGCTTCTAGTTCTGCCTGAAGCTTGGCAGCATCGGCACGCATAGTGCGAAACTTCCACATTTGAAAGACACGACCGTGCAAGCCTACCCGCTCTTGGCGAAAAAACACAGGCCCTGGAGATGTCAGCTTAATGGCGATCGCCACCCCTATGAATAAGGGAGCCAGCAGCAACACCCCTACCAAGGCAAGGACAACATCGAGGTAGCGCTTGAGGCGGTATTCCCAGCCATTGAGGTAGGTCATATCGACCCGCAGGGTGGGCAACGCCGCCACAATTTCTGGCGTGCCACGGCGGTAGAGCATTTCTAGGCTAGAGGGAACCAGCCGCAGCGGAATACCATACTGCCGTAGTTGCCAGTACAGTGTTGAGGCCAAGTGGGTAGGTGGTAGCCCCTCCACCACCACTTCTTGGGCGTGACTATCAAGAATCTGTTGCAGCGTCTCAGCATCGTGTGCCGTCGCCGCAGCGGCCATACCGACAATCCTGTAATTTTCCTTGCGCTGTAGCATCTTGCTTAGCACGTCTTGGCGGTGCTCCGGCGCAATTAAGAAGACTCGCACCTGTTGCCGTGAACGCAATACCTTAAACATAAGGCTAACCACTAGGCGCAGACCCACAGCAAACACAACACTCATGCCCCACGCGCTAAAAAAAAGAGACCGGGGCAAGTCCAACTTGGGATCGTAAAAGTAGCCGATCGCCAAAATCAGCAGATACCCCAAGCTCACTACTTTGGCCAATCGCAAATAGTTTTTCCAATGGCCATGGGGATGGTACAGGCCACTCAGCGCCACCAGTAGCAACAGTGCCGCTGCCAACACCCAGAAAATGCTGGGAAGCCCCAGAAACTGCCACCAGACCAGTTCCGGTGGAATGGGGGCATAGAGACGATTCAGTTGCAACCCAATTTTCCAAGCGAGCACAAGGGCAAGAAGATCACTGAGGAGTAACAGAAGGGTTCGAGGGGTCTCCGCACCGAACCACTTCCCCCCGACGGGGATCGGATGTCTCGCTTAATCTGAGAGAAGGAATGAGGCTCAGCCATCACTGTCTGCAACTGCTAGGAACATTTGCGTAACCTGCCTAACACAGAGAGTAGGGGCTTGCAACAGCACTTCAGTCATCTTGCCAGAGAACTAGAAGCCTACAGGACGGTTTACAAGCGCCCCGATGGCTTTAATCTCTAGTTCACATCGGGTAGGGCTGGAAGCCCCGTACTTCAGTACGGGGAGGAAAGCTCCTTTAGCAACTTTAGTTGCTTTAGGTTATAATTGTAGTGCGGACACCAGAAACAGCTGTTCAGGGCACTGGTAACGGTCGATTGGGGGTGCTGTAAACCACCCCAGAGGCTCGTGGTTGGCTTGCTAACTGCAGGGCTACTAAAAGCTCCCTGCTTTAGCTGGGAGTAGTTTACATCCACGTGATATAGCAATTTTAGCGGTAAGGCACACACACAGAAGGATAGCTTGGTAGCCCCGTACTTTAGTACGGGGTGGAAAAGCCCTCAAGCAACTTTAGTTGCTTTGGTATAATAGAACTACCTAAAGTTGGTGCAAAACCCGACAGGTAGTAGCCAGAAAACCCAAAAGTAAGCAGAACTTTGGGGCTTTGCCTCAAGGAACTGTGTAGGGGTGGTTTGCTCACGCCTTTACGAGTTCGTTTGTGAACTGCGTAAGAATCCCCCGACTTTAGTCGGTGGGAGTGTCAAACGATACGGATAGCGGTGGCTGCCCTACCAAGATTCATCGCAGTGCGCTGCCCATAGCCGTTGAGGCTTGGGGGTGCTGTTCGCGTAGCGTGCCGCAGGCATAGCAACGGGTGATTAGAGGGAGCAATGAAGGGCATCTAGGAAATAGGCAGACATGTCTTAGGCGATACTGGTTTGATGCTAAACATGACGTGGGCATTCAAGCTAGAACCAACTGCTGAGCAGGCTTCAGAGATTGAAGACACTAAAGCAACACAGGCGAACTGATGGGAACAAGGCAGCCGTCTTCAAGTTGCCAACAGCGATCGCTAATCTCCTGCAATTCCGTGGCCTCGTGGGTCACCACTAATAAGCTCCAATGCTCCTTGAGGCGGCACAGCACCTGTACCAGTTGCTGGCGCATTGACCAATCTAAGCCAGCGGTGGGTTCATCGAGCAGCAGCAGGTAGGGTTGGCGGATGAGTTGCACAGCGAGGGCAAGGCGGCGCTGTTGCCCCCCACTGAGAGACTCGGGGCGAGTGTGCAAGGGCAAGTGATCGAGGCCAACATCTGCAAGGGCGCGATACACGTTCTCATAGGGAATCTCGGGATGGCCAAAGCGGAGTTCTTCAAGAAGGGTGCTGCCGCAAAAATAGCGATCGGGGAACTGAAACACTAATCCTGCCAACTGCTGTAACTGCTCAGGCGTGAGTACCTGCTCGTGCCACTGAATCACCCCCCGACTTGGGTGGGCTAAGCCCGCTAAAATTTCTAGTAACGTGGTTTTGCCGGAACCACTCGAGCCGATAATGAGTCCTAATTCGCCCATGTCTAAGTCTAAGTTGACATCGCTTAAGATGGGCTGTGGTGTAGCCGCAGGATGATAGCTGAGATGGCGAATAGTAAACAAGATGCAGACTCCGGAGGGAATAATGGTACAACCAATACGCAAACAGCGGTTATGGCAACGTCTTGCTCTTTATCTTAGTGGGGCGATCGCCCCTTGGGTACTCAGTACAGCGGCGCTAGCTGGTGATCCGTTCCGCAGTGGCACTCAAGCACGCCCTATCTCCGAGCAAACCGAGGCGGTTTTTTTAGCCCTCTTCCGCGATGGCAACTATGTGAAAGGTAAAGAACTCTTGCCTGCTGCCCTTGAGCGCGATCGCCAAGAACCCCTCACCCTCGCCTTAGCCGCCACCATTGCCTACCTCAATGAGGATTGGGCTGCCTACAAGCGCTATGCCGAAGATACCCTGCGGGTTGCCCAAACCTTGACCAGTCGTGATCCACTGCGGGGCAATCTCTACCAAGCGGTGGGGCATTTTCTAATTGCTGGCTATGAAATTTCCGATGCCGGCTCGGGGCCGGTGCTGGGGGCTTCAGCCGCCCTGTTACGGGTGCAGCGGGTACTAGATCACATTAACCGTGCTCAGGCTGTTAACCCCCAAGACCCAGAGCTAAACCTCATCCGTGGCTTTATGGAATGGGGCATTGCCAGCAATGTGGGGTTTGTGAGTATGGATCGCGCCATTGAAACCCTACAAACCTATGCCGCTCCTTCCTATCTGCGGTATCGGGGGCTAGCACTAGTTTACCGCGATCGTCGTCAATGGTCAGCGGCCTTGGATGCGGTGAATCAGGCCTTGGCGGCAGCTCCCAACAACCCGGAACTGTTATATCTAAAGGCACAGATTTTGATGGCCAGCGGTGACACGACCCAAAGTCGGCACTACTTTCAGCAGGCACTGGCTAAAGAGCAACAGCTACCACGGGGAATCCGCGAAGAAATTCAGCGGCGCAGTCGGCGGGTGCTCCCCCAAGGCTGATCAGAGGAGATGGCGTGATTACTGATCCAGGGCATCTCTGAGGCCATCACCAACGAGGTTAAAGCAAAGAACGGTGATGATAATCAGGCTTGCGGGTGACCATACTAGCCACGGCTGTAACACCAAAATCGAGGCATTGGTTGCCAAGGAGAGCATATTTCCCCAGGAGGGATCCGGCTGCTGAATGCCTAAGCCAATTAAGCTCAGGACAGACTCAGCCACAATAAAACTGGGGATAGACAGGGTGGCAGCAATAATCACATAGGTGGCGGTCTGCGGGATAATGTGGCGAACAATAATGTAAAGCGATCGCCCGCCCATGACCTGAGCTGCTTGCACAAAGCCCATTGCTTTTAGCCCTAGTACCTGACCGCGAATCACCCGCGCTAGGCCAGCCCAGCTCACAAAGGAGGTGATAATGGTAATCAGTAAAAACCGCTCGGCGCTACTGAGTCCTGGGGGAAGCACGGCGGCCAAGGCCACCAGCAGATAGATCGTGGGTAAGGTCATCAGGACTTCCACGCCGCGCATCAGGATAGCATCTAACCAGCCACCAAAATACCCAGAGATTGCCCCGACTAAAATGCCGATGGGGAAGGCGATCGCCACCCCCACTAAACCAATACTGAGGCTGATGCGCGCCCCAAACAAAAGACGGCTGAACTGATCTCGCCCTTGGTCATCCGTGCCCAGAATATTCCAATAGCCAGCCCCGATCGTTCCAAACAAGTGGCGATCGCTAGGGAAGCCTGCAAAAATGGTACGCGGCTCAATGGCTGGATTGGTAAGGCTCCAGCGGGTAGGCAACGGCAGGGTCAGCTCTAAAAAGCGGTAGGGACTGCCCTTGACAAAGAGACGGATGGGGGAGGGGGCTTGTCGATCCACAATGAGGGGACGCTCTCCTGTTTCCAAACTGACAGGCCCCAAGCGGGTGGGATAGACGTGGGGACCGAGCCATTCCCCCGCCGGCGATCGCCAGTAAATTCGGGTCGGTGGCAAAAGGGCACCATCCTCTTGGAAGGCGTAGGGGTTATAGGGAGCAACAAAATCAGCGGCGATCGCTAACAGGTAAAACGCCACTAAAACCCCTAAGCCAAATATCACTAGGGGATTGCGGCGTAATGTTTGCCATGGAGTCATCCACACCTCCGAAACTCCCCAGACTTCACCTAGGGACTTCCCGCAAGGAATGTTATATATGGAGCCACTGCTTCCAGTTTAGCCTAGGTCTGTGGCATGGAATGCACTAGAGCGCAACATATGAAGGGCAGGGGCAATTTGAATCCCTTGGTCTGTTGCATAGGCCACTTCAGGATAGGGTGGACTGGGCGGCTCAGGGGTGCGCGCGACAAAGTCAGCAATCCGCAGCTGCGTTGCCGCCATCTCTAGGGTCATAATCCACGCCCTGCTATTTCCCTTTGCCCCCGCATGGGCAACCCCTCGCAGACGACCCCAGATAATAATATCACCCGCAGCAATTACACTCGCCCCCGCATTGACATCGCCAAGCACGATGACACTGGCACCGTGGCAAATTTCCATACCTGAGCGCAGAGTCGTTTTCAGGTAGAGGGGACTGACAGCAGCCTCCTCGTCAGTCGTTGCTGCAATTAGAGGGGGAACCGGCGGAGCGCCTTGCTGAACGCTGTAACCGAGGGTCGCCGCAGCGATCGCCGTTTGCCGCCGCTCTGTTATCACTTGCACCAGTTGCAAGCGCTTCTCCCCAAGAGCCTCCGCCAATTGTTGAATCTGGCTTTGATCCATCAGCCGCTGGCCACAGTGACACTCCACCGCTAGCATCCCAGCCCAGAGTGGTTCTTGGGAATCTAGGCGAATCTGGATCTGCGGCCATAGATCCACCCATTCCAAGTGAGCGGGTAACGTCATTTTCAAGCATTCTTGAGCGTACTCAAGGCCAATCTCAGGCAGTTGGGCTGGCTCGAGTCCCGCAAACGTGTCTGGAGTCTCGGTCAGATCCGGCACCACAGGCTCTTGGTGCTCAGGCGTTGGTGTGCTTGCAATCTCACTCATGAGATTCGCCGTCCGGTTCCGTCTTAGCAAGAGGCGTCGATATCAAGGATTGCCCACCCGCAACCGTTGCGTAATGAGTACCATGCCAGTGTCACGGATTAGAGCCACGGAAATCCAGCGATTGCCCGGCTGCTGAGGGGCGCGGCCAACTTTGAAAATTCCCCCCGCCGCCAGTAACTCAAGCTTGACTGGCCCAGGATTTGTGTAGGTTTGGGCATTAATGGGCTGATCGCTGGCAGCCCCCAGCAAAATGGCATTGCCGATAGGTTCCTGCACAATGGCATCGAGGGTAAAGTCTTCTCCGGGACGTACCTGCTGCGGTAGTGAAAACTGCACTGTGGGCGGCGTACTGCCAATGCTAATGGTGGTCTTTTCGCTGGTAATGTCTTGACGCAGGATTTTGCCATTTCGGATGGTCTGGGTGGCTTGGAGGGTGCCACGAATCGTTTGGGGGCGATCGCCAGAGCCGCCCTTGCCGTCAATAGTGGTGGTCACCTCCACAACCCAATCCTCTCCTTGCTGCTGCCAGCGATCCACACGGGTACTGTAGCGGATTTCAGCGTAGGGCTGCCAAAACAAAGGCAACTGCTGCCGCAAAATTTGAGCTGTTAGACCGTCTGGCGTACTGAAGCTCGGGTCATAAAAGGCCATCACCGCGTCAATATTTTTTTGACTGGCGGCACTATCTAGACCTGTCACCACCGCTTGCACACTCTCGGGAACAGCAGTAGTCGCCTGAGCAGTGGGTGCTGCCCAACTCTGGCTGTGCCCGGCACCGAGTAATACGGTCAACCCAATGAGTGGAACGAGTAAACCCCTGCGCATCCTTTACCGCCTTTATCAGTCATTTGCTCTACCCTACACAGAACTATCGTTGTTTGGCTCTAGCGTGGCGCTATTTATCGTCATCAAAATTAGCTGAGTTATCCTGCTCATCCACCGGGGGGCGATCGATGGGCTGGTAAGGCACGTACTCGCTACCGTCATTGGTTACGTCGGGACGCGGACGGGGAGGACGCCGCCGCCGTGGGCGATCGGTCGTTTCTGGGGAAGGGGTCGTGGGGGGGCGCTGACTTGGCGGACGAGATGGTGGACGGTAGGGTTCATCCACAATATCATCCACAGGGGAGATAGGGGGTGCAGGGCGGGGGCGACGGGAGGGGGGACGGCGCACCGATCGCTCTGGCGGTGAGGCAGGACGGGAGCTAGAACTACTGCGGCGCGAGGGCAACCGACCCACGGGTGGGCTATCGTCAAACTCGTCGTCCTCGTCGTAGCGAGAGCGAGCAGCGTCCCGGCTACCACGAATACGCCGAACAGGGGGATAGTCGTCTTCCTCCTCGTCATCGTAGGGTTCAAGCTCTTCTAATTCTGCCCGATAGCTGTAGCTACGACTCACTGGCCGTTCTTCATCCACGATGGGGGTGTTGCGCCGTGCCTGTTCCGTGGCAGCGCGCCGCAGGCGAATACTTTCGTAGGCAAAGAACGCAGCGGTTCCCGTGAGTAAAAATTGACCAAACAACAGAATGGGATCGAGCCGCCACCCCTGAAAAAAGAGAATGCCGCCACACAGCAACGCCACCGCAGCAAAGAAGATATCGTGATCCCGGGCTAACTCTGGCTGAAT
Source organism: Thermostichus lividus PCC 6715 (assembly GCF_002754935.1). NCBI lineage: Bacteria > Bacillati > Cyanobacteriota > Cyanophyceae > Acaryochloridales > Thermosynechococcaceae > Parathermosynechococcus > Parathermosynechococcus lividus. The sequence goes on from NZ_CP018092.1 coordinate 2,139,141, forward strand.
TGAGCGCAGGAAGTATAGGAGTGCCCCTGCAACTGCCAAACCGATGCCCAGAATGCCAGCAGGGCCGAGTCCAACATTAACAATTTGGCCAAGGAGCGGGGAAAAGAAAACGTGTGTCATTCCAGCCGGAGGGCGAAGGGGCAAGGTAGGGCACAGAGCCATAGCCTAATGATTAGACTATGACCCTTATTTTAACGAATAGCGCTAGGTATCTTGTGCGCGGCGCAGACGGCGCAATGTCTCGCCTAGGAGCGCTGGACTTTATCCACTTGGCTAAAAATCAATAGTGCACCAAAGGCAGCCCCCAGCACAATTGCCCCCGCCAACAGGCCAATGAAGAATCCTTTCAGCGAAGGGGTAATGGTCAACAACAATGAGTAAGCAGACAGCGAGTGCATCATGGCGTCCGATCCAATCCCTACGTCAAAGCAACATTAGGATTTTAACAAAATGTGGTTGGGATTCCTAAGGGGCTATACCCAATTGCGCCACGCCCGCAGCCGCACCATGATCTTGCTCCACCATCCCCGACTGCGCAGCCGCTCCCACAAGGAGATCACCGGCATCCCTTGGGCGTGGTTACGTGGCACCAGGCCAATGTTTGCGCCAGTGGGTCGTAGCGATCGCCCCATGACCATTGCCGCTTCCCGTGCCTGCTCCTGGGGGTTCACAAAGGAAAGAGTCGGTGCCGGTAGAACCCGAGCCAAGGCACAGAACCGATCGTTGGGATAGTTTTTGACGGCGCCTTCCACCACTAGCGTGGCTGACTCACCGCCATCCACCGCCGTGGCATCGGTGACCCCCTGCTGGAGTAAAAACTCCTGTAGTTGGAGGAACGAAAGCCCCACTGAGCCGCCATTTCCTCGACCATCACTGACAACAAAGACATATTCATTGCTGCGTCGTCCCAAAATGGCCTTGGGAGAGGTGCGATCGCTAGCATTTACCGGCAGTTTATTGCCCTGCTCTAAGAGCTGCTGGGAACCACTGACAACATTAAAGGGATTGCGGGGCAACTTCCCCCGATAGAATTCCATTCCCCCTGCGGCAGGAAAGTGAACAAGGGCTGGATAGCCGCCCTCGTAGGGACGTACCACCTTGCCATTGACCACATAGGCCCCCAAGACCCCTGCTGGAATACTCCCCCGTCCTGTCAAGCAGGTTTCGCGCAGAGCGCTATAGCCAATACCGTTAGGGGTTACCTGCCCCATTACCCACGCTTGATAGTCCCGCCATGAGCTGAGGGAACGAGTCTCCAGCCACCGAAAAAAGTTCGTGTTCATCGCCACTACTGCGCCAGTGCGCCGGGCAAAGGCAGCAGTGGTTTCGAGGGAGGTATCTTGGCGACCTGGGGTGGCTTCGGTCATGACCACCGCGTACTCAGCCATGGGGGCAGCCACCATATACACCTGTGTTTGATCCACCATGTGGGTGGAGTAGTGCACTGTTGCCAACACAGACACAAACGGGAGGCTGAGCATGGTGGTCTCCAGTGACAGGGCTACCCTAGCTGACGTAGGTTAGACGCTCTTGGTTCTACTCTACGCTCTTAGCAAATACAACAGCAAAGGGCGGATCCGCCTAGGGGGTATCCCCTTGGGGATATTGCTGCCACAATTGGGTGCTTTCTCGCAAGCTGTGGTAGTCACCATTCCCCAGAATCAGGTGATCCAGCACCGGAATCCCCATGAGTTGGCCTGCTTGCAACATCTGCTTCGTTAGCTCAAGATCTGCCTGACTTGCCTCTAGATTCCCAGAGGGATGGTTGTGCGCCATAATCAGCCGACTCGCATTACGGCGAACGGCCTCCCGAAAAATTTCGCGGGGATGGGCAAGGGTCTCGGTTGCCGTCCCGACACTGATCACATGACTGCCGAGCAGACGATGCCGCACGTCTAGCAAGAGCACAGCAAAGCGCTCCGTGGCCTGCCACATTAAGTCAGCACTAAGGACGGCAGCAGCCAGCGCCGGATCGTTAATCAGGGTTTGCTCACTAGGCCGCGATTGAAAGACGCGTTTTCCTAGCTCAACGGCGGCCAAAATGGTCGTTGCTTTGGCCGGGCCCACTCCAGGGATTGCCATGAGCTCTTCGGGGGTGATGTCCCGCAGCCCACTGACGGCATCGGTTCCTTCACTACTATTCTGCGCTAGGTGCTTGAGAATAAACTGCCCCAAGCCGATAGCAGAGAGTTTACCCGGACCTTGACCGGTGCCCAATAGAATGGCCAGCAATTCAGCGGAACTCAGGTGGCGAGAGCCATGACTCAAGAGTTTCTCGCGGGGGCGATCGCCCGTGGGTAGATCGGTAACACGCAATGAGTAGGACATCGCCAAGCGGGGTCAGCAACGGCAGTAAGAATTACTTCCCACAGCATACCAAGGGATGCCATGGGTGTGTCGCCTAATTGACTGGCACAAATAGATCAATAATTAGTTGACTTTTATTTGCATTTGATCAACACTAGGGACAGCAAAGAACAGAATTACTCTGTTTATCCTCAATGAACTTGCTGCGAATCATCTCCTTGCTTTCATTGGTCAAGGGGCAGTCTCTTGCTGCTGCCAACCTAGGGAGGCAGATACTGCCTGTTTGGCCAAAATCCCCTTAAAAAGTGTCTTTGAGGTTGCTAGATCCAACAAAATCATCAGTTGAGGAGTGAGTTATGGCACGACCGTTATGGGCTTGTCTAGGGCTGGCAGTGGTTCCAGTCAGTTGGACATTGCCCGCACTAGCTGCTAATAAATTGCAACACACTTTAGAAAGTGTGTCACCAAATTCAGCAGAATATTTTGAGACTAATAATCAACAGGTTCCTGAGCCTGTGACAGTGATTGCCCAAAATCGGCGCCCGGCGGCTCCCGTGCCCTCGGTGGCAGAGCTAGACTCTGGTGCAGTCCTTCCCACTCCATCGCAGCCTCAAGATCAGAGCCTTGGCATTCGCCGCAACTTACCCCAGGTGACCTCGGTCAACCAGTTGTCGGATGTGCGCCCGACCGACTGGGCCTATCAAGCCTTAGCCTCCTTGGTCGAAAAATACGGTTGCATTGCGGGCTATCCGGATGGCACCTTCCGTGGGAACCGCGCCGCCACCCGTTATGAACTAGCGGCTGCCTTAAACGCTTGCTTGGATGTAATCAGCGATCGCTTTGCGACGAAGGAAGACCTCGCCACCCTGCAAAAACTGATGCAGGAATTTGCCAACGAACTGGCGCTAGTGAAGGGTCGGGTCACCAACCTAGAAGGCCGGGTTGCCAACCTAGAGGCCACCCAGTTTGCCACGATGACGGTGCTGCGTAGTTCTGTGCTGGTCAGCGTGTCCGATGTTCTATCGGGGACTTTTGCCGTTCCTGCACCTCTGAGTGGCCCCAGCATCAATGACAATCCCGTTGTTACCTACCGCGCTCGTTTTAACTTTGATACGAGTTTTTCAGGGAAAGACGTGTTGCGGGTGCGACTTCAGGCAGCTAATATGCCAGCCTATCAGGCGGTTACTGGCACAAACATGGCGCGTCTAGCCTACGACACCAATACCGCAGGTGCCTTTCGCGTTGATGATCTCTATTACCGCACCCCCCTTGGCGATCGCCTCTTTCTGGCCTTTGATGCCAATGCGGGTAACTTTGATAAGAACGTGTTTGTCTTTAACCCGCTACTGCAATCCGATGAAACCGGTTCTCTGACGCGCTTTGGTCGTTTTAATCCCATTTATCGCATTGCGGGTGGTGGTGCGGGTCTGTCCCTGCGCTACAAAATTCTTGAAAATAAAGAGCGAGGAACGGGGATAGACTTTAACCTTAGCTACCAAGCCCCACGGGCTAATCTACCGTTTGATCGGTCGGTTAATCCTCCAGGCCCCAATAATGCCCTAGGTAATGACAATGGCTTCTTCAATGGTGCCTACGGTGCCCTAGCTCAGTTAGACCTGCGGCCAGCAAAAAATATGGCCTTTGGTTTCACCTATGTCCGATCCTTTGGCACAAACGTTGCTGGAGGCACGGGGAGCAGTGGCTTTGCTGGGTCTGCGGCCAACCCCACGGGGGTCAATGACCGCAATACTGCCGCCGATAGCTTTGGCTTTCAGTTCACCTATCGCCCCATCCAGAAATTTAATGTGGCTGGTTGGGTCGGGTACTCAGATGTGCGTATTGTGCAAAATCAGGCTGATTTTGTTGCAGGTGCCAGAAATGCGGAGGTGCTGAACTGGGCGGTTAGTGCTGCTGTGCCTGATCTGCTGAGCAAAGGGGATGTCTTGGGGATTATCTTTGGTCAGCCGCCGCAAACGATCAATGTCAGAAATACGTTTGGTGGGTTTGCCCCCTCGACGGCATTTAATTCCTACCACATTGAAGGGTTATACCGCTATCGGGTCTCGCCAAACATTGCTATTACCCCAGGGATCATTGCGTTGGTGAACCCCAACAGCAACAGCAACAATTCCCCCATCATCTTAGGGGTGGTGCGCACCACCTTTACCTTCTAAGGGTTCTCTAGCGAGAGTATCAGGAGCCTGTCCGCAAGGAGGCTCCTTTTTTCATAGTTATTTTTATAGTTAAAGGTCGCGGTGCTGAAAGGGTTTTGCGCCGTCACCGCTATAACTGGCAACGATATGGCCATCCCCCACCAGTTGATATTTATAGGTCACCAGACCCTCTAGACCCACAGGCCCACGGGGCGGCAGTTTATGGGTGCTAATCCCCACTTCAGCACCAAAGCCATAGCGAAATCCATCCGCAAAGCGGGTGGAGCAGTTATGAAACACATTAGCGGCATCCACATCCTGTAAAAAACGCTCGGCAGTGGCAGGGTTCTCGGTGACAATGGCTTCGGTGTGGCCAGAGCCATAGGTGGCAATGTGCTCGAGGGCGGCCTCTAGGTTAGCCACTACTTTAATGGCAAGGATGAGGTCGCAGTATTCCGTTGTCCAATCAGCTTCGCTGGCCAAGGTCATTGGCACAAGGTGGCAGGCAAGGGCATCGCCGCGCAATTCAACCCCCGCTTGGCTCAGGGCGGCGGCAACCTTGGGTAAAAATTCATCGGCAATACCACGATGCACCAGTAGGGTTTCAATGGCATTGCAGGCGGCGGGGTACTGGGTTTTGGCATCTACGGTGATGGCGATCGCCTTGTCGAGATCAGCGGCCACATCCACGTAAAGATGGCAGAGGCCATCGGCATGACCCAGGACGGGAATACGGGTATTGTTTTGAATGTAGCGGACAAACTCGTTCGACCCCCGCGGAATGATCAGATCGACCCACTCCTCCAACTGCAATAGCTCTGTGATCTCGGCGCGGCGCATTAACAGGGCGATCGCCCCGGCGGGTACCGCAGAGGTTGCCAATCCCTGCTGAATCGCCTGCATAATGGCTTGGCAGGAGCGGCTCGCCTCCTGACCCCCCTTGAGAATAGCGCCATTGCCCGATTTAATAGCCAGTGCGGCAATTTGCATCACCGCATCTGGGCGGGCTTCAAAGATTACCCCCAGCACACCGAGGGGGCAGGTAACCCGACTGAGAATGAGGCCATCATCTAACTGGCGATGCAGTTGCCGTTGCCCTAGGGGATCCGGCAGTGCCGCCACTTGGCGCACCCCGGCGATCGCGGCTGCCAATTTACTAGGACTGAGTTCTAAGCGCGCGTAAAGGGAGGGAGTTAGACCATTTGCTCGCGCCTGTTCGCAGTCAGTGCGGTTTGCCGCTAAAATCTCAGGGGTTGCGGCCTCCAGCGCCACCGCGACAGCTTCTAGCGCCTGATTCCGAGCCGCAGCATCAAGGCTTGCCAATAGGCGAGCGCATTCGTGAACCGCTTTCACCCGCTGGACAAGGGAAGATTCCGTAACTGGCATAGATGAAAAGAGCATGAGAACCGTCTAGAGGGATCCTACGCTAAATTGCCCCGTAGGTATGGTAGGGTAACGGCAATTACATTGCGCTAGGGTGAACCCCACGCTAGAAGTTCAGGAGGATCATGCGGATTTTATTTGTTGCTGCCGAAGCTGCCCCCTTAGCGAAAGTGGGGGGAATGGGGGATGTTGTTGGTTCCCTGCCGAAAGTATTACGGCGGATGGGTCATGATGTGCGAATCTTTATGCCCTACTACGGTTTTTTGCCCGATAAGATCGAGATTCCTAAAGACCCTATTTGGACTGGCTTTGCCATGTTTCAAACATTCCATGTCTATGAAACGGTGTTACCCGGTTCAGACGTGCCGCTGTATCTCTTTGGCCATCCCAGCTTTAATCCCCGCCGTGTGTATTACGGTGAAGACGAGGACTGGCGGTTTACCTTGTTTGCCAATGGGGCGGCAGAGTTTGCGTGGAATTACTGGAAACCCCAGATTATTCACTGCCATGACTGGCACACGGGCATGATTCCGGTTTGGATGCACCAAGACCCAGATATTACGACGGTGTTCACCATCCATAACCTCGCCTACCAAGGGCCGTGGCGGTGGCGGCTCGAGCAAATGACGTGGTGCCCATGGTACATGCAAGGGCACAATACAATGGCGGCAGCGGTGCAGTACGCCGATCGCGTCAATACAGTTTCGCCGACCTACGCTGAGCAAATTAAGACCCCAGAGTACGGTGAAAAGCTAGAAGGACTGCTCTCGTTTATTAGTGGTAAGCTGTCGGGCATTCTGAACGGGATTGATCCGGAGGTGTTTGACCCCAGTAGCGATCGCGCCTTGGTACAAAACTTCTCGGTGGATACCCTAGACAAGCGCAAAGCCAACAAAATTGCCCTCCAAGAAGAGCTAGGGTTAGAGGTCAATGCGGGGCGATTTCTGGTGGGGATGGTCACCCGCCTAGTGGAGCAAAAGGGGCTGGACTTACTTCTGCAAGTACTGGATCGCTTCTTGGCCTACACCGATAGCCAGTTTGTGCTCCTCGGCACCGGCGATCGCTACTACGAAACCCAGATGTGGCAGATCGCGTCGCGCTTTCCTGGTCGCTGTAGCGTTCAGTTGCTCTACAGCGATGTGCTGTCGCGGCGGATTTATGCTGGCTCCGATGCGTTTACCATGCCCAGCCGCTTTGAGCCGTGCGGTATTGCCCAGATGATTGCCCTGCGCTACGGCTGTGTGCCAATTGTCCGGCGCACCGGCGGGTTGGTGGATACCGTATCCCACCACGATCCCGAGGCAAAAACCGGCACCGGCTACTGCTTTGATCGCTACGAACCCCTCGACTTTTACACCTGCTTAGTGCGGGCGTGGGAAGGGTTCCGCTATAAGCCGGAGTGGCAGGCACTGCAACAGCGAGGGATGCGCGAGGACTTTAGCTGGACAAAATCAGCGTTGGCCTACAACGCCCTCTACAACTCAATTTATGGTTTGCCGCCGGAGGCCATGCCCACCCCGCCATTGCATCTACCGACAGGAGCGCTTACGTCGTAGTACTTGCCAACAGTGGTCATTATTGCCTACGAGTACATTGACCCCCTCTGGCAACCCCTACCAGAGGCATATCCGTGGGGAAGCGAGATTGATCGCTGGGTTTTGGATGTGGAACCCCATCGCCCCCAATTGCGGCAGTTGCTTGCCCACCTGCAACCGGGCTATTGGTTACTGCCCAGCTTGAGTGTGTTGGGCACGTCTATTCCTGAGGTGAACGATCGCCTCAAGCACCTCGAAGCAGCAGGGGTGACGGTCATTGCCTTGGCCGAGGGCTACGTGAGCGATCGCCCTGTCCCTGCCGATCGCTTGTTAAACCTCTGGCAGCACGTCAAAGAGCAGCTCCATCGCCAAACTCTACGCCATGGCCATGCCCGCAATCGCCTCAAACATCAGCCGCCCCCCGGACGTGCCCCCTACGGCTACCGGCGTGGTAAAGACCATTACGTGGTGGATCGCGCCGCGGCGGTGGTGGTCAAAGATTTTGTCGAGCACTTTTTGCTGTACGGCTCCTTAAGTGCGGCGGTTCGCTTTATTGCGGCTGCCCATCAAAAAACCATTAGCGTTACCACGGCTCGGCGCTGGCTGACGCATCCTGTGTATCGCGGTCATCTGCGCTACCAAGGCCAGACGGTTATCCGCAATACCCACACTCCCCTGATCTCTGCGGATGAAGCAGCGCAAGTGGATCGCCTCTTGCGGCGTAACCGTGGGTTGCCCCGCCGCAGTGCTAGCGCCCCCCACCCCCTTGCTGGCTTAGTGGTGTGTGGGCAATGCCACCACCGCTTTGGCCGTATCCAAGTGAGTGGCTATCGCCAAGCACCCCAGTACTGCTATCTGCGGCCCCTGCACTGCCCCCAGCGGCCAAAATGCCGCAGTATTCCCTACCAGAGGGCACTGGAAACGGTCATTGCGCAAATTTGTCAGTGCTTGCCGCCGGCGATCGCCCAACTGGCGCAGCCCCCTCTCACCTACCAGAGGCCATCGGCCAAATCCAACAGCACCTTGACCAATTGCAAGACCTAGAAACAATAGGTCTTTTAGATGCCGAGACGGCGCAACTCCGCCGCTATAAATTGCAGGCACAGCTCTCGCAGCTACAGGATCAGCAAGCCCAACTCCCCCCAGAAATCTGATACAGTTAGTGGTCACCCTCAGCCAACCCCAGTTTTGGTACCAGCTTTCCGCGGCAGAGCAGCGGTTTTACTTTCGTGAATTTTTGCGAGGGATTGAAGTACGGAGTCCGCCGCAGGAACAATGGCAAATACACCTTCAGTTCATTTTCTAGATTCTAGAGTTTCTAGCGCTGTGCAGTGGCAGTGGTTTGTTTATACTGAGCCGTTACGGGAACCCCTAGCAACCGCACAAGGCGTGTGGCGATCGCGCCAAGGCATTTACCTACGGCTGCAAAATGAGCAGGGTCAGATAGGCTACGGCGAAATTGCCCCCCTGCCGAGGTGGGGCACAGAATCCCTAGGGGCAGCTATTGCCCTTTGTCAGGAACTGCCACCCCAGTTAACCCCTGAGATCATTGCCGCCATTCCCGATGACTTGCCCGCCGCCCAGTTTGGGTTTGCGACCGCTTGGCAGAGTGTTGGCCGCTTACCCTATACCCTAGGGAACTGGCCGCTGTGTGGGTTGCTCAGCAATGGCTCCCGGGCACTACAGGAGTGGCACCTAGGGTGGCAACAGGGCTACCGCACCTTTAAGTGGAAAGTGGGGGTGGATTCCCCAGCCCACGAACAGGCCATCCTTACAGAGCTGTTAGCACAACTGCCGGCTGGGGTAACGCTGCGGCTGGATGCCAATGGCAGTTGGGACTGGCACACCGCTGTGCAGTGGTTACGGTGGCTAGACCGATGGCCAGTAGAGCGGATTGAATGGGTGGAACAACCCTTGCCAGCCGCTGACTGGGAGAGCCTAGAGAGGTTAGCCCAAGGGTTTGCAATTCCTGTTGCCCTCGATGAAAGTGTGGTGAGCTGGCGGCAACTCCAGCAGTGGCACGCGCGGCAATGGCCGGGACTGTACGTCATCAAACCCGCTCTATTCGGTGCGCCAGCGCGGTTAAACCACTTGCTGGCCCAAGGGCTGCCCTTGACGCAATTGGTGTTTTCCTCCGCTCTGGAAGGGGCGATCGCCCGCACGGCTATTTTTAACCTCTTACAAATATGGCAACCCCAGCACGCCCTTGGCTTTGGCGTGGATCGCTGGCGACCCGTTACTCTCCTGACCTCCTTGGCAGACTACGCCAGTGAGTGGCAACGCCTTGACAATTATGGTAAAAATTACTATAAGTGAACTAGCCTCTTTCTCCCCAGCACCATGACCAGTTTCACCGTTGCTGCCAGTGACTACAGCCTCCTAACGGATTTGTACCAAGTGACGATGGCAGCAGCTTACGCGGGGGAGGGCTTGGCCATGCTGCCCGCTAGCTTTGAGGTAACGGTGCGCCGCCTGCCGCGGGGGCATACCTACTTGGTGGCGATGGGGTTAGCCCAAGTGCTGGACTACCTCAGCCAGTTTTGCCTTACCCCCGAGCAGATCGAGTATTTGCAAGGTTTAGCCGTCTTTGAGCGGGCACCAGCAGCGTTTTGGGAACTGCTGCACGACAGTCGCTTTCAAGGCACCGTGTGGGCTGTGCCGGAAGGAACCGTTGTGTTTGCCCAAGAGCCGCTCCTGCGCATCGAAGCCCCACTATGGCAGGCGCAGTGGGTGGAAACCTTTATCCTCAATACCCTCAACTACCAAACCTTGATTGCCACCCGTGCCTCGCGGTTGCGGCAACTGGTGGGAGACACCGTGGCACTGCTAGAGTTTGGGACGCGGCGTGCCTTTAGCCCCCAAGCCTCCCTTTGGGCAGCGCGGGCGGCCTTAGCCGCAGGATTTAATGCCACCTCCAATGTGTTGGCCGCGCAGCAATTGGGCGTTGCCCCCACCGGTACCATGGCGCACTCGCTGGTGATGGCGATCGCCACCACTATAGGAACCGAGCAAGATGCGTTTACTGTATTTTTGCGCTACTACCCCGATGCTGCTCTCCTAGTGGATACCTACGATACCTTAAGTGCTGTGGCCACCTTGGCCAACCGTGAAGCGGCTGGCGAACTGCAAGTGCAAGCCGTGCGCATTGACTCCGGCGATCTGGTGAGCCTCTCTCAAAAAATTCGCCAGTTGTTGCCCCACGCCAAAATTGTGGCCAGTGGTGATTTAGACGAAGCAGAAATTCGGCGACTGCTGACGGCGGGTGCCACCATTGATGCCTACGGCATTGGCACGAAGCTCGTTACGGGTGATCCGGTGAATGGGGTCTATAAACTTGTGGAGATCAATGGCCATGGTGTGATGAAACGCTCCAGTGGCAAAGGGACACTGCCCGGTCGCAAGCAAATTTATCGCCGCCCCAGCGGTGATTACCTCGCCCTTGCAGATGAAGCCGATGTCTGGGGTACACCCCTGCTTGAGCAAGTGATGCAAGATGGTCAGCCCTTAATCCCCGTAGAGTCTGTCCGTACGATTGGCGATCGCCATCGAAGTAGCCTGAGTGCCCTCCCCCCCACCGTGCAGGAAACCCCCCAGCCAGTGGTCTATTCACCGGCACTAGACGCCCTAGTCCAGCAGTTACGGAGCCAGCCATGAGGATTGCGCTGTTTGGCACCAGTGCCGATCCGCCAACCACTGCCCATGGTGATATTTTGCAGTGGCTGAGCGATCGCTACGACCGCGTCCTTGTTTGGGCAGCGGACAACCCCTTTAAGGTTCAGCAAACCCCCTTACCCCTACGCCAAACCATGCTGGGTCTGCTCGTGCAGCATCTGAATTGCCCCAACATTGAGCACCGTGCTGAACTCAGCCATCGTTACACTCTGCACTCTGTAGAGGCAGCGCGCGCCCAGTGGCCCCAAGACTCCTTCACCTTGGTCGTGGGCAGTGATGTCTTGCCTAAACTCCGCCACTGGTATCGGGTGGAAGACCTGTTACGGCAGGTCAGCCTGCTGGTTTTGCAACGCCCCGGGGTGGTGATTGATCGTGAGGACTGGCAAGCCTTGCAGACGCTTTGCCACCACTTGGAGCTGGCCAACTATCGTGGCCCACAGGTCTCCTCAACAACCTATCGCCAAGAAGGCGACCCCCAGCAACTCCTACCCGCGATCGCGCAGTATATCCAACAGCAAGGACTCTACTCTTAGCATATGACCTCCGCCTTAGCCGAATTTGTTGTTGGTGTTGACAACGTAATTTTCTCGGTGGATACCGATGCAAATCGCCTGTTGGTGCTGTTGGTGCAGCGACAACACTGGCCGTTTGCTGGCGAGTGGAGCCTACCGGGCACCCTTGTCCGGCACGGAGAGTCCTTAGAAGCCGCCGCCTACCGCACCCTAGCGGAAAAAATTTGTGTCAATAACCTCTACCTTGAGCAGCTTTATACCTTTGGCGGCCCTGGGCGGGATCCCCGCGAAGCAGACACCGCCTACGGAACACGCTATCTCTCTGTGAGTTACTTTGCCTTGGTGCGTTTTGCCGATGCCCAACTCATTGCCACCGGCGAGTCCCGTGTGCAGTGGTTTACGGTGCACAGCTGTCCCCCCTTAGCCTTTGACCACAGCATGATTCTGGCCTATGGTCACCGCCGCCTGTGCAACAAACTAGAGTACAGCCCCGTCGCTTTTGACGTACTGCCAGAGTACTTTACCCTCAATGATCTGTACCAGCTCTATAGCACAGTCCTTGGTCCCAATTTTTCCGATTATTCTAACTTCCGCTCGCGGCTACTTAAATTGGGCATTTTGCAGGATACACAGCAAAAAGTCATTCGGGGTGCGGGTCGTCCGGCTACCCTCTACCGCTTCGATCGCGAGGCCTTTGCCCCCCTCAAAGATAAGCCCTTAGTGTTTGTATAGCTGTTTAGGAGGTTGTATGGCAGTGCATCTGTGGATGGCCCAGCTTAACCCCATCGTTGGCGACCTCAGCGGGAATGCTCGGGCGATCGCCCAAGGGGTAAAAGCACTGCATCATCGCCAGCCGGTGGACGTGGTCATTACCTCAGAGCTAGCACTGTGTGGTTACCCGCCCAAGGATCTCTTACTAAACCGCTATTTCATTGACAATATCCAAAAAGAGCTAGACGCACTGGCCCAAGCCTTGCCCCCCAACGTAGCGGTGCTCGTGGGAACCGTACTGCCCAATCCGGCAGCCAGCCGTAACGGCGAAAAGCCGCTATACAATGGTGCGGCGCTGTTGCAGGGGGGAACGGTACAGCGAGTCTTTGCCAAGCAACTGCTGCCCACCTACGATGTATTTGATGAAAGCCGCTATTTTGCCCCCGGCGATACCAATAATCTATGGCGGTTGCAAACCAGTAGCGACTGCCTCACCATTGGTGTCACCATCTGTGAAGACCTTTGGAATAACGAAGCCTTTTGGGGAGAGCGGCACTACCAGAAAAATCCGGTCGCAGAGTTGGCGGCCCAAGGAGCAGAGTTGATTGTCAACCTGTCTGCCTCTCCCTACTGTGTGGCTAAACCCAAGTTGCGGCAGGCCTTAATTGAGCATACGGTCCAGCAGTACGGCTGTCCCCTGATATATGTAAACCAAGTAGGGGGAAATGATGATCTGATTTTTGATGGCACCAGCCTTGCGGTGAGCCGTACGGGGGCAGTGGTGAGCCAAGCCCATAGTTTTCAAGAGGATTGGTTGCCGGTGGTGTGGGACAACGGAGATTTACAACCCACCACGGTTGCCCCGCGGCCAGCCACAGAAGCCGCAGAAATTTGGCAAGCCTTAGTCCTAGGTGTCAGGGACTATGCCCGCAAGTGTAGCTTTGAGCGGGTGGTGATTGGCCTCAGTGGCGGTATTGACTCTGCCTTGGTGGCGGCGATCGCCACGGCAGCAGTGGGTCACGAGAACGTTTTAGGGGTGTTGATGCCCTCTCCTTACAGTTCTGTACACTCCATTACCGATGCCAAGGATCTGGCGCTCAACTTGGGGATCCAGACCGCACAGTTACCCATTGCCCCCCTGATGGAAACCTATCACCACGTCCTAACACCCCTGTTTGCCCAGACCACTCCGGGGGTGGCCGAGGAAAATATCCAAGCCCGCATCCGCGGTACCCTGCTGATGGCGATCGCCAACAAATTTGGCCACCTCCTCATTTCTACAGGGAATAAGTCCGAATTGGCGGTGGGCTACTGCACCCTTTACGGGGACATGAGTGGCGGCCTGGCGGCCATTGCCGATGTCCCCAAAACCCGTGTTTATGAACTTTGCCACTGGCTCAACCAGCAGGCGAGCCAAGGGACACCGATTCCCGAACTCACCCCTCGGGGCAATGGGGTCATTCCCGTCGCCATTCTGACGAAGGCTCCTAGCGCCGAACTCAAGCCCAATCAAACCGATCAAGATACGCTGCCCCCCTACGATGTGCTAGATGGCATCCTCGCGCTGATGATCGATCGCCACTACTCAGACAGCGACATTGCTGACCAAGGCTATGACCTTGCTCTTGTGCAGCGGGTGCGGCAGATGGTGCAGCGGGCTGAATTTAAGCGGCAACAGGCAGCTCCGGGTCTAAAAATTACCGATCGCGCCTTTGGTTCAGGCTGGCGGATGCCCATTGCTGCGCGTTGGTAAGAGTGAGGAGTGCTATCATAAGCGGGTGCCTCGCAACATTAAACGATTTGACTGAGCCGCATTACCCATGGCTGACCTGACCCCGAATCCTAGTTTTAGCCTCACCTTACGCCTTGAAATTCCCCAACAACCCGGTATGTTGGCGAGTGTCTTGCAAGTCATTGGTCAAGAAAAGGGACATGTAGGGCAAATTAGCCTGATTCAGCATACTCGCAGTGCGCTTGTCCGCGATATTACAGTAGCCGCCGCCAGTACTGAACATGCCGCCGCCATTGTGAATGCCGTCAAGCAAGAGACTGCAGCGAAGGTGTTGGACGTTTTTGACCGCACTTTCCGGCTCCATGAGGGGGGTAAAATTACCGTCACCAGCAAACTTCCCCTTCACGATCAAGATGATTTGGCCATGGCCTACACCCCCGGGGTAGGACGGATTTCGCGGGCGATCGCCGAAGAGCCAGCCCTTGTCCATCGCCTCACCATCAAGAACCATACCGTTGCCATTGTCACCGATGGCAGTGCCGTCTTAGGCTTGGGCAACATCGGTCCAGAGGCAGCACTGCCGGTGATGGAGGGCAAAGCGATGCTCTTCCAAGAGTTTGCCAGTCTGGATGCCTTTCCCATTTGTTTGGCGACCCAGGATGTTGATGAAATTGTAGCAACAGTCAAGCGCATTGCCCCCGTCTTTGGCGGTGTGAATCTTGAGGATATTAGTGCGCCGCGCTGCTTTGAAATTGAGCAACGGCTGCAGGCAGAGCTGGATATTCCCGTCTTCCACGATGACCAGCACGGTACCGCCATTGTCACCCTTGCGGCTCTCAACAATGCCCTTAAGGTGGTCAAAAAATCCTTGGCAGACGTGCGCATTGTCATCAATGGCGCCGGGGCTGCTGGCATTGCCATTGCGCGTCTTCTCAAAAAAGCAGGCGCGACAACCATTTTGTTGTGCGACTCCCAAGGAATTGTTTCCCACGATCGCCCCCACCTCAGCGGGGCAAAGCAGGAATTTGCAGTTGCAACAACAGGAACCTTGGCCGATGCCCTCCAAGGAGCAGACGTGTTCTTGGGGGTGAGTGTCCCGGGCGTAGTCACCCTAGACATGATTCAATCGATGGCCAAGGATGCCATTGTTTTTGCGATGGCCAACCCCATTCCAGAAATTCAACCAGAATTGATCTATAACCATGTGGCCGTTGTGGCCACAGGTCGGAGTGATTATCCCAATCAGATCAACAACGTACTGGCCTTTCCGGGGGTGTTTAAGGGCGCCCTTGCCTGTCGTGCCGCTGCTATGACAACAACAATGTACCTTGAAGCTGCTCAGGCGATCGCCGCGTTGATTAGTCCTAACGAGCTGCAGCCAGACTACATCATTCCCTCCGTTTTTGATCGTCGCGTTGCCAATGTCGTTGCTACCGCGGTTGAACAGTGTGCGCGATCGCAGGGGTTGGCGCGCTGTTAAGCAGCTCCTCCAAGGCTGCCTCTGTAAAATCCTGAATACAGACCTCGGCACCCGCCTGCCGTAGCGCCGATTCCGCTTCGGTGGTGAGCACGCCCCAACAGGTCATCCCTGCCCGTACAGCCGCCATCACTCCCGAGACCGCATCCTCAAACACCACACACTGCTGCGGTGGCACCCCCAACCGTTGTGCTACTAACAGATAGCATTCCGGATCCGGTTTGCCCCGCCGCACATCCTGCTCCATCACCACCGTGTCGAAAAACGCCCCGACCCCCTCGCACGAGAGCACCAATTCCACATTGGCTGCACAGGCGGAGGTGCCCACCCCCAAGCGGTAGCCCCGAGCCTTAGCTGCGTTGAGAAAGGAGAGCAAGCCAGGCAACAACTGCAGATGCGGCGCCAGCAGCTCCCGAAACACCGCTTCCTTTCCCGCGCCCCAGCGCTGTACTTCCTCGGTACTCGGGGATCGCCCCAGGAGTTCCGGCAATAGTTCGGCATTGCGCTTTCCTCCCATCTGGCGCAATTGTCCTAAATCAACGTGCCCCCGCAGTTCTGGGGTACGTTCCACATAAACCTCCCATGCCTTCATGTGGTAAGGCATGGTGTGACAAATCACCCCGTCCATGTCAAAAATGAGGGCACGGGGACTCGACAACAAGACATCATGAATGCGCATTTATACTCAGCGTGGTTAAGGCAACACCTGTAGTCTATCCTGAGTGACCCCGTTGAATGCCGATACGGGCAACCGAACCTGCAAAGAAATGGAGTCAACGTCTACAGTAGTGGTAAGTTTGCACACAAAAACGGGTCAAAATGAACGTGTTAATATTAGTGTTACCAGCACGCAGGAGCCATTAGGGGAAGGGTCATGTTTGAGCGGTTCACAGAAAAAGCCATTAAAGTCATCATGCTGGCACAGGAAGAGGCACGCCGCCTTGGTCATAACTTTGTCGGCACTGAACAAATCCTCCTCGGTCTGATTGGCGAAGGTACCGGTGTTGCGGCTAAAGTCTTGCGATCTATGGGGGTTAACCTCAAAGATGCCCGCATTGAAGTGGAAAAAATCATTGGCCGGGGGTCGGGCTTCGTAGCCGTGGAAATTCCCTTTACCCCCCGTGCCAAACGTGTTTTAGAACTATCCCTTGAAGAAGCTCGCCAACTAGGGCACAACTACATTGGCACTGAGCACCTGCTACTAGGCTTAATCCGCGAAGGCGAAGGCGTTGCAGCGCGGGTGCTGGAAAACTTGGGGGTTGATCTGTCTAAGGTGCGCACCCAAGTCATTCGGATGCTTGGAGAAACTGCCGAAGTTGCCGCTGGTGCCAGTCAAGGCCGGACAAAAACCCCAACCCTCGACGAGTTTGGTGCCAATCTCACCCAGATGGCCATCGATGGCAAGCTCGATCCCGTGGTGGGTCGTCAGAAAGAAATTGAGCGGGTGATTCAGATTCTGGGTCGCCGCACTAAAAATAACCCTGTTCTGATCGGGGAACCCGGTGTCGGCAAAACTGCCATTGCCGAAGGCTTAGCCCAACGAATTGCCAACAACGACGTGCCGGATATTCTCAATGAAAAGCGCGTCGTCACCCTCGATATTGGCCTCTTGGTGGCGGGCACTAAGTATCGTGGCGAGTTTGAAGAGCGGCTCAAGAAAATTATGGACGAAATTCGCCAAGCGGGTAACGTCATCCTCGTGATTGATGAGGTGCACACCCTCATTGGTGCTGGCGCTGCCGAAGGTGCCATTGATGCTGCCAACATTCTCAAACCTGCGCTTGCCCGCGGTGAATTACAGTGCATTGGTGCCACAACCCTGGATGAGTACCGCAAGCATATTGAGCGGGATGCAGCTCTAGAGCGACGCTTTCAGCCGGTGATGGTGGGTGAACCTTCAGTGGAGGAAACCATCGAGATTCTCTATGGTTTGCGCGAGCGCTACGAGAAGCACCACAAGTTAAAAATCTCCGATGAAGCGCTTGAAGCGGCAGCAAAACTCTCTGACCGCTACATTAGCGATCGCTACTTGCCGGACAAAGCCATTGACCTCATTGACGAAGCCGGCTCGCGGGTACGGTTAATTAACTCCCAACTGCCGCCTGCGGCAAAAGATCTGGACAAAGAACTGCGGCAAGTGCTCAAAGAAAAAGACGATGCCGTACGGGCACAAAACTTTGACAAAGCCGGGGAGCTGCGCGATCGCGAGATGGAGCTGAAAGCCCAAATTCGCGCCATTGCCCAGCAGAAAAAAACCGAGGCAACCACCGGTGAAGAAGAGACCCCAGTGGTCACCGAAGAGGACATTGCCCACATTGTGGCCTCTTGGACCGGTGTGCCCGTGAGCAAACTCACCGAAACCGAGTCGGAAAAAACTGCTGCACATGGAGGATACCCTGCACCAGCGGGTGATTGGCCAAGACGAAGCGGTGAAGGCCATCTCTCGCGCCATTCGCCGGGCGCGCGTGGGGCTGAAAAACCCAAACCGTCCCATTGCCAGCTTTATCTTTTCCGGGCCCACGGGCGTGGGTAAGACCGAGTTGACCAAAGCCTTGGCTGCCTACTTCTTTGGCTCGGAAGAGGCCATGATTCGCCTCGATATGTCTGAGTACATGGAGCGGCATACAGTTTCTAAGCTCATTGGTTCGCCTCCGGGGTATGTAGGCTACAACGAAGGGGGTCAACTCACCGAAGCCGTGCGGCGGCGGCCCTACACCGTGGTGCTTTTTGATGAAATTGAAAAAGCCCACCCCGATGTCTTTAACTTGCTGCTGCAAATTCTCGAAGATGGGCGGCTCACTGACTCTAAAGGGCGCACCGTAGATTTCAAAAACACCCTGTTGATCATGACCTCAAACATTGGTTCCAAGGTCATTGAAAAAGGAGCAGGGGGTCTTGGCTTTGAGTTGGGCACTGAAGATGCTGCCGAATCTCAGTACAACCGCATCCGCTCCCTCGTCAACGAAGAACTCAAGCAGTATTTCCGCCCTGAGTTCCTCAACCGGCTAGATGAAATTATTGTCTTCCGTCAACTCACGAAAGACGAAGTCAAGCAGATTGCCGATATTCTGCTCAAGGAAGTGTTCTCGCGACTGACCGAGAAGGGGATTACCCTCGAAGTCACCGATCGCTTCAAGGAGCGGCTCATTGATGAGGGCTACAACCCCAGTTACGGAGCACGACCCCTACGGCGGGCAATTATGCGGTTACTGGAAGATACCCTTGCCGAGGAAATGCTCTCCGGTCGCATCCGCGAAGGGGATACAGCCCTGATTGATATCAACGAGTCAGGACAAGTGAGCATTCAGCCGCAACAACGCCGTGAGCTTTTACCCCAATCAGTTGAATAATTGCGGCGAGATCTGCCATGCCTGATGCTACGGATACCCTTGAGGTCGAGTCAACATCGCCCTTAATCGACAGTGGTTGGCGAACGATTCGCCCGTTGGGTGCCTACCAGCTTCAGGGGCTGGCATGGGTTGATCCCCAAGCGTTGTGGTTACGCCAACTTCCCCGCTTACCCTTTTGCCAAGCAACCTTGGGTGCCAGCTTCTTGGCATTGGATCGGGTGCGGGGATTTATTTTGCTCATCAACGCTGAAAATGACCACAGTGAGATTCTCAACCCCTATACCCTTGAGCCATTTTTAGATGCTGCGGGGTTATGCCTGTTCCAAGACTCGCTCTGGTTCTGTCGTGAAGAGACCCTTTACCGCTGCTATTTACCGGATTGGCAGGTGGAGCAGGTGCTGCGCTGTAGTTACCCGATTTACGGTGTTGCCGTGGATGAAGGGGGTATTTACGTTGCCTGCCAAAAGTCTGGCTACATCCATTGCTTTGAGCACACGACGGGTAAAGAGGCATTTCGCTTACCGGCTCCTGGAATTGGCGAAGAAAATTTGGCCTTGCACGGGGGCGATCTGTGGGTCAGCGATCGCCTCGAGCAGTCGGTGTATTGCCTGAATCGCCAAACCGGTGACATTAAAGGGGTCGCCCTGACTCCCTTTGCCCAGCCCACCGCCTTGACCTTTGATAAGGCGGGTCAGCCATGGGTGGCCTATGGGGGCGACGAACCCTATTTGCGCGATAACCCCAACAACCGTGATACCCCCCTTGAGATTGCCCACCGCGATATTTGTGTGATTCATCCCCTTGTTTTTAGCTCTGGGCAACACTACACCCTCTCCAATGGCTATCTACTAGAGATGGCTTATTTGGAAGAGATTTCTCCCCTAGATGCGTGCCAACTGGATAACTTGGAGTGGCGCATTGCCTTGCCTGCTAACTCTCTACGCCAAAAACTGTTGCGAGTAGAGCCACTGGGCACGCCATTTCGGCTAGAGACGGTCGCTGATCAGCAGGTCGCCATCTTTGATTTTCCGGAGTTACGTCCCTACGAAGCCCGCTTTTTTGGCTGGCGAGCATGGTTAGAAGTACGGGGGATCAAGTATCACCTCACCCCAGCGGATATTGATGAGTCTTTGCCGCTGCCAGAGGGGTTTGCCGAGCAATACCTTGTGGACAATGATGAGCTGGCAATGGATAAGCCCATTGTGCAGGAGGCGGCGCGAGTGGCGGTAGGGACTGAAACCAACATTCTGCGCAAGATGCTGAAAATTCGCAACTATGTTTACGATCGCCTCAGCTATGCCCTGCGCCCAAAAATTGAAACCCCAGATTTAGTGCTAGAGCGCGGAGTTGGCTCCTGTGGCGAATACGTAGGGGTGCTCTTGGCTCTGGCTCGCCTAAACGGCATTGCCTGCCGTACCGTAGGACGTTATAAGTGCCCGCCGCATCCCGAACAGCGCGGTATTCCCTTGGAACCTACCTACAACCATGTTTGGCTGGAGTTTTATGTCCCTGGAATCGGTTGGCTACCTATGGAGTCAAACCCTGATGATGTGGTGGAACGAGGCCCTTACCCTACCCGATTTTTTATGGGTCTGCCCTGGTACCACGTCGAAGCCAGTAAAGGGATGCGTTTTGAAACCACAAACTATCGCGATCGCGGTGTGCGTCTGGGCGACTTAGCCCTGAATCATGTTCGCTTTACCATTCATGGGGAGTTAGGGGCACCATCTACACCCCAAAGGCACAGCAGCGAGGCTTAGGGTACCCTAGAAGATAGCCTGCTAGCTAATTTTGTATGTCCCTCCATCCTGATGATCCCCTTGATCATGACCTCGCAGATTTAGATGCCGTTGTTCTCAGGCCAGAAGAAGAGCGGACTGAGCCGGTTAATATCCTAATTCGCGAGATGGATATTGACGACATTGCCCCTGTGTTTCATCTGGGTGAAGCCCTATTCACCAGTGATCTTTACCCCTCCCTGTACCGTATTTGGGATGAGTGGGAGGTGATTGGCTTTTACAATACGGACCCTGAATACTGCTTAGTGGCAGAAGCAGACACCCACGTTGCGGGATTTGTCCTAGGAACCATCATTAGTAAAGCGCCGTGGGTCTATGGGTATATCAACTGGCTAGGGGTACACCCTGACTACCAGCGGCGAGGGGTGGCCGATAAACTGGTGGATAAGCTCATTGAGCGGATGATTGAAGAGGGGGCACGGTTTATGCTGGTGGATACTGACCCGGCCAATACTCCAGCAGTTAAGTTTTTTACGCGCAAAGGGTTTGGCAATCCCCGTCGGCATGTCTTCTTTTCCCTGAATTTAACCAAGCATGAGATTTACGGTCGCTTGATTGCCTACGAGCGCGATCGCTCAGAGCGGCTCACCTATCGGCGGCCACGACGGCGTTGAGCAAACTTGTGTTTGGCGCATTCAAGATTTTATTGTTCTAGTTCCCTTGGAGGTTCGTTGTAGCGTGACTCGTTTTCCCTTCACTCGTTCCACAGTGCCAGTGCCCTCCCATATTCACTATGAATCGCTGCTGCAGATTTTAGAGCAGGCTTCACTCACATCGCTCCCTCCCTCATCCCCTGCCTACCAGCAACTACATGCAGCCGTAATTCATTTGCGCAAAGCGCTGCGCCTGCAAAAACAGTTTGAAGAGGAGTGGCAACTGACCGGCGGCACCGTAGATTATCAATGGTCTGTGAACCGCCATCTCCCTAAGGATTACAACACGTAGCCCAACCCCAACAGTAAACTACTCCAAAAATGAAGTTGTACAGCAATAAATTTCGACTCTTTGATCTGCTCTGGTACAGCGTGAAAGTGGTGTAACCGCTGGCATAAATAAATCGCCCACGGCAGGGAGCTAAGGGCAAGAAGGGTTGGCCATGGCACCTCCAGCCACACGACACTCGCTACCAACCAAGCATAGAAGACAATGCAGCCTCCATAGACGAACTGAGCACTGCGAGCCGTTCCCAGCCGTACCACGGGCGATCGCTTCCCTGCGGCAATATCATCGGCCACTTGGTGGAAGTGAGAGCAAAACAGGATGAGGGTTGTTGTCAAGCCATTCAACACGGCTACCGGCAGAATGCTGCTGGACCATGTTTGGGTCTGGCTATAGTAGGCTGCGGCGATCGCCAGCGGACCAAAGCACACAAAACAAATCGGTTCACCAAGGCCAAGGTATCCTAAGCGAAAGGGTGGCCCTTGATAGCTGTAGCCCAAAGCGCAGCATAGCAGAACCATGACGAATACCGTTGCATCCTGTTGCCACCAGCTAATCGCCATAATCGCCACTAGCCCTAGCCCGAGGCAGAGGTTGCTCAAGCCAAAAATGACCTCCTTTTTACCCGTTAAATTGACCACTGAGTGGTACTTGTGGCGGTCAATTCCTGTCTCAGCGTCAAACACATCATTACTGAGATTCAGCCAGACAAGAATAAGAACTGCGGCACTCAAAAATAGGCCAAAGGGGAGTAATTGTAAGTGTCCCGTTTGCCGCCACGCAATGGCACTGCCTAACCAAATGGGCATCACCGCCACACTATACATCGGCAGCTTAATCGCCGCCCACCACAAACGGAAACGATCCTTGCTGTTTGCCTCAATCACACGCTTCACAGTGTCAGACTGCACCAAAACAGCATACCACCCAACCTAATGCCCATAGATTTCCCGCTTGGCCGCAAGAATGGCTTGCCGCAGCGCTGGGTTACTGAGTTTGTAACTATAAACCCCCAAATCTCGGGCGATCGCCACCAATTGCGATCGGTTGAGCGCCTCCAAATCCGCCAACGTCAAACACGCGATCTCTGGTTGCGGAGGTTGCAGTTGAGCTTGCAGAGCCACCACCTGCTTTTCCAACGTCGTTAAGCGTTGTAGAACTGTTGGGCAAGTGAGTTGTGGTGGCTGAAAATGCTGCTGCAGAATAACGCGGATAGCTTGACTCAACGAGCCGTACCCCTGCTGTGCTTGCCAACACTGTAGAGCCGCGTAAAGCTCCGGATCAAGACTAAGGGCAACTTTCTTACGAGACATAGACAAAACCTAAAAAAAACCGACAAACTTACTTGCAGTCTGTCGGCTCGTTGTGTGTTCCCTGTTGATGACTCGGATAGTACTGAGTCATATTCTAGTATTACTGATGTCGCAGCAAAATGCCAGTGACGGTGATCACAACTTAAGATGAATCCTTTGTGCTCTCAAAACTAGTTTACTAAGGGTTGCCACCGTACCCCTTAATAAAAAATATAAATATAATCTTTTCAATAATCCTGAATAATTAATGCTTACCCATCTACCCCAACCTCGATACATCCTATCAGAGTGGGACGCAATTCAAGGGCCACACTCTATGCGCTAGCATGAGCGTTGGATAATTTACTGAGGAACATGAGATGGATTCGCTTTGGAGTAGTGCTGCGATCGCCTACCTACACTACCTCAGCTTTATGGTTGCCTTTGCGGCATTAGTGGTTGAGCACCTGACGTTGCGCAAAGAGTTGGAACTCAAGCAAGCATGGCGCCTCGTCATTACGGATGGTCTTTACGGCATTGCTGCCATTACCGTACTGGTGACCGGAATCTTACGAGTGTTGTACTTTGGCAAAGGCACAGCCTACTACCTCAGCAATCCTGTGTTTCATCTGAAGGTTGGCTTTTTTATCCTTGTAGGGCTTCTCTCGCTTTACCCAACCATTTCCTTTTTGTTATGGCTCAAACCACTTCGGCAAGGGCAAGTGCCCACCCTTGAGTTAGCGGCGGTGCAACGCCTAACTTGGGTTATCCGCGCTGAACTGGCATTTCTCAGTGGTATTCCCCTTTTGGCGGCCATGATGGCACGGGGAATTGGTCTCGAGTGGGTTCAGAGCTAAAGGGGTAATTGATAGCCCAATCTTAGTGCTAAATTAGCGCAGAGTCTTAACGGGAGCGATATTGGGCGTAGCGATCGCCAAGCCAAGGCCAATTGACCACCTGCCACCACGCTTCTAAGTACTGATCGCGGCGATTGCGGTAGGTGAGGTAGTAGGCGTGCTCCCACAAATCATTTCCCAACAGGGGTATATCCCCCCGCATCAGGGGCGAGTCTTGGTTAGGAGTGGTATAAATTTTCAGGCGGTTTTCGGGGGTCAACACCAGCCAGACCCAACCACTGCCAAACTGGCGCAGGCCAGCCGTCTGAAACTGGTCTTGAAATTCGCTAAAGGAGCCAAAGGTGGCCGCAATGTCGTCAGCTAAGGCACCTGTGGGTTCGCCGCCCCCTGCGGGACTCATGCTCTGCCAGAAGAGGGAATGGTTGGCATGGCCACCCCCATGGTTACGCACGGTGGTTTGAATCGCAGCGGGGAGTTGCCCAATGTGCCTCAGCAGGTCTTCAATTGGTAGTTGCTGCCATTGGCGGTAGGGGGCAAGGGCACGATTCAGGGTTTTCACGTAGGCGGCATGATGCTTGTCATGGTGCAATTCCATGGTTTCAGCATCAATGTACGGCTCTAGGGCATCGTAGGGGTAGGGCAAGGGCGGCAGGGTGTAAGGTTCAGGACTGTCTTGCGCCCAGGCAGGCGAGGTCGGTAGCAGGGTGAGGGTCGTGGCGCTGAAGAATAACCGTAGGGTTTGACGACGACTGAGAAGCATAACAGAATACAACTCTTTTTTTCAGATTAAACTGCGCTGAGTCGCTGGAGAAGGGCATGGGCAATTCGCGCACCAGCACCCGCCCTGCCCATGCGCTCTACGCCATTGTTGTAAGCCTGTTGACGTTGGGTCGCATCTTGCCAGATTCGGTAGAGGGTAGGCATCGCATCACGCGGATCCTCAAGGTAATAAAGGGAGGAGCCAAGTAATTGCTGCTGACGGCGGGCAAAGGCGCGGGTAAATTGAGGCCCCTGCCCCGCAAAGGTGATCACGGGCTTTCCTAAGCCCACGGCTTGCTCTGTGGCTGTTCCGGCTAGGGCAATGCCACCATCGGCCCAGTGCAAAAACTCCCGAAAGTGGTGCTGGCTCAGTATCAGTTGTAGGTGGCCATACTGCCGTGCTTGGGCAGCTGCTAACGGACTGGGCATCCCCTGCCACTGGCCAAGGCTCTCCTCAAAAACGCCAATCTCTAAACCGGGACTGATGGCCGCTAGAAGCACGATCGCCTCATCGGCATAGGGGATGAGACTATTGAGAATTAGTTGCCAGTTGCGGTAGGCTTCAGGGGCGCGGGAGCCGGGCAATAGCACAATGGTCTTGGGGTGAAAGGGGGACGGCTCCGGAGGTGGCATCACCAAGTCCAGCATGGGGTTACCACAATCATTGGCGGCAATACCTAAGCGCTGCAACCCCTGAGCAGTACGCGAATCTCGCGGAAAGACTCCCCAGCAGCGCCGCGATCGCAACAGCCACTGCTCCCAAGGCAAGTAATCACTGCCCGCCCAGCCTGCGCCCCACCAAGCGGCACCGTCAAGGTAATAGTCTGATTTCGCTGTGCCCACAAAGCTGTAGGGACAGCCGCTGAGGTAGGCAAAGAGCAGCGGCACCACATCGCCTACAGCTAAGACATGCCCCCCGTCCTTAGACCATTGTTGCAGGGCACTGAATTGCTGGCCTAAAAGGGAGACCAAACCCGCCCGCAGATCCTGCCACAGTTGCCGCCAATCCATGTAGATAAACCCACCGGAGGGCAGAGTTTTGCCCGTTTGCAGGAGTGGAATGCCGCAGCGTTGGTACGCCAGACCTTCGCCCACTAAGGGGAGTGCCGTCATCTCCATCTCGGGGCAACCTTGTTGCAACGGTTGCAAAATAGCGGTGGCGATCGCATCTTCGCCGTGGCCATTACTCACACACAACAGTCGTCGGCGGGACGCACTCATGCCTTCATTGCTGCCAAGGTAGCGTTGAACAACGCCCAATCGTTCTCGGTGTCAATAGCCTGCCAAATGGTCTCAATGCGAGGTTGCGTCAGGATCACGAGAGGATTGGCTGCCGCTAGGGTGGCGGGGATGGCGTTGCGCTCTTCTGGCGTAGCCTCCTGTAACAGTTGCACGTACGTCGCCTTCCATGGCCCCAGTAGGGTCTGATCAGCGCTAGACAGGGTCGGACTCTCCCGGAAAATATGCCCAGCATCCACAACCCACTGCGCTGAAAACTCCTGCCGCAGGCTGACAAAAAACTGTGGATAGCTGATGGTGCTACGGCTGAGAAACTCTTGCGTCTGCTCCACTAGCAGGGAGCCGCGCTCCACGGGTAGCGTCTGCCAGCCGAGACGGCGCAGCATTTGTTTGAGGTAGGTGTGGCGGCAGCGATCGCCAAAGGATTGCAGAGCTGCTTGCATGGCCTCAAGGGGCATCACAAACGACAGGGGGGCTTGCAGCTTTTCTAAATTCCAAACACAAATAGCCGGCTGATTGCCGTAGGCATAGCGACCGTAGTAATCAAAATAGGCCGCCGTAAAGCCCAGATCGTAGCGCTCTAAAAACCTGTAGGGGCCATAGTCAAAACTCTCGCCGGTAATGGCCATGTTGTCGGTGTTGAGTACGCCATGGCAAAACCCCGCTGCCAGCCATGTTGCCGCCAAGTCCGCCGTGGCTGCCACGAGTTCCCGATAGAATTGGCCATACCGCTCTTTAGGATCAGAGATCTCCCCCAGATGGGGATAGTAGTAGTCAATAACATGATCTAGTAACTGGCGAATTAAGTCTGGTCGCTTCAAGTAGTGCAGGCGTTCAAAGGTGCCAAAGCGAATATGGGAGCGACCCAAGCGTACCAAAACACTAGAGCGGGTTGGCGATGGCTCATCTCCCCGCCACAGGGACTCCCCCGTTTCAATGAGGCTGAGACTGCGAAATGTGGGCACCCCCAGCCGATGGAGTAGTTCACTGGCCAGTACCTCGCGCACGCCTCCTTTGAGGGTCAGCCGCCCATCCCCTCCTCGAGAATAGGGGGTTGTGCCCGATCCTTTGGTTCCTAGATCGTACAGGTAACCATCGACACCGCGAAATTGGCCGTAGAGAAACCCTCGCCCATCGCCTAAGCGGGGGTTGTACTCCCCAAATTGGTAGCCGTGGTAGCGCATGGCCAACAATGGCTCTCGTCCCTGAAACTGGCCAAAGGCTGCAATGAAGTCACTATTCGTAACGCTGGCAGGATTTAACCCCATCAAAGGCAGCAGATCATCATTGCGAAACCGCAGCCAGTGCTCCGGAAAACTCGCTGCTTGGACTTCGTCCCAATACTCAGCCCCAAGGGAGAGAAAGGCAGGCTCGTAGGCAAGGGTTTGAAAGGCGTGGAGGGGCATAGCGTGTTTTGACACTCCCACCACCTAAAGGTGGGGGATTCTTACGCAGTCCATAAACGAACTCATAAAGGCGTTGTCAAGACGCCCCTACACAGTTCCTAGAGGCAAAGCCCCAAGGTTCTGCTTACTTGTAACAACTGTCGCCGATTGGGTTTTTCACCAAGGATGGCGACCAAGTATAGTTTAGCACAGAGCAACTAAAGTTGCTTTAGGGCTTTTCCTCTCCGTACTTTAGTACGGAGCTACCAAGCTAACCCTCTGTGTGGAGGGAACCGCTCCCCACTATACCGTCTTTGGCGGTAGGGTTCCCCCTTGACTCTCCAGTGGACTGGAGACTGAAGGATAGAACTAACAGTAGGTATAACATGCCATGGAACTCAAACTCTACGTCCCTGATATGGCCTGTAGCGCCTGTCGTGACACCATTACCGCTGCTATTCAGGCCATTGATCCGGCGGTCACCGTGCGTGCCGATTTGGAAACAAAATGGCTCCAGATTGAGACCACTGCGCCCGAGCCAAGGGTTCGGCAGGTCATCCAGCGGGCAGGCTATACCATCAAGGAGGTGTAATGGCTCAAATTGCCTTTACCCTGCGGGGGATGCGTTGTGCTGCCTGTGGGAATATCGTTACTACAGCGGTGCAGCAAGTGCCCGGCGTGAGTCAGTGCGATGTTAGCTTTGGTGCAGCTCAAGCAATGGTGACCTACGATCCACAGCGGGTCAGTTGGCAGGCGATCCAGCAGGCGATCGCCCAAGCGGGCTATGGGGCAGAACCGCTAGTGAATACCGACCTGTTAGCTGAGGCCACGGCTGAAGACAACGCCCAAGCGGTAACGATGCAGGAACTGCAACACCGCTTGTTCTTGGCAGGGGGGGCAACCTTAGTGCTGGTGGTGGGCAGCCTTCCCATGATGCTGGGGGTGTCTATCCCATGGCTCCCGATGTGGCTGCATCACCCGTGGCTGCAACTGGCACTGACAACACCAATTCAGTTTTGGAGTGGGGAGTCATTCTATGGGGGGGCGTGGAAAGCACTGCGCTACCGCAGCGCCACCATGGATACCCTCGTGGCCTTGGGAACCAGTGCTGCCTATTTTTATTCCCTGTTTGCCACACTCTTTCCCTCAAGGGTTGAGCAGCACGGCCATGCTCCCGATGTGTATTACGAGGTGTCTGCCGTTGTGATCACGCTGATTTTACTGGGGCGATGGCTAGAGCACCGCGCTAAGGGGGAAACCACCACTGCCCTTCGCAAGTTGATGGGGCTGCAACCGAGCACCGCCCGTGTTCTGCGCGATGGTATGGAGCAAGAGGTGCCAGTCAGCGCCGTTGGAGTGGGGGAGATTGTGGTGGTGCGTCCTGGGGAGAAAATTCCGGTGGATGGTGAGGTGATTGCCGGTGCTTCGACCGTGGATGAGGCGATGGTGACGGGGGAAAGTTTGCCGGTGGCTAAGGGAGTGGGGGACGAGGTGATTGGGGCGACCCTCAATCAAACAGGCAGCTTGCAGATCCGTGCCACCCGGGTGGGGCAAGAGACGTTTTTGGCTCAAATTGTCCGCTTAGTACGGCAAGCCCAAGGTTCAAAAGCGCCGATTCAACGGCTGGCAGATCAAATCACGGCGTGGTTTGTGCCTGTGGTGATTGCGATCGCCATCGTGACCTTTATCCTCTGGTACAGCGTTGCGGGCAATGCCACCTTGGCACTCCTCACGACCATTGGAGTGCTCATTATTGCCTGTCCCTGTGCTTTGGGGTTAGCCACCCCCACCTCGATTATCGTGGCCACTGGCAAGGGGGCAGAGTATGGTGTTTTGTTTAAGACTGCTGCCAGCCTAGAGCAAGCCCAAGCCATCCAAGTCCTTGTCCTAGATAAAACCGGCACCCTGACCCAAGGCCATCCCACCGTTACGGACGTTATCACCCATGGGGCAGAACCACTAGAGGTGCTCACCCTTGTGGCCTCTGTGGAATGGCACTCCGAACATCCCTTGGCAGTGGCAGTGGTGACCTACGCCCAATCCCAAGGGGTAACGCTGAAGGAGGTGACTGACTTTCAGGCGATCCCCGGCAGTGGCGTGGTTGCCACCGTGGCCACACAAACTGTCCATATCGGCACCCAGCGTTGGCTAGAGGAACTGGGGATGGCAACCCACGAGTTCGCCGCCGCAGTGCACACCCTAGAGGCACAGGGCAAAACGGTGATTTGGCTGGCGATCGCCCAAGGGGTGGTGGGGGTGATGGCCATTGCAGATACGGTCAAACCGGAGGCGGCAGAGGTTGTGCGTACCTTACACGCCCTAGGGCTAAGGGTTGTCATACTCACCGGCGATCATCCCACCACAGCTGCGGCCATTGCCCGGCAAGTGGGAATTGATCAGGTCTGTGCCGGTGTTCGCCCTGATCAAAAAGCAGCTACCATTGCGCAACTGCAAGCAGAGGGCAAGCGAGTCGCCATGGTCGGAGATGGCATTAATGATGCCCCCGCCTTAGCCCAAGCAGATGTCGGTATTGCCATTGGCACCGGCACGGATGTGGCGATCGCCACCAGTGACATCACCCTCATCTCCGGAGACCTCCACGGCATTGTCACTGCGATTCAACTGAGCCGTGCCACAATGCGCAATATCCGCCAAAATCTCTTTTTTGCCTTTGTCTATAACGTGGCCGGTATTCCCATTGCCGCAGGCATTCTCTATCCCCTTTGGGGCTGGCTCCTGAATCCAATGGTGGCGGGGGCAGCGATGGCCTTTAGTTCGGTGTCCGTTGTCCTGAATGCCCTGCGCTTACGCCACTTTCGTCCCCAAGTCGTTTCCCTCAGGCATCCCTTATGACCCAGACAATCACATTTTGGGCCACGCTAGTTGGGCTTGGCTTTCTCCTTGGGGTCACCTCTGGCCTCTTGCTGAGCAGTTGAGGAGGGCTAGCCCCTAGCGCAACCGTACATAACCTGCTTGTTCGATGGCAGATTGCCCTTGATTGGTCAACAGTAGGGCAGCATAGGCACGCCCCGCTTGGGCATCGGCACTGCCATCCGCCTTCACAATAACGAACAGTCGCCGCGTGATTGGGTAGCTGCCATCTTGAAAAGCACGAGCATTCAGACGATTCCGCTGAGCTGGGCAGCGCGCCGGTTCAACGTAAGGCAGTTGATAGGGAGGCACAAAGGTATTAGCTTGACGACCCAAGGGTAAGGGGCGAATACTACACTGACCAACAATTTCCGGTGCAGAGCCGTAGTAAATCCCCCCAAGAGTGCTTGCAACGCGGCGAAGGCCATCGGTAGTGTCCCGCACCATAACCACATTGGAGCCTAGGAGCCGTTCCCCCAGCACCTCCTTGATAAAAAACTCGACCGTGCCGCCGTCCTCTGGTCGGCGCGAAAAGGCAGTAATGGCTAAGTTAGGTCCCCCCACTTGGCTCCAGTTGTTCACTTTACCGGTGTAGATGTCTATCACTTGATTAACGGTGAGACCGGCAAGGGGAAGGTTGTGGTTGACGGCGATCGCCAAGCCATCGATCGCCACTGGAATAGCGTCAAGGGGAGTGCCTTGGCTCTGGGACTGCTGCCGTTCCTGATCATTGAGGGGGCGCGACGACTGAGAAAAGGCCAGTTGATTATTCAAGAGCATCCGAATACCGCTGCCAGACCCTGGCGTACCCGTGGGCGGATCCACGTACCGCAGCCGAAAGTTAGGCCATACCGTTTGAATTAAGGGATCCACATCGCGGCGAATGGGTGCCCACGTGGTACTGCCCCCATAGTTAAAAACACCACTGGGCACCTCCCGAACTTCAGCAAAGGTCTCAACCGTGACGTCCGGCGTGCTGGGGGTTGAGCCGTCTTGAGTGAGTAGCTCCCCAAGAGGATTTCCCGTCTGAGAATTCAGTAACCGCATCACCAACACCCCTGCCACCCCCACAATAGCGATCGTAAAGATGAGGGAGATTAGCAGCGGCAGCACATTATTGTTATTACCTTGGGACATAGGTAGGATCGGCAAACACTCTGCCCTTAGACTATCCCAACTTCAGCTAAAAACCGCAGGAGCCCTGCCCTTTGTCTGTAGGACAAGGGTCAGGAGGAATGTGGCTCTTGACTTTGATGATGTATCATAGCGCTACGGCTCAAGTCCTGAGTATCTCTTGCAAACTCAAGGTATCGCAGTCACAAGCCGCTAAGCTGGATGCCACGTTGTACTGGCAGGGGTTAACCTTGTGGTTGTGCCGCCGGCCTACACATCGCAGACTTGCCACAAGTGCCTGCATATTCATCCTGACCGGAGCAAATCCTATCGGTTGGGCAAGATGTTTACGTGCGGTCATTGTGGCTGGCAAGGGGATGCAGACTTTAACGGTGCGAATCTAATTGCGCTTTTGGAGCTGCCTGTAAACCAGCCTAGAGGTATGGCTGACGCCACCTACGGAGCGTGGTTGGCGTGCCAACTGCAGGGCTACCGAAAGCCCACGCTCTGTTCGTAGGAGGAGCGTCGGGTAGTTTACCAAGTACACTGAAGAATAGTGCTTGTACAGCCTAGTATTTATCGCGTTGTTAGGAAAGCTATGTTATGTCAGTGATTCAGGAGCTTCATCGGCAATTGGTTAAAAAAGAACGCTCCGCCACTGAAATTACCCAAGCCTATCTGGAGCGGATTCAGGCATTGGAGCCAACTCTGCACAGTTTTTTGACGGTGACTGGCGATCGCGCTCTTGAGCAAGCAGCAGCCGTGGATCGGCAGATTGCTGCCGGTGAGACGATTGGTCTTTTGAGTGGTATTCCTTTGGCCATTAAGGACAACCTCTGCACCTACGGAGTTCGTACCACCTGTGCGTCAAAAATGCTGGCTGACTTTGTGCCGCCTTACGAATCGACGGTGACGGCAAAACTGCACCAAGCGGGAGCGGTTATGCTGGGCAAAACCAATCTGGATGAGTTTGCCATGGGGAGCTCCACGGAAAACTCTGCCTTTGGCTTGACCGCCAATCCGTGGAACGTTGAATGCGTCCCCGGTGGCTCCTCGGGAGGCTCCGCTGCTGCCGTGGCTGCTGGAGAATGTGCCGCAGCCTTGGGGTCGGATACCGGGGGATCCATTCGCCAGCCGGCATCCTTTTGTGGGGTCGTCGGTCTCAAGCCCACCTATGGGTTGGTGTCGCGCTACGGCTTGGTGGCCTACGCCTCCTCCTTGGATCAAATTGGGCCGTTGGCACCCACGGTTACCGATGCCGCGATTTTATTGGGGGCGATCGCTGGCCACGATCCTCGCGATGCCACCAGCTTAAAGGTACCGGTTCCAGACTATACCCAAGCGCTGCGGCCAGATCTCAAAGGACTGCGGGTTGGGGTGATTCAAGAAACCGTTAGCGAGGGGCTACAGCCAGAGGTGAAAACCGCCATTGAAGCGGCGCTGCAAACCCTCAAAGAATTAGGAGCCACCCTTAAGGAACTCTCCTGTCCCCGTTTTGCCTACGGCTTGCCCACCTATTACATCATTGCGCCGTCGGAAGCCTCCGCTAACCTAGCGCGCTACGATGGCGTTAACTTTGGCTTCCGGGTTGAGGGGGCAGCGGATTTGCTAGAGATGTACACCCAAACCCGTGCCCAAGGCTTTGGGGCAGAGGTGAAGCGGCGGATCATGATTGGCACCTACGCCCTCTCGGCAGGCTACTACGATGCGTACTACCTGCGCGCGCAAAAAGTCCGCACCCTGATCAAAGAGGATTTTGCCAACGCTTTTGAGCAGGTGGATGTGTTGATTTGCCCGACCTCACCTACCACCGCCTTCAAAGCAGGCGAGAAAACTGCTGACCCCCTGAGTATGTACCTGTCGGATTTGATGACCATTCCCATTAATCTCGCGGGACTGCCCGGCCTCAGCTTACCCTGTGGGTTTGATGCCACCGGTTTACCCATTGGCCTGCAACTCATTGGCAATGTCCTGCAGGAAGAAACCCTTTTCCGGGTTGCGTATGCTTACGAGCAAGCCACACCGTGGCACCAGCAGCAGCCCAGCTTAGGGATTTAGATTTTTGGCCAGAGCTTGGCTAAAATGGGTCAGGTTGATCGGCAATACTAGTGTTAACGTTAACGGTAGACATCTGCAATGACCACCTACTACTACGTTCTTGCGAGTAAGAAATTTCTCACTGAAGAAGAACCCCTTGAGGAAGTCTTTCGCGAGCGGCAGCGCAACTACCGCGAGCAGGGCAAGGAAATTGACTTTTGGCTAGTGCCCCAGCCCGCCTTCTTGGAACAGCCCCAGTTTGCTGAGCACAAGAGCCGCTGTCCCCAGCCCGCCGCCGCCATTATTTCCACCAACCAGCAATTTATCCAGTGGTTGAAGCTGCGGTTGGAGTACGTTTTGATGGGGCAGTTCACCAGTGAAGAGGTGCCTCATCCTCTAGCCTCTTTGGCCGAGGTCTAGGGGCACGAGCGAGCCACGGCGGGGTTTTGCGTGCGGTAATCTTGGAGCCAGCCACAGGCAGCAGTTATCAACTCTGGCAACGAGGCAAGGGGCGTAACAATGACTTCGTCATCTTCGGTGCCGACGGCAATGTAGAGATTTCTTTGTCCTTGGATGTCAACGCTGTAGGGAATGGCTCGAATATCGTCGAGTAGGGTAATGAGTTGCCCTGAGCGGTTCCAGACGCGAACACTGCGATCGGGGGAGGCGGTGGCAATGGTTTGACCATCGGGGCTAAGGCTGAGGCTGACAATGCTGCGCTGGTGAGCACGAAACGAGCGGCGATCGCCCCCCTGAGACGTCCAGATATACACCGAGCCACTTTCACCCGCTGCCACAAGAGACTGACCATCGGCGCTAAACAGAACGCTTGCCAACCACCCCTGTTGGGGATCAAGGCGATAGGCCAAGCGATCGCGACGGATATTCCAGACTTCGATGACGCCAGCTTGCCCAGCACTGGCGAGTAGTGGCCGCTCTGGATGAAAACTTAAGCTCCAGATTTCCCCTTTGGCTTGCCATTGACGGATGTGCTCTGGCTGTTGCAGGTCTAAAAGATAAATGATGCCCTTAGCGTCCCCCGCTGCGAAATACCGCTGCTGGGGGTCAAGGGCAATGGCGTACAGCGGGGCTTTGATGGGCAGTGTCCACGTTTGCAGTGAGTCCTCTTTAAGGTTCCAGAGCGCCAGTTTACCGCCCTTAGTGGCGATCGCCACCCGCTGCTGATCGGCAGTAAATCGCACCTGATTAATTCCCTCCGAATCGAGGACAGGGGTTTGGGCAAGGAGGTGGCCATCGCGCTGCCAATACTTAACTCGGCCATCTTTGCCACCGGTGATTAGGGTCTGTGCCTGAGGATCTAGGGCTAAAGTCCACACACTGTCCTGTTGCGCCAGCCATTCTACGAGGCGGTTATGGTTGAGGTACCACAGGGTCATCTGACCTCCGCGATCGCTACTCAAGAGGGTGCGGCCACTGGCATCAAAGCTGACAGTGTTCACCAACCGCTCATGGCCTTGCAACTCACCGAGGAGTTCCCCTGCGGCTGACCATAGGCGTATGCTATTGTCGGTGCTGAGGGTGAGGAGTTCTTCGGGGTGGGGAGTGGTTCCCACAAAATAAACGGGGGCTGAACTCACCTGCCATTGGTTGATCTGCTGCCCATTGCGGTTCCAAAGGCGCAGAATCCCGTCTTTTCCGGCACTGGCCAGCTTGCCATTCCCTAGATAGGCTAAACTCGTCTGCGGAACGGGGACATCCGTTTGCACCCGCCATGCCTGCAATGGCTCTCCCGCCAGCGACCAGATGCGAATCCACCCAGCTTCATCGGCAGTGGCTAGGCGATCGTGACCATAGCTA
Organism: Thermostichus lividus PCC 6715; assembly: GCF_002754935.1. Classification (NCBI taxonomy): domain Bacteria; kingdom Bacillati; phylum Cyanobacteriota; class Cyanophyceae; order Acaryochloridales; family Thermosynechococcaceae; genus Parathermosynechococcus; species Parathermosynechococcus lividus. The sequence continues at coordinate 2,174,082 of NZ_CP018092.1, forward strand.
AGGCTGTTGATCTGTTGACTGGGAGTCGCAATGACATCCAGCAACTCGCCAGTGGTGCGCCAGCGAAAAATTTTGCCCGTTGTTGTGGTGGCGGCAATTTCGCGACTGTCGGGGCTGAAGCGCAAATTACCAATCTCAGCATCAACTGGCGTTAAGCGGTTCTCCAACACGACCTGCTGCTTCTCAATTCGCCAGACAGAGAGTTGCCCCTGACGGTTAAGCACCGCGAGGCGATCGCCCCCAGGGTTGATGCGCACTAGAGCCACAGAGCCAATATTCAAGGAGTGACTGGCGGTTGCCTCCCCCTGCACCGTCCAAAACTGTACGGTGCCGTCTTCACTAATACTGAGCTGTTGGCCATCATGGCTGATCAGGGCGGCCACAAGGGGGGAGCGCTCACTCCGCCACTGATTGCGGGCTTGAATGCGATCCAACAGGGTATTCAGGACAAACAGAGGGCGCGTGGTGGGGTACTCGCTCAACGGGCGATCGCCCACCAGTGTTTGCAACCGCCGTCCCGCCTCTATCGCCGCTAATAATGCCGCCAGTTCTTGGGTTTGGAACTGCTCCAAAATATCATCGCTGGTTTGTTCAAGGGCTAAACTCTGCTCTGTAGTTCGTAGCTCCCCATAGGTTTTAACCAGAATGGTTGCAACTCCAAGGGACATCACCGACACCACCCCCAAGGCCAAAAGGGCACGTTGGGTAAGGCGACTGGCTTTGCGGCGAGCAGCGTCTAGAATGCGGTTAGCGGCACTGATGGCTTCCTTTTCCTGTCGCTCTAACAGGAGTGTATCTTGAATTGCCTTTTGGTTGGCCTCTTGGCTAGCGGACAGGTATTGATAATCTAGATCGCTGAGGCTTTTGCCACTTGCCCACAGGAGAGCATCTTGGAGGGCTTGCCCCCGTAGGAGTCGCGAGCTATCGCTGCCCCCCGATCGCACCCATGCCTGAAAGTCTTCGGTATAGGGGCGCAATTGCTCGAATTGCTGTTCAATCCAGCAGCGATCAAAGACGTGGGCATAGATCGGGTTAAACACCACCAATTGGCTGTGGCGCTGACACACGAGTCCTGTTAAACACAGGGCACGCTGCTCAGGACTGCCATCAAGGGGTAACCCTCCCTCCTCGAGAATCCGTTGATATAGCCCCAGTAACCGGCCAATACGTTGCTCATCTGCCAGCAGACGATTGCGAATGGTTTTCAGGTGCTCGGGTTCATCGTGGCGCTCCCAGTCTTGCAGTAGATGCTGATGGATAAAGTCTGCCAGCAGTGTGGGTAGGGCACTTGCACTCATAAATGGCGCATGGACTTGCAGCAGGCGGCAAAGCTTTTGGGTCAAAAAGGGCTGACCGCCCGTCCAAGCCAAAATTTCAGCAAGCAGTTGCTCCGGTGCATCGCTGAGGTGGGCAATTCCCTTGAGTAGGGGTGTGGCTTCACTGAGGTCAAACCCACTCAGAGCAATCGCTCGGCCAATGTTAAAGGGTGTGCGCTGCTTATCTTGAATGAGCTGATCGGGGGTGGCAACGCCAAAAAGAGCAAAGGTCAACCGTCGATACTCGGGGCGATCGGCGCGTTGGTTGTAGCAGGCACGGATCCACGCAAAAAAATCATCCGTCGAAAAGGGTAAGCTGAGGAGGCTATCAATTTCATCAATGAAAATTACCAACGGCTCGCTGGTGTGGGGCAGCAGCACCTCCTCGACAAACTCACTCAGGCGTTGAATGGGGGACACCAGTTGGCGATCGCGCCACCAAGAGCGCAGTGAGACCACATCACCTAGGTGGAACCCTTGAATTAAAGCACCCACAAAACTGGCATACCACTGCTCCGGTTGAATATTTTGACTGCCAATTTTCGTAATATCCAAAGCCGCACAACGGTACCCCATGGTCAGCAGCTGCTGCGTTACCTGTACCCGTAAACTCGACTTCCCCATCTGGCGCGAGTTCAGGATATAGCAAAACTCACCGGCCACTAACCCCGCGAGCAGATCCGCATCCGCCTGCCGCTGTACATACACCGGAGAGGCCGTGGGCAAACTCCCCCCCACCTGATAACTTGAGGTTGACTCTAGGGGAACCCTCATCGACTCTGCCCTAGCGTGATTCTAATTAGGCACTGACGCATCAGGAATCGTCGAGGTTGCGGTACTGCCAGGGGTCGCTTGTCCTACCACATATTCTTTTTCAGTGACTTCCCCCACCGCTCCCATAGGGGTCGCTGGGCCGTTATTGACACTCACCTTCACATCCCCCGCGTTGCCCGTGCGGACAATCAATCGTTCCTTGGCCTGCCAACTGCGCTCGGTGCCCGCCTCAAGAATCCCCGTATACACCACCTTCCCATCCGCTTCAACTTCTAGCCAAGAGGCTCCCGACAGTGACAGCTTCACATCAACGACGTCACTACTGGGGGTTGGGGCTAGACTGGGGTCAGTGGCCATGACGGCATTGGGGCTGGCCGTGGGGTCAGGCGAGGATGTCGTCTGATGGGCTGGGCTAGGACTTGGATTCGTTGCTTCAGGGGTAGGCACTGGGCGAACATCCGTAATACTTTGAGGTTGGGGGCGAAACAGATAGGCTAACCCCGCCACTGCTGCCACCACCACAGCAAAGTAGGTGAGATACAGATGAATGGGACGCAGTTGAAAACCAATGCCAGTGACACCCCTTGTGGGCTTATCAATCGGTCTTGCAGATTCGGCCATCGTCGGAAAATGCGCTGCTAAACTTTTGCCATCTAGACCCATCGCATCAGCAAAGCGGCGAATAAATCCTTGGGTGTAGATAGCCTCAGGCAATTCATCTAAGGCACCTTTCTCAATGGCGGCCAGAATGGACTGGCGCACAAGGGTTTTAGCGGCCAAGTCCTCGAGGCTGAGGCCAAGCTCTAACCGTTTTTCATGCAGAAAGGTGCCAATTTCTGTAAGTTTTTCTGCCTGTTGAGCGGTCAAATCGGGCATTATCCCTAGCTCCTACTGTCAGTCTTTGCCGTCCTTGCAGTGGTACACTCTAGCTATTGCCTTCATCCTATAGTAACCTAGGGCAAATTGAGCATGGCGCTATGCATATCCACTCCCTCGAACCCTAGCAACACAGAGGGTTAGCTTGGTAGCTCCGTACTTTAGTACGGGGTGGAAAAGCCCTAAAGCAACTTTAGTTGCTCTGTGCTAAACTATACTTGGTCGCCATCCTTGGTGAAAAACCCAATCGGCGACAGTTGTTACAAGTAAGCAGAACCTTGGGGCTTTGCCTCTAGGAACTGTGTAGGGGCGTCTTGACAACGCCTTTATGAGTTCGTTTATGGACTGCGTAAGAATCCCCCACCTTTAGGTGGTGGGAGTGTCAATCCCACGACTTCCTGATTCGGCAGGAGCACGCAGAACGCAGCACTAACCTTGTACTCATTCTGACTGCCCTCACGATGGTGGCCGAGATTATAGCAGGCAACCTGTTTGGCTCGATGGCGCTGCTAGCAGACGGTTGGCATATGGCAACCCATGTTGGTGCCTTTGGCATTGCAGCGTTTGCTTACCACTATGCCCGCAAACAGGCTCATAATCCTCGATACACCTTTGGCACAGGTAAAGTGAGTGTAGTTGTGCTTGCTTCGTGTTACCTGCCCAGAACCGTCAAACGCCCATGATGAAGTTCCTCTAGGATAGACCAAGTGGATGGAGAGTAGGGAACTCGAATCCCTGACCTTCGCGGTGCGATCGCGACGCTCTACCAACTGAGCTAACTCCCCTTCAGTATTCCTAATATACGGTAAATGAGGCAACAATTGCCTTAAATTGGTCTTCAACCTTCGGCCAGCGCTCCTCTGGCGCAGAGACGCTGAGGGTATAAACGTTACCTCGGCTCAGGGTAATACTCGAGAGGTTATGGCGCTGCCGTGCGGTTTGAGCGTCTCCCGGCAAGGTGACGGCATACTCAAGGATGTAGTAGGTTTTGCCATCAGCTTTCTGAGAACTGGCGCCAATGAGGGCAGAACTGCGCCCGCTTTCGCTGGGGGCAATGATGTTGCGCAAGAGACGATCGCCTACCTCTTCCGGGGAACCCAAGTCTTCAAGGGATTGAGTGCTAGAGACACTGTTGACCACAACACTCACATTTTCTGTCGTTTGAATAATATCGTGGAAAACCACGTCTGCCGGACCATCCACCTGTACCTGTACCCATCCCCGCGGATAGAGGAATTCATAGCCGTCATAGCTATCGACAAAGGCTTGCAGACCACTGGTGGCGCTACACCCGGTCAAAAGCACCACAACGATCGCCACCACCGTGGCAAGAAAACGCTGTACCATAACATCCTTCTGCTGTGTTCTTTCCTATTGTGGCACCGATGTTGCAGCAGCGGGTCGCCGTAATTCTTCGGGATGGGAGGGGGAATCCCCTCAATCGTAATCAGAGACTCAGTGACCGCTTTCACAATGGGAATTGCCACAGTAGAGCCGTAGGCATCATCCCCTTGGGGTTCATCCACAACCGCTAAAATCACGTACTGCGGCTGCTCAAGGGGAAACACCGCTGCAAAACTGGTAATACGCTGATTTCCGTAGGTGCCGCCAACGGCTTTTTGCGCTGTCCCTGTTTTGCCGCCTAAGCGATAACCAGGAATATGGGCAGGCTTGCCGGTGCCTGAGCGCACCACCTCCCCCAGCATGTTGATTACCTCAGTGCTAGTACGCTCAGAAAAGACTCGTCGGGGTTCGGCGCGCCTTGGCTGCCGTTGCAGATGACCATTTTCATCGTAAAGCCCCTCAATGACGTGGGGAACCACCAGTTCGCCGCCGTTGGCGATCGCCCCCAGTAATTGCACTAAATGCAGAGGGGTCAGGGATAATCCTTGGCCAAAGGCAGCCGTGGCCGACTCAATGGGATAGTGAATAAACTGCTCCGCTGGCTTGAGTTGGGCGGCAGTTTCAAAGGGGAGATCGCTGCCCACTTTTTGGGTTAACCCCAACCGATGCAGATAGCGATAGTAATGGCGCCTGGGAATGCGGTTCATCATGTGAACCATTGCCACATTGCTCGAATAGCCCAAGACTTGGCTAATCGTCAGCGCACCACGCCCCCCCCGCTGGCTAAAGTCACTATTTTGGATCGGCCACCCACCCACCATAATTCGCCCCTCATCCGGAAGCACAGTATTGGGGGTAATGGCATTGAGTTCAAGGGCGATCGCCGTATTGATGGGCTTAAAGGTCGATCCCGGCTCATACAAATCTGAAACCGCCCAATTACGGAATAACGCTGGATCCGCACGGTAGTACTGATTGGGGTTGTAGGAGGGTTCAGACACCAGTGCCCGCAGTGCCCCCGAGGCTACCTCTAGAACCAAAACAGTGCCCCGCTTGGCATTAAATTTCCGCAACTGTTGCCGCAGGGCTTGGCGAGCCGTCTGCTGTAAGCGGCTATCCACCGTCAGGCGCACATGATAGCCCTGAGTGAGCACCTGAGGATCCGTGGGGGCAAGGGCTGGTAACCACTGCCCCAAGCCATTCATGGAGAGCAACGGTTGGGGGTTGCGCACTTGTAAAAAGTCATTTTGGCTAAACTCAATCCCCGCTTGTCCCTTGTGCTCCCGATCCACATAGCCAACGATGCCTGCCATTAACTCTTGCTGGGGGTAAATGCGCTGCCATGCCTGATTCAGTTCTAAGCCGTCGTAATTGAGGGCGCGAATTTTAGCTGCAACCTCCTCGCTCACCTCGTAGGCAATAGGCACGCCGGTGGGATAGGTGCCAAACTTCGCCAGCAGTTGAGTGGGGGACTGTCCTAGGAGTGGGGCTAGGGCATGGGCGATCGCCGTTGGCTCCACCTTAAAGTGAGATGGATGGGCAAAAAGGGTAAAAACAGGTCGATCTAGGGCAACAACCGTATCCCGGCGATCGGTGATCGGGTAGCGTGCCAAAGTTGGGGGGGTGTAGTGTTGCTGTTGCTGGCGGGCTTTTTCTGCTAGGGTGTCTCGTTCGAGAACCTGTAGATAGACTAGCCGTGCTGCGACACCGGCCATGGCACCCAGTAAAAAGATCAGAATCAGCCAAATACGACCAGCGGCGATGGGCTTTGGCGTGGCAACTGCTTTGGCCGTCGTCATCGGCACCCTCCCAGCAACACAACCACTAGTAACTAACCCGACGGTGGGGAGCAACTGCGACAGAGGGAATCTGGACGGGGAGCGTTGCCCCTGTTGAGGCTTGATTGGGAACAAACAAGACGCGCTGCGGATTCTGGGGAACTAGACCCTGCGGGGCTTGCTGCACCTGCTGAGTAACGCGGTAGCGTAGCGTTTCATGACTGACCAACAATTCGCGTTCCTGACGCTTTAGCTGCTCCAGTTGATGGTAGGCACGGCTCCACTGCTGCTCGCAAAGCGCTAGCCAACCGTACAAAGGCAGTAGTGCCACCATTGAGCTGGCTGCCGCCACCCCAGAGACCCATTGCAGACCCACCAAGGTTTTTTGCCATAGAGGCATGTGAGTCTTGGGAAGAGGGCGAATTTCGGTGAGGATCGGGGATGAGCCACTGCGCGATCGCAGCGAGCCAATCGAAGACTTTAGTTTAGGAGCAGCAACCATACACTCAAGCACTCCTCAGCATGTTAACGCCATGAATGATAGATGCATTGTAAAGATACCCACAAATAAAGCACTAATGCGGCGGTTCATGCAAAAGTGCGCGCTGCAATTCGCAACTTTGCCGATCGTGAGCGGGGGTTGCTCGCAACTTCTGTATCGTCGGCAACAATAGGTTTACGATTCAGCGCCGTCAATAGGGGGGTCTGCCGCCATGCTTGCTTTACCCGCCGATCTTCCAGACTGTGGAAGCTAATGATTGCAAGGCGACCTTGGGGAACCAACCAGCGGGGAGACAGCGCTAAGAACTGATCCAGCACCTCCAATTCCCGATTTACGTAAATGCGCAGCGCCTGAAACACCCGCGTGGCCGGATGAATGCGTTGGCGGGGCGACGATTTCAGGGTTCGTGCCACCAATTGTGCCAGTTCTTGGGTGGTGTGGAGGGGACGACGTGCCACAATGTGGCGGGCAATACGGCGGGAAAAGCGCTCTTCGCCATACTCGTAGAAAATATCGGCTAGATCCTGCTCACTGTAGTGGTTAATCACAGTGGCTGCAGTAAGGGACTGATTCGGGTTCATGCGCATATCCAACGGAGCGTCAAAACGGAAACTAAAGCCGCGATCGCCACGATCTAGCTGGGCTGAACTCACCCCCAAATCCGCTAAAATGCCATCAAACATGGGTTCAGTCACCCTAAAATCGGCAAAATTCCCCTGCCAAAACTGGACGCGATCGCCAAACGGCCTGAGGAACTCCTGGGCTGCCGCCAAGGCCATGGGGTCTTGATCGATCGCCACTACCCGACAGGTTGGTGCAGCGCTCAGTAGTAGCGCAGTATGCCCACCTCCCCCCACCGTCGCATCTAGATATAACCCACCCGCCTTAGGTTGAAGGGCATCGAGCACCGCAGCGGCCAGTACTGGCTGATGATAGCCTGAAAACTCTAGATTTTGCATGGTTGTCTATCAGTCTGCGTAGGATTTACCACAGCGTATCCCCTTGGAGAGCAGCATCCGTGAACGATCATCCCCTGAGCGCCCCCTCCCTCAACGTAGCCGATGAACTGCTGGTACGGGATCAGCTAGTGCAGCAGCTTTCAGAGGAACTGTATCAGTTAATGGTGCAGCACCCTGAGTTGTTTGTGCGCTTTTATCAAGCTCGCAAAGCAGAAGCAGCCAATGCTGAAGCACTACAGCGCCTACAGCAGCAAATTCAAGACGTTGAAGCGCGTATTGCCACCTACCAAGAGCAAATCCTTGCCTATCAGCAGCAAGCCCAGGAGCGGGAGTCGGAAGTCACTGCTCTGAAACAGCAAGTCATTGAACTGGGCGATCGCAACCAAATGCTAGAGCGAGTGATTCAGGAGATGCCCGAAGTCTATCGTCAAAAATTCAGTGAACGCCTGAAGCAAGTCCAACTGAAAGTCGAGCATCTACAAAAAGAAAATGATCAACTGCGCAGTGAACTGCGGCATATGCAAGCACTACTTGCAGCACAATCGCGCCAGCAGCAGCAGGGTCTTCCCTCCTTACAACCAGCTCGCGTGAGCCTGATTCCCAGCTTTGGCAATGCCTGATCCTCAAGCGCCGCTATGAGTGAGGCTACCGATTTAACTCGAGATTTATCAATTTTTGGTCAAGCCACGTATCTGAACGTACCTCGTTGTCAGTCTTATTGTAGGGATTTCAGAGTTATTGTTTATTGATTTAGTGCAGCGATTGCCTCATTTGACTGTCTTTGGCGGCTGCTGTGGCACAGATCACCGTCATGTGGCAGAAATTTGTCGCTTAGTTTTGCCCACCCCACGACCAATCCCCACTCCTAAGGGTTGAGGGCTGGTTGACTGACAAAATGTTGCCCTCTCATCCCCTCTCCCCTTGTGACAGTAGGAAGGCAACAGAGGTAACGCTGGGTGCGAAGCCCCTCTCCCCCTCTGCCAGAGGGGTTGGGGTGAGGGGTCTGCTGGATGAGCCTTAGGGCAGACGTTGAATTTCTGCCCGAAAGCCATTGACTTCCATGTAGGCTCGCAGTTCGCTGGCTTGAATTTCATTTTGGAAGCTGCCAACTTGGAGTGCCCGCTGCTGACCTGTGTTAATAGGTAAGACTTCTGGCACGAGCGATCGCAACCGTTCTTGATTGGCGATATCCCCCTCCCGCACGTCAAAAACAATCACTCGGAAGCGTCCGCCGGTGGTTAAAGATTGCCCTGACGGGGCTGTATCTATGCCAGTTGTATCCGGTGGTGGCGGTAACTGGTTCATGGTGACATCTGCCCCCACATACCCTATGGGAATTGGGGTACTGGGGACGGGCAAGCGCTCTAGGCGAGTATCAACGCTTTGTGGCTCTGGCGGCGAAATTGGAGCCAGTGTTGTCACTTCTGGCGGGGGCACGGGAATCGGAATCGGCTCTGCTGCCTGCACGCTAGTGCCCCAACCCAGTAGGATCAAACATAGGGAGCCAGCCCATGGCCATTGCTGGCGACAGGAGGAATGGTGGATTGTGTTAGCCGACGGTTTCATTGTGATTCAGACAACGCGTAACGATGGGTGTTGCTTATCCCTTTCTGCGGGGATGTGACAGGGTATGCAAGATTTAGCTCCCATTCTTTGCCACGCTAGGGTGTGCCGGATTTTGGATGCCAACCTCGATCGCGCCCGCGAAGGCCTACGGGTGATTGAGGAATGGTGTCGCTTGGGGTGTGAAGATGCCGAACTCACCGCCACCTGTAAAGAGCTACGGCAAACGCTGGCGGGTTACCATACGCCGGAATTGCGCTCAGCACGGCAAACCGATCACGATCCGGGTACAGCGTTGACGCATCCCCAGGAGCGCGATCGCCAGACGCTACAGGACGTCCTCACTGCTAACTTTGCCCGGGTTCAAGAGGCGCTGCGCGTCATCGAAGAGTATGCCAAACTCACTCACGCTGACCTAAGTGCGGCAGCAAAAACATTGCGCTATCGGGTGTATATCCTTGAACAAGCGTTATCCCCCCAGTCTCGGCAGGGACGTTTGCGACGCTTGCACCACGCACGGCTATACCTAGTGACCTCCCCAAGCGATCGCCTGCTTGAGCGTGTTGAAGCTGCCCTCAAAGGTGGGTTGCGACTGGTGCAGTACCGCGATAAAACGAATGATGACCAAACCCGCTTGAAGATCGCACAGCAGCTACAGGCTCTGTGCCAGCGTTATGGTGCCCTGTTTCTGGTGAACGATCGCGTCGATATTGCCGTGGGTGCCAATGCCGATGGGGTGCATTTGGGACAAACGGATCTTCCTATTGCCCTTGCTCGACAGATTCTAGGGGGCGATCGCCTAGTGGGATGCTCCACCACCAACCCCCAAGAACTCGAGCGCGCCTTGCAGGAGGGTGCAGACTACGTCGGTGTTGGCCCCGTTTTTGCCACCCCTACTAAACCTGGAAAAGCTGCGGTGGGGTTTGACTATCTTCAGTACGCCCGCCACCACTGCTCGATCCCCCAGTTTGCCATTGGCGGTATCGATGCCAGTACTATTGGCGAGGTTATTGCGGCGGGTGCCACCCATGTCGCAGTGGTACGCGCCATTATGGACGCTGCTGATCCACAACAGGCCACCCAAGACCTACTTCAACACTTGCACGAGGGGAACCAACCATGACATCTGCCGCTGAGATTACCGCTGCGGTACGGCAATTGTATAACACCTATCCGTTTCCGCCGGAACCCATTCTCGATGAGCCACCTCCGGGCTACAACTGGCGGTGGTCATGGCCAGCTGCCTATAGCTTTTGTACAGGACGCTATCCCTCCCGCTTAGATGTAGCGATTTTGGATGCGGGATGTGGCACAGGAGTGGGAACGGAGTACTTGGCGCATTTGAACCCCCACGCCCAAGTTATGGCAATTGATCTGAGTGAAGGAGCACTGGAGATTGCTCAGGAGCGTTGTCGGCGATCGCGCGCCCACAACGTGCAGTTTCAGCACCGCAGTCTTTACGATGTGGCTCACTTGGGGCAAACCTTTGACATGATTAACTGTGTGGGGGTGCTGCACCACCTGCCAGACCCCGCAAGAGGAATTCAAGCCCTAGCGAACGTGCTGGCACCCGGTGGGATTCTCCATGTTTTTGTCTATGGCGAACTGGGACGCTGGGAAATTAAGCTGATGCAGCGTGCCATTGCCTTGCTCCAAGGGAGCGATCGCAGCAACTATCCCCAAGGGGTTGCCATTGGTCGGCAGATCTTTGCTGCCCTGCCGGAGGGGAACCGCCTCAAAAAACGCGAACAGGAACGCTGGAGCCTAGACAATCAGCGGGATGAATGCTTTGCAGATATGTACGTTCATCCGCAGGAAATTGACTACACCATTGCCAGTCTCTTTGAGCTGATTGCCGCGTCGGGGCTAGAATTTGTGGGGTTTTCTAACCCGCGTCTGTGGCAGTTGGAGCGACTGTTGGGCACTCAGCCGGACTTACTAGCGCGAGCACAACACCTATCCCCCCTGGAGCAGTACCAACTAATTGAAGCCCTTGATCCGGAGGCCATGACCCACTACGAATTCTTCTTGGCGAAGCCACCCCTCGTGCGTCAGGACTGGTCAGCCGATGCTCAGGTCTTGGCAGCAATTCCTTACCGTCACCCCTGCTTAGATGGCTGGCCGGGGGGCTGTGTGTTTAATTGCCACTACGATGTCATTTACCTGAATGCAGCGGAGCAGCAGTTTCTGGCAGCGGCTAATGGCCAAGCTACCGTTGCCGATCTGTTGGCACAGCAGCCTGAGGTTTCCCTTGAACAGGTGCGATCGCTCCTTGAGCAGCAGTTGATTCTCTTGGCACCCGGAGGGGCATCATGGCCGACCTATTAACGACACTCACTACCCAAGGTGCTGTTTATGACTGCTCCCACTGGGGGCGGCTGCGCTTAACGGGGGCGATCGCCTCAAATTTCTGCACAACCAAACCTCCAATAACTGCCTAATCCTCAAACCGGGTCAAGGGGCAGATACGGTCTTTCTCACGTCCACTGCGCGCACTCTAGACTTGGCAACCGTCTTGGTGCATCAGGAGTGGGTCGATCTACTCGTCTCCCCCCAACGGCGGGCGTTTTTACTGCAATGGTTGGATAAATACATCTTCTTTGGCGATGACGTCCAAGTGAGCGATCTGACCGCCAGTAGCTATTGCTATCGGCTGTTTGGGGAGGTTGCCCACACCATTCGGCACACCCTTGGCCTGCCTGAGTTCACCACCCCTTACCAACACGTTACTGTGGCGCAGGGGGGCCGTTCCCTAACGGTGGCCGCCACGAGTGGCCTTGCCCTGCCGGGGTTCACCCTCTGGAGCGATCGCCCCCTCACAGATTGGCTTGGCACCTATCCCCAACTGCAAGACCCTGAATGGGAGCACATCCGCATTCGCCAAGGCCGACCTGCGGCAGATGCCGAACTCACCGAAGACTACAACCCCCTTGAAGCTCGCCTCGGCCATACCCTGTCTTTTGACAAGGGCTGCTACATTGGCCAAGAAACCATTGCTCGCCTTAACACCTACCAAGGGGTGAAGCAACACCTGTGGGGACTCGACCTCAACGGTTGCGTGACGGTACCCACCCCTCTATTTCTTGCGGGGGAAAAGGTTGGCCTACTAACCAGTTGCACCCCCCTAGGGAGCGGTGCTTTTGGCTTGGGCTATGTCCGCACCAAAGTGGGAGGGGCTGGGTTGACCTTACAGGTGAGCAGTAACCGTCAGGCGCAGGTGGTCGAGGTGCCCTTCTTAAGAACTGTTGCTTAAAAATACTCTGAACAGAGAATGTTATAATCCAATCGGTTCGTCCAGATATTCTACTCACCTTAGTGATCGTAAGGAAGGGAGCCTATGGCAACGGCACAGGTATTAGCGTTTATGCAAAAAACTGCCGAGGATGCTTCATTGCGGGATGAGTTAGAAGCCCTTTTAGGGGTTGGCGACGGCAACATTAGTGGTGCTGCTGAACTCGATACCGAGGAATTAGCCGCCCTCAAAGGAGAACTGGCGCCCAAGGTCGTTGACTTTGCCAATCAGCATGGCTTTGAATTTTCGACAACCGAACTGATTGACGTTGTGGACTCCTTCGCCCAGCACCAAGCAGGAGAGCTCAGTGACGATGAATTTTCGGGTATTTTGGGAGTGCCGATCAACAGCAATAAAGCGGATCACAAGGCCAATATAGCAAACCCATTGCAACGGCTGACCCGCTATCTCAGCAAGACCTATCTTGGCATCGGTGCGGATGAGGAGAGCGAATAAGGCTCGTCAACTTTCGGCAACTCTGCGACCTGCTCGCCGTAAATTGCGCCTCTGGTCTCAATGGTTGCTGCCAGGGCTACTGGTAAAGCGTTGGCTGTTAATTAGTACGGTTGGGGTACTCCTAGCGAGCCTTGGCCTAGCCATTAGCGTTAACCTAACCCCTGTTTTTTACACGCTACAGTTTATCGAGCAACTGCTGCAAACCTTGGCACGCTTTGTGCCCAGCTATGTGAGTGGTCCCCTCCTCTTTTTGGGTGGCATTGCCCTAATTTGGTGGGGCTATGCCCGTACCCTTGGCTCCATTACCCAAGTGCTGCTGCCGGACGATGACAAAGCGCTTGTGGAACGATTGCTGACCCATCGGCGCCTAGAGCGCGGACCTAAAATTGTGGCCATTGGCGGTGGCACGGGGCTATCGACCCTATTGCGGGGCTTAAAAGTGTTTAGTGCCAACATTACGGCCATTGTGACGATGGCGGACGATGGTGGCTCTTCAGGGCGACTGCGGCGGGAAATTGGGGTCTTGCCGCCAGGGGATATTCGCAACTGTTTAGCCGCCTTGGCGGATGAAGAAAAGTTAGTGACAGAGCTATTCCAGTATCGTTTTGATGCGGGGGATGGGTTGGCAGGCCATAGCTTTGGCAATTTATTTTTAACGGCCATGACCAACATTACGGGGGATCTCGAGCGGGCGATCGCCACCAGTTCTGCTGTGCTCGCCATTCGCGGTCAGGTTCTACCGGCCACTCTGACGGACATGACCCTTTGGGCACGCCTTGCGGATGGTCGTTTAATCCATGGCGAATCGAACATCACCGCAGCCAAAGGACAAATTGTTGAAATTGGCTGCTCGCCGCCTGCGCCGACTGCACTGCCGCGTGCGCTCCAAGCGATTCGCGATGCCGACTACATCATCCTTGGTCCGGGCAGCCTCTATACCAGTGTTATCCCCAACTTGCTGGTGCCGGATATTGCCCAAGCTCTTGCCGAGCGTCGCTGTCCCTGTGTTTACGTGTGTAACATCATGACACAGCCGGGGGAAACCGATGGGTATCGGGTGAGCGATCACGTGCGAGCCTTAGATAAGGTAACGGGCGATCGCCTCTTTGATGCCATTCTCGTCCAAAAATATCCCCCCAGTTCCGCCCACCTTAGCCACTATAGGCAACAAGGCAGCGACGTTGTAGCCATCGATCGCGACGAACTGGCACGCCTCAACTGCCGCTTAATTTTGGCGGATGTGATGGATGAAACCACCCCCACAGTGCGCCATGACTCGCAAAAGCTAGCGACGATCTTGATGCGTTGGTATGGTCGGGTGCAATCCCTGTGACAAGTCCCGCGTTGTAGCTGCCGCTTGCTTCCCGAAGGGTAAGGTCAGCGTCGAGAAGAGGTCACGACTTGTGTCAGCCAAAGGACATCACAGATAATAGATACCGTCCTAGTGGTGTAAATTGGCTGCCATGCCCCTTGAACTTCTGCGATCGCTAGTATGGATGGATTATCGCCTTGCCGTGCTCTTTACCGTGGTGCTGCCCCTGCTGTTGCTGTTGTGGGCCACCATCCAGAATGTGCCGGCGATTAGCCATCTGCTAGTGATTTATTGGCGTGTGGCGAGTTTGCTAGCAATTACGGTGTATCTGATGATGCCGCAGTGGCCGGTGGCCTACGTTACTGGTTTCATGGCCTTGGTGCTCATTCCCATTAGCCTTTGGTTTTGGGTCGATCTCAACGAAGAAATTAACGATCGCCAAGACTTAATCGGTCAAGTCTTTAGTAGTTGGCGGTGGGCAGTCACGCTCTACTGTGTCTTAGCAGCAGTCGGTCAAGCCTTTTATCTGCCCTGCGCCTTCGTACCCGGAGCGGTGGCAACCCCCAGTTGTCACGTGTGGCTAGAAGCACCCCTCCTGTTCAAGGATATGTTCCATGCCCAAGCGCGGCCGGGCACCCTTGGTTTCTTTGCCGCAGTGGCCTTAGTGATTTATGTGCTGTACCTGAGCTATTTTGTCTTTGTGCGGTTACCTAAGCAGGGGCGATCAGCCACTGGCCTATGAAACGATCGCGACGGCGGCCTCAGCCACAGCAGCCCAGCCAAAACCTTGACTCGTTTCTGGATGTGCTCACCAATACGGTGGGGGTCATGATCTTCGTCTGTCTGTTCGCCAGCTTAACGGCGGCAGTGTCTCCTGCCCTTGTGCGCACCCCCATTGCCCGCGAAACCCGTAAACAGGGCTACTTCTTTGAGTGCCGCGGGAATCGAGCCATCCCCCTCGATGAAGACAATGCCAGCGCGGCAATTCAGCAGTTCTTTCGGCGGGTGAATGACAATCCATTTGTAGATCCACAGCACCTCCAGCGGCAGTTTAGGGACTTTTCCCATAACACTCGCTACTACACTGTGCGGCTTAGTTTAGTCAATTTTGGGGGGCAACCCATTATTCAAACTCTATTTCAGCCCCGCGATCGCTTTGGTGGCGAGTCCGTTGCCAGCCTTGATACCTCAACCTCCACCTTCCGCCAAACCCTCCGTCGTCTTTCCCCTAGTCGCCATTCCCTGATCTTTTTTGTCCGCCCCGATAGTTTTGATTGTTTTCGCGCCGCACGGGCGATCGCTTGGCGCAATGGCTTTGACGTGGGTTGGGAGCCAATGACTGAGGATCGCGCCATTATTTTTGTCAGCGGTGGCGGTCGCCGCGTCACTGTACAGTAAAGTCTAGTCAATTGCTGAGTCTCAACACTCACCCGAGCAGGCGCCAGTCGTGTTGCACCCAGCATATACCCTAAGGAGGACTCATGCTTGCCAAACGAATACTCCCCTGTCTTGATGTCAAGGCTGGACGGGTCGTCAAGGGAGTGAATTTTGTCAATCTGCGGGATGCAGGCGATCCAGTGGAGCTAGCCCAAGCCTATAATGCAGCGGGAGCTGATGAACTGGTGTTTCTGGATATTACGGCAACCCACGAAGAACGAAATATTCTCATTGATGTGGTGTACCGTACAGCGGATCAAGTGTTTATTCCTCTCACTGTGGGCGGTGGTATTCAGTCCCTCAGCATGATTAAGGATCTTCTGCGTGCCGGAGCCGACAAAGTCAGCCTCAACTCCGCAGCGGTGCGGCAGCCAGATTTAGTGAATCAGGCCAGCGATCGCTTTGGTGCCCAATGTATTGTGGTCGCCATTGATGCTCGCCGCGTGCCCGGCACAGATCAGCCCCGCTGGCAGGTCTATGTACGGGGTGGACGGGAAGCCACAGGGTTAGATGCAGTGGCATGGGCAGTGGAAATGGCACAGCGAGGAGCAGGCGAACTGCTGATCACAAGTATGGATGCCGATGGCACTCAAGCGGGCTATGATCTGGCGCTCACCCGTGCCATTGCCGAGCAAGTGGAAATCCCCGTCATTGCGTCCGGTGGAGCGGGCACCTGTGATCACATTCGGGCAGCCCTGACCGAGGGCAAAGCTGAAGCAGCGCTGCTGGCTTCCCTCCTTCACTATGGCCAACTAACCATCGCCGAAATCAAAGCCCATTTGGCTCGCCATCAAGTGCCCGTGCGGCAATGACTCAGCTGTGACCTATTCAGTCTATAGCTCGCAGCCAAGCAGAGAGCTTGACGCAGACGTTTGCGAAAATTTGGAAAAAATCCCTTCGGCATCAAAGACATCCATACCATTTTCTGAAGCGACGGCTGCAGGATCTTTGATTTGAGCATTACCCTTTCGGTGTAACTTACCTTTTCGGGGATTTGAGTAGGGCTATGCGGGGGATTGATAGCCCGAACTGTCTATACTATAGCTGAACGAGCTGACGATGGCAACGACGTTGCTCGCTGAAACGGTTAAAAACTATTACTAAACTAGCACTGGACTGGGCATAGTAACCGTGTTTGCTTACCTCAAAGGTTGTGTCGTTGACCAGCAGCAAGATGGCTCAAACCGCTCTTTTTTGGTGCTGGAGGTTCAGGGAATTGGCTACCGCCTGAGTGTGACCTCCCATCTCCTCAGAGCCTACCCTCCCAGCAGTAAAGTGGTGCAAATTTTTACCCATCTGATTGTCCGTGACGATCAGCTAAGTTTGTACGGCTTTGGCAGTGCCGCAGAGCGGGAGATGTTTTCACGGTTAATTCGGGTGAATGGGGTGGGGCCCCAACTTGCGCTTGCCCTGTTGGATACGCTTCCCCTGCCGGATTTAGTGCAGGCCATTGTGAGTGGCAATACCCAGCGGCTGAGCCGCACTCCGGGGGTTGGCCAAAAAACCGCTGAGCGGATTGCCCTTGAGCTAAAAGCCTCCTTGGCAGCATGGCGACAGCACACTGCCCCCGCTGGGGTGCCCACAGCCTCTCTACAGGAGGAGCTAGAACTAACCTTACTGGCCTTGGGCTATAGCGATCGCGAGATTCAAGAGGCACTCATTGCCGTAGGCCAAACCACGAGCCTTGCCCAAACGAGTGATCCTGAAGCATGGTTACGGGAGGCGATCGCTTGGCTGAGTCGCTATGCATAAACATCAAAAGGCGCTGCAAAAATTTCTGAAATCCGCTACAACTTATACAATTAAGGTAGAGTGAGGTTCCTCGAGGAATCACAAATTATGATGCTTCCCCAAGATATTATTGGCCAAAAAGTATGGCTAGACGTTGACTCCGAGGATGCCTACTACCCCGGAGAGACGGTGCGGGTTCAAGCCGAGATCACCCAGCCGACTGCCCCGCCATGGTATTTTGCCCGCTACCTCAATGCCCCGCGCTGGCTGCGTACCCAGGGGCAGTGGTTGACCCACCACGAGGCAGAAATGGCCGTCCTGCTCAACCCAGTCCTCGAGGAACCAGAGTTGGTTGAGGGGGACGACGACTACGACAACTACGGCGACGAACTCACCAACGGGGGGTGCGATAGCCATCACTAAGGAATCCTCAGCGCTGCATGGCCTCCTTTTTAAGCTGTTTGCTATCTCGCTGAGCACTGGCCGCCAAATCGGCATCCAGTAGGGTTTGGCCAGTGGCAGCTAGGTAAACATCATCCAAGCTCGGGCGGGATTGCGCCAAGCTAAAGATGGGAAGCATTGCTGTTTCTAGGGCGGCTTGAATCTCCGCTAGGGCAACCGCAGCCTCCGTCACAACCAAGTTTAGGGAATTGCCTTGGTTACGGTTAATGACGACGGATTTTACGCAGGGCAATTGCATCAGTAACGCTTGGGTTGTCTGGGCTTCGCTGTAGGGGGTAAACTCCCGTATCCGCACTGTGATGCGATCGCCCCCAAGGTTAGCCTTGAGGTCAGCAGGGGAGCCACTGGCAATCACCCGCCCCCTATCAAGAATGGCAAGGCGATCGCTGAGGAGATCCACCTCTTCAAGGTAATGACTGGTGAGGATAATCGTTAACCCTTCGGCTTTAAGTTCCCGCAAGATGTCCCAGATCACCTGCCGACTTTCAATGTCTAGTCCGACCGTCGGTTCATCTAAAATCAGAACTTGGGGTTGATGCAGCAACCCCGCCGCCAGATCAAAGCGCTTGCGAATCCCCCCGGAATAGGTGCCACACTTGCGATCGCGCCATTGCCGCAGATCCAGACGCTCCAGCACTGCTTCAATGCGTTGGGGAATCAGGGCGCGGGGAATATGGTAGAGCGCCGCTTGCAGTTCTAAAAACTCCTGACCCGTGAGAATCTTATCGAGTGCCACCTCCTGAGCCACATAGCCCAGCTTTTGGCGCACCAAGTGAGGCTGAGTGGTCACCGAGAGGCCACAGACTTCCAAGTGTCCCGCATCTGCCTGCGAGAGCGTACATAAACAGCGTAGAGTCGTCGTTTTACCGGAACCATTGGGGCCAAGCAGGCCAAAAATTTCAGCTGCCTCAACGGTGAAAGACACATCCTCAACCGCCGTCACCGCGCCGTAGGACTTTTTGAGATGTTCAACCTTGACCGTGACTGACATGGCACTTGTAACCTCAACGCCGTCATCTTCACATTCTGACAGAATTCCCCACGGCTTTTGGGTACATGCTAGAACAACGGTAGAGCCTTCTGAGAGGAATCGCCATGGCTGCTGCTGACACTGCCCCGATTGCTGAAGTGATGCACCTCACGGGCGATCGCCTCCGCCTGCGGATTCAAGAGCTAAAACGTGAGCCGGCCTTTCGAGACTCCCTAGTTGCTTACCTCCACACCCTAGAAGGCATCAGAGCCGTTCACTGTAATCCCCTTGCCGCTTCCCTTACCCTTGAGTATCAACTAGAGCAGATTACCCCCCTGCAACTGCTGGCAGCCATTCAATTGTGGGGGGATGTGCAAATTGTTGGCCAAGGCAACCAAGGACTGCAAAACCTGACCCGCGCCTTTGCCCTAGAACCCGAAGAGGTAGGGCACAAAGCCACAGCCATGGGGGGCTTTGTGGTGGGGGGGTACCTTGGGGATATGGTGGGAGGGATGGTGGGTGCCACAGCGGGGGGGGTGTTTATGGGGCCTGCCGGAGCCGTCATGGGGGTACAAGTGGGCACCTTTGTGGGTGGAGTGATTGGTGCCCGTCTGGGGATGAGCACCACCGAACAAATTAGCCAATTGCAGTTTACCTCCTTTGAGCAGACCCCCCAGCAAGTTGCTAAAGCCCTAGAGGTTCGCACTGGCGATAAAATTGGCGAAACCGCTGGGGAAATTGCCGGGGGTCTCGCTGGGCAAGTGGTGATGGGGCCTGTGGGAGAAACCGTAGGGCGAGTTCTCGGCAGCATGATTGGCTCTCAGGTGGGCGAAGACCTTGGCCGCCAGATAGCCGAACCCACCCCTGTTGACCCCACTCCCCCCTCCGTTGACGTGGTACTGGAGTGGTGGTTGAAGGCCAGTCGCTCCTTTGTGGGAGAAACCCTGTGGGCAACCTTGGGGGGCTTACTGGCGCGGCTCACCCTAGGTCCCCACGCAGAGGCCGTTGGCATCCGCGCTGGCACCCGCATCAGTCGGCAGTTAGACATGAGCGAGCCAGCCCTGACAACCGCCCCCCAGAAGAAGGAAGTATAATCCATAAAGTAACGGCTTATGGATCGTCCAGCACGGCAGGAGCAAACCGATGCTCGATACACTTTTACTCCTCATTATTGTGGTGATGGGGATTGCCGTTGGCTTCAATAGCATTGACCTATTGCCAACGACGGTGCTTGATCAAGTTGCGAACGTTAGGGGCTTACAGTGGGTCACCGCAGGGTTTGGTGGGCTAGTGGGCATTGCCCTTGGCCTGTTATTGCAAACCCTCTACCATCGCCTTGAGCGCAATATTCGTCAGCTCCCTGCTGATACCTTACTATCGCGAGCTGTAGGGCTAGTGGTGGGGTTGCTATTGGCCAACCTGATGCTGGCTCCTATTTTTCTGTTGCCGATTCCTAGGGATTTTTCCTTTATTAAACCCTTGGTGGCTGTTCTCACCAGTATTGTCTTTGCCTATTCCGGGACAACCTTGGCCGATAGTCATGGTCGCGCCCTACTGCGGCTGGTCAACCCTAACTCCGTTGAAAGCAGCCTCTTGGCAGAAGGAATGATCAAACCTGCCCGTGCTAAGGTCTTGGATACCAGTTGCATCATCGATGGTCGCATTGAAGCTCTGTTGAACTTAGGGGTGCTAGAGGGGCAAATTATTGTGCCTCAGTTCGTGCTGCAAGAACTGCAACTGATTGCGGATGCCGCCAATGATCAAAAGCGCAGTCGGGGTCGCCGCGGCCTAGATGTACTGAACCGCATCCAAGCTAACCTAGGCGATCGCATTGTCATTCACTCCGCAGACTACCCAGACTTGACTACGGTGGATGCCAAACTGGTGCGCCTATGCCAAGAAATTAACGGCACCCTTGTCACCAACGACTTTAACCTTAACAAAGTAGCTCGCTTCCAAAAAGTTGATGTCTTTAACGTCAACGAACTGGCTCAAGCCCTACGCCCCATCTACTTACCCGGAGATACGCTGGAACTCAAAATTCTCAAAGAGGGCAAGGAACCGGCTCAAGGGATTGGCTACCTAGAAGACGGCACCATGGTGGTGGTCGAGGAGGGCGTTGATCACATCGGCGATCAGTTGTCAGTGGTGGTCACCAGTGCCCTGCAAACCTCTGCCGGTCGGATGATTTTTGCCCGCCTGCAAATGCCGACCATTGCCTAGCTTTGTAGCTAACCCATGACTCAAGAACCGCACTCAAGACCAGCGTCCCCCCCGCAACTGGTGTCACCGTGGGTATGGGGCTTTCTGGTTTTGAGTGTGCTGACCCTCGTGGCGGTGCTGTTGGCCACGGTCTGGCAGCCAACCCTATTTCCCATTGGGCTGGTTAATCCTGATCAGTTACGACCCCTGCCCGAACTGCTGCAACTGCCACGGGATGATCTCAGTCAGTGGTGGCCTTTAGTCATTGCAGCGTTGGTGGCGCTCTCTCTCAACATCATTCCCAGTAATAATGTTACCCGCCTTGTCATTCGCTTGATTGTGATCCTGTTTGGCTTTCGCTATCTGCTATGGCGCGGTTTGGCGACTCTCAACACGACCCATTGGTTTAGCGCCATTGCCAGTATTAGCTTCTATGGGCTAGAGGTTCTGTATTTCATTACCTATGTGCTCTACGTTTACCAAACGGCATGGCTCACCGATCGCCAGCGCTCCCGCGAGGCAAATTACTATCAAGCGGCTGTCCTTGCAGGGGAATATTGCCCCAGTGTTGATATCTTTATTCCCACCTATAACGAACCTCCCTACATTTTGCGCCGCACTATTGTTGCCTGTCAGGGGATTAACTACCGCAATAAAACCATTTACATCCTAGATGATGGCCGCCGTTCGGAAGTCGCAGATCTATGCGCTCAACTGGGGGTGCACTACATTACCCGCCCTACCAACGAACACCGCAAGGCAGGCAACCTCAACCATGCCCTCCAGCAAACCAACGGTGAACTTATTGCTGTCTTTGATGCTGACTTTATCCCTTTCCAAAACTTTCTAAGCCGTACCGTTGGCTTTTTTCAAAATGACCAAATTTCCATGGTGCAAACCCCCCAACACTTTTTTAACCCCGATTACCACGCCCAAAACTTAGGGATTGAATTCATGATGCCGGGGGATATGGAGTACTTTTTTGGCTTTATTCAGCCCGGGCGCGATTTTGGCAACGCTATTATCTGCTGCGGTACCTCCTACGTCGTGCGCCGTCGCGATCTTGAGGCGGTGGGGGGCTACTACACCCGCTGTGTTGTCGAAGACTTCCAAACCGGCACCAAGATGCAGATTGCCGGTTACCGCTTGATCTATCTCAACGAAATTCTGAGCTTAGGGGAGTCTCCCCGTAACTTCCGCGATCACCTAGAGCAGCGCTTGCGTTGGCTGCAAGGCAATATGCAGATCTATTTCTGTGGTGATGATTTACCTATTTGGTCAACGCTGTCGTGGTTTCAGCGCAGTTGTCACCTATCGCTCCTGTTGTACAACTTTAACCCCTTTACTCGCGCTTGTTTTCTGGTGGGTCCCTTTGTGAGCCTGATGACAGGGGTGTCTCTCACGGTAGCCACCTTTTGGGAATATCTTTACTTTGCTATCCCCTATACACTGTTAACGCTGGCAACCTTTAGCTGGGCGACGGAGGGGCGTTACTTTTCGCTGTGGGGTGAAGTGTATGAGGTGATGTTTGCCTTTCCTGGGATGGTGCAGTTAATAAAAATTCTACGCAATCCCTTTGGCAAAATTGGCAGCGTTGTGACGAACAAAGGAACCCTCTCAAATCGCAAACATCTGAATTTGGCGTTTACCTGGCCGCTGCTCCTGTTGGTGCTAGCTTCGGTTTTTGGGATTTTTGTCCGTTATGGGGGCTATTGGTTTGGGGTGTGGCCGCCGCTGGAGTACGAGCGCGCTGGCCTAGAGGTCATGCTGGCCTGGACGGTTTATAATGCCGTAATTGCTTTGATTGCGGTGCTAGCAGCAATTGATCAGCCGACGCGCCGTCAAAGCGATCGCTTTCCTATCTGTACCGTGTGTCGGTTTGATCTGGGGTCACAAACGTTCTGGGGCTATACCCGCGATCTTTCGGAAACCGGGGCAGCGCTACTGCTAACCGCCGGGCGGCAGGTTCCCCCGCAGCCGATCCTCACTGGAACCCTGACCTTTTTAGAGCAAGACTTTAAGGTTCAGGCAGCAGTTGTGCGGATGCGGCAGGAGGATGAGCGCAGTTGTCTTTATCTGCGGTTTTTAGAGGTTGATGAGGCCGCTAGCCGTGGCCTTGTCCAACTTCTGTACGGCGGCTTGACGTGGTGGCACAAACCCAAGGCACCCCATGCAATTGATGCCTTTGGGGCGATGCTGCGGCGACTGTTTGACTTTCGCTCCCTCTTTACGCTGTACAGTTAACCACGTAGGTTTGGCTTTGACACTCCCACCGACTAAAGTCGGGGGATTCTTACGCAGTCCACAAACGAACTCGTAAAGGCGTGAGCAAACCGCCCCTACACAGTTCCTTGAGGCAAAGCCCCAAAGTTCTGCTTACTTGTAACAACTGTCGCCGATTGGGTTTTTCACCAAGGATGGCGATTAAGTATAGATTAGCACAGAGCAACTAAAGTTGCTAGGTAGCTTTTCCTCCCCGTACTAAAGTACGGGGCTACCAAGCTATCCCTCTGTGTCGCTCAAGCGCTAATTGCACGAGCCGATGCACCAGTTCTGGAAACGATAGGCCACTGGCAGCCCACAACTGCGGGTACATACTCAGTGCCGTAAACCCTGGTAAGGTATTGACTTCGTTAATTAAAATTTGGCCATTGTCTGGGAGGTAAAAAAAGTCAAACCGTGCTAGACCAGCCCCATCCAAGGCTGTAAAGGCTTTCAGCGCCATGTCCTGAATGGTGTTACTCACCGTCGCTGGAATATCTGCCGGAATCTTCAGATCAGCTCGGCCATCCGTATATTTGGTTTCGTAGTCGTAGAATTCGCTACTGTAGGTGATTTCACCCACGACTGAGGCTTGGGGGGCATCATTGCCGAGGACGGCACACTCGAGTTCTCGCGCTACTACCCCCGCTTCCACAATGATGCGCCGATCTAGTTCGGCGGCGGTTTCTAGGGCAGTGGTCAACTGTTGGCGATTCTTGGCTTTAGAAATGCCCACTGATGAGCCAAGGTTGGCCGGCTTGACAAAGCAGGGGTAGCCCAATTCGGTTTCGATGCGATCGCACACCTGACGATAGCGGCACGGATCCGACCAAAGTTCTGAGCGGCTGATCGCCACATACTGCACTTGCGGTAGCCCCACCGCTCCAAAAAACGTTTTCATTAAAATTTTATCCATGCCAATGGCGGAGGCCGCCACCCCAGACCCCACGTAGGGACGTTGCATCATTTCCAACAGTCCTTGAATTGTGCCATCTTCACCGTTGGGGCCGTGGAGAATGGGGAACCAAACATCAATGGTTTCTGCCACTGCCGGAAATGACCACAGCGATTGATTATCTAGAGAAGGTGCTGGCGCACTGACGGTTTCGGTACACCGCCAACGACCATCTTTTTGAATATAAATGGGCACCACCTCATAGCGATCGCCATTGAGAGGATCGGCAAAGGCTTGGGCAATTGCCGCCGCCGATACAACCGAGACCTCGTGCTCCCGCGAGCGACCGCCAAATAGTAACCCAACCCGCAGACGACCCATAATGTAAACCTGTGTTAACGCGACCGTTTCTTGGTACGATTTTCAAGGATTATACAAACTTTGGGAGTTGCTATGGACGTGGGGCAAAAAGTGCGCGTCTGCCGGATTCGCGATCGCGTCGCCCAAGAAGTGCTCAAAAAACTGGGTCAAGTCGGTCAAGTCACGGGCTTTAAGATGACTGACGGCAGTGGAGTCGGGGTGGTGGTCACCTTTGATGATCGCTCCAGTACATGGTTTTTTGAAGACGAAATCGAAGCCGTTGGCTAGCCCCCTGTTGCCCCATTAGTGGTACGTTGTATTGTGGTGCTTTTGCGGGCACAGCGTCATTCTCCATTTAGGTTTGATCGTCCGCTCTCATGTGTGAACCCTTTCGCTCACAGATGATGGCCTGAAGCGATCGCCAGTTACAAAAAATGAACTTACCAAGACAGTAGGCAGAGTCCATGGTCACAACAGCAGAACGAACCAATGTAGGCTTTATTACCCAAGTTATCGGGCCAGTCATTGACATTGAATTTCCCAGTGGCAAAATGCCCGCCATTTATAATGCCCTCCGCATTCAAGGGAAAAACGCAGCGGGATTGGACGTTGCCGTCACCTGCGAAGTGCAGCAACTCCTTGGCGATAATCGTGTCCGTGCCGTTGCCATGAGCAGCACCGATGGCCTTGTACGAGGCATGGAAGCAGTCGATACCGGTGCCCCCATTAGCGTTCCCGTTGGCACCGCCACCCTTGGCCGCATCTTTAATGTGTTGGGGGAACCCGTCGATGAAAAAGGGGAGGTCAACATCAGTGAAACCTTGCCGATTCACCGTCCTGCCCCTAGCTTTACAGAACTGGAAACGAAGCCCTCGGTCTTTGAAACCGGCATCAAGGTGATCGATCTGCTGACTCCCTATCGCCGTGGCGGTAAAATTGGCCTGTTTGGCGGTGCGGGTGTGGGCAAAACTGTCATCATGATGGAACTGATCAACAACATTGCCACCCAACACGGCGGCGTTTCAGTGTTTGCGGGGGTGGGCGAGCGCACCCGCGAAGGCAACGACCTCTACAACGAAATGATTGAATCGGGAGTCATTGATAAAGACGATCCCAGCAAATCGAAAATTGCCTTGGTCTATGGCCAGATGAACGAGCCGCCCGGGGCACGGATGCGGGTGGGCTTATCTGGGTTGACCATGGCGGAATACTTCCGCGATGTGAACAAGCAGGATGTGCTGCTCTTTGTTGATAATATTTTCCGCTTTGTCCAAGCTGGCTCGGAAGTGTCAGCCCTCTTGGGTCGGATGCCCTCGGCAGTGGGGTATCAGCCTACCCTAGGCACCGATGTGGGGGCGCTCCAGGAGCGGATTACCTCGACCATGGAAGGCTCTATTACCTCCATCCAAGCGGTGTATGTGCCCGCGGACGACTTGACTGACCCCGCTCCAGCTACAACCTTTGCCCACCTCGACGGTACCACTGTGCTCTCGCGGGGGTTAGCCGCTAAAGGGATTTACCCCGCCGTGGATCCACTGGGTTCCACCTCGAATATGTTGCAGCCCGATATTGTCGGATCTGAGCACTACCAAACTGCCCGAGCGGTGCAAGCCACGCTGCAACGCTACAAGGAACTCCAAGACATCATTGCCATTTTGGGGTTAGATGAACTCTCCGAAGAAGACCGCCTGACGGTGGCACGGGCACGGAAAGTAGAGCGGTTCCTATCGCAGCCGTTCTTTGTGGCAGAAGTGTTCACCGGTGCCCCCGGCAAGTATGTCACCCTCGAAGAGACCATCAAAGGCTTCCAGATGATCCTCAGCGGGGAGCTAGATGATCTGCCAGAGCAAGCCTTCTATATGGTGGGCAACATCGAAGAAGCCAAAGCCAAAGCTGAAAAACTCAAAGCTTAGGCAAGTAACGATTGGTCGGCAACAGTGGGGTGGGGCTTCCCACCCTAAGAATAAGAATTATCACTTAAGAAGGGAAAGGCTATGGTGATGACCGTACGGGTGATTGCACCCGATAAGACCGTTTGGGATGCCCCAGCAGAAGAAGTGATTCTACCCAGTACAACGGGACAACTGGGCATTCTCTCAAATCATGCGCCCCTGCTGACGGCGCTGGAAACTGGGGTGATGCGGGTTCGCCAAGAGCGAGAGTGGGTGGCGATCGCCCTGATGGGGGGCTTTGCCGAGGTGGAAAATAACGAAGTCACGGTTTTGGTGAATGCGGCTGAGCGGGGCGACACCATTGACCTAGAGACAGCCAAACGGGAATTTAGCGAAGCTCAGGCGGCGGTGGCAAAAGCAGCTCAAAGCGGCTCCAAGCAAGCTCAGATTCAAGCAGCTCAAGCCTTTCGGCGTGCCCGAGCACGGCTACAGGCAGCAGGGGGTGTCGTTGAAATTTAATTGATTTCAAAGGTCACTTTGCCGGTATAACCCACGTAGCAGAAGTTGCCCTCCCTCCAAGCATCACTCACATCCAATTCCACTCGCACTTGGCTTTGCCGTGGGTAGTTTTCAGGGATAGGGATGACCATGTCATCCCCGGGGTTGAGGCGACCCAGCCCTGAGCGGATGCTGGAGACTCTGCCGCGCAAGGTCACCCATTTATCACCGTACAATTCAATCCTAGC
Source organism: Thermostichus lividus PCC 6715 (assembly GCF_002754935.1). NCBI lineage: Bacteria > Bacillati > Cyanobacteriota > Cyanophyceae > Acaryochloridales > Thermosynechococcaceae > Parathermosynechococcus > Parathermosynechococcus lividus. The sequence continues at coordinate 2,201,211 of NZ_CP018092.1, forward strand.
TCGTGTACCTGGATGCACAAGACGCAGCATTTTCTCATCCAAGAAGACATCGACCCAGCGGCGTTGGCAGTCTAGGACTTGCAAAATGAGATCGCCTTTGCCGAGGAATGCCCCCTGCCGCGCCTCCACTCGCCAGACGTAGCCTGCCACCGGTGTGTTAATGGGAACAACTTGACGCTGGGCAACTTCCCGCTCTGCTTGGGCTAACTGCTCCTGCTGGGCAGCAATTTCCGCTTCAATACCGCGGATGGCGGCCTTTTGCTCAGCAATTTGCAACTTAAGTTCCTGTAGGCGCAAGCGAGGATCGTAATTACTGCGGGTGTTGCGCAGGGTTAAACCCAACTGTGCCGCCTGTGCTTCCGCAGCTAATGCTTCTACGGTGCGCGCCGCTGCATCAACAGTGCGTTGATGGTTGACCACCTGAGCTTGGCTTTGTTTGAGTTCTGTGCGCGCGGCATCTGCTTGAGACTGAGGTACTGCTCCCTGTTGGGCAAGGGAGACGAAGCGCTCATAGTTAATTTGCGCGAGTTCCTGCCGTGCTTTGGCATTGGCAAGCTGTGCCCGTGCGGCAGCCAGTTCCGCTTGCGCAGCCGCAAGTCGGCGATCGCTCTCAGTCACTTCTAGATGGTGCTGATGGGTGTCATCTGCTTGGGCAGAGGCCAATAAGCTTTCGAGTTCAGCTAATTTAGCCTTGGCGGCTCCTAACTCCCCCCGGCGCCGTTGCAGCCATGTTTTTACATCCTTAGGGGTCATGGCAGTGGTACGGTCGTTCTTTAAGATAGCCACCGCCCCCTCTGACGGCTCAACTATCTCGCCCACTTAGGCGTGAAGATCCACTAGCGTTCCCTCTTCTGGGGCACGGACATTGACAATAACCCCGTTGATTACGGCGTCGCGGCTGGTAACGCTTGTTAGGTGGCGAAATAGAAAGATCCCTGTAAATGCTAGAACACCCACTCCTGTTGCGATCACCACCCCATTGGCAAGGAGCGATCGCCGCACCTTAAGTCGCTGAGCAGAAACAACTTGAGCCCTTGAGGCAGCAGGGATGTCTTGGGATTGCAAGTCTTTTGGCATAGGCCTAAACAAAGATCGTTGACGCATGGTGTACTTCCCCTACTTCCTTAAGCACTCCAGAAACCTACGCCTCGATGTCTTAGGAGAGGGCTAGCCTTGGTCTAGAGAGAGTTTACCGCAGGCTTTACTACCTCTATTGAAGTTGATAATTCACGGGTGTGGCATCCGTAAATGTACTAATTTCCTCCGCCCTTGCTCTCAGGAATGCATATCATGGAAGTATGAACGGCACGCGTCTATGACCGGTTCTTTCGATCTCGCAAAGCAAGCATGGCTAGTGGTGCGCTCCCAAGGAATCATTGTTGGTAAGTATCACTTGGCCGGCAAAGCATTCTGGAGCATTGGCCGCTCTAAGGAGTGCGATGTTATTATTAATGACCCCTTTATTTCCCGCCATCAAGCCACGATTGAACTACGCCCCCGGGGCAGTGATTTAATTTATTTGATCCGCGATACAGGGAGTCGCAATGGTACCTTGGTCAATGGTAGTCCCATTGCAGAGGAACGGGTATTGCACCACGGGGACATTATTATGATGGGCGATACGGACTTGACCTTCCGCTACAGCGGCAGAACACCGTCACTCAACTCTGACTTACTGAAAGGGGCGTGAGGGGGGGGTGTGTCACCGCTAGATGAATTTCTCTGGGCGGTTTTGGGGTTACTGCTCACGGTTGCTGGCACCTTTATGGAGGCAGCGATCGCCATTCCTAATCTGTTAAGTGATGACGGGCAATTGGTGCTACCCAGTTCATGGAGTGCAATCCCCGTCTATTCCTTACCGGTCTCCTACCAAGTGGCGGCAGTGCTACTGGTGGGGTGCATGGGAGGACGACAAGCGGCAGCACTCTCGCAGGTGGCCTATCTGATCCTTGGCCTCAGTGGTTTTCAGGTATTTTCCCAAGGCGGAGGGCTAGACTATTGGCGGGAGCCAACCTTTGGCTATCTGTTGGGGTTTGTTCCTGGGGCGTGGGTCTGTGGCTGGTTAGCGTTTCGCTCAGGAGCGGCTGCTCGCATTGAGTGGCTCGCCCTCAGTGGGTTGGCAGGGTTAGCGATCATTCATAGCTGTGGGTTGCTGTACCTTTGCGCCTTGGCACTCGTTGGCCAGTTAAGTCAGCCCTTAGTAGAACTCATACAGCAATACTCCCTGTGGGCGCTGCCCGGACAATTGGTGATTGTCTGTTTAGTGGCGCTGGTGGCGCGGATTCTGCGACTGGTGTTACTGTACTAGAGCGTGGGGGGTAGCTTAGAGTAAACCCAACATATGCAGCGGGCCTTGACCACTAATCAGTTCAATAATGAGGGCAAGGAACCCCAGCATGGCTAAGCGCCCATTCCAGCGTTCCGCCGCAGAGGTCATCCCCCACTCCCAACGTTCTTGGGGGTAGAGTTTCACCCGCTTGCGCAAGGTATTGACATCGGCAAAGGTACGGGGCGGCGCAGCAAGGGACTCTTTCACCAACTGGGCTAAGGCAACAATAAACCCAGGGTGATCATTGAGCGCCGGAACCCGCCGAAAAATTTCAATACCAGCTTCTTCTGCAAGTTCTCGGTATTCGATATCAATTTCTTGCAATGTCTCGATGTGCTCCGAAATAAAGCTGATGGGCACCACAACAAGGGTTTTGACACCTTGAGCCGCTAGCTCCGGAATAATGTCTTCGGTGTAGGGTTGCAGCCATTCCACCGGCCCGACCCGACTTTGATAGGCTAAAACGTGGGGGTTGGGTCGCCCCAGCGCGTTCATGATCAATCTGACACAGGCTTCAATTTGCTCCTGGTAGGGATCCCCCGCCTCAGTAACGTAGCTTTTGGGGACACCGTGGGCGCTGAAGAACACCATGGCAGTGTCGGGGTTGGGGCATTGATCGAGTTCCCGACGGATCAGTTCCGCCATGGCAGCGACGTAGCCCGGATGGTTATACCACGATGGAATGAGGGTGTAGTGAATTTGACGGAGGGCGGGATCATTTTCCCAGAGGGCTTCGAGCAATCGGAAACTAGAGCCACTCGTGCTGATGGAATACTGGGGATAGAGGGGCAGGATGACGAGTTGGCGAATGTTATCAAGTTTAATTTGGGCGATCGCCTCTTCGGTAAAGGGGTGCCAGTAGCGCATGCCAATGTAGAGGTTCGCTTCGATGCCAAGGTCAGCGAGAGCCGCTTTGAGGGCTTTGGCTTGCTGCTCGGTAATGCGCCGTAGGGGTGAGCCGCCACCAATTTGGGCATAGTTTGCCTGAGACTTGCGGGCGCGGCTGGTGGAAATGAACCACGCTAGCGGCTTTTGCAACCAGCGAAAGGGCAGGCGAATAATTTCCGGATCTGAGAAGAGGTTATACAGGAAGGGGCGGACATCTTCTGGCCGATCTGGCCCGCCAAGGTTCAGTAGTAGTACACCAGTTTGCCCCATAATCCTAGAAATCACCTACATATCTTTGCGATCGCTCCCTTATTTTGACATACTCCTAGGGGTTCAGAGGAGCAGAACTCACTATCTTAGGATAAGGGGTTTAGCGAGAATAGGTTGAGGGCGCTGTGACCTACGCGATTGATTTTGGTACCAGTAACACCCTAGTAACCCGCTGGAACTATGCGGCTCAGGTGGCAGAACCCGTGACAGTGGCCGGGCTGTCGCTGGGGTTTGGGGAGGTGCCAGCGCTGATTCCCAGTTTGGCCTACGTTGAGGATGCCAAGTTGCCTTTGGTGGTGGTGGGGCAGCAGGTGCGGGATCGGGGGTTTGATGTGGCCGGCGATCGCCGCTTTTTCTCGCGGTTTAAGCGGGGGATTGGCGCAACGGTGCAGGGCTACCTGCCGGAATTAGATGGGTGCCCGATCACTTTTGAAGCGATAGGAACGTGGTTTTTGCGCACGCTGCTGACGGCGTTAAAGCACAGTGCCGGGGATTTTGGCGACTCCCTGATTTTTACCGTGCCCGTGGATAGTTTTGAAACCTATCGCCGGTGGTTATTGCAGGTGTGCGATGGCTTTGCCATTGACCAGATTCGCCTTGTGGATGAACCTACAGCGGCGGCGCTGGGCTATGGTGTGGCCGAGCGTCCCGTGATCCTTGTGATTGATTTTGGCGGTGGTACCCTTGATCTGTCCTTAGTGGAACTGAAAACAAACGACCAGCAGCGCTCACCCTTGGGTTTTATCCTGAAGTGGGGCGATCGCCAGTGGGCCGATAGTGATCATCAACGCCCGCGTACAGCCCGAGTTCTCGGCAAAGCTGGAGTGAACCTTGGCGGAACCGATATTGATCACTGGATTGTGGATTATTGGGGGCAGCAGGGGATTGCCGCCAACCGTTTGCTGCTGCGCTTAGCGGAGCGCTTAAAAATTCAACTCTCCCAGCATCCGCGCGCCCAAGAGGTATATTTTGACCCAGACACCTTTGCTACTCTGGAGCTAAGCCTAGAGCGTGCTGAGCTAGAGGCAATTCTGCACCAACAGCAGTTCTTTGAACGGTTGGAGAAGGCGCTTTTGCAGGTACTTCAGCAGGGTCGCCGCCAAGGGATTGCCCCAGAGGACATTGAGGCGGTGCTATTGGTGGGGGGCACCACCCAAATCCCCGCCGTGCAAGCTTGGGTTGGCGAGTATTTTGAGCGCAGCAAAATCAGCAGCCATCAGCCCTTTACCGCCGTTGCCATGGGTGCGTTGGCTCTGAGCCAAGGCCTAGACCTCAAGGATTTTCTGTACCATAGCTACGGCATCCGTTTTTGGGATCGCAAGCTGAATCGCCATGGTTGGCATCCCATCATTCAGCGGGGACAGCCCTACCCGATGCGCGAACCGGTGGAACTGATTCTAGGCGCTTCTACAGAAGGACAACCCAAGATTGAACTGGTGATTGGCGAGCTAGGGGATGAGCAAGGGGGCGTGGAAATTTTTTTTGATGGCGATCGCCTCATTACCCGTACCTGCGGGCAACTGACCGTTCAGCCTCTGAATGACACCCCCCAAGGCAAAACCCTTGCCACCCTTGACCCCCCCGGCTACCCCGGTAGCGATCGTCTAAAAGTTCTCTTCTACGTGGATGGCGATCGCCAACTGCGGATAACCGTGGAAGATTTGCTCACCCAAGAGCAACTGGTCACCAACCAAGTTGTTGCTGAACTACGCTGAACCATGGCTGCCTTACCCCAAACAATCGCCCATGTTCGGATTACTGCCCAAAATTGGCAGGAAGGGCACCTGCGCGGTCAAGTATGCGCCAGTCACTACGAGTGGGACTTTTGCTGGCTGTTCAAAGCCAAAACGCTGATTATCTCGCCCGCTTTGGGCCGAGCACTGATCAAAGAACCCCTGAGCCGCTTTCTTGAGCAACAGGACTATCAACTGGAACCGGGAGGCGATTATCAATTTGTGCTTCGCTCAAAATTTTAAATTTTGCTTCTAGCTGCTGCAACCACTCCACCAAAATCGGGTTCACCAACTCAGGGCGATCGTCGTGGGGGCAGTGCCCCGTATCGGCAAGACGCTCAATACGGATGGGAATGCGCTCTTGGTGGGCTTCAAAATGCTTCACCCCAGACACGGGGGTCCACGGATCCACTTCCCCCCACAGCACTAGGATCGGAACCTGAATCGCTGGCAACAGATCGACAATTTTGGGTCCCGGCGGTGCAGAAATCACCCGCGCAAACACCTCCTTTGCCCCCGTATCCAGAGCTGGGCGATGCAATAGCTCCACCAGTTCATCGGTAATGGCATCTGGATTGGCGTACACTTGGCCGAGGGTTTTGCGGATCCGCTCCGGCTGGCGAATTTGATCGAAAATCAAATGCCCAATCACAGGCGCAGCGACCAAGGTGCGAAACAGGTTCGTAAACAGCGTCTGCATCCAGTTAAGTTCGTTAGGGCGATGATTGAGACCGCCCGCACAGTTGAGAACACTCACCCCTCGGCAGGTATGCCCATAGTCCGCTGCCATCCGTAAACAGAGCAAGCCGCCAATGGAGTTCCCCACCCACACCACGGGTTCAGCAATGTGTGCCTGCCAAAAATCGGCCAGTAATTCTGCCCACAGATCCATACTGTAGGCTAGGTTAGGTTTCGCTGAAGCCCCAAACCCCAGTAAATCGAGGGCATAGACGCGATAGCCCGCCTCTCGCAAAGCAGGAATGGTTTTGCGCCAATGGCCAATGGAGGCACCAAACCCATGCACCAGCACAACGGGTGCCCCTGTACCACTCATGCTGTAGCGAATGCGATGGCCGCGCCATTCCCAATCAGCGGTGGGGAAGGCAGCCATGGCCGAAAGGGTTGAGGTCATAGGAACGCCGTGCCAATTTTCAAAGTAGGTTACTCTCTAAGATAACAATCTTTACGTTTCGCAACAATTATGCCAACTGCATTGATTACCGGTGCGACGGGAGGCTTAGGACAAGCCTTTGCCGCAGCCCTTGCCGATCGCCACTACGATTTAATTTTGACCGCTCGTTCTGCTGCTGCCCTAGACACCTTGGCCAAGGAACTAACGACCTCACGGACGGTGCAAGTGATTACCCTGCCGCAAGATTTGAGCATTTCAGGGGCAGCCGCACAGCTTTATGAGCAGGTGGAGGCACGGGGGGTAAGGGTCGATCTGCTCGTTAACAATGCTGGATTTGGGGACTACGGGGCGTTTGGCGATCGCGATCGCTCCCGTTTGGTGGCCATGGTACAGGTCAACATCACCGCCCTCATGGAACTAACCCATTTGGTTTTGCCCCAGATGCGTCAGCGCCACAGTGGCACGATCATTAACGTCAGTTCCATTGCTGCCTTTCAGCCCCTACCCTATCTCGCGGTATATGCGGCCACTAAAGCCTTTGTGCGCCACTTTAGCGAAGCCCTGTGGGCAGAACTCAAGCCCCTTGGCATTCGGGTGCTGGGGGTGTGCCCAGGTCCAACGGCCACTCAATTTTTTGAGCGCGCCGATATGATGGGCAACCCGGCATTGATAGGTTCCCAAGACTCCCCCGCCCATATTGTGGCCGAAACCCTCGCCGCCTTGGATCACGATGTGGCTACCCTCATTCCCGGTCAAGCCAGTAATCGCCTCTTGGCATTTGCTGGTCGATGGGTGCCTCGGCAATGGCTGGTGCAGCAGCTAGAACCCCGCTTCCGTCCCCCCGCTCAGTAGCAGCAGCCCCAAAAACGAGCCACTATTCCAAATGCCATGCAGAATCATGGCCGCCCCTAGGTTTTGCGATCGCCAGTAGGTGTAGCTCAGCACCGTACCCAAGACCGTCAAGGGCAAGAGATCTGCAAGGTTCAGGTGCGCCACCGCAAACAACAGCCCCGTCAACACCATCGCGCTACCAAGGGGCAGATAGCTTTGCAGCGATCGGAAAAAGAAGCCGCGAAAGAGTACCTCCTCAAACAGCGGCGCCATGACCGCCACCATGAGGTAGAGCAGTGCAAAGGTGCGATAGTCTTGGCTTTGTAAAATGACCTCCAAGAGCGGATTCCCTCCCCCTTGATTTTTCAGCAGTCCTTGGGACAGCAACGAGGTCAACAGTACCAACGGTAAAGCTGCTAGGTAACCGCCACTGCCCCACAGGACGGCACTGCGCCACCCCCCTTGCCACCGTAACCACTGCCATGGGGGCTTACCAAAGCGGTTTAACAGCCACCACAGCAAGCCATACCCAGCCACCATCATCACCCCATAGGTAGCCAACGCATAAAGGGTTTGGCCAAACGCCGAGGTCAAGAGCTGTCCCCCAGTCACCAGCGCACGCAGGAGAGGCATCACCACAAGGCTAAGGGCAAAAAAGGTGGCAAACCAACTCACCATCACCTCCCAAACGGTCGCCCAGCCCCACGGCACCGGCGCAAAGGCTGGTAAGGGGCTGCCCTGTTGTCGCCGTCGCACATGCTGGTAAATCCACACCAGCCACAGCACCACCCCCAACCCACTACCGATCAGGGGCGTACTGCCCACCAATATTAAGCGTTGAAACGCTGCCTGCGCCTGCACCTGCTCTGCGGTTGCTAAGGCCATCAGAGCCTCGGGGCGCTGTTGCAGTTCGTAGAGCCGCTCAAGGGCACGGTTGCGAAACCACCCCCGTAGCGTCGTTTTAATCAGCGATTCAGCCTCCGGTAAAAGCTGCGGTGGCGTATCCCATAGCCCAATTAACACCTCTGCCGTGCGGCGAGGGGTGCCCTGAGCCATAGTTGTTAATGGCTGCCATGTCTCAAGGGCGCGATCGCGATCGCCCTGATCCGCGTACAGCAACCCCAATTCGAGGCGCAAGCGCTGGTTTTGCGGGGTGGGTGGCTCCAGCGCTGCGGTGTAGGCACGGATCGCCCCTTGTGTATCGCCCAAGAGGCGATCGCGCGTCCAAGCATCACCAATGCCTTGCCATTCCCTCGCTTGCAGTGTCAAATGGGTCTGCAGAAGATTAATTTGGCTTTGGGGTTGGGGTTCCAGATAGCTACTTAATAGAGACAGGCTCACCAGAGCAGCCACAAGAATTGTCAGAGCGGCCAGTACAAACTGCTTCACAGACATAGAATTGCTAAGAAGGGGGCTTTCAAAACCTTAGCGGAAAATCAGTCTCGATAAAGAACTCAACCCCTTGGCTGGGGTGTAGAGGCACCAGAACCAACACACATTTGCGTATATTTACGGTTGGCGCTGTACAGACCCGGTGATAGTCTGCAAAATAACACTTATTTAAAGATTCAAGGTCAGCAGTTCTGTGCTTTGCAATGATTCAGGGGAGGGCTACAGAAAGTCCGCGTTCTATGCGCTAGGATGAGCACCGGCTGGTTTACTGTTCCACCTGTGGTCATACCGCTGAGCGATACTAAAGCTAGCTATGCTAGTTCCTCATCGCTGCTGTTGTGTGTTTTCAAGGAGAAACAACTATGTCCTTTGCGTTTCAGCTAACACTCAGACAAATTATTCTAGGGTTATTTCTAACGGCTGCCAGTGGCGTTTTACCCATTCTGCTAGCCCAAGCCGCTAAAGCTCAAAGCGTAACCGATAACTTGCAGATTCAGGCCACTGTTAAGGCTTCCTGCAAAATTAGTAGCGTCACCAACATTAACTTTGGTACCTACGATGCCTTGGGTACCCATTACACAACCCCTCTAGATAGTCAAGGGTCGGTCAGCGTCAGTTGCCTGCCAAAGGTTAAAGCCAGCATCCAGCTTGAGAAGGGTCTCTATCCGATAGCGGGTTCGACCTGTACAGCTCCCGCTCGCCAAATGAAAGGACCAAGCGCCACAGCCTTGCTACCCTACGGCCTATTTCAGGATGCAGCACGCACCCAAACCTGGGGATGCACTGCCGCCACGGGGGTAGATTATACCGCTGCCTCGGCTGCAGCAACCTCCTTTGATATCTATGGCCGTATTCCAGCGGCGAACAGTATGCTAGGCATTCTGGATACCCTTGAGCCAGGTGCCTACAGTGATACGGTGCAAATTGTAGTCTCCTTCTAAGGTGCGGTTGCGTTATTGGGTCTTGGCCAGCCTTTGGGCAGTAGCGGCAATTGTAGGGATGCCGTTGCGCTTAGGGGCGCAGTCCACAGAGTTTTACCTGAATGCGGTGCAGGTGTTTCTGTCGCCGCGACAACGAACAGTACTGCTTACCCTTACCAATACCGGCGAAACACCCCTTAACTTTGAAATTAGTCTGCGCAAGTGGCAGCAAACCCCTGATGGCCAAGATGAACTCAGCGAGGCGGATGGCGGTGTTGTGGCTTTTCCCCTGCTGCTGTCGGTGCCGCCAGGGGAGCAGCGTAGCTTACGGGTGGGGGTGCGGCAGCCGCCCCTTGAGCAGGAGAACACCTATCGGCTGTTGGTGGCAGAGTTGCCGTCCCCTAATATCCCCAACACCCAAGGGGCACAGTTGCGCATTATTAAAACCTTGAGCTTACCAGTTTTTATTGAGCCAGTCACCCCCCAACGCCAAGGAGAGTTTGTCAATGCCAGCATCCAGCAAGGGCGGCTGAGTGTGACGCTGCGCAACACAGGCAATGTGCATATTCAAACCCTTGGCATCATAGTACGGGGAAAGAGTGATCAAGGAGCTGTGATTTTCGAGCAAACGCTAGACTCCGTTTATGTGCTGGCCAATCGTCAACGGGATTTTCGCAACCTTCTCTTACCCCAGACAAACTGTGCCCAAGTCCGCCAAGTTACCCTACAAACAGTGGCAACCTCCCCTACAATTACGACAACCATTCCCACCCCTAACGGCATTTGTTCTTAGGGGCAGTGCTCTTCCCCTGTTCTTGGCGACTGTGCCGCCGCTCTACGCTCAAGCTCCCAGTGAAACGTCTGCAATTTATAGCCTTGAAGTTAATCGCGTTGCCCGTGGCGATGTCATTGTGTTTCTGAGGGGTGACGATGTACTCATCCCATGGCAAGACCTGTTGCAGGCTGGCCTCACGGAAGTGGGTGGCAGCCGTGAAATGATTCAGGGCATTGAGCACGTTTCTTTGCAGTCTCTGGCGCCTGCGATTACCTTTGAGCGGGATGATGCGGCGCTGACCTTACGGATTCAGGTGGCTGCCGATCTGCTGCCCGCCAATGTGATTGACTTTAACCCAGACAATGCGCCACCGGGGATCCGCTACAGCCAACCCCTGAGTGCCTACCTTAACTATGGTGTCTTTTGGAATAATGTTGAGACCCTCACTGCCGCTGCGGAAATGGCAGTCAGCTTTGGCGGGAATGCCCTCACTTCGACGGTCGGGTTGACTGCGAATGGAGAGTTGCAGCGGGGTTTAACCGCCCTGATCTTGGATAACCGCCGTCAGTTGACCACGTTGACGCTGGGGGATAGTTTTGTTACTACGGATCTGCTGGGGGGGGGCGGTTTGTGGGGCGGCATTCGCTGGGAGCGCAACTTTGGCCTGAGTCCCTACCTCATTCGCCAACCCGCCTTTGATATGCAAGGGGAACTGGCAACCCCCGGCACTGCCGAAATTTATATCAATGGCTTCCTGACGCGCCGTGTGAGCTTGCTGCCGGGGTCGTTTACGCTTAAGAATTTGCCCTTTAGCGGTGGCTTTAATCGGGTGCGGGTGGTGGTTACCGACGCAGAGGGTAAGCAGCAGGTGTTTACTCAAGGGTATGTGCAGTCGGCGAGCTTACTGCAACCCGGCCTGTCTGAGTTTATTGTGGCGGCGGGGGTCGAGCGCCAAGGCTTGGGGGTGGATAACTTTAACTATGATGGCTCAGTGCAGATGGTAGCCGCCTATCGGCAAGGCGTGCTCAATAACCTGACGCTGGGGGGACGCATTGAGGGGAACGCCCACCTGCTCAATGGCGGGCTGAACTTGAGTACAGCGTTACCCATTGGTACTCTCGATGTGGCGGCGGCCTTAAGTACCACTCAAGGGAAGCTGGGTACCGCGGTGGCGGCGGCCTATAACTATCCAGGGGCGATCGCCTTCAGTGGTGGGGTACGGCTGCGCAGCCCAGATTATGTCACAACTAGCTTACCCCTAGAGGACGATCGCTCGCTGTTGGATGGATTTGTGAGTACAACCTTTAACCTTGGTTCACGGATTAATATTAGTGGTCAATATTTTTTTAATAATCCTCGCGATCAAGTGATTGGTCAGCAGGCTAGTGTGCTAGCACAGGTGCGCTTGCACCGGAACCTCAGCCTGTTATTGCAGGGATCGCGGTCTTTTTTTGGCGATCAAGCACCCGTGAACCAATTTAGCGTGACGCTTAACTATTTTCTCAATAATCAGGTGAACCTCAATACCGGTTGGGTACAGCGGGGTAATCAGGGGGTGCCTTTTGTCAATGTGTCGCGATCGCTCCCCTTGGGGGTGGGCTACGGGTATCAAGGTCAGGTGTCCCCCGTCAGTGACCAAGGGTTAGCTAGTGGGTTGTTTCAGTACAATACCCCGTGGAGTCGCTATCAAGTTGGCTATTCCCAAGCAGGCAACAGCGGCCAAACCTCATTAGGGGTAGAAGGCGGGATCGTGGCCATTGGTGGTCAGCTATTTTTCACCCGCCCAGTTCAGGGCAGTTTTGCCCTCGTGCAAGTACCCAATGTGGCCGGTGTGCGCACCTACTTGAGTAATCAGGAAATTGGTCGCACTAATCGCCGTGGGCAAATCCTGATTCCCGATCTGCTGCCCTACTATGCCAATGACTTACGTATCGAGGATCAAGACGTGCCCCTTGATTTTGCCATTGGCCGAAGTCAACAGTTCATTGCACCGCCATTTCGAGGTGGGGCGATCGCCCGTTTTGATGTGCGCCTCAATCGGAGCTATGTAGGGCGAGCTATTTTAGTGCGCGGCAGTACTCGCATTGTTCCCAGCTTGGGGCAACTGACGCTCAAAAAAGATGACCAAGCGGCGGTTTCGCCCCTGAGTACTAATGGCGAGTTTTACTTTGATACCTTGGAAGCAGGTACCTATGCAGCAGAATTGGCCTATGAGCAGGTACAGTGTAATTTTACGGTGACCCTACCCAAGGCTGACGATCTCTTTACCGATGTGGGGGAATTGATATGTCAACTACCCGATTGATCTATCTAGGAGTGCCCCTCCTGTGGCTCTTAGCAGGACTCTCCGCCTATGGCCAAGGCACTGGCTGTCAGTTTCAGAGTGTTACGGCGGTGAACTTTGGGGTTTACGATCCCTTTGCCCCAGCGGCCTTGGATGGCACCGGCCAACTGCGCTTTGTCTGTAGCGGCGGTGGTACAGGCAGCTTTAATAACCGATCCATTACCATTCAGATTAGCCAAGGCAATAGTAACAGCTTTACACCGCGGCAGATGAGCAGTGGCAGCAGCCGATTGAACTATAACCTCTACCTCGATAGCGATCGCAGCCTCATTTGGGGGAATGGCACCGGCGGCAGTTATCAGCGTGGGCCGTTTATTCCGGGTAACAATGTAGTGAATACTATCCCTATTTATGGCCGCATTCCAGCCCAGCAATGGGTTGCCCCTGGCGCCTACAGTGACTCGCTGCAGGTCGTCATCCAATTTTAGCATATAACTGCAAGAATTATTTTATTCACTGCTGCTACTGTGCCAGCCAGTTATGTAATTCGCTACATTGTAGGGATTGTCAGAGATACTTTACTGAATTATTAACATTTATGGAAGCTGGACGGCAGGATACACGACGATATCAAGAATATATCCATTAGCACGTACAGCGATTCAGCATTGAACAAGTTAGTCGAGCAGAACCATTAAGTTTTGAGCGAATTGAAGGAATTTTCAAGCATCAGTATGCTCAGAAAAAAACCTAGATGGAACGGAGTCAGACGGATTGGAATCGATGAGGTCAGTAAGCGCAAATGACATCAGAACTTCGCTACCGTTATCAGAGATATTAAAACTGGAAAACTCATCGAAGTCATTGACAGCCATCAACAGGAAGAGCTCATTGAAGTGCTAAAGCAGCAGTCTTTTGAGGTGAGAGCACAGGTGGAAGAGGTGGACGTGGCGTTCGGTGGCTCAACTCAGTTCTCGTAAGGTGATGTCTTCGGCAACGGTTAACTCAACTTGCAAGGGAGCAGGCATATGGAATGGTAAGAAGGGATGAAGTTCTCACTATTTTATAACTGCGGTGTCTATCTTCAGGCCTCGAGTAGCTCATTACAGGAACCGTGAAGGTTGCTAAATGTGAGATCGGTGATTTGCTACAGTGGCAGTAGAGTATCCCAATAGTGAGGCTAGCTATTGCGGCGATGACTTATTCTACTGCTGGCTCTGCAACCCTCAGTCTGCCAACAGTTCTAGATGTTCAGGAACTGAGCATTTACTACCATAATCAGCAAGTGGTCGATACAGTTAATCTCACAATTCCCGAAAAACAACTGGTGGCTTTTATTGGGCCGTCGGGTTCTGGCAAGAGTACGGTTCTGCGCTGCTTTAATCGCCTGACGGATTTGATCCCGCAACTTCGGGTGACAGGGCGTATCTTCTATAGAGGCAAGGATCTTTACGATCCCCAGTGGGACGTTACGAGTATCCGTCGCCAGATTGGCATGATTTTTCAGCAACCCAACCCATTTCCAAAGTCAATTTATGACAATATTGCCTTTGGTGCCCGGGTCAATGGCTACGCTGGTAACATCGATGAGCTAGTAGAGTGGTCGCTGCAACAGGTACATCTGTGGGACAGTGTTAAGGATCGGCTCTCAGTTAATGCAATGGCATTGACCATCGGTCAACAGCAACATCTGTGTATTGCTCGGGCGATCGCCCTTGACCCAGCAGTGCTCCTGTTAGATAACCCCACCGTCAATCTTGACACCTGCTCTAGCAGCCACCTCGAAGAACTATTGAGCCAACTAAAAAAACGCTACACCCTGATTATGACGACCCATAATCTCCGACAGGCCGCGCGGATCTCTGACTATACAGCTTTTTTTGGTACCAAAATGAACACCAGCGGCCATTCGATAGGTTACTTGGTAGAGTATGCACCTACCAGTCTCCTGTTTCAGCGGCCACAGCAAGCACTGACCCAGCGCTATGTCACAGGACGGGTGCTCTGAGCGTCCTTATCCTTTGGCTCATCAGGGCGATCCTAGGCTCAATAAACACCTAAAACACCTAATTGTCCATAATTTCCTATAATTAAGGTCAAGTTTTGTTAAAAATTGTAGTGGCTCCCTTTGGTCTTTGACCCCCCATTCCTTAGATCAGGCGCCAGAGCAACCTTTCAGGCTTTAGTTTTAAGAAAGTATTTTTATATAACGTGTATATTATTGAGAGAGTCAAAGCTAACCTAACTATAGTGGAGATAAGCAAAGAAGTGACTCTTGCCCCTCTTGTTCACTCTTTCTGAGAAAAGGTGGGTACATTAGTCTCAAGATGGTTGGAACGGCTGTGGAATAGGGCGTCATGACTATGATTATCTGTTCTGAGTGCTGCCACCCCAATCCAGTTGGTGCTGTTCAGTGTGAAGCCTGCTTTTCCCCAATGCCTGATATGAATACTTGTCCAAATTGTGGTGCACCGGTTCAGTCAGATGCGAATTTCTGCGGTCAGTGTGGTTTTAACGTGCGCCAGTTTGCTATGAATTCATCCTCCGTAGCAGAAGTGCCGGATTTAGCTGCTACTGCTGCTCCAGCGGTGGAACTTACCGCTACTGTACCGGGACGGGGGACGACCCTCTCTCCCCCCCCGCCCCCCCGCCGCATCTGTTTCCAGCCACAGCGGTTCCAGCAACGCCAATCTATGCCAAATTAATCCATGTACAGACCCGCACTGAGCTAAACATTCCCCCCGGCCGGGTGGTGGTTCACATTGGCAAGCCCAACGATCGCATTCCCCCGGACATTGATGTTGCTGGGTTTCCTAATTCTGAGGTGGTCTCCCGCATCCATGCCGATATTCGAGTGGAGGGAAATGCCCACTACATTGAGGATGTGGGCAGTGCTAATGGTACGTATATCAACAATACTGCGCTGTATCCGGGCAATCGGCACCGTTTGGCACCTGGCGATCGCATTGCCCTTGGCAAAGGAGATTTAGTGACGTTTATCTATGAACTCACTTCCTAGGAACCCTTTAGCGTATCGACAGGCAAGAGGCGGTAATAAAACATGATTACATTGACACTTCTACATCCAGTCCAAGCAACCCCCGTCCAGAGCTGGACGTTTGACAGTGAAGCTGTGATCCGCATTGGTCGTGCTGTGGATAATCATGTTGTCCTCTACAGTGCGGTGGTCTCGCGTCACCACGTTGAACTGCGGCGAAATGGGCTGCAGTGGGAGGTTGTCAACCTAGGTACCAATGGCACGTATTTAGATGGCAAACGGGTACAGCAAGCCCCGCTTTTAGATGGCGGTATCCTGCGGTTGGCTCGATCCGGTCCCAACATTCAAGTCCGCCTTAGCGCTGACCATCAACCTATGCCCCCCAACGCTAGGATGGCAACGATTCCCGAAACAGCTCGTACTGATGTGGAGAAAGGCACCTACTCAGGGGAGGAGGAAGCCGTGGGCACCGACAATGCCGAACCCCCAGGCACCGCAGCAACCGGGATGAGTTATCAGGGCATCATTACCGAAGAGGACGACGATGAGGAGGAAAATTTTGCGGTACAGGGGGAGTTACCGGCGCAACTATTAGCTGAGTGGCGCGCCCCTCCCGACTGTAGCCACAGCCGTGCCGAAGCTGATGATATATTCTGCATTGAGTGTGGCGTGCCCCTCAAGGTATGGAAGACCCTTGGCAACTATCAAATTATTAAAGCCTTAGGCCAAAGTAATACCTATTTGGGTTGGCGCAATGGCCAGACAGCAGTTGTCAAAGGGCACAGCTTGGCAGCCTCTAAGCGCGAAATTCGTGCCTTTCAGCGGCAAGTGCGGCAGTTATGCCAGATGAGCCATCCGGTTCTGCCTAAGTTTTGGGAGGGGTTTCAGTACGGCACAGACTCCTACCTTGTCTCGGAAATGGTCTATGGTCATTCCCTTAAGCAATGGATTAATGATCATGGCGTGATGAATGTTGTTGAAGCGAGCCGTTGGCTGATACCGATTTGCGATCTCTTGACGCTACTTCACCAGCAAGATCCCCCCATTTTGCATTTGCATATTCGCCCATCCAACCTCATCCATCCCTATGTCAGCCGTGAGGCTACTAATGTTGTGCTGGTTGGGTGGGGCAAGGCATCGGTGCTCACCTCAGAGTCTGGTACCTTTATTGGCACGGTGGGCTATTCTGCCCCTGAGCAGCAAGAAGGGAAACCGGAACCGGCGTCAGATTTGTACGGCCTTGGTGCCACTATTGTGTACTTGCTCACAGGGAATGAGCCAGACACCTATTTCCGCTGGGGTGCGCGGGAATACCGCCTGTATGCTGAAGATATTCCCCATCTTGATCCCCTGATGGTGGATTTAATTAACTGTTTGACTCACCCAGACCCGCGGGAACGTTATCCCAATGCCGCAGCTGTGAAGCAGCGGCTAGAGCAAATTGCGACTATAGCTATGCCTGCTCCGCCAGTTTCCAGTGCCCTATGATGCCGCCTCATGGAGGGGCAACGGCGTGAGGTTTTACGCGCGAAGGCGATCGCCAAAATAACGGCGATACAGTTCACAGCGAACCTTAGCAAGGCTGCCATTCAAGCTAATTAGCCCCAAACTGTGGAGCTTAAAGCCAGTGGTTGCTTCGACGGTAACGCCACTCTCGCTACTGACAATATCGGCAAAGGCCGGTACCAGTTCTTGGCGTTGATGGAGGTGCCACCATTGTCCCCGTAAATGATCGCGGTACAGACCCGTTTCAGAGGCAGCGTTGGCCATGAGTTCCGGCCACGTTACATCGTTACGGGCTAAGTGGTATAGCGTGAGTCGAATTAAGTAGGGATGTCCCCCTACCAACTGCTGGAGTTCCTTGAGATGGTCTGGGTCTAGGTTAAGGCCGTGCAGACGGCTTAACTCACAAATTTGGTCGTGGTTAAACTCTGGTAAATCAATGGCGAGGCCGACGTTAAAGGGGGACTGGTTAATATCGAGGGGGATATACACTTCCGTACCATGGACAACAATTAAGCGCAGATTGCGCCAAATGTCGCGGTTTTTCCCCTCCTCATGCCATGCCCGTAGTAGCCCGAAGAAATCACTGGCCACGTCAGGGTATTCAAACACGCGATCAACTTCATCCAAGCCCAATACTAGGGGGCGACCCGCCATCTGGGTGCCGGGTTTCTGACAGTTGGGCAGTAGATATTCTTCAAAATAAGCTGTGCAGTTATACTTACTGCCAAAAATATCGTCCCAGTAGTCCTTAAGGCGGTTTTCTAGCCCCAGCCGCCGCCCAACTCCGGCACACAGCCAGCGCAGCAGCTTGTCAAGGTCGCTGAAGACGTGGGCATCAGCCAATTGAAAGCTCAACGGGACGGTGCCATAGCCCTCTTGGGTGGCTCGATACATCAGCCGTGCCATCAAGGAGGTTTTGCCCATTTGCCGGGGGGCTTTAATGCGAATGAGGGAACCGGGTTGTAGGAGGGTTTCGCGGCAGCGCTGCTCGATGGGAGGGCGCTCGATATAAAAGGCAGAGGCTACTTCTACTTGCCCTTCTGGTAGTTCAGGTTCAGCCACCGGCACAGGGGCACCATCTCCCACTAGGGTGCCAGTTTGCCCTTGCTCTACAGCGGTTTCGTGAATCCCATCACTGGTGGGCAGCACTGGATCAGCAGTGGCATTCACGAGGTCAAGGACTTCTTGAACTAGGCTCGCAGTGTCTGCTGGCGATCGCCAAAAGCGTTGCTGCAACCGATGCAAGTAGCCGCGTAATTCGTAGTTTAGGGGTAGGTCTAGGGGAAAGTTGACCCGCACCGGCAGGATGAACGGACGGCGATCGCTGCGCTGAGATTGCAGTTGCTTAACACTACGGACTTCTTCAAGTACCATCTCACTCTGGGCGGCGGCTTGGGAGAGAAGCAGTAAAAAGAAATCGCACTGCTTCAGAGCGTGATCAATGCGCTCTGCCCATCCTTCTCCCATGCGGATACTTTGGCTGGCCATAAAGGGATGATGCCCTGCGTTTTGGAGCGCTTCTTGCAGCGCCGTGGCCAGTTGCAGATCGGTGCCATCGCTGGAATGGCTGATAAATACGTGTCGTCCCCGAGGCGGAATTGCAGCGGTAGGAGCGGGGGTGCTGGGTAAGGGTTGGGGGGGTGGGGTGGTTGAGGCGATCGCAGTACTACTCGTTGAAGGAGCCGCGTTGCTAACCGGCGATCGCCAGAGGTCTTGAATCGGGGTTTTCAGAAAGGAGCCAAGGCGCTGCCAGAGGGATTTGGGAAGTTCCACCTGCTGCAAGCTTGCCAGTGCCTCTGCCGCTGTGGCAAAGCGTTCGTAAGGCGACGGATGAATCAGTTTATTGACAAACTGGACGAGGCGATCGTTGATCGGATGGACTGGCTCCCAATGCCAGCAACCGTAGGGGTCTTGGGTGAGCTGCAAGGGATTTAACCCCGTCAACGCCTGTACAGCAATCATGCCCAAGGCGTAGAGGTCACTGGCGGGGCGAGGTCGCCCTTGGGCCTGCTCAGGTGCCATGTAGCCCGGTGTGCCAATGGCGATCGTTTGGGCGGTGGCGTCCCCCACCAAGGTGCCACCCCCAATAGAAACCCCCATTTCCTTGACCGCGCCAAAATCAATCAGGACAAGGCGATAATCCGATTGCCGCCGGATCAGGTTATCGGGCTTAATGTCGCGGTGAATCACGCCGCACTGGTGCACAAAGGCCAGAATTCCCAAAGCATCTTGAAGAAAGTAGAGGACTTCCGCCTCCGACCACGTGGCACCGGGTACGAGTTGCTGGCGCAAGACCTGTCCTTCAATAAAGTCTTGGACAAGGTAAAATTCACTGTCTTCCTCAAAGTAGGCTAACAGGCGGGGAATTTGATCATGACTGCCGAGCCGTTCAAGGGTTTGCGCCTCCCGCTGAAAAAGAGAGCGTGCCAAGGGTAAAAAACTAGGATCGGTGCGTGCGGGTCGCAGATACTTGACGACGCATTTTGCCCGCACAGGACGGTGAGTGTCCTCCGCTAAGAAAGTTTGGCCAAAGTTCCCCGCTCCCAAGACGCGAATCAGTTTGTAACGACTGCCAAGGGTTTTACCAATCATGACCACTTCTGCTACGTTGCTTGTTTGTACTGTAACCCAGTTACAGAGGGTTAGTGGCAGCCGCTCAAATTGCCTAATGGCTGTTGATATGGCTACACTGAGGAGTATTAACGAGTTAGACTTCAGCGGTTGACAAGCATTGGCATGGTCTTAATTTCTCCTTTACACTTTGCATGGCTCGATGGTGTGTGGGATGGGGTATTTTCCACCCAAGGCATCATGATTATGCTCCTGATGGCCTATGCCGGAGCGATGTGGCTGTTTCTCTCAAGTGCGCCCAAGGTGTTTACGGTTATGGTGTCAGATTTAGAGCATGCCCGCCAGTTTTACGAGCAGGAGTTACGGTTACCCGTTGCTGATGTGCCACTCCATTACTACTACAACTATGAGCAAACTTTGGGCATCGCCTCGATGGATCCGCTCTATGTGCCGTCAGCCCTGAGCTACAGCAGCCCCAAACGCCCCAGCCCCAGTGATGGGTTGTGGTATCAACTGAAAAAAAACACTCAACTGCACGTGATTGGCGGTGCTAGCAAGGGGGAGCGCAACCGCCAGCGCCATGTGTGTTTTGACCGCGAATGCTTAGAAATGATTTTGTTGCGGGTGCAACGTCGCCAACTGCGCTACAAAATGCGCAGCGATCGCCCGTTGAACTTTTTGGTTAAGGACTATGATGATCGGGTGATTGAGATGGCTGAAATTACCGCACGACCATGACAGAGCTTGAATCATTGCCCAGTCGGGGGCATTTGCTGACAGAGCAGATCAATCCTGCCAGTATCAATCTTGATCAGCTGTCGCCGCTGGCACTGGTGGATCTATTTAACCGCGAAGATCAAGCAACCTTGACGGCAATCGCCAACGCCCGCGATGCCTTAGCACAAACCATTGCCGAGACGGCCGCCAGACTGCGGCAAGGGGGGCGGCTCTTTTATGTGGGGGCAGGCACCAGTGGGCGGCTAGGGGTGCTGGATGCGGCTGAGTGCCCACCGACCTTTTGCAGTCCACCGGATCTGGTACAGGGGATCTTAGCTGGGGGAGAGTCTGCCTTAGTACGAAGTTCTGAAGGGCTAGAGGATTGCTATGCGGATGGGGTTGCCGTGGTGGGCGATCGCCACATCAATGGCAAAGACGTGGTGATCGGGATTACGGCTGGGGGCACCACCCCCTACGTTCATGGTGCCCTAGATGCTGCTCAAGCGGTCGGAGCCTTAACCGTATTTATGGCCTGCGTCCCCCTTTCCCAAGTGCAACGCCAAGCCGACATTGATCTTCGTCTGGTCGTGGGACCAGAAGTTTTGGCGGGTTCAACCCGCCTTAAGGCAGGCACCGTCACCAAAATGGCACTGAATATCATCTCTACGGGGGTGATGGTTCAACTGGGCAAGGTTTATGGTAACCGCATGGTGGATGTGGCTGTCACCAATCGCAAGTTATTGGATCGCGCCCTGCGAATTCTCAGTGATGTAACTGGCATTGAGCGTCCAGAGGCAGCGGCACTGTTAGAGCGCAGTGGGCATAACGTCAAACGGGCCCTGCTGATGTACTGGAGCGGACTAGACGCGATCGCCGCTCAAGAACTACTGGATCAGCACCAAGGGCACCTTCATGCCGCCAAAGCAGCAGCTACCAAAGCTGGGGTGACTAGTTGAAATGGCTCTAAAACTTGTCCTAGAATAGGGAATTTTTGGTAGTCCCGCACTAAAGTAGGGGGTGGAAAAGCCGTAAAGCGGTGTTAGTCGCCAATTGATGTTATAGGAGTGATGTGGGCGGGCTAAAACCCCTCCGCTTTAGCGAGGGGATACAGCCAACTCAGGGGGCTTTAGCCCTCTCTATGTGTTAAACTAGAGACGTGGAAAGTAGGCGTATCAACTACGCGAAGAAACATCCTAGTACGGAGAAATCCCGGCAAGTAAGTCACTACCGCTTTGGCGGCAAGCCTAAACCACTGCAAGCAATGGCAGGATGTTGAGCGTATCGAATTGGCTAGTGTTGAAAAGCGCGAAACCACGAACCGAAACATAAACGTAGTCCCAATAGCAGAAATGCTTGAGGTGAGTAGGGGGTCTTTGACTGCCCCCACCCGCATTAAGTTGTGGGTGACAGCTCAAGGGAAAAGCGAAGCAACGCGGCTTCAGCCCGTTGCGTAGCATCCTTTGGGAATCCCCTCTCTTTCAAGGAGGGGAGAAGTCAATCCGATACTAATCGCTAAAAACTTGGTGAAAAACCCAACCGGCGGTATTAGTAAACGGTATCCGTAAAAAGTAAGCAGAACCCTAGGGTTTAGCCTTGAGGAACTGTGTAGCGGTGGCTTGAGTGCTATTAGCGCTGTTGGCGCAAAAAATCAAGCCGCCCTTGACACCGTTGATCCGTTGGCTCAAGACGCAGAACGTATTCATAGTGGGCGATCGCCGAGTTTACATCTCCCAGTTGCTCTTCGATCCATGCCAAATTGCGGTAATAATTGAGTTCTGTTGGCACAAGGGCAATGAGCTTGATGAGTGTCTCACGAGCAGCGGCTAACTGGTTGGTTAGGTACAGTGCCAAGACTAATTTGGCATAGGGCTTAGGCGCCTCTGGTGCCGCAGCAATAGCGTTTTTTAGTTTTTGAATAGCTTTGCCTAGGGTTTGCTGCTGTTCGGTCGAAAGCGCCAGCCGCAGATGGGCGATTGACCACAGCAGCATATTTTCATTCAAACTCACAGGCGTGGCCTGAGCAGATGCCGTTGTCACAGGAGAGATACCGGCATTTAGCAATTTTTGAACACGTTTCACCAACTCCTGTGGTGTCACTGGCTTAGTAATGTAGTCCACAGCACCTACCCCCCGAGCGCGAATACGGTGCACCGGATCATCTTTGGCCGTTAACATCACAATTGGCACGTGTTCAAGACTGGGCGATCGCCGTAACTGACGGCAAATTTCGTAGCCATCCACCCCAGGTAAATTAATATCCAGCAGAATTAAGTGTGGTGGCTCAGCAATGAGGCGAGGAACCGCAGCCGCAGGATCGGTCAGCGTCAGGACTTGGTAACCAGACCGTTCTAAAATCAAAGAGACTTGGCGCTGTACCGTACGGCTATCGTCAATACAGGCAATCAAAGGACGTTGCTGCCTCCGAACCATACTGCCACCTCACTTTGGAACAAACACAACAGTTGAATGCTTTGTATCGTATCTAACTATCTTGGTCAAAAGCGTGATGTTGTTCGCTCGCTGATGTGATCCTTGTCACCTCCGTAGAGGCCTTAAAACAGGCTGTCGTAGTGCTCAAGCAGATCAAAATTAGGTTAAACTAGTAAAGCTGCGGACGTGGCGGAATTGGCAGACGCGCTAGATTTAGGTTCTAGTACCGCAAGGTGTGTGGGTTCAAGTCCCTCCGTCCGCATTCTTAAAAAAAATGGGGGCAACGCCCCCACTCTAAACATGCATATTCAACTATTCGAATTATTGGTATGGTATGAGCTAGCTAATCGTGACCTCCCGTGGTTCTTCAGGGCTACCCGCATTCGCTTTTTGTTCCATCATTTCTGAGCGAGCCTCAGCCACAAGGTCTTGAAAAGACTCACTGGCTTCGGCAACTGCAGTTTGGGCTTTCTCATAGGTCTCAAACGCCCACATCAAGCCGGACTTGGCAGCATTGCGAGCCTGTTCGGTGAGATTATGACCTGTCATTGAATCCACAGCCCCCACTACAGGAGCAACGGCAACTGCCCCCACACCCAATGCAAGGACAGTCAGTGGCTCTAAACCAAGCAATAGGGCTTCAAACTCCATGCTGCGGCATCCTCCAAAAGCAATGTAAAGGCAAGAACATCGCACCCATCATAGCAAACCCTAGTGAAGTGCAATGGCCTAGTATGGATCAATCGTCGGACTGCCCTCGTTATGCAGTCCTGAGCCAAGAACAGCGACAGACGCTCCCAATGCAAGCATATAGGGTGTTGCTGGATGTGGCTATGAATTGCCCTCATTCCCAACCCTTGTATCTTAAAACTAGAGAGACAGACCGTCACCCCTTAGATGCGAGACATCGTGGAGAAGCTAGGGTCATCTCTCTGATGCAACAGGTCAAACTCGAATCATCGGTTGGGACAGTAGAACCCGCATGACGCAAGATGGATTGGCATTGATGTGTGTAAGCGGTGGCTAGATGTACATCTACGCCCCCAGAAGCAGAGTTTTCGCGTGAGCAACACCGCGAGTGGGATTCGCGAACTTCTGACTCACCTGTGTCCGCCTGAGGCGGTCGCTCGGGTGATTCTAGAATCCACTGGCGGCTATGAGCGGTCAGTGGCGTTGGTGCTGTCCACGCTAGCCTATCCCGTGGTCGTGATTAATGCTCGGCAAGCGCGAAACGTTGCCAAAGCTGCCAATCAACTGGCTAAAACCGATCCGGTCGATGCCGCGATTTTAGCCTAGTTTGGCGAAGCGATGAAACCGCCGATTCGGCCATTGGCCAGCGAAGCGGACGCAGAACTTCAGGACTTGGTCACCCGCAGGCGGCAACTGGTAGACCTCCTGACTGCTGAACAAAACCGCTTGTCAGGCTTACGCGGAACAGCCCAAGCAGATATAGCAGCTCACATTGCATGGCGCAAAGACCGCATTCAGCAACTAGACGAGCAGATCGACACCCAAATCCATCCATGTCAGAGGGACTACGCCTTTTGACCTGCGGGACGCGGGGCAACGCCTATCGCCCAGATGTAAGACCTAGTCATAGAGGCCGCAAGAAATTTACGATTGGGCAATCTGTTGGGTAGGAAGCCGCTATTGTAATTCTTGGTTCAATAGCGGTAGTTCACTGGGTTATAGCCTTGAAACCCTGATCGGAGCGGCGGGATTTGAACCCACGACCCCCACTACCCCAAAGTGGTGCGCTACCAAGCTGCGCTACGCCCCGTTAAGCTTTACTAGTATAGCACTAGATGTCGGCAAAAGGGCAAAAGAATTCGTGGTGCAAAATGCGTTTGTGGCTCTTGCCCAATACGTCACTGATTCGGGGTGGCAATTCCCCTACAATGGTAGGCAAAATTTTTAGGTCGCGGACAGGGTTATTCACGGTGATGAGGAGCCTCGGAATCCAATGAAAGCAACGCAGTTTTGGCAAAAGTGGTTCCGGCGTGCTCCTAAAACTTCGGACTTGGCGATCGCCGCACCGGGTTCCCTACTCTTGCGCTGGCAATACCTGCAACAGCACCTTTTACAGTATGAGGGGTGGCCATGGCTCATTCCCTTTTTGATGGCTGGTGCAACAGTGATCACCGCAAGTTCGTGGATTCTGCTGTTACCACCACTGCCGGATTGTCGTCATCTGTCGCTGCTGACAAGTGATGGCGATCGCCTTTACTGTGCTGATCAAGCAGCCCGTAACGGCAACTTGCCTTCCTTGGCTCAAGCCATTGAAACCGTGAGTCAGTGGCCGACGGATCATCCCCTGTTTCCCCAAGCGAAGCGGCGGGTGGATGAGTGGTCGTTGGCACTGTTGGTCATTGCGCGGCAGCAACTCAGCCAAGGCAATATTGAGTTGGCCACCATGCTCTTACAAAAAATTCCTAAGACAGCGATTGCTTACGACCAAGCCCAAGAGCTACTGACGGCAACAAATATAGGTGAGGGGGGCAACCTCTTGAGTGCGGCGGAAGCGGCTATCCGGCAGCAAGATTGGGGGTTGGCACTGCTACAAGTGAAGTTAATGAATCAGCTTGGTACCGATTATTGGCAGGAGCAGGCACAAAAACTCTCAACCCGCATTTCCCAAGAGCAGGATGCATGGGGAACCCTAGTGCAGGCTAGGGATCTGGCAGGGTGGCTAACGGCAAACGAGTTGGCAGAAGCAGTGATGCTCGCCCTGAGTATTCCCCGGAATGCCGTTGTCTATGGGGAGGCACAGGCAGACATTCGCCGCTGGATTCCTGAAGTGTTTGAGTATGCGCAGGAGCGGTTGAACAATGGGGATACGGTCGGTGCTCTTGCCCTCATTGAAAAAATTGCCCCAGCCCTTGATGTGTCCTATCACGATCGCCCCATTGTCATTCTTGGTCAGGCCAAGGCACTCGCAGCACAAGACACCGTTCTAGGCTACTGGGAGGCGATCGCCCGGGTGCAGCAAATTCCTGCCAATGATCCCTTTTATGGGGCAGCGCGGGAGTACCTAGCACAATGGCAGCAGCAGCTTCAGAGTGCTAGTCAATTACAACTGTCCACATGGTTCGCTAGCAGTCACTGGCGCTGGGGCTATGAACTCGCTATTCAACAGGCTCAGCAGATTCCCCTTGGGCAGCCTAAACGACCCCAAGCCCAAGGCTTAATTGCCCAATGGCGGCGGGACTTGCGTACCATTGACGAGCAACCCATCCTCAACGCGGCAATCGCCCTTGCCGAACAAAAAGAGTATGCCGCTGCTATTCAAATTGTTGAGCGCTTGCCCGCGAATGCTGCCCTGTTGGCGATCGCGCAGCAGCATCGTCAGGATTGGCAAATCAAACTCGAAGAGTTAGTGGATCGGCCAATACTAGATCGCGCTATTACCATTGCCCGCGAAGGGAAATTAGAGGAGGCTATTACAACCGCCGCCCAAATCAAGTGGGATCGTTATCTTTACCGCGAGGCGCAGAACAAAATTTGGCAGTGGGAGTACGAACTTGCCGTGCGATCGCGGCGGCAGGAACAGCAGACCCCTGCCGAGTCATGGTGGGAGGCTCCCCCGCCAACTGTCCCTGAGACCGCCGTCTCAAGCCCTGAACCAACAGCCTCTCCAGATACGGCACCTGAGCCAGAATTACCATCGCCAACCCCAACAGCCACTGAGCCACCTCCTCCCAGCCCTAGCCCAGAGGCCAACGCGACCCCGCCCAGCGTACCGCCAGAGCCTGTTCCCAGTGAGGCTGTCCCTGAAAACTAGGTGGGGGTATTGATTGTAAGGGCAGTGTTACTCGCGAGGGTATGTGCTAGAGATGCTTCAAGGTCGGATAGGCCAGTAGCAGTTCATCAGCGGTGAGGGTATCGCCAATCGCTTGGGGTTGCCACAGGATCTCGACCGCCAGTAGGCGATCGCTTCCAATTCCCCCTAGCCCTTGCAGCACGTGCCGCAAATCCAAATCGTTGTTGATCGTGGGTAGCGCTAGCTTGCCCGTAGCCGCAACAATGAGGGTGACCACAATATAGTCGCCAACCTCTTGGGTGGTGGTAGGGGCAATGTCTCGCTGTTGAATCGTTTGGCGATAGTTCGAGAGGGTTTCTGCCGTGAGCTTGCTGCGTTCGCTCAGCGCCCGTTGGTTAAAGATCGTTTCCGCCTGTAGCAAGCGTGTATCTTGGCAACTGGCATCGGCATAGACCCAATACTCAGGATGGCGGAGGAGCGCAAGGGTTGCCTCCTGCAGAACGTTTGCTAACCCCGCTGGCGTTTGGGTGTCAGCACTTAAGGCAAGCTTGTTTAAGTCGTTTTGCAGTTCCCGGGCTTGAGCAAGCAAGCCAACATGAAGCGTATGCACCGACACCACAGGATTATCGATCTGCTCGTCTTCCCCCGCTGCCCGAAACTGTCGAAATGCTGAAACCAAGAAATTGGCAACGACACCAAGCAAAATAATAGTGAATAGGCCGCCAAAGCCACCACCAAAGCCAAAGAAGGGAATTAAAAACGGAAAGCCAAACCCACCGCCATAGACCGGCTGGGAATAACGATAGTCACTGCGGGGGGCACTGCGATAGGAACGGGTGGGTGCCGGACGGCTAAACGAGCCACCGCCAATGCGACCGCCACTGCGCGCTGCCCACGCTGCGCCACTGTCAAGAACAAGGTGCGCCACCAGCACCACGATTAACACAGTTGCCAAGAAAGAGTTTAAAATGCGCCAACGCTTTTTCATGGTTATATGTACCAGAAGACAATCAGCCAATAGTAGTGTTTTCCTCAGTGTACCCTTCACGCATGGAGGAGGGGGAGGGCGGGTAACCGATACTGGAGCCACAACCTTTGTTATAGGAGTGATGTGGGCGGGCTAAAACCCCTCCGCTTTAGCGAGGGGATACAGCCAACTCAGGGGGCTTTAGCCCTCTCTATGTGTTAAACTAGAGACGTGGAAAGTAGGCGTATCAACTACGCGAAGAAACATCCTAGTACGGAGAAATCCCGGCAAGTAAGTCACTACCGCTTTGGCGGCAAGCCTAAACCACTGCAAGCAATGGCAGGATGTTGAGCGTATCGAATTGGCTAGTGTTGAAAAGCGCGAAACCACGAACCGAAACATAAACGTAGTCCCAATAGCAGAAATGCTTGAGGTGAGTAGGGGGTCTTTGACTGCCCCCACCCGCATTAAGTTGTGGGTGACAGCTCAAGGGAAAAGCGAAGCAACGCGGCTTCAGCCCGTTGCGTAGCATCCTTTGGGAATCCCCTCTCTTTCAAGGAGGGGAGAAGTCAAGTTGGCCTCCCTCAGGATCTCAAGTCTAGGATAAGTTGCCATTGCGCCTCGGTGACCGGTTGCACCGAAAGGCGACACCCTTTTTGTAGGAGGAGCATCGTTTCTAAGCCCTTGGTGCGCCGGAGTTCTGGCAAGGTAACGGGAGGATCAAGATCACGGCGGTATTGAATATCTACCATGAACCACCGCGGCATATCAGGGGTACTTTTGGGGTCAAAATACTTACTTTGGGGATCCCAAGCAAAATGGTCAGGGTAGGCGGCCTTGACAACGGCGGCAATCCCCATAATGGCCGGAGGATTGGCATTACTGTGATAAAACAGCACGCGATCGCCCACCGCCATTTGATCCCGCAGAAAGTTACGCGCTTGGTAGTTCCGTACCCCTTCCCAGCAGGTGGTTTGGTTCGGAGCTGCTTTCAGGTCATCCCACGAAAAAACCGTTGGTTCCGATTTCAGTAGCCAAATACCAGCCATTGCTAGCGATGACACCGCAGCAAATCCGCCACCGTCCCACAGTAGGGAGTCAGACCCAGTTGCTGAGGGTTCAGAATAGTATCGTAGGTAAAGTTACGGTAGTTCAGGCAAAAGTAATCCCACGGTGACATTTGAATCCGGAAAAGCTTAATAAACATATTAACAAGGGCAGGGGTAAGGGGAATCAGGCCATACCAACGCAAGTTACGCCCTTGGCAAAGCTGAGTCAATAGGTCGTTCACGGTAATTGCGGGGTTGCCTAGGGCAACACGGCGGGGCACAGGATACTCAGGATGCTCAATGAGGTAAAGCACAACTTGGCCAATATCCCGGGCATGGACAAAGTGAAAACTGGCCTCAACCCGAAAAAAGCGCGCAAGCCATAGCCACTTTAATACTTGCTGCATGCCTTTAGTAATAAAGGAGGGGCGTTTACCATCTATACCGCCGCCAAAGACCATTGTCGGAAATAACTCCACAACGCGATCGCCCACGGGCAGCTTTTCTATCGCCTGCAAGCACTGGTACTTCGAGCGAATGTAAGCAGTTCCTAGGGTAGCCGCTTCCGGTAGCGGGGTCATCTGCCGAGTCAGGATACTGGCTGTGGAGAAGTAAAAGACCCGCTGGCAGCGCTGGGGGTCTAATTGTTGCAGGAGTGCGCAGGTTTGCTCAAAATTAATGGCCATGGCATTCTTGCCTCCCCAAGCCGCAGCGGTGAGAATCACCACATCAAGGGTTGGCAACAGATCCTGCAGGGGGGATAAATCTCGGAGATCCCCTTGCACAAGGTGTACCCCTTGGCGCTGCTGAGGATCAACGGTCAGCTTGCTAGGAGTCCGCACAAACAGAAACAGGTCGTGCTCTGTCTGGGTGATCAGTGCCTCAGTAATGTACTGGCCAATACAGCCACTTGCCCCAGTAATCAGAATGCGCATTAGCCGAGGGACTTAACGAGATCAAACAGATAGGCTACATTTTCTTCCGGTGTTCCTTGTAGCACGCCATGCCCAAGGTTAAAGATATACGACCCCCTGCGGCCAGCCTCAATAATCGCTAGGGCACGCTCCTTCAGCACCGCTTGGGGGGCAAAGAGCAAAACCGGATCCAGATTCCCCTGAAGCCCCACACTGGCGGGAAACTGCTGGCGAATGGTACCAATATCTACTGTCCAGTCAAGGCTGACAATATCTACCCCTGTCGCTGCCATCCGATCCACGACTGCGGCGCTGCCATTGATATAAAGAATCATTGGCACGTCAGGATAGACTGCTTTCACCTGCTGTACGACCTGTTTTTGGTACGGTAGAGCAAAGGTATCGTAATCTTGGCGACTCAGTTGCCCCGCCCACGAATCAAAGAGCTGAACGACTTGGGCACCGCAATCGATTTGATAGCATAGATAGTCGGCAATGGCAGTGGCTAAATGGCTCAGGAACTTGTGCAGCAGGTCTGGCTCCCGGTATGCCATGGTCTTAATTTCGATGTAGTCTTTGGAGCTTTTGCCCTCAATGGCGTAAGCTGCAAGGGTCCAAGGGGCGCCCGCAAAGCCTAATACCGTGGCGCGATCGCCGACCTCTTGGCGCAGGGTGGATAAAATTGGGCGAATGAAGGGGCAGGCGGCTTCGGGTTCAAGGGGATGTAACTGCTGCACCTGCTCAAGGGTGCGAATTGGCGGATCAATAATGGGGCCTTTACTCTCGATAATATCGAAGGGAATGCCAATGCCCGGCAGCGGTGTCAAAATATCGGAAAACAGGATAACTCCATCCGGCGCAAAGGCACGGAAGGGCTGAAGGGAAATTTCGATGGCAAGTTCAGGAATTTCCGATCGCTCACGAAAGGAAGGGTGGCGATCGCGCAAGTCACGATAGACCTTCATGTAGCGTCCTGCTTGGCGCATCAACCAAATGGGTGGACGCTCAACACGTTCACCGCGGGCAGCACGTAGGAGTAAAGGGGTAGTCATGCTAAATTACAGTTTCAAGGGTTGGCATTTTAGGCACTTGCCCCCTCATCTCTGGAGTTTCTAAGCGTACTCCTAGGCAGGGGTAGCAGACCGTCAATCTTACAATTATACCCTATTGCTACAACGCCCCATGTTCAGCACAGCATCCGCTACATCACCTTAGACGCTACCGAGGGGGAGGCCACTGTTCAAGGTGCATCGCGTTGAATGCTTATAGGAGTGATGTGGGCGGGCTAAAACCCCTCCGCTTTAGCGAGGGGATACAGCCAACTCAGGGGGCTTTAGCCCTCTCTATGTGTTAAACTAGAGACGTGGAAAGTAGGCGTATCAACTACGCGAAGAAACATCCTAGTACGGAGAGATCCCGGCAAGTAAGTCACTACCGCTTTGGCGGCAAGCCTAAACCACTGCAAGCAATGGCAGGATGTTGAGCGTATCGAACTGGCTAGTGTTGAAAAGTGCGAAACCACGAACCGAAACATAAACGTAGTCCCAATAGCAGAGATGCTTGAGGTGAGTAGGGGGTCTTTGACTGCCCCCACCCGCATTAAGTTGTGGGTGACAGCTCAAGGGAAAAGCGAAGCAACGCGGCTTCAGCCCGTTGCGTAGCATCCTTTGGGAATCCCCTCTCTTTCAAGGAGGGGAGAAGTCAATGTTAGGGGTAATCAGCTGCAGAAAGTAATCCTTGTTCGTGCGTTCAGCTTTGCTGCCGCTTAGCCCTTCATACCCACAGAGACCATTGCTGGACTGTCCTAACCGGCCTATGCAGCGGCTCAGCTA
The DNA here is from genome assembly GCF_002754935.1 of Thermostichus lividus PCC 6715. Classification (NCBI taxonomy): domain Bacteria; kingdom Bacillati; phylum Cyanobacteriota; class Cyanophyceae; order Acaryochloridales; family Thermosynechococcaceae; genus Parathermosynechococcus; species Parathermosynechococcus lividus. Next base: position 2,232,509 of record NZ_CP018092.1, read on the forward strand.
AGGGATGGGGGCATATCCCAATTTCAGGGGGGCAGCAAATATGTTACAAGTCCTAAAGAGACCTGCCAACTCTCTCACTGAGGAGCACACTGTGGCGCATACGATTGTTACCAACACCTGCGAAGGGATTGCCGATTGCGTTGAAGCCTGCCCAGTTGCCTGTATTCACGAAGGGCCGGGCAAGAATGCCAAGGGAACCAATTGGTTCTGGATTGATTTTGCAACCTGTATCGACTGTGGCATTTGTCTGCAAGTTTGTCCGGTGGCCGGAGCAATTGTGCCGGAAGAACGCCCCGATCTGCAAGCCACCCCATGATGAATGCCTCTTCACAATGGCTGGATCGCGTGCGTATTCCTGGGTGCGATCGCCTACAGCAAGTTAAATTATCTGCAGGCCGCATTACAGATATCGGCATCGATTTAATTCCGCCGGGCACACCGGAGGTGATTGACTTTCAGGGCGATTACCTGTCCTTGGGAGGCGTTGATCTGCAAATTAATGGGGCGTTGGGCTACCCGTTTCCGTGGCTGACAACCCCTGAACCCCTCGAAAAAATTAGTGCCTATCTCTGGCAGCAAGGGATTGATGCCTACGCACCCACTATTGTCACGGCTCCCTTAACAGATATTCATCGTGCCTTGGCAGCGATTAGCCAGTTTCAACCCCCTACAAACCAGCCGAGCGCCCATATTCTGGGGGTGCATTTAGAAGGGCCATTTCTTAATCCGGCGAAGTGCGGTGCCCATCCGCCAGCCTATTTACAGCCCCTCACCCTTGAAGCGCTTCAGCAGGTGCTTGGTTCCTTCAGCAGTGCTGTTGCCATCGTGACCCTTGCCCCGGAACTAGATGCCAGCGGTAGCGTGCTCTCCTATTTGCACTCCCTAAGCATCACTGTCAGTGTAGGACACTCCCTTGCCACTGCGGCGGAAGCAGAGGCAGCCTTTGCCACAGGAGCCACCATGGTGACCCATGCCTTTAATGCCATGCCGCCATTGCATCACCGGGAGCCGGGACTATTGGCGGCAGCACTTGTCAATCCACGTGTGTGGTGTGGTGTGATTGCCGATGGCATTCATGTGCACCCCTTAATGCTAAAGGTGCTCTATGAGTGCGCGGGCGATCGCCTGTTTCTGGTGAGTGATGCCCTTGCACCCCTAGGGCTGGGGGATGGGGTTTATCCGTGGGATAACCGCCAGATTCAGGTTAAAGAGGGTACGGCTCGCCTTGAAGATGGGACGCTGTGCGGCACCACCGTTCCCCTGCTGGCCATGGTAGGACGCTTGGTGGACTGGGGCGTGTGTGGGTTTGAAAGTGCCCTGCGGTTAGCAACCGTTCAGCCCCGCCATGCCCTTGGCCTGCCTTCAGAATTGCTCCAGCAACCCATGACGAACCTGTTGCGGTGGCGATCGCCCCACCATTATGAACGCCTCATAATCCCTTGAAACAAATTGGAGGAGCGGCTTAGAGCGTTGTTCCCACCCCTGTGGGGGGAATCACCGTATCGTGTAGCCCTAAGTCTTTAGCAGCACAGACTCCTGCGACCTATGCTGAACGGCAGATTTTTGATCTACAATAAAGAACGCTCCTTAGGGGAGAGATGGCTGAGTGGTCGAAAGCGGCAGATTGCTAATCTGTTGATAGGCAGGTAACTCCTATCCGAGGGTTCGAATCCCTCTCTCTCCGTTGCCAACAGTTACTTCTAGCGCTATGGTAGGCGACCGTACTGATCCTCAAAGCGGACAATATCATCTTCGCCAAGGTAGGCTCCGGATTGCACTTCGATCATTTCAAGGGGAATCTTGCCAGGATTCGCCAAACGGTGAATGGCACCAATAGGAATATAGGTGGACTCATTTTCAGTCAGCAAAAAGGTTTTGCCGTCACAGGTTACTTCCGCTGTGCCACTCACCACAATCCAGTGCTCGGCGCGGTGGTGGTGCTGCTGTAGGGATAGGCTGGCACCGGGTTTGACGGTAATCCGCTTCACCTGAAAGCGATGACCATGATCAATAGAATCGTAGGCACCCCATGGACGATATACCAGCCGGTGGGAGTGAACTTCAGGGCGCTCAAGGCGCTGTAATTCCTCAACTAAGTGCTTAACGTCCTGAGATGCCTCCTGCTGCGCAATAAGAACTGCATCGGTGGTTTCCACAACAATCAAGTTCTCTACCCCAAGGAGGGTGACAAGGCGATGCTGACTGTGCACAAAACAGTTTTTGCTGCCGTAGGTGAGAACATCTCCCCGACAACTGTTACCCAATTCATCTTTGGGGGTTACCTCCCAGAGGCTCGACCACGACCCGACATCACTCCAGCCGCATTCAAGGGGAACAGTCGCCGCTTTGGTTGTCCGCTCCATAACCGCATAGTCCACAGAAATACTGGGACATTGGCTAAACGGCTCTTGGGCAAGACGGGTAAAGTCTAAATCCTGCCGTCCGTGCTGGAGGGCAAGGCGACACTGCTGCAAAATCTGTGGTTGTTGTTGCCCTAGCTGCTCTAAAAACGTTTGGGCACGGAAGAGGAATATACCGCTATTCCACAGGTAATTTCCGGCCTGCACGTACGCCTCGGCAGTGGCTCCATCGGGCTTTTCGACAAACTTGGTGACGCGGTGGGCGTGGGGTTCCGGTAGCGGCTCACCACAGCAAATGTAGCCATAGCCGGTGTGGGGACGGGTAGGGGTAATGCCAAAGGTGACTAACCAGTCTGCTAGGGCGGGTGCCATTGCCCACTCAAGGCTTTGTTGGAATGCTGCAACATCTTGGATCAAGTGATCCGCTGGCAGCACCAACAGTAGGGCATCGGTTTCTAAAATATCTGTGATGTAAAGGGCGGCGATCGCAATGGCCGGTGCCGTATTGCGTCCCACCGGTTCCAACAAAATTTGGGTTGGCGTGACTCCTAATTGCTGGAACTGCTCCGCCACCAAAAAGCGATGGTTTTCATTGGCAATAATCAGGGGAGGCTGGACAGTGGCTAACCCTTGCAACCGCTGCCATGTTTGCTGGAGGAGGCTGCTGCCATCGCTGGTTAAGGCTATAAACTGCTTGGGGTGAGTCTGGCGAGACAGCGGCCACAGGCGACTGCCCGATCCCCCCGACAAGATCACGGGAATACAGTCCATCCTCCCTCCCTAGGTCTAAGTCATTGATTAGCAGTGCTCAGCATTCTATTATGGCGACAATTCCTTAGCTTGACACGATGTTTAAGTTAATTACGGTTTTTTGGGCATTTATTTTTCTCGGTGTATTGTTGCTGCTGGGGCGAATAGTGCGCCAACGCTGGCCGTTGATGCAGTCGCTCTATATGCCTAGTTCCGTTATTGCTGGGGTGATTGGGTTGCTACTTGGCCCTGCGGTGCTGGGGGCGATCGCTGGACGAATCAGTCCCGATTCAGCATGGGTGAATGGCATTTTTGCCGAGGATATCCGAGAGGTGTGGCGGCAGTCCCCCAGCATTTTCATTAATATTGTCTTTGCCTGCTTATTCCTTGGGGAGGTCATCCCCAGTCCCCGCGAGATTTGGCAAAAAGCCTCACCCCAGGTGGCCTTTGGCCAGATTTTGGCCTGGGGGCAGTACGTGGTGGGGTTGGGCTTGACGCTGGTGATCCTTGTTCCCCTGTTTCAGGTCGATCCGATTGCGGGGGCACTCATTGAAGTTGCCTTTGAGGGGGGCACGGCACTGCTGCGGGGATGGCAGAAACTTTTACAGCGCTCAATTTTGCTGCAGGGGCAGATATGGCGCTGGGGTTGGCCACTGTGGGACTGGTGTCTGGGGTCGTCGCTGGGGTGGTACTCATTAACTGGGCACGACGGACGAATCGGTTACAGGTGGCCGGGGCGATCGCCCCTACTGAAACCGATCTTGAGGATCCACACCCTCACGATGATCCCGAAACCCGAGTGGCACGGCAACAACTTCGGCGGAATCTGCTCATTGATCCGTTGTCATTGAACTTTTGCTTTGTCGGGCTGGCGATTATTGTGGGCTGGCTCATCCTAGAAACCCTGCGCTGGCTAGAGAGATTGACTTGGGGGCAAACGGGTGTGACCTTAATGACCTATGTGCCACTCTTTCCCCTTGCCTTGATTGGTGGAATTCTCGTGCAGGTGGGACTGGTGCGATTACGCAAGCCATACCTCATTAGCCGCCCCCTCATCAACCATATTGGTGGGGTGGCCTTAGATGTCACGATTATAACGGCCTTGGCGACGCTCTCCCTTGCCGCTATTGGCAAAAATCTATTACCGTTTCTAGTCTTGAGTTTTGGCGGTATCTTCTGGAACCTGTTTGTGATGCTCTACTTGGGGCCACGTATTTTACCCGTCTTCTGGTTTGAGCGCGGCATTGGTGATATGGGGCAGTCAATGGGGGTGACCTCAACGGGGCTGCTGCTAATTCGCATGGTGGATCCCCATAATCAATCGGGAGCCTTAGAAAGCTTTGCCTACAAGCAAATTCTTTTTGAACCCATTGTGGGGGGAGGGTTGTTTACCGCTGCGGCTCCCATCTTAATTCGCAATGTTGGCGTGGTGCCTGTGCTCTTGTTAACGACGCTGCTGCTCCTGTTTTGGTTAGGGTTTGGGCTGTGGAACTGTCACCAAATCCGGCGATCGCCCTAGGGCAAACGCATACTCCAGACGCAGTATCCTGAACTTGCTCGCCCAAGACGCTTCTAAGGGGTCGAAGAGGGCGAAACCACTCAACGCAGGATGGGATAATGACTTTCTCGTTCACGTTGTACTTGCCTGAGTAGGGGTGTGCCCTGAGCAATGACCCTTGGCCAATCCCAACCCTAATTAAGGTAAAGAGATCCTGTACTTGTCTGGAAAGCTGGAGCAATCGCGGTAGAACTAAGGCAAGGGCCGATTATTCACCGCGTAGTTTGCGAGGATTCCCACAATGACCAGTTTAATTCCACCTGGTTGCCCGACGGTGCTTACAGAAGACGATCGCACCGGTACAAGTGTTGAAACATTGCGCCGCGCCTTCATGGATAACCTGTTCTTTGTCCAAGGACGGTTTCCAGAAGTTGCCACAAAAAATGATCATTACCTTGCCCTTGCCTACACTGTGCGCGATCGCCTCCTCTTGCGCTGGCTCAACTCTGCCAAAACCTATCGCGATCAATTCAGTCGCACCGTTTGCTACCTCTCGGCAGAATTCTTGCTTGGCCCGCACCTTGGTAACAACCTCATTAACTTAGGGTTGTACGATGCCGTTGCCGAAGCCATGCAGCAAACAGGCCTAGATCTCAACGTACTCCTCGATCAAGAAGAAGAACCCGGACTTGGGAACGGGGGGTTGGGTCGCCTTGCCGCCTGTTATATGGACTCATTAGCCACCCTAGAAATTCCGGCCATTGGCTATGGTATTCGCTACGAGTATGGCATCTTTGACCAAGAAATCCGCGATGGTTGGCAAGTAGAAATCACCGACAAGTGGTTACGCTACGGTAATCCGTGGGAAATTGCCCGTCCTGAAATCACTCTGCCAGTTAAGTTTGGTGGCTCCACCTACAGCTACACCGACGATCAGGGGCGCTACCGCGTCGTTTGGCAACCCCATCAGATGGTGCAGGGAATTGCCTACGATACCCCCATTCTTGGCTATAAAGTCAACACCGCCAACCTGCTGCGGCTGTGGCGGGCAGAGGCCATTGAATCCTTTGACTTCCAAGCCTTTAACACCGGTGACTATTACGGGGCGGTGAACGAGAAAATTGCCTCAGAAAACATCACCAAAGTGCTCTACCCCAACGACGAGCAACTCCAAGGCAAAGAACTGCGCCTGATGCAGCAGTATTTCTTGTGCTCCTGTGCCCTTCAGGACATGATCCGGCTCTATTTACAGTGCTCCTCAGATTTAACCCGTTTCCATCACAAGTTCACCGTCCAGCTGAACGATACCCACCCAGCCATCTCCGTGGCGGAGCTAATGCGCCTATTGGTGGATGAGCACCTGCTACCTTGGGACACAGCGTGGGATATTACCCGCCAAACCTTTGCCTATACTAACCACACCTTACTGCCTGAAGCCCTTGAAAAATGGCCACTCCCCCTCTTTGGGTCTTTGCTGCCACGGCACCTGCAAATTATCTACGAAATTAACCAGCGGTTTCTTGATCAGGTGCGGCTTGCCTATCCCGGTGATCAGGAGCGATTAGCGCGGCTTTCGATTATTGATGAAAGTGAGTGCCGCTATGTGCGCATGGCCAACTTAGCCTGTGTGGGGAGCCATGCCATCAATGGGGTGGCAGCCCTGCACTCAGAACTGCTTAAACAAACAGTACTGCGAGACTTTTACGAACTCACCCCTGAAAAGTTTTCCAATAAAACCAATGGGGTAACCCCCCGTCGCTGGATGGTGCTGAGTAATCCGGGGCTAACCCGACTGATCAGTAACCATATCGGTGAGGATTGGATTAAGCACCTCGATCAACTGCGGCGGCTTGAACCTCTTGCCGAGGATGCAGGGTTTGCCGCCGAGTGGCACGCGGTCAAACACAAAAACAAAGTGCGCCTAGCCGAGTATATTCAGCAGCGGGTGGGTATTAGCGTTGACCCCAGTTCGATTTTTGATATTTTGGTGAAACGCATTCACGAGTATAAGCGGCAACACCTGTGCGTTCTCAATATCATTACTCTTTACCAACGCCTCAAAGATCATCCGAACCTCGACATTACACCGCACACATTTATTTTTGGCGGCAAGGCGGCTCCTGGTTACTACAAGGCCAAGCTGATTATTAAACTCATTAACTCTGTAGCAGAGGTGGTCAACACCGATCCGACAGTGGCCGATCGCCTGAAGGTCGTCTTTTTGCCAGACTATAACGTTACCTGTGGTCAGCGAGTGTATCCGGCTGCCGATCTCTCTGAGCAAATTTCCACGGCGGGCTATGAAGCCTCAGGCACTGGCAACATGAAATTTGCCCTCAATGGTGCGCTGACCATTGGTACCCTCGATGGCGCCAATGTCGAAATTCGTGAAGAAGTGGGGGCTGAAAACTTCTTCCTCTTTGGCAATACCGTTGAACAGCTACAGGAGATCTGGCGCAACGGCTATCGGCCATGGGAGATTGCCAACAATAACCCCATGCTCAAGCGAGTGCTGGATCTCATCAGTTGTGGTCACTTTTCCCACGGCGATACAGAGCTATTTCGCCCCATTGTTGAGCACCTATGGCAAAACGATCGCTACTGCCTACTGGCAGATTACCAAAGCTATGTCGACTGCCAAGAGCAGGCTACGCGCCTCTATCGCGACCAAAAACAGTGGGTGAAAATGTCAATCCTGAACGTAGCACGCATGGGTAAGTTCTCCAGCGATCGCGCCATTCGTGAGTACTGCGAAGACATTTGGCGGGTACAGCCCGTTCATGTGCCCCTAGCAGACACCTCCTATATTGCCCAATGACCTAGGGTGCCCCCTCAGCATCTTGACATACTCCGCGCAGCTAAAACTGGGGGATTCTGGTTACTGGTTCTACGACAGCACTTACGTCCTTGGATTGCCCCGCAGACACAGAGGTGCGTGTTGCCTGTACCGTAGCTCAGGTTTTGAGCCATACTCTGGGGAACCTGCCACTGCGCTTTATAATCATTTACGTAATGCTGGGCAAGAAACGCTATGACGGACACCCCTGATTCAACCACACCGGCAGTAGAGACCGCGGCAGCGGCGCGGCAACTTTTGGGCATGAAGGGTGCCAAAAGCGGAGAAACCAATATCTGGAAAATTCGCCTCCAGTTAATGAAACCCATTACCTGGATTCCTCTAATCTGGGGGGTGGTGTGTGGGGCGGCCTCCTCCGGTGGCTTTACGTGGAGCCTTGAAGATATTTTGAAGGCGGCAACCTGTATGTTGCTCTCTGGGCCGTTGATGGCGGGCTATACCCAAACCCTCAACGACTATTACGATCGCGAGATCGATGCCATTAATGAGCCGTACCGCCCAATTCCTTCAGGTGCTATTTCCCTTAACCAAGTGCGTGCCCAGATTATTTTTCTGGTAGTGGCAGGTTTGGGGTTGGCTGTACTCTTGGATGTATGGGCGAATCATCCCACCTTGCCCGTCACAAAAATTGCCCTGCTTGGTGGGTTTCTGGCCTACATCTATTCCGCGCCCCCCCTCAAGCTGAAGAAAAATGGCTGGCTGGGGAACTATGCCTTGGGAGCCAGTTACATTGCTCTGCCGTGGTGGGCGGGTCATGCCCTTTTTGGTGAATTAACACCAACGATTGTGGTACTGACCCTGATTTATAGTTTGGCGGGGTTGGGCATTGCCATTGTCAATGATTTCAAAAGTGTCGAGGGCGATCGCCAACTGGGATTGGCTTCCCTGCCGGTAATGTTTGGGGTGGGCACAGCGGCGTGGATTTGTGTCCTGATGATTGATATTTTTCAGTTGGGGATTGCGGGTTACCTTATAGCCTTGCACGCGAATCTCTACGCCGTGATTTTAATTCTGCTGGTGATTCCGCAAATTGTCTTTCAGGATATGTACTTTCTGCGGGATCCCCTAAAAAATGATGTCAAGTACCAAGCCAGTGCTCAGCCCTTTTTAGTTTTGGGAATGCTAGTGGTTGGCTTGGCGTTGGGGCACACCCTTGTTTAATTCTAGGCATGGCCACAACCCTAACCCTCACGGTTGAACAGGGGGGCGATCGCCTCGATACATTTTTAGCCCAGCACCAGCCGCAACTCTCCCGCTCCCGCTGGCAACAACTCATTCAGCAGGGGCAGGTACGCATTAATCACCGCATCTGCGATCGCAAAAACCACCCCCTCAGTGGCGGAGACGTCTTAGAAATTACCCTGCCGGAGCCAGAACCCCTAGCGCTTGAGCCGGAAGCGCTCCCCTTAGACATTCTCTACGAGGATAGCGATCTGCTGATCCTCAATAAGCCGGTAGGTCTAGTCGTGCATCCAGCACCGGGTCATCCCCACGGTACCCTAGTGCATGGTCTGTTGGCGCACTGTCCCGATTTGGCTGGGATTGGCGGCATCAAGCGGCCAGGCATTGTCCATCGCCTCGATAAAGATACCTCAGGGGCAATGGTAGTAGCTAAAACCGAGGCCGCCCTCCATCATCTACAAGCCCAACTCAAATCCCGCCAAATGCAGCGGCACTACCTCGGCGTGGTCTATGGACAACCCAGCACCGAAACGGGCAGCATTACTGCTCCCATCGGTCGCCATGAGCGCGATCGCAAAAAAATGGCCGTTGTCTCACTCCCCAAAGGACGCATTGCCACAACTCACTGGCAGGTTCAAGAACGCTTTCGCCACTGTGCCCTTGTGGAATTTCACCTAGACACCGGACGCACCCACCAGATTCGGGTGCACGCAGCACATCTGGGGTGGCCTTTAGTGGGGGATCCCCTCTACGGTAGAGGCTCCCCTGTGAAGATGAACCTTCCCGGGCAAGCCCTCCATGCCTTCCGGTTACAGCTGATCCACCCGCGAACCGGTGACCCGATCGTGGCGATCGCCCCCCTGCCAGCGCACCTAGAAAAACTCCTGCGCCTGCTACGGTGCTAACGCATTGCCCCGCAGTAAACTACCAATGGTTTTAGCAGTAATTTTCAACTGCACTAGGGGATTTGCAGGCACCACAGTTTTGTAGAGGTAGCTGTCAAAGGTAAGCTTTTGCACATCCACATCGCTACACATCTCCACAAACGCCTCGCGGGTGGCATCCGAGCGGTAAAAGACCCGTTGCAGCAAATCCAACACGAGGTACGTCATACCGTAGGCCTTATCCCAACGCTTGAGATAAACCTTCAAATCAGCTTCTGTGGGGATGCGACGGCCATTGTTAGACGTCTCGACAATGGTTTCAGCGCACATCCGTGCCGACTTAGCCGCAAAATAAATCCCTTCCCCAGAGGACTTGGTTACCGTACCGGCAGCATCCCCCACGAGGGCAACCCGCCCCACCACCCGTCGCGGACGGGGATGTTCTGGAATTGGATGGGCTTCGACTTTAATAATTTGCCCTCCTTCCAGTTTGGCCGCCGCGCGCGCCCGAATGCCTGCCTGTAGCTCACGAATACGATCTTTATTCACCTTCATGGTGCCGGTGCCCACGGCCACGTGGTCGTACTTCGGAAACACCCACGCATAAAAATCAGGGGAGACATCATCGCCCACATACATCTCCGCCAACTCGTCGTAATAGGCCATTTTGTCAGCAGGTAAGCGAATCCGCTCTTGAAAGGCAATGGCATAGTTGTAATCACCAGCATCAATTTCCTTGGCAATGCGGGAATTTGCCCCATCCGCGCCAATGACGAGATCCACCTCAAGGGTCTGGGTGCTACCATCCCCTAGGACATAGTGCAGGGTATAGGGCTGATCACTGCCGCTGGGTTGCTCCAGCTTAAACACCGTGCCATTGATGAGGTTTGTGCCCAAATCCGCCGCCCGGTTGCGCATAAAGGTGTCTAGAACCTCACGGCGACACATACCAATGTACTCATCATCCTTGAGGGTTTGGCCGATATTCACCTCAATGTTGGAGGGGGAAATCATTTTCATTTTCCGTACCCGCCGATCAATAATTTCGGGGGGCAACTCAAATTCACTGACCATGCACAGGGGGATGGCTCCGCCACAGGGCTTGGCATTGTCTAACTTGCGCTCAAAGAGATAGGTCTCAATTCCAGCCTTGGCTAAAATTTCGGCGGCGGAGGAACCCGCTGGACCACCACCAACAACGGCTACCCGAAGTGACAACGGACAACTCCCAATCACTGCTAACAAACAACAGTTTGGATGGTATCACGGCAATTTTTTGTCTTCAAGGATTTAATCCTCAAAGGGCACAACTGTAACACTTTTCAATATTTGGTCACGATGTCACCGGCCTTGCAAAGGGTATTGGTAACTTTACGCAGGCACACAAGAGCATTTTCTGGAGGAGTCGCTGGCAAGAGGCTGCTCTTTAGCGACACCCGAGAGATTTATAGGAGTGATGTGGGCGGGCTAAAACCCCTCCGCTTTAGCGAGGGGATACAGCCAACTCAGGGGGCTTTAGCCCTCTCTATGTGTTAACCTAAAAACGTGGAAAGTAGGCGTATCAACTACGCGAAGAGACATCCTAGTACGGAGAAATCCCGGCAAGTAAGTCACTACCGCTTTAGCGGCAAGCCTAAACCACTGCAAGCAATGGCAGGATGTTGAGCGTATCGAATTGGCTAGTGTTGAAAAGCGCGAAACCACGAACCGAAACATAAACGTAGTCCCAATAGCGGAAATGCTTGAGGTGAGTAGGGGGTCTTTGACTGCCCCCACCCGCATTAAGTTGTGGGTGACAGCTCAAGGGAAAAGCGAAGCAACGCGGCTTCAGCCCGTTGCGTAGCATCCTTTGGGAATCCCCTCTCTTTCAAGGAGGGGAGAAGTCAAGTCCCAGATGGTTGGAGAACTGGATGAATTGGAACCCTTTGTCAGCGCTACAAAAACAAAATCTGGCTGTGGACAGCCGTTAACCACTTTAGAAAAGGAATTTTAGACCGTTCCGGAAGAACCCAATTAATTACGATAGGAGTACACCGTTTGCAAAATAAATGCTTCTAGGGATTTTAGCCCTTCTTGATCTGCCATCACTCGAGGTAAATTGGTCTGAATCTGCTGGCGAATCCATTCACGGTACGCCACATTCTGGCCGAGCTCAATCGCTTTGTGGATATAGTCCCTCACGGTCGGCGCAATGAGTTCCGGTAGCCCCAGTTGGGTCAAAATCCCTGCGGTGTGCCGCCCCCGCATAAATCGTCCGGGAGTGGTCACGATAGGGAGTTGGGCATAGTTCAGGGCTTCTAGGGTTGTACAACCCCCCGACCACTCAATAGAATCCAGAAAAATATCGAGGCAGTGCAGCATGGAGGTAAACCCATAGAAATTCAAAGGCCGGGAGATAAAGCAATAGTCTTGCCAGTGCAAGTTCTTGGCAGAAAATGCTCGCTCAAGGCGGGCTTCAAACCGCTGGCGGCTATGCTTGGTCATATGATGACTGATAAAGACAAATTGGCAGTTGCCGACGGCAGCGGCAATCTCTGGATAAATATAATCAAACTGTGGCAGATACTTAAACACCGACTGTAAACAACCATACAGTACTGCATCAGGCTTTAATCCGTACTCCTGTCGCGTAATCGGTGCCCTTTCATCTTCTGGTAAGGGACTGAACTGAATCCCTAAATTTTTAAGCCGTACTAATTGTTCACAATACTCTGAATCACCCGTTTCTGGCTCCATTAATTCGCTACTTAGAAAATAATCGATTGTGGGCAAACCAGAGGTATCTGGGTGTCCCCACGACATGCACTGAATGGGAGCTAACCACAGACTAGCTAGTTTAATCACGTCTAAGTCCATGCCAATTTCCGGGAATAACATCAGATGTAGTTGGTCTGATCTAATCAATTCAAACCATGATTCAAGCGGGCGGATTCCCATCTCGAATTTATGACAGTAGCGCTTAATTTTTTCGGTACATTGATCGGTATAGTCCTGTGGGTAGTAAGCATAGATTTTAATTTTTTCATTGTTTAAGTATTTAATCCAGTTATGGAGCATTAATTTCCAGACCGTATGCATGCGAAAAAAGCCACAGAGAATGCCCACTCGCACCGGTATGTCTGGAGAGAGCTTTGGCATTGCAGGGCGCTCTTTGCCCTTGGGAATGATCTTTGTCATGACATCATGAATAAACTGACCATACATCTGTTGCAGATGACGAGTGGGCAATCCCTGATAGGGGAGCAGAAACATTCCTACATAGCCAATCCAGTGATGCAGTTGCCCGATTTCTTCAACAGATGCATTTTGAAAAGCCGTGTAAAATTCAAAAAAGGCTTTTTCAAATTGTTGATGACAGACTAACACTTCTTCTGGCGTATCATAAACATTGAGTAAATAGCTAAAGCACCGTATAAATTCAATACCAAGTTTCCAGTCTGGTTGCAAAGAAAGCGCAACCTCATAGGCATGCCGAGATTGTTCTAAGTTACTGTCAGAGCTACTGAGAATGCCTAAGCTACACCATGCTGTAGCAAGGTGAGAATCTAAGGAGAGGGCGTGCTTAAAACTAGCAATGGCCTTATTAAGCTCTTTATTTTGCCATTGCTTCTTTGCAAATTTCTCCCAGCCTTTCGCAAATGCAGGATGGGGACTTCGCAAGGCAAGTTGAAGATAGTCCATAGGTATGACGGTTCAAGTTGCAAGGGGGGTAAGTGTGTGTTCCTCACGCTACCCGATTGGGGGTGACTGGGTCTCCGACCAATTGCCGCAGGTTTTGGGTGCGAATAAGGTCGTTCACTTCAAGCACAGGTCGGCGCTCAAGGGTCGCCACATGCTCGATAGCGGCAAGTAGAGCTGCTGCTGCTTCGGCTTCGCTGTATCCCCGGCGTTGCGCCAGCTGTAAGGCGTGGCGATCGGCCGCCACTTCCACAGCCACACCGCGTGTATTCTGCCACACTTGGAGGGCACCAAAGGCGGTTAGACCCCCCGCGACGATCGCCCCCACTGCATCTGCTTGCAGGAATTGCAAGACGGTGCCAAGGGCGCCCGCAACGGTTACCCCCTGATACAGATCTAATTTGATTAATCCCGTTGCGTTAAACCAAGCTACGGCTCGCAAGATCAGTAGATCCCGCTCGCGAGTATCTAACCGGCTCCAGAGGCGGAAATTAATTTCAATGGGGCGATCGCCCCACGGCAGGGCTGGCCGATAGGTAATGACCTGTGCCTGCTGCGGACGGGAGACCAATTTACAGCGCATCCGAGCGGAGGCGGGCATGAGGTCTAGAAGACGGCGAATCTCGGAGTCTGGGGTCACGGCGTAACCTCTGTGGCAACGGTGGAAACGACATGAGAGTTCGTCAACGTTCCGCGCTTCGTTGCAGCTGCAAGGAGACCATAAAACAGTGGGTGCGGTTGATTGGGACGAGAGCGAAATTCCGGATGAAACTGCACCGCAATAAAGAAGGGGTGTGCTGGATATTCAATGATTTCGACTAAGCGGCCATCGGGGGAGGTACCGCTAATGACGTAACCCGTTTCTAAGAAAAGGCTGCGGTAAGCATTATTAAACTCATAGCGGTGGCGATGCCGCTCATAGATCACAGTTTCACCGTAGAGTTGCTCAGCAAGGGAGTGAGCCACCAGCCGACAGGCGTACAACCCTAGGCGCATGGTGCCCCCCAAATCCACAATATCCTGCTGCTCCGGCAATAGGTGAATAACGGGATGGGCGGTATTGGGGTCAAACTCGGCGCTGTTGGCGTTTTCTAGGCCAGCAATATGGCGTGCCCATTCAATCACGGCGCACTGCATCCCTAGGCACAGCCCCAAAAGGGGAATGTTCTGCTCGCGGGCGTACTGAATGGCAGCAATTTTGCCCTCCACACCGCGAATGCCAAAGCCGCCGGGGACAACCACTGCCGCCACGTTTTCGAGGTAAGCCGCTGCGCCATTTTCCGCAATCTCTTCGGAGTTCACCCAGCGAATGTGTAACTCTTGATCGAGGGCGATCGCCGAGTGCCGTAACGCTTCCACAACCGAGAGGTACGCATCACTCAAACGGACATACTTACCGACAATCGCCACCTCTATGGGAGCTTGGGGACGGTAGAGCCGCTCCACTAGGGCTTGCCACTGACTCAGATCGGGGGAGCGTTGCTCAAGGTTCAACAGCCTTAGCACTTGGGTGGCCAACCCCTCCCGTTCCAGCAGCAGCGGTACTTCGTAAATACTCTTGGCATCTGCTGAGGGAATGACCGCATCGACGGGCACATCACAAAATTGCGAGAGTTTTTCCTTAATGCCCGGCACCAAGGGGCGATCGCAGCGACAGATGAGAATATCCGGCTGAATCCCAATCGAGCGCAACTCCTTCACCGAATGCTGCGTGGGCTTTGTTTTCATTTCCCCCGCCGACGGAATCCAAGGCACCAGCGTAACGTGCATAAACAGAACATGGTGCCGCCCCACCTCTGTGCGAAACTGCCGGATAGCTTCAAGGAACGGTAAAGACTCGATATCCCCAACCGTGCCGCCAATCTCAATAATCACAACATCGGGGTTCTTATCCTTCGCAACCCGCAAAATCCGTTCCTTAATTTCATTCGTAATGTGGGGAATCACCTGTACTGTGCCCCCCATATAATCGCCCCGCCGCTCCTTATTGATGACCGCTTGATAAATCGAGCCAGTGGTAACACTATTCAGCCGCGACATCGGGGTATCGGTAAACCGCTCGTAATGGCCAAGATCCAGATCCGTTTCCGCCCCATCATCCGTCACAAACACTTCTCCGTGCTGAAACGGACTCATGGTTCCCGGATCCACATTGATATAGGGATCTAGCTTCAGAATTGAAACAGAATATTGCCGCGATTTGAGCAGTCGCCCTAAGCTGGCAGCGACAATACCCTTGCCAATACTTGAGACAACGCCGCCCGTAACAAACACATATTTAGTCATCATGCTTCAGTGAGTTGCTACCCCGTACCCATTAGATTACTGTACCTTGGGTTTCTACCAAGGACTACCAATGGTCGTAAACGCCGCCCAAAAGTACGGATGCGAGAGTTGGCGTGTCCCATTAGTAGCTAACCCTTCCGGCAGGGGAATGGCTAGCTCCCCCCGCACACCGGTACTCCGCAGACTATTACCTTCGATCACAACTGCCCCTTTGATCATGGCAATTTGAGCTTGGCGCAAGGCTTCTGCCTTAATGGGTGCCGAACCCAAGTGCTTATAAAACTCCGTCATCAAAGCGAGGGTGCCCTCATCACTGACGTACCACAGACTGGCCACGGAGGTTTTTACCCCCGCTTGCAGTGCCAACCCTGCAAACCCTAGCTCGGCCTCGCGGCTCCCCACCGCTGTGCGACAAGCACTGAGGGTCATTAGCTCTGTAGGTGGCCGGAACAAGCGTAACTGCCGTAGCTGGGCGATCGAAAGCTGACTATCCCAAAACTGGATGTAGGAATTGTCGGGTTTACCCGGATTAAACTCAGCGTGGGTGGCCAGATGCAAAATTGGAAATTGACTACGGCGACGCTGCGTCTCTAGATTTAGAACTGTAAACTGTTCGTTAAGGAATTCGGTACCCCGTCCCACCAGTTGGGTAACGGTGCGTAACTCGATGGGAACCGCCGGTAGTGGACTTTGCTTTTGAAATTCAGACGCTCCCATCGCCAGAATTTGCGCATTTTGTAGCGGCTGATAGCGGGTATCCACAAGGTTAATGCTGGGAATTAGACCCAGATTGTAGCGCTCCACTAAGAACTGGCCATTGGGTCCCATAGGTACATCCGTCACCGTAGAAGACACTAAGTTAGAGCCAGTGTGCAGCGCGGCGATCGGCAGTCCTCGCAACCCCTGATCCATCGCAAAGACAAGCGTAGTAATCCCCCGAGCTTGCAGTTCAGGATCTACACTGCCCAAAATCCACTGGTACAGTTGCTGCGCAAAGGGCAAATAGGAGTCTGTATTCGTTTTAGCCGGATCCCGCACCTCTCGGTTAAAGGCAGAAATCACCCGCTGGAGTTCCTCCTGAGAGACACGCACCGCCTGATAAATGGGTTCCCCCGTCGGTGTCACAATAAAAATATCCAGTTGGCCGGGTCGCCAAAAAACATACGTGAGGGCGGGAGTTTGTCCGGTTTCTGCCGCCATTCGAGCTAGCAATGCTTGAATTTGAGCAATATCAAGATTTTGTAGCCCCTCCTGACCAGGGGTGTTAAACAGTTCACCAAAATACTCACTGAACTCAAAAGTATAAAGCTGCTCCAAAAGCTTAACCGCCGTTGCATAATCGCCTTGATCAAAGGCATTGGCAATTTGCTGGCGAATAATGTCAACCCCCGGAAAATAGAGCACTTGGGCAACTGTTTCCGGAAATTCCGGATTTTGCACTTCCTCGCCAAAGAAAATTTTGCCTAGATCTTCATCGATTTCAGATTGGGACGGTGGCGCGGGAGGCTCTGACGGTGGTGCGGGAGGCTCTGACGGTGGTGCGGGAGGCTCTGACGGTGGCGCGGGAGCAGAGACCCGGTACAGGAATCCTGAGCCGCCAAACAAGGGAGCACCTGGGTAGGTTGTATCAAACTGCTCGGCACCCGTAAGGCCGCCTTTCACATCAAGACTGGGATCTGTGGAATAGACCAACCAGCGCCCATTGGGGTTCGTAAAGACCGTTGAGCCAAAATTATTAATAAAATTGTTGCCAGCCACGAGCACAATGGCATCTCCAGAGCCAAAGGCGGTAATCGGTGCATTCAGAACAATGTTACCCGTCAAGGTTTGCAGAAAAATAGTGCGACCTGTAATCCCTGTAGGATTGACGGTACCAACGGTGAGGGTGCCGTTGTTCACCAACTGAAAGTCACTGGAACTGTTTAACTGAGCAGCAACTGTGCCGATTTGGTTACTGGGGTTTAGGAGGGTGACGCTGCCATTTTGTAGGGTTGCCCCTAAACTCCCCACTTGCAGCGGAGCCGTTTGGGTAAGGTTGCCAGTGGCTAAATTTACAATGAAAGGGTTACCGTTCGTGCTCAAGCCAGTTGTCAGGCCATTGACCCCATTATTAAAGCTAGTGATAGCAAGCCCCCCTTGGTTGCTGAGGGTGACCCCGCCATTAACATTGCCCGATAGTGCTTGCAGTTGGTTATTGGGGTTGCTGAGGGTGACGTTGCCTTGGCCGAGCAGTTGTAGGGTGTTGGCAGCAATGGCATGACTGCCTTGGCTGACACCGCCGCCACTGTTGAGGGTTAGGTTGCGCCCATTCAGAGTTGTGACCCCAGAGCCATTAAACTGAATCCCAGCGGAACCAGCACCGGGAGTTTGCAAGGCAAGGTTATAGCTCAAACTCAAGGGACGCACATCCATTAGGCCAGTACCACTGGGATGACCAATGGTCACGAGGGAAAACCCACCACTAATGCGATCCAGCAGTGTCTGATCGATCAATAAGCTGCCCGTTGCACCATTTCCCACGCCAACTGTGGTACTGGCAAGCACGGGTTGAAAGACTAAACGACCGCTGCCATTAGAGGCGATGAATATATTAGCTGGATTGTCAGCCCACAAAGAGGTACTACCTAACGCCGCAAAGGTTAAGGTTCCATTCTCTACTTGAAAGCGAGCAACACCATCGTCATAGGAATTAATTTCAATGCCAGTTCCAGATTCGCTACTGCGGCCATCAATTAAAAGGTTTCCAGAGCCACCAGCCTGAATAATGGTTGTAGAGGGTAGCCCAGAAGAAATTTCAACTCCAGTTCCATCTGGCTTAGCGATTCCCAGAATCTGAACATTGCCAGTGCTACTGCTAATTAGCATCGTTCCATCAAATTCACTGGAAATTGACACCCCTCGGTTCAAAAAGAAATCATTTCCAGTTCCAGAGCGCCCCTCTAGTAAAATATTTCCCGATGCGTTTGTAATGGAGGAATCAGTGATCTCAATCCCTTGACTCAATCCTTCTGGGATGGGATCGCCACCCGTACCGAATATTTCAATATTGCCACTGCCTGTTGTTGTCACTATGGCATCCGTCATCTCAATACCACGGCTACTCCATCCACCATCAGAGCCCTGACCAGTCAGGGTAATATGACCACCCCCAGCATTTAAGGTTGAATCGGAAATCAAAACACCGGTGCTACTACCAGTACCAGTGATGTTAATGTTCCCTCCTTGTGATAAAAGACTGGAGAGTTGGATCAGAACCGCCGCCGAACCACCTCCAGTACCATTAATAGTAATGCTCCCCCCGTTTGAATCAAGTATCGAGTTGCCGATATTAATTCCACTACTGTTACTTGAAAGTAAAATGTTGGCGGATCCTGATGTTGCTTGAATACTGGCGTTGCTAAGTCCAATCAACGTTTCCGCTTTCAAAGTAATTGAACCGACTCCTGAGCCAGTGTAGTTAATTGATGACGATGGAGCGACAAAAATAGATCCTGTTTGGGACTGAAGAGTAATATTGCCACCTGCCGATAGATTTCCTGTCAGCGAGTTAATGGTAACACTATTTGTATTTACAAAAGAGATGGCTCCACCAACCGTTCCAGCTAGTTCAGACACATCATTGGCTGCAGTTAAGTTAAAGGTTCCATTGCCAGAGAGCCTTAAAATATCTGCAGTGATTGTGCCGCTACTACTTTGACTGATGAGGCCATTTCCTTGCAAACTAACAGTTGTTGTGTTGCCAGACGAAGCTTCTAGGTTAATTGGGGCATTGAGGGTAATATTGTTGCCAGAATTAAAGCGAAGCGTAACAGAGGAGCCTGAGAACGCATCTATAGGTGCATCGACCGTAATATTGCTGCCAGTGATTTCAACATTTGTACCCCCAGAGAGCCGACTTTCAATTGTTTGATTGCCGACCGTTGCATTGGCAATGGGGGTAAAAATATCAGGATCGCCACCAGAATAACCACCATTATTAACGACATTACTATCAACGATGGTGACATCAAAGGGATCAAGCAGCCATGTTCCAGCTTTGCCATTGATAGCGCTGGCATCCACAACGCCAAAGGCATTCAGGACGTTGCGCCCGGAGGTTTCTACAAAGCCACCATCGCCTCGGAGTTGGCCACCACGCGCCGTAATGGTGCCATAGAACTGGGTGGCATTATCGGCCCAGGCAATGATGGTACCGCCATTGCCATCGCTGAGGGCATCCGCTGCAATGATGCTGCCACGGTTAATAAAAAGGTTTTGAGCATTGAAGCTGCTATCAAGGCGATGGGTGCCTGTTGTGCCCCCTAGATAGTCGCCGCCGATCAGAATTGTGCCACCACCAAACTGGCCGGAGGCATTGAGGTTGGCATTCAGGAGAGCGGTGTTTTGCCCCGTGACGGTGATTTGCCCACCGATGCCGTTGGGGTTGGTAACGGATACATTACCCCCCACCACGGCGGTGCTGCTGCCCATTGGCACCTTGGCAGGGTCGTGCACGAGACTAATGGTGCCATCAGGGTGCTGGATGACGCTGTTGACGGTGGGATAGGTGCCACCGCCGGTGAGTAGATTGGGTAGATCTATGGCGGTAATGATGCCGTCTGCGGGGAGTCGCTCTTGAGGAATTTCGAGGCTGAGGAGCATCCCCTCTTGTGAGACCCGCACCATGCCACTTTCGGGAACGGCAATGAGGTGAATCGTCCCGGCAGGGGCAACAAGGCTACCGGTGTTAATGACGTGGTGCGCCATTAAACTCAGGGTTTGGCCACTGCCGACGGCCAGATGACCTTCGTTGATGATGATGCCTTTGTTGAGGAATTCAAAGCCAGTGGGGTTGCTGTTGAGTTGACTGTAAGTGTTATTACCGTTGAGATCAAACACACCACCATCGAAATGCACCCGCTGCGCTGTGCTGGCATGAAAGGCAGCGGGCAGGTTGAGGCGGGCATTGGCGCCAAAGACGATTCCGGCAGGGTTGAGCAAGTACAGGTTGCTGTTGCCACCGCTAATTTGCAGAAGGCCGTTGATGTAACTGGCATTGCCGCCATTGACTCCGGCCAGAATATTGCGAATTTGAGGATTCGAGAGGAAGTTAGCGGTTTGGCCACTGCCAACGTTAAAGTCCCGAAAGATGTGAAAGAGGTTTCTGCCGTTGCCGGATAGGGTGCCACCCCCAATATCAAATTGTTGACCGGTTTGGGTGACGGTGGTGCCGGTAGCATTGGGGGCAGGGGTGATTTGACCGGCTACTGTGCTTGTGAACATCCCCCAGCACAGCACGGTCAGCGGGAGCGATCGCCATGTCCAGTTCATAAATAGCCTCTACTTAGATGTGGCTTGGCATGTTTACCGAAAACGCCGTAAAGCCCCTGCCTTCAGGCATGGGGATATAAGGCGCATGTTGTGTTATCGAAAATTTTAGGCCTAAAAACTCGTCTTTTAGAGTGGTTTTAGATTAAACTAAAACCAGAGGTAAGGGTAATCAACCTCTCTAAAAACCCAATAGCCTAACGGCTAGAAAACAACCTAAGTTTTTTTGGTTGGTTTAACAGTACCTTTGGGCAAAAGGGAACTGCCCCGCAAGGGGGAACGCTTGGGGAGATAAGCACCGCTGTCGTAGCAGGACAACCTGATGCGATAGGTGCTGTCGCAGAACCAAGAACAAGAATCCCCTGCCTTTAGGCATGGGGAGTATGTCAAAGATGGCGAAATACTAATCTCCAATAGTTTCGGTTGATCACCGGAACAGGGCACAGCGTTACCCTTGCTAAAGGTGGCGCGTAAGTATGTGCGCAAATATCCAAAGGTAGGGAGACTGCTTGAAACTGCACTGCTACAGTAGGCATGGCACAAACACAATTAGGTATTGTTGTTCAAGGCTCGTTGAGTCAAGGCTTAGAGGTTCGCCTCAGTGGCGATGTGGCTGTTGAAGAACTGCGGGTAGGGCAATTTCTGGTTGTGCAAGGCCGCCGCAATCGTTTTTTTTTGCCTCCTTACGGATGTGGTTCTCGACACGGCTAATCCGCGTATCTTGCTAAATCCACCGGCGTTGGACGATACGTTTTTGCAAGAGGTGTTGGCGGGGACGGGTACCTTTGCCACTCTCAGTCTGGCGCCGATGCTGATGATTGGCGAGGCGGGCAGTGATTTACTTCCGGTGAAAACCATTCCCGGTCATTTTAGCCCGGTTTATGAAGCGAGTGATCAGGACTTTCGTGCGGTCTTTGGCTGGGAGGGGGATCCACAGCGGCGCAATTTTGCCATTGGTTATCCCCTTGAGATGCAGGTGCCCATTTGCTTGGATTTGGATCGCTTTGTCGAGCGCAGTAATGGCGTTTTTGGTAAGTCGGGTACCGGAAAATCCTTTTTGACTCGCCTGCTCCTGTCGGGCATTATCCGCAAGCAGGCGGCGGTAAACCTCATTTTTGATATGCACTCGGAGTATGGCTGGGAAGCAACCTGCGAAGGCAAGCACTTTAGCACTGTCAAGGGTCTGCGGCAACTATTTCCTCACTGTGTGAAAATTTATACCTTAGACCCAGAGTCCACCCAGCGGCGGGGGGTGCGAGATGCCCAAGAGCTTTATATTGGTTTTGACCAAATTGAAGTCGAGGACCTTGCCCTTGTCCAAGCGGAGCTGAATCTGTCGGAAGCAAGTCTTGAAAATGCGATCATCCTGCGCAATGAATTTGGCAGAAGCTGGATTAGCCGTCTGCTGGGGATGACAAACCAAGAGATTCAAGAGTTTTGTGAAACCAAGATGGGCAGCAAAGCCTCGATTATGGCCTTGCAGCGTAAGCTCACGCGGCTGGAGCAACTGAAGTACCTACGCAATAGTTGTGCAAAGAACTATATTGGTCAAATTCTTGATACCCTTGCTGCTGGGCAGCATGTGGTTATTGAGTTTGGCTCTCAAGCCAATATGCTCTCCTATATGTTGGCGACCAATATTATTGCGCGGCGAATTCACCATGCCTATGTGCAACAGTCCGAGGTCTTTTTGCAAACGAAAAACCCCAGCGATCGCCCCCATCAATTGGTGATTACCATTGAAGAAGCCCATCGCTTTTTAGACCCTGCCACAGTAAAGCAAACCATTTTTGGCACCATTGCCCGCGAAATGCGCAAGTACTTTGTCACCTTGCTCGTGGTGGATCAGCGCCCCTCTGGCATTGACAGTGAGATTATGTCCCAGATTGGCACCCGCATTACTGCTCTGCTTAACGATGAAAAGGATATTGAAGCTATTTTTACGGGGGTGGCAGGTTCTCAGCAATTGCGCTCTGTTTTAGCTAAACTCGACTCAAAGCAGCAGGCACTGGTGTTGGGTCATGCCGTGCCCATGCCAGTGGTGATCCAAACCCGTAGTTATGATGAAACCTTTTATGAAGAGATGGCGGATATTCCTTGGCCAGAGTTACCCACACCGTTATTGTTAGAGGCGGCTCAAGCTGCTAAAGCTGACTTAGGTCTTTAATTGACTCTTGGGGAGGTTGAGCACACTGTACCTAGTGGCTCAGCGTCGAGAGAAACGGTTACGGTAAGATACAAAAAGTATGAGATGGCAGCAGTGGTGCATACCTCCTCTAGGTGCGGTAGTCGCTGGTTCAGTGGCGATCGCCTTTGTGCGGCAACCCATGCCGATTGTAGCGGTGAGTTCTGCTGGTGCGTTGGTCGGCAGTTGGCTGAGCGATCGCCAACGAACTCACGCCTCCGATTCAGCTATGCATACCTTTGAGATGGCCTTAGCCGCTGTTGAGCGCAAACTAGCTGATGTAGAAACTAAACTGGATCGTCTGCCTGCTTCTAGTGCAACCCGTCGCACAGCAATCTTTTATGATATTGAAAACCTGATTAAGGGCTACAACATTAGAACTTCTGATGTTGCCAAAATTTCTCTGAAGTCTATCCAAGAGCGCATTACTGAAGTCTATCCCATTGAGCGGGTACTGTTGCAGCGAGCCTATGCCAACTGGAGCGATACCCGCTTAGGCCCCCTACGACGGGAAATGCACCAACTGGGAATTGAGCCCGTACAAGTCTTTGGATTTTCTTACGAAAATCGTAAAAATGCCGCTGATATTCAGTTGGCCATTGATGTGACCGATGCAATCTTCCAAGATCCGCAGCTAGACACCTTTGTGATTGTCTCTGGCGACGGCGGGTTTGGTTCCCTTGCTAAAAAACTGCGGCAGTACGGCAAAACCGTGATTGGCTGTGCCTACGAAGATGCGGCGGGCAAAAGCTTCCAAGCGATTTGTGATGTCTTTGTTCACATTCCAGACCCTACCCTAGCACGGCAGTCCGAACCGCCGTTGGCTGCACCTCCTGCGATTGCTAGTCCCCCTGTTCTCAAGGCGCTGCCTGCGGATCCAGATAATCAACGGCTTTGTCAGGCTCTCAGGGGCAGCGCTACCTGTCAAGCAGAAGGGGCGATCGCCAAAACCCGTGAAGTGCTTGAGTGGTACCGTCGCGATCCTCACTGTGCTGCTATGCTGCGGCAAGAGGGGCTAGCAATCAGTAAAGTTCAAGAAGCGGTGCAGGCGCTGCTACCCCAGTTTCATATCCTGCAACTGGGGATGGTTAAATTTTCGGAGTATCTGCGTTACGTTTGCAAAAATACGGTGTTTTGTGTGTTTCATCTCCAGGGCAGCCCTAACCAACTGAAGCTAGGATTGCGCGAGTCTTTGCCCCCAGGGGCGATCGCCGTAGCCAACTTTGAGAAACGTCCGCTCCATAGCTTGGCCACCTATCGGGCACTATTGGCACAACAACGATGTACCTTAGCCCTCCCCGCTACCTTTGCCGAGGTCTTGCCATGGTTGCTTCAGCACCGTGATGTGGCGGCTCAGTTACCAGAGCTTGCTGCCCTATTCCTCAAAACTACATCAACACAGCTAACACCAAGCCACGTTGAAACGGCCTTAGTTAATTGTCAAGAGGCGGGTATTCTGGTGCCGGCGCCAGAAGGGGGCGATCGCTACTTTGTAGCTGCATCGATTACCGATGAAGCTCAGTGCCAAGCGTCCTTACGACAGTGGATTGGTCAACTGCTTCAGCCTCATCTGCACCCCTTGCAAGAGCACCCAAAGCCAGAACTATTAGAGGAACTCTTGCCGTTTAAGTCCCCGAAGCCGCCATCAGTGTCTAGCCAGCGTGAGAGCTAGATGAGTCAGCCCCTCCCCCCGTGGTTGACTTGGTTAGAGACCTGCGACAGTACGAATACGTGGGCATTGCGCCATGCCAATAGTCTCTATCACGGCCAAGTTATTTATACCCGCAATCAAACCCACGGTCGCGGCCAGTATGGACGACAGTGGCGCTCAGGAGGTTTTACTGCCTCCTTTGTGGTGACCGCCTCTCCAGCGATCGTTGCCCCCAGCTTGGTGGCGGGGTTAGCAGTCGTGCAGGCGGTTGAATCTGTGGTGCCCTCGTTGCGGCAGCAGCTACAACTCAAGTGGCCTAACGATGTTATGGCCCAGGGGAAAAAATTAGCGGGTCTTCTGTGTGAGCACCATCAAGGATGGCTAGTGGTCGGGGTTGGTCTTAACCTCAGCAAAGATGAGCTGCCGCAAGCCATTAGTTTGCAAACCCTAGTGGCCGAAGCAACCGCAGTACCGACGGAACTAGACTTGTTAATGGCCATTCGCGAGGAACTGTTATGGTGTTGGGAGAGTTCCATCGACTGGTTGAGCGCCGTGAGTCAGCGGGACTTTTTGCGGGGTCGCGCCATTAAAGTTACAGAGGTCACACAACAACAGAAGATAGCCCCCGCTCTGTGGCAAGGAGAAGGCGCTGGCATCAATACCAAGGGTCATCTACAGTTGCGGTTGGCCGGTGGTGAGGTCGTTACGGTTGCCAGTGGTCATATAATTTACGAGTAATTTACGAGGCGTTGTGGCATGATTAGGAAAACGGTCAGAGCTACCTAGTCTTGGTATTAAGCTTTAACCTTGTAGCTCTCGGGCTTCGCGATCGGAATCATGCAGTTGAGCGCAGCACATTTGACGACATGACGCGAGTTGAGGGAGAAAACACGCGATTTCGACACTATCTTGCTTGGTTGCATCGGAAGACATTGTGCTAGTCCAAGTCCCTAGACATGCTGAAGCACCCAATTCGATTGCTACGTCAGTCCCTCAAATTCCGTGATGTGCCCATCTTACAGGAAATCATGTTCCTATTCAGCAACGCCGCAAAGGCTATATAGGAGGTGCTTCACTGGGGTCTGTTAACACTGCTGCTTCAGCCCGAGTTGACGCATCGGGTTGCTCCGCCTGCCAGCAATCGAGAATGTCCTTAAGAACAATTTCACTAAACCATATCTGGCCAACAATGACTAAGGGCAAGGCCAAAAGTAAGCCTAGAAAACCAAAGAAAATGGCAAAGACAATTTGTGAGACTAGGGTCACAGCAGGGAGTAAATCCACCTGTTTTGCCATGACGAGGGGCACAAGAAGGTACTGTTCTAGTTGCTGAATGACAATGTAGGCCGCCAGTACAGCAGCGGCTCGCCATGGCTCGTCAATAAAGGCGATGATCATTGGTGGAATCACACTTAAGGCTGGGCCAATATTAGGGATTGCCTCAAGCAGTCCGGCTAAGAAGGCGTTCGCTAAGACTAAGCGCACCCCTAGCAGGGCTAGTACTAGACCACTAACTACGCCAATCACAAGCATATTTAGGCCTGTTCCTGCTAGCCATGCCAGCAATGCCTGCTCGCTTTGGGTGAGAATTGCATTAATGCGAGAGCGGTAAAACGCGGGAAAGAGGCGTACAAAGCCGTTGCGATAGGGCTGGGGATTGATCACCAGCATCACCGTTAGCACAAGAACCAAAAGGGTATTCAACAACACCGCTAAGGTATTGGAAAAAAGGGCAAAGAAGTTATTAAAAATGCGGTCTAGAAACGGCTCCAGTTGAGTGACAAGGCGGTTTAACAAGGGAGTATCATCCAACCCCGTATTCGGTAGCATATGATTCATGTCGTCGAGCCATTGCTCTACCCGTCCCAAGCCCTTGGGAATGAGCACGCCTAACTGCTGTGCTTCTTGGAGAAAGGGGGGAATGATAATTAGAAAGAAGCCAGCAATGAGGAAAAAACTGAGGCTAATACTGATGGCGATCGCCCGACCTCTGCGGAACCCTAAGCGTTGCAAATGCAGTTGGAACCAGTTGAGGGCAGTTGCTAGTACCACCGCCAAAAAAACCAACAATAGTACTTGGCGGATCTCCCAGAGGATGTATAGGCATACCCCCAAGACCAGTAAGCCAATCCATTGGCCGAATGTCACAGTTTTGCTTCCTAACGGGGTCAACTGCTAATCATAATCTAGACCAATCTACTCTAAAGACGATGCAGCTTAGAGGCGCATCGCTCACGGCAAGATTTGCCAGCTACCGGATGGGGTAGTTCATCCATACTCTGCCTCAATAATCCGCCAGCGAATGGATACAACCCCTGGCTCAAGGCTCAGGCGACTGACGATTTGCTCTAGTCGTTCGTCGTTCCGCTCTTGAGTGGTGAGCTCGGCCTGTACCTGAACATAGTCTGGTTTATCTTCCAAATCTTCGCTAAACAGCGATCGCAGCGTGAGTTTAGTATTACCGATGGATTGCAAAAATAACGCACGGATCAAGGCTTCGCTCTGGCTATGGCAGATCACATCGCAGCGATAGCACAGTTCTAACTCTGTGCCCTTGAGGGGTTGTTGGTTAATCCGATAGCCTAGGGGACGCAATACTAAGTTAGCGGCCAAGACGGCGATCGCCCCTAACGTTGCCTGATAGAGCAAACCAGCTCCACTCAGTGATCCCACTGCCGCTGCGCACCACAGCGTTGCCGCTGTGTTTAGCCCCCGCACAGACAGTCCTTCCCGTAGGATGACACCACCGCCCAAAAAACCAATCCCCGAAACAACTTGCGCTGCCACCCGAGTGGGGCTGGCATCTCCGGGCGTGAGTGCCGAGAGCATCACAAAGAGAGCCGCCCCCGTCGCTACAAGGGTATTGGTGCGCAACCCTGCCATGCGTTGTCGCCATTGCCGCTCTAGACCTAGAGCTGCCCCTAGGCAGAACGCCACGACAAGACGCACGATAAAATCAGTAGTTGTCATGGATCAAGCCGATATGCCAAGGAACAGGCTGACAAGATAAAAGTACAACAGTAACCCCGTAAAGTCCTTGATGGTTGTGATAAAAATTGCCACAGCCACAACGGCTTCCAGCACCTCCTCAAAAAGCTATGGAATGGCCTGAGATTGACCAGCCAAGATACGACAATCCAAGGGAACGTACTTATCGCAGAGGATAGTGCGCATGATTCATCTCCGTATTGCAGTGAACCTGCTGCTGATCTGAGCGATCGCCCCGTGAATACCGCTCCATCTATGGCAGGGGTCTTCGTTAGCAGGAATGGATTCTTGAGAAGCAACACTTTGGTTACTACTAGAATCCATACGTGGTTTCTCCTAAGGTCTAAAATGGCAGTAGTTGGCGTTAACCCCCTTAATGCCATGGCATAGTATAAATACTGTTGCCAACGTTGTCAATGTTATTTGCGCTACATTGAGTGCAGTAACCGGAACCCGTGAGTCAAAGGCAACATGGATATTGGTGAAAGTATTCGCATGGCGATCGCCACCCTCAAGGCCAACCGCCTGCGCAGTGGTCTAACCATGCTGGGCATTATGATTGGCAATGCTGCGGTCATTGCGATGGTGGGGGTGGGGCAAGGAGCACAGCGGTATGCAGCAGGACAGTTTGAGTCCCTCGGCCCAAATACGCTATTTATTGTGCCGGGAACCCCCCAAGCCCGTAACCGTACCTTTGAAGTGCCGCAAACCCTTGTGCTAGAGGATGCCAAGGCGATCGCCACGCAAATTCCCACCGTGGCTGAAGTCGCTCCCCAAATTCAAGTGCAACAGCGCATCACCTATCGTGGGCGCAATACGAACGCCCTGATTGTGGGCACCACCCCCACCTTTCCCTCGGTACGCAACTTTACTGTTGAGCGGGGACGGTTTATTTCCGACCAAGATTTGGAGCGGCATCGGCGGGTGGTGATTTTGGGATCCGACCTAGCCAAAAAGCTATTTATTAACGAAAACCCTATTGGACAACAGGTTCGCATTAAAAATCTGTCCTTTGAAGTCATCGGGGTAATGGCAGAAAAGGGAGCCTTTCTTGGGAATAACCAAGATGAAGCCGCCTACATTCCTATTACGACGATGGCCTCACGGATTGTTGGCCAGCGATCGCCCTATGGTATTTCCTTAACCTTTATTTCTGTATCGGCGCGGGATGAGCAAAGTATTGATGCCGCAAAGTTCCAGATTACTAACCTGCTGCGCCTGCGGCACCAAATTGTGGATGAGGATGACTTTACCATCCAAACCCAAAAAGAAGCCCTGCAAATCATTGGGAACATTAGCAATGCCCTCACCCTGATGCTGGCGGCGATCGCCGGCATTTCTCTGCTGGTGGGCGGGATTGGCATTATGAACATCATGCTGGTTTCAGTGACAGAACGCACCCAAGAAATTGGCCTCCGTAAAGCCATTGGTGCCACACAGCGGGATATTCTGGCACAGTTTATGATTGAGGCCATTATCCTCTCGGCTCTAGGGGGCTTACTGGGAACCGGGCTAGGGGTGGGTGGTGTGCTCTTGGTGGCTGCCCTCACACCCCTAGAGGCAGGTGTTGCCCCCGTCGCTGTTGTCTTAGCCGTTGGCGTCTCCGGCAGTATCGGTCTATTTTTTGGGGTCGTTCCCGCCCAACGCGCCGCCCAGCTTGACCCCATTGTGGCCTTACGAAGTGCCTAGGCTCTCTATTAGAAGCCGCAAAGGAGCCGATGGTTCAGCGTAGCTAGTGTCTTGGCATAGTATTTGAGATCATCGCACTGCCTAACCTACTGCGGTAGTACCTTGCGGCTCTGAGGTCAGCATTGTCATCACGAACTTGAGAATTTTAGCCACACTCTCGTCAATACTTTCCAGATGGGTGCAGCATTCAACATCTGGATGGAGGGGGGGTTCGTAGGGATCATCAATTCCCGTAAAGTTGCGAATTTCCCCAGCCCGCGCCCGTTTGTATAGCCCTTTCACATCCCGCTGTTCACACACCATCAGGGGGGCGTTGACAAACACTTCCACAAAGCGACCAATTTTAGCCCGCACCTCCTCCCGTACCTCGCGGTAAGGGGAAATGGCCGAGACAATGACAATCACCCCATGCCGGGTGAGCAGTTCAGCCACAAAGCCAATCCGGCGAATATTTTCATCTCGGTCCTCTTTAGAAAATCCCAGCCCCTTGGTCAAGTGTTGACGGATAATATCGCCATCCAACATCTCGACAGGATAGCCTGCTTCGCAAAGATGTTTGAAAACGTAGTGGGCAAGGGTTGTCTTACCCGCCCCAGAGAGACCGGTGAACCACACCGTTAAACCTTGGCGTTGTGTCATAGGTTAGGTACAAAGTGAGATTTGAGCTATTCTACGCCAAAATATCCAGCGCAATTCTCTTAGAGCTAGGCGTGGGCTGACTCAGCACTGCCGGCAGTTGTAGCAGATGTCGCTGTTCTTGGAAAATTTGCTCAATGGGTAGCATCTCCCCTGTGGTGGTCATAAAGCGATGATCGGGGGTGGCACGGATCGTCGAGCCATTGGCGAGGGTATATTCTACAATTGGCCGGAACCCCTGAAAATGCCACTGGGCAATGGGCTGAGTATAGAGGTGACCATGGGGATCAAGGCTATAGACATGGCACTGTAAACGCTCAGTTACTAGCTGCTCAATGGGTAATGCCCCATACTCAACCGTCATCACTGCTGTGTCGCCACTGAGGCAGTACTCGGCAAAGTCCAGCATCTGCTTAAAAAGTTCCTGCGCCACGGCACTGGGCACACCATTTTTAGCGGCGCCTTCAATAAAAAGGGCTTGGTGCTTTTCCATTTCTTCTTTTTTCTTTTTGCCCATGGCGCGCCGCAGTAGATCCGCTTGGCCGAGGGAGTAGCCCGCAAGGTCTTGTGCCATCCGCATGATCTGCTCTTGATAGCAAAGAACCCCATAGGTTTCCTTGAGAATGGGCTGGAGGAGTTCGTGCTGGTAGGCGATCGGCTCACGGCCATGCTTACGGTTAATAAACTTAGGAATCAAGCCAGCATCCAACGGTCCCGGACGATAGAGCGCCAAGACCGAAGAAATGTCCTCAAGGTTGGAGGGTTTGAGATCCCGCACAATCTGGCGCATTCCTGAGGATTCAAGCTGAAAGATCCCTTCTAACTTGCCCTCGGCCAAAATTTGGTAGGTTTTAGGATCATCCAAGGGTAAGGCATCCACATCAAGGGACTGACCACGGTTTTGCTGCACCAGATCGCAGGTTTTTTGAATCATGGTCAAGTTCCTCAGCCCAAGGAAATCCATCTTGAGGAGGCCAAGGGACTCTAAATCTTCCATGAAGTATTGGGTAATGACTGCCCCATCATTGTTCCGTTGCAGAGGCACAATTTGATCTAATGGCTCGGAGGCAATGACCACGCCAGCGGCATGCACCCCATAGGTTTTGTTGGTACCCTCAATCCGCATGGCCATGTCCACCCAGCGGCGCACGTCAGGATCGCTGTCGTACTTTTCTTTGAATTCTGGCGAAGGGGTGTCATCGGAAATCATCACCGCGAGTTTGGTGGGTTTGCCACGGACAATGGGAATGAGCTTGGCCATCTGATCGGCTTGGCCGTAGGGAATATCTAACACTCGGGCAACGTCTTTGAGGACGGCTTTTGAGGTCATGCGGTTAAAGGTAATAATTTGGGCGACGCGATCGCTGCCATACTTTTGGGTCACGTACTGGATAACTTCTTCGCGGCGTTCAATGCAAAAATCAGTGTCAATATCCGGCATGGATTTGCGTTCGGGGTTAAGAAACCGCTCAAACAGCAAGCCGTGGTGGACAGGGTCAATATTGGTAATGCGCAGGGCGTAGGCAACCAAGGAGCCGGCGGCGGAGCCTCGCCCAGGGCCGACGGGAATGCCGTTATCCCGAGCGTACTTGATATAGTCCCAAACAACTAAAAAGTAGGTGGAAAAGCCCATCTGCTGAAGCATTTTCAGCTCGTACTCCAGCCGCTGCCGATAGGTGGGGTCAAGGGCATCCCGCTGTTGAACTTGGAACCGTGCCATCAGACCTTGCCAAGCGACTTGCTCGAGGTAGGTATCGGCCGTATGGCCTGAAGGAACGGGAAAGTCTGGGCTTTGGGGTTCACGGAAAATATTGTAGGACTCGACCTTGTCAGCAACCTTGAGGGTATTGGCTAGGGCGGTTTGGATCACGTCCTCTGGCAGGTGATCGCGAAACAGCCGTGCCATTTCCGCCGACGATTTTAGGTACTCTGTGCCGCTGTAGCGCAAGCGCTTCTCATCGGTGAGGAGCTTGCCGGTTTGAATGCACAGAAGGGCATCGTGGGCTTCGACATCGTAGCAGGAGATAAAGTGGGAATCGTTGGTGGCAATAATCTCGATGCCAAGTTCCTGCCCGATGCGCACCAGTTCAACGTTGACAATGCGATCTTCTTGGGAGCCATGGTCTTGAATTTCAAGGTAAAAGTCATTGCCAAAAGTTGCTTGGTACCAGCGGGCAACGCTGCGGGCAACCTCCGGCTTCCCTTGGAGGATCGCTTGGGGGATTTCACCCCCAAGGCAGGCACTGGTGACAATTAAGCCCTCCCGATACTGAGCCAATAGCTCTTTGTTAATACAGGGGCGGGCAAAAATGCCCTTGCCCTGAAACCCTTGTAAGTGGGAAATGCTAGTGAGCTTACATAGATTGTGATAACCCTGTTTATTTTTGGCTAAGACCACTTGGTGATAGCGGGGGTTGCGCTCCTGCTTGGTAATGTCGCCATTGATGACGTACATTTCATTGCCGATAATTGGCTTGAGGGGCTTGCCCCGGCAGAGTTTGAGTAACTCTACTGCGCCGTACATCACCCCATGATCCGTCAGGGCGATCGCTGGCATCCCCAGTTCTATTGCCCGTGCCACTAAGTCTGGAAGCTGACTGGCACCATCGAGGAGGCTGTAATCACTATGAATATGCAGGCCGACAAAGGACATGGGCAATGGGGATAACGCAACAGAGGTCTTTTAGGATAGCTTTGGCAAACTATTGAGGTAGGCGTTAAAGTCTGCGGTAGCATCGCGAAACCCTTCTTGGGCAAGGGGAACGCTGTTGAGATCAGCCGCTTGATCAATTTTTAGGAAGTCTTCTGTTAGGGCGCGGGTGAGGGCTGTGGGGGTAGGTTGATCTTTGGCGAGGAGATTGCGGTTCAGGGCGCGCATATCCATGAGCATTTCTCCGAGGCTGCCGCGCATAATATTGCCCGCTTCTTGCCAGTCTGCTTTAGCAATGCTTGCTTCGAGGTCGGCGAACCGCTCCGCATTTTTCTCAATGTCACTGAGGTAGTCGTTAATACGGGTGATCTGTAGGTCGCTGTAGGTGGGGGGCACAGTAGTGGTGGCACTAGGGCCGCCGCACCCCACTAGCACGACCGCTACGAGGGTGAGAATTAGTGAGATCAAGGAGGTTCGATTGAGGCGCACCATAAAACCTAGGCTTCCATAGCAATTAAAAATACGCCTCTATTTTGCCATGGTTCTTAGGGCTGGCGATCGCCCTCGCCAGAGGTTACGACGGCCAAACCTATCTCGCAGCATAAATTAACACTCCCTAGGTTGATTTTTTATAAGTAGGGAATTATCATGCACTCAAAACTTTACT
Source organism: Thermostichus lividus PCC 6715 (assembly GCF_002754935.1). Lineage (NCBI taxonomy): Bacteria > Bacillati > Cyanobacteriota > Cyanophyceae > Acaryochloridales > Thermosynechococcaceae > Parathermosynechococcus > Parathermosynechococcus lividus. The sequence goes on from NZ_CP018092.1 coordinate 2,265,777, forward strand.
CTGAAATCTCCTAAAATCAGAAACACTACCCTAAGTCAATCGCAATAGTCCTCATTGCTTACTGCCTAGGGGCTTAATGGTGAACCTCAACAATTACCTACAGCGACTTGCATCGGAGTAAAGTTAAGGGGTATGGGGAATTTCGTCCCTAATGCCAATTGTGCCTACGTTATTAATGGTTTGCTGTTCACTAACCTAGCCGACCTATTGTTTAAGAACTGATTTGGGGGGCAATCTAAGGACAGTCTTGCACGCGGATCACAAAGGTTCAGGCAATGAAACTCGAAGACATCTATACGTTTTTTCGGCAGCCGCCACCGATTTACCTGAGTAAGGAAGTTGCAGTTTGCTACGTTCTCTATACCCTTGTTGAGAAGGGGGATTCCTACGGCACCGCCCTGATTCAAGCCATTGAAAACGAGTATCCCTTCTATCGGTTGTCCGATACGGTGCTCTACAGTGCCCTGAAATTTCTAGAGGATGAGGGGATTATTGATGGTTACTGGAAAAAGGTCGAAGGTCGCGGGCGGCCACGGCGAATGTACCACATTGTCAGCGAGAAGGTGCCGCAGGCGCGAGAGCTGTCGGAACTGTGGCTACGCTACTTACAGGAGCACCCCCGCAATCCTGATTAGCCCCACCTGCGGTGCTACCCCAACTGGCGAAGGCGATCGCGCACCCTCTGTATATCCTGCCATGTCAACCACTTGGGGCTGCCGGGTTCCCGGGAATTATTGCGCAATAGGTAAGCCGGATGAAAGATCGGCATACACCAACGGCCTTGCCACTCTAGCCACTGACCACGGATTTTTGTAATTGCTTGCGGGTCTTGCAATAACCCCCGCACGGCTGTTGCTCCCGCCAAAAGAATAATTTTCGGATCCACCAAGCGAATTTGCTCTAGCAGGTAGGGTAAACAGGCGGCAATCTCAGCCGGTTCAGGCACCCGATTCCCGGGCGGGCGGCACTTCACAATATTGCAAATGTAGGCATCTTCCTCACTGTCTAAGTTAACCGAGGCAAGAATTTTATCCAAGAGTTGCCCCGCTTTCCCCACAAAGGGGCGGCCACTTTCATCCTCTGCTTGGCCGGGGCCTTCACCAATAATCATCAGTTTTGCCTTTGGATTACCTCGGCTCACCACCACATGGGTGCGGGTTGCCCCTAAAGCACAGCGCCGGCAGGTTTGGCAGTGGCTGTTTAAGGCGGCCAGATCAGCGTAGGTGCCCGCAGGAATCGCCACGTCAGCCCGCTGGGGAATTTGGGCATAGGTATCGGCATCCAACGGCGGGCTGCTCACGGCTTCAGCCCTAGGGAACGGATCAAATAAGCTGAACTGCACAGGCTCGGTCATGGTTCCAGTTACTTCCTGAGAATAATGTTAAAAAATCTTCATCAAACTTAGGAAAAACTTAGGGTGAACTGGGGCGCTTTTATGGCGATCGCCCCAAATTTAATTTATCTGAATAAAGTATTTTACAAATTAATAACTATTCCGAAACAGACTTCCCACCGCATTGTATAAGAAATACCTGAAGGGTTTAACAGCACCGTTGTTGCGTACCTCACTGAATTTCACGAGCGTTCAGCACTCAGCGGTCAGAACCGTTCCGGCGTACCTTGCTTTAGGGCTTGAGGCCGCCGTTACCCTAACTCTGCACACGAAGTCCTGACTTCTTTAATTAAGGAGAATTGATCCATGCTAGATGCATTTGCCAAAGTTGTCGCTCAGGCCGATGCCCGGGGTGAATTTCTCACCAGTGCCCAATTCGATGCCCTGTCCAACTTGGTGAAAGAAGGCAACAAGCGGCTGGATACCGTCAACCGGATCACCAGCAACGCCTCGACCATTGTTGCCAACGCAGCTCGTGCACTTTTTGCAGAGCAACCCCAACTGATTCAACCCGGTGGGAATGCTTACACCAACCGTCGTATGGCTGCTTGCCTGCGCGACATGGAAATCATCTTGCGCTATGTCACCTACGCTATTTTGGCTGGGGACTCCAGTGTGCTGGATGATCGTTGCTTAAATGGTCTGCGGGAAACCTACCAAGCCTTGGGTACCCCCGGTTCTTCCGTAGCTGTTGCTATCCAGAAAATGAAAGAGGCCGCCATTGCGATCGCCAACGATCCCAACGGGATTACTCCCGGCGATTGCAGCGCCCTGATGTCGGAAGTGGCTGGCTACTTTGATCGTGCCGCTGCTGCCGTTGCCTAGGCCACAATTGCAAACCGTATCTTTGACCGTTTTGAAACGAAAACTCTAGGGAGACATCTTATCCATGAAAACACCGATTACTGAAGCCATTGCTGCAGCCGATACTCAAGGCCGTTTCTTGAGCAATACTGAACTGCAAGCGGCTGATGGTCGCTTCAAGCGTGCCGTTGCCAGCATGGAAGCAGCTCGTGCTCTCACCAACAATGCGCAAAGCCTGATCGATGGTGCTGCCCAAGCGGTGTATCAAAAATTCCCCTACACCACCACCATGCAAGGCTCTCAGTATGCATCGACCCCCGAAGGCAAAGCCAAGTGTGCTCGGGACATCGGCTACTATCTGCGGATGGTGACCTACTGTCTTGTCGCCGGTGGTACCGGCCCAATGGATGAGTACCTGATTGCTGGTTTGGCAGAAATCAACAGCACCTTTGATCTGTCCCCCAGCTGGTACGTGGAAGCCCTGAAGTACATCAAAGCTAACCATGGGTTGAGCGGCCAGGCAGCGGTGGAAGCCAACGCCTACATCGACTACGCCATTAACGCCCTCAGCTAATTGGCGTAAGCCCTTGTCGCCCGGTGAGGTAAGCAGATGTCGGCATTTGGCTGACCCTTTGTTTACAACGCCGGGCTTGTTTGTACCCCTTGATGTTTCAGGAGTTTTGTACCGTGGCTATTACTGCTGCTGCTTCGCGCTTAGGTACCTCCGCCTTCAGTAACGCCCCGCGGGTGGAGCTACGCCCCAACTGGAGCGAGGAAGATGTGGAAACGGTGATCCGCGCCGTTTACCGTCAGGTCTTAGGCAATGACTATGTAATGGAGTCGGAACGCTTGGTAAGTGCCGAGTCGTTGTTGCGCAATGGCAAAATTAGCGTGCGCGAATTTGTGCGGGCGGTTGCCAAGTCGGAGCTATACAAAGAGAAATTTTTCTACGGCAGTTTTCAGACCCGCGTTATTGAGTTGAACTACAAGCATCTGTTGGGTCGCCCCCCCTACAACGAGACTGAGGTGATTTTTCACTTAGACCTCTATGAAAATGAAGGGTTTGATGCCGACATTGACTCCTACATTGATTCTCAGGAATACACCGATGCCTTTGGCGACTCAGTGGTTCCCTACTATCGGGATTTTGAATTTCATCCCGGACAAGTCAGTGTTTCCTTTGGGCGGATGTTTCGCCTCTATCGCGGCTATGCCAGCAGCGATCGCTCCCAAGTGGAAGGAACCATGTCTCGGTTAGCGCGGGACTTGGCCACCAATGCCCCGACTACCGTGATCCCCCCTTCGGGCAGTGATACTGCCTTTGCGTATTATGCTGCCAGTGCCGATGTGCCACCACGTGCTTGCTTGGGTGGTTCCTTTGGTCAGAGTGGCCGCGTCTATCGCATTGAAGTCTCTGGTATTCGTCAGCCCGGTTATCCGGGGGTGCGTCGCAGCAGCACTGCTTTCTTGGTGCCCTACGAACAACTGTCGAGCAAAATGCAGCAGTTACAACGTACGGGTGCACGCATTGTCAGTGTGAAGCCTGCCTAGGGGCAGTTTGTTGTTGAGTCACGTTTGAGATTGGAGTCAGTTGCTATGTTTGGTCAAACCGCTGCTGGTAGTGCTGCCAACAGTCCTTCCGGTGCCCGTGTCTTCCGTTATGAGGTCGTGGGGTTACGACAGAATGATGAAACCGATAAAATGGGCTTTCCGATCCGTCGGAGTGGCAGTACCTTCATTACTGTGCCCTACAGCCGCATGAACGAAGAGATGCAGCGCATTGCCCGTATGGGGGGCAAAATTGTCTCCATTACGCCTATTGCCGCCTCCTAACGTTTGGGGTTCTATGGTAATGGCCTCAGTGTCGGACGCAACCTCCCTAACGGTTCCTGAGATGCTAAAACAGCTTCAAGGAGAGGATGCCAGTCTTCGCTACTATGCAGCATGGTGGTTGGGAAAGTTTGGGGTGGATGTGGCGACGGTGGCTGAGCGTCAGTCGATTGTCAGTGCCCTGATTGCAGCTCTGACAGATGAGTGCGATCGCACCGAACTGGGGGGCTACCCCCTGCGGCGCAATGCTGCCCGTGCCCTCGGCAAGCTTGGCGATCGCCGCGCCGTACCGTCCTTGGTTGCCTGTTTAGAGTGCGAGGACTTTTATGTGCGTGAAGCCGCCGCAGTCGCGCTGGGGCAGATCGGAGATACCGCTGCGGTTGATCCGCTCAAAGCCCTCCTTGCGGGCGGTGTAGCCATGGCTACTCTGGTTCCGGGGCGCCCTCACCTTGTCCAGCCCGTGGAAGCCACCATCGAGAGCCTAGGACAACTTGGGTGTCCGAGTGCCATTCCCCTGATCGAGCCGTTTTTGGCGCACGAGATGCCGCGGGTACAGTTTGCCGCTGCCCGGGCGCTGTTTCAGCTAACAGCGGCTCCGATCTATGGCGATCGCCTCATTGCCGCCCTCAGCAACGAGGATGTACAACTGCGGCGCAGCGCCTTGCTCGATCTGGGAGCCATGGGCTACTTGCCAGCAGCATCCGCCATTGTCACAGCCGCTGTGGAAACAAGCTTTAAGCTGATTGCCCTCCACGGTATTCTGAGCAAGCAATTGGCAATGGATGCGCCCACCACAGAACCCTTGTTCCAAGCCTTGGATCAACTCCTGTGAAGGAGAATGCCGATGGTTGACATTGCGCCTTACTGCCACGCCGTCACTGCTGCTACCACTGCTGAGGCGCTCACTGATGCCGTTGTCGCCCTAGCCGCACAGCAGGATGTCGCTGCTATCCCCACCCTGATTGACGTGTTGGGATACAATAACCCGGCCGCTGCTCAAGCCGCTGTCGACGGTTTGATTCAGCTTGGGGATGCGGCGGTTGAGCCTCTCCTTGACCGGCTTGATGATTACAACTATGGTGCTCGCGCCTACGAGGTACGGGTACTGGGTGCCATTGGTCATCCTGCGGCACTCAGGGTATTGCTAGGGGCAGCACAATCAGATTTTGCGCCCAGCGTGCGGCGAGCCGCCACCAAAGCGCTTGGCACCCTGCGTTGGCATCTCATTGAGGGGGAGCAGGAGCGTCGCCTTGGCCTTGAGCAGGTTCTACAGGTACTTCAGCGGAACACGGATGCTGCGGATTGGGCCGTGCGGTATGCCGTTGCTGTTGCCCTAGAGCACCTCCGTCAACAGCCTGCTGCCGCCATAATCCAGCCCTCAGTTGTGGCGCTGTTAACTGCCCTCGGCGATCGCGACCCCGATATTGTTGTGCGTTCCCGCTGCCAACTGGCCCTCAAAAGGGACACCGTCCATCTGTCCATGCATACCTAGAGGATTTGGAAGTTATGTCGTTACCCTTGCTGGGTGTTAAACCCAAAACCCTCAACCAGCGGGTTGTTAGCTACGAAGTGCCCGCTGAGGATGATCCCGTTATTTACCGCCTCACTGATGCAACCGACGCGGCGGACGTGGATGCCCTGATTTGGGCCGCCTACCGACAAATTTTTAGCGAGCATCTGATTCTAGAGTCCTACCGTCAGCCATTTCTAGAGTCGCAACTGCGCAACCGAGCCATTTCCGTCCAAGACTTTATTCGCGGTCTTGGCAAGTCCGAGGTCTATCGCGACCAAGTGGCGGCAGTCAATTCCAACTATCGCTTAGTGGATCTCTCCTTTAAGCGATTTTTGGGTCGTCCCACCTATAGCCAGCAAGAACAAATTGCTTGGTCAATTATTCTGGCAACCCAAGGGCTAGAAGGCTTCATTGATGCCCTTATCGAAAGTGATGAGTACCAGCAGAACTTTGGGGCAGATATTGTTCCCTACCAACGGCGGCGGCGCATGGCACGACCGTTTAACCTTGTTAACCCCCGCTATAGTGACTACTGGCGCAACAAAGAAATGTCCCTCAGTGGGCGCTCTTACTATCAAGTGCGCTACTATACTGCTGGCCCGCTAGACAAAACAGTCATCCGTGGTGCCATTCCCGCCAACTTTCTCTCCATGGCTCGGTCACTGGTGGTGCCCACCCTCGACAGCCAACGCCACGTTGCCCGCGCCACCTCCAGTTTGGTAACCGTCCCCAGCACAACCCTAGAGCGAGACTTGCCCCCCACTCCTGTCAAGCCAGTTCCGGTTGCGCTGCCCTATCGTTATTTGCCCTCTCAACCTACGGTGTAAGTCATGACCATTCCCTTGCTTGCCTATCCCCCCAGCTCGCAAAACCAGCGAGTTGCGGGCTACGAAGTTCCCAGTGACGAAACCCCACGGCGCTACTCCCTTGAGGACGCAACGGATCAGTCCACGATCAACGAATTAATTTGGGCTGCCTACCGCCAAGTGTTTAGTGAGCACGTCCTGCTGCAAAGTAGCCGTCAGCTTCATCTGGAGTCGCAGTTGAGCAACCGCACCATTTCAGTTCGAGACTTTATCCGTGGCTTAGCCAAGTCCGATGTCTTCCGCAAATTGGTGGTGGAAACCAATTCCAACTATCGGATTGTGGAACTTGCCTTGAAGCGTCTTTTGGGGCGGGCACCCTACAACAAGGATGAGGAACTGGCGTGGTCTATCCGTATTGCCACCGACGGCTGGCAGCGATTTGTGGATACCCTGATTGACAGTGACGAGTACACCCAAAACTTTGGTGACAATACCGTACCTTACCAGCGCCGCCGCTACAAGGATCGCCCCTTTAACTTGGTCACCCCTCGCTATAGCGACTACTGGCGCGATAAATTAGAAAGCAGTCGCTATAAGTGGGGCGATATTCGCAACTTCTTGGATATGGCGCGATCCGTCACGATTACGCCGGTGCAGTTTCGAGCGGTTTCCACTGCGAATGTGAGTATCCCTGATACCACCCGTAGCGATCGCCCGGCAGTTCCGGCCTCCATCAATCCCACGGCCACCTTTCCGCTGCGCTAGCTGTTGACCATTCACCTCTTTGACTTGGGAGAGACTCATGGATTTACCCTTACTGACGTACAAGCCGACAACTCAAAACCATCGTGTGGTGAGTTTTGGTACTGCTGATCTCAATGAAGATACCCCCTACATCTATCGCTTAGAGGATGCTGCTTCCTATCCTGAGATTCGCGACGTGATTTGGGCCTGTTATCGGCAAGTGTTTAGCGAACATGCTACCTTGGCCTTTAACCGGCAGATTACCCTTGAATCGCAGTTGGTGAACCGGGTCATAACGGTGCGGGACTTCATTCGCGGTCTGGCCAAATCCGAGCGGTTCTATAACACCGTTGTGGCGGTGAACGACAACTATCGCCTAGTCGAAGTGTGTCTGCGGCGGTTCCTCGGACGTAGTGCCTACAATCAAGATGAGAAAATTGCTTGGTCAATTAAAATTGGCACCCTAGGCTTCTCAGGGTTTGTCGATGCCTTGCTTGACAGTGAGGAATATACCCAAGCCTTTGGCGACTTTACGGTGCCTTACCAGCGCAAGCGAATGGAGGGTCGTCCCTTTAACCTAGTGACCCCCCGCTACGGCTATGAGTATCGCGATAAAGTGGGCACTACCACCACCGATTGGCGCTTTACTATCGAGAAATTCTACAACCGGAAGTTCCAAGAGCGGCGGTTGCCCGAAGGGGATCCCCGTAAATATCGTGAGCTGGCAGCGGCGATCGCGCCTAAGACGCGCTACGCCCAGCAACTGCGAGCCTCAGACCTAGACTATCTTGCCAAAGTGCCCCGTCGTCGCTAAAGGTCATACCCATTTTTGAGGTGATGACGTTGTAAGCTATAGCCGTTAGTTTTCAAGAAACTGGCGGCTTTTTTAAGCAAAACCGCCGCGCATCCTACGAAGTAAGCATGGATGAAATACCAGATTGCACCAATATGACTTTCTAGAGATTTTGAGAAGGATAAGGTTTGGCGGACTCATCGAGACACCCGTTGCCTCAGGGTGTTCTTCAATCGCAGGCAATGACTCCCACATGTGACGAGCAGCCGTTTCATCCCGTGCTCCAATATACTCCCCCAATTTCATGAGAGTCCGCATCAATCGCTAGCCATACCCACTATTTATTTCCCGTGCTACCCACAAACGACCATAACTCATCGCATTGAATGGTTAGCCGCCCTTTTTTTCGATGTCACCTACATATAACAGGGCACCGTCGCATATTTATCATTGACATAGGTTTGTAACCATCGGTCTGACACTTGGGCAGCACGGGCAATCCCCGCTAGGGGGACCCGTTCGAGTAGCAAGCGGTCAATCAATACACGAGTGTCTTGGTGAATGACTTTTTTTGCTAGGTTGCTCAATGAACTGTCGTCCGCACTCATGGCATTTTTTGTTTGACACTTGGGCACCGACGTTAGCATAGGTTGATGCTTAGATCCGTTGATGATACAGTGTACACTCTTTAGATAGTCTTCCACCATGAGACAGGTGCTAGCCTCTCACCAAATGCTGTGTTATCCGTTGGGGGTACTGCTGTCTGCTAGTGTGGCGATCGCCCCGGTTGAACCGCTTCATGCCAACGGTACTAGCAACCCTCAAGAATTACCCGTGTCCGTAGCAGCCGCGATCGCCATGCCAGTTGTGCTGAGTCGTGCAGTATTGAGCGAGGAACCTTCAGAGAGTGGCTTAACGGTTCCAAGTTTGTGGTGGGCCGTGCAGCAGTTTGGTGGCACCACCGTGCAACGATGGCAAGCCTATCCCGCCGAAGAGGGCGTTGGTGGACGGGTGGATCTCTTTATTTCACCGCCGGCGTGGGGACGCATGTCGTACCTACAACGGTTTGCCTTGGTGAACCAGTTGGGTAACTCCAGCCGCAGCTTTGGCTATAACCTGATTCTGCGCGATCGCCGGGACGTGATCTACGGTGCCTACACCTGCTCCTTTACAGCCGTAGCACAACAATATTTACCCCACGCCATTGATGCCACCGGCAATCCAGTACCCCTGTTCTTACCCCAGACCGAACTCGACTGTAGCGTTTGGATTAACCCCAACATTCCCGTAAGCGTGTTTTAAAACAAGTGTTGGCTAGGCGTTCAAGGGACTGATTTTAGGCTATAATAACTACGCTACGCGGATGTGGCGGAATTGGTATACGCGCACGTTTGAGGGGCGTGTGGCTTTGCCTTGCGAGTTCGAGTCTCGCCATCCGCATTGCTCATATTTACATAGAGCACGCTAAAAAAAGAGGCTGACCCTAACGGAGCCAGCCAGTTGTTTACTTGGGAACGCGCGCTAGACAGTACAAAGCAATTGAGAACAGGATTAGCTATGTACCACAAGTTTGACATTGGCATTCTGAAGGCCGGGGCGCTTCACCTCTGCCAAGGTTTTGTTGATGGCATACTTTTGGTTAATCGAATTAATTAGCTCAGTCTGGTTGTGCTTTTTAGCAACACCCCAGAGGTCAGCAATCAAGTCGAAGGTGCCATCCGCATTGCGAGACCAGCCCAGATCGTACTCCCCTTCGAGAACAGCGACGATGTCAGAGCGAACTCGCTGGCCATTGTAGCCACGCACATCAGCATCGGTTTTCACTGAAATGCCCAGATCCCGCAGAGACGCTTTGAGAATTTCAGCATCAGTGATTTTGGTGCGCAGAGTGCTGAAGTGAGACATAGTTGGATTTCCTCCAGATTGAGACAAAAAACAAAGAGACATTGGACTGAATGACCCACAATTTATGGAGAACCAAACCCTTGTGGCGGGGCCTTTCTTCTATCGACCGACAGAAGGAAGCTTGTTAAAACTCCAGTCGCTGGTATTCAGCCACTGAAGCAGCCGCTGGGCGAGCACGCTGCCGTGCCCAATCCCGCAGTGCGGTTACCTGTTCGTGCATCGTCTTGGAAAGAGGCTGGGTTGCACGACTGGCAGCAATAATATCGAGCTGAGTAAACTCTCGTCCTTGGGCGAAGGCCTCGTACATGGCAGCCACAATGGCCTGCTCAATTTCAGCCCCTGAGAACCCATCACAAATATTTGCTAACTGCTCTAGATCAAAGCGGTCAATGTCCCGCCGCCGCTTAGCCAAGTGAATGCGGAAAATCTCTCGCCGCTCTTCAGCATTTGGCAGATCAACAAAAAAGATTTCATCAAACCGCCCCTTGCGCAGAAACTCGCCTGGGAGTCGCTCCACGCGGTTAGCCGTTGCTAGCACAAACACCGGCGAGGTTTTTTCCTGCATCCAAGTCAAAAAGGAACCAAAAATACGGCTTGAGGTACCACCGTCAGAATCCGAAGACCCCGCCCCCCCGGCAAAGGCTTTGTCCATTTCGTCAATAAACAGAATGGCTGGGGAAATAGACTCAGCAGTCTTTAGGGCATTGCGCAAATTAGCTTCCGATCGCCCCACCATGGAGCCATCATAGACCCGCCCCATATCAAGGCGCAGCAGAGGCAGCCCCCAAAGGCGAGAGGTGGTTTTTGCAATCAAGGATTTACCACAGCCAGGCACACCCAAGATCAACATCCCCTTGGGTTGCGGCAGACCATACTCACGCGCCTTCTCGCTAAAGGCATTGTCTCGCTGCCGCAGCCACACCTTCAGTTCTTCGAGACCACCCACTGCGTCAATGGTCTCATCCACCTCCATGTACTCGAGAATGCCGTTGCGCCGGATAAGCTGCTTTTTCTCAGAGAGGATAATATCAACTTCCGCTTCAGTGAGGCGACCCGCCGTCACGGTGGCTTTACGGAAGACTTTTTCTGCCTCATCGCGGGTGAGACCAAGGGTGGCTTTGACGAGCTTTTCGCGAGCCTCGGGGCTAAGGCGGCGGTTACGCGGCTCAAGCTGAGCAGCTAACACCTCATCGAGTTCGCTGATACTGGGTAGCGGATAGTCAACAACAACGATTTCTTTTTCCAATTCAACGGGAATACGCTGCGCCGCCTCCGGAGACATGAGAATAATCGTCTTATTGGTATTCTTAAAACTGGCGATCGCGTCGCGCAGAGAGCGGGTGACTGGCGGTGAGTCAATGAACGGGTGTAAATCTTTGAAGACGTATATCCCCGGTTCGCGCTGATGCACCACCCACTGAATGGCTGCTTCTGGAGACACGGTATTGTGGTGACTATTGTTGCGAGCATGGCCATACTCCACCATGCCTTGGGTCACCGTCCAAAAGTAGAGCTTACGAGGGGTACGGCCTTGGCCTTGGGACTGGGCGATCGCCGCAATCGCTTGTTCTGCCCGCTCTTCTTCAGAGGTCAGGAGGTAGATCAGTGGGTACTGTGCTTGAATTAGGATACTGAGTTCTTCTTGCAAGGCAATCACCTCCTTCTTCAGTCAATCCAACGTGGACAATAGATGCGATAGAGCGAGTTTAACGCGCTGAGACTAGTTCAACAGGTAAGGAGGGAACACTCAAGCTGTCGTCATCAATCACCGTGGGTTGATTGACAAGGGCTGCTAATTCACCCCCCCGCAGCACAAGGGCACTGGCACACTCGGGGCAGCGATAAACACGATGGACATTACCGTGCTTCTGCTCGGCATACTCTGCCAGCACCTCTGGGTGCTCCAGCAAAAACTCAATGGCACGCTCCGCAAGGGTGGACATGGTTTCCTGCTCGACCACCGCGGCAATTTTTAATTGGCGATGGACATCGGCGGAGAGATACAATGTAACCTTTTGCTTGTCTTCCATAGGGGTAGGGTGAAGAAACGTACCTAGGTATGTGTGCCAGTGTAGTCATCCCATCTTTAGGGTGTCAAGGCAGTGTACCGTCAAAATGGCAATTTTGTAATATTTAGTTACATTTTTAGTTACATTCGGTGACCTGATAGTTGATGGCATCCTATGGGTGGTTTTTGTAGATCTTGGACAAGGCAGGGGCAGCGGGTTAGCCTTATGTCGCGGAATTTCCATCCGCCCGTGCAGCGGCGTCGTGAATCGCCAGTGCTATTAGAGCTATTAGAAGAGATTACAATTATCGGAATAGACTGAATGCCCTCTAGAGAGCCGCTTGCCTTGGTCGTGTATGTCTTTTCTTGACTATCTCCATGCTGAACCCCGCCGTGTCATTGTATTTGACGGTGCCATGGGCACAAACCTACAGTACCAAAACCTGACAGCAGCGGATTTTGGTGGCAAAGAGTATGAAGGGTGCAATGAATACTTAGTTATAAGCAAGCCAGAGGCAGTTGCCAAGGTTCACCGCGACTTTTTGGCGGCAGGGGCAGATGTCATTGAAACAAATACCTTTGGCTCGTCTTCGGTGGTGTTGAGTGAGTATAACTTGGGCGATCGCGCCTACGAGATTAGTTATAAAGCAGCCGCCTTGGCAAAATCTGTGGCCGCCGAGTTTAGTACTCCCGAAAAACCTCGATTTGTTGCTGGTTCCATGGGGCCTGGCACAAAACTCCCCACCCTTGGCCACATTGACTACGACAGCCTTTACGCAGCGTTTAAGGAGCAGGCGGCTGGCCTCTTTGACGGCGGGGTTGATTTGTTTATTATTGAGACCTGCCAAGATGTACTGCAAATTAAAGCCGCCTTGAACGGGGTGATGGCGGTGTTTGCCGAACGGGGAGAACAGCGCCCGTTGATGGTGTCGATCACGATGGAGCAGCAGGGCACCATGCTAGTAGGGTCAGACATTGGTGCTGCCCTGACGATCCTTGAACCCTACCCCATTGACATTTTAGGGTTGAACTGTGCCACTGGGCCTGACCTGATGGCAGAGCATATTCGCTACCTGTCAGCCCACTCACCCTTTGTGATCTCCTGCATTCCCAATGCAGGCTTGCCAGAAAATGTGGGAGGACACGCCCACTATAAGCTGACCCCAATGGAGTTGCGTCTGGCGCTGACGCGCTTTGTTGAAGACCTAGGGGTTCAAGTGATTGGCGGCTGTTGTGGCACCCGCCCCGATCACATTGCTGCCCTTGCCAGCATTGCTGCCACCCTTACCCCCAAAGCACGCACGCCCCAGCGTATTCCAGCGGCAGCCTCTATTTACAGTCCCCAACCCTACGACCAAGACAATTCCTTCTTAATTATTGGCGAGCGTCTGAATGCCAGTGGCTCGAAAAAGTGCCGTGATCTGCTGAATGCGGAAGACTGGGATGGTTTGGTGGCGCTCGGTCGCGCCCAAGTGCGTGAAGGTGCCCATATTCTTGATGTCAACGTCGATTATGTGGGACGCGATGGCGTGCGGGACATGCACGAGCTGGTCTCCCGCCTAGTTACCAACGTCACCCTGCCGCTGATGCTGGACTCTACTGAGTGGCAAAAGATGGAGGCGGGGTTGAAGGTTGCCGGGGGCAAGTGCTTACTCAACTCCACCAACTTTGAAGATGGTGAGCCGCGGTTTTACAAGGTTCTTGAACTGGCGAAAACCTACGGTGCGGGGGTGGTGGTGGGCACAATTGATGAAGAGGGGATGGCGCGAACGGCAGCGAAGAAGTTTGCCATTGCCAAGCGTGCCTACGATGCGGCGATCGCCTACGGTATCCCCCCTTACGAGCTATTCTTTGATCCCTTAGCCCTGCCCATTTCCACCGGCATTGAAGAGGATCGTGCCAACGGCAAGGCCACCATTGAGGCCATTCGCCAAATTCGGGCTGAACTTCCCGGCTGTCATATCCTCTTGGGGGTGTCGAATATTTCCTTTGGCCTAAATCCGGCCGCCCGTCAAGTTTTGAATTCAATGTTTTTACACGAGGCCATACAGGCGGGAATGGATGCGGCGATTGTCAGTGCGGCCAAAATTCTCCCCCTTGCTAAAATTGACCCAGAGCACCAAGACCTTTGCCGGGATCTCATTGAGGATCGACGGCGGTTTGAGGGAGGGGTCTGTGTCTATGACCCCCTCGCCGAACTCACGCGCCTATTTGCTGATAAAACCACCAAACACAATCGCGCCGACGTTGCTAACCTGCCGATTGAGGAGCGGTTAAAGCGGCATATTATCGATGGCGATCGCCAAGGATTAGACGAGACCCTTGCCAAAGCCCTTGAGACCTATGCCCCCCTTGACATCATCAATACCTTTTTACTGGAAGGCATGAAGGTGGTGGGGGAACTATTTGGGTCTGGGCAAATGCAACTCCCCTTTGTGCTCCAGTCCGCTGAAACCATGAAAGCCGCCGTGGCCTACCTTGAACCCTTTATGGAAAAGTCTGAAACCGGCAGCAATGCGAAGGGGACGGTGATTATTGCCACAGTCAAAGGGGATGTTCACGACATCGGTAAAAACCTAGTGGATATTATCCTCACCAACAACGGCTATCGGGTGATTAACCTTGGCATTAAGCAGCCGGTGGAAAACATTATCCAAGCCTACGAAGAACACAAGGCCGATTGCATTGCCATGAGTGGCCTGCTGGTTAAGTCCACGGCGTTTATGAAAGAGAACCTCGAACGCTTTAATGAGCGGGGGATTACGGTGCCTGTCATTTTGGGAGGGGCTGCCCTAACGCCTAAGTTTGTGTACGAGGACTGTCAGGCCACCTATCAGGGGCAAGTCATCTACGGTAAAGATGCCTTTGCGGATCTTCATTTTATGGATCGCTTGATGCCTGCCAAAGCGGCTGGCAAATGGAGCGATCGCCATGGCTTTTTAGATCAGGATGCCCCCCGCCAAGAATCATTATCGCCGCCTGACGAGCCACCCGTTGCCCCAGACAACAGTGGGCAGCCATCAGAACTGAGTTCACCGGTGGTGGATACGCGCCGCTCCGATGCTGTGGCCATCGATATTCCTCGACCCAAGCCGCCTTTTTGGGGCATTCGCCATCTCAAAGCCGATCAGATTCCCCTATCAGAGGTCTTTGCCTACTTGGATCTGCAGGCTCTGATTGCCGGACAGTGGCAGTTTCGCAAACCAAAGGAGCAGTCCCGTGCTGAGTACGATAGCTTCTTAGCGCAGACCGTGTACCCCATTTTGGAGTCTTGGAAGCAGCGCATCTTAGACGAGAACTTACTGCACCCTGAACTGATCTACGGGTACTTTCCCTGCCAAAGCCAAGGGAATACGCTGTACCTCTACGATCCAGCAGCAATGGCAGATGCCGCAGCCTTCACTCCAGAAGGGGCGATCGCCCAGTTCACGTTTCCCCGTCAAGCCAAGGGGCGACGGCTGTGTATTGCCGACTTCTTTGCACCCGTTGAATCAGGTATTATCGATGTCTTTCCCATGCAAGCAGTAACCGTCGGTGAGATTGCCACGGAAGTCGCTCAGCGCCTCTTTGCTGCCAACCAGTACACCGACTACCTCTACTTCCACGGCATGGCTGTTCAAACTGCCGAAGCCTTGGCGGAATGGTGTCATGCCCGCATTCGCCGCGAATTGGGCTGCACCCCGGATCCGACATCCATTCGCGACATTCTTGCCCAACGCTATCAAGGATCCCGCTATAGCTTTGGCTATCCCGCCTGCCCCAATATGCAGGATCAATATACGCAATTGCGGCTCTTGCAAGCCGAGCGCATGGGGATGTACATGGATGACAGCGAGCAACTCTATCCTGAGCAGTCAACAACTGCGATTATTTGCTACCATCCGGCTGCCAAATATTTCAGTGTTTGATGATGATAAAAGGCTTTTGACCCCTTAGTGGCCGATGACCTTGCCCTAGTAGCGCGATCGCGGTCGGTGGTTGGCCACGGAAAGCACCAGACCCAAGCCAATGTAGGTTGCCAACAACGCCGATCGCCCATAACTGAGAAAAGGAAGGGGAATACCAGTCACCGGAAACAGATTGACGGTCATGCCAATATTGACAACCGCTTGAAACACCAGCATCGAAAACAACCCGATCGCCAACAGCGACCCAAAATCAGTGCGAGCACTGTTAGCGATTTGCAGCAGCCGTAGGCCAATAAACCAGAAGAGAAAAAGAATCAGCAGGCCGCCAGCAAACCCCAATTCCTCACCAATGGCCGAAAAAATAAAGTCAGTATGCTGCTCTGGAATAAAGCCCAACTGGGTTTGGGTGCCCTGAAAAATCCCGCGTCCCCATAGGCCCCCTGCACCGATAGCAATCCGCGACTGAATCAAGTGATACCCCGCCCCCAATGGATCTTTATCGGGGTCTAAAAACATCAAAAGACGATTTTTCTGATACTCCTTAAGGACACTCCACAGCAGTTGCCCCAGTCCGGCTCCGGACAAATTGAGCACAATGCCACCAATGGCACCAATCCACCCTAAAGGTAAGCTGCGCCATGCCACAATCCCCATCGCCAAGGTCCACAGTAACCAGACCCATAGGTTCAATTCGTAAGGCAGGGGAAGGGCAAATAAAATGGCCGCCACCAAGGGCGAGAGCATGAGGATAATCCAGCCGAGGCGGGCATTGGCCCAGTAGAGCATTCCTAGGGTGATGGCACCAAACACTAGGGAGGTGCCCAGATCCGGCTCGGTTAAAATGAGCAACAACGGCGGAGCCGTAGCGATAAAGACGCGCAGGATGCCCGCCAGTCCATTGGCCGGTACCCGATGCAGCAGAGCCGCTTGGGTAAGAATAATTGAAATTTTGGCAAACTCTGAGGGTTGTAAGTTAAAGCCAGCGATGGGCAGCCAACTCTGAGCACCGTTGGCCTCAACGCCGAATAAACTCACGGCCAGCAGCAGCGCACAGCTTAGGCCATAGACAAACCAGTGGACACCTATAAATGCTGACTCCGGAATACGCGCCAAGGTGAGGGCAAGAACCGTTCCCACGATTGCCACGGCCACGTGTTGGAAGCCATCTTTGTCGCCGATGTGCAGTTCAGCACTGTGAATAAACAGAGCACCGATCAGTGTAATGAGCCACACCGCAATTAGCAGTGACCAATCGACCCCCCGCCACGGGTATAACCATGCCTGCCAGCGACGTTGGCGCAGGAGCGTTGTCCAAAACATAGTCAATATCCCTCGTTTCGCACTAGGCTGGAACAAAGCCAACAGATTCAAGCCCTCATTGTATCCCTATCGAGGAAGTTCATGTTCGATTGGCAGCAGCGGTTTTCTAAACTCCTATGGTCTATTTCCGGCCGGTTATTGGTCGTCATGCTGCTGACCTCGCTGCTTCCTATGGGAGCAGTGGTACTCTACAACCAGTCGGAAAGTAGCTTGATGATGGAGGATGCCGAAATCCAAGCCTTGAAACTACTAGCCATTGGCAAAGCTCGTTCCCTTGATCAGTTGATTAATGATGTGCTCAGTGATGCCAGGCTAGTGGCGGAAGACTATGAAATTCAGCGGTTTCTGAGGGATGCGATTGACTTTCCTAGCGATCACACCTCTATCCAGAGCCTGCTGCGCAGTGTGAACAATCTCAGCCACACCTACAACGACGTGATCCTCTTAACCCGTGAGGGGCGCTCCATCCAAGCAACTGACCCTGCCTTGATTGGCGATGACTATTCGCAAACGGAGCTTTGGCAGCGGGGCATTCAAGAGAATAATTTCGTCTCGACGGTGAAGATCAAAAGCACGATCGCCAATGAACCAGTATTTGTTGTCTTTCAGCGCATTCGGGACAACAATCAAAGATTGCTAGGGGCGGTCTTACTAACGCTGCGTGCCGCTGCCATTAAAGACATCATTACCTATCTGGTGCCGGATATTCGCGGCGAGTCGTTTCTAATTGATCATCATGGCCTGATGCTCAGCAGCACCAACCCCAATATTGATTTGCACAGTTTAGAACCACTGTCCGAGCCAGTTATCCGCTCTTATTTCCTCTTTGTGCCGCCCCAACCCATTCCTACCTTGAGCGATCGCTCCAATAAGCGGCTGCGGGACGTGATTTTCGGCTCGAATCGTCCCGGAACGTTAGCCTATTCAGAAAATGACGATCGCCGCCCAGACCATGTGTTAGCCTATGCGCCACTGGCTCGAAAACAAGCAGCAGTGGTGGTTAGTGTGCGCCTACAGGAGTTTCTCGCTCCCCTCGATGCCTTAGCGATGCGGGGCTTAGTGAGTTTGCTATTTGTGGGCGGCGGGGTTATTGTCATCTCCTTAGTTGTGGCGCAATCCATTACGAGACCGATTCGGGCGATCGCCACAGCTGCTCGCAACCTCAAAAACGATCGATTTGACGCCAGCGTTCTTACGCCCTATACCCACTCTCAGGATGATATGGGGGAACTCGCACAAACATTTTTAGAAATGGCTCTAGAAGTAGAGCACCGCCACCACCAATTGCAACAGCAGCTCAGTGATCTCAAGATTGAAATTGATCAAGAGAAACGCAAAAAAGCAGTTGCAGAAATTACCGAAACAGATTATTTCCAAACCTTGCGCGATCGCGCCCATGCCCTACGGCAACAGGCAAAATCTGCCCCAACTCATCCTAGCGCAGCGGGCAATGACCCCCAGTCTCAGGAGACCCCCAACCATGAGTCCTAGCTCGAACCCAACACCCACCATCCCTGCCTTAGCCACCTTGCCGCGCCATCCCTACATTGACGCTGCTGGCCAAGTGGCACCCAACCTACAGAGCTGCATTGGGGTCTATGCCATTTTTGATGCTGCCGAGGTATTGCAGTACATTGGCTATTCCCGGGATATACGGCTGAGCCTCCAGCAGCACCTTGTCCGCTGCCCCAACGAGTGCGTGAGCTACGCCGTCGTTAGCATCGATCGCCCCGATCGCCCGTGGTTGCAGGCCATTCAAGCACAATGGATAGCTGAAGTAGGGGCAATTCCCATTGGCAATGCCCAAGAGCGAGCGCGCTGGGAGCAGGCCATTGATGTGCGCCCCCTGATGAGCGTCGCTGAGGCAGAAGCTCTCGCCACCGCAGACCCATTGCAGCAACCAAAACTCCTGAAACAGGTTGCACGGCGGGTTGAGGCCGACATTCTTAAGCAGTTGCACCAGCGATCGCTGCGAGAAACCTTAGTGTTTAACCCAAAACTCAAGGAGAGCGGACGACTAGACCTCAAGTCATAGACATTCTCTAAAGAAAGCATTAGCCTGAAACAGGCACACATTAGCCTTTAGGAGACGTCTATGGCGGAAACACCCGTCCCCCCTGAAACCGTCCTGCACCAGTTACAATGGCGGTACGCCACAAAAAAATTTGATCCCAGCCGACCCATTCCCGATAGTCTTTGGCAGGTTCTCTGTCAAAGCTTAGTTTTGGCTCCCTCATCCTTTGGCTTGCAGCCGTGGAAGTTTTTTGTGATTACCACCCCTGACCTTCGGCAGGCGCTTTTACCCCATACCTGGAATCAACGCCAAGTAGTTGATGCCTCTCATTTAGTAGTGTTTGCCATTAAAACAGGGATTAACGCCGCAGATGTGGATCGCTACTTGGCTCGCCAAGCCGAAGTGCACAACACCAGCGTAGAAAACTTACAAAAGTACGGCGACATCGTCAAAGGATTTCTGCAATCGCCGCCCTACCCTCTCAACCTCGATGAGTGGTCAACTCGCCAAGTGTATATTGCCCTGAGCCAGTTTATGGTCACCGCCGCCATGCTGGGCATAGATACCTGCCCCATGGAAGGATTCCTACCGCAGGAATACGACCGCGTGCTAGGCTTACCCGATCAGGGCTACCATGCCGTTGTGGTTTGCGCTGCTGGCTATCGCGCCGCCGATGACAAGTATGCCACCTTACCTAAGGTGCGCTATCCCCTTGAGGCCGTGATAGAAGTTCGTTAACTTAGGTGCAAAAAAGGGCAGCTCCGTAGAACTGCCCTCAATCAATTGAGAATTAAATCAAGTATCGGCAAACCTTAGAACGTGAAGGTTGTCCGAATGACGCCTTGAAGAATTGGCTGACCAGAAATAAGCCCAGCACCATTGGTGTTGTTGGGGTTAATGATCGCCGTGAAGATAGGCGTAATGCTGATGTTGTCGCTGATGGGGAACTTGTAGAAAGCTTCAACGTTAACTTGGTTAGCATTGTTGATAAAGCCAGCGGAAGGAGCACTGTTAATAAACGGTGCGCCCGCAGCAGCCGCCAACACAGACCCCGGAACCAACAAGTCTTTGTAGCCAATCCCCGCCATGAAGGAGTAGGCCATCATACCAGAGGCAGGGAACCCTAGGAAGGAGTAGGGCAAGGGAGACATCCGTGGATTGTAGCTCGCCGGAATACCGGCAACACCAGCACGACCAAAAATCCCTAAGCGACCAAGGTTGAGCTCAAAGTTAAGACCACCGGCACGGCTTTCGACCCCATAGGTTTTGGAGTAGGTGCCTTGCAGTTTAACAGCATAGCTGTTGCGGCCATTGCCAAAGGTGTTGGCATACTCTAACTCAAGCGATCCTTGGAAGGGATCACCTGCAAAGCCACCGCTGGGAAGCGCGCCAGAGAAGGGGTTACCTGCATTGGCAGCAATGTAGAGCGCCCGAGCAGTAAATGGTCCTTCATTGGGGTTCCACTGAATCGCAGCACCCGCACCACCCAAGAAGTTCAAGGCATAGGGCACGATGAAGGGGTTGTTGATGAAGAAGTAGGTGCCAAAGTCACTGGCTGGGGAGTTGGCCCAACTGTTGGTGTCGATGATGTCGCTAGGATAGAACTGCGGACCGGCGGTAATCGTAACGTCCTGCGTAGGCTTGAAGCTATAGGCCAAGCGGTACAAGTTTACACCAGGACCAAAACCGGACCAGTAGTACTGGCTAGGGCTGAAGTAGGGCAAGGGAGCACCAAAGGTAGCTGTTGGGTTACCACCAATCCCAGTGCCGTAGGCGAAGGGGTTCTGGTTGAGACCAACCCCATAGGTACTGATAGCATCCAACCCACCATTCCCTGTCGAAAGACTGGTTTGCAGCAGGTCAGTGCCTGTGAAGCTGGTATTCAGGTTGAGAATAACCGCCGCAATAACTGTTGGATTAGTTTGGGTTGGCGTAAAAGAGACAATCGGGAAAAATCCAGGAGGTGAAGTACTCCCCGGAACGGTACTGCTGGGAACACCCGAACCAAGGCTAAAGGGTGGGTTGGCGGTAAGCGCACTGCTGCTAAAGCGGCCACCGTATTGCACCGACATCACGGCAGTACCGGTGAGTTTAGTAGTGGTCGAAAATTGAGTCGCTTCGAGGGCAGCAGTCCGTGCTTCAAGGTTATCGACACGACCGCGTAGGGTGGCCAGTTCAGCAGCGAACTCATCCATCAGTTTTTGCAGGGTGGCGAGTTCTTCTTTGGTGGCAAAGCGATCGCTAATAACGTCCAAGCAGGCGTTCAGGGCAGCAGCCATTTCGTAACGGGTGGCGGCACGGTTGCCACGGAAGGTGCCATCGGGATAACCCGCAATACAACCATATTTTTCAACGAGGGATGCCAAGGCTTGGTACGCCCAGTCCGTTGGGCGAACATCTGACAACTGAGATACCGAGGTCACCTGACCCATGGATTCTTCGTTTGCCAATAGCTGGTTGACTGAAGTGATGGCACCAGAGGCATCCGCAATGGCATTGGGGGCAGGCAACGCTTCGGAAACTTGTAGATTTTGGGGTTCGGCCGCAATCAGATTTTCAAAGGAAGCGGGTTCATTAGCTGTAGCAATGTTGGCCCCTGCAACAACACCCAGTAGGCTCAAGCTACCCGCTAAAAGGTACGTTTTTTTCACAATGTTACTCCTCACTCACGAGCATTCTGGGTAGGCAGAGCGAAAACTCAGTCTGCTATCCCCTAATACCTAGCTTACACAATATAGCTTAGTCGAGTGGCTAGCTTATTATGCAAACCTTGGTAGATTCTAGTCTCTCCGTTGGGAATTCGTCAATTGTTTTTTTACTTTTCTAGAATTGTTTTCTAGAATTCTTTTTTTGTACAGGGGCGGTGTTCCATACAATTAGTTTAAGCGCCAGACCAAAGCGACAATGTGGAGTGTGCCTTGAACAAGTCCCCTTTGAGCGCAATGGAGGTGTTAGCTCGCTACCGCCGTGGCGATCGCCAGTTTATGGGGGCGAACCTCACCGGTATCGACCTCGAAGGCGCGGATCTGCGGGGTGTGAACTTGCAGGGCGCGAATCTGAGCCAAGCGAACCTTGCCCATGCCAACCTTGAAGGAGCGAACCTGAGTGCGGCTAACTTAGATCAGGCCAATGTGGTTGGCGCACATCTGAGGGGGGCAAATCTTGAGAATGCGCTGCTGGGCACCATTATCCGTTATCCACTCCCACCAGCCCCCTTGACCCCGCCGCTCACTGTGGCAGAGATTCTCCAGCAGTACCAACGCGGGGTTCGCCAGTTCCATGGCTTAGATCTAAGTCAATTTGATTTTGAAGGGGAAGACCTGAGCGGTATTGATTTTGCAGGCTGCTGCTTAGAGGGCAGTAACTTTAAGTTGGCTATTCTCCAGGACGCGAATTTTGCAGGGGCGAACTTGCGATCGGCCAGCTTGGCCATGGCGGATCTGCAGCAGGCTAACTTTGCGGGGGCAGATCTGCGGGGTTGTTCCCTCAAGGGTGCCGATCGCCGTGGGGCACGCTACGATGGCAAGACGCAATTTGATCCGGACTTTGATCCGAAAAAAGGAGGGATGCGGCAGGTTAATTAAGCTAGGCTTAGGTAAGCTAATTTGAACCGTTTGTCAAGTCATCAAGGGCTGGTTTATCGAATGTGAGCGAACAACCCCGTCCGCTTGCAGTGGGGAGGATGTCAAAGGGTTGCCGTGCCCACTTGATCCAGCACTCGAATTGGGCCTGTGACATCCCCTGTGAGAAACTGCCGCAGGTAAGGATTGTCTGTTGTTTTCGCTTCGGCGCGGCTGCCCTGCCAGCAAATACGTCCTTGATAGAGCAAGATGAGGCGATCGCCCGTGCGCTCGATGGTACTGTTTTGGTGAGTCACAATAGCGTAGGCATGACCTGTGCGTTCCTTAAGATCGCGGATGAGCTGCTCCACGACGGTTGAGGCAATGGGGTCTAAGCCTGCGGTGGGTTCGTCGTACAGCAGTAATCGCGGATCATCCTCGGTATCATCGGGATTGTCAGCAATGGCACGGGCTAAACTCACCCGCTTGCGCATACCGCCAGAGAGTTGCGCTGGATAGAGGTCTTCCATCCCAGATAAGCCCACCATCGCTAGTTTTTCACTGACAATCTCGCGGATGCGTGCCTCCGGCAGTCGTGTGTGGTGATACAGATAAAAGCCGACATTTTCGCCAACTGTAAGCGAGTCAAACAGCGCCGACTGTTGGAATACCATACTCATGCGCACGTGGTGATGGCCGTCTTGCAGCAATCCTTGCCGCCGCTCCCCCGCAATATAAATCTCACCGCTATCCGGCTCCAGTAACCCTGCAATGAGGCGCAAAACCGTGGACTTGCCTGTTCCCGACGGCCCTAAAATGGCCAAGGCATCATCAGGATAAATGCAAAGATCGATGTTGTCTAAGACTCGCTGGTTGCCAAAGGCTTTCGAGATGCCTCGTAGTTCGACCAATGGCTCGGGCATGGTTACTGTCCCTACCTATGCAAATGGCTCACACTCAAGGTCTTCGATGGCTTGCAGACCCCGCGCATCCCCTAGCTTAAAGAGAGCGGCTTTGGCATCTTCTTGAACCCCCATATCACTGTCGTGCAGGGCAGCAATCAGGTGATCAATAGCCTCGGTATAAAGTTGCCCTAGGGGAATTTTGCGGCAAGCGTGCCCCAGCGCCCAAGCGCAGTTACTGCGAACGGCAGCAATGGTATCCTGCGCAAGGGCAAGGGCAAGGGCAGGAATGACGGTGGCCGCTGCGTCTTCACTGGCTTCAGCGACCTGTCCGAGGGAACTAGCTGCCCACAAACGCACCGCGGAAATGTCGGTCTGCAAGGCACGAATCAAGGGTTCTAGGGTGCGGCGATAAATTTCGGGAAAGGGAAAGCGGACACCACAGTTTCCCAACGCCCAGACAATCCCTTTGCGAACATAGCCATTCCAGTCTCGCTCGAGTTGCTGAATGAGCGCGTCCACAGCGGCGGTACTCAGGTTGCGCCCTAGGGCGTAGGCTGCACTGACCCGCACGAGGGGACAGGATTCCTGCAATAGGTGAATGAGGTGGGGGGTGGCACGCTCATCCTGTAGTTCACAAAAGGCACGGGCGGCTAGCATCCGCTCAGTGACATCTTCAGAGGTCAGCAGCCCCAGCATTATTTCTGGATCGGGGCGATCGCCTTCCTCACTCGGGAGCGCCGCTAGCGCATCTTCTGTGTCTGGGGTATCGAGGAAAGGAAAATCATTGTCATCCATAGTATTCCTACTGTACAGGATGGCATTAATCCCGACTAGCCCCTAGGATGCGGGATCAAGGGCGCTGTTCACTAGGCCTCTAAACCCATAGATGTGACGGCACCCCCCATAAGCCACTAACTGTACTGAGCGCTCATCTCCCGGCTCAAAGCGAATAGCCGTGCCCGCAGGAATATCTAAGCGCATCCCCTTTGCCTGCTCGCGGTCAAAGTGCAGGGCAGCATTCACTTCATAGAAATGGTAGTGAGATCCCACTTGGATGGGGCGATCGCCCGTGTTGGCCACCGTCAAGGTCACCGTGGGGCGACCAGCATTGAGTTCAAGGGTCCCCTCAGCGGGAATCAGTTCACCAGGAATCATGATGCCTCCAACATTTGCAACGTATGCATTGACATACTCCCCTGCCTAAAGGCAGGGGATTCTTGTTCTTGGTTCTGCGAGCGCACTTACTTCATCAGGTTGCCCATCAAAAGCAGAGGTGCATCTCTCCCCAAGCGTTCCCTCTTGCGAGGTGGTTCCCTTTTGCCCAAAGGTACCGTTGAGCCACTCCATTCCCAAGATGCTTAGTCCCTTCTTGAGGATGTTCAGAGCCGCGTTCTGGTCTCTGTCCATCTCAAACCCACACCTAGGACAACTATGGGTTCTAGTGGATAAGGTTTTCACGACCCTATGCCCACAGTTACTGCAATCCTGCGTGGTGTACTGCGGCGGCACGCTGACTACTGCCTTGTCCCATACCTTACCGTAGTAGTCTAGCCAAGCAGTGAATTGAGACCAGCCAGCATCATGGATGGATTTGGCAAGATGATGATTCTTAACTAGATTCTTCACCTGCAAGTCTTCATACGCCACGACATCGTGAGATGCCACCACGCACCGTGCCTGCTTAATTGCCCAGTCTTTACGCTGGCGTTGAACTTTCAGATGTACTTTGCCTAGTCGCTTTCTTTGCTTGTGGTAGTTCTTGGATTGAGGTTTCGCCCCTTTCCTGAACTTCCGACTTAACCTGCGTTGATGCTGTTTTAACCTCCGTTCACTACGTCTTAAAAACTTAGGACAATCGACCGTGTTTCCGTTCTGGTCGGTGTAAAAGTGTTTTAACCCCAAGTCAATACCGATGACATTGCCTGTGTATTGTCCTTGCTCTTTGCGCTCTACATCCAAGCAGAATTGAGCATAGTACCCATCTGCCCTGCGTATCACCCGCACCCGATTGATTTTGGAGTTCAGGATATGGTGTCTTGCTTCTCCATTGCAGTACAGAGCAAACGAACCAGCATTAAAGTCATCAGTGAAGGTGATGGACATTCCATCTCCTGACAGCTTCCAGCCCGATACCTTGTATTCCACAGAACGGCAATGCTTCTTAAACTTGGGATACCCTTTCTTGATCGCCTTGTTTCTGCAGTTGGTATAGAAGCGAGAGATGGAAGCCCAAGCTCGCTCTGCACTTGCCTGCCTTGCTGATGAGTTTAACTTCTTGGCAAAGGCAAACTCTTTAGATAAGTCTTTGCAGTGGGCATAGAGAACAGCTTTGTTTACGCTCTTGTTGTCCATCCAGTACCGCACACATTTGTTTCTGACAAACTGAGCGGTGCGGATGGCTTCATCCAGAGCCTGATACTGCTCTGCTGTGCCGTTTAGTAGCTTGGCTTCTCTGACTAACATAATGATATTTTATTACAAAAAAACGCCGTAAAGCCCCTGCCTTCAGGCATGGGGATATAAGGCGCATGTTGTGTTATCAAAAATTTTGGGTCTAAAAACTTGTCTTTTAGAGTGGTTTTAGATTAAACTAAAACCAGAGGTAAGGGTAATCAACCTCTCTAAAAACCCAATAGCCTAACGGCTAGAAAACAACCTAAGTTTTTTTGGTTGGTTTAACAGTACCTTTGGGCAAAAGGGAACTGCCCCGAAAGGGGGAACGCTTGGGGAGATAAGCACCGCTGCCGTGGAGGGGAAACCCGAAATGGTAAGTGCTGTCGCAGAACCAAGAACAAGAATCCCCTGCCTTTAGGCATGGGGAGTATGTCAAGAGGAATGAATATCAATCTTTTCAATGAACGTGCGAATCTCGTTGAGGTCAATGTAGCGATCAGTGGCGTTACGCAGTTCGCGGGCAATCATGCCTTCTGTCGAAACAACAGTAATGTGAGTATTTTTTGACCGGAGTAATTCGATGGCGCGCTCAAAGTCACCATCACCGCTGAATAGAACAACGCGATCGTACTGGCCAACAGTGTTAAACATATCAATGACGATCTCAATATCTAAATTTGCTTTTTGGGAGTATTTGCCAACACTTTCGTCGTAGTACTCCTTCAGCAGTTTGGTGCGCACCGTATAGCCCAAGTTAATCAAGGCATCCCGAAAGGATCGCTGATCTTGGCTGTCTTTGAGGCCGGTGTACCAAAATGCATTCACAAGGACAATATTAGGATCCCGCGTAAAAAATTCAAGCACGCGGCGAGGGTCAAAAAACCAGCCATTTTTTTGCTGGGCATAAAACATATTATTCCCATCGATAAAAATAGAAAGACGTTCTTGATGGGGGAGCATAGAGAGGTAACCTAGAGAAAGATCAATCGGTTGACAACACCATGAATAATGGAATTAGGGTCGCTTAGATATACGCATCACTGGTAACAAAGATTTAGATTTACAAGTACAGTTTTATCTGTGATTTTATCAAGATCAAGTTTTATCAGAAAAGAGCGATGCCCTTGTGACAGAGAAATGCCATAAAAAGTTCACGGCAAACACTTTTTAGAGAAACTTACTTAAAGTTTAATAACTGTAAACTATTGTAATGGAATTCAGCGAAACCGACTAGAGGGTGCGCTGATTTGTGCTGGTAAAACGTAGGGATTAGAGGATCAAATCAATATCCCAAGTTGTAATATCCCATGTTTCTAAAACGTAGCCTTGATCGCTGCTGCGAATGAGCCACAATTGGCGATCGCCAGTAAAGCCCACACCGTGAATCTCCTGCTCACTTTCGGCAGTGCCAACAATTTCGCCATGGTAGGTTACAACGTTCAGGCTGCGGCGACCTGCCACCACATACCCCCACGGAGTTGAGCAGAGAAACCGCGGACGAAAGCGTAGCCCTAAGCGTTGCACGCGCCACGGTCGAAAATTCACCAGCACCAGCAAAGGCTGCTGGGGATGATCTTCAAAGGCAGCAAGCTGCCACTCCCGTTGTAGTGCAGGGGTTATGAGGCTCAAGTTTACCGGCAGTTGCGTTTGCAGTAACCAATGCCCGCGGCGCTGAAACAAATCAAACTGGGTGCTGATGTGTTCCGTTTTGGGACACTGGTAGCGACTGACCACCAGACCGTAACGACGGTTAAGGAGGAATGTACCGAGCCATTCGCCGCCATGCCAATCCCAAACAAGGGTTTGCTGCCGTACCCCATGGAGTAGATGGAGGTGCAGTAGGAGCTGTTGCTCGTGGACAAGGGTTTCTGCACACCAGTAGCCACTCGCATCGATGGCGAAGGTATGGGCAGCCATTGAGAGGGGACAGGGTACGGGAATGATGTTGTCCTGTACCCACAGCAGTTGTGGTGTTGGCAGGCTCAACCGTAACCAACAGCTTGACTGACTGGTGAAAATCTCTGTCGTCTGCTGCGTCACAGGCCATTGCTGCTGGATCGCTGGCATACCCTGCGCTGCTGACCAAGCAATGAGCTGATCGCCTATGAGACCATAGACCGCAGATTCAGTACTCAGCAGCTGTCGTGGGAGGCTGGCTAAGCGGTGCCCCTGAGGGGGTGATAGGAGATAGGCTGCGGGGGAGCGCGAAAACAGGAGTGATTGCTGCTGCTGTTCGGCATCAGTGACTTCCAAGGCCAGTTGTACGGCTAAAGCCATTTCCGCTGCGGTTTTATAGCGTCGCTGGGGCAGCTTATCCAACGCCTTGGTAATAATGTTGCGGACTAGAAATGGGATATTCTCCGGTAGTGTGTAAGGACGGCTCAAGTGTGCTGCGATGAGTTCGGCGGGGGTGCCATGGAAGGGGCGATCGCCCACCACCATTTCGTAAAGCAAAATACCGACAGCGTAGAGATCCGACACAGGAGAAGTTTGGCCGTAAAAGCGCTCCGGTGCCATGTAGGCCGGGGAACCCGTCTGGCCGGTGCCTGTGACATCTTCAATGAGCCGCGCCACCCCAAAATCCGAAACCTTGGCGTGCCAGCCCGTGGGTTGCAGGTCTAGCAGGATATTTTCGGGCTTGAGATCGCAGTGGATAATGCCCCGATGGTGGGCATAGCTGAGGGCAGACAAAATATCAAGGATAATGCGTAATGCGGTTGTCAAGGGTAAGCTTTGCTCCTGTTCAAGGAGCGATCGCAGTGTGCCGCCCACGCAATAGTCCATCACTAAACTGCGGTACTGCATCTGCCCCTGCTGGCGGGCAGGAATATAGTCAATGGCCTGACAACTCACCACATGAGGATGCTGCAGCGTCAGCAAGAAGTTGAGTTCCCGTAAGAACCCGCGGGTGAGCAAGTGTCGCTCATTGAGCACCTTAATGGCAACCAGTTCCCCAGATTCGCGGTTCACACCGACATACACTTGCCCATACTGCCCCTGCCCGGCTACATCCAAGAGCCGATAACGAGAGGTTTGGGCAGCGTGAGCCGTGAGTAGCAAGGGGCCTCAACAACAAGGGTTAACAACAAGGACTCCAACCTTTATTCGCTGTTGCGCTAGGTGAAATACAGATCAAATTTAGCAACGTTGAGGTTTTTCAGGAAAAGAGCAATTCTAGGGGAACTTCCTTCTCCGCCTGCTCAGCGCTGCCTACTTCGTGGATGCGTTTGGCTAAATCCCGTGCCCGCTGATAACTGGCAATATCACCACTTTCAAAGAACAGTTTAGCAGCGGTTCGCAAATCTTCGACGGCACCCTTGCGATCGCCTAGGGTAGAGCGTGCCACCCCACGATTGTGGTATGCCTTAGCATAGGCATTGTTGATGCGAATAGCTTCTGAGTAATCCAGCACCGCTGCTTCTGCATCTCCAAGGCGTTGGTGGGTTAGGCCGCGGTTATAGTAGGCTTTCGCATGACTTGGATCCGTTTGAATCACTTGAGTATTCTTCTCAATTTCCCGCAGACAGTCGAGCACCTCTTCAATTTGTTTTTGCTCCGTATCCAGAATGCGGGTGTAATCGTGAAGATCCCGCGTCCCTTGGTTGAGCTGAAGTACTTGCTGCTGTACATCTTCGAGGCGATCGCGCACTTGACTCAGAGCAAAGGTCAGGTTTGTCAGGTTCGACTGCTGCGTTGCCTGAGACTCGATCACTTGAGCCATCTGTTCGCGCTGTGCCTCAGCAAATTCCTTAAGGCTCGCGTTCAGTGTCTTGCGGCTGACAAGGTTTAGGCCCACCGCCAAGGATAATGGCAGCGGGGCGATCGCCGTCAAAATGGTTTGCTGAGTTACTGCGGCTGCAATGGAAAGAACCACCGTCAACCCAGTTGCCCCCGACTCCACCAGCTCAAAACCCCCTACTTTTGGTACAGATGGGATAGGATTTGCACTTAAATCACGATTTTCCATGGTTTAGCTCCCTATAAACTTGTAAACAGACGGCTGCCCTAGGCATCCGACGTATTGGCAAGGAATTGTCCCACTTGCACTTGGGTATCTTTTAGCTGGGTAATCATCGTCCGGGTAATCAGCTTACCCGCTTCCACCAAAATGCGCCCATCCAGAGGATGCAGAATATCCTGCTCTGCCCGCCGCCCAATCAGGGATTCAATATCCTCCACTGCATTGACGTACATCCCTGAGGGTAACTCCACCACCACCCCTGAGCCAAGAACCCGCGCCTGGCAGGCAAGGCGCGACGATGTGTTAGCGGTTGTAATCACCTCTAAGGTGCGCTGCTCTCGCTTAGTCATCGGCGAGAGGCTTTCCATCCCTTCCTTGATATACACGTGGCAGGTGGCACACATCCCCCGCCCGCCACACTCTTTGAGGACGTGTAGTTCAGAGTCCAACAGCGCAGACAGCAAGTTATCGTTGGTGTTAATGGTCGTTTCCCGAGAAATGGGTTCGAGTTTTACAACTTTTGCCACCGCTGTGTGCTCCTCAATATCCGTCCGTATCATTCATTTTGAATGATAGCCCTAAGCAGTCTGGGTGCGGCAGAGCCGCTCCATAACCGTGTTGTGATCCTGCCCCTCCTGTAACCATGCCTTAGCAGGTTCCACCCGCTCCCGCAACCCCAACACAAAATAGTTATTGCTTGCGCCAAGGGTTTCACAGGCCGTTTGCACACAATGGAGATCCCGACCCGTGAGTTGGCTAAAGAAGGCCTCCAGAATGCCAGCCTCAGCAAAACACTGCGGCTGACCAGTAGCCTTGGGCGCAGCCTCTGCAAACGCGGAGTCCCAAGTTTTCACCACCAAAAAGCCCTGCTGATAAAAGCTAACATCCAAGTCCAGGGTGCCCCAGCCATGGGTTTTCCAGCATTCCTTAAGGCACTGCAAAAACTCAATCATTTCCATATCCGCCAGCGGGCGACCATAGTACTCGCTCACATCTTCCACAAAGCGACGGTAAAAATTCTTGCCCCACCAGCGACCACAGTTAAACAACACGACCCCAGTGGCTTGGCCAACTTCGTGATCGAGTCCTGTGTAGATCGCTTGCAACAGCACATCCGGCAGGGCAATTAAGCGGGCACCTTTGCGATTTTCAATCAGCCCTGTTTCAAAATCCCCCTGAACGTAGGCATCAGCGGCAAAATAGTTACCGGGTAAAACAGGGTCTTTGACCAGATCAGCAACAGAAATCATAGAACATCCTCTTAAAAACTCTCAAGATAGCAGGCTTAGGATTGAACGCTAACAACCGCAGGGATCCCCACAAGGGTAGCTTGGGCATGATCCAACAGGGGCAAAATTAAATCCTGCTCAGCATCGGTGAGCATTTCCTTGAGGCGAGCACTCAAGAGGTCGTGGCAACTGGTCCACACCGTTTGGGTTTGATGAGCATTGACAACTCCCGTCAGCCATTCCAAGAGGCGGTGTTGTAAAAATTCAGGATTATTCAGGAGCATGGCCATGGCCGCGTAGCGCAATAGGGCAATCGACTGCCGCAGCACTTCCTCAAGGGTGCGGGGGTTTTCCGTAGGATAGTTCTTTTGGAGTTTGTCAGCAACGGGTTGGAAAATCTCAACCTCATGATCCCGCAAAAAACTCGTAGGTGTGTAGCCGCTGTTGCAGGGATTCAACATGATGCCGCAGGACTTTGATGTCAACATTACTGAGGTAGTTTTCTTCGGCTTTGTAGTAGAGGTTCATTAATTCGGTATGCATAGGGGTCTCCTTAAAACTCCTTAAACAAGCGTTTAGAACAGAGTAGACAGGTCAGACAGGGTGAACTCTGGTTCAACTGGGGGCGCAGGATCTACCACGGGTTTACTAACTTGGGCGATGACGGGCTGACCGCTCCAAGGGATTCCTGCACAAAACTCGGCCACCGACCGTCGCCACAGAGACACCCCCGGTTCAAGGGCAATTGCTTGGTCAGGCCGACCGTCCCAGTTGAGTTGGCCAAAAAAGGTGGCCACAGACCAAGCTGGCCATGCCGCTGACACAGGTCTATCGCTTGCGGTACCTGCTGCTAAGGTTTCATTGACAGGAAGTATGACACCAATCCCCTGCCAGTTCATGCGGCCAAAGAAATCTTTGACGTGGTACCGTGACCATTCAGTGGGGCTGGTGGTGGCAGGGGGTGCACTTGAGACCAATCCAAGCCAATTGACCCGCTGCCAAAACTCACTCACGCGCACGGTGTGCCAGTTCATGAACGCTGGCTCAAGGGTGGGTGTATCTGCCACAGGTAAGCCAAGCCAGTTAAGGTGCGCCAAGAATTCAGCCACGGGGCGCTGCTGCCAGTTACCGCTTAGCTGTTGCATAGACAAGTTCCCCACTGCGGAGCCGTTTTTCAATATCCCGTGCAGATGCCCCTTCGTTTTGCCAAAAGGCTGCTGCATCGATGCGATCTTGTTTGCCAAGAAGGAACTTGCAGTAGGTTTCGCCCATGGCGTAGCACTGGATTTCAATGCAACTGAGGTCTTTTTGAATGAGGCCACTAAAGAAACCAGCAAACAACCCTGCGTAGAGATGGCAGACGGGGCGACCGACATCCCCAAGGGTACGCGCCACTACTGAGTCAAAAATGTTGATAAACATGAAGCCGTGCTTCTGTTCACTGAGATCGACTTCCCAGTTGCCCCATCCTTGGGTCGTGCAAGGCCACCACCAAGCCTCTAGGACGTAGGGTAGCCGCATTTGCTTGAGACCTTGCTCGTAGCCGTATTCCTTGGGAAACCACTCTTGAAAGAAGCGGGCATCTCGGCGGCCCCATTCTTCGCCAATTTTGTACATCACAACACTGGAGGCGGAGCCAACTTCTTCTTCAAGACCTTCTATTAAGCCAATAATAAAATCCTCAGTGACCAAGAGGTTGCGGGCATTATTCCAATCGGTGTAGGTGCCGCGATCGCTATCAAATTGAAAGAAGTCCCACAGCGCATAATGGTGGTGGCGCTTCGGATACTTTTTCTGCAGTAGGTGGTTGGCACCGAAGTAACTACCGGAAGCAGCAGGGGGGCGAGAACTTGTCATTGTCATAGAGCAACTCCACAAAGATGGCTCAGAAAAACAGGTGGATACCTAACGTCCTTGGCAGAGATTGTCAAACCCAAAGAACCGAAACCCAACGGTCATAAAAAACTCCATAGTGGTACAGGTGAATAAACCCTAGCCGCTGTACCCAAGGTGGCTAAGAAACGCACCAGCAGTTGAAACTCTTTGGTGAGGTTGCAACTGAGACTCTCAAGAATCTGAGGGTATATTCCCATTCTTATATGATTTTCTTAAGTCATTGCAAATCAATGATTTCCTGTGCATTATTTCTTAACTGAATGTATTAATCTTGTTACAGGCTGTTTCACTCACGAACACGGCACAAAAATATAGCGTGCAAAGAAATCCCTCATTAGGGCACGTACACTCGTGTACTAGGCTTAATTTAGTGGGTTCTTCCTCTTGGTTGCCTCCGTGCTAATACGGATTCAACCCCTGTTATTGACCCAATAAGGTAAATTCTTGTAAAGCCGTGCGTGGGTACCATGCAGCAACCATCCTCCCATACGTTCCAGCAGTGTATCTACCAACTGGTGCAGCAGATTCCCTGTGGCTACGTGGCCACCTACGGCCAAGTGGCGGCTCTGTGTGGCTGGCCACGCCATGCCCGCTTTGTGGGCTATGCGCTATACCAAGTGGCTCCAGATTCAGAGATTCCGTGGCATCGGGTAGTCAATGCCCAAGGGAAGGTGTCTCTCTCGTGGCGCCGCGGCGGTTCTGACGAACTACAACGCTGGCGATTAGAGGCAGAGGGGGTGGTCTTTAATGCCAATGGCCGCATTAACTTGCGTCGCTACGGTTGGCAGCCTTAATCCATCACCCGCATCACAATTAAGGTCATGTCATCGCTGATGCGCCCTTCCACACCAATAAAGTCGATGACTGCTGCAAAAATGTAGTCGAGCAAGGCTTGGGCATCTAAGCCTTTCGCGCACGCACGTTCGAGGACAGCGGCCAGCCGTGCTTCTTCGAAGCGATCGCCCTTGGGATTGTCGGCCTCGGTAATCCCGTCGGTGTAAAAAACAACGGTGTCCCCGGGCTGTAGCCGCACTTCTACTTGCTGATATTGGGTGCGCTCATCGAGGCCAATGAGCATGCCGTAGGTGTCTAGTCGTTGGACAGTACCGGTTTCGGCCCGCCACAGTAGCGGGGGTAAGTGAGCAGCGTTGCTGAAGGCTAGGACACGGGTTTGCGGATTGTATTCGGAGTAAAAGAGGGTGACAAAGCGATGGGAACTCTCTAGGTCAGCCTTCATGGCGCGGTTAAGATGCTGTAAGATGCGGCTGGGACGATGCCCGTTCAGTGCCTCAGCCCGCAGCATTCCCCGAGTCATGGTCATAATCAAACCCGCAGGAACACCTTTGCCCATGACATCCCCAATGGCGATCCCCCATCGCCCTTGACTAATGTCTTGACTATCGGCAAGTCCATAGGTAATGGGAATAAAGTCGTAGTAGTCCCCCCCCACCCAACTGGCGGTGCGACAGGCGGCAGCCAGATCAAGCCCTTGAATCTTGGGGCAATGGCGCGGTAACAAGCGGCGCTGAATTTCGGCACCAATTTCCAGTTCGCGGTCAAGACGTTGGCGATCGCGCAGCTTCAGAGCCATCTCATCGTTGGCAATGGCCACTGCGGTTTGATCGGCAATCACCTGCAGGAGTTGCTGGCGCGTTTCTGTCCACTCGTAGGTGGGTTGCTGGCTAAAGACGTAGAGCCGTCCGCGCTCTGAAAGGTTGGTATCTTTGACCAAAATCGTGGTGCCGTAAAACTGAATGCCCGCAGGAAGACGATCTTGCAATTGTTGATCGAGCACATGCTCTAAGCGGGGGCGATCGCCATGGGGGTCAGTGGTCATGATCCCCACGCTGTTGGCCAAGGTACGGGTGGCGGTTTCGAGGGCGGCGCGGATATTGGGGCACTGATCACTGGCATGACAGTGAAGCTGCTCCAGCCGTGCTTGACCATCGGCACGGAAGAGCACCAAGGCAGCGGCCTCTGCTTCGGTGACACGGCAGCTAATGAGTGGGATTAACTCAAAAAACTGGTTGAGGTTATTAAAGCTGCGCAGGGCAAAGCTGAGAGAGGCCAATAATTCTTGAATTTTACTGGTCTCGCGCTGTAACCGAGACACCATCTCTTTGAGGGCGATTACAGGACTCGAGGAACTCATAGCAGCAAGGGAAGAGGCGGGTAACATGGGCAGCCAATGACCGCAAAAGAGTCAATTGCCTGTACAGCGTAGCGCAAAAAACGTCAAGATGAAAGACGTTTGGATTTTTTATACTACTTTATAGTAGTGATGTGGGCGGGCTAAAACCCCTCCGCTTTAGCGAGGGGATACAGCCAACTCAGGGGGCTTTAGCCCTCTCTATGTGTTAAACTAGAGACGTGGAAAGTAGGCGTATCAACTACGCGAAGAAACATCCTAGTACGGAGAAATCCCGGCAAGTAAGTCACTACCGCTTTGGCGGCAAGCCTAAACCACTGCAAGCAATGGCAGGATGTTGAGCGTATCGAATTGGCTAGTGTTGAAAAGCGCGAAACCACGAACCAAAACATAAACGTAGTCCCAATAGCAGAAATGCTTGAGGTGAGTAGGGGGTCTTTGACTGCCCCCACCCGCATTAAGTTGTGGGTGACAGCTCAAGGGAAAAGCGAAGCAACGCGGCTTCAGCCCGTTGCGCAGCATCCGTTGGGAATCCCCTCTCTTTCAAGGAGGGGAGAAGTCAAAGGTTCGCCTAGGAGGCTTCCCTCGTCGGGTGAATGGTGGCAATCAACGAACCACCGATGGCGATCGCCACCGCTAGCGCCACAAGCACAGGAACTAGCCCCCACCAAGTTTCGGCAATCCCCGCGAGGGCAAGGGGCAGGCTGAGGGCAATATTGACAAGGTTATTTTGTAACCCAAAGATGGTGCCCCGCTGCTCCGGCGGTGTCATGACCTGAACAGTGGTTTGCATGGGAATAGCCACCAACGCCGCAAAAAAACCAAACCCCACAATAAAGGTTCCGCTTAGCCATAATGACTGTAGGGAAAAGGCAAGCCCCAACAGCATTCCCCCCATTCCCCAGCACCCGAGCAAACTCCACAGACGATAGGAGAGCCACCTTGTCCCGATATTCAGCAGTAATGCGCCCAGCCCTAACCCCACTGCGGCCGCAGCGAGCAAAAAGCCAAATTGATCGGTGTCAAGGGCAGGCATGACCTCTGCCAAACGAACAACAAGTACCGACATTGCTGCAACAACTGAAAACAGTAGGATCAACTGCATCAGCGCGAAGCGCAGCGCCGTATATTGCCCCAACAGGTGTAGCCCTTGGCGCAGCTCTTGCCAAACTTGGCGGTAGCGACTGGGGGGCAGGTGGCAGTGATCCGGAGGGCGCAACAGAAACAAAAAGGCAGCAGCACTGCCATAGCAAAGACTGACAAAGATTGCACCGCCCCATTGCGGCTGCCAGTGACTAGCCAAGGTCAGGAGCGGTTCGCCCGCTGCAAATCCCAGCACCAAAGCCGCCATCATCGTGAGGGTATAAAGAGAGTTCGCAGAAATTAAGTGAGACTTATCGACCAATAGGGGAATGGCTGCCTGTTCCGCAGGCGCAAAGAATTGGGTCAAGCTGGAGATGGCAAAGGTGAGCAGCAGCAGTACCATAAAACCGCTAAGGCGACCCGTTGCCATGAGCGTTGTGGAGGGGACAGCCAAGACTAGAAGAGCGCGGTAGAGATTTGTAACAATGAGCACTTGTTTTTTGGACCAGCGATCCACAAATACCCCTGCCACCGAACCGAGCAAAATGGCCGGAATGGTAAAGGCCACCATAATGGCAGATACCCAACCACTAATACTCTGGTCGGGAGGTTGAAAGAACTGAGTGGTGAGGGCAATCACAAGCACAAGGTAAATTTTGTCCGCCAGCTGAGAGCATACTTGAGCAAGCCACAGGGCAATGAAATTGCGATTTTGCCAGAGGGGGGGTACTGGCGCTGGAGGTGAAATCACGCGAATGTCGGGCTCAACGGTCATGGCTGTGGCACCATCAGGGGTGAAAAACAGGTATCAAGGAGGGGGGGCACCCGCAGAACTTTATCAAAATAAAACTGCATATACTGCCGCAACACCCGCTCTAAGGACAGCCAAACACTTAGAGGATAGACCTGAGACGCCTCTAGAAAATTCTTGAGGTCGCACTCTTGGGTGGCTGGGGTTGCAAGCCACTGCCCCAGACGCACTTCGCTGGCGGTAAGCTGGCGATCGCCCCGACCGGTTGTTAGCAGCCCCCCCGCCGCAAAGCTAAAGCCCAGTCGCCAATCAGTGTCTGCCGCAGGCACATGAATAGCTCCGCCGCCGTCACCACACTGGTGCCATTGGGGGGCAATACCGCTAAGGTCAAGAAGACGGCAGAGACTTCGCAACAACACAGCAAGAGCTGCCCGACTGGATAGCTGCTGCAATTGCTCTAGGGTGGTGCACAGTAAATCAAAGAGTTCCGGCTGCGGCTGAGGATGATCCGCTTGGTACAGCACCACTTCCCCAAGGTACTGAGCCGCTGTAATCCTCGCCAGTTGAGTGGTCAGCCCATGATAGGTCATCACGGTTTCCGCTTGCAGGATGCGATCTAAGCTGCGACCATTGGCAATAAATAACTGATTGACCACAAACAGATCAACCCGTCCCCCTAACCTAGAGCGGGATCCACGGCAGTGGGGAGCTACCAATTTCAAAAGGCCGCGATCGCGCGTAAGGACACTCAAGAGGCGATCGTTTTCCCCCAAGGGCATGGCTTTAAGATTGATTCCAACAGTGGTGTAGGTGCGGCTCATGGCCAGAAAAACAACAGGATCATTGTCTTCCTTTAGCCTATCGCGGCACGTTGCCTATACAGCGATCAACTTATCCCGATCAAGCCCCTCAAGAATGCTTAAGGGTTCAATACGCGAAAACTCTTGGCTGCTTTTGTGGGCAAAGTGCAGCACCCACGGTAAGCGGGCATGGCCATAGCCACTGGCTGGATGCAACTGTGCCAAGTGATAGGTTTGCAACGCCAGTAACTCAAGCGGCGTACTGCCATAGGCATGCACAATCCGTAAAGGACGGGTACTGCCTAGCTCGTGTGTACCTTTCTTAATGGGTTGACTGGTTATCAGCAAAAACGATCGCTCTGTGTCATCGTAAACGACAGTGCCCTTCGGGGCAGACTGATAGGTTCCATTGCTGGGGCATGCCATGCGACCGGCACCACTTTTGCGAACACTCAGCAGATCAACGTCAATGGACTCCCGTTTTAACTCTTGGATAGTGCGCTCAAACTCGTCAGGGCGCGTCAGTCCATCCCGCATCAACAAGACCTTACGTGGATAGCGGCGATAGATAGTGTCGAACTTGCCCATGAGCTTCCGGATCGTTTGCCAGACCGCTTCACCGCTGAGTTTTTCGCCCCGCTGCACCATCGGCAGTTCCCAGCCTAACGACTGCCCATTGGCAAGCACAGCAAAGGCAGGGGTGCCAAAATAAAGAAAGCGATTGGTGCCGGTATCAAACCCCACAATAAGTTCTGCTTTTCCCACATCATCAAGGGGCTGCAAGCGTACTGGCTGCCATTTAGCTTTACACAGCAAGCCAAGAACCACGTTCAAGCCCTTGTAGTCATTCTGCTGATTGGGGACAACAAACTGGGTGGCAATATTGGCTCGGAGAGCTTCATTGCGAATGCGCTGCTTTTGATCAGAATAGGGCATCACTACCAAGACAGTACGCACACCTTCGTCAGCCCATGCCTGCCAAAAGCGTTGACGTGCCAGATCAGTCTTACCTAAGTCTGCTGATGTGCGGTAGGAGGACAGGTCTAGCTCGATACCATGGTGGCGAGCAATCTGCTGTAGGCACTTGCGAATCTCCTCAGGATAGGCTCCCTCATTAGTGATGAGGTTCAGCAGACCAAACTTGGTCTCTCCGATCTGGGCGCAACCGTGCTTGCGGACATCGGCTACCTTTTTCACCTGCCGGTTATCCTTAGCAAGTAGAATCGCTGGGGGCAGTTGGTGCCCTTCCTTAGTCACGGGGGCAATGGAGTCGGCGCTGCCACTGTAGAGATTGATGCACAGCCACTCAGCAAATTTGGTGGATTTTTGGAAGCGCTCACTACTACTCAGCCGAATGTTCGT
The DNA here is from genome assembly GCF_002754935.1 of Thermostichus lividus PCC 6715. Classification (NCBI taxonomy): domain Bacteria; kingdom Bacillati; phylum Cyanobacteriota; class Cyanophyceae; order Acaryochloridales; family Thermosynechococcaceae; genus Parathermosynechococcus; species Parathermosynechococcus lividus. The sequence continues at coordinate 2,304,905 of NZ_CP018092.1, forward strand.
AAAGATTTTCTCCACCTCTTTGGCGTAGTTTCGCTGACGACCCAGTTCAGCCAGCATTTCCAAGGTGACGCTGGGTCTCAGCCGCTGCGAGAGATGGGCAATTGGCTGCCCCCCCTGAGCACGTTTGACGTACACTACTTGCGACGTACTAAGCTCTTGCTCTGTTGCCCCTTCGTTGCGATGGTACTCCGCAAGGCTGATGTTGAGTCCGGGTAGGTTCACTGCTTCGGGTTGCTCGTGAGTGATACTGTGTAGTTGCCAGCGCAGAAACTGGTTGTTCTTGAGGTACGTATTGCGCACCCATTTGATTAAAGGCTCATGCTCAGGATAGGTGTTGAGCCACTCCTGCAATGTCAAAGGTGTCCAGAAATGGTGGAAACGGTCAATTTCCAGATAAAGTTTTGCTGTGGCATCGAGCCTGACATCGAGGCAAAAGCCTTGGTGAACTGTCCACCCTTGCGCTGGACTCTCCGAGGGTTTCCGCTCCCAGATGCGGATACTGTTGTTGCTTGCTCGGTCAACGTCCTCTCTATCTCGCTGCTTAAAGTAACGGTATAATTCTTGGCGGCATAGGCTCTCCAAGGCTTCGCGATCCTCAAGACAAGTGCAGTCAAAGACCCGAGGCGGCTGGGGAATCAGTTGCCACGCCTTCGTCTTAAGTTGTTCGAGGGGCTGGCGAGTCACAATGGCACTCCCCCAGCGAGCGGCAGGAACCGGTAACTGGTAGCACACCTTATTGAGGGCATAGGCTTCTGTTCCTAGTTCAGGATTCTGCTGCCACCGGCACGTGAATGGATAAAGGAGTCGTGCCTCTTCCTCAAGGGTCTTAACACAAAACTGGTTGAGGATCACTGGGTAGGAGTTGCCAGAAGATGTCATGCTGTAGCTCGAGAATGTAATGCGCTAGGGGCGATCGCCCTATTTTACTCTGTCAAGGCTGGTTCAAAATTCCTAGAGGGCTAAGGGTGCAGTGCCACCTTAATCACTTGTCGTGCTTTCATCGCTTGCAGCACCTGCTCAATCTCGGTAAGGGGTGCGTGGCCACTTACAAGCATTTCAAAGGGTAAGGTTTGGCTGGCAATGAGGGCAAGGGCTTGACGAACAAAGGCGGGCGTATTGTGAAACACTCCCTTGAGGGTGAGTTCTTCGTAGTGCAGGCGCTCAGTATCGACACTGATGCGGGTTTCCCGCGGACAGCCGCCAAAGAGATTAATCGTTGCCCCCGGACGACCGCAGGCGATCGCCACTTCCCACACCTGCGGTACGCCTGTGGCTTCAATCACAATGTCAGCACCCCGTCCTGTCGTCCAATCTTTGACCACTGCTGGCATATCTTCGCACTGATGATGGTTCACCACCTGCTCTGCACCGAAGGTCTCGGCGATCGCCAACCGTTGATCCGAGCCGCCAAAGGTGAGTACCCGTGCCCCCTGCTGAGCCAACACCCCCACAAACATTAAACCAATGGCACCATCACCAATCACCACAATCTGGGGTGGACTCGGCCACTGCTGCATCTGGGGCTGCCACCCGCAACGTGCCACGCCGTGCAGGACACAGGCCAGCGGCTCCGTCAGGGCAGCCATCTCCTCGCTCAGGTGCTCAGGAATTGGCAGGAGGTTATGGCGGACAATACTAGCAGGAATCTTCAGATACTCAGCAAACGTGCCATTGTTAAACTCAAGGTGCGCACACAGCGAAAACTCCTGCCGCTGGCAATAGAAGCACTGGCCACAGGGCGCAGAGTTATTTGCTACCACGCGATCGCCCAGCCGCCAACCCGTCACCCCAGCACCGAGGGCAACAATTTCCCCTGCGGCCTCATGGCCAAAGAGAATGGGCGGGGTTAACATCCGGGCATGGCCGCCCCGCCGCCACACTTTCAAGTCGGTGCCACAGGTGGTTGCCGCTTTCACACGGATCACCACTTCGCCAGCCGCTGGCGTTGGATCCGCCACGCTTTCAATGCGCACATCTTCTTTGCCGTAGAGCACTGCCGCTTTCATGATGACCCGCTAGGACGACCTCTTAGTTTTTATCAAACTTTGCGGGAAGACCCCATACGCAGCGTAGCGGAGTATGGGGATGAGAGCAAAGCCAAAAATCTGCGGCATTTAACTATTTGACCTGAGTTGGGTAAGTATTGTATAACATGCACTATGGGAAATAAAGCTTACAAATTTCGACTGTATCCAAACAAAGAGCAATCCGCATTTTTAGCAAAATGCTTTGGTTGCTCCAGATTTGTATATAACCATTTTTTAAGGTTGACCATAGATGCATACGCCAAGTCTAAAAAATCTCTACGCTACAAAGACTGGGCAAAACGTTTAACAGGCTTAAAATCAGAGTTTGAATGGCTTAAAGAAGTTAATTCCCAAGCATTGCAGCAGACTCTTAAGGATTTAGAGTCGGCATTTGTGATGTATCGTGGGGCAGCTTCCTCGCCATGTTGGAATACAAAGGGTATATCTACGGTTGCGAAATTTGCTACGTAGATAGATTCTTCCCCAGTTCTAAGAGATGTTCCAATTGCGGGTACATCAAGCAAGATTTAACGCTTGCTAGTCGTGAATGGGAGTGCCCAGAATGCAAAACTGTTTGGGACAGAGACATTAATGCTGCCTTGAATTTGCTGCTGTTCTCTGAATCAAAAATACCCTTGGAAGAAGGGAAATCTACGCCTGATCAGCTAGTTGCAAGACTAGGGATGAACCGGGATACTGGTTCAGGACAGGAAGCCGCAGGTGTAGCGTAGCGAAACCTGCGGTACTTCACACCATGTGCCCTCTTTGCACGTAGTTTTAGGGCTAAGATAGAAAAGGAATGTAAAGAAATGTAACGATGCGTCACTTAGCGGATCAAGTGGTATTGGTGGTAGGTGCCACCGGTGGGATTGGCCGTGCCGTTGTCGAGCGGTTAAAAGGCACGGGAGCAACCTTAGTGTTAGCCGCTCGTTCTGGCGATCGCCTCCAGCAGTTAGCCGCCACGCTCTCAGGGGAGCGTAACGTGCAGAGTCACCCCTGCGACATTACCCAGCCGGATCAGGTTGTGCAGTTAATGCAGGCCATTCGCGAGCAACACGGGCGGCTCGATGTCCTGATTAATGCTGCTGGGGCAGGCTTACTCAAGCCCTACGCCAAAATTACCCCCACAGAACTAGAGCAGATGCTGGCGTTAAACCTGAAGGGCTGCTTCTACACCACTCAGCAGGCAGCGGAACTCATGAAAGAGCACCAGCAAGGACACATCTGTACAGTCGTGGGAATTTTGGGGAAGCATTCCATGGCCATGGGAGCCGCGTACTGTGCCGCCAAGTTCGGGGTGGTGGGCTTTAGTAAGTGCATGGCCGAGGAACTCAAACGCTACGGCATTAAGTTTAGCCTGTTCTATTTTGGCGGCGTGGATACGCCCTTTTGGGATGGCGTGAGCCTCAAAGTCGATCGCCAGAAACTCTTGCAGCCAGATGCAGCAGCAGCCTTGATCCAAGCTGCCTTGGAAACCGATCGCCACGCAGTTCCCCTTGAGCTAAGCTTGATGCCCGATAGTCATGTGTTTTTCTAGAGGCAATGTTTTCTAGAGCCAATAGCCCCAATGGACTAGGCTAGAACATGCAGCATTTGAGACGAGGTTCCATGCAAGACGGACGGGTGATTGCCGATTCCCTCTCGCCAGCAGGAATACGGCTAGTCACACTTCAATTAACCTATCCGCGGTTTATCCACAGCGAACTGCTCACCCACCGCGTATTTTCCCGTAATTCTGCCAGTTCTCGTGCTGTTCCCATCAGCAAAATGATGGAACAGGTGAGGCAAGACCCAGTGATACCCTATCACTGGGGGCAAAACCAGAAAGGGATGCAAGCCCGCGTAGAAAGCGAACACAAGGAAGCGGCAAAGGAGATATGGCTAGAAACCCGCCTTGCCGTTTTAGAGGGTGCCCGTAAGCTGAACGAGTTAGGGATTCACAAGCAGGTTGTAAATCGGATACTAGAGCCGTGGATGTGGATGCAAACGGTGGTCAGCAGCACCGAGTGGGACAACTTCCTTGCGCTACGCAATCATCCCGATGCCCAACCAGAGATGCAGTCCCTAGCCAAGATGATCCAGCATTTGCTAGAAGCCCATACCCCTACACCGCTAGCCGTTGGCGAATGGCATTTACCCTACATCGAGGAGCGCGATCGCCAACAATACACCCTAGAAGAGTGCAAGTATATGTCTGTTGCTCGTTGTGCTAGGGTGTCTTACTACCTGCGAGATGGTCAACGCAGCGACCCCGCGTCGGATTTGGCACTGTATCAGCGGCTGGCTGGAGCAAACCCCAAGCACTTGTCACCCCTTGAGCATGTGGCAGAGTGCATGGGCGATCGCCGACGCTACGCCAACTTTGTCGGCTGGCGGCAACTCCGCTATTTTGAAGAGGCACATCTCCCTAAAGGACAAGCTGCTGCTCAAGGCTATCTACAGGTAAGCGAGTGACCAACGGTGGAAATAGCGGTAGGATACTCAAGGATTCTCTCAAGTTATTCAAGTCTCTATGGGTCAGCCATCTAGGGTTATGCCTGCCCTTCCTGCCAAAGTCTCTGTCTTTAGCTATCCCTTACACTTGGTGGACAATGCCCCAGAGTGGTTATTGATGCAGCAGCGCAGTGGCCGGGGTCAGCACGTTGTCACCCTCAACTCAGAAATGGTGATGCTGGCGGAGCGCACGCCACGCTTTGCCGAGCTTCTGCGGCAAGCAGACTTAGTGATTCCTGACGGCTCCGGGGTCATTCTTTACCTCAAGCTCCACGGCCTATCTGTAAAACGGCAACCAGGAATTGAGTTTGCCGAAGCCCTACTGAAGCTGGCCAGTGAGTCTGACCATCACAATCGTGTCTTTTTCTATGGCGCGGCACCGGGCGTTGCTGAAACGGTGGCTGAGCGCTGGCAGGCTAAGCTCCCCAACCTGAAGGTTGTTGGTGTAGAGTCAGGTTACCATGATGCCAACACCGAAGCTGAACTGATCCGGCGGTTAGAGCGTTTACAACCCAACATTATCTTTGTGGCCTTAGGGGTGCCCCGCCAAGAGTACTGGATTCAAGACCATCGCCATGTGTGTCCGACCGCCATTTGGGTAGGTGTGGGCGGCAGTTTTGATATTTGGGCGGGGCAAAAGCAGCGCGCCCCCAAGCTCTTTCGCAATTTACACCTCGAGTGGCTCTATCGCCTCTACCAAGAGCCTTGGCGCTGGCGACGGATGTTGGCACTGCCACAGTTTGCATGGAAAGCCCTTGTGAGTCGTTTATACGGGCGGCGACGTTAACGCTTCCTATGGTCACCGCTACAGCAGTGCAAAGACCTTCAACCGCTCAATCGAGTCCTGATGTGATTGCCGAGCTAAGGCAAGTCACAAAGTGTTTTGCGGCTCATCCGCCCTGTCTTAATGGCGTCAGCCTGCAACTGCGGCAGGGGGAATTCTATTTTTTAACGGGGGTCTCTGGCTCTGGGAAGTCCACCCTGCTCAAGTTATTGTCCGGTCAGACAACACCGGATCACGGCAGTGTACACCTTTTTGGACAAGTGGTCACCCCCGACAATGATAGGGCGATGGCACAACTGCGGCGACGGTTGGGGGTGATTTTTCAGGACTTTAAGTTACTGGGCGATCGCACCGTGGCAGACAATGTGGCCTTTACCCTCCTTGTGCGCGGCACCCCTAAACCAGAACTGCAGCAGCGGGTGCACACGGCTCTCAAACTGGTGGGGCTGACCGCCAAAGCCAGCGCCTACCCCGACGCTCTTTCCGGAGGCGAGCAACAGCGCGTCAGTATTGCCCGCGCAATTGTGGGCGGCCCCGACCTGCTGCTAGCGGATGAGCCAACAGGCAACTTAGACCCCCAGACCAGTCAACAGATCCTCTACTTACTCCATCGCCTGCACCAGCATGGCCTCACGGTGTTGTTCACCACCCACGATCGTGCGTTAACCCAATTGCTTCCCCATCCTATTTTGCGATTACACCATGGCCAACTTCAGCAGGTTGCCACACCCATGGCCAACCCTTGACTTCTTAATTCCAGAAATGCGGCGCAGCCTCTGGCGCGGCGGCTGGCTCAATGGGGCTGCGGTGATTGCAGTGGCGGTAACCCTCTTTATCTTTGGTTGGGGCTGGCAGATCTCCCATACCCTCGGTGCAGCGGTGGCTGCCCTTGGCAACCGCCTTGAAATTACGGCCTACGTTGCCCCTGACTTACCGGAGGCGGCCATCGCTCGTCTGAAGCAGGAGTTGGCTGCATTACCCGCCGTTGAACGCTTAACATGGATTGGGCGCGATCGCGCTTGGGCAGAGCTACAGGCAGATTTAGGCTTGACCACTCAGCAAGGAGATCTGCACCTGTTTGAGCAAAACCCCCTGAGTGACGAAGTCAAAATTCGCGCCAAGACCCTCGATCAGGTCGCTTCCTTGGCCACTCAAATTGCTCAGCAGCAGGGAATTGAATCGGTACAGTACCTTGAGCGGGCACTGAGCGGTCTGCAACGGCTGCAGCGAGTTATCCGTACGGCCACGATCGCCCTTGTGCTGTTATTGGGGGTCACTGTTGTGGCGCTGGTGAGCACCATTTTGCGGCTGATTATTTTAGTGCGGCAGCCAGACATTGAGATCATGATCCTGGTAGGGGCAACCCAGCGCTGGATTTATACCCCCTTCTTTGTGCAGGCAACAGGCTTGGGGGGAATCGGCGGAGCAGTGGCTTGGTTGGCTGGAGCCAGCAGTAGCCAGCACCTACAGCACTGGTTGAGCCGCCAGTTTAGCGGCGGCGCCATAGCGAACAGTGTAACGCTGGAATGGAGTTGGCTGCTGGGCGTGAGCCTTGTTCTTGCAGGGATTTGCTTGGGTGGGCTGAGCACGCTGCTAGCAATCAAAACCGCTCCCCGAGGCTAATCGGCTGTGTAACAATAAATGGGGCAATCACAATTTTGTCGGTTATGACGCAAGCTACCCCTCCGTTAGACGAAAAAACCATTGTCCAAAACTACTTCAACACCACCGGCTTTGATCGCTGGCGACGCATCTATGGCACCGATACGGTGAGCAAAGTGCAGGCGGATATTCGCCTTGGTCATCAGCAAACGATTGATACGGTTTTGGCGTGGCTCCAAGCCGAGGGACACCTCAAGGGCAAGCTGTTTTGTGATGCGGGTTGTGGGGTTGGCAGCCTGAGCATTCCCCTTGCCCAGTTGGGAGCACGGGTCTATGCCAGTGACATTTCTGAAAAAATGGTGGCTGAGGCTCGCGATCGCGCCGCCGCCCAGTTGAATGGTCACCATGAGCTAATTCTCAGCGTCAGCGACTTAGAGGCGTTACGGGGGCAGTATCACACCGTCATTTGCCTAGATGTGCTCATTCACTATCCCGATGCGCAAATGGCAGGGATGCTAGCGCACTTGAGTTCCTTAGCCACAGAGCGACTCATCCTCAGCTTCGCCCCTAAAACCCCCAAATACACACTGCTCAAAAAAATCGGTGAGTTTTTCCCGGGGTCTAGCAAGGCAACCCGTGCCTATCTCCACAGCGAAGAGGAGATTGTGCAGCGCCTCAGGGCACTCGGCTGGCGTATCGAGCGCAATACCATGACCAAAACCCGCTTTTACTTTTCGCGCCTCTTGGAGGCGGTACGGGCGTAACTCATGGTCAACGAGGTGGGGGTGTTCACCCTAGCTGAATTGCAAGCCTTGGCGCACCGGTGGGGTCAACACCTGCCCAGTGGCACCACGTTGCTGCTGGTGGGGGCACTGGGGGCAGGCAAAACCACGTTTGTTCAAGCCCTCGGGGCTGGGCTAGGCATCACAGACGTTATCCAAAGTCCCACCTTTACCCTGCTGCAGGAGTATCCCGAAGGACGCGTGCCCCTGTATCACTTTGATCTCTATCGCTTAAGTGCGGCGGATGTGTCAGAACTAGCACCGCAGCGGTACTGGTATGGCGAAGAGGTTGAGCTAGGGATTGTGGCAATTGAATGGCCCGATCGCCTACCACAGTGGCCTACCGATTATCTTAAACTTGAGCTTCAGCGGCAGGGCGATCGCACTCATCTGGCACTAACGGCTGTAGGGGCAGCGACAGTGCTGCTGCCCATGTGCTTAAATCGTTGAGGGCGCGATCGCGATAGGCAGCATAGCGCAGGGCTTTGGAGCGGACTTTCTCCGCCAAGGGCGGCAAAATACCAAAGTTCGGGGGCATCGGCTGAAACGTTTTGCTATCAGCGGTACTAATGTAGTGAAACAGTGCCCCGGCCATCGTGGTGGGGGGCAACACCAACGGCGGTAACCCTTGGGCAATTCGGGCCGCATTGGTGCCAGCCAACCATCCCCCCACTGCCGCCGCCGTATAGCCTTCTGTGCCCGTGAGTTGCCCTGCCCCCAAGAGAGTGGGGCGATCCCGAAACTGCAAACTGGCACTCAGAAGTTTCGGCGCATTCAGAAACGTGTTGCGGTGCATCACCCCCATGCGCACAAATTCCGCCTGCTCCAGCCCCGGAATCAGGCGAAACACCCGCTGCTGCTCACCCCAGCGCAAATTAGTCTGGAACCCCACCAAGTTCCACAGTTGGCCGTGGCGATCCTCCTGCCGCAGTTGCGCAACGGCATAGGGACGGCTACCTGTCCGAGGATCCTGTAAGCCGACGGGTTTAAGTGGCCCAAAGCGCAGCGTATCCACTCCCCGCCGCGCCAACTCCTCTACCGGTAAACAGGCTTCAAAAAACTGGGCACTATCGCGCTCAAAATCCTTGAGGGGAGCCTGCTCCGCCTGACACAGCGCCTGCCAAAATCGCTGGTACTCGTCTGCAGTAAAGGGGCAGTTCAGGTACGCTGCTTCGCCGCGATCGTAGCGAGAGGCGAGAAATGCAATCTCGCGATTAATCGACTCCCCCACCACAATGGGGCTAGCAGCGTCAAAGAAACTGAGATACTCTAACCCCGTCAACCGCTGCAAATCTGCACTCAGGGAAGGACTGGTCAACGGGCCTGTGGCCAGTACTGTAATGCCGCTTTCGGGGAGGCGCGAGACCTCACTGCGTCGGAGTTCCACCAACGGATGAGTCTCAAGGCAGCGGGTGAGTTCACGGCTAAACTCGGCTCGATCCACCGCTAGCGCTCCTCCTGCTGGCACCCGATGGCGATCCGCTGTAGCAATAATCAGGGAGCCAAGAGCGCGTAATTCGTGGTGTAATAACCCCGTGGCGCGATCGCTGGCCTTTGCACCAAAGGAGTTACTACACACCAACTCCCCTAGCTCTGCCGTATGGTGGGCAGGACTGGGAACGTGGGGGCGCATCTCGTAGAGGATCACCGGCAACCCTGCCCGGGCAATTTGCCATGCTGCCTCTGTCCCTGCCAAGCCACCGCCAATCACTACAATTGGTTCCATGCCTACCCTTCTGGCGGTGACTCAACCGCAACCCCTGCCCCCTCTGGCAGCAGGTTCTCCTCTGCTTGCGGCTTAAACACCAATCGCAGTAGCGGCGGCGCAAGGAAGGTCGTTAAAATCACCATCACAATAATGCCTGCTTCTAAGGATTTCGAGAGCACACCACTGGCAGAACCCACCGCTGCAAAAATTAACCCTACTTCCCCCGGGGAACCATACCAATCCCAATGGCCCAGCGATTGATCCCAGGCTGGCCAAACACGGTTGCCCCCGTTACCACCTTACCAAGGATAGCGACGACTACGAGAAATGAGGCAATAATCAAGCCAGCGCGATTTTCTGGCTCTAGGGGATTTAAGACACTAATATCCGTGCGCGCTCCCACACACACAAAGAACACCGGCACCAGCATATCGGCAATGGGTAAAATTTGCTCCTCCAGTTCCCGCCGTTTTTCCGTTTCTCCCAATACCAAGCCAGCGGTAAATGCCCCAAAATTGCCTCCAGTTGCAGAATTACCGCTACATACCCCAAGACAAAAGCAAAAATCAAGGAAGGAATCAGCAAGCTCCCGCGGGTGGTTAGCCGATCCACCATCCCCAAAAAGAATGGACTCAGCAGCCGCCCTAGCACCACCGACCCCACCAAAAACACCACAGAACTCAGGATCAGATAAATCACGTTGCTAACTTCCACGGTGCCGGTTTTGGCAAGACTGGCCACCACTGCCAGCACAATAATGCCAAGAATGTCATCCAGCACCGCTGCGCCAATAATGATTTGCCCTTCACGGGAGGTCAGCCGTTGAATCTCTGCTAAGACTTTTGCCGTGATACCAATACTGGTGGCGGTCAGTGCCGCACCCGCAAAAATGGCTGGCACTAGATCCACATGAAACAACGTGACAAGGCCAAGGGTACCCGCAGTAAAGGGGGCAACCACCCCCACAATGGCCACAACCGCTGCCTGAGGCCCCACCTTCAGCAAGCCCTGCAGATCCGATTCAAGGCCAATCTCAAACAGCAAAATCATTACGCCAATTTCTGACAGCACTGAGATCACTTCACTGGCGGTACTGGCTACTACCGAAGCCACCGTGCCATCCATCCCCGCTGTTTGCTGAATAAATGTGGTCAATACCGACGGTTCAGTGACGGCACCTTCGGAAAATACCAGTAGATGCAGCACCGAAATGCCAACGACAACCCCTCCCACCAGTTCCCCCAACACGGGTGGAAAGTTAATGCGGGCGCAAATTTCACCGCCCACTTTACTGGCAACGTAAATGACCACTAAGCTCAAGAGCACCGCCGCAAGGATCAAAGGACCAGCTTCTGCCAAATTCAGGGCTTCCGCAGCAACATCAGCAATTGAAGGCACAAAAGGTAGCGTAATGAAAGGCATAGGGGCAAATCGTTAAAAACTCTTTACCTAGTTAAGCACGGTGGTTGTTTGTGCTCAACTAGAAGGGACACTTATGGAACATATTGGTTAGGGCCGATGTTTTTTGCCTAGCCCCAAGCGGCTTCAACCGGTTTGTCTAGCAACTCACTCAAGGAGAATGGCAAACTAGCAGCGTACACCCTTTTGTAGGAATGCCCCCATGAATTTTAGTCCAGAGTCCTTAATGCCAACAGAGCCTCTTCGACAGAATCAACAGAGGATGGACAGCTATTTTGGTGATTTCTTTGGCTTGATGCGCAAAGCCTTGGTTGCGGGGGGGTCGGAACTGGGCTTAGGTATGACTCTCTTTTCCCTAGCAGTGAGCATTCGCGCCAGCCGCATTATTGAAATTGGCCGATTCAAGGGATTTTCCACCCTATGCCTTGCCAGTGCACTGCGATTTATTGATGTGGGGTGGCAGGAGCCGCAACAGCATAAGCAGCGACCGGATATTGACTATACGGACTGGGAAGCCCCCAAACAACGTCAGCTTTTTTCTATAGATCCCTTTCCAACCCAAGATGCAGAGGATTTGATTGCTGAGGCGAACCTAAAGCACTATGTTCAGTTCATTAATGCCCGTTCGGATGAAGTCACGATTGAGGGGTTAGTTGACCTGATTTTTATCGACGGTGATCATAGTTATGAGGGCTGCAAGGCCGATGTGTTCAACTATGTACCCTGGTATTTACGTCCGGGGGGATATTTTATCTTGCACGATTATTATGGCTGGTACGACGACCAAGGTCGCAATAATTCTCCTGTGAAACAAGTTATTGATGAGCTGATAGAGGAAGACTTGTTTGAACACCTACTTGTGGATACAGGTTACCAGTCATTTACGGTGTTCCGCAACCCAGCATGAACAGAGTGCTTTGACATCCTTCCCATGCCTAAAGGCAGGGGCTTTACGGCGTTCTTCGGTAAAATAAATACGTTCTTCGGTAAAATAAATATACTGAATGTTCGGGCTAATCAATGCAAGAGACTGCAATGAAGTATGGTGAGCGTGCTATTGAAGAAGGTCAACTGATTACCTTTCCCAACCCGCGCCCTGGTCGGCACTATACAATTGAGATTACGCTGCCCGAGTTTACCTGTAAATGTCCCTTTTCGGGCTATCCTGATTTTGCAACTCTTTACGTTAGCTATAGCCCCCATGAAAAGGTCGTGGAGCTAAAGGCGATTAAGCTCTATATCAACAGCTACCGCGATCGCTACATTTCCCACGAAGAAGCAGTGAACCAAGTTCTCGATGACTTAGTCGCAGCCTGTGACCCCCTGTACATGCAAATCAAGGGCGATTTTGCACCGCGGGGCAATGTGCATACCGTGATTACCGTGGAGCATCGCCGTAGTGCCTAGTTTGCTGCTAAAATAAGAGATTGTAAAATTGCGGACGTAATTCAGTGGTAGAATGTCAGCTTCCCAAGCTGAACGTCGTGGGTTCGAGTCCCATCGTCCGCTTCATACAACCAGTCTTGACGAACCTATGGTTCTTCCTGCTGCACAGTTAGTGTCTCAGCTCAACGCCAAAAAGAATGACTTTTTGCAATACGATAGCGAGTTGAGCCAAGTTTGGCGAGCCTATCAACAAGCCTTGAATCATGCCCAAGCCCTATCCCCTGCGCAGTTGTTGACCACGATTCCGCAAGAGATTGAGTGGTCTGGTGCCCGTCCTTTGGAGCCTTGGCCACAGGAGTGGCGAATTCCCCTCGGTATGTCATGGCCTCACCGCGACGCGGCTCGATCTTGGGCAAAGGAGCAACTGCAGGGGGTAACCACGATCGCCGTTGATGGATCGCAAATTTTACCCACCGAGGAGATTTCAACCCCTGTAGGGGTGGTTCAAGCGGGCTGGTTTATTAATCCCCATTGTCCTGATCAGCCCTATAGCAAAGACATCCATCTTGAGCTAATTACCCCTGCTGAGCTATGGCAGGCTCGGCAGCATTACAATCAAGATCAACCGCACCGCTTTAGCGAGCGTTTTATTCACTTAAAGCGATTTCAGTTAGAGTTGGCAACCCTGCGCCAGTTAATTGCCACGAGGAGTCTTCCTCGCCAGACCTTGGCTCTCTTTGATGGCTCTCTTGTGCTTACCTTTGCGGAATCCTACGATCATCAGTGGCAGCAGCAGTACGTCCAAGGGATTTGCGACACTCTCCAGCAGAGTGAGCAGCAGCAAGTACCTCTTGTTGCGTATATTGACTATTCTCAGGCGCGGGATTTAGTCACCCTGCTGTGCCATACCCACCACCTTAGGAGAACCAACCAAATCTTTGACTGCCACTTGCTGAATGACGTGCTGTCTCAATGGGGCGATCGCTCCCCATTTTTCGTGTGCGATCGCGGCGATGAGGATGGTTCTGCTGCCATCTTGGGTACTTACGGCACTTGGTCGCACCAAATCGGTTTTTGCTACCTGAAGGCTCACCAAGGATACCCCGTGCGCCTTGAGCTGCCGGTTTGGATCTATACAGCGGGACTGCTAAATAGTGTGATCCGCTGGTTGTGCGGCGAACTCATTAGTGGTCAGGGGTATCCCTACGCCCTAGAAGCCGCCGATCAGGTGGCCGTTCTCCAAAGGAGCGATCGCCAAGCCTTTCTCAAACAGCTTCAACAATGGGCAGAGCAAGTGGGGGTTGAACTGCGCTTTAGCCGCAAGTGGGTGAGCAAACAATCTCGCCGCTAGCTCCTAGCTTTGTGCCCGCCGCAAAAAGCTCATCGGATCAACCGCGCCGCCTCCTTGGGGATGAATTTCAAAATGAACGTGCGGACCGGTGCTGCGGCCAGTACTGCCCATTTCAGCAACCTGCTCGCCCTGCTGAACATACTGACCAACGCGCACCAAGTTGCGATGATTGTGGGCATAAAGAGTCAAGGTGCCATCACTATGGCGAATTTCGACTAGGTTCCCATACCCCCCAGAATTCCACTGGGAATAGGTCACAACCCCTGCGGCTGCGGCATAAATGGGAGTACCCACCGGCGCAGCAATGTCAATACCACGGTGCATCCGTCCCCAGCGAGGGCCAAAGCCAGATGTCAATACCCCACGGGCAGGCCAAATGAAGTTTGTTGTTAAGCTGGGCAAAAAGCGATCGGAGGCCGGTAAGGGGGGTAAATTAAGATTGCTAGGTAGCGGTGGTGTAACAATTGAGCGCGCCACTTGTACCGGCACAGGGGGAGCGATGGGTTGCACCGGTGCCACAGGAGCGACCGTTGTTGTTTGGGAACGATTAGCAATGGTTGGTTGTGGCCGCACTTCAGGGGTTGCGGGAACCGTTGTTGCCTGAACAGTCGCCAGAGAAGGGCCAATCCGCCGTTGGCGATCAACCGCCCGGCCAAAGGGAACCGGATTGGCTGTCACCCTCATTTGTGACGAGTTGGCGGCTTGTGAGGGCGCAAAGGCCACTCGTCCAGAGGAGGGTTCTACATCTGGTTGTGGGGGTATGGCTTCAGGCTCTACACCTGCTGTCGTCTGCTCCAGAGCCCCCCCCACAGACAAGGGCACATCAAGGGTCAGTGAGGCCACAACTGTAGTGGTTGCTCGGGTCACAAGGGTCGCAAGGCTATCGGTGTTTGCACGGCGATCCACAAGCCTAAAGGTCGGCTCTGAGGTGCCGCTGAGGCGTTCTAGAGGTGCGGCACTAGACAGGGTTAAGGGGTTCGAGGCAGGCGTGAGAGAGGAAAACCTAGCCTGTGGCAGAACTGCTTGCTGCCACGCCCCTTCGGTAATTCCCGCAAGCGGCTCGCTCTCCTGAGCGAAACCAATGCGCTCGGGTGACTGCCCAAAGGTAGAAAATTCATCGGCGTTTGTGCTAAAGGCAACAGATTTTGCGAAAAAGGAGGGCAACCCAAGCACTTCAGCGCGATCGCCGAGCAATGTGGAGGTATCAAGGGCCTGAGCAGGGCTGATAACGGCTGCTGTCCCAAGGGAGAGCAGTGGCAGATAGGAACAAACTGAGCACAGCGACCGACCAATCCTAACCGAGGGGGTAACGAGTGCATCCTGAAGTACAGCAGGGGTACGACTATCGTTGTTCAAGGTAAGCCTCCTCGCACACAAAATACTTGGTGATTCGACAAATCGGTTTGCTGAGAACACAACAATCCAACAGATTGCTACCTAGGTAGCTGACTGAGTCTATGCCTAAAACTGTCCCAAAGCAGTGAATATGCAAAGGATGTTTTTGCAAGACAATGAAACTTCTAGGTGACTTTACCGAATCCCTCAGCAAAAGACAAGCCTTGACGCAAGCCACTCCCACCCATGCACCACAGCGAATTATCTACAAAAGGGGATAAATGGGATATTTCTCTGGCAAATATTTAATTGAAAACCCTGAATTCACAACGGCTTCACGATAATTTATTTTTTGCAGATAAAATCAATGCCCCTCTTCAAAGTAATAAGGAAAATAAAGTTTGTGCAGGATCAGCTATAGTTATTTTTAATAATGTAAATCCTATAGCAATCATCCCATCGGGGGTAGTTGGCGCCAAAGTGTCCTAGTATAATTGTGCCAATCCATGGCAAAGTGGCACAATCTAATGATGGGTGATGTGGCTTCCATGAAGGGCTTGCACGCAGAAGGTGATCAACCGCAGCAGACGTGGGAGAATCAAAGACGCAAGTTGATTCGCAATTTTTGCCAATGGCTGCAATTACAATTACCTCCGATGATGCATGGCAGATTCAGCCCAACGGCCAACCCTTGCGGGGAACCATTCACGTACCGGGGGATAAATCTATCTCTCACCGGGCACTAATGCTAGGGGCGCTAGCAACAGGAACCACCTACATTCAAGGCCTATTAGTAGGGGACGATACCTGTAGCACGGCGGCATGTTTCCGGGAATTGGGGGCAACCATTTCTGATCTCAACTCAGACTTGGTAACAGTTGAGGGCATAGGAAGCGGTCGCCTGAAAGAACCTCTAGATGTTCTGAATGCTGGCAACTCTGGCACAACCATGCGGCTTTTGCTAGGCATACTGGCTGCGCAAACGGGTCGTTTCTTTACGCTGACAGGAGATGCATCCCTGCGATCGCGCCCGATGGGACGAGTCGTACAGCCCTTGACCCAAATGGGTGCCCAAATTTGGGGACGAGATGGGCATCGCCGCGCCCCGTTGGCCGTCCTAGGGCAGGCGCTGAAACCCATCACCTACACTAGCCCCATTGCGTCAGCACAGGTGAAATCAGCCATTTTGCTAGCGGCACTGCCGACTGAGGGAACAACGATTCTCCGAGAACCTTACCGTTCTCGCGATCATAGTGAGCGAATGCTGCAAGCCTTTGGTGCCCAGCTTACTGTAGAACCCGAAGAGGCCACCGTAGAACTCACAGGCCCTTGCCAGTTAAGCGGCCAAACCGTGATTGTCCCAGGGGATATCAGCTCGGCAGCGTTTTGGTTGGTGGCGGCTTCGATTACCCCTGGCTCAGAATTGCTGTTGACCAATGTGGGGGTGAACCCGACTCGCACCGGCATTTTAGACGCACTCTGGAACATGGGCGCTGATATTACCCTAGAAAACGAACGCATGGCGACAGGGGAACCCGTTGCCGACCTGCGGGTGCGCTCCACTCAGCTCCAAGGGACAACGATTTCTGGTGCTTTAATTCCGCGCTTAATTGACGAAATTCCAATTCTTGCTGTTGCTGCAGCCTTTGCTACAGGCACAACCCAGATTCGGGATGCTGCGGAACTGCGGGTCAAAGAGAGCGATCGCCTCGCGGCAATTGCAACTCAGTTGCAACATCTTGGTGCAACAGTTACAGAGATCAGCGATGGTCTTGACATTACTGGCGGCACGCCCCTCTACGGTAATGCCCTTGAGAGCTATGGGGATCACCGGATGGCCATGAGCCTTGCGATCGCCGCACTAAATGCAAAGGGGTCGAGTCGGATTCACCAAGCGAGTGCTGCTGCCGTGTCCTACCCAAATTTTGTAACAACGCTGCAACACATTGCTTGATACCCTAAAAATTAGGATAACTGGCTAAGAATTTTGCCGACAGCTAGACCCATGTGCTAGTATCAAATAAATTATCTTGGTCTTACAGCCCTACGGTATTCCTAGCGTTAAAAACTGTAATATTGCTGTGCTGTAAACTGCTTCCTTGCGTTAGTCATCAAGCTCAACATAAGACCAAGTTAGACCCAAAATGATATAGAATCAAAAAAACACGGTACTATAGCATCATCTGCGCTGATAAACCATCGTACTGTTGCAATCATTGCAGAAACAATCAGTATCCCTGTTGTTCTCGGTTTTTAACTTCAAAAAAGGCTGCGCTAATTCAACCATGGCAACAATTCAAGAATATATTCACGTTCAGGATCAATGGTCATTAGACGAGTTGGTGGAAATTGCCAACGAGCTACTGCCCCAGCACTTGCCTCAAGAAGACTCTAAGAACCGTGTTTTAGAGGAAGTCAATCCTCGTCTTGTGCGTCACTATACCTCCTGCAAGCTGATTGATCGCCCAGCCCGCATTGGTCGTGAAGGCCGCTACGGCTATCGCCACCTAGTGCAATTATTAGTAGTGCGCCGTCTTTTGATGGAAGGCTACACTGCGGGTGCCATTTACAAGCTGGTGTATCGCATGAGTACCCCTGAGCTACGGGCACTACTAGAGCAAGGGGTTCACCTGCAACTGAATCCACCCCGATCAATCCTGCCCTTGCCTTTTTGCAACAGGTTCAGGATCGCACTGAACATCGCTATCCTGAGCCAATACGCGCCAGTGCTGTCCGCCGCACTACCGAAGTCCCGCCGCCTAGTTCGCCCCGGCCGGAAACGTGGAACCGGGTGGAGGTGGTGCCGGGCTTTGAGGTGCATATCCGCGAGGACTTTGACTTTCCGCAGATCAACCGTGACCAAGAGGCACTGGTGAAACAGTTAGTGCAGCTACTGTCGTCCTACACGCAACGCTAGCCGCTACCGGCGATCGCCATCACCACAACCATGGAAGGGTGCCTCAACGATACTGACATCTATACCCTGTGCCAAACCCTTGCCTTGGCGCAACGCACAGGGGAACTGTACCTTGAGGATGAGCGCGGTCAAACGTGGCTGTTGTTTCTTAACCATGGGCACCTTGCCTATATCGCCGATCGCCATAGTCAGAGCTTAGAGCGGCTGCAAGACTTACTCTACGGTCAGGGGATTCCCTTACCTGCAACCGAAGATCTCATTGAAAGCGCCTCAGGTGCCAGTTGGGTGGAGTACGAATGCCTTTGGTGGTTAGTTCCCCACTGTCCCCTCGCGCAAATTCAGATGCTTTGGCGATCGCTCCTGCGTGAAAGTCTCTTCGATATTGTCAGTTTGAATCGCGGCTGGTTTAAGTTCTGTAGTGCGAGTCCCCTCACCCCCCAATGGCATAGCTTACCCTTAACAAGCTTGATCAACGATAGTCTCGGGCAACTGCGGGAATGGAAAAAACTCCACCCGTACCTGCGCTCCCTAGACCAGCCCTTGGAGATGACGAATGTCAAACCCAGCCTGCCAGAACCACGTCTGCGTCAGCTAGAGCCATTTATCCAAGAGCATTTAAGCGTGCGCCGCCTCAGTCGCCGCCTAGGGCGAGATGTCATTACCGTGGGTAAGCTCCTTTTGCCCTACCTACATCAAGGCTATCTGCAACTCAGTCCCCTTCCTACCAACAGCCAAAGTCGTCCGTTTCCGCCCTTGGCATGGCGGCGATCGCCACGGGTTGTGTGTGTTGACGATGCTGCCACGGTGCGTCAAGTGGTAGAGTCAACCCTACAGGAGGCGGGGTATGAAGCCACGGCGATCGCCCATCCCCTCACCGCCCTAAGCCTCATTTTTCAACTCAACCCCGATCTCATCTTTTGTGACATTGCCATGCCCGAGCTAGATGGCTACGAACTGTGTACCCTACTACGCCACACCCCACGCTTTCGCTACACCCCCATCATCATGCTCACCAGCTTTGTCGGCTTACCAGATCGGTTGCGGGCAAAAATTGCCGGAGCCACCGACTACCTCAGCAAACCCTTTACCACCAATGAACTACTGACCATCACCCAGCGCTATATTGGCGGAGCCTCACCCCTCAGGGATGTTGCAGACGAAACCCTCACAGACGTGCTAGAACAAAAAGCAGTTCTAGAATCCTCCCCGTAAGGGGCAGGTTACCGCTAGCGCCATTCAACAACCCTAGAGGCTCCGAGATACTGTCTTGCTCATTGCAGGATGTTGTCTTGAGGGTTTCCGTCCTCTATCGGGCGGGGTAGTTTACAACCGGCCACACCGTCAATGGAGATCGTTTCTTAGAATATAGACAATCCCTTTGCAGCAAACCTCATTAAACATCCATTAAACATCTATGAGTAAAGTCTTAGTTGTTGAAGATAGCCCCCCACAGCGGGAGATGATTAGCGAGCTACTAGCAAAGACAGGCTTCGAAGTCACAATTGCCAGCGATGGTGTCGAAGCAATTGAACAGCTCCAGAACTTCACCCCTGATCTTGTGGTTCTAGATATTGTCATGCCACGCATGAATGGCTATGAAGTCTGTCGCCAAATTAAGGCAGATCCGCGCACTCAAACGGTTCCCGTTGTCATTTGTAGTTCTAAAGGCGAAGAGTTTGATCGCTACTGGGGCATGAAACAAGGCGCTGATGCGTATATCACAAAACCCTTCGACCCCAAAGAACTGATTGGTACCATCAAACAACTATTACGAGGCTAGGCGCCATGTTTAGTAGTTCAGACCTGATGGCAGAGAGTATCTCCCTTGAAAGCGGCAACATGGATGCCCTGAAAACTCCAGAAGGGGACTTGCATATTCTCTTCACCATTGCTTCAGGAGATGCCTTAGCGTTGTCAGCCGTTGGCGTGCGGGAGGTGGTGGCCGTCAGCCCTGATCGCATCACACCAGTTCCCAACACATCGCCATTGCTGCTGGGCATTCTCAACCTCCGTGGACAGGTCATCTGGGTTGCCGACACTGGCCAATTCCTAGGAGACGAGACCCCCCTCAATACCGATCGTCCAGAGTTGTCCATCATTGCTATTGAAGAGGACGAACTCATGGTCGGCTTGGCCGTGCATCAGATCAAAGGCATGGAATGGCTCAACAGCGATCAGATCAAGCCCGCCACCAACCTGAGTGATAAAATGGCACCTTTTATTCGTGGGGAGTGGCTCCTAGACGGCGAGCAGCCACAGGTCTTAAAACTGCTTGACCCCCTCGCCATCCTGCGCAGTGCCCGCTGGGGCATTTAGACCCCCTAGTAAGGAGTCAGTTCAGGAAAATTAACACCTCAATATCACCTTTGCCGAGGTTTGGCGCATACTTTGTAAATATCTAGCATAACTTATTCCGCCAGTTTCCCCCTTACCGTCCATTTTGGGAGTACGCCCATGGCATCCAGCAGCACCCATCACACCCAAGAGTATCAAAAAGCCGTTGCCGCTTACGTCCAAGGTCACTACGACGAAGCCGCAAGGATTACCGACGATTTGGTGGGCACCCGACCGGACGACCCCAATTTGCGGCTGCTGCGGGGACATATTTACTGCTGCCAACAACAGTACAAAGAAGCCCATGCCCAGTACCAAGCAGTTCTTAGCCACACCAGTGATCCCGATCTAATTACCCTTGCCAACGAGAGTATTGCCAAAATTCAAGAGTTTATTACCGTTGAGCCTACCAATGGTGGCCATGACTGGAGCGAGGATTCCTCCGCGACAACCTTCCAAGGGGATCACACCATACTCCAAGGCGAGCACACAACTCTTCAGGGCGCAACCGCTGATGTCCCTGCTGATGAGAACATCCGCCTTGAAGAGATGAGCCTAGAGAGCTTTAATGATTTCGGCGCGGGGGATAGTAGTCCCTTCGATGATCTAGGTATTTCTGGCATTGAGAGCGAGTACCCAATGACGGCTGAAATGCCGTCCTTTAATCCCTTTGATGAAGATGCCACCCTCAACAGTACAGACGATCCCTTTGGGTTACCACCGCTAACAGAGCCCCAACCTAGTGCCACCCTCGATGACTTTGGCCTTGGGGAAAATATTCCGGAAATTCCCATAGGGGAGTCAGTTCAACCGATGGGAGCCGCAGCCGTTGACGACGATGACGTGACAATGCTGATGGGTAACTCCCCCTTTGGCAGCGATGCGCCTGCGGCAAACGAACCGGCTGCTGAAGCGAGTGATCCGTTATTTGATTTCGCTGCAACTGCGGATACTCCCCTGTTGAGCGACCCGTTCGCCCAGCCATCACCATCTCCTGACATCTCTGCACCCGCCGCAGCAGACGATGCCCTCTTCCCCAGTTTTGCCGAGGAATTGGCTGCTCCCGCACCCCTAGAAGAGGAAACCTCTGCCGCCGCCATTAGCGAGTTGTTGAGCAGTGAGCCTGAGGTTGATCTACTTCCAGAGCCTGCGGCTACCCCTCCCAGCAGTCCTAGTGACGAGGAGGATGACCTCTTTGGTGGCTTTATTGATTCTGGTTTGGCGGATATGGTGGCTGAGCCGCTTCCCACCACAGACTTTGATCCTGCCCTGTTTGACACTAGCGACGATCAAACCATTGCCATGGCGCAGTTGCCAACGGCTGAGTCTGCCGATCCCCTCTTTCGGGCAGAAGAAGGAGCCGCACTGGCTGAGTTAGAGGAGGATGAAACCATTGCTATGGCGAGTATGCCGCCCATCCCCTCCGAAGAAGGGGCGATGGGAGACGAAACCATTGCCATTTCCCAGCAGAGCAGCTTTGATCCCAACACCTTCACTGGCGTAGCGCCCACTGCGGACGACTCCTTAGAGGTCATTCCCGATTTTGACCTTGGGGATTTTGACCTTGACGACTTTGGTGCTGATAACGCTGCCACCCCCGAGTTAGGCTTTGACGATGAAATGACGATCGCCAACCCTAAACTCCAGATGCATTCTGCCGGCAGTAGCCCTGAGCCACAAACCGACTTGGGCACCGAAACCTTTGCTGTTTTACCCGAGGAATTTGACCTCAGCCAAGACAACTTAGCGGATTTGGCTGAGTTTAGCCTTGAGCCGAACCAGCCAGCCGCCCCCACCAGCCAAGGCAGCAGCCACGACAGTGCCCATGACCTTTCAACCTTTGCGCAGCAAACTGCACCTCCGCCCAGCCGTTCTGTGGCTACACCGCGATCCGTGCCAGCCGCAGCGGTCACCTCCCCTTCGCCTGCGACAACCGCTGGGGGATCCTTCACGCAGCAGAACCTCACCTCTGCGGTAGCTACAGGGGTATTATCAGCCTTGGCCGCAGGTGCCGTGGGATTAGGCTTTAGTGCCCCAGTTCCGGTTCCCGTCGTGGGAGGCACCGCCGCTGGCTTAACCGCAGGCTTAGCGGCCTACGCCTTAGGGCAGCGGAGTGTCAGTCGGGTCAAACGCTTCTGTACTGACCTGCAAGCCCAGTGTAATGCCGTGATTGCTGGGGACATGACTGCACAGGTTCCCGTCACTGGCCATGACGAGCTAGGGGTTTTGGCTCAGAGCTTCAACCAAATGACCGAGAGCATTCGGCAAATCACGTCAGATGCCCAGAAAAAGGCTGAAGAGAACGAACGTCAGCGGGATGATCTGCAACGGCAAGTGATTCGGCTCCTCGACGATGTGGAGGGTGCTGCCCGTGGCGACTTGACGGTACAAGCGGAGGTGACCGCCGATGTGTTGGGGGCGGTCGCAGACTCCTTTAACCTGACCATCCACAACCTGCGCACCATTGTGCAACAGGTGAAAGTGGCGGCGCAGCAGGTGAGTCGCGGTGCGGCAGAAAGCGAAACGTTTGCCCGTAGCCTCTCAGCAGATGCCCTGCGGCAAGCAGAGGAGTTGGCAGTGACCCTCAACTCTGTGCAGATGATGACCAACGCAATTCAGCGGGTTGCCGAAAGCGCCCAAGAAGCCAATGCCGTGGCTCGTAATGCCTCTGAAACGGCTCTGCGCGGCGGTGAAGCGGTGGAGCGTACCGTGGCGGGGATTTTGCAAATTCGGGAAACGGTGGCGGAAACAACTCGCAAGGTCAAACGCTTAGCCGAGTCTTCCCAAGAAATTGCCAAGATTGTTGGTGTGATTTCCTCCATTGCCAACCGGACAAACCTCTTGGCACTGAACGCTAGTATTGAGGCAGCGCGAGCGGGTGAATCGGGTCGTGGCTTTGCGGTGGTGGCCGATGAGGTGCGACAACTGGCAGATCGTGCCGCTAAGGCCTCGAAGGAGATCGAACAGATCGTGCTGCAAATTCAAAGTGAAACCGGCGCGGTGATGACCGCTATGGAAGAGGGAACGCAACAGGTGATTGAGGGGACGAAGCGGGCAGAGCAAGCCAAACACTCTCTTGAGGACATTATCCAAGTGTCGTCACAGATTGATGCGCTGGTGCGCTCGATTACTAATTCTACGGTTGAGCAAACGGAGTCTGCCCGCTCCATGGCTCAGGTGATGCAGTCAATTGAGTTGACCGCCCAAGCTACCTCCCAGGAAGCGCAGCGCGTGTCAGACTCATTACAGGGACTGGTGATCGTGGCTCGTAACCTGCAAACATCTGTGGAACGGTTCCGCGTTGAAAATACTGAAGACCAAGCCTAAGCAATCCGGGAGGGGCTATGCAAAGCGATCAACAAAAGCGCATTCTCGGCTATTTCATTGAAGAGGCTCAGGAACACCTGACCACCATTGAAGAAAGCTTGATGAATCTGCAACAGGTGGTAAACGATCCCGAAGCGATGAGTGAAATGTTTCGGGCTGCCCACTCTGTCAAGGGTGGTGCAGCAATGCTGGGGCTGCACAGTATTCAGCACACCGCCCACAAGCTAGAAGACTACTTCAAGGTACTGCGGGAGCATCCTATTACCGTAGATAGCACGCTGGAAAACCTGTTTTTGCAGGGAGTGGATGCGCTACGGGAACTTCTGGATGAACTCCAAGGCCCCTTTGGTTTGACTGAGGAAACGGCAACCGCAACCCTGTCAAGAGTTGAACCTGTTTTTAAGCAACTTCACGATCACCTGAATGCCTTAACTCAAGGTGGTGCTACCCCAGCAGAACCGGTGGCTACTGGCGTTGTAGAGACGCCGCCGCCCCCCCCTGTTGATCCTAGCTATACTTTTGTCTTTCAGACGGATGTGCCTGAACGCCTGCGGGCGATGCTGCAACTCTTTAAGCAGCCAGATTCACCGGCGGTTCGCCAGCAGTTGGTGGAGGCATGTTCCAATTTGGGTCAGTTAGGGGAAACCTTTGCGCTGCCGAAGTGGGTGGATCTGTTGGCGATCGCCCAACAGGTTGTTAGTAATGATAGCCAACCGCTCACTGTCCTTGCCCCAGTGGTGATCAAAGAGATTATGGCGGCGCGGGATCGGGTGCTGAGCGGCCAAGGTTGTGTCATTGCTGCTAGTCAGGCCTTGTTGGATCTTCAGCCCGCTCCTGTGCCTGCGGCAGAGCTAGAGCCGATTCAGGATCTCTCTGCGCCCTTAGAGCAGGCTGCTGTTGAGGAGGTTGCACCAGTGGCCGAGGCGATCGCCGTCGAGGAGGCTGATCTCATCACCGATGTGCCTGATGGGGTCACCGTATTTGGTGACGATAGCCAGACCGATCTCGAAGAACTGAGTGACATCTTTAGCCTAGCTGGGGATTTGGGGGAACAATGGGGCGATGATACCCTAGATGAGCAACTGGCGGGTCTAAAGAGTGATGAATTTATTGATGAAGACATTTCCGACTTCTTGACGGTGACTAGTGACTCCGCTGAGGCCAGTACTGAAGACCTGAGCATTGATCAACTCCTGACGGATATTGATAACTTCTTGGACGACAAACCGGCTGATACTATCACCGATGACATTGATGCCCTGCTGCTGGATGAGACTGCATCGGCGATCGCCGACTCCCCTAGCGAGGAACACGAGGAAGTCGATATCGCTTCCTTCTTAGAGGGGTTCAGTGACACCGCAGTGAGTTATCCAGCGGATGCTGCCATTGCCGATGCTCTGGCAGCGGATGAAGGGGTGCGTACCGAGGCGCCTCTCGCCGATCTCGAATTGCCAGAGAGTGAGCCCCTGTCTGCCGATACATTCTCTGATGTCGCTGCCTTTTTAGGAGATGTTCCGGGCCTGACGGATGCCCTCGATAACCTTGTGGTTGAAAATACGGCGGCAGATGTGTTGGCGGAATTTGTCGCCTCTCCCCCCTTGAGGATCTATGGTTAGAGGCTGAGACACCTGCTGCCCCAGAGATTCCAACAGATACCACTGCACCCGTAAATCCCCCTGAAGCCTTAATTCCAGATACGCCAGATACGTCAGAGCAGCCAGAGGCGGATACCAGTCACTCCCTAGATGCCCTTGAAGACTTAGAAAACTTAATTAACGAGAGCCTTCAGACCACACCGCATGAGGCAAGTGCTGTTGCTGATCCGGAACAGTTACTTGTTGATGAATCTGCTGCTACTGCTGCTGCCCCTGTGTTTGAGGATCTCGAACAGATGCTCGGTGCTCCTAGCGCTCCAGAGGTGGCGCCGAGTTCTGCCAGTCCAGCCACCGATAGTGACTTTGCAGAGTTAGAAGGTATTATCGGTACGCCGACCAAACCTACCGCCCCACGACGACGGGAAGCAGCCAAGGGGGCAGCCTTGTGGAGCAAACCATGCGAGTTCCCGTGCGCCATCTCGATAGCTTAAGTAACTTGGTTGGGGAGTTGGTGGTCAATCGTAACAGCCTCGAAGATAGCCAAGAGCGACTCCGGCAATTTTTAGATAACTTGCTCTATCAGGTGCAGCAGTTAGGGGATGTCAGCCAACAGATGCAGGACCTCTACGAGCGATCGCTCCTTGAAAGTTCTCTGTTGGGCATTACAACAGCGCGAGTGACGAATGGTCATGGCCAAAAGGATCGCGCCCACGCGACCGGGGTTGAGTTTGATGCCCTAGAAATGGATCGCTTTACTGGCTTCCACACCCTATCTCAAGAAGTCATTGAGCGGATTGTGCGGGTACGGGAGGCCGCAGACGATATCCAGTACGTTGTGGACGAAGTGGAGCAAGTGGCACGGCAGTTTCGCCAAGTGACCACCCAAGTCCAAGAAGGGCTAAGTCGCTCGCGAATGGTGCCCTTCCGTGAAATGTCTTCCCGCTTGCCCGCGGCCGTGCGGCGCGTCGCTAGCACCATTGGCAAACAGGTGGAACTGAAGGTGGAAGGCGAAGACACCCTCATTGATAAGGGGATTCTTGAAAAACTTTTTGACCCGATGACCCACCTTATTAACAATGCCATCTATCACGGCATTGAGCTGCCAGAGGTTCGCAAACAATTGGGTAAACCAGAAAAAGGACTGATTCGTGTCCGTGCCTTTTACCAAGGCAGTCAGGCCATTATTTCCGTTAGCGATGATGGCAGCGGCATTGATCCGGCTCGGGTTAAACAGAAAGCTATTGAGAAAGGGTTGCTCAACCCTGCGGATGCCCCCAATTTATCTCGGCAAGAGGTCTATGCCTTTTTATTCCGGTCAGGATTTAGTACCCAAGACCAAGCCGACTCCCTTGCGGGTCGAGGGGTCGGCATGGACGTGGTGCGCAAAAACCTAGAGGATATTCGCGGCACCATTAATACCGATTCAACGGTGGGCAAGGGCACGACCTTTACCATTCGCTTGCCCCTGACCCTAAGTATTACCAAGGCGCTCTGCTGCATTGACAACCACTGCCGCATTGCCTTTCCGATCGATGGGTCGAGGATATGCTGGATATTCCCCAGGAGCGCATCCACACCCTTGAGGAGGGCAAGCAGGTGTTGCCGTGGCACGATCGCCAACTTCCCCTGCGCAACCTGAGTGATTTACTCACCTACAGCCGAAACATTAGCCGCAGTAACGTCTATGGCGGCAGCAACCAAGATGATGGCATGGTCTCTGTGGTGGTGCTCCGCAGCGGTGATGATCTGGTGGCGATCAAAGTCGATCAGGTGATTGGGGAACAGGAAATTGTGATCAAGCAGTTGTCGGGGCCTGTGCCCAAACCCGTTGGCATTGCTGGGGTGACTGTACAGGGGGATGGCCGCGCGATGGCGATCGCCGACATTCTGGAAATTATTGACCTATCCTTAGAGCGCATGGATCGTGAATGGCGCAGTTCCTTTGGTCACGATCGCACCATTGGCGTGCTAGAGCCAACCGAAGTGGCCGCTGAACCCTTGGTGTTGATTATTGACGACTCCATTACGGTACGGGAACTGCTATCCATGACCTTTACCCGTGCGGGCTATCGGGTGGAGCAAGCTCGTGATGGCCAAGATGCGTGGGAAAAACTGCGCTCCGGTCTGCCCTGCGATCTGGTCTTCTGTGACATTGAGATGCCGCGGATGGACGGCCTAGAGCTGTTGTCGCGGATTCAAAAAGATCCCAAGCTTAGTCAACTGCCCATTGCCATGCTCACCTCCCGGGGGGCGGATCGTCACCGCAAGATGGCAGCGCAACTGGGAGCCAAGGGCTATTTCACCAAGCCCTACCTTGAAGAGCAGTTGCTGGATGCCGCAGCACGGTTACTGCAAGGTGAAGTTCTTGTGCAGGAGCCAACCCCAACCCCATGAGCGAGCGATCGCCAGCCCTAGCCGACTTCCTTGCCCAACTGCCGTTTTCCTTGGATGCCTTTCAGGAAGCGGCCATCGCTGCCCTAGAGGCGGGGCGATCGGTGGTGGTGTGTGCCCCCACAGGATCGGGTAAAACCCTCATTGGGGAGTACGCGATTCACCGTGCCCTGAGCCGACAGCAGCGGGTGTTTTACACCACCCCCTCAAAGCCCTCTCTAACCAAAAGTTACGGGACTTTCAGCAGCAGTTTGGCAGCGAGCAGGTGGGGTTGCTCACGGGCGATGTCTCCATTAATCGCGATGCGCCTATTTTGGTGATGACCACGGAAATTTTCCGCAACATGCTCTACGGCACCTCCATTGGTGAAGTAGGTACTTCCCTTGCGGGGGTAGAAGTGGTCGTGCTGGATGAGTGCCACTACATGAACGATCGCCAGCGGGGCACCGTTTGGGAGGAATCCATCATTTACTGCCCGCCAGAAATTCAACTCGTCGCCCTCTCCGCCACCATTGCCAACGGTGCCCAACTCACTGACTGGATTAAAACAGTGCATGGCGAGGCGGAGCTGATCTACTCTGACTGGCGACCGATTCCGCTGCACTTTTACTTTTGCAATGGCAAGGGGTTGGTACCGCTTCTCGATGGTCAGCGCAAGCGCCTGAACCCCAAGCTGCACGGTCACAGCGAGACGCGGCGGCGCGGGGGCAAGCGAGAGTTCCTGAGTATCCGCTATGTCGTCAGCCAACTGCAACAGCGCGACATGCTGCCAGCCATTTACTTTATTTTCAGTCGCCGGGGCTGCGATCAAGCCGTGCAAGACGTCCAAGGGATGAATTTGCTCACCGAGTCAGAAAAGGCAACCTTGGCAGCACGAGTCGATCAGTTTTTGGCGCAGCACCAAGAAATTGTAACCCCTGAAATCATTGCACCGCTGTACCAAGGTATTGCCGCACACCATGCAGGCGTACTGCCCGTAGTGAAAACCTTTGTGGAAACCCTCTTTCAGGAGGGACTGATTAAATTGGTCTTTGCCACAGAAACCCTAGCGGCGGGGATCAACATGCCAGCACGCACCACCATCATTTCCACCCTATCGAAGCGGACCGACAGTGGCCATCGCCTCCTGACGGCCTCGGAATTTTTGCAGATGGCTGGACGAGCCGGACGGCGTGGGATGGATACCATTGGCCACGTGGTGACCTTGCAAACCCCCTTTGAAGGGGCCAACGAAGCCGCATTTTTGGCCACTGCCGCCCCGGATCCACTGATTAGCCAGTTTACCCTAGCTATGGGATGGTCTTGAACCTACTCCAGCGCCATACCCTTGCAGAAGCCAAAGAACTGGTGGAGCGCAGTTTTGGCCAGTACCTAGCGACGTTGCACCTCACGCCGCAGCGGCAGGCGATCGCCACCCTAGAGGCCGAACTAAAGACCATTCAGCAGCGACTTGTAACCATCGATCGCAGCCAACTGGCCACCTATCAAAAACTACGGGAGCGGCTCCACCAAGACCAGCGCCTCCTAAAAATTTTTCAGCAGCAGGCAGAGCAGGAACGCAGCTACGAACTGCTGCCCCTGCTGATGGCCGTTCCCTTAGGAACTTGGGTGCACCTCAAACCCACCGTAGCGGAGCAGCCCCCCCTACCCGCCGTGCTATGCCATCAAGTGGCGGGGTCTGGTCAGTTGCCGCACTGGGTATGCCTTGCCGCCGATGGTCGCTTTTATGTGGTTGCCGTTGAGCATATTTTAGGGATCTACCCGATCGCCCCCCCTTGTCCACCCTGCCGCCATTGCCAGAAACCTTAACGCTGCGCCTCGGCCATAGCTGCCCAGCCCCTAACACCGAACAGTGGCTAACGACTGTTCCCGAGTTGCCCCCCGTGCTGCCTGCACCCCAGGTGGCTGCCCAAGCGGCCAAAATCGCAGATTTACAGGCCAAACTGCATCAACTGCAAGCCAGTTTTCCCCAGAATGTAAACAGCCTGTTACGTCTGGTGCGTCGCGAAGAACGCCTCCTGACAGAACTGAGCGATCGCCAGCAAAAACTCAATTTGCAAGCCCAACGCCATTGGGATCAGTTCCTCGCCCTAGTGGGCGCCTTGCAAGACTTTGGCGGTCTCAACGAATTAACCCCCACCCCCCTCGGCGAAATGGCTGCTGCCCTACGGGGGGAAAACGAACTCTGGCTAGCTCTTGCCTTAGCCTCCGGTGAACTGGAGGATTTGCCCCCCCATCTTCTTGCGGCAGCCGTAGCCGCCCTAGTCACAGAAACACCGCGTTCTGATAGTTGGTGTAATTATCCCATCGCTAGCGAGGTGGAGGAGCGCTTAGCCGCCCTTAGCCCCATACGACGGCGGCTGTTTCAAATTCAGCGGCGGCGACACATTATCTTCCCCCTCTGGTACGAGTGGGACTTAATTGGCTTGGTGGAACACTGGGCACTGGGAACACCCTGGAACGAACTCTGTGCCCAAACCAACCTTGACGCAGGCGATATTGTCCGCCTACTGCGGCGAACCTTAGATTTTCTCTCCCAGATTCCCCACGCCCCCCACACTAGCCCACAGCTTCGCCAAAGCGCCCAACAGGCTCGTTACCTGCTGGATCGCTTCCCCGTGAATGATCTGCTAGAAGGCGTTGAATTAGAGGCTGCCACCCTGACCTGAATCCCGCCTCATTCCTAAAGGGCAGGCCTAGAAATCCTGAAGAGACGCTGGCTTGCTTGGCTGACGAGGGGCGAGATCGGTGTAAGTGCTTATAGGAGTGATGTGGGCGGGCTAAAACCCCTCCGCTTTAGCGAGGGGATACAGCCAACTCAGGGGGCTTTAGCCCTCTCTATGTGTTAAACTAGAGACGTGGAAAGTAGGCGTATCAACTACGCGAAGAAACATCCTAGTACGGAGAAATCCCGGCAAGTAAGTCACTACCGCTTTGGCGGCAAGCCTAAACCACTGCAAGCAATGGCAGGATGTTGAGCGTATCGAATTGGCTAGTGTTGAAAAGCGCGAAACCACAAACCGAAACATAAACGTAGTCCCAATAGCAGGAATGCTTGAGGTGAGTAGGGGGTCTTTGACTGCTCCCACCCGCATTAAGTTGTGGGTGACAGCTCAAGGGAAAAGCGAAGCAATGTGGCTTCAGCCCGTTGCGTAGCATCCTTTGGGAATCCCCTCTCTTTCAAGGAGGGGAGAAGTCAACGTCTCATCACCTGTGACAGACGATGTTCTCTTCTGAACAGCAACATCAAAGTTGTTCTACGACAGCTTGCAGTCGTTGACAGTGCTGGCGAACGGTACCACTACAC
The DNA here is from genome assembly GCF_002754935.1 of Thermostichus lividus PCC 6715. Classification (NCBI taxonomy): domain Bacteria; kingdom Bacillati; phylum Cyanobacteriota; class Cyanophyceae; order Acaryochloridales; family Thermosynechococcaceae; genus Parathermosynechococcus; species Parathermosynechococcus lividus. The sequence goes on from NZ_CP018092.1 coordinate 2,335,663, forward strand.
AGCAGGTCTTGGCTGAGCGCCATCCCCTCTGTTAAGGTTGCTGCCTTTCCCCCTTGCCACAGATAAAACCCGCTATTCCAAAGGACTGAAGCAGTTAAGGGGTGTGGCTCACCTGTTAATACCTGCTGCATGGCCTCACCTGCCTCGCTGAGAGTCGTCCAAGGTATATTGCTGCTATTCATTCCGTAGTCTTGGGGATGGAGGCGTAATCGCTGCCACGGCTCGGGCTGGTGCCGTCCTAAGCCAATAATCGCGGTGCGCTCCCGGGGTAAGTCACAACTTCCCTCCAGCCCTTTAACGGTCGTAAATTCTTGAACCCCGTGGAGATATAGGGCATCGCGGATGATAGTTTCGGTGGGGGGATGGACAAAGCCAGCCACCAGATGGCTTGCCCCTTGGTAAGGATTCCAGATTAACTCAAGGGTGGCAATGGGTGGGCGTTTGCCAATTTGCTCGCGGTAGGGCACAAGTCCCTGAGCCGCAGGGAAGTGACGCGGTAAGTAAACAAACCCCAGATGGGCTTTTGCCAAACAGATTGACACCTGCTCAAGGGGCACCCGTGACCAGTCCACTCCTAGGGCGCGCCAAAGATCAATCAGGGGAACGCCTTCCTTGGTAGGCATACGATCGCCTCCATGCTGTAGCACCGGAATGCCAGCACTCGCTAAGACAAGAGCGGTTAAGGGACTCAAGGGAAAGGTGCGATCGCGCCCATCGTAGGGCTGGCTCAGGATCATCACTGGTGAGGCACTCTCAATAGCAGCCACCTTGGGGCCTAACTCTTGGTAGGTATCTAGCATCCCGGCCATTTCGGCAGCGGTGGGGCGCTTAATGCGATGGGCAATTAGAAAAGCACCAATCTGCGCTGGGGTTGCTGTTTGCTCGAGCATCAGTTTCAGCGCCATGGCCGCCTCAGCGCGGGTCAAATCTTGGTGGGTATGGGCACCACTGCCTACTTTCTTCAGTAGATTACGAAAAACAAGACTCATGGGAAGCCTGTTGGCGAATAAGGGTTAACAACTGAGCCATGGGAGGCAAATTCAGGCGATCGCGCGTGGTAATGGCCAAAACTTGACGGTCGGGCGGTGCCACTTTAGCATCAAGGTGACGAATCACCAAGGTATCATCATCCAAGGCATCTTTTAGCGCCGATCGGGGCAATAGTGCCAACATGTCACTTTCGCGAATGACAGCAATAAAGGCATCGGGGGTATTTAGCTCTAGGGCTGGTTGCCAAGGGAGATTGCGGCGGGCAAACTCCTCTGCCACTAAGCGGCGCATCCCATACCCATCCTTAAAGACCACATGGGGATACTGGGCTAAGGCCTCCCAAGTCAGTGTAGGGTGACAGGCGAGGGGATGCTGCGCCGCCATGAGGATCTGGACAGGTTCACTATAGAGAGGTTCAATCACCCATTCCGACTGCTTAAAGAGATAGCGATCGCCCATCACAATGATCAAATCTACCAAGCCATCCTGAAATACCTTGACGGCGCGATCGCTCCCTAGGGCAGTCACCCGCAATTGCATCTGCGGAAAGCTCTGATGAAACCTTGGCAACAAGGTAGGTAAAAAGTGGCGACAGATAGAGTGAATAGCCGCAATACACAGTTCATGTTGCTGACCGTGCTGCATCGCCTTCAGTTCAGCACTGGCTGCCTGCCACTCCTGCCAAATCCTGTAGGCACGCCGAAGAAACAGATCCCCCGCCACCGTCAACTTGGCTCGGCTAGACCGATGGAGAAGCTGAATGCCTAAGTTATCTTCTAGGGCTTGAATTTGCCGACTAATGGTGGGTTGGCTGACCCCACACCGCTGAGCCGCAGCCTGAAAGCTACCGGTTTCAGCAACCGCCAAAAAAGACTGCAACTGATCGAGTCGCATAGTTGCTATCGTGTTCTCCTTAAAGGATGAGCCTTATTTAGGCTAATCGTGAGCTTTTACTGTATGCAATTTTCGTATGACAAAGGGTGTTCCTTGATACGATTAGGCAGAATGTTTCCCTACCATTGGGAGAAGTCCAGCAACTGCTGATTTAATCCGTTAGGTACCCAAGACAATGAAAATGAAATTGTCTCTCATTCCAATTGAGCGTAACGGTTCCCCACGTGGCTATACAGGCTTCCTGCCTGAAGTGACGCAGGAAGTATTCCGGGCAACTGCTGATCTCTATACGATGGTCGGATTCGAAGAGCCGTGGATCGGCTATCTTGCGTTAGCAAACGGGATACCGGTTGGCACATGTGGCTTCAAATCACCCCCTCACGATGGATGCATTGAAATTGCCTATTTCACATTTCCGGACTTTGAGAACCGGGGCGTTGCTTCCGAGATGGCTGCCGCGCTCGTAGCAATTGCGCGCCATCATAGGCCATCTATTGTGGTCTCGGCACAGACACTTCCGGAGCGTAATGCCTCCCATAGAGTGCTTGAGAAGCTTGGATTCCAACACGTTGAAACTCTTAAACACCCTGAAGATGGTACGGTTTGGGAATGGCAACTGAGGGAGGAGATTGGCACCTAAGATAGGCTTTAAGGCAAACAGAATCAACGTCAGCTATGAAATAGGCCACCACGCTCCTTTACCTTAAACCTAGAGAATACGTCAGCATAGCCTGCTGTTCCTATTCCTCGGTGCTCGATGTCCTATATTGGCTCAATAAGCTGTACCTGCCCTTCGTCCACATCGGCTCACTCAATCGCGTAACCATCCCCTAAGAGTTGCCAGTTTTGCCGTTCCTCCTCAGAGGCGTGCAGCAAACGGGGATACCAACATCAGGGGACACTTAAACTTCGGCCATCGATCAAGTCCACAATTAATGTTCTATACCCTCGGTTTTTCGCCAAGGAAACAGGGCTGAGCCAAAACCTACATGCTTTCTGAGGCCAGTGATAGCTGCTACTGAAGTGCCGCAGCCCCAAAGGTCGCATTAAATCGCCGACACCAAATGGCGACTGAGCGGTACTCATCTAAGTTGACAGTGGCTGGAATGTCATACCGTTGATCCCCACTAAACGATTGCAGCTCTGCCAAAATGACATAATCTCCTTCTCGCAGCGGGAACGCTGGGGGAGTTGTTGAACCCAGAACGTTCTCAGAACGGTGCAGGACAACTACTAGATCAGGCCCCATAGGAGAGGTTTCAAAGCTTTGGTCGAGTTCTAGGACTAACTGACCAGAGTTGTTAAAAATTTTGGCTATCCCAGAGGTCGGATGCTCGCCAGACATAAAATTACCCGACTTAATGGTGACGGATGCTGCGTCAGACCCAGCCTCTAGAGGTGTAGTAGGTGCTGAGTCTGCCCTCACCTCCGCAGCAGGATGGGACGTGCAAGCTGCTGTTAGAGCTAGGGGAACCCCCAGTAGTAGAAACCGTTTGAGTAACACAATAACCTCAGTAATAAGCAAGGGTTACCGCCATTCTATTGACAAACTCCCAGAACTGAGGGGGGAGGAGTCTAAGGCTGCCCTGACCGTACCGTCTGTCGCTTAGCTGTTAGGTACTTCTTGAGGAGTGCCAAAAGGAACTGATGCTGGTTGATTCTCCCTAGCCGTTCAAGGTTGCCTGCTGCTGCACCAATGCTTTGATCTGCTCGGCGTTAGCATGGGTTACTCGTTTTTTCAGTGGCAGAACCACAACCGCAGGGCCTCGTTTACACTCGCCAAGGCAACCGGTAGCTTTTAAACATATCGGTAACTCTTGAGCGATCGCCTCCTGCTGCAATTCTTGCCACAGTTGTTTTGCCCCCCGCCGGCAACAGGACGACTTCTGACAAATGAGCACTTTGCACCGAGGTACGGCAACAGACCCTGACGGCTGCTTAACTGCTAAAAATTCTAAATGATGTGCCTTGCAGTAATACGCTCTATCAGAGCCCTTACAACAACGATCGCCATAGATACGGAGGCGATCGCCCACCCTAGGATGGGGATGAAGTTCCTGACGCAATGACTTTTTCAGCTTAATCCACAGGAGTCGCCCGGCTGTTTCCAAGACAATAACTTTAGGAAGCGCCTTTTTATAGATCACCTCTTGCACCGTGCCTTCAACACTGACTTGAGGCGAAACTGCTACAGCAAGTGTCATATTTGTCAGTCTCTATTAATAGTTATTCTCAATTAAGTTAACTCTAACATAGCCAGAGACATCTGGTAAGGGGTTCAAGGAAACAGGGATGATCAAGGATCAGGCAAATTACTGTCCCACCCACTGGATGGCTTTTGCATAGGTTGTCAGCTTCCACAGAACTGATGAATGGTTCCAAACCAGCAACAATACTTCATCTATCGTTCGATTGCCGAGGAGTGGGGCAAATGCAAGTTCTGCCGCCCATTGAGACCCTAGATACGCCTTTATTAGCTGCCGCCCAATCCATTTATAATCTCTATCAGCAAGTGCATGGGGTGAGTCCCTCCCCTGCGGGCGTAGCGGTAAATCGGCAAACCCTCCGTGGTCACGTTGTCTTTACTTCCCAACCCGTGCTTCTCCCCCAAGAGTGCTTTATTCCTTACCATCACTTACCAGAAGTGGCCAGCCTATAACTGCTCTTACGCTCTTTACCCTCAGTAGTTACAGCCTCATCTTTTTGTTGGGGACTGCCGTGGGCAGTTTTCTGAATGTAGTGATTTACCGGATTCCCAACGGGCGATCGCTACTGTATCCGCCCTCCCGCTGTCCTGCCTGTCTGACATCCCTGCGAGCCTACGACAATATACCGATCCTAGGTTGGTTGCTGTTGCGGGGGCAGTGTCGCTATTGCCATGCTCCAATTTCATGGCGCTATCCAGCGATTGAGCTGCTTGTTGGCCTCCTATTTGTGGTCATCTTTGCCGTCAGCGGTTGGCAGTGGCAAACCCTAAAGATGTGGCTACTAACCGCTTGGCTGTTGGCCTTAGCATTCATTGATCTCGATACAATGATGCTGCCCCATCCCCTCACCCAGTGGGGACTGGTTGCCGGTCTGATCATACAAGGCTTACTTGCAGGGGGGTGGCTGCCTGCCTTGGTTAGCATTAGTCATGGCATAATCGCCGCAGCGCTAGGCATTTGGCTTTTTGATCTGATTCGCTGGGGAGGGGCGATCGCCTTCGGCCAAGAAGTCATGGGGGGAGGTGACGGCAAGCTCGCTGCAATGATCGGTGCATGGTTGGGCTGGCAAGGGCTACTGGTCACTTTCTTTATCGCCGCACTACTGGGCGGCAGCGTCGGGGGGCTGGGAATTGCCCTTGGTTGGATTCAACGCCGTCAACCCATTCCCTTTGGTCCTTTTTTAGCCATAGCTGCTATCATTGCCGCCCTCTTTGGGGCTGATCTCATACAGTTTTATGTGGACACCTTTTTGCCCGGAGTCAGCATTCCCTAAAGAAGCAGGCAAAAGCCCCACTGCCATAAGGAAGCCGCCCGAACGAATAACTGTCCAGGCGGGGTGTGGTGTGAGGAGTGAACGGAAACGTGCGTCTCCGCTATTTCTATTGTAGGGGACAGTTTCAGAATTGCCATAGGCAAATTGACGCAAAATCCGCAAATCTTTAGGCTAATTTAACTTGGTGTCGCGGAACTCCTACCGATGCGGTGGGCTAGTTCATGGCGATGGCAATGAACTTGCCATCGCCCTTAGGGCAGCAGAGAGTCAATATACAGGTACAAGGCCGAGCCTTCTGGGGATTAAGCTAAATAGAGAGGTTCAAACGAACAAGCGATGGAAACCACAACACTGGATTGGTTAGCGGGTGCTCTGGCGATCGCCATCGTCATTGGCGGCCTACTGATGATGTTTACTAATTTGTGGACGCAGCGATGAAACAGTGGCTGCGACTGGGATTGACCTATGGGCTGTTAATACTTTTAGCCCTTGGGATGCTGTTGCCCCTATTCTGGCTTGTGAGCACGGCCTTTAAGTCTGCCAATGAAGATATTTTTGCGTTCCCTCCCCAATGGCTGCCTAGGGAACCAACGTGGCAGAACTTTGTCACGGTGTGGCAGACGAATCCCTTTGGGCAGTACCTGTTCAACAGCACCCTCGTTGCTGGTTTGACGGTTGCCTGCAACCTGCTGACCTCTGCCTTGGCGGCCTATCCTCTAGCGCGGTTGCAGTTTCGCGGTCGGGGGGTCATTTTTGCAGCGGTGCTGGCCACTATTATGATCCCGTTTCAGATTGTCATGATTCCGCTGTATATTTTGGCGGTGCAGTTGGGGCTGCGCAATACCTACCTTGGGATTATTCTCCCGGGGTTGGCCTCCGCCTTTGGTATTTTTCTGCTGCGGCAGGCCTTTATGGGAGTTCCCAAAGAACTGGAAGAAGCAGCACGGCTCGATGGCTGCTCGGAGTTAGGGTTGTGGTGGTTTGTGATGCTGCCTGCTGTCCGCCCAGCCTTGGTCACCCTCGCTATTTTTGTCTTTATTGGCGCTTGGAGCGATTTTCTGTGGCCGCTGATTGTTCTCGATCAGCCGGAGCTTTATACATTACCCATTGGCGTGGCCACCTTGGCAGGCACCTTCTCCCTCGATTGGCGGTTAATTGCTGCTGGCTCAGTGATTTCAGTAGTGCCCGTTTTCATCGTGTTTCTTCTTTTACAACGGTATATCATTCCCTCCGCAGCAGCGAGTGGTATCAAAGGTTAAGAGGGTAGCCCCCGCCCCCGATAGCGCATTTGGTAGCGGTAGGCATTCTGCTGGAAAAAGAGTCGAATTTCCGCAAGGTGACCAAGGGCAATAATCGTATCGGCAGGCTCTAGCAAAAGGGTCAGGGGCGGATGGGTAACCAGCACCCCGTTGGCACGGCGCAGGGCAATAATAATAAAATGACCCCGCCCACGACCTTCGAGGTCGGCGATCGCCAGCCCCACCAGTGGCGAATCCAAGGGCAGGGTAAATTGCTCAATTTGCACATCCAGTTGGGTCAGCAGTTCAATCAGATGACTGCGCTCCTCCTTGGCCTCTAAAAAATTCAGTACCGTGGGTCGGGTAATGAGTTGCACCATCCGTTGAGCACTAATACTTGCGGGTAAAATCACGTGATCTGCCCCAGCAAAGCGCAGTTTTGATTCTGTGGCCGGTAAGTCACCCCGCGCTAAAATTTGCAGCTTATGGTTGAGGCGGCGAGCCGTGAGGGTAATAAACACATTACTGGCATCATCGGGAAGCACCGCCACTAAGGTTTGCGCCTGTTCAATGCCCACCGCTAGCAACTCGTTCTCATCCATCAAGTCATCGCCACGGTAGAGAGGATGCCCCATCTGTTGCGCCAGACGGACGTGCTCCCGCTGGTTATCAATGACAATAAACGGCAGCCCAGCACTGGTTAAGTCGGCGGCTAAACTGCGACCAAGAAAGCCGTAACCACAAATAATGACGTGATTCCGCAGTTCCGGGGGTGCCATCGTTAACCCCGTGCCCCCCGATACTGCACTTGCCCACGAGAGCTAACTTCGCGCACTAGTTTAGGTGTGTCATGGGAGTGACCGAGCAAAATTAGGGTATCTCCCACTTCCATGATGGGATTGACACGTACCGGAAACAACTGGCCGCTCCGTTTACGCAAACCGATAATAATAAACTCCCCTTGACCGCGCACCTCTAAACTGGCTAGCCGCCACCCCACATAGGGATACTCGGGGGTAATGTCTAGTTCGGCCAATTGGACATCAATTTGGTTTAAGAGTTGGTTTAGTCCTTGGCGATCGCTGGTTTGTTCGAGGAAATCAATCCCCCGCGGGCGACGAATGAGGTTAGCCATTTGGGTCGCACCAATGCGAGTGGGTAGCACCACATGATCAGCACCGGCCATGCGTAGCTTTGCCTCCGTTGCCGGTAGATTGGCCCGCGAGAGAATCAGCAATTCGGCGTTAATATGCCGTGCCGTTAAGGTAATAAACACATTCATCGTATCGTTGGGCAGCACCGTAGCAAGGGCGATCGCCCGGTCAATTCCCACCACCCGCAAGGCCGCTTCTTCCGTAGCACTGCCAAGGTAGGCCAAATAGCCCAGCTTCTCTGCCAAACTAATGCGTTGCTCATCCACATCTAAAATCACAAAGGGAGTTTTGGCCTGGGTGAGTTCTTGAGCCATCACCTGACCAATACGACCAAACCCGCAAACAATCACATGGCGATTCAGCTTGCTAATGTCCCGCGCCGCCCGCTGCACATCCAAGAGACGCTTGATTTCACCCTCAGTAAACATTTGCAGAATTGCACCGACAGTATAGATAGCTGAGGCACTGCCCGCCACAATCACAACCATGTTAAAGATGCGCTGCTCTGGCGTGATTAGGGGGCACACCTCCCCGTAGCCCACCCCAAAAACGGTGATTACGTACATATAAAACGCATCCAGCCAGTTCCAGCCAAAACTGATATACCCAATCACCGCCACAGCCATCGTCAATAAAAAAAAGCTAATGCCAACAACAACACGCTTCAGAGCGGGAGTCAGGGGGCGGCGTTCCGAACTCATACCTATAGCTAACGTCCTTAGTAGGTTCGTTCTTGGGGGGCAAACAGCGTCATCGTAACGGGGAAGTAATCAATGGCAACACCATCCGGGCGATAGAAAGCCAACGTGTGGCGCAAAAAGTTAGTGTCATCTCGCTGGGGATAGTCCTCGCGGAAGTGGGCACCGCGGCTTTCTTGGCGGGCTAAGGCACCCGCTAAAATAATCTCGGCAACCACCAGCAGGTTCGCCAGTTCTAGGGCTTCAAGGAGTTCGGTGTTCCAATACCGGCTGTGATCTCCTAAACGGATCTGCTGATAGCGAGATTTTAATGTCTGTAATTCTTGCAAGCCTTGTTGCATCAATTCTGCTGTTCGGAACACACCGCAATAGTTGGTCATGCAGTCTTGCACCTGCTGCCGGAGGTGGGCAATGCGCAAGTCTCCTTGCTGAGCAAACAGTTGCTCAAGGTGTTGTTCGGCTGCCTGACGATAGGGCTGGGGATTGAGGTCTGGCCAAGCGAGATGGGCTAAATCCGTGGCGATGGCGGCACCGGTACGCCGCCCATAAACCACGCATTCCAGTAAGGAGTTACTGCCCAAGCGGTTAGCACCATGCACCGAGACGCAGGCACATTCCCCCGCAGCATAAAATCCGGTGACAGTGGTGGCAGCATTGGCTCGCACTTGCCCCCTGAGGGTAACGGGAATTCCCCCCATGGAATAGTGCACGGTGGGACGCACGGGAATTGGCTCCACCACTGCATCAACCCCTGCTAAGCGGTGGGCTTCCTCCCAGCAGAAGGGAATGCGGCTCATGATCGTGTCTCGTCCCATATGGCGCAGGTCTAGATAGACAAACGGGCCACCTGCAGTGCCATCGGGGTGAATGCCGCGGCCTAGGCGGATTTCAGTAGCAATGGCACGGGAGGTAATGTCCCGGGGGGCAAGCTCCATGCGGCTAGGGGCATAATGCGCCATAAAACGCTCTCCCGCCGCATTGATCAGGTAGGCGCCTTCGCCGCGCACAGCTTCGGAAATGAGCACCCCTGCGGGATACAAGCCGGTGGGATGAAACTGCACAAATTCCATATCTTCGAGGGGCAGCCCCGCCCGTGCGGTCATGGCTAGGCCATCCCCCGTTGAGGCAAAGTCATTGGAGGTGGTGTTAAAGACTCGCCCATAGCCGCCGGTGGCAAAGAGGATAGCCTTGGCGCGCAGCACCTCAAGCCGACCTGTTTCAATGTGGTAGGCCACCACCCCCTTGGCTTGCTGATCTTCAACAATGAGCTGCAGCACATACCACTCGCTAAAAAAGGTGACGTTATACTTCAGCAGGTTGCAGTACAGCTCGTGGAGAATGGCGTGGCCAGTTTTGTCAGCGGCATAGCAGGTGCGTTGATGGCTGTGGCCGCCAAAGGGGCGCTGGGCGATGCGACCATCCGGCAGCCGTGAAAAGAGCACCCCCAAGTGTTCTAGGTCAATCACCACATCGGGGGCATCTTGGGCTAGGATGGCGACAGCATCTTGATCCGCTAAAAAATCGGATCCTTTGACGGTATCAAAGGCATGGCTCTCCCAAGAGTCTTGATCATCGACGTTTTTGAGGGTGGCGGCAATTCCGCCTTGGGCAGCAACGGAGTGGGAGCGGATGGGATGGGTTTTAGCCACAAGGGCAATGGGTGTATGTGGGGCAAGGCGGCAGATTTCCAGTGCAGCTCGACAGCCGGCTAGGCCACCACCGACAATAACTACCGCAAAGTCTTGCATCCCCAGTTCCTTCAAGGCAGCTTATCTCTATCTATACTAGGTTGGTTTTTGGCGGGATGGGGGTAAAACTGTAGCAAAACCAACTTGCGAGCTTGGTGGTGAATCGTTAAACTTTCAACATTGAGCGGGAGGCAGCGTTCCTTGAGTCTGTTTTTTCTCGAGTATGGCAATGGCTGCAGGGTGCGGCACTGGCAGTCGGACGATCGCCCCGCGGTGATTCAATTAATCCAAAGCGTCCTCACAGAATTTGGCCTCACTTGGCAGCCGGAGGGTGCGGATCGTGACGTCGTACATGTTGAAGACTACTACCAGCGTCGTGGGGGGCAGTTTTGGGTCGTCGAGCAGGCTCAGGAGATTGTGGGCACCATTGCCTTTTACCCTATTGAGCGCGGGGAGGCGGCGGTGGAAATTCGCAAAATGTATCTGCATCCACGGGTACGGGGTCAGGGGTTAGGCACATTTTTGCTGCACCATATCGAGCAGGCCATTCTAGGGGCGGGGTATCGCACCATTTGGATTGAAACCGCCTCTGTGATGACCACAGCAGTGCACCTTTACGAGAAAGCAGGCTACCAACCCACCAGTGGTGTTGAAACCCAACGCTGCGATCGCGTCTATGTCAAGGATGTGCGCTCCCATACCGTGGTGTCCATTGCACCGGTATCTTGCTAGGGGGCTAATTGCCGCGATCGCCCTGGGGCTAGGGTCTCCCGCTCTGGCGAGGGCGATCTGTCCTGCCGAGTTAGGGACTGCCATTGAGCGCCATCTGCAGCAGCCCCAGTGGCAACCCGGGCAGTGGGGGATTGCGGTGCAAGTGTTGGGGACAGGGGCAGTGCTCTACAGCCACCAAGCGGACAAGCTGTTTTTAGTGGCCTCGAACGTCAAACTGACAACGACTGCGGCGGCTCTTGCCTATTGGGGCGCAAATTATCGCCTAGAAACAGTGATCAGTGCCACGGGGCGATCGCCCCAGCTTGAGCGGTTGCGGGTTCAAGGAGGCTTTGACCCCAGCCTCAGTGACCAAGACCTACAGCAAATTGCCCGTACCTTAGCGCAGCAGGGGGTGCAACGCATTCAAACTCTAGAAATTGCCGGAGCACAGAAGACATGGATTGAGCCAACGTGGGCGCTGGAAGACCTGAAGATGGGCGACGCAGCAGCGGTCACCCGCTTGAGTGTGAATCAAAACGCCCTAGAGGTGGATGCGTTGCCCCAGCAGTTGGGGCAACCCCTGACCTTAGTATGGCGGCAACCTACTGCCGCCCGCTCGTGGCAGCTTGTGAATCAAACCCGCACCGTCGCCACCAGTGAGCCAGAGTTTCTTGAGGCGGAGGTGGGCGATCGCCAGATCACGATTCGCGGTCAACTGCATGTGGGCAGCGCCGCGGGCGATATTCGCGTGCCCCTCCCTCAGCCAGCTCCCTACATCCAAGCGCAAATTGAACAGGCACTTCAGGCGGCAGGCATCACCGTTGAGGGCACCACCCTCATCGAGGCCACGGATCATCTGCCAGAGGTATTGCTGCGCCATGGCTCACCTCCTATCGGCGAGCTTATTGTCCCCATCAACCAAGATAGCGATAATTTCTATGCCGAGATGCTTTACGTTGCCCTTGAGCAGGCGCGTTCTGGGTATCGCCAACAGTATCTGGACCAACAGGGGCTTGGCACTGTGGTTTTAGTGGATGGCTCCGGGCTCTCGCGCCAAAACTGGCTCACCCCGCACGCCTTAACGACCCTTTTGCAAGGGGTCTATCGCAGGCCAGATTATCCCCTCTGGTGGCGATCGCTCCCCCTAGCCGCAACGTCAGGCACCCTACGCAATCGCTTTCAGGGTACCGCTGCCCAAGGACGAGTCTGGGCAAAAACCGGCACCCTGCGGGGGGTGGTGGCCTTGGCAGGTTATGCCGACCCTCCCAATCATCCGCCCTTGGCCTTTAGCATTGTTCTCAATCAAGCCGGAACCCCAATCCCTCAACTGCGTAATGGCCTTGATGCTATTGTGCTGGAACTGATCAAACTGGTTAATTGCGACCCTCCGTAGCAAGAGGGACTCAAACTTGGGGGATGTCACCTAGGGGCATGGGGGGATAGAAGGCGTAGCCTTGACCACAGCAGCATCCCAGAGCCAGCAATTGCTCGGCTTGGGCGGCGGTTTCCACCCCTTCGGCAACGACTCTTAGGTTGAGGCTTTTCCCTAAGGCGATGACTGCGCCAATAATTTCGGCAGCAGCGGCGGTGTGCCCAAGGTTCACGACAAAGGAGCGGTCAATTTTCAGGGCGTAAATAGGCAACTGGTGCAGCCGACTCAGGGACGAGTAACCGGTGCCAAAGTCATCAATGTTGAGCGCTACCCCTAACTGTTGGAGTTGCTCTGCCACCGCTAGGGTTGCTTCTAAATTGCGAATCATCGTCGTTTCGGTAATTTCTAGGTGCAACTGTTGCGGCGCTAAGTTCGCCTTGCTCAAGGCATGGGTAACATCCTTAACAAAGTCAGGATCAACCAGTTGCTGCGGCGAAATATTAATCGCTAGGGTGAGTGCATGGCGCTGTGGGGCTGCCTGCTGCCACTGGCTAAATTCACTGATGGCGCGATCGAGAATCTGACGGCCAAGGCCAACAATTAACCCCGCTTGCTCCGCTAAGGTAATGAACTCTGCCGCTGGAATTTCGCCTTTTTCGGGATCAAACCAACGACTGAGAGCCTCTAGCCCAACGATTTTGCCGGTCTCTAGGTGCACAATGGGCTGGAAATAGACCTGCAGTTCACTGTTGGCGATCGCCTGTTGGAGTTGACTTTCAAGGGTAAAGCAGCTTTGGGCTTGCAGATGCATTTCCGGCGCAAAGACCCGGTATTGACCTAGCCCCTGTTTTTTGGCGTGGTACATAGCGATATCGGCATCCCGCAGCAGCATGGCCGCGGAGGCATCGGCGCGATCGCTAAACGCTACACCAATACTGGCGCTGAGGCTCAGGACATGGCCATCAATCACCAACGGTTCCTGGATCACCCGCTTCAGAGCCAGCACCTGCTCATTCACTTGAGTGTGCATTTGTTTAGGGTCAAGGTCTTCGCAGAGCACCACAAACTCGTCGCCACTTAGGTGTGCTAGGGTATTCTCCTGCGGCACAACGGCTTGCATGCGCTGGGCAAGGGTGATAAGTACCTGATCACCCGCCGCATGCCCTAGGCTATCGTTCACGCGCTTGAAGCGATCCACGTCGATGAAAATGACTGCAAAGGGGCGATCGCGATGGCGTTGGTACTGGCGACAGCAGTGCAATAGGCGATCGTTGAGTAGGGCGCGGTTCGGGAGTCCCGTAAGGCGATCGTGGAGGGCATCATGAATCAACCGCTCCTCCATTAACTTACGGCGACTAATATCTCGACCGACGCACTGATACTCTAAGCACCGCCCATGGCTATCAAAAAACGCCCGAGTTGTCCACTCAAACCATTCCACCCCGCCATCCGTGTGATTGACAGCACATTCAAGGGTACTGATGGGCTGATCGGGCGTGAGTGCCTCAAGGTGGTGTTCAAAGCGCTGCTGAGTCTCTGGAGCAAATGGGTGGCGGAGCACGTCCCCCAAATCACAGCTCAGATCAAATCGAGCCAAGTAGCGGAAAAACGCAGGATTGGCAAAGGTGAGCCGCCCCGCCGGCGTACAGCGGTAGAGGAGTTCGGTTTGTGCCTCGAGCACCCGGCGGTAGCGATCTTTTTCCTGGTGCAGGGCGCTCACCAGTTCAGCACGATGGATCCCCAGCCCCAACTGTTCCCCCAACTGCCGAACCAGTTCTATTTCATCAAGTGCCCAAGGGCGGGTCTCCGAGCAATGGTGGCACAGCAGCAGCCCCCAAAGGGTCTCTTCCTGAATAATGGGCACTACTAAATTGGCGTGTACTGAGAGACCTTTTAGGAATTCACGGTGACAGGGGGTGAGGGTGGCGGTGTCGATATCGGCGATCGCCAGTACACGTCCCTCTAGATACGCCTGGGCGTGGCTCTTGTGAAAACAGGGATCGTGAAAGGCGCAGTTGTGCAAAGAAAACTCTGGCTTGGCTACCGATTCGGCCACCACGGTGCCACTGCCATCAGCGTGAAACTGAAAGATCAGCGTGCGGTCAATGCGCAGTAATTCGCGGATTTCGGCCAGAGCAGTCGTGAGTACAGTGTCTAAATCAAGGGATTGGCGGATTTTCAGGGTGAGGCGGTGCAATAGCTCGGCTTGGGTTTGTCGCCGTTGTAGCGAGAGGCTGGAGGTCACTTGGGTTGTAATATCTTGAAGAAAGACGGCCAGACCCCGACGGGTAGGAAAGGCGCGCACCATATGCCACTGGTTCAGACTGCTGTAGAAGGCCTCAAACTGCACGGGGGTTTGCTGGCGCACAGCAGTACGATAGTGCTCTTCAACAAGTGTATTCAGGCAATCGGGACACACCTGCCACAGAGACTGCCCCAGAATCTCTGACGCTGACTTGGCCAGCAGACGGCAAAAGCGACCATTGACGTAGATGATGCGGAAGTCGTGATCCACCTCAAAAAAGTAATCCGACATACTTTCGAGAATATCGGTGAGTTGGTTATAGGCCGCTTGCAGGCGATCGTTAAACTGGCGTTCCTCCGTCACATCCCGCGCCGCAGCATAGAGGCGATGTTGCCCCAATACCCCTTCCCATTCATACCAGCGATATTCCCCCTGCTCGGTACGCAGGCGAATAAGATGCTTAGAAACAGACTCTCCCTGCAACAGTTGTGCCACGACAGCACGGTGCCTTGGGCGATCCGCGGGGTGAATAAACTGCTCAAAACTAGCTCCCAGCAGTGTATTCAAGCCATAGCCCAGATGCGTGTACCAGTGTTGATTGACCCGCCGCAATCGTCCCTCGGTATCAGCAATCATAAATAGTTCCAGCGACGAACTAAAGAAATACTCTAGCTCTGCTGTTTTTTGGGCCAGTTCTGCCTGTATCCGGACGCGATCGCTAATGTCCCGCTGCACCGCAAAATGACCCGTAATTTCCTGCCGTTCGTTGTACAGACAGACATAATTCCCCTCAATCCAAAAGGATGAGCCATCCTGACGAAACAGCTCCAGCTCCGCGTGGAAGTTGCCCAAGTCAAACAAAGCACGCCACAGGCGTTTTCCCAGTTCCAGATCGTGGCCAAAGCAGTCACGGGGGGTCAAGCCAATCAGTTGGTCTTCAGAGCAGCGGTATTGCTGAGCCAGAGCAGCATTCACCTTCGTAATGCGTTGATGGTCAAAGACGTACTCAAGGATGGCCTCTTTGTCCGCCGTGTCATCCCAGCGCACGGGCTGATCCAACATCATAAAAAAGCAGGCTTCGAGGGATTGCTCAAAAAAGGTTTCAAGAAGTTCCTGATTCCTTTGCAGTTGCAGTTCCAGTTGCTTGCGGCGGCTCACATCTCGGGAGGTTGTCACCAAAAATAGGGGTGTTCCCTGTTCATTGCAGATGGGATGAGTCAGGGTTTCAAGCCAGATGTAGGAGCCATTTTTTTTGCGCATCCGGTAGGTCTCAACTAGCTCTGTTGTCCCCTGCAGCGCCAAGGCATGGGCACCACTGCGAATGCGCTCCACGTCATCGGGATGGAAAAACCGGTAAGGACTTTGACCAACGAGTTCATCGGGACGATACCCCAAGAGCCGTTCACTGGAGGGCGTAACGTAGAGATAGCAGCCGTTGGGTTCGTGCAGACAAATCAGATCATCTGTGTAGTTGACCAGTAGCTCTGTAAAATGTTCAAATTCGCCGATGAGCATGGCTTAGAGTCCGCACCGCTGTGCGGTCGGAGTCGGGAGTATGTCACTGCAGTACTGGAATATTTTCAAGGCTAGGACGTTTGCTATTGCGAATGCCGGCGATCGCCGCCGCATAATCTGGAGCATTAAACACGGCTGAACCTGCCACAATGGCATTGGCTCCCGCCTCTAGCACCTGCCATGTATTATCAACCTTCAGACCGCCATCGACCTCAATCCATGGATCTAAGCCCCGGTCTTCACACATTTGCCGCAACCGTTGAATTTTCGGCAGAACCGCTGGAATAAACTTCTGGCCGCCAAACCCTGGGTTCACACTCATAATCAAGATGAGATCGCACACCTCAAGGACATACTCAATGAGGTCTAGCGGGCTAGAGGGATTGAGAACCACCCCAGCTTGCTTACCTAATTCACGAATTTGGCACAGGGTGCGGTGCAAGTGGGGCGAAGCGTTGTGCTCTGCGTGCACAGAGATAATGTCGGCACCGGCCTTGGCAAAGTCAGCCACGTATTTTTCCGGCTCAACAATCATCAAGTGCACATCGAGGGGCTTCTGGGTGAGGGGACGAATTGCTTCGACAATTAACGGCCCAATGGTAATATTCGGAACAAAGCGACCGTCCATCACATCCACATGAATCCAGTCGGCACCCGCGCGATCGACGGCTTCAATTTCCTCGCCCAAACGGCTAAAGTCAGCAGACAAAATTGAGGGCGCAATCACAACGGGCTTAGCACTCATGGTAGGTCGGCGTCCGTAGATTTAAGGTAACAGTTGCTACTAGTTTAGCCCTCGATCGCCCCTAGGGCAACTCCTTTTGCGGCTAGTTCCCTGTGACGAACTTCTAGCCAAAAAAAAACTTGCTTAAAGTTGGTTTGTGGAGCCTTGCCTAGAGGCTTACCCTGAGGTGCGACCATTCGGCAGCACAGTACCTCGCAGGGTGGCGGTTAATAGGGAGGTATGGGTTAGGGTTGCCCCTCTGAAACTGGCACGACTGAGATTGGCTTGCCGCAATTGGACATTTGTTAGCTCAGCATTAATCAATTTTGCTTCAATGAGTTTTGCATCACTCAGGTCAACATTAGTCAAACTAGCAGTAGATAAATCTGCTCCGCTCAGATCAATCCCTGAAAGGTTGACATCCTCGAGGGTTACCCCCCGTAGATCGTAGTGGCGAAAGTCACGACGACCAGCAGCATACTCCTTGATCAGTTCCGCCGCTTTCTTTTGGTTAATAATTGCGGGGGCATAGCGGTTCAGAAAACCATGGGCATCTAAGGAATTAACAGGCCGCTCGGCAGAACCGGTCATTCTAAACTTGGTATTATAGTTATTCTTTAATTGTAGCGCGACCTTTAGGCTATAGTCGATTCAGTCTTGTTACCTACCCTTGCCCGACTCTATGGGTTAATTTTCTTCTGCATGGGGGCGGGCTATATTGGTGTGCGGTTTGTGCCTGCCACAACAACAGGTTGGCTGGCTCAAGGGTTGTTTTGGGTGGGTGCTCCCCTCTGTGCCTTAAGTTTCATTCTCACAACCCCCTTGACCGGAAGTAGTAGCTTGGCTCCCTTAATGGCATGGGCAGGGATGGGTCTAGGTGTTGGTGTGGCGTGGCTATGGTTACGGTGGCACCCCTGCCACACTCGCCAAGGGTCAGGTAGTTTTCTGTTGGCAACGATGGTCGGTAATACCGGTTTTATTGGTTATCCAATTACATGGCAACTACTGGGGAGCAGTCATTTTAGTTGGGCTTTATTTTACGATCTGCTGGGTTCTTTGCTAATTTCTTACAGTGCCGGTATTGGCTTGGCCGCTAGCTTTGGTCAAACGCATGTGTCCGTGCCGAAGCTGCTTTGGCATATTGGCCGCAATCCAACGCTTTGGTGTGTGGGGTTGGGGTTGGCGCTACGGAACTATCCCTTGCCGGCGATCGCCCATCAAGGACTACTGGCCGTGGCGTGGCTCATGGTTTTGGCGGGACTGGTCTATATGGGAATGTGCCTTGGGGAAACAAACCTACACATGGACTGGCGGCGCATTATTCCCTGTTTAAGTATCAAGATGTTTCTGGTGCCCCTACTGTTAGGGATAGGGCTGACCCTTGTAGGGGTTAATGGTTTACCTCGTTTGGGGATCGTCTTGCAAGCGGGTATGCCCCCTGCCTTTATGACCCTTGTGCTGGCAGATGTCTATCGTTTAGACCGCCCGTTTGCCGCGAGTCTGATCATGGTGAGTCTGCTGGTGTTAGTGCCACTATTACCCCTATGGCTATTGCTATTTGGTTCCTAGGCAACTGACTGTGGCAGGAGACGTCCCTTGGCCGCATGAACTATCACTCGTATGACCCTTGCAAGGAAGTAAACTACTCCCAGCTAAAGCAGGGAGTAGTTTACTGCTTGCTTTTGGCTGTTCAACTTCGTCATCTATCAGCAGAGACGCAGAGTATCGCCCATCCGGCATCTTAGATTAGGGTTACGGTTTTAAGCTGTCCAACAACGTCGCGATGCACCTTAGCTTTAACAACGCCAAGCTTTCCGGGGAACTTAATCTCTGCAGCGCTGAGCAGTTTGACGTTTGCAGGATACTGGAGAGACTGCCGACCGTGGCGAGTCTTGAACTTTGGATATTGAGCTCGGCCATCAAAAAAGTTAATGAACGCCCTAGATAGATTTAGCACCGACGACTGGAGGCGTTGAGAGTAGCATTCCTTGAGCCACGGGTGCTCCAACTTCCAGAGCGGAATCTGCTTTTTCATGTCGTAAGCAGAAAGACCTTTCCCTGTCTCGTTGTAGGTCTGAGAGAGTGTTGCAAGGGACTGATTCCAAACCCATCGCGCCCAACCGAACGCTTGAGCTAGATGCGTCTGCTGTTCAATCGTGGAATAGAGTCTAACCTTGACGCTCTTAACATGAACCTTTATCGCAGTAATACGACCATAATAACACGGTTAGATAGGTTTGCCATGTCATCAATCAAATTGTTCGCCTACGGCTCACGCGACTCTCATCCCGACGCTGACCCTAGCACGTACAGCGCGGGGCTTCCCGTCTAGAACAGCTAATCGTCGGGGGTTAGGCGCAGTAGCAGGTAGCCCGCCCCTAGGCCGACAAGAACAAGGGTGAAGGAAATGACTGCGGTGTTAAAAATTTCTTCTGCCATAGGATTGCAAGGCTCTAGTGAACAAGAACCCATTGTAGCCAATTTGGGGACATTCTCGGTCTTCTAGTGGGGTGTTGCTGAATGTGGCTCGCAAAAGACTAAGACAGTCGGCCTCGCTGTCCGTGTACCATCAGGATTTTGACATACTCCCCAGCCTAAAGGCTGAGGATTCTTGTTCTTGGTTCCACGAGCGCACTTACTTCATCAGGTTGCCCCTCTAAAGCAGAGGTGCATCTCTCCCCAAGCGTTCCTCCTTTCGGAGCGGTTCCCTTATGCCCTAAGGTACCGTAGCCCACGTCGTGGGCTTCGTTGCAAACAAACACAAACCTATTGAGGTTGTATTCAGTCGTTTGACTGTTGGGTTTTTAGAGCGGTTGACTACCCTCCCGCTATAATGGCGGTGTACCACGATCTCGCTTTGCGTGCAAGTCTTTCATCAAAGCAAAAGCGCCTTATAGGAGTGATGTGGGCGGGCTAAAACCCCTCCGCTTTAGCGAGGGGATACAGCCAACTAGGGGGCTTTAGCCCTCTCTATGTGTTAAACTAGAGACGTGGAAAGTAGGCGTATCAACTACGCGAAGAAACATCCTAGTACGGAGAAATCCCGGCACGTAAGTCACTACCGCTTTGGCGGCAAGCCTAAACCACTGCAAGCAATGGCAGGATGTTGAGCGTATCGAACTGGCTAGTGTTGAAAAGCGCGAAACCACGAACCGAAACATAAACGTAGTCCCAATAGCAGAGATGCTTGAGGTGAGTAGGGGGTCTTTGACTGCTCCCACCCGCATTAAATTGTGGGTGACAGCTCAAGGGAAAAGCGAAGCAACGCGGCTTCAGCCCGTTGCGTAGCATCCTTTGGGAATCCCCTCTCTTTCAAGGAGGGGAGAAGTCAAATCCCCGCCCTAAAGGGCAGGTCTTTACGGCGCTGCTTGGTAAAAATCGATGCCAAGGGAAGCAATATTTTGTTGAACTCTTCTGCTGTCCAGCGGCTTGCTGGGGTGCGCATTGTTCTTGTCGAACCCAACGGTGATATCAATATCGGCAGCGTAGCTCGGGTAATGAAAAATATGGGGTTACAGCAGTTATGGATTGTGAGTCCCCGCTGCTGCCCCCACAGTGAGCTGGCCTATCGCTGGGCAGTGCATGGAAAAGAGGTGCTCACCCAAGCTACGATTACCGATTGCCTAGACACTGCCTTAAAAGGGTGCCAGCGGATTTTTGCTACCGTTGGCCGTGATGTTGCCGATTTAGCCCTTCCCTGCTGGCCACCGCGCGAGGGCGCACCGCAACTGTTAGGTACCGGTACCGCTGCGCTCATCTTTGGTCGCGAGGATCGCGGCTTAACGAATCAGGAACTCGCCTTAGCCCAAGGACTCATTCGCATTCCCACAGCAACCCTCTACCCATCTTTGAATCTGGCCCAGGCTGTGGCCGTATGTTGCTATGAATTGTGGTGCGCTGCCAGCAACCCAGCGGGAACTTCCGATCAGGAGTCTGCCGTCACATTTGAGCGGTTGCAAGGGTTCTACGACCACTTAGAGCAGCTATTGCTCAGGGTTGGTTTTTTGTACCCCCATACGGCAGCCCGTCGCATGGAAAAGGTGCGATCGCTCCTGGGCCGTGCTTACCCAACAGAGGCAGAAGTGGCTCTGCTGCGGGGGATGGTACGGCAATTGGAATGGGCGATTGGTCAGCCTTCCCCCACAAAATCAGACACATTCCCTTTACAGTAGTGGCATGGTTGCACGGTATCGATCGATGGTTCAACAGTCTAACCTTTCCTCACTCCCCCGTTATACTTCTGCACCGTCGTCGCCACCCCATCCTCGCCCTAACCTATTGCTGATCAGCTTTCGCTTTGGGGTGAGCGTCGTTGCCCTTGCGGCTATTGTTGGCACGCTGCTGTCCATCCTGCAACCGCGGGAACTCTCCTTAGACACGGTTGCTGCGCAGGCGATCGCCCCCGATGTGACCAACGCTGATCTACCGCCGGAGCGCCCCTTAGGGAATTTGCAGCAAAAGATTCAGCAGTTAGTGACCCGTCAACCCAAACTCAGTGCTGGGTTTGTACTTTTTCAACCTTGACTCCGGTGCAGCACTGAACGTCGGTGGTGACGATGTCTTTCCTGCCGCCTCAACCATTAAGATTCCAATTCTGGTGGCCTTTTTCAAAGCAGTGGATGAGAACCGCATTAGCCTGAGTGAGCGCCTGACCATGCGACCCGATTTAATTGCGCCGGAGGCAGGAACCTTACAGTACCAAAAACCCAACTCCCAGTATCCAGCCCTAGAAGTGGCCGACTTGATGATTACCATCAGTGACAACACCGCCACCAATATGCTGATCGATCGCCTAGGGGGTGCCGCCGTGCTCAACCAACAGTTTCAGGAGTGGGGCTTAAAGAATACAGTGATCAATAATCTGCTGCCGGATATGGAGGGCACCAACACCACCAGCCCTCGGGATTTAGCTACCCTAATGCTGAAGATTGGCCAAGGGGAACTGGTCTCTCCCCGCAGTCGCGATCGCCTCCTCGATATTATGCGCCGCACGGTTACCAACACGCTGCTACCGGCTGGCATTGGCCCAGGTGCCACCATTGCCCATAAAACAGGTGACATTGGCACCGTCGTGGGGGATGCTGGCATGGTGGATATGCCCAACGGTCAACGCTATGTTGCCGCCATGATGGTCAAGCGCCCCTACAATGACCCCAAGGTAGTGAGCTGATCCGTCAAGTGTCGCGCTTAGCCTACCAAGCCTTTGAAAAAACACCGCCGCAGCCATGAGTGGGGCAGCCGTCCTGACCCTTAGAGAGGTCAGCCGTACCTTTGGTGGCCTGAAGGCCGTGGATCGGGTATCGCTGACGGTTGAAGAGGGGGAAATTTTTGGCATTATTGGCCCCAATGGTGCGGGCAAAACCACCCTCTTTAATCTGCTCACGGGGCTGATTCCCCTCACTAGTGGCGACATCTACTTTCAGCAGCAGCGGTTGACCCATGCGCCCCCCCACCAGATTGCCGCCTTGGGGATTGCCCGTACGTTTCAGAATATTCGCCTGTTTAAGGAGATGACGGTGTGGCAGAATGTGCGGCTGGGGCAGCATCGCCACGGCTCAACGCAGTTTTGGGCCAATCTGCTGAACACTCCTGCGGTGCAACAACAGCAGCGCCGCTTGGCCGATCGCGCCACTGAGCTTTTATACTGGCTGGGTCTCTACGATCGCCGCGATGAATTGGCCGGCAATTTACCCTACGGAGAGCAGCGCCGCCTTGAAATTGCTCGTGCTCTGGCCTTGCAACCGAAGGTACTGTTGCTGGATGAACCAGCGGCGGGGATGAATCCGGCTGAAAAGCAAGCACTGTGCGAATTGATTGACCGTCTGCACGAGGCATTTCAGTTAACGGTGATCGTAATTGAGCACCATGTTCCCTTAGTGATGAATCTCTGCGATCGCATCGCCGTGCTGGATTTTGGTCAACTGATTGCCCTAGGTGACCCCCTCCGGGTTAAAAATGATCCCAAGGTCATTGAGGCGTACTTGGGTGGTGATGTTTAAGGACACAACCGCTTACTTTCACGGACGAACCGCCATTCTAGCCACAAAGCATGGCAAGGAGCAGGTGATTGCCCCAGCGCTTGCGGCACTGGGAATCCAAGTCGAGGTGGCAGCCGCCATTGATACGGATCAGTTTGGCACCTTTAGCCGCGATCGCCCCCGCTGCGGTACTCAAGAGGAGGCTGCTGAAGCAAAAGCCAACTTGGTGCTATCTGAAACGGGGGCTGATTTGGCGATCGCCAGTGAGGGGAGTTTTGGCCCCCATCCCCAGTGTCCCTTAGTCCCGGGCGATCGCGAGCTGGTGCTGCTTGTGGATCGTCTCCACGATCTAAAGTTGTGGGGGGAGGTCATCTCCCTAGACACTAACTTTAGCCATGCCACCATCCGCAGCCTGTCTGATGCCTTAACCTTTGCCAAAACGGTGGGGTTTCCCAGCCATGGCTTAATTGCCATGGTCAGCTCTGACCCAATACCGAATACGCCGATTTTTAAGGGCATTAAAACTGTGGAGGAACTTGAAGCAGCGATCGCGGCGCTACACCCGCATAGCCCGGATGGCCGCCTCCACCTAGAAACCGATATGCGCGCCCACATGAACCCAACCCGCATGGGCGTGATTGCCAGCGCCACCGCTGAACTGGTCAAGGCCATGCAACAGGGTTGCCCCCAGTGTGGTCTGCCCGGCTTTGTCGCAACAGAAACTATCCCCGGTCGCCCCTGCGCCCTGTGTGGTGCACCAACTAGCCAGACCAAAGCAGTCCGCTACCGCTGCCAACGCTGCGCTCACGTCCTCAGCGTCCCGACTCAAGAACCTCTGGCCGACCCAAGTCAGTGCTACTTTTGTAATCCCTAGGCCAAGAACTTGCTATAATTGCAGCATTTCTTCAGTGCCATCCTCAACAGCCCTTGGATGCGTTCTGGCACCTGAATGCTCTGCCCGTCGTCACCCGCTTACATGGATCGTGAGGAGTACTATAGATGAAGCGTCACCTTTTTACCAGTTGCGCCCTTTGCGTTGCTCAGCTTGAGTGTGTGTGGTGTTGTTATGGCTCAGATCCGGCCCACCAACAACCCCATGGACGGTTGGCAGCAAAATGACTCGGGGAGTGGAGACCTCAACTCTATCCTCAACCCCAGTCAAAACTCCAATTTTTCGGTGCCGGGCTTAATGAATCGGCTGCGGCTGCTCGATGGCCGCGATCCCAACGAAATTGCTGCAGATCAAATGGAAAATCTTAGCTCTGAAGCCGAAGCGTTTCGGCAGCGGCAGCGGGAGCAATTCCAAAACTCAACGGTGACTCCCTAAGGGACGACAACTGTTTTCATGCACCCCCATTCCTCTGTACTCATTCTTGGTTTAGGTAGTTGGGGACAAACACTCTCCTATCTGTTTAGACAACAGGGATGTGCTGTGCGCTTGTGGGGGCGATCGCAAGGAGCGCTAGGGAAAGACCTCCTAGACAATATAGACCTCCTTGTATCGGCGTTGCCCATCAAGGCAGTGCGCGACGTTGCCCAGCGGGTGGCGGCTCTACAGCCGAGTCCGGATGTTATTCTTGTCAGTGCCACCAAAGGACTGGAGGCAGAAACCGTTTCCACCGCAGCAGACATCTGGCAAACCTACTGCCCCAATCAAGCGCTGGTGGTGCTATCTGGGCCGAACTTAGCGGCAGAAATTCAACAGGGGTTACCGGCAGCAGCGGTGGTTGGCGGTCAAGCCACCGCTACCAAGCAGGTACAGGACTTGCTCGGCAGTGCCACGTTTCGGCTCTACAGCAATGAGGATCGGCGCGGGGTTGAAATGGGTGGCATTTTCAAAAATGTCATCGCGATCGCCTGCGGGGTCAACGATGGCTTAGGCTTAGGGGTTAATGCCCGCTCCGCCCTAATTACCCGTGGCCTAGTGGAAATGGTACGGGTTGGCTGTCACTGGGGAGGGGAAGCGGCAACATTTTATGGCCTATCTGGACTCGGGGATCTCTTGGCCACCTGTACCAGCTCCCTCAGCCGCAATTATCAGGTGGGGTGGCACCTCGGCCAAGGAAAATCCCTGCCCCAAGCCTTAGAGCTAACCCATGGCACCGCAGAAGGGGTCAATACCGCGCTTGTGTTGTATCGGTACGCTCAGCACCACGGCCTAGAGATACCCATTACCGCAATGGTGGCAGCAGTGCTCCAAGAGCAACTCACCCCCCAAGCGGCTCTCACCCATCTCCTAGAGCGACCCTTCAAGCCTGAAACTACCCCCTGCTAGATCAGCGCTTCCCAAGAAGTTGCGCCACCGTTTCGAGCATGGCTTGGGGCTGGAAGGGTTTTGTAATATAACCATTGGCACCCAATTGCAGTGCTTTCTGGCGATGGCGATCGCCCCCCCGCGAGGTTAACATCGTTACGGGCAGGTGTTGCAGCGGTGCTGCGGTGCGAATTGCCTCGAGTAAGCCATAACCATCTAAGCGCGGCATTTCTACATCGGTAATGACCAAGTCAACCTCTTGCCCTTGCCCCAGCAACGTCTCTAGGGCTTCTTTGCCATCGCGACATTGCACGACTTCGTAGCCAGCTTGACGCAACACCCGATCCAATAGCCGCCGCACCGCAATAGAGTCATCCACAATCATCACTTGGGGAGTGGTGCGTCGTGCCGGAGGCTCACTGGGAACTGCAGGGGAGCAGGAGTTGCCAGCAGCGCCGTAAAATTATCGGGCGCAAGAACAGGCACCACCTCACCGCTGCCTAGCACCGTACACCCCATAATGTAGGGGGGGACGGGCACCGTCTGATCAAAGGGCTTGACCACCAGTTCCCGCTCAGCAATGAGGTAGTTCACCCCTAAGGCAACGGGTTGCCCTGCAACATCCACCACAACCCCCACCCCCAACGGTTGTAGCGGGGCAGTCGTGGGGCGTTGGTAGGGCAAGAAGCTGTGCAGCGGATAGAGGGGGACACTTTGCCCTTGCCAGCGAATGGTGGCACTCGGTTGATGAATATCGGTGTACTCTTTGAGGGCAATGACTTCGCGAATACTCAAATCAGGAATGGCCAAGGTTAAATCGCCAACCTGACACAGCACCATCGGCAAAATGCTCAGGGTCAACGGCAGAGTCAGGGTAAAGGTCGTGCCCTGCTGCGGCTCAGTGGTAACCTTAATGCTGCCGCGCGATCGCTGCACTTGCTCGCGAACCACGTCCAGCCCCACGCCCCGTCCCGAGAGGTCGCTCACCTGTTTAGCCGTTGAGAAACCCGGCAAAAAGAGGAACTCAAGGATTTGCTCACGGCTAAGCTCTGGCATTTTTTCAATGGGGCAGAGATTGAGCGCCACTGCTTTTTGCCGTACCCGCTGCAGATCAATGCCACGGCCATCATCGGCCACTTGAATCTCCACTGCATTACCCCGCAGCTTTGCCCGCAGATAGATGGTACCCATGCTGGGCTTGCCCCTCGCTTGGCGCTCATTGGGAGGTTCTAGACCATGGTCAAAGGCATTGCGGACTAAGTGGGTGAGCGGAGCTTTCAATTGCTGCAAAATCACTTGATCGACTAAGGTGTCCCCCCCTTCAATCACCAGTTGCACAGGTTTCTGGTGGCGATCGCCAAGGGTTTGCACAGCCGTGATAAATTTCTCGGCTAACTGGCGAAAGGGAACAAGGCGTGAGTCTGTCAGTTCACTGTAGAGATTATTCAGGTGTTGCCGCCCCAGATCGAGGGCTTCTTGGAGGTCGCGGTTGAGCAGGTCAATGTCTGCCCCGATCTCTTGAATCCGCGCCAGTAATTCCTGAAAGTCTTGGAGGGTGGTGTGCAGTTCCGTATAACGGTCAAATTGCAACGCATCAAAATCATGCGTTTCATGGCCATGGCTAACCATTCCCCGCGCCGCAAGGGGCGTGGCCAAGCGATCGTAAACGGTCTGCACCTGATCCCGAATCGGACGGAATTGTTCAATACGGCGCTTCAGTTGGCGGTTTGTCTGGGAAAATTGCTGCTGGTAGAGGGTTAACCGCTCTTGACCAATGAGCAGCTCACTGACGGTGTTGCCCAGCCGATCTAACTTGCTTACCGGAATGCGCACATAAAACTCGTCTGGCTGCGGCACCGTTGGCGGGGGAGGAGGAGCGGCGGCAGCTAATTTGGTTAGCTCTGCCTCTCGCAGTTGGCGAAATTCCGCAATGACCGCGGGCACTAATTCTGCCAAGGGCATTTCCGCCACTAGATTGGGGAGTTCTGCGGCCAATTGGCTGAGCCAAGGTACCTGATGGCGATCGCCGAGGGTTTGGGCTGTCCTCACTAGAGCCATAAACGCTTCCTCGCGCTCGGCATCGGTGGTGCTGACTTCTAAACCCTGTAAGCAGGCGTCTAGGTCGTTCGTTAGGGCACTCTGGAGATCTCCCCCAGAGAGGGGCGCAGTCGTCGCAGGCGGGGGGACGGTTTGCAACAGTTCCGCCAAGCCAGCGAGTAGTGCCTGCCGTTGCGGGGTGGGTGTCACTGGCCGCTGCTGTTTTGCTGCCTCCAGTAGCTCATGGGTTTGCTCAATGCCTTGCAGCAATAATTGGTGGGCACGGGGGCGATCGCCCATCTGATTGTCTTTGAGGGCTTCAAGCACATCCTCAAGACGATGGGTTAGCTCCTGTAGCTCTGCCAACTGGGCAATGCCTGCCCCCCCTTGAGGGAGTGTGCCGCTCGCATCAGCGTGTTGTAGTCGTCGGGGCTATAGCGGCGCTGCGGGTCTGCCGCAACCTGCTCTGCCCACTGCTCTAAAAGCAGTAGGTACTCTGGGGCATCCTCGTAGAGAAAGCAATTACGGGCTTCTTGGGTAATGGCATCCAATTCTGCAGCATTTAGGGTCATAGCGCACCGTCCCACGCATTGCCAATGGCCTTAGGTTTCAACACGGAACCGTGACACCGACGACTGGAGTTCTGCCGCCACCGTGACCAAGCTCTCCATCGCTGCGACCACCGCTGCCGAGGCCGAAGAGGTCGTCTGAGCCATCTCAGCCACAGCCTGCATAATCTGAGTCACTTCCGCGGCAGTGGCTGTCTGGGAGACGGTACGCTCAGAAATCGCTTGTAAGCGCGAGTCAATTTGCTGGTTCAGCCGCGCTAGCCCCTGTAGGGTTGTTTTGGTTTGACTCACCAGCTGGGTGCCTTTGACCACCTGAGCCGTGCTGCCCTCCATCTGCTGCAATACGTCAGCAGTTTCCTGCTGAATGCCAGTCACTAATTGCTCAATATCACGGGCTGAATCAGTCACTCGCTCAGCCAAGCGCCGAACCTCGTCGGCCACAACCCGAAACCCTTGACCATGCTCCCCGGCTCGCGCCGCCTCAATGGAAGCGTTAAAGGCCAAAAGGTTCGTTTTCTCAGAAATACCTGAAATAATATTAATAATTTTGGAGATTTCCTGGGACGATTCCGCCAAGCGTTTCATTTTTTTGGCGGTATCGGCTACACTGAGGCGGATATTTTCCATGCTGTCCACCGTGGTATCCATTGTGGCATCCCCTAGTTCCGCTGCGGCTAAGCCTTCCGCAGCAATGGTTGCAGCGTCTTGGGCAGATTTGGCCACATCTTGCACAGAGGCTGCCATGGCTTCCACCGCTTGTAGGGTGCGCTGAATATCCTCGGCTTGCTGGGTTGCCCCTTCGACAAGGCCAGCGATCGCCTGCTGACTGCTTTGAGCCGCAGCTTGCACTTGATTTGCAGCGGCCTGCACCTGCACAACAATTTGCCGCAGACTGCGCACCGTAGCATTAAAGGCATCGGCAATCGACCCCATCTCACCTTCATCAACCTTGGCGCGAACCGTGAGATCCCCCCGCTGTGCCCCCTCAATATCCAACAGCAGATTAATCACAGCCTCCTGCATTTTCATGCGCTCTTGGCGCTGTAGTTGACTATCCGATTGCCGCTGCGCCTCTAGATCCATGATTTGCTGCTGCTGCTGTTGCAATTGCTCGACCAAGGCGGCAATTCCTTGGGCAATTCCTCGCAACTGGGGATCACCCACCTCTGGTAAGGGGGTCTGCCACTGCTGTTGATTCAGTTGCACGAGCGCGCTTTCTAGGGCATGTAGTTCCTGTCGCAGTTGTTTGATTTGGCCACGACCAAAGCTCATCGCTGTGGGGCGAACTGGCGCGGCGGGGCGTGTTGGTATCGCAGGGGTTGCAGGGGGAGAGTTATCCCGCAAGAGGGCAAGGGCATTACGGGCGCTTTGGCCAAAAATCCCCTGATCCCCTTGGGCGATCGCACCGTACAGTTCCGTGGCAGCGGCGATCTCCCCCTGATGCTCTAGGGCAGTGGCCAAGGTTAATTGAACCAAGTAATCCGTTGGGTCTTCGCTTAAAATATCCCGTAGGGTCGGAATATCCTGAGTGAGGATGGCGTTAAAGTAGCGATCGCTCAGGGGGCGAGTCGGGCGACGAGCATTATCGGCAAGGGATGTCATAGGCTGAGGGCAGAGGAGGACAACGGTGAACGAGCCACGGCCTGGAAAATTGCTTCAATGTTTAACAGTAAAATGGGTAACCGCTCCATTTGCACAAATCCCGCCAAGTATTGGCGAACCTCTCGTTGCAGCCGCTTGGGAACAGGTTGAAGTTGATCCGGCAGGACACTCATAATGCCCCGTAAACGGCTCACAATACAGGCAAACTGGCGGGGCTGCTGCGGCGTTGCCTCCCTGACCACTAAGGCCGTCAAGCGTTCATTGGTGGTCTGGCCACTGGGGTGATTCAACCCTAGGAGTTGCAATAAATCTAACATCCACAGGAGGCGACCGCGCTGATTACTAATGCCCAGCAGTGCTGGCGATACCCCCGGGATCAAGCAAATATCCCGCGCTTGCAGGCTCAGTACCTCTGCGGTTTGATCAAGGGGAATGGCCACGTTCACCCCTCGAGGCAACTCAACATGAAAGTACTCGGTAGCACGCAGGGAACCAGTTGCCATAGCTTACTCAGCAGGATTTAAGTACTCACCAATCGTCTGAATGAGGTCTTCCGGTTCAAAGGGCTTTGTCAGGTAGGCATTTCCACCTTGTCGGAGTGCCCAAAAGCGATCAAAGTCTTGATCCTTAGAGGAGCAAAAGACAATGGGGACGTGTTTTAACTCAGGGTTAGCCCGCACTTCGCGGCACAGCTCGAGACCATTGACACCGGGCATGACAATATCTAGGATAATCAAATCCGGTGGCTGATGGTTGGCCAACCACTCCAGTGCTTTTTCAGCGCTTTCGGCAAGATGAGCTTTGTGACCTAGCTTTTCAAGGATAGAAACAATCATTGTTTGATCCGCTCGCGAATCTTCAACCACTAGCACCCGCTTCATCAGTTCGTCTCCAAAACTGCGGAATGAGCAAATCGCTCCGCTAATGATAGTAACTCTTGCGGGGTAAAGGGTTTTGTTAAATAATCGGTGGCACCCACCATGCGGGCGCGAATCCGATCCACGAGGCCATCACGCCCCGTAAGCATCACCACGGGGACATCCTTGAGGGTGTCGGTTTGCCGCAACTGACGGCAGAGTTCATAGCCATCCATCTCTGGCATCGAAATATCCATCAGCACTAGGTCGGGCTTGGTATCGGTAAGGGTACTGAGGGCATGGGTTGGCTGCATTACCTCTAGTACTCGATAGCCAGAGGTCTCTAAAATTAACCGCACATTGCGCTGAATGGTGCGACTATCGTCAATACAGGCAACGACGGGGCGATCGTCGCGTTTGGGAGGGGTGTGGGGATACTGCACAATCGCGCCATTCATTAGGGCAGGGCGCAGCAGTTGAGCCGTGGCGATCGCCTCTAAGCGTAACTGGGTTGCAATTTCGTAGAGCACAGGGGTCTGAGCTAACAGTTGGGGCAAAGCAGCCGCCACATGACGACCATAGTCCTCTTGCCAAAGGCTTGGATGAAGCCTGTCTGCATGCGCCACACCCAGACGTTGTAGGGGTGAGTTCAGGTAGGCGCGGGTTTGTACCGCTTGACTAATACCATCGCGCAACTGGCTGAGGGTTTGCTTGATAGGAACACACAGGACAAGGTGATCTAAGCCCAAGACCCGCTCAACTGAGAGGGAGGCTTGGGGCATGGCAAAGATATGAATCAGCGCTTCTTGGGTAAACAAGAACAGGAGCTTCCGCAATTGGGGGAGGGTTAATTGCCCAGACTGCCAAAGGCGACAGAGATACTGGTACTCAGTGTCGCCCTCTGGCAACGTCCCAGCTAATTGTGGGCAGTACCGCTGGCACAGGTAGTCAAACCGCTGCTGATAGCCAGTGTTGCTGGTGGCATAGTGAAGTTGGCCACTCCCTACATAAAGGTTCCACGCAATAGACACATCATTGGGGTCTGTAAATGTCAACCGCCCCGAGAGGCGATCGCCCATTACCCGCTGTATAACCCGTGCTGGAAAAACAAGTGCCTTATTGGCTTGGGGTGCCTGCTGTGGGGTCAGTGCTGGTGATGGCGTAGAGGTCATAGTCATAGCGCTGTTAAGTTCCCTAGACAAAATTGTGGTGGTCATTTCATAAAATACATTCAGTACATTCAGTGTTGAACCGACTGTAGAGGTTTTGCGGTACGGAGACCTAAGACCGTCTCAAGTAAAACCGTAGGCCAGATGTCATGCCAGCTTGCATCAGCGAGAACACACAGTACAAGCCACTGGTTCAACAACAGATCCCCCATCAGCTGAATTTTGAGAAAAAAGGGCGACTAAGGCACTACATGGAGCCACTATCGTCTTTACTCTAATTTATTCTAAAATTTACCCTTGCCAGTAAAATGTATTCTAAGTAACGATTTGTTGGTCTTAATGTTACCCAGAGGACACTAAACTATTTCTAGAAATCATCAAGGGCAATAGTTGCCCAAATAGGTTCCCCTAATTAAATCTGTTGCAGCAGCCCTTGGAGCTAGGCGACCTAGGCGAGAGATTGTACGATTAATCGTTTAGTTTATACTCAACTGGACTACTCTCTCACCTAACCTAATAGACCACCACTGCACCGTAATCATAAAAATAAAAAACCCACCCTAGGGGCAGGTTTGGACTATGAGATCAGTTCACTCAGCAAGAAGGCTTAGCCAACGGCCTCAAAATACACTTTTGACTTCACTGGATCCGGATTCATCGTTTTGTCACCGGGTTGCCAGCCTGCGGGGCAGACTTCATCGGGATGGGACTGCACGTACTGAATGGCCTGTAAAACCCGCAAGGTTTCATCAACACTGCGACCAAAGGCTAAGTTGTTAATTGTCGCGTGTTGAATCACCCCTTCTTTGTCGATAATGAATAGTCCTCGCAGCGCAACGCCTTCCTCAGTCAACACATTATAGGCTGTGCTAATTTCTTTTTTGAGATCAGACACTAAGGGGTACTTTAGATCTCCGACACCACCAGATTTGCGGTCAGTTTGTGTCCAAGCCAAGTGGGAAAATTGGCTATCAACGGATACCCCTAACACTTCAGTATTGAGTTGGGCAAATTCAGCATAGCGATCGCTGAAGGCCACAATTTCGGTGGGACACACAAACGTGAAGTCCAAGGGGTAGAAAAAGAGGACGACATATTTGCCGCGATAATCGGACAGCTTGATGGTTTTGAACTCCTGATCATACACCGCAACCGCTTCAAAGTCGGGGGCTGCTTGGCCAACACGCAAACATTCAGACATAAAACCTTGTGCTCCTAACTACAACAGCTCTGCATGGAACAGATCGATAGCGGACTGTTAACATTTTTTAACAGCCATGCCTACTATATCATACTCATAACGATTTTGACTACGAAATGCCACTGTGACTAAAGCGGCGTTCACAATAGCGCAAGAGGCGCGATAGGGGATAGCAGAGGGCAAAATAGAACAGAGCACCCAAAATATAGATAAAGAGCTTACGCTGGGGATCGGTGATGGGATTGGCAAAGGTGCTGGTCATGTTCTGGAGTTCTGGTACTCCAATCACGGTCAGGAGGGCGCAATCTTGGATCAAGGTAATAAAGTTATTGGTGAAGGGAGGAAGCATAATTAAGATGGCTTGAGGGAGAATAATCCGCCCCATGGTTTGCCGAGGGGAGAGTCCTAAACTGAGGCTGGCTTCTGTTTGTCCTTGGGGAATTCCTTCAATGCCGCTGCGAAAGACCTCACTCAGGTACGCACCATAATTAAAACCGAGACCAAGGATACCGTAAAAAATAAAGTTAAAGAGGGGCGACACCAAGCGGTTGCTGTGCAGGACAGTCATGATGTCAAAGGCAATCTGTCGTGGGTCAACCCCCAAGTGTCCCAGCAGGCCACCAATGCCAAACCCCCACACCAAGAGTTGCACCAAGGTGGGGGTGCCGCGCACAAACTCAATGTAGAGGGTGCTAGCCAGTCGCAGTAATTTAGCTGAATGCAGCCGTGCCCAAGTGGCGATCGCCCCCAAAATAACTGCTAAAACAAGGCTAACTAGGGCAATTAAAAACGTAGTGACAGTAGCTTGAAACAGAAAAGGCGCGTAAAGAACAATCGTAGAGCGGTAGTAAAAGAGATAGCGAGCAAAAGCCACCCCCCCCACAGCAACTGCAATTAAGAAGGCACTATTGAGAACCACTGCCCACGCAGGAGTAAAAGGGGGCGCGATCAGCCGCTGTAGTCTCAAGATCAGCACGACCCTCATTCCTGTTGAGTGCTATGGCTTTGTCTTGACCGATACCGGACCGTTAACCAAGGTTTGACACGCCAAGCGGTAGTTGTCCGGCTTGCGGCGGAGCTTGCGCTCTTCCACCGCGGTACGGGGCGATAAATGCTCCATGCCTTCGAGAATTTCAACAATGCAGGTGCCACACTGGCCATAGCCGCCACAGTTAAAGAGCTTACCCTTTAAGGTGTACAGATCAACCCCCGCTTCCATTGCTTTTAAGCGCAAATTTGCCCCTTGAGCCGCAACAATTTCTTGGCCTTCGTTAACAAACTTAATATTTGTACCCACAAACTCAGCTTTGCTTGCCATAGCGACCCACGCTAGTTACCATTCTTAATACATTCTCATTCTGGCAGAAAAACTGACCAACCAGAGCTGAAGTTACGGGTAACTTGGCCGTTAAACTCTTAGTAGGGAAGCGGTTGTCACCGTGATCCGGCTGCTTAATAAAATTTGTTCATGCAAACGCTAAACTTTTGTATAGGAGGAGCGTAGTCAATGGGACTACCCTGGTACCGAGTCCACACCGTCTTGATCAATGATCCGGGGCGGTTGATTGCGGCCCACCTGATGCACACGGCACTGGTCGCCGGTTGGGCAGGGTCGATGGCTCTTTACGAGCTAGCTATTTTTGATCCCAGTGATCCAGTTTTGAACCCGATGTGGCGGCAGGGGATGTTTGTCCTGCCCTTCATGACCCGTTTGGGGGTGACTGGTTCCTGGAGTGGCTGGAGCGTCACCGGTGAAACTGGCGTTGATCCCGGATTTTGGAGTTTTGAAGGGGTTGCCCTCGCCCACATCGTCCTTTCCGGCCTCTTGTTCCTTGCGGCCTGCTGGCACTGGGTGTATTGGGACTTAGAATTATTCCGCGATCCCCGCACGGGTGAGCCTGCCCTCGACTTACCCAAAATGTTTGGGATTCACCTGTTTCTATCGGGACTGCTCTGCTTTAGTTTTGGCGCATTTCACCTCACGGGCCTATTTGGGCCGGGGATGTGGGTCTCTGATCCCTACGGTCTCACCGGAAGTGTGCAACCTGTGGCACCGGAGTGGGGGCCTGATGGGTTTAACCCCTTCAATCCGGGCGGAATCGTAGCTCACCATATTGCTGCGGGAATTGTAGGTATTATTGCGGGGCTGTTCCACCTGTTGGTGCGACCCCCACAACGCCTCTACAAAGCCCTGCGCATGGGGAATATTGAAACAGTCTTGTCCAGCAGTATTGCCGCTGTTTTCTTTGCTGCCTTTGTTGTTGCTGGCACCATGTGGTATGGCAGTGCGACGACCCCTATCGAACTATTTGGGCCAACCCGCTATCAGTGGGATAGCAGTTACTTCCAGCAAGAAATTAATCGTCGCGTCCAAGCCTCTTTGGCGAGCGGCGCAACGCCAGAAGAAGCATGGTCGGCAATTCCAGAAAAACTGGCCTTTTACGACTACATTGGCAATAATCCCGCCAAGGGTGGCCTGTTCCGCACTGGGCCAATGAATAAAGGGGATGGTATTGCCCAAGGCTGGAAAGGTCATGCGGTGTTCCGGGACAAAACGGGCGAAGAGCTATTTGTGCGCCGTATGCCTAACTTCTTTGAAACGTTCCCCGTCATCCTCACCGATAAGAATGGGGTTGTGAAGGCGGATATTCCTTTCCGGCGGGCTGAGTCGAAGTATAGTTTTGAGCAGCAGGGTGTAACCGTCACCTTTTATGGTGGTGAGCTGAATGGCCAAACCTTCACGGATGCACCAACAGTGAAGAGCTATGCCCGTAAGGCCATATTTGGGGAGATTTTCGAGTTTGACAAGGAAACCCTCAACTCCGATGGTATTTTCCGCACCAGTCCCCGGGGGTGGTTTACCTTTGGTCATGCCGTATTTGCCCTACTCTTTTTCTTTGGTCACATTTGGCATGGTGCCCGTACCCTCTTCCGCGATGTCTTCTCGGGGATTGATCCTGAGCTGTCGCCGGAACAGGTGGAATGGGGTGTCTACCAGAAAGTGGGTGATCTGAGCACCCGTCGTAAAGAAGCTGTTTAGCTAGTACTCCTAGGGACTTACCATGGAAACTATCACCTACGTTTTCATTTTTGCCTGTTTAATCGCCCTCTTTTTCTTTGCGATCTTCTTCCGTGAGCCGCCGCGGATCACGAAAAAGTAAGATTGAGGTTGGCTGATCTCGGCTTGGGGGTTGGCCAACTGTCATCATTAGGCATCTAAAAATAAAAAATGTCTTAGCTCAACGAGCGATCGCCCTCAGCGGTGGCTCGTTTTTGTTACGGTGTAAGCTGGTGCACTACAGCCGTCATGGACGATCAATTACTCGAGCAATTTTTACAATTAATTCGCCGCCAAACCGGGATTAGTATTCGGCCACAGGACAGACCGCAACTAACCAAGAAGCTCCTGATGCGCTGTCGTGCCCTAGACTGTCAGCATCCCAGCCAATATCTCGCCCTACTGGTGAATTCAGAGTCCGTGGCAGGCCAAAAGGAATGGCAGCACCTTGCGGATCTGATTACCACGGGTGAGAGCTACTTTTTCCGCGACCACGGCCAAATTAAAGTTCTGCGCGAGAGTATTTTGCCGGATCTGATTGCCCGCCATGAGGGCGATCGCACCTTGCGAATTCTGAGTGCAGGCTGCGCCAGCGGCGAGGAACTCTATTCCATTGCCATCTTACTCAAGGAACTGATTCCCAACCCAGAACGCTGGCAATTGAGTCTTGTTGGCTACGATCTTAGCCAAAATGCTGTTGCTCAAGCTCGGGCAGGGGTGTATAGCCGCTGGTCATTTCGCGGCATGAATCCGACCTTACAGGCGCGCTACTTTCAGGAAACAGCCCAAGGTTGGGTCATTGATGCAGCCCTGCGGCAATGGGTGCGCTTTCGTTGCGTCAATTTACTGTGTCCAGAAGACTACGATCTGTTGCCCGCAAGTCTTGACCTCATCATCTGTCGCAATGTATTCATTTACCTTGACAGCACCGCCATCAGCCAAATTTTAGGCACCTTTGTGTCTCTACTGCGTCCCCAAGGTTATCTGTTAACGGGTCATACCGAGCTACAAGGACAAGAGATCAGCCCGCTAGAGATCCTCAGCTATCCTGAATCAGTGGTGTATCAACTTGGGATTGATCCGCCCGTACGGCCACAGCCGACCCCGCCGCCAATCTCTGCTCTAGAGGAAGCCCGCGCAGACTTTGCACAACGGAACTATACCCGTGCATTGGCCTTGGCTCAGCAATGGCAAGCAGGCCACCCCAAGGATGAGGACTGCTTGCTACTTATGGCACAAATGTATGCCAATCAGGGTCGCTACACGGAGGCGATCGCCACCAGTCAACAGATATTAAGCGTGAACCCAGAAAATGTGAATGCACTTTTCTTACTGGCTCACATTGCTGAAGAACAGGACGATAAAGCCACAGCAAAGGAGTACCTGCGACGAATTATTTTCTTAAGCCCCAACACTGTGGCTGCCTACATTGAACTGATAGAGCTGCACCTGAGTGAGCAAGAGACTGATGCCATTCCTTCCTTGCTGGCAACTGCACAAATGTTATTACTACAGCATCATGATAGGAATGAAATTATTCCTTTCCGTCAGGGAGTGACAGTAGCAATGTTGCAGCATTATCTGACTCACATTGCAGCCACGACATTGAGTAAAAACACCTCAAGTTGGCCACATTTGAATGGCGTGACCACCCAGGTTTAAGTACTGGTTTGAACTTTACGGGCTTGGAGGGACTCGAACCCCCGACCTGCTGATCCGTAGTCAGCCGCTCTAATCCACTAAGCTACAAGCCCCAGTCAGGATTCTTATCCTATCATGAATGCACAACAATGCCAACGCCTAATCTCACTAGATCTCAGGGATTGACTTAGGACGCAAGGGAGGCCGGTGAGTTATTGAGCAACGCATCCATGGACGCTAGCATATCGGTATTGGCCAGAGCCGTCAAGCAACCGGACATCCCCATTAAGGAGGCGGCAAACAACTGGCGATAAAGTGCTCCCATTTGCAGGGCGATCGCCTGCCAGTCAAACTGAGCAGCCACGCGCTCACGACCATTTGCACCCAGCATCTGTGCCCATTGGGGGGCATCAATCAGCCGTTGAATTGCTGCGGCTAAGGCGGTTGCATCTTCAGGGGGCACTAGCAGGCCAGTTTCTTCGGGTACCACCGTAAACTGAAGGCCGCCAACGGCAGAGGCAATGACCGGAGTGCCGCAGGCCATCGCTTCGATCGCCACCAAGCCAAAGGGTTCGTAGTAGCTAGGCACCACACAGACATCGGCAGCGCTATAGTAAGCGCCTAGGTCTTCGTGCGCCACTTGCCCCACAAAGGTGACGCGATCGCCTAAGCCGTACGCCTGAACTAGCCCCTCAATTCGGCATCGCTCTGCCCCATCACTGCGCTGGGGGTCACTCCCCCCAACAATCAACAGTTGTCCACGGGGTACCTGCGCTAGGGCTGCCACAAGGGTTTCTAACCCCTTACGCCGATCAAAGCGTCCCACATAGAGAATCAATGGCTCTTGGTGGGGAATCTGCAACCGGCGGCGGGCATCCGGCTGAGGATAAAATAAGCTTAAATCGGTGCCACAGGGAATCAGGCGAATGTGCCCTAGGCGCGAGACCAGCGATCGCAAGTAGGCTTCTTCCTGTGGACTAGTGGCAATAACGCAATCTGCCTGCTCCAAAATATCCGCTTCTACCCTGAGGCGAGTGTCATCGCGGTTAGCTTGCTCAGAGGCCACCTGATACTTCACCACCCCAAGGGAATGATAGGTGTGTAGCCACTGGAAATGTAACTCCTGACGCAACTGGCACCCCACCCAGCCCGATAACCAGTAGTTCGTGTGGACAAGGGGGTAACCCACCTTGGTGTGATAGCGCTTAAACGCCTCAACAAAATCCGGCAGAGTATCAAAAAGATGCTCGCGGGGGATATAGGTTACAGGTCCAGCTTCAAGGCGAATAGTGCGACAGTGGGAACCATGCTCAACCACATCAGCATCTTCAGGATTTACCTTGCGAGTAAACATATCAACGTGCCAGCCTGCTGCTGCCAGAGCTTCCCCTAATTGCCGCACATAGATATTTTGGCCACCTGCGGACTCGTGCCCTACTGCAGCCGCTGGATCGCCATGCACCGAGATCAGGGCAATGGGCTGGCGGGCAGGAATTTGAGGTTGTGGCGCTGCAAAAGCTCTCGGTAGTGTATTTTTTGCCTTTCGAGTCGAAGCTGGGAATGATTGCATAAATACACCTTATTGAATAACTACTAAAGAAAAATTAAAAATGCCGGAGCAACTCTAGTTTGCCAACAATTCTAGAGCATAGGTTTGGTGATTATTATGCAGGACGGCATGGTCAAGAACAGTATCACAGATTGCCTCCTCGTCATTTACTAGAATTGAACAACTCGGCAATGGTAAAGACGCATCGCGTAATATGCCGCTGCCCCAACTATAGTTACCCCCCGTCCCTCGCCAAGGGGGACAACCCCTACCATCGTCTTCGGCAAGCCGTACGGCAGTGGGACTGGTTCGCATCCCCTACTCAATCAACAAACCTGTGTTTAAACACAAAAGCGGTATAATTTTGGAATTTAGCGTCTGTAGTATGACTCTTTCATGACGCAACAGGAGTGTGATTTTGCGGTACTTGTTTAGTTCGGAATCCGTGACAGAGGGGCATCCTGACAAGATCTGCGATCAAATTGCTGACGCGATTCTGGATGCTCTCCTAACCCAAGACCCCCATAGTCGTGTTGCCGCCGAGGTGGTTGTCAATACCGGCTTAGTGCTGATTACGGGTGAAATTACCACCAAAGCACAGGTGGATTATGTCCACATTGCCCGCCAAAAGATTCAGGAGATTGGTTATACCGATGCTGAAAACGGCTTTGCAGCCAACAGTTGTGCCGTGCTGGTGGCCTTAGATGAGCAGTCGCCAGATATTGCCCGCGGTGTAGATACTGCCCAAGAAGCGCGCGAGCAACTCAGTGATGCAGAACTGGATCGCATTGGTGCTGGCGATCAGGGGATTATGTTTGGCTATGCCTGCAATGAAACCCCTGAGTATATGCCGCTGCCCATTAGCTTGGCGCATCGTATGGCACGGCGCTTGGCAGCCGTTCGCAAAACGGGGCAGCTTCCTTACCTGCGACCGGACGGCAAAACCCAAGTCACCGTCATTTATGAAAATGGCCAGCCCGTTGGCATTGATACAATTTTGATCTCCACCCAGCACGCCCCAACGGTGGCCGGTCTGACGGATGAAGCAGCTATCCAAGCCAAGATCAAAGCCGATCTATGGGACGCTGTGGTTCTACCAGTCTTTGCCGATTTGATGATTCAGCCGGATGAGGCAACGAAGTTTTGGGTGAACCCTACCGGCAAATTTGTCATTGGTGGCCCCCAAGGAGACTCAGGGCTGACCGGTCGCAAACTGGTGGTGGACACCTATGGTGGCTATGCTCGCCATGGCGGTGGTGCCTTTTCTGGTAAAGACCCGACAAAAGTAGATCGCAGCGCGGCCTATATGGCGCGGTACATTGCTAAGAATATTGTGGCGGCAGGGTTGGCACAAAAGTGTGAGCTACAAATTAGCTATGCCATCGGGGTGGCGCGGCCAATGAGTATTTTTGTCGATACCTTTGGCACCGGCACCATTGCCCCTGAGCAACTGCTGGAGCTAATTACTGCCCACTTTGACCTGCGCCCTGCAGCCATTATTCAAACCTTTGGGTTACGCCACCTACCGGGCGATCGCAACGGTTGTTTTTATCAACATGTTGCTGCCTACGGTCACTTTGGCCGCAACGATCTGGATCTGCCATGGGAAAGACTTGACAAAGTTCCCGCCCTGAAGGCAGCGGCAGCAGAGTTGCTCAGTACGGTTTAGCGTTTTCGGCAGTGTAGTTGGCGTGACACTCCCCGCTGTGGAACGGCGAGGCTTCTCTAAGTTAGGCTAGAGCAAAACCAATCTGCCCTAACTTGACCTTAGAAGGGGCTGCCACAGCCCCTCTACATACTCCACTCAAATCGATATTGAGCTTTGTGCTTACCTTTCTCATGATGTTGCAGGCTCCATTACAGTCTGCATTGATGAGCCATCCTTGCGCAGTTCGGTACAGACCTCTAAGAACTCGTTTTCCTGATGCCTTCCACCCTTCAGGTTTTTCGCCGAACGTAGGCAAGAAGTCATTATCGAAAAACGAGGCTTGAGACGTATACGATTCTTCGGTTTCGACTAATCGAATCCCGAAAATTAAACAAAGCTGCTTAATTCGTCCAAACAGCTTGTAGTGCGGAATTTGCACGAACTCCTGATTCGTTTTTGCACCCAAATTGATTTCATCTTTCTGCCCGTTGTTTCGACCGTAGATGATCGTATCGATGTCGTTTTCCAAGCAGAAGTAGAGGTTGACATAATTCAGAACCTTGAACGGTTTCCGTCCTTGCTCAAAGAAGTATTGCCGAGACTCATACACGCCTTGGTTGTAGAGATTGTTGGCAAGACGCGCTAACTCAGTAAGCAACTGAGCAAGCTGCTTGTCAGGTTGAAAAACATCTTTTTGGACGGCTAAAAGCATCATTAGGTTAAGATGGTATGCAGTTATTATAGATGCCGATTTACGTGAATAGCAACCGTATGAGAGAAGATGGCATACAGCTAAAATCGACTCGTCATTGCACGTATCAGTCAGGACATCACTTTGTCTGGATTCCGTTCAAGCGCCGCAAAATATTTACCAAGGAAGCAATCATTGAAGCAACCAAAAGGTATGTGACTGAAGCGATTGAAAACAAAAACAACGATATGGGACTAATCGCCATTGAGGTAGACCGAACCTTGATGGATCATGTTCATGTGTTTGTGTCGTTTCCTCCTAGAATGTTAGCTTCTCAGGCGGTGACCATCATGAAAGGGTACAGTTCAAGACGGCTCAGAATGGAATTTCCACATCTCAAAAACCTGCATGAAAAATCCCAACTCTGGGCACACAGTTATTATTGGGGTACTACCGGGAACGTTTCAGCCCAGACAGTGAAACGGTATATCGAAGAATGTCAAGGCTGACTCTCCCTACTGCCGTAGGCGCGGGAACCGTTCTGTATCCCCGTCGGGAACGAGCGAGGTTTTATCCGGTTCCCGAACCCTCCGGTTTCTATAAGCCGATTTGTCTAGAGTTTGATTAGGGATGAAAATATCAAAGAGTATTCTTGGAGGTTGGCATGAATGGCCTAGGGGCAGCACCAGAGATTTTGATTGAAACTCGCAACCTCAACAAGTACTTTGGCGATCGCCATGTGCTAAAAAACATTGACTTTAGGGTAGCCAAGCAAGAAGTTGTAGCACTCATTGGCCCCAGTGGCTCCGGTAAAAGTACCTTGCTACGATGTTTGAATGGCCTCGAAACCTATCAGTCCGGCAGCATTGTCATCCTTGGTCATCGCTTGCCGCCTGTGGCTACGCCGCAACAGTTGAAGGTGATTCGCCGCGATGTGGGGATGGTGTTCCAAAACTTTAATTTGTTCCCCCACATGACGGTGCTACAAAATATTATCGAAGCGCCGATACTGGTGCGCAAACTACCAAAGCGCCTGGCTACGGACATGGCCGAGCATTTGCTGGCAAAGGTGGGGCTAGCAGAGAAACGGCATGTGTACCCCAACCAACTTTCGGGCGGGCAAAAACAGCGGGTGGCGATCGCCCGGGCACTCGCCATGCAACCGCAAATTCTCCTCTTTGATGAACCCACCTCTGCCCTTGATCCGGAACTGGTGGGGGATGTCTTGGCGGTGATGCGGCAGTTGGCCGAGGAGGCGATGACGATGGTGGTTGTCACCCACGAGATGCAGTTTGCCCGCGAGGTCTCCTGTCGGGT
Source organism: Thermostichus lividus PCC 6715 (assembly GCF_002754935.1). Lineage (NCBI taxonomy): Bacteria > Bacillati > Cyanobacteriota > Cyanophyceae > Acaryochloridales > Thermosynechococcaceae > Parathermosynechococcus > Parathermosynechococcus lividus. Next base: position 2,377,943 of record NZ_CP018092.1, read on the forward strand.
GGTGTTTTTGGCAGAGGGGCAGATTATTGAAGAAGGGTCGCCCCACGAGCTATTCCGCCATCCGCAGCAGGAGCGTACCCGTCTCTTTTTAGAGCGTGTGCTCGTGAGGCACTAGCCCTTATAAGCCTTAATGCATTTTTCCACTAAGGGCTGCACGGCATCCACATCCTGCCAGCCAAGGATTTCGGTAATTTTCTTTTGCAGGTTTTTGTAGGTGCGGAAGAATTCAGCAATTTCCTCTAGGCGGTGCGGTGCCACATCTTTGAGGGATTTGACCTCGGCATAGCGGGGATCTGCAGCAGGCACGCAGAGAATCTTTTCGTCGCGATCGCCACTGTCAATCATTTCCAACATACCAATGGGACGTGCCGCGATCACACAGCCCGGAAAGGTTGGCTCATCCATCATTACCAAGCCATCGAGGGGATCCCCATCATCGGCGAGGGTATTGGGGACAAAGCCATAGTCGTAGGGATAGTTCACCGCTGAGTAAAGGACGCGATCGAGGGCAAAGGCATTCATGTCTTTGTCAAACTCGTATTTGTTGCGGCTGCCACCGGCAATTTCCACTAAAACATTGATCACTCCCGGCTTGGGCTGGGCAGGAATACGGCTGAGGTCTAAACTCATAGGAATGGATTAAGGGTGAAATTGACAACAACAAAATAACCAAAAATAATCAAAGGCATTCAATGCTGTAGCTGAATGCTTCTGCATTGTACCGTCTTAGGGGGCCAAACTCGAAAAGCGGATGTTAGCTTGAGCCATCCGCTGCAACGCTTCCCCTAGGCGATCGCAGTTGGCAATTAAGCTAATGCGCACGTAGCCCTCACCCCCCTCGCCAAAGGCATTGCCCGGAGTCACAACCACGCCAGTTTCCTGAAGGAGCTTCAGGGCAAAGTCCGTCGAGCCAAGCCCCGGAGGAGTCGGCACCCACAAGTACATCGTGGCTTTTGTGGGCGGAATCTGCCAGCCAAGTTCTGCCAAGCCGCGAATTAAAAAATCCCGTCGCTGGCGGTAGCGATCGCACACCGCGGTCAAATAACTATCCGGCAAGCTCAGGGCAACTTCGGCAGCCTTTTGCAGCACCGAAAAAACCCCATAGTCTAAATTTGTTTTCAGGGTGCGCAGCCCTTGGATAATATGGCGGTTGCCCACTACAAAGCCAACCCGCCAGCCCGCCATATTGTAGGTTTTCGAAAGGGTGTGAAACTCCACTCCAATCTCCTTGGCGCCGTCAATTTCTAGCAGGCTCGTGGGCTGATAGCCATCAAAAGCCAGCTCGGCATAGCACAGGTCATGAACCAAGAGAATGTGGTACTCCCGCGCAAAGGCTACGATCTCTTCAAAAAATGCGCGAGGAGCAGTAGCGGCGGTGGGGTTACTCGGGTAGTTAAAGTACAGCACCTTGGCTTGGCGAGCCACATCTGTGGGAATCTCGCTCACGTCAATAAGCCACTGTTTCTCAGCCTTAAGGATAAGAGGATAGATATTGGCACCGGCGATCGCCGGCCCGCGAAAATGAGCCGGATAGGCGGGGCTGGGAACCAGAACCACATCGCCTGGGTTCACGTAGGCCAAGGCGAGGTGAGTCAGTCCCTCCTTAGACCCCAACAGCGGCAGGGCTTCGCCATCGGCATCGAGGGAGACATTGTAGCGACGGTCATACCAGCGGGTAATCGCTTGCCGGAATACCGCTGTTCCCTCGAAGGGCGGGTAGCCATGATAGCTGGGTTCCTCAAAGGCAGCGATCGCCGCCTCAATCACTGGGCGGGGTGCCGCACCATCGGGGTTGCCCATCCCCAAATCAATGAGATCCAGACCTTGCTGGCGGGCTTGTAACTTTAGCTCGTCAAGACGCGCAAAGACGTAAGGGGGTAATGTTCCGAGGCGATCGGCGGGCGCAATCCAATCTAGACCCATTCAACGGGCACTCCCATCCATCACCTTAGAGGTATAGCCGACCAGCGTGGACACCATGGCTTCTAGCACTAATTCCGGGGTCACGGCAAAGGGCAGGTAATGAATATCCGACTCAGGCGCACAGGCCACGGTGGCCGCGTACTGGAGTTGTGCCAAACTTGCCTCCTGCAAGCCTAACTGCTCAAGATTTAGAGGTAAGCCCACCTGCTCATAGAACTGGCACAGTTGCTGCCGCGCACTGGTCGCTAGTTGACTCCCCTGCACCAATTCTTCCAATCGTAATTGCACTAAAATGCCGTAGGCCACTTTTTTCGCCGTGGAGGGTGCGCTTACTTTGGGGCAGGTGGGTGAGGCCATTATGGATGGCATGGGCAGCAACAGTACGACACTGGGCACCCCCTAGGCCACCGATCATCCCCGCTACTAAGGTGGTGGCATCCACAACATTCTCCCAAGCAGGGCTACCCACCTCGTTGAGAGCACTCACAGATTGCTGTAGTAACAAGTCCCGCAAAACTCGCGCCTGCTGAACTGCGGCGACGGTGAGGGTGGCCTGAGTGCTGCCGCTACTCACAGAGGCTTCGTACCACTTGGCAAGAGCATCGCCAATACCCGCTACTAGGGTGCGCTTGGGGGCACTCTGTACCAAGGCATAGTCTAGAAGCAGAAGATCGGGGCAGCGCTTTAGGGGAACATCGTAAGCAAAAGCGCCAGTCTCGGTGTAAATATTGGCTAAGGCCGTCCATGCTGCACAGGTTGCTGCTGAGGTAGGAATCGTAACCACCGGCACGCCTAATTGATCTGCCAGTAGCTTTGCGGTATCAAGAGCCTTCCCACCCCCAATCCCAATGATGAGATCACACCGGTGCTCCGTTGCCTCCTGCTGCAATGTGGTTAGGGTCGCTTCGCTGCATTCACCGTGAAAGGTTCCCACCTTTAACTCAAGGCGTTGGGCGATCGCCCCTAAGTCTGCCTCTATGGATTGGTAGCGCCGTGGAGAGGCTACCACCAAGGCACGCTGCCCTAGATGGGCAATGGCCTCTCCAGCTTTAGGGAGAATCGACCACCCTCGATAGACGTGGGTTGGCGCAACGCACAACAATGAAAGATCAGCCGCAGTCACAGGCACGATAAAACCTACATGCTCTAGATACCTTGGCACATAGACGTTATCGAACTAGTGCCATAGAGATCTATATTAGTTACTTTTCTGCTGACTTTCTGTTTGCACGTACAAGATAATGAGAAACACCGTTGGCACCAGTACAAACATCGCGGTTGCCACTAAGCCGAGATCGTTGACTTCCATAGTGTCCTGCTTTCTGTTGACTAAGGTTTAAGTAGGGTTACGCTACAGGCTAAGCTGGCCAGATCAGTGGTTATGGCGGCTCATGCACCCGAGCAGCCCATGAATCAAGCGCAGATAGACTGCAAGAGTTATCATACCCCATTGCGCTCTAGGCTTGAATGATTCCCTTAGAGCTAGGGATTTGCTGGTCACGTCGTGGGTCAATGGCGATCGCCATCCGTAGTGCCCGCGCAAAGGCTTTGAAGGTGGCCTCAATGATATGGTGAGAGTTCAAGCCGTCAAGCTGCCGCAGGTGCAGGGTCATGCGGCTGTGGTTCACCAGCGCCACAAAAAATTCCCGTACCAGTTGGGTATCGTAGGTGCCCACCCGTTGAGTTGGAATGGTCAGTCCGTAGCTGAGGTGGGGGCGACCGGAGCAGTCCAGTGCCACCTCCACTAAACTTTCATCAAGGGGAGCAACAAAATGGCCAAACCGCTGAATACCCCGGCGATCGCCCAAGGCTTGGTCTAAGGCCATCCCCAAAGTAATTCCCACATCTTCATTGGTGTGATGGTCGTCAATGTGAGTATCTCCGGTGGCCTGCACCCGTAAATCTAGTAAGCCATGGGAGCACAACTGATCCAGCATATGATCCAAGAAGGGAATTCCCGTCTGATTGTGGGCTATTCCCGTGCCGTCTAAGCACATCTCGACGTGAACACGGGTCTCCTTGGTTTGGCGATCGACAATCGCCTGCCGTGGCAGCACCTCACGACCTTGAGGGGTAGATACGTCAGAAACCATCATGGACAGGTTAGTTACTAGGCGTTGGCGTGGCCGGCGTTCCCGTGGCTGCCGGAACCGTGCCAGCGCGCGGAAACGGCACATCCACAAAGCCCAATTCTAGCAATTGCTGATACGCTTTTTGCCCCAGTTCGCGGGTGGGGTTTTGACTGCGAATAATTTCCACAAGCAGGGGCACCGCTAGCTCTGGTTGGTTATTTGCCCGATAGACAAGGGCAAGCTGAAATGTGGCTTGATCTCGCAATTGCGCAGTTTCCAGTGCCCGTCGTCGGCTACTGTCGGCGGCATTGCTATCAATCCCCAAAAAACTTGAACTCAGGGATTGGTAAAAATTGGACAGTTGGTTCATCACGGTACGCGCTTCCAACAGCTTCCGTGCCGCTAAGGGATAGTTACGGCCACTCACTGCCGCTGCCGCCTCATCCATGAGTCGTTTGCCCCCCTCGATGGTATAGACCGAGCCACCGGCGGGAGGGGTCGGAGCTACAATTTCAACGCTTGGCGACGCTGTTTGAGCCAGCACCGCTCGGGTCGGTACTCCCAGCAGTACAACCCCAAGCAGGAGGGATGATCTTGACCAGTTGGCAGAGGTGGTAACGGGCATGGTGCTGACCCTTTATAAGATGGAGGCAGTCAAGACGACAATTGACAACGGGTATCTTATCACCAAGCATGACAAAGAGTTTACATTTAAGGTTCCAATTCCCAAGATTTCTGAGGCAGTGGGTATGGTAAATCCCTCCCGCCAAGGTGCAGCGGCCAACGATGCCATCCGTGAACGCCGCCGTCAACTGCAAAGTAAGCGTCGCTGGCGGCAACTAGCTGGTTTATGGCGAACAATGGTGCTGTTGGGGTTGACTGGCGGGCTGGTGTGGGGGCTGACACTGCCCGACTGGATTATTCGTCGCCCCGATCAAGTGCAGATTCGCGGCAATGTGTTGCTCAAGACAACGGCCATTCAAGCCCAGCTAGCCCTAGATTATCCCCAATCCCTGCTGCGGCTACAGCCTCAACCCCTGATTCAAAGCCTAGAGGCAACCTTACCGCTACAGCGAGTCACCATTGCCCGCCAACTTTTTCCTCCCCAGCTCATCGTTGAGGTACAGGAACGCTTACCCGTGGCCGTCACCACCTGTCGCCAGTGCTTGGTGATCAGTGAAGGGGGGCAACCCCAAGGCCCTGCTAGTCGCTGGTTTATTGACGCGACAGGGGCGGTGGCTCCTAGTACCAGTTACCAAGCAACTGCCCTGAATCCGGCTCCCACACTGATGATTCAGGGGTACTTTGTGGCAGTGAGTACGCCATCTCGCCCCAATCTGCTGGCGGTCTCCCGCGATCGCCAACAACAATGGCAGCAGCTTTACCGCCTCCTGCAACGCCAATCCCTGCCGATTATTGCGATAGACTGGCGCAATGAGCAAAACTTAGTTGTGCAAACACCGTTGGCACCCGTGCATCTTGGCGCAGTGCAGTGGAACAGCCATGTCCTTGAGCAACAACTGATGGCTTTGGTAAATTTGCAGCAACTCCCTGACTATCTGGATCCGCGCCAAATTGTTTTTATAGATTTGGTGAATCCTCAAGAACCCCTTGTGCAAATGCGCAATCAGCCCACGCAGCAACCCTTGCCACGGCGGACCCCTTAGTGCGCCCAATAATTTGGAATACTGCTATGCCAACTGATTTAGTTTATCCATCCACGCTGTTGCTCACCAGTCTATTAGCCATTGGCTTTGTCTTTTTTGTGCGAGCCTCCACGAAGGAGCGCTTAGAAACAAAGGTGTGGGCGATCGCCCGTCCAGTCGCCGAGGTGGGCGACCTGCTGAAGCAGTATTTTCAACAGCGAGGGTATCGGCTGCACTCGGTGAGCAGCGATGGCCGACAGGTTACGTTTCAGGGAACCGTGGCCGCTAGTCGTTTTTTAGCGGCTCTCCTCTTTGGCTTGGCGGTCGCTGGAGCCACCTGTATTGCCCTAGCGCTGACGGTTTTATTTCCCAAAGGCGGGATTTTAGCCTTTGGCTTGGTGGGCTTGGCGCCTGTGGCACCGTGGTTTTACTGGCGCGGGGCGCAGCGGGTTGAAACGGTTCAATTAGTTTTAGAGCCGCAGCCTGAGCACACGCAAGTCACCATGAGCGGGCATCGCGATGAGTTAATTGCCTTTGCCAAGTATCTGGCCACGTTGGTCTGAGGACTGCTTGGTAAGGGAAGGGCGGGGAGTATGTCACAATACCTCTAGGTTGCTGCATGAGGAGACCTATGGATACCCGCGCCTTTAAGCGATCGCTACACAGTTCTGGAAATTATCACCGCAAAGGGTTTGGCCACGGGGAAGTAGTCAACGAACAACTTCAAGGAGAGTACCAAAGTTCTCTCATTCAGCAAATTCGTGATAATGGCTACCGCTGGCAGCACGGCGATGTCACTATTCGTTTGGCGGAAGCCTTTGGCTTTTGCTGGGGGGTGGAGCGCGCCGTTGCCCTTGCCTACGAAACCCGCACTCACTTTCCCACAGAGCGGATTTGGATTACCAACGAAATTATTCACAATCCGTCGGTGAATGAGCGGCTGCGGCAGATGCAGGTGGAGTTTATTCCCGTCCTTAACGGCGTGAAGGATTTTAGCAATGTTGCGCAGGGGGATGTTGTGATTCTGCCTGCCTTTGGGGCAAGTGTGCAGGAGATGCAGTTACTCAATGAGCGCGGCTGCACCATTGTGGATACGACGTGTCCGTGGGTGTCAAAAGTGTGGCACAGCGTTGAGAAGCACAAAAAAGTGAGTTTCACCTCAATTATTCACGGTAAATATAATCACGAAGAAACGATTGCCACGAGTTCCTTTGCGGGGACGTACTTGATTGTGCTGAACCTTGAGGAAGCCCGCTACGTTTGCGATTACATTCTCCATGGGGGCGATCGCGATGCCTTTATGGCAAAGTTTGCCAAGGCAGCATCAGCGGACTTTGACCCAGATCGAGACTTGGTGCGGGTGGGGATTGCCAACCAAACAACAATGCTCAAGGGTGAAACAGAGCAGATTGGTAAGTTATTTGAGCGGACGATGATGCAAAAGTATGGCCCCGACCAACTGAACAATCACTTCCAAAGCTTTAATACCATTTGCGATGCCACCCAAGAGCGGCAGGATGCCATGCTGTCCTTGGTTGAGGAACCCTTGATTTGATGGTGGTGATTGGGGGCTATAACTCTTCCAATACAACCCACCTCCAAGAAATTGCTATTGAGCACGGCATTCCCTCGTACCATATTGACGCTGCCGATCGCATCGGGCCTGGCAATCGGATTGAGCATAAACCGCTCAATCAGGAGTTAACCGTAGCCGAAAACTGGCTTCCCGATCGCCCAGTGACTATTGGGGTGACTTCGGGAGCCTCAACCCCTGACAAGGTGGTGGAAGACGTTCTCCAGAAAATTTTTGCCCTCAAGGCACCCTGCCTCCTCTAGCGGGACTTAGACTTAAAGGTTACCACGGCGCACAGCCAAGAGGAACACCACCATAGGGCCAGCAAGACCAATCATGCTAATCATCGTCAGTTGGGCAATGACTTCAAAGTTAATGTTGGCGACAAAATCAATAATTCCGTTGAAGATTCCCATAGGTTCTCCCGAGCAATCAGCGGTAGGTCATTGTGGTTCTATTTTACGGCAGGTTGGAGCACTCTAAGCATGGCAACATGGCAATGTATGCAAGGCTGTGGGGCGTGTTGCTATCTCGACTTGAGCGATCGCCCAGAGGTGGCCACCATCCTTGATGAGGCTGAGTTTGCCCTGTACCAATCCCTGATTGGTGAGGATGGCTGGTGTATTCACTTTGAGCCAATCACCCGCCGCTGCCAAATTTATGCTGAGCGTCCGCGGTTTTGTCGCGTTACCCCTGAGGTGTTTGCCGATCTGTACGGTATTACGGCTGAGGAACTAGACGAGTTTGCAATCGCCTGCTGTCGTGAACACATTAGCGATCGCTACGGTGAGCGCAGCTTGGAGCTACTTCGCTACGAGTATGCCCTGACACAGTCTCTAGCGGATAGCTAGGGGAGAAGATAGCGGTTGCCGGGTTCCTGCTGCACCACCCCGAGAAGTTCTAGGGTCAGCAGTTCAGCCGCCACAGTGCCGGTATCGAGGGGTACTGCCTGCACAATGTCATCAAAGGCAATGCTGCCAGTGTGCCCTTGGACGCTGAGGTGACTCAGGGTTTGCAAAATTTGCTGCTGTTGAGGCGTCAGCTGTGGCACGGCTGGGGGAGAGGGTAGCTGAAGGGGAGGCGTTTGCCCCAGTTGTTGCAGCAGTGCTTCTTCCCCCAAAATAATGTGTGCTCCCTGATTCACTAAGCTAAGTCCCCCCTTGGAGCGATGGTTATCGAGGTGACCCGGCAGAACATAGACATCGCGGCCATACTCGGCAGCATAGCGTGCCGTAATCAGGGCACCGGATTTGAAGGGGGCTTCAACAATAATGACCGCGCGGCACAGACCAGCAATAATGCGATTGCGGCGCGGAAACTGAGCGCGATCCGGACTAGTACCACGGGGATACTCACTCAAGAGCGCACCGCGCTGTACCAGTTGCCAATACAGAGCTTGGTTTTCAGGTGGGTAAATCATATCCACCCCAGTGGCTAAAACGGCGATGGTGCTGCCACCACTCTCAAGGCAGCCCCAATGGGCTTCAGCATCAATGCCAGCGGCCATCCCCGAGACCACGACAAAGCCAGCTTGGCCTAGGCAGTATCCCAGCTTGCGTGCCCAGCGGCGACCGTATTCCGATGGATCTCGGGTGCCCACAATGGCGATCGCCCCCTGTGCCGACGTGAAGACACTCGCACCTAAGGTGCCACCGTAGTACAACAGGGGGGGTGGATCCGGAATTTCCGTGAGGAGGTGGGGATACCCTGTGTCACCATAGACCCAATGCTGCGGGTTTTGCCGAGCATGCTCCGCATAGGCGCGTTCAGGAGTATCGCTAGATCGCTGCTGCTCAATCACCGCCAAGAGTTTTGTGCCAATCCCCTCTACGGCTCCTAGGTCACGCAGCGGCGCCTCCCATGCCGCTTTCAGCGTGCCAAAGTGTTGCCGTAGGCGTTGCAACAGTACCGGCCCAATGCCGGGAACCTGTGCCCAGCTATACCAGTAGGCCGCATCGGTGGGAACAGCCACTGGCGATCGCTAGTAAGCTTCCTGAAGTTCGTAAAAGTCAGGGGTGATGTAATCCTTGCGCAAAGGCCAGCCCACCCAATCTTCAGGCATGAGTAACCGTTTCAGGTGGGGGTGCCCCTCATAGACAATGCCAAACATATCGTAGGATTCCCGCTCTTGCCAGTCCGCTGTTTTCCAAATCCAATACACTGAAGGAACCCGAGCATCATCCCGCGGCACAAATACCTTGAGGCGAACTTCTGGGGGGCGATCGGCCGCATCGCTCAGCTTAATGAGATGGTAGGTGCTCACTAACTCTTGCCCCGGACCAGCATCGTAGGCCGCTTGGCACTGTAAATAGTTAAAGCCATCGGCGTAAAGTGCTTGACAAACGGCTAACAGACAATCGCGCTCCACCTTCAGCAGCTCTACTCTAGAGGCATCAAGCCCTAAGTATTCTACGGTCAGGTTTTGAGACTGCAACCAGCGGCTAATCGGGCCTGCCTCAACAATAGGGGCATCGCTATGGGGGTATCAGTCATGGGTTGGCTCCAACACTATTGCAGAACGGCGAGAGAGAGATACATACAAAGTCAGAGAGTTGCAGGATAGCTACGACCATTCCAGCGCGCGCTTACGCCATGCATAGACCAAGGCAACCACAAGCACGGCAATGAATATCAAGGCTTCGATAAAGGCCAGCACCCCTAACTGGTGGAAGGCCACTGCCCAAGGGTACAAAAACACCGTTTCCACGTCAAAAATAACGAACACCAGCGCGAACATGTAGTAGCGAACATTGAATTGAATCCATGCGCCACCAATGGGTTCCATCCCCGATTCGTAGGTGGTGAGGCGGATCATCCGGCCTGACTTGGGTCGGACAGCGGCGGAGGCCGCAAGGGCAAGAACCGGTACTAACCCACAAATGAGCAAAAAGCCAAGGAAATACTCGTAGCCCGTGAGAACAAACACAGTTGCAGCGCACCTTTCTATGTTGGAATCGCTACCATTTTGACACACTCCCCCAGCAATCGCTAGGCTAGGGATCAATAGAAAAAACTAAATCCACTAATAGCAAATTATTAGCAATGTCAGAGGCTACTGTTTTATGCTTCGGTGAGGTTCTCTTTGACTGCATCGAAGGAGATGATGGGGCAAAGGAATGTTTTCTGGGGGGCGCACCCGCGAATGTGGCCTGTGGCTTGGTCAAACTGGGGGTACCTACGGCATTTTTGGGGGCGGTTGGCAAGGATGCCTTAGGGGAGCAAGCGCGATCGCAATTGGCCGCTATAGGGGTGGATGTTAGTAGCATGGAGACCATCCCCAGTGTGCCGACTCGACAGGTGCGGGTCAAATTGAGTGCCACGGGCGATCGCCAGTTTGTGGGCTTTGCCCCCACCAATACCTTAGCCTTTGCAGATACCCAATTTCTAGGGAGCACCATTTCCCCTAGGCAGGTCGCAGCGGCGCAGTTTCTGGTCACAGGAACCCTTGCCTTAGCCGCTGAGCCAACGGCAACCACTCTCCGGAACCTCGTGCAGCAGATGCACAGCCAAGGTAAAGCAATTTTAATCGATGCCAATTGGCGACCTATTTTTTGGCCGGATACCGAGGCAGCGGTGGCGCAAATTCGCCCCTTTTTGGAAGCCGCCAATTTTCTCAAGCTGGCGAAGGAAGAGGCAGAACTATTTTTCTCTAGTAGTGATCCCCAAGTGGTTTATGGGCGCTTATGGGGGGATGTGGGCGATCGCGCCGTTGTCATTACCGATGGCGGTGCCCCCATTCGCTACTGTTGGCATGGCCACCTTGACACGATTGACCCCCCATCAATGGCAGTTGTGGATACGACGGGGGCAGGGGATGGGTTTGTGGCGGGGTGGCTCTATCAATTGCTCACAGGCACACCGGAAGACTATCGCCAACCAGACTGGCAGCACAACTGTTTACAGTTTGCAGTTGTTGTCGGTGCCTTAGTGACGACCCAAAAAGGGGCGATCGCCGCCCAGCCTACCCTTGAAGAGGTTACAGCATGGCTTCGGGATCATCCTCAAAGAAAAATAAAGATGTCGTAATTGGGGGTACTGCCGTCTGCAATGAGGAGGGAAGGGAGTCTGCCCTAGTGGGAGCGACTGCTAAGGAGCACGCACGCCAAAACCCCCGCACAGGCACATTTAATTTTTCACACGTTCCCCCACGCCGCCCTTCGGAATGATAGAAGGAGCAAAAACGACAGGTAGGGGGGGAATCACTGGGGTATCCATCGCGGGGATCAACTCCGAAGCAATAAACCTCTACCTCCATCCTACGAAATTGCCACAGGTCGATTTTTATCTGATCACAGGTTCAAACCCATCGCCATAGGCTATTTCAGCGATCCCCATTTTTAAAAAGAGCTTTTAGAATCTTTTCATACTTACGCAATGTTTCGCAACATTATAGCAATAATTTTTATCAAAACAATAAAAAAGGTTATGCTCCCTTGAGCATAACCCTGACCTTATCTTTTATCTTGCTAACGAGAGGATGCCTTAGCGAACGGGTGCGGAGGTTGGTGCCTTCACTGGCAGTAAGAACAGCTTCACCATTTGCACCACGTTAGAGAGATAGAGGGGGAGCTTTTTCAGGAACCCACCGCCCGCACGGGCGATCTCGCTGAGCTTCGCATTGTTCTCAACACATTTCTCAAGGCGAGGGTAGAATTCGGGATGATCGACATCCAAAATAATGGGGAAGACTCGCCCAGCAGTCTCATTGGTTTTAGCAATCACCTCGCGATCATACTCCCGGGCATCGAGGCCAATGGCTGCATAGAACTTCGCACGCTGCAGATCGTTGAGGTACATTGTGGCAAAGACCGATAGGAGGAAGAAGCGGCACCAGAGGGTGGGTGGCAGCCAGCAGATCATGAAATAGCGTGCCCATTTCTTGCCTGACAACGAGAGCGGCATTTCTTTAAGTTTTTGCCAGAAGGAACGGGGGCGATCCAGCATCTGTGGCTGGGCACGCATAATGGCATCAAAGAAGTCTCCATGGCGGTTTTCATCTTGGCACCAATTTTCAAAGAAGCGGAAAATTGGGTAGATGCGATGCTCAGGGTGCTTCTCGAGATGGCGATAGATGGTGATATAGCGCCAGTAGCCAATTTTTTCAGAGAGGTACGTGGCGTAGAAAATGAATTCTGGCTCAAAGTAGGTATAGCTGCGACTTTGGGTGAGGAACCCCAAATCAAGGGATAAGTTAAAGTCCGACATGGCTTTATTGAGGAAGCCCGCATGGCGCGCTTCATCCCGAGACATTAGCGCAAAGCATTCTGCCAGTACTGGGTTGCGATCTTTAAGCTTGCGGCTCAGTTCTTTGTACAGCAGGAAGCCAGAAAATTCTGCGGTACAAGAGCGCTCTAGGAATTCAATAAAGAGTTGCCGCGTTTCGCCATCAATGTGATCCCACGATTGCTCAAATTCCGCATCCCGCACAAAGTGGTGGCGGTTGTAGTCGGTGCGGAATTCTTCAAGGATAGCCTGAAGTTCTGCCTCATTTTCAGTAATGCTCATTTCCGCCATCGCTTCAAAATCGGTGGTGTAGAAGCGGGGGTGAGGATGGTTTCTTGAGCGGGGGCTTTGACGCCCGGACGCAGTTCTTCAAACTCGGGCTTAGCTACGGTATTGACCATAAAACGCTGTGTCTCGCTGTCGCTAACGGCACTCTATAGAGCATGGTAGCGAAAATACGACACTGCATTACGGCTCATTACAGAACCGTTACATTCTGCTAGGGATGAAACCAACGGTTCCATAGGTTTTGCAGGCGATCGCCCCAGGAGGCTGACCAGTCTTGAGTCGCCAGCTCCTCTAGGAGGGATTGCCCCAAGGGGGTAAGGCGATAGCGATCGGTCAACCCTTGGCCATCGACTTCACGGCGCAGTAGGCCAACTTGGATCAACCAATCCAGTTCCGCTTCGACTACTAAGGCTGGCAGCGGCGATCGCGTAAAGCCCGCTTCCACCCCCTTGTGGGCAGCAATTTCTAAAAGCGCAACACTTCCTTGCTGCATCGCACGGAAGAGTTGGGGTAAAAATGGACTACACCGCAGGGCGCGATCGCCCCGTTGGCGGACATGGACGGAATAGGGAATGGGCACAGTGTCTTTACGTTGCAGGAGCACTACCTAGCCGTGGCCGGAAAACTGGGTATCGATAAGGGTGGCGCGATCGTTGGCGGAGTTACTGACTGCCGGACTGGCAGGCGAGGGAGACTTAGCGGCTGGTGACGTTTCAGGTTGCCCCATCCGCCGATCCGGAACGACCACACGCTCCATAATAAATTCAATGGTGCCTTTGCGTAACCAACCTCGCGCCACTAGGATATCGCCAAGGCGAGCACCCGTAGAGCGCTGATCCGCAAGCGCAACTTCAATTTGGGCTGGGGTGACTAACTCTGCTTCAACCAGATAATTCCCTAGGCGTTTTGTATAGCTATCATCCTGTGGCCGTTGAATAAACGGGCGGTTTTTTCGCTGGGGTCGCTGGCGCTGCGGGCACATCGGGTAGGCTTTCAGCCATTGCCCGATCGCCGGCCAAGGCAACCAAGCAATCTTTGATCTTCATTAAAATCTCAGCAGCACGCCGGGGCTGATTCTGATGTGCAGCTTGCTCCAGTAGCCGTGCTTCGGCTTCAACAAGCGTCTGCCGCGAGGCAACCGCAGCGACCTGCAGAATACGTGCTTGCTGCTGAAGAGCAGCCATATCATGCTCCAGCAGTGCTTTTTTACATTGCTTGAGGACAAGAGATCCCTGTTTGAGCAGGACTTTTTCGGCGGCAGTGGTCATAGTCAAGAACAGTGAGCGTTTGCTATTGGGGGGTTATATCTATTTTTTTTTAGTCAGTTGTTTAGTCGGTCAATGCTCGCTGTAGCCTACAATGCTATCAGTTTTCAAAGGCTACCGACAACTCAACACGTTATGCTTATCCTTGTGCTTTTACTATAATCTTTTTTGCGGTGGCGATCGCGAGAAGTACAAATGGTTTCACAATTATTGTTAAAAACACCCCGATGGGCTAGAAAGGGTGGCACACTGGCTACAAGCGCTCTCGAATTGGGATGAGGACCATGAACAGTTGTGTACTCTTTGCCGAGGTCATTGAGGCTCCGGAACTGCGTTATACCCAAGACAACCAGATGGCGGTGGCAACCATGGTGGTGCAGTTTCAGGGCATTCGTAGTGAGGAGCCACCGATGAGTTTGCGGGCAGTGGGCTGGGGTGGCCTTGGCCAAAAAATGCACGCTGAGTGCCATGTGGGCGATCGCCTGATCCTTGAGGGTCGCCTCAAGATGGATACCATTGACCGTGCCGAAGGCTTTAAGGAAAAGCGAGCGGAATTGGTTGTCAGCCGATTTTATGCGGTGGAGGGCAATGTGGTTGATCATGTGGCTCACCCCAGTAGTGTTCAGAGTGCCCCTAAGGTGCCCGTCGCACCACCGCCGCCAGAGGATTTGAATCTCGACGAAGTGCCGTTCTAGCCCTTAGCTGCCATCCCCAAGCGTAACGTTAGAAATTGCCATGGCTTTAAGCGGGTTGGCCACGGCAGGGACTGCGGGGGAGCTTCTAAGAAGTTGTGCTGCTCTGTGGGGTACCACGGCAGCAGGCTAGGCTGAAGGGTGAAGGTGCCCCCGTCGCCGTAGGCATCGGCCACTCTCAGGATCCAGCCCCTAGCGTCTTCGGCCTGCTTCAGCGCCATCAGGTGGAGGTTTGGGTCAGACCATGCCAGCAGTGAGCCATGACTGGGTAGGGAACCTGAGGTTGATAGGGGGGCGATCGCCGCCGTGAGGGGGTGGTTAAAGGCTGCTGCTTGATCGGGCACCCGTGCCTTCTGCCACGATTGACTGTGGGGAAATAGGCCATAACTGAAGTGGTGTTCACCGCGATCGCTGTGGGGATCCGGCCACGTGGGCGATCGCAACAGCGTTAATTGCAGTTGTTGGGGCTGGGCATCCACCCCATGCTTGCAATCGCTCAAGAGGCTCAGGCCATACTCTGGCGTGCTTAAATCTACCCACGTGAGAAAGGGCACCTCCCACTTCGCTTGGGCATGGGGGTCTAGATCACGATTGGGAAGCGTGGGGCGCTCTGTGATACCGCCGGGGGTTTCACAGGTGATAGTTGGTGCACTGATGGCCAAGGGAAACGCGGCTTTTAGCAGAATATGCGCTTCGTGCCAGTCAAGGGACGTGTCAATACGCAGCCATGGAGTCTGGTACTGCAGGACATACTCTTGCTGAATCCGTGAAGACTGGAATCGCCACGTCACCCGCAGCCGTTGCTCCAGTTGATGCCAGCAAACCCATTCAATGGACTCTAAGGTTGCCCCTGTCAGTGGGTGCTGGGCGTAGTTTGGGTCAATATTCCACGCATCCCAGTACTGGCCTTGATCGCGGAAAAATCTCAGTTGATTGCCCGGCCCTCCCAAGCAGGGGCGGTGGTTGAGTTTATCGTAGAGGTTGGTAATTTCCCCTGTCGTGGGGTCAATCTCTACGTGGAGATAGTCATTTTCAAGGACATAGCCGAGGGGCGGGGTTGGCAGCCCATCCGGTTGGGAGCGCGGACACACCCACAGCAGGTGATAGCCTACACTGGGGATGTCTTGCGCCCAAAAGCTCAGGCACTGTTGGGGGAGGTTGAGTTGCGCTGGTAAATCGTAATCACCGCGCGGGCAATAGACGCGCCACGAGGGAACCGCTGTGGGCAGATCCGCCAAATTAAGGTGAATGACCCCAGCGCGATCGCCATTCAAGCCATTAAAGATCACTACTGGAATAGCACCCGTTTCTGGGGGAGATCCATCGGCGATCGCGGTGAGAATGGCTGCTTGAGCTTGGCTGAGCAGGTTTTGGGTGCTATCAATGAGGGTTTGCCAAGTGGGGTTAACCTCGGCATAGACCTCAGGGATAGAGGAACCCGGCAGAATATCGTGAAACTGGTTAAACAGCAATTGTTGCCAGAGAGCTTTGAGGGTGGTTTGGGGATAGGGGGTAGCGGTGGCGATCGCCGCTAGGGTTGACCATAGCTCTGCCTGTTGCAACTGCCGCTGGGCGCGATCGTGAGCCGCTTTTTGATCGCCGTGGCTGGTGTAGCAACCGCGATGGAATTCTAGATACAGTTCATCACACCAGATGGCCTGAGGAGGGGTTTCAGCCATCAACTGATCGAGGTAGGAGCGCACCGGTGTCCACTGCCACTGCGGCCCAATCCCTCCTAAGCGCTGCCAACGCCGCACGATCTCAGCCATGTCAGCGGTGGGGCCACCCCCGTGGTCCCCAACCCCCGGCAGCCATAAACTGCGCCGCGAGCCAGTTTGCTGAAACCACTCCTGAGCATAGGCCGCCATCTTCACCGGATCAACCCCTTCGCCGATGGGGGCAGACATCAAACTGGGCAGGCGTGCTCCCGCTGCATCCTGCCACTGAAACCAACCGTAGGGAAAGCGAGTGGTGTCGTTCCAGCGGAGTTTTTGGGTGACAAAGTAGCGAATCCCCGCCTCGGTTAGGAAGCTAGGTAACCGCGCCGGAAAGCCGAAGGTATCCGGTAGCCAAGCAATGGGGCTGACCTCCCCAAACGCCTGTTGTAGGTAGTGTTGACCGTAAAGAAGTTGGCGGACAATGGACTCACCACTAATGAGGTTTAACTCCGGCTCTACCCACAGTCCAGCCGCAACATCCCACCAGCCCTGCGCGACAGCAGTTTGAATCGCCCTAAACAAAGCGGGGGCATGGTGTTCCAGATGGGCATATAACGCCGGGGTGGAATGGGTAAAGGTCAATTCTGGGTAATTTTTTTTCAGGGCTAGCACTGAGGCAAAGGTGGCCTGCGCCACAGACCACGTTTCAGAAATCGGCCACAGCCAAGCAAGGTCGAGGTGGGCATGGCCGCACAGATGCATCTGAAATTGGCGCAGTGGTTCGGCGCAGTCCTGTAGGCGATCGTGGAGGTGATGGAGGAGGGGATCTAAGCGATCGCCCCCTGTTTCCAAGAGCTTAGAGAGCAACGGTGCGAGGGCGTTGGCCTCTACGTGTTCTGCAAACGTTTCTAGAATCTCTAGCTCAGCGGCCACAAACCCAGGGTCAACCCCCTCAGGTGATTCCCATAGGAGTTGCGAGCGCACCAACGCCCCCTCATCGTGGTGGGGACTGACCAATTCCACGACAACATCCCACGTCTGGCCGGGGGTCACGGCCACGTCAAGGCACAACCGCACGGAATGGTCAAATAAATCACCATGGTGTACCGCCTGGCCATTCACATAGACTGTGGCTCGATCTGCCCACCAAGTGAGCGCCAGCCGCAGCGTTAACCCCGCAACAGCGTAGCCCTGAACTGCCGTAGGAACCGTAATCCGCTGTCCTAACCACAGCGGGTGTCCCCCTTTGTCCCAAGCTAAATGTCCCTTGGCATTGCAAGGGTAGGGCAGACCCTCTGCGGGTAAGGGGTGGGCGTGGGGCGCAACGGCACACCACTGCCGCTGTAGATCAATGGTGGCCAGCTGGCATAGAAATTGACGGCTTTTTTTGAGCAATTCTGATAAAATCATAAAAAATAGTTAATCTCGCCGCGATCGGCCTAGGCCACTTGCTATGCTAGAGAAGTGAGGGCTCGTGATGATTGTTTGGCGTTTTTGGCTGACCCGCTTATCCACCTATACATAACCCACTCACACTGTTTTCTGGGGAGGAGTGACCCAATGGTAACCCGATTTGAGCAGTGGCGGGGTATTTTAACCTCCTCACTCTGTGCGCTACTCACGGCTGTGGTGGTTCCCCCCCTGACGCTTGCCCAACCTGACGTAACCCCACCGAAGGCAGATCAGTTGCTGCAAGTAGTGCCCACGGCCACTGACCCTCTGCAAAGCCCTTTTCCCCTGCCGTGGACGTGGATTGAGCAGGGACACGAGGCAGCCCTAAAGGCGCAAAAGCCCCTCTCCTACCGCCAGCAGACGGCCCGCTACGTTTCCCCCGATGGTCGTTATGTGGCGGAAGCCACCCTCTACTTTCAGGCGGCACCCCAGGCGTTCGAGCAACAGTTAACGAGCATATTGGAGATTACCGACCTGCACACGGGCGATCGCCAGCGCATCAACAGCCTTCAGGAAGTCCCGCCAGAGTTTTTAGCAGAGGTGCCTCGCCACCAAGGCTTGATTGCGGTATTAGTGCCGGTGGGGTGGTCGCAACGCGATAATCGTCTCTTGGTACGCCAGTTTATGGGGTTATTTGCGTCAGACCTCGTCACGGATGCCGCTTGGATTTGGCAGCCTGGGCGCGGCCATGTGGCAACAGTGTATCCCACGGCAGCCGACTATGACGTTGCAACGCTTTTGGGCTGGAGCCACACGTACCCGGATCAGGTGCTCTTTCAAACCCACGTGATGGGGGACGCGCAGGCAACCCTTTGGGCGGTGGATAGTCATGGCAGCACCCAACTAGCCCAGGGCGATCGCCCCGCGGTCTATGGCACCACCCTACCAGCGACCGCCACTGCCCGCCAACCCTAGGTATGGGGAACCTGCCACCGACCCTGTCGATCGTCATTCCCTGTTTTAACGAAGAAGCCAATCTGGATGCACTATTTCAAGAACTATTGCCAGTCTTGACACAGTTAGGGTTGCCCTACGAAATTATTTGCGTCAACGATGGCAGTCGCGATCGCACTCTCAGTGGGTTGCTCCAATGGCGCGATCGCCACCCCACGATTAAAATTCTCGATTTGTCCCGCAACTTTGGTAAAGACATTGCCCTCACCGCTGGGATTGATGCTGCCACGGGGTTGGCGGTTATCCCCATGGATGCGGACTTACAAGACCCGCCCGAGGTAATCCCTGACCTTGTGGAGCGCTGGCAGCAGGGATTTGATGTCGTTTATGCCACCCGACAGCGGCGGCGGGAGTCGCTCCTGAAGCAATGGACGGCGCACGGCTTCTATGCCTTGCTGCAAGGACTGAGTTCTGTGCCTATTCCTGCCAATACGGGGGATTTTCGGCTGCTAGATCGACGGGTGGTGGAAGCCCTCAAACAATTACCAGAGCGAGGACGCTTTATGAAGGGACTGTTTAGTTGGGTGGGGTATCGCCAAACTGCGGTTTATTTTGAACGGCCAGCTCGCCGTCAAGGCCAGAGCAAGTGGAGCTACTGGCAATTGTGGAATTTTGCCCTAGGTGCCATTTTTGCCTTTAGCGTCAAGCCCCTACAGGTGTGGCTCTACGTTGGCCTGATGATCTCTGGGGTGGCGTTGATCTATGCCCTGTGGCTGGTCGTGCGCACCTTGCTTTTTGGTGCCGACTTACCCGGGTACCCCTCCCTCATGGTGGCCATTTTGTTTATGGGGGGGTGCAACTGCTGACCCTTGGCATCATTGGTGAGTACATTGGCCGCATTTACGAAGAAGTCAAACAGCGTCCCCTCTACCTTGTGCGCGATCGCTATGGTCTTGACCCGACACCTGCTGCAAATAGCGATCCAGCAAACTAATCATCACCGCCGGACACTCCAACTGGGGGGTTAGCCCCACCTCAGGCACAGTGTCAAAGGCACGAATTGCCTCTGGATTCAGTTCAGCTAAGCGTTGCCCCACACGCAGCGGCGGCAACT
Organism: Thermostichus lividus PCC 6715; assembly: GCF_002754935.1. Taxonomy (NCBI): domain Bacteria; kingdom Bacillati; phylum Cyanobacteriota; class Cyanophyceae; order Acaryochloridales; family Thermosynechococcaceae; genus Parathermosynechococcus; species Parathermosynechococcus lividus. Next base: position 2,397,743 of record NZ_CP018092.1, read on the forward strand.
TGGCCTGCTCGCCCCACACGATATAGGTCGGTACCGTTAAGTGGGGCAAACGATGGCTAAGATCGCAACAGAGATCCCCGCGCACAAAGGCCAGTGCCGCAATTTCTGCCCCTTCTGCCTGCGCCACTTGGGTGTAGGTGGCAATCATCTGTGGGCTGATTCGTTGCGGCTGCGCAAATTGCTGATTCACCATAAACGACTGCACCCCCAAGGGATTGGCTACCGCCAGCCGATAGAAGACCACATCTAGGTAAGGTTGGCGAGCCAATTGGGCAATGAGGCTCTGACGGTAGTCTTGGCCAAAATCACTCAGACCCGTTGGACACACCAGAATTAAGGCACGAACGTACTGTGGCTGGGCGATCGCCGCTTGGATCGCAAACGCCGCCGTCAGCGAAGACGCAATCACCACCGCTGGCTCAGTTGCTAGCTGGCTGAGGCATTCACTGATGTGGGCAGCGTAGGCTGCAACCGTGTAGGGCTGAGCTACATGGGCAGAGGCACCCCATCCGGGCAAATCTAGGGCAAACACAGGATAATCCGCAGCAAAGGCAGGGTACACAGCTGACCACTCGTAAGAACTGGAGCCTCCCCCGAGACCATGCCAAAAAAACAGCGGTGGCGTTGTAGCCCCGAGGTTGAAGTCATTTGTTCTATAGACCACATCGCCAAGACCAGTGGTGAGGGTGCGAGATCGCAAACTCTCGATCATGATATTCCCTAAACTAAAGAAACCTGCTACGATAATAAATCGCGCTGAATTAGACTGGTAGTAACAGGCTGCCCCTGTGCCCGAAGGAGTTCCGCCGTGACCAAAAGCACCGAAGGCGATAAGCCCAGCAGTGGCTTCAACCTCACTGAGTTTTTCCGCGAGACCAAGGAAGAGCTCAACAAAGTGGTGTGGCCTGATCGCCAACGTTTAATTGGCGAATCTGCTGCTGTGATTTTAATTGTCTCTCTTTCAGCAGTCGTTATCTACTTGGTTGATGAACTTTTTCGCTGGTTGGCGAAACTTATTTTTTAGGCAGCCCACAAGGATTACACGTACGCGCCTATGGCTAGCGAATTTACAGATTACGATCAGCAGGATCCCCTCAATGACAGCATGAGTACCACGGATGACGAATCCGTAAAATCGGCAAAGCGATTTTGGTACGCTGTGCAAGTGGCCTCCGGCTGCGAAAAAAAGGTTAAAAGCACCATTGAGCAGCGGCTGCATACCTTAGATGTCGCTGATCGTATCTTCCGCATTGAAATTCCCCAAACACCAATCATCAAAATCAAGAAAGACGGCTCACGCCAAACCATTGAGGAAAAAGTGTTTCCGGGCTATGTGCTCATTCAAGTGCGGGCACAGCAGTCGCCAGACACCGGTGAGTGGCAGATTGATGATGAAGCATGGCAGGTTATCAAAAACACCCCCAATGTCATTAACTTTGTAGGTGCCGAGCAACGGCGGAGTACCGGCCGCGGGCGAGGGCACGTCAAACCCATGCCCTTGAGTGCGGCAGAAGTGGATCGCATCTTCCGCAAAGTCCAAGAGCAAGAGCCGGTTCACCGCATTGATCTCAACAGTGGTGATAAGATCAAAGTTCTCAGTGGCCCGTTCAAAGACTTTGAGGGTGAAGTTATTGAAGTCAGCCCTGAGCGCAGCAAGCTCAAAGCATTACTCTCGATTTTTGGCCGCGAAACACCGGTTGAACTCGAAGTGAATCAAGTGGAAAAAGAAGGATAGGACGCTCAATCACTATGGCGAAAAAAGTCGTCGCAATTATTAAGTTAGCGATTCAGGCAGGTAAAGCCAACCCTGCCCCTCCCATTGGCCCTGCCTTGGGTCAGCACGGTGTGAACATCATGATGTTCTGCAAAGAGTACAACGCTCGCACCGCCGATCAGGTGGGTACCGTCGTACCGGTGGAAATTTCGGTCTATGAAGATCGCAGTTTTACCTTTGTTCTGAAAACGCCGCCCGCCTCGGTGCTCATCCAAAAAGCGGCAGGGATCGAGAAAGGCTCTGGGGAGCCCAACAAAAAACAAGTCGGCAGTATTACCCGCGCCCAACTGCGGGAAATTGCCGAGAAAAAAATGCCAGACCTCAATGCCAATGACATTGAGGCGGCCATGCGCATTATTGAAGGGACGGCGCGGAATATGGGGGTTGCCGTCACCGACTAAGGGGTTTTCGTGTGTTCGCTGTTAAATTGTTGTGTTGGGGGAGAAACCGAGTTTCGCTTGCACCCCGTGGAGGTTAACCAAATGCCTAAACTCTCGCGACGACTGCGTGACCTCTATGCCAAAGTAGAGGATCGCCCTTACCCACCCCTTGAAGCACTCCAACTGCTCAAGGAAACCGCCACTGCTAAATTTCCGGAATCGGCAGAAGCCCACATTCGTCTAGGGATTGATCCTAAATATACGGATCAGCAATTGCGAACCACTGTGGCGCTCCCCAAAGGCACAGGGCAAACCATTCGGGTGGCGGTTATTGCCCGGGGTGAAAAAGTGACGGAGGCCAGTGCCGCTGGTGCTGATGTGGTGGGGTCTGAAGAGCTGATTGATGAAATCCAAAAAGGGCGGATGGACTTTGATTTGCTGATTGCCACCCCAGATATGATGCCCCAAGTGGCTAAGGTGGGTCGAATTCTTGGGCCGCGCGGCCTCATGCCCTCTCCCAAAGCGGGTACTGTGACCTTTGATCTGCCCCAAGCGATTGCTGAATTTAAGGCCGGTAAGGTCGAATTCCGCGCCGATCGCACCGGAATTGTTCATGTCCTTTTTGGCAAAGCGAGCTTTAGCGCTGAGGATCTGCTGGTGAACCTGAAAGCCTTGCAGGAGGCCATTGATCGCAACCGACCCAGCGGTGCCAAGGGGCGCTACTGGCGCAGTGTCTATGTAACGGCGACCATGGGGCCGAGTATCCAAGTGGATATTAATGCCCTGCGGGAGCTGAAGCTGGCGGACGTGGCCTAAGGAGGAGTTGCCTATTGCCCAAACCCAAAAAATTGAGTTCTTGAAACCGAAGACCGCAGGGGTCTGGCGACTGCCAAGACATAATCGTCCTGCTGAGGTTTGCGATGTCCATCTTGCGGGATTGGGCGATCGCCCCGGCAGCACTGCTGGGGTTTTTTCTTGAAACCATAGGGAGGTGATCCGCGTGGGACGCACGCTAGAAAATAAAAAACAAATTGTAGCCGAACTCAAAGACCGCTTGAGTCAAGCCCAAATGGCACTGGTGATTGACTATCAAGGTCTCACCGATGCTGAACTCAAGGACTTACGACAGCGCTTGCGCAAGTGCAATGCCAGTTGCAAAGTTACGAAAAACACGCTGATGGAACTGGCGGTCAAAGACAGTGACCACTGGCAACCTCTGACCCAGTTCTTGCAAGGACCATCCGCCTTTTTGTTGGCCACGGATGACTTGGGGGGCACCATTAAAGCCTACCAAGAATTCCAGAAAGCCACGAAAAAGACAGCCTTGCGCGGTGGTGTCCTAGAGGGACGCGCCCTTGACGAAGCCCAAGTCAAGGCCATCGGCGATCTGCCCTCCAAGGAGCAACTCATGGCGCAAATTGCCGGTGCCCTCAACGCTGTCACGGCCAAGATTGCCATTGGCATCAAGGAAGTTCCGGCTTCCTTGGCGCGGGCAACGCAGGCGATCGCCGACAAAGAGGCGGCATAGATCATCCTGCTTTTGGGTTCTGTTTGAGAATCCACCTGTTGTTTTATTTACTACACTTTAGGAGTTAACAATGTCTGCTGCAACCGATGAAATTCTCGAAAAATTGAAATCCCTAACCCTGTTAGAAGCTGCCGAACTGGTCAAACAAATTGAAGAGACCTTTGGCGTGAGTGCGGCTGCGCCGGTCGGCGGCATGGTGATGGCGGCTCCCGTTGCTGCCGGTGCCGCTCCTGCGGAGGAAGTCGAAGAAAAAACTGCTTTTGATGTCATCCTCGAGGACGTTCCTGCCGACAAGAAAATTGCCGTTCTGAAAGTCGTCCGTTCCTTGACAGGGCTGGGGCTAAAAGAAGCTAAAGAAGTGGTGGAATCAACCCCCAAAGCTGTCAAAGAGGGGGCTACCAAGGAAGATGCCGAAGCTGCCAAGAAAGAGCTAGAAGAGGCTGGCGCCAAAGTCAGCATCAAATAGCTTAATTTCTGGTATCTTGACCGCCAAGGGTAGTTCGACTGTCAGAGCTACCCTATTTATTATTTTTGCTAATTTGGAAGGTATCCGATGCTAAGCGATGAGCAATACCGCCAAAAAATGCAGCAACGTAAAGCGGTGCAGGCACAACGACTGGCAGAGCGCAACCGCGAAAAGGGGCTGATCATCGTCCATACCGGCAATGGTAAAGGTAAGACAACTGCCGCTCTGGGAATGGTTGTCCGCTCTTTGGGGCACGGCTACCGCGTGGCCATTATTCAGTTTATTAAGGGGGCGTGGGAACCCGCTGAGAAAGCCGTTCTGAGCCATTGGCCAGAGCAGTTAGCCTTCCATGCCATGGGAGAAGGGTTTACATGGGAAACCCAAGATCGGCAGCGGGACATTGCCCATGCCCTAGCGGCCTGGGAATTAGCGCTCACTTACCTGAGAAATCCGGAGTATCGCTTGGTGCTTTTGGATGAAATTAACGTTGCCTTAAAACTGGAGTACCTTGCGGTGGAGACAGTCTTGGCTGGTTTGAGTCAGAAACCCGCCATGACCCATGTGATTCTCACAGGGCGCGGTGCGCCTGCAGCTCTGATTGAGGCCGCAGACTTAGTGACGGAAATGACCCTCGTGAAACATCCCTTCCGCGAACAAGGGATAAAAGCCCAACCTGGCATTGAATTCTAGTCCAGTCCTAGCAGTTCTCCTTGCAACACGGTAACGGCTTGACCAAAGAGGATGACGCGATCGCCTGCGCCTTGGACTTTGACGATTCCGCCTCGCCGCGAGGCTTGATACCCCACTAATGTTTCCTTAGCAACGTGCTCTCGCCAGTAGGGATAAAGGCTACAGTGAGCCGATCCGGTGACTGGATCCTCAGGAATGCCTAATTGCGGAGCAAAAAAGCGCGAGACAAAGTCATAATCCTGAGCATGGCTTAATGCTGTCACAATCACCCCTCGACAGGGCAGGGTGGCAATTTGGGCAAAATCAGGGCTTAACTGCTGCACTAGGGTTTCATTGTCCAAGACAACAAATAAATCACTGGCGGTTTGACCAAGCCAAACGGGGGAAATCCCTAAGGCAGCAGTGAGTGTTTCAAGGAGTTTCGGATGCTCGAGGGAGTGCACCGGTTGTTGCGGAAAGTCCAAGGCAATCCAGTCCTCAGCTTGGCGGGCTACCAAGGTGCCGCTACGGGTATGAAATAGCAGATCACCAACCGCTCCCTGATGCTGCCAGAGGGCATGGGCTGCCGCCAGCGTAGCATGACCGCACAGATCGACTTCGGCCACGGGGGTGAACCATCGCAGATCAAATCCCGCAGCCGTGGGCACCACAAAGGCGGTTTCCGAAAGATTCATTTCCTGAGCGATCGCCTGGAGCTGATCGGACTCTAGGAACACTGGGAGAACACATACGGCTGCTGGGTTACCGCAAAAGGGAGTTTTAGTAAATGCATCAACTTGATAGAGTGGTAGCCCCATCTGGTACCTCTAAACCCGTAAAATTTATGCTGTAGTGCAAGCAGAGGAACGACTGCGTGGAACGGACATTTCTAGCCATTAAGCCCGATGGTGTCCAGCGGGGTCTAGTGGGGACGATTATCCAACGATTTGAGCAAAAAGGCTACACATTAGTAGGTCTGAAAATGCTGCGGGTGAGCCGCGAACTGGCGGAGCAACACTACGGCGAGCACAAGGATAAACCTTTTTTTCCGGGGCTTGTGAACTTTATTACCTCAGGGCCTGTGGTAGCGATGGTATGGGAAGGTCGCGGTGTGATTGCCGCTGCCCGTAAGATGATTGGCGCGACAAATCCCCTGAATGCCGAGCCAGGCACCCTGCGTGGAGAGTTTGGTGTGGACGTGGGGCGCAATATCATCCATGGCTCTGATGCCGCCGAAACCGCAGAGCGCGAAATTAACCTCTGGTTCCAAACGCAAGAACTGGTTCCTTGGGAGCCATCCCTTACCTCTTGGGTGTACGAGATGTAGGCTCCTGGGCTTGCGGGGTTATGGCTGGAGGGGGCTCGTCCGTCGCCCGTTTGGAAAACCCCCAAAGAAAGCACAGGGCAATGAGACTAATCATCAGCCAGTCAGGGGGAACAAGGGCATGGTTGACAACCCGCATAAGCAGCCGTAACCCCACCAAGGTGACGGTTAAGTAGCCAGCATCTTCAAGGCGAGGAAATTCCTTTAACCATCGAATAAATAGCTCTGCCATAAACCGCAGCATAATGACACCGATGGTGCCCCCCAGCACCACCAGCCAGCGTTCATCCGACAGGGCGATCGCCGTTGTCACACTATCTAAAGAAAACGCCAAATCTGCCAGCGCCAGCAGGGGTACCGCTTGCCAAAAGGAGCGAATCACCCGTTCGTGCTCGTGCTCTGGTTCGTTTGTGAAGAAAAAGTACTTGATCGCCAACCAGAGGAGGTAAAGTGCGCCCGCCAATTCAAACTGCCAGAACTGGAGTACCCAGCTTGCCGTAAAAATGAGGCCGATGCGAAAAATGTAAGAGATGGCCAGCCCCAAATTCAGGGCGTTGCGCTGCTCTTGCGGATCGTCAATGCCCTGTACTAATGCTGCCAGAGCAATCGCATTATCAGCGGAGAGAATTGCTTCTAACGCCAACAACACCACCAGCAACAGCAGCGTGTCCACCCCCCAATTGGGTGACAGTTCCAGCAACTCATCAATCATGTAGGCAGCATCTATCTCCAAAGCTCAACCATGGACATAATGTCTATGGTCGCATACCTGCTTCAGAAATCTGCCATTGCTGACCGGCAGAGTAGGTCGAAGCGTCTTGATAGATTTGGCTAATTGTTGCTGCTAAGCGCTCCATCCCCAGAGCAATTTCCTCATCACTGGCAGTGAGGCTAATGCGTAAGCATTCTTGCTTATGATGCCATTCCTCGCTCAGACCGGGGAAGAAGGAGCTACCGGGAACCACAATCACCCCCGCTTGCTTCAAGTGCTGGTACAGTTCCCAATCCGTCATTGGCAAATTCCGCAGCCATAGCCAGGCAAAAATCGCCCCTTCACCGCGATGGAGGAACCATGGCAAATCTTGAGGTAAGGCGGTTCTTAGGGTTTCCTCTAAAACAGCAAATTTACGTTGATAAAATGGCCGAATGACATTTAGTGAGACATCGGCAAGGGCACCATTGGCTATGGCCAAGGCAGCAATTGCCTGACCATAGCGGGAGGCATGAATACACGCATTGGTCTGAAACGCTTCTAGAACACTGAGAATGTCGCGATCGCCAATGGCAATCCCCACCCGCTCACCGGGTAAGCCCGCCTTAGACAAACTGAGACAGTGAACAATATTGCCACCAAACACAGGCACCAGTTCCGTAAAATTCAAGCTGGGATAGGGAGGGCCATAGGCGGCATCAATGAGCACGGGTACCCCGTAGGGCACCGCCAGATCTGCAATTTGCCGCACTTCCACATCGGTCAGAACATTGCCAGTGGGGTTACAGGGGCGCGAAAAAATTACACACCCAGTGGTGTCATCAATCTGTAACTGCTGAAAATCAGGACGGTACTTAAAGGCGTGCTCCGTTTCAAAAATCTCTAAGCGGGGACGGTAGGCCACTACGGTATGGGGCATCAAACTCACGCCACCATAGCCGGTATATTCGGGACTCAAGGGCAGCACCACTTTCTTGGCTTGACCGTTCGCCGCAGCCCCTCCAAAGGCATTGGCAGCAAAGAAATAAATCGCTTGGCTGCCGGGGGTCACCAGCACATTCTGTTCACTGAGGTTCAAGCCATAGCGGCGGTTAAAGTCATCGACAACGGCGGCAATGAGCGGCTCATAACCTTGGCTGGTACCGTAGCGACACACTACTTGGCCAAATTCTGGACTGGCCATGAGTTCTTGGGTGCACTCTCGCCACAGTTGCTCGACCTCCGGCAAAATCAGCGGGTTGCCTGCACTCAGGTTAATAAGATCCTGACCGCGATTCAGACGCAGGGTTTCGATAATATCCTTCATGATTGCCCGTACTCCCGTCAGTTGGGACATTTGTTGGCCAATCTGGGAGAGTGCAGGATTCATAAGCGCAGGGGAATCATGACAGTAACGTTAGAATAACACTTTGGCTTTGATGGTGTCTCAGACATGCGTTGGTGCAAATGTCCCCTAAGCTTCACCAGCGTGGTAAGAGCTTCGCACCAGTGGGCCTGAGCGTACATGGCTAAACCCCAGCTCCTTGGCTATCTCACCTAAGCGCTCAAACTCTTCAGGGTGCCAGTATTTGACAACAGGAAGATGGTTAAGGGATGGGGGCAGGTACTGCCCCAGGGTGAGGCGATCGCACCCCACTGCCCGTAAATCCTTCAGCGTGGCCACAATCTCTGCTTCAGACTCGCCGAGACCAAGCATCAGCCCCGATTTGGTGGGAATCTGTGGGTTCAACGCCTTGACGGTTGCCAGTACCCGCAAGGAACTCTCATAGGTGGCGCCGCGCCGAACGGGTTTTTGCAGCCGTGCCACGGTTTCCAGATTATGGTTATAGCAGGCGGGGTCTAGGGCAACAATTTGGGCAATGCAGTCGCGCTGGCTCAGCCGCCCGTGATCCATGCGAAAGTCAGGGGTGAGGACTTCAATGTGCGCTTGGGGTCGCTGTTGGCGAATGGCTTGGATGGTGGCCACAAACTGCCCGGCTCCCTGGTCAGGTAAGTCATCCCGCGCCACACTGGTTAAGACTACGTAGTCTAACCCCAGCGTAGCGACTGCCGCGGCTACCTTCGCCGGTTCCTGGGGATCCACCGCTAGGGGGGCGTGTCCCTTATCCACTTGGCAAAAGGCACAGGCGCGGGTACAGGTTGACCCCAATAGTAAAAACGTTGCGGTTTTTTGGGCGTAGCACTCCCCCGATTGGGGCAGCGCCCCTCCTCACAGATGGTGTGGATGCCCTGCCGTCGTATTAACTGCTGTACGGTGGCGATATCGCTGGCTTTGCCGAGGGGTTTGCGTAACCAAGCTGGCAGGGGCTGAAGATGGGTCATAATGCCTTTGAATGATAGCAATAGAGCAGAGGACGTATAAATACAAAACTTAATGAATTATTGAGTCTATTTATTAAGTAACTGTAAATTATCAGTGGGGCACCCCCTAGGGGGCGATCGCTTCTGTGGCAGGATCAATAGCGATGTTACAGCACGTACCCCGCAAGACCTATGAGTGATCAGCCACGCCCTACCGTTATTATTACAGGTGCCTCCTCTGGCGTTGGACTGTACGGAACCAAAGCCTTAACCGCCAAGGGCTGGCACGTTGTCATGGCCTGCCGTAATCTTGAAAAAGCAGCACGGGCGGCGCAGGATCTCAATCTCCCCAGTGATGCCTATACTCTGCTGCATCTGGATCTCGCTTCTCTAGCCAGTGTGCGCGGATTTGTCGAGTCGTTTCGCGCTCTGAATCGGCCGCTGCGGGCGTTGGTTTGCAATGCAGCAGTGTACTATCCACTGCTGAAAGAGCCAATCTACAGCGTTGATGGCTATGAAGTAACGGTGGCCACCAACCATCTGGGGCACTTCCTCCTGTGTAATTTACTCCTGAGCGATTTACAACAGTCTCCCGAAAGCGATAAACGCCTGATTATCTTGGGTACGGTTACGGCCAACCGCAAGGAGTTGGGGGGCAAAATTCCGATTCCGGCTCCCCCCGATCTGGGGAACCTAGAAGGCTTTGAGAAGGGGTTCAAAGCCCCCATTTCGATGATTAATGGCAAGCCTTTCAAATCGGGTAAAGCCTACAAGGATAGTAAGCTCTGTAATATGCTGACCACGCGGGAGCTGCATCGTCGCTTCCATGAGTCCACCGGGATTATCTTTAACTCGCTTTATCCTGGCTGTGTAGCCGATACGCCCTTGTTCCGTCATCATTTTCCCCTCTTTCAGAAGCTCTTTCCCCTGTTCCAGAAAAATATCACCGGGGGCTATGTCACCCAAGAGTTGGCAGGGGAACGCTTAGCGATGGTGGTGGCAGATCCGGGATTTCGGCAGTCGGGTGTGCACTGGAGTTGGGGCAATCGCCAAAAAGCGGGTCGCCAAGCCTTTGTTCAGGAGCTTTCGGCGGAAGGCAGTGATGAGCAAAAAGCCCGCCGCCTCTGGGAACTGAGTGAGAAACTGGTGGGACTGGCCTAATGCGGGCTGGCTTGGGACTAGGCATTGCAGCGGGACTGGTGATCTCACCCATAACGGTGGCGATCGCCAACCCTCCCCCTCAGGCTGTGGTTACACAGTTCTATCAATGGCTGGTGCAACATCAAGACCAGAGTCGCCAACAACTGCGGCAGCAACAACACCACTTCACACCGGAGTTGTATCAGCAGCTAACGGCAGCGTTTCGCAAACAACCCCAAGATGGGGCATGGCTAGACTTTGACCCCTTTTCCTACACTCAGGTGAGCACTCTGGGGATGCAAGTACGCAAGGTGACCCCCTCCACCACAGATCCGCGCAGCGCTGACGTGGATATTGATGTTATTGCTGGGCTACGGGGGCGGCGGGGAACCCCCGTGCCCATTAAGGTGATCATGAAAAAGACGGGCGATCGCTGGCAGATTGACAATTTGGTTTATATCAGCACTTGGGATAATCTGCGCTGTATTTTGCGGGAGATCAACCGCTAGGGGAGCGATCGCCACTCGCCACTGGTTACAAACGCTGCCCAAAAGTAGGGAATTTGCCTGCTACTGTCTTGCATTAAGCTGAGCTGGGCTTGTCGCAATGCCTCACTGCGGCTCTTTCCGGCTGCTAAGTTCTGGTAAAAGGCTGTCATTAACTGTTGGGTTGTGGTGTCGTCCACCTTCCACAGGGAACTAACTTGAGTGCGTGCTCCGGCAAGGGTAAAGGCACGCCGCAACCCATAGACCCCATCGCCATTAAAAATGTCGCCCCGCCCCGTATCACAGGCAGACATCACCACGAGTTCTGTGCCCTCTAGGTTAAGACCGGTCACTTCTAGAGCCGTGAGCACGCCATCATCACTACCGCTTTGGCGTTGATTGAAGCCAGCCATGGCCAAGCCAGAGCGCAACAGCGGATTCTCACCCCCAAAGGGTGCGTAGGCATTCAAGCCCCGTGTGTTCTGTAAACCCTGAGAACTGACAGCAGGACTCTCTAGAAAAAAGCCGTGGGTGGCCAAATGCAAAATGCGGGGACGATTCGCTTGCTTGATGGCCGTCTCTGTGGCATTGCTGCCGGTGAGCACTTGCGCTTGGGGCAATAGGTTGCTGAGGGTTTTGACTTCGGTCGCAGTTCCCGGTAGCTCGTTAAAGGTGAGGCTGCGCAGATCCAAGGAGCGGCTGCTACTGCTCTGCTGTGGGCTAGGGCGGCTCTGGCCAAAGGCAGGGTTCCCCACCACTAAGGGGGGGCTGGGCGATCGCCCGCGCTGTTGTAGCCGCAGCAAATCCCGACCCGAGGTGAGGAGAGTCACAGTGTAGGATTCCAGCAAGTAGCGATCTTGGCGATTGACTAGGGCTTCAAAGGGGAGAGTATTTAACTGACCATCAGGGGCGATGAGGAGGTGGGTACTGCCGCCAATGAATGGTTCCAGCGGTGCTAGCAAGGTCTCGTAGGCCGCCTTGAGAGGGGGCTTGACAATGTTGGGAGTCAAGCGCGGATCCGCCACCCGCGATCGCGCGGCATTGACGACCCTATCCACCTCAGCAACGGTGCCTAAATCTCGCCACTGCGGTGCACCGGTGGCTTTAAGGCCATAAACGGCATAGCGAGGTGCATCCCAGCGATTGGTTTTGGGATTGTAGGGCACGTACTGGATAAATTCCAGCAAAACCGCATCGGCAGGAATGGCTTGCTGAACGGCCGCTAGGGTGACAGGGGTCACTTCGACACGGAAATTAGCATTTTGGCTGGTGAGTTGGGCTTCAAGCTGGCTGGCACGCTGCTCCAGTTGGCTAATTTGACTGCTGGGCGCTGGGCGATCGCGCATAAAGGTGAGGCTGGCAATCTGGGTGCGCAGCCGGATGAGTTCCTCCAGTTGCTGTTGGCCAGCAGCATCCAGTTGATGGCGCAAGCGGCTGGTGGTTTGTGCCAGCACATCCAGTAACCGCCCCTTGCGACGCAAAATAGTGGTTAAGGCCAGCGTTGCCGCTGTTGGATTCTGGGGATTGCCTTGCAGGTGGAAGGAGATGGCGGTATTCGTTGAGTCTTGGAAGGTGCTGAGATAGTTGCGTTTATAGGCTTCGGAACCCACCACTAAATTACGAGCAAGGTTAGTTTCTTCAATCTCAAGGGAGCGCGTCAGGGTGGCTAGAGCCTCCGGTATGTTGCCTTGTGCCCAGTAAGCTTTGGCCAGATTCGCCAAACTCAAGGCCAAATAAGGATGCTCATTCCCTAGGGTGCGCTGCCGCAGAGCAATGCTGCGTTGGTACAGCGGCAGTGCGGCGCTATAGTTATTTTGGCTACGGTAGAGTTCTGCCAAATTGTTGAGACTGGTGGCTACATCGGGATGATCTTGGCCAAGGACACGTTCGCGCAGACCCAGACTCCGCTGATACAGGGGTAAAGCCGCACCATAGTTGCCCTGTGCCCGGTAAAGTTCAGCCAAGTTATTGAGCAGCGTGGCCACAAGGGGATGATCTGCGCCAAGGGTGGACTCTACCACGGCAATGCTGCGCTGATACAGGGGTAGAGCCGCCGCCAGATTGCCTTGGAGATGGTACATCACTGCTAAGTTATGCAGGCTAACCCCCACATCGGGGTGATTGGCACCCAGTGCCTGCTCGCGAATGCTGAGGCTGCGCTGATAGAGGGGAAGCGCCTCCCCATAATTGCCCTGATCACTAAAAAGATTCGCTAGGTTATTCAGACTGGTGGCCACATCGGGATGGCGCGCCCCCAGTGCCTGTTCCTGAATGCTGAGGCTGCGTTGGTACAGCGGCACAGCAGCGCTAAAGTTGCCCAATTCTTTATAGAGGACGGCCAAATTGTTTAGGGTGGCGGCTACGGTCGGATGCGTCGGCCCTAACACCCGCTCAGCAATCGCCACTAATTCCTGAGACGGGGCGATCGCAGCGGTATAGTTTCCCTGCCGCTGTAATTGTTCAATTGAGTTCGTTAGGGCAATAACATTCCCACTATCGGCACCAAAGGAGGTTTGGCGAATCACATCCAACTCACTCACCGCCGTCGTGTAGCGCTGCTGCAGTGAGTCAAGGCGTTGCATAATGTCCCGTAACTGCTGGGACTCATTCTGCGCCATCACCGACCGTGCTAGCCCCCCCACCCCCAGTAGCACCAGAAGAAGCAGTAAGTGACCCCGGAATTGTAAAAAGGCAGCCATAGGACAACACCAGTGCGCCTACTTCTATCCTACGCAGCAGGCTTTGATCTTGGTGGGGCATGGGCCACCCTAAGAGAGCCAACGACCCCACAGGATGTGGATGTCCGCGACACCCTAAACACCAGCATCCCGCTGCTTAAGCTAAAATTTTGGGGATAACTGGGCGTGAAGGGGATATTAACGTCATGGAATTCCGATTACTGGCAATGGGGTTAACCGTTGGGTTGCTGGCAGCAGGGATGGGCAGCAGCTATGCTGAGCCTCCCTTAGCAGTTTCTGAAGACAGTTCCCCTGCACCAACCCTCATCAATCCTGTCGAAGCGGTGGACAGTGACCCCCTTGTGTTTTCAACGGAACCGGTGGACCCGCCGGCGGGCAGTGAACCCCTCGAAAATTTGCTGCCTGCTCGCCCCTTGCCCGTTGTGCTGCAAGAGCGTTCCACCGGCTGCCAAGCAACGCTCCATGGCGCTGAGGAACTTCCCGCCTCTCTATGTGCCCCAGCGATCGCCCCTGCTACCCCTGCCACAATTGCCAGTTACCCGACCCATCACTCCTATCCGCCGATCCGTAGCGTATCACACGCATCACAACCGAGGGCAACAACCACTTACGTCCGCCAACCCTTTCCAGGAGCCAATCCGCTGCGTTGGCTGAATTTTAATAATCGGCAAATGCTGTTTCCGCTGCCCTTTGCTGCCCCCATTACCTCTTCGTTTGGCTGGCGTGTGCATCCTATCTTTGGCGATCGCCGGTTTCACTCTGGCACTGATTTAGCTGCCCCTGAAGGAACACCCGTCCTTGCAGTATTTGATGGCCGAGTCGTTGAATCCAACCGGTTAGGGGGCTACGGCCTCACGGTCATTCTGCGACACCCGCCGGATCAGCATGAAACCCTGTACGCGCATCTGTCGCAGCTATTTGTCAATCCGGGGCAGTGGGTTAAGCAGGGGGAGGTCGTTGGCTTGGTGGGTAGTACGGGAAACTCCACCGGTCCACACCTCCATTTTGAAATTCATGAAATGACCGCCCAAGGGTTGATTCCTGTTGCTCCTGAAGCTCGCCTAGCGTTGGCATTACAGCATCTGCGCGAGGCGATCGCCCACGCTCGTAGCCAGCAAAATCCCAGCTAGTGTAGCCAATTTAATCGTTCATCTGTGCCTGTGCCACTACTGTCACAGTTCAGTAGAGCGATCAGCTAAAATCTGTCACGATCAAGGTATCAGCGCTATCACACCACGCTTCGCTACAATTCGCTGTCGAAAGCTCTGGTATGACCGTTGACCATTCATTTACCTCGTCTCAGGTAGGTCCAGCAATGTTTTCAGTGCGGTTGTTTGGTCGGCAATTGTCTGTTTTGGTTGGTGTTGTCACGCTTTTTGCAGGGGGGGCGATCGCCCAACCCGTCAGCTTAATTGCTCGGCAAAACCAGCCTACCCAGTTAGCAGACGGTATCTATCTTTTTGGTGAATCTCCCCAGCCCCACCAGACGGGGCATGGCTATATAGTCTTTGAAGTCTCGAATCAACAAGTTCGTGGTGCATTTTACCTACCCAACTCTTCCTTTGATTGTTTTGTAGGAACTGTTGGTGATCAGCAACTTGATGTCACTGTAGAGGCCACCTACGATGACGAAACCTATCCAGCCCACGTTGATCTGTTTAGTTTTTACAGCCTTGATCACGTCAGTTCTGGCGATCGCGCCATCCTATCTGCGTGTCACGCAAACTGATCGCTCGGATTTGTGCTCTTAAACGGTCAAAAATAAAAAGACTCCCATCTAAATGGGAGCCTTAGACATGGTTGTGATATTTAGCCTTAGCGACTAGTCAAGGCTTGGCATCGTCAGCACGGGTTCAGTTTCGCGATCAATGCCTTTCTCGAACCCTGCCGCAGCAGCGCGGGCACGTCCTGCATGCCACAGATGACCAACTAAGAAGAAGAAGGCCAGTACAAAGTGAGATGTGGCCAACCACGAACGGGGTGACACAAAGTTCACCGAGTTAATTTCGGTGGCTACCCCTCCCACAGAGTTCAAGGAACCCAAGGGTGCATGGGTCATGTACTCAGCAGCACGGCGAGCTTGCCATGGCTGAATGTCATTTTTGATCTTGTTCAGGTCAAGACCATTCGGCCCACGCAGCGGCTCTAGCCACGGGCCACGGAAATCCCAGAAGCGCATGGTTTCGCCACCAAAGATGATTTCACCTGTGGGCGATCGCATCAGGTATTTACCTAAACCAGTTGGGCCTTGAGCCGAACCAACGTTTGCCCCTAGCTTTTGGTCACGGATCAGAAACGTCATCGCTTGGGCTTGCGAGGCTTCAGGGCCTGTGGGGCCATAGAACTCGCTGGGATACACCGTGTTGTTGAACCAAACAAAGCAGGTGGCAATAAAGCCCATCATCGAGAGGGCACCCAAGCTATAGGAGAGGTAAGCCTCACCGGACCAGATAAAGGCACGGCGTGCCCAACCAAAGGGCTTGGTGAGAATGTGCCAGATACCACCAAAAATACAGATCAAACCAATCCAAATGTGACCACCGACCACATCCTCAAGGTTATTGACGCTGACGATCCAGCCATCACCGCCAAAGGGAGACTTGAGCAGATAGCCAAAAATCACCGTGGGATCAAGGGTGGGGTTGGTAATCACCCGCACATCGCCACCACCGGGTGCCCAAGTGTCGTACAGCCCCCCAAAGAACATGGCCTTCGCCACCAGTAGGAGGGCGCCAATGCCAAGGACGATCAGGTGAAATCCTAGGATCGTCGTCATTTTGTTCTTGTCTTTCCAGTCATACCCAAAGAAGGAGGAGTACTCCTCTAAGGTTTCGGGACCACGAATGGCGTGATAAACACCACCCAAGCCCAAGACAGCGGAGGAAATTAGGTGAACCACCCCCACCACAAAGAAGGGGAAGGTATCGACGACTTCACCGCCGGGGCCTACGCCCCAGCCGAGGGTCGCAATGTGGGGCAGTAGGATTAAGCCTTGCTCATACATCGGCTTTTCAGGGATGAAATGAGCCGTTTCAAACAAGGTCATAGCACCTGCCCAGAACACCATGAGGCCAGCATGGGCAACGTGGGCACCCAGAAGCTTACCAGACAGGTTAATCAGGCGGGCATTCCCAGCCCACCACGCGAACCCTGAGGATTCTTGGTCGCGGTTGGTGGCAAAAATAGAATTACTAGAGAGCGTTACCACGGGGGAGTACCTCTTCGGGGAAGACTAGGTTTTCATGGGGTTGGTCTTGCGGCGCCATCCACGCCCGAATCCCTTCGTTCAACAGAATGTTCTTGGTGTAGAACGTCTCAAACTCAGGGTCTTCAGCCGCACGAATCTCTTGCGAAATGAAGTCGTAGGAGCGCAGGTTCACCGCTAACCCTACCACCCCAATCGCACTCATCCACAGACCTGTCACTGGCACAAACAACATAAAGAAGTGTAGCCAGCGCTTGTTCGAGAAGGCAATCCCAAAAATTTGGCTCCAGAACCGGTTCGCCGTCACCATCGAGTAGGTCTCTTCCGACTGGGTGGGGGTAAAGGCACGGAAGGTACTGGCCCCTTCCCCATCCTGGAACAGGGTATTTTCAACCGTCGCACCGTGAATGGCACACAGTAGGGCACCCCCCAGCACCCCGGCAACCCCCATCATGTGGAAGGGGTTCAAGGTCCAGTTGTGGAACCCTTGGAAGAATAGCAAGAACCGGAAAATCGCCGCTACCCCAAAACTAGGCGCAAAGAACCAGCCCGACTGCCCCAGTGGGTAAATCAAAAAGACACTCACAAATACGGCAATCGGCGCACTAAAGGCAATGGCGTTGTAGGGGCGAATGCCAACCAAGCGGGCAATTTCAAACTGCCGCAGCATAAAGCCAATGAGGCCAAAGGCACCATGGAGGGCAATAAACGTCCACAGGCCTCCCAGTTGACACCAGCGGGTAAAGTCCCCTTGGGCTTCGGGTCCCCACAGCAGCAGCAGGGAGTGTCCCATACTGTTGGCCGGGGTCGAGACTGCCACGGTCAGGAAGTTACAGCCTTCCAAGTAGCTGGAGGCTAAGCCGTGGGTGTACCACGAGGTTACAAAGGTGGTGCCGGTCAGCCAACCACCCAGGGCAAGGTAGGCACAGGGAAACAGCAGGATGCCTGACCAGCCCACAAACACAAATCTGTCGCGCTTGAGCCAGTCGTCGAGAATGTCGAACCATCCTCGCTCCGCTGGCGCACGTCCGATTGCTATTGTCATGGAATTAAATCCTCTTGCAGATATTTAGATGCCAGATTTAGAAGATGACAGTTGCTGGTATTGCTATTGTCACCCCCAAAGGGAGCGATCGCCCCAGCATCCTGTTAATTTGGCTTATAAATTAAAATCCAACCATTAACCTTGCCACAACATTATTAGGCGCTTTTACCTATTACGTATGGCAAGGGCTAGCGGTAGGCTTAGGTTCCCATCAGTGTTTACTGCGGGAGAACTATATTAACGTGATAGCGGAATTCTTACGAAATATCAAGGTGAATCGGGGGAGCTTTTTCAGCGTTCTCATAATTGATCTCTCTTGGGAAACCCCTTGATGCACTAGGCGTCTTGCTTTGGAGGATTGCTCTGTGCTTTAGCTTATCTTTAAGTTTTGTAAAGAAACCCTATCGGCACGTGGCTTACGGCGGCTGGTGTCTTATGGCAGACTAGGAAAGCACAGGCAGTGAGTCAACGGGTAATGTTCAAAACGATTCTGGTGGCACTTGATACCAGTGATTTAGCACAGCAGGTGATGAAAGCGGTTGATCAATTGAACTTAGACCCTGATGCCCACGTTATTTTAAGTCATGTGATTTCCCCTACGGAGTCTGGCTTTGGGGTGAGTGCCGATCGCCCCTCACCGAATCCGCAGATCGGCACCTATCGCAGTATTGAGCAACACTTAAAGCAGTTCCAGGGCAGGCTTCCGTGTGACTCAGAGATCGAAATTGTGACCGGCGAGCCAGTGGAGGAAATTTTACGACTGGCCAATATCTACAGTGCTGACCTGATTGTTTTAGGCAGTCGGGGCTTAACGGGAGTGCGGCGAGTGGTGCAAGGCTCCGTGAGTAGTGCGGTTGTGGCGGATGCTGCCTGCTCGGTGTTGGTGGTCAAGTCAGCAGATGTTTAGACCATGGACGACCTAACTGGGTTAACCGCTGCTGAGGTGGCTAAGCGGCAAGCACAGGGTCAGAGCAATCGACAGGTGAATGAGAGTCATCGTACCTATCGCGAGATTTTCTTGGAAAATCTTTTCACCTTTATTAATGGGGTGTTTGCCTTTATTAGTGTGATCTTACTGGGGCTAGGACGGCCAGGGGATGTCATCGCTATTGTTTTGGTGGTGTTCTTGAATGCCATTATCAGTATCGTCCAAGAAATTCGTGCCAAACGCCAACTGGATGCCATTAGCGTGTTGACTCGACCCCGGGTGAAGGTGCGGCGCGATCGCCACAATCAAGTCATTGACCCAGCGGAGGTGGTTGTGGGGGATATTGTGCTGCTGGAGCCAGGCGATCAGGTCGTGGCGGACGGCACCGTGGTAGGCAGCGGCAGCATCCACGTTGATGAATCGTTACTGACGGGCGAGTCAGACTTAATTCCGAAGCAAGCTGGCGATCGCCTCTACTCCGGCAGCTTTTGCGTGCGGGGGGCAGCAGCCTATGTGGCTGAGCAGGTGGGCAGTGCCAGTACGGCGCAACAGCTTACCGCGGCTGCGAAAACCCATCACCGTAAGCTCACCCCTCTACAACAGGAAATCAACCTAATTATTCGGGTGATTCTGGCGCTCGCTATTTTTCTGTGGTTATTAGTGCTGCTATCTCTGTTAGTACGCTTAACCACCCTACCCATGAGTGTGCAAACCGCAGCGGTGGTCGCGGGCTTAGTCCCGGTTGGCTTGTACCTAACCATTACCCTCACCTATGCGTTGGGGGCCATTCGCATTTCCCGCGCAGATGTGCTAGTACAGCAAGTGAATGCCATTGAGTCCCTCAGCAGTATTGATATTCTTTGTCTGGATAAAACAGGTACCCTAACCGCCAATACCCTTGAGTTACACAGCATTCACCTGTTAGCCCATGCACCGGCCAATACCCAGCAGCAGCTAGCAACCCTAGCCGCCAGTGTGAGTGCCCCCAACCGTACCGTGACGGCCCTGTGTGAGGCTTTGGGGGGAACCCCTGCCCCTTACGCTGCGAAATTCCCTTTTCTTCAGCTTATAAGTGGAGTGCCGCGGCATGGGATGAGAGCGGCGCTTATATTTTAGGCGCGCCGGATGTGCTGTTAGAGGGTGCTCAGAGTTATCCCGAAATAGAGGCGTACCTGCACGAAGGCAGAGAGCAGGGGCTACGGGTTTTGTTATTCGCCCACAGCCCAGCACTCCCGCAATGGGATGCCCAAAACGACGCACCATTGCTGCCTGCCAACCTCAGCCCCTTAGCTGTGATTTGGGTGGGCGATCGCCTGCGGCCTCAGTCTAAGGAGGTGCTAGAGCGGTTTCAGGCGGCGGGGATTCGCATCAAAATTATTTCCGGCGATCATGCGGATACCGTTGTTGCTCTCGGCAAACAGGTGGGGCTAGACCCTGAGGCGATCGCGGTCTCCGGCCAAGAATTAGCGCGACTGGATGAGCCAAGCTTTGATCAGATGGCGGTTAACGCCACGGTTTTTGGGCGCATTACCCCTAATCAAAAAGCGCAACTGGTCAGCCGTTTGCGCGCACAGGGACACCAAGTCGCCATGATTGGCGATGGGGTCAACGATGTCCTCTCTCTGAAGCAGGCCAACGTGGGTATCGCCATGGAAAGCGGCAGCGCCATTACCCGCAATGTGGCGGATATTGTGCTACTGAAGGATTCCTTTGCCGCCCTGCCGGAAGCCTTTCGCGAAGGTCAGCGCATTTACAACGGCATTCAGGATGTCACCAAGCTGTTTTTAGTGCGGGTGCTGAGTTTTAGTTTACTGTCCCTAGTCACCGTCATGGCGGGACGCGCCTTTCCGCTGCTAATTAAGCACAACACCCTGTTAACCCTGTGGGGTGTGGGGTTACCCACCTTAGCGGTCGCCTTCTGGGCCGTGCCGGGGCCGCGTCCCTACCGTTCCCTGATTCGTTCGCTCTTGCACTTTGTTGTCCCTGCTACCCTCAGCTTGGCTTTATTGGCAATTTTCGTGTACCTCGGTGTATTGGCACGAGAGCTAACTCCCCTCATGGCACTGTTCCAGAGTGGGTTTGGCTCAGCCTTATTAAACCGTCAAGAGGTCATTGGCGATATTCAGCACAGCATCGCGATCGCCCGCACAGCATTGGTGACCACCCTCCTCTTGGCATCCCTTTGCTTGGTCTTGTTCCTGAAACCTCCCCATCCTGTATGGGTGGGTGGCGCCCCCTTAGTGGGGAACTGGCGCTATGTTGGTGTTGTGGTGGCTCTACTGGCACTATTTATCGGTATGAATGTCTCCCCCCGCCTGCGATCGCTGATGGAGCTGGAGCCGATGTCGTGGCAGTTATGGGCCGGAACAGTCCTGATTGTCATCCTATGGGTGCTGATGTTGCGCACCTTCTGGCGCTACCGGCTCTTAGATCGCTTTTTAGGGGTGAGCCTAGATGGCTGCTACCCAACCTAGGCCAGCACTCACTGAAATGAGTACTAGCAGCCGGAAATTTGGGGCAGGATAGGTGCCAATGCCTTGAACCTGCTTCTCATTACGGTTTAGAATGCAAAGTGCAACAATAATAAACATTTTTTAACTTTTCCCAATCCATATAATGCGTTTAGTCAGCACAGTAGCGTCTGGTTCAAGCCTATGGCGGTGGGTACTCCCGTTGGCCATTCTGCTGACAGTGCTCGGTTGCTGGGGCGTAGCTCTACTACTGCCCTTAACGGATCCCTACGTGCAATCAGTGCGATCGCTAGTGGCGGATGTCAAGCGGGGGGAGCAAATTTATATCATGAATTGCGCAGGCTGCCACGGGCTGGAGGGAAAAGGGCAAGTCGGGCCAACCCTGATTCAAATTAGTCGGCGGCGATCGCAACCGCAGCTTATTCATCAGATTGTAAGTGGTGAAACACCCCCCATGCCAAAGTTCCAAGCTCAACCCCAAGATATGGCCGACCTGCTGAGCTATTTGAAAACCCTGTAGGTCTTCACACTATTGCTTTGTTTAAGGAAATAAGGTAGCCTGTGCTTGGCAATTTAGCAGGGGATCATGCGTCTCTATTAAGTTACCGCAGCAATCATAAACTTATTTTAAGGACCTTGGTAATGACCTCTTCTGAAGATAATATTCCTAACTATTTAATACCAGCGATTCTTTCGACAGTTTGCTGCTGCTTACCCTTTGGTGTTGTCGCTATTATCTTTGCTGCACAGGTGAATTCCAAATTGGCCGCCGGCGATCGCGCCGGTGCGCTCGATGCATCCAACAAAGCCAAACTATTCACATGGATTGCCTTTGGGTTGGGGTTTCTGGGATCAGCAGTTTACATTATTATTACAGTGCTAGCCATTATGGCAGAGCAAAGCGGGATGTGAGTGCCTAATTGTCCCACATAGGAATAGGGCAACAAGCGAGGCAGCGCAACAGCGGGGAGTATGTTACAACTGTAGCTAGCGCTTTCCTTGAAGTTTTTAGAACGTTCTCTTGAGATGGCTAACTGAGTTCTCGGAGCACCGGATCATTTCTGGGTGCATAGGTTATTGTAAATAAAATTCCGTCTCAATTCCTTAACCCCCTGTTTTTGCCCCCTTGGAAGACTACCTTGGATAGCCCAGCCCTCTTCCCTTCTGAAGCACCCAAACGCAAGCCAGTTGTCATTTGTGTGGATGATGAACCAGCCGTATTGGAAAGTTTGCGCATTGAGCTGCGGCGAGCCTTGGGTGAAGACTGTCTCATTGAAACGGCAGAAGATGGCGAGGATGCTCTTGCTCTGATGAGCGAGCTTCAGGAAGACGATCACGAAATTGCGCTTGTGCTGTCGGACTATATCATGCCCAATATCAAAGGGGATGAATTATTGGCACGGATGCATCAGATGTCTCCCAATACTCTAAAAATTATGCTCACCGGCCAAGCCAACCTAGAAGCTGTGGGCAATGCTCTCAAGCTGGCAAAACTCTATCGTTACATGGCAAAGCCGTGGACTCCTGAAGACTTAAAGGTAACGGTGTTAGAGGCTGTGCATAGTTACCTCCAAGATCGGAAGCTAGACGAGCAAAACTATCGCCTACAACTCCTCAATGAGCAACTGCGGCAGGCCAATATTGAACTAGAGCGGGTTGTGAATGAGCAAGCAGCCATCATTGCTGCCC
Source organism: Thermostichus lividus PCC 6715 (assembly GCF_002754935.1). Lineage (NCBI taxonomy): Bacteria > Bacillati > Cyanobacteriota > Cyanophyceae > Acaryochloridales > Thermosynechococcaceae > Parathermosynechococcus > Parathermosynechococcus lividus. The sequence continues at coordinate 2,420,559 of NZ_CP018092.1, forward strand.
GTACCGCAGAGCTACAAGCAGCCAATAAGGAGTTGATGCACTTGTCGGTGACCGATCCCCTCACTGAGTTGCCCAATCGGCGTTATTTTGATGCTTACCTACGCCAAGAGTGGCTCGTGACCGTTCGCGATCGCCAGTTCCTGTCTCTGATTCTGGCGGATGTGGATTATTTCAAAGCCTACAATGATCACTATGGGCACCATGCTGGGGATCTGTGTCTTCAACAAGTAGCACAAGTGCTGCAGCAGACAGTGCAACGCCCGCGGGATTGTGTGGCTCGCTACGGCGGTGAAGAGTTTGTGATAGTGTTGCCTCATACTGACCTTAGCGGCGCAGAGCTGATTTGCCGTCAGATACAGCACGCCCTTCAACAGTGCCACATTGTCCATGAACATTCGCAGGTGAGCCACTGTGTGACCCTCAGTTTCGGTGTGGCTTCCCTCATCCCCCTTGGGGTCGCTTCCCCCCTAGAGTTGTTTAATGCTGCGGATAAGGCGCTTTACGATGCCAAACGCCAAGGGCGTAACTGCATTGTTGTGAATTCAATCAATAATTCTCCTACGGTTCCTTGCTAATGCTTATGCAAACCCGTCTTCTTGGTCGCACAAACCTGCAGATCACGCCCCTGATTCTGGGCACGTGGCAAGCCGGTAAACGCTGGTGGGTCGGCATTGACGACCAAGAGTCCATCCGCGCGATTCGTGCTGCGGTTGAGGCGGGGATGACCACCATTGATACCGCAGAGGTGTATGGGGATGGTCACTCGGAGCAGATCGTGGCTGCTGCGGTTGGCGATTTGCGCGATCGCTGTGTGTATGCCACCAAGGTTTTTGCCAATCATCTGCGCTACCCAGAGGTGATTGCTGCCTGTGAGCGATCGCTACGCAACCTGAACACTGACTACATTGACCTTTATCAAATTCACTGGCCCTCAGGTTCCTTTGGCACTGAAGTTGTGCCCATTAGTGAAACCATGCAAGCCATGGTGGAGCTACAGCAAGCGGGCAAAATTCGAGCAATTGGGGTATCTAACTTTTCCCGTGCCCAACTCCTTGAAGCCATGCAGTATGGCCGCATTGACAGTGTTCAACCACCTTACTCTCTCTTTTGGCGCTGGGCAGAGACGGAATTAGTGCCCTTTTGTATTGAGCACGACATTACTATCTTGGCTTACTCCGCCCTAGCCCAAGGGTTACTGACCGGGCGTTTCGGTGCCGAGCACCGCTTTGCTCCTGAGGACAACCGTGCCAAAAATCAACTGTTCCAAGGGGAAACCTATGCCCGTGCCCTTGAAGCCATTGAACTGATGAAACCCATTGCGGCCAGTCTTGGCACAACGGTCGGTAACTTAGCCTTGGCATGGCTATTGCATCAACCGCAAACCTGTGCCATTGTGGGTGCTCGCCATCCAGAGCAGGTGCTCGAAAATCTCAAGGCAGCGGAACTGAGCCTCGATCCCTCAATTCTAGAGATGCTCGATGATCTGAGCCAGCCAGTGATCGCCACCCTCGACCCCAGCAATCCGGTAATGTGGAAGTGGTAACGTCGCAAAGGCTGAGTGTCTATGGGAACTATGCTCACAGTCGGGGCGATCGCCCTTTATCTGTTTATTGCAATTCGCTTTTGGCAACGCTTTGATCGCACTTACTATAGTCAATCGCGTTTTCTGCTCAGTGCCCTGTGGTTACCTCTGTTACTCAATGCCTCTTACCGCGAAAACTTTCGTCGCGCCTTACTGAGTTAGAGTGGCCACGTGCATTTGGCTGATTGGTGGCACCAGTGACAGCCGCTGGTTGGCCAACAACCTGCTCAAGGCTGGTTATACCTGCTGGGTAACCGTCACCACCGACGAGGCGTGTACCCTATACCCCCCGCATCCCCGCCTCATCTGCCATGGGGAGCGCTTAACGCCAGACACAGCTCGGCAGTTGGTTCAGCAGCAACAGGTTCAGGCAATTGTGGATGCCTCCCATCCCTTTGCCACAGCGATTTCCACCCTAGCCATGGGGCTGAGCCGGGACTTGCACCTCCCCTACCTACGATTTGAACGTCCCGATTACAGCCTTGAGCGACCCAACTGTATCGATGTCGAAACCTTGATCCAGAGCCATTCCCTTGTGGGTGAGCGGGTGCTGCTGACCATTGGCAGCCAACTCCTTGCTGCGTTTGCCCCTTTACAAAAAAGCGCCACCCTGTTTGCGCGCATTTTACCCACCCCTAATGCCCTAAACCTTGCCCTAGAAGCGGGGTTTGCGCGGCAGCAACTGGTGGCCATATTTCCACCGGTTTCGCGGGAGCTAGAGCGCGCCCTCTGGCAGCACTGGCAGATTACCACGGTTGTCACCAAAGCCTCGGGCACCGAGAGTGAACAGATCAAACAGGAACTCGCGCAAGAGCTAGGGGTCACTCTCATCACCTTGCAGCGGCCAGTGATCACCTATCCCCAGCAAACGGCGGACTGGGCGGGGGTAGTGGCCTTTCTAGAGCAGCTAACGTGATGCTCGCTCTGCCATGGGCACGTAGGCCTGCTGATGGGCACCGGTATAGATTTGGGTGGGACGGTAGATGCGATTAGTTTCCAATTGTTCTTTCCAGTGAGCTAGCCAGCCAGCCACCCGGGCGATCGCAAACACCGGCGTAAACAAATCACTGGGAATCCCGAGGCGACGATAGACCAAGCCAGAGTAAAAGTCCACATTGGGATAAATCCCCTTATAGCTCAGGTACTCGCCCACCACCTCCTCCAGCTTCAGGGCAATCTCGTAGTAGCGATCGCCACCAAACTTATCAAACAACTGCTCCGCTAACTTTTGTAAAATCGTTGCCCGCGGATCCTTCACCTTATAGACACGATGGCCAAAGCCAGCAATTTTAATTTTATTGTCCACACACTTTTGCACATAGGGACGGACATTCTCAACACTGCCAATTTCCTCAAGCATATTGATCACATCCTCATTTGCCCCCCCATGCAACGGCCCTGCCAGCGTACCCACCGCCGATGCCACCACAGCGTATGGATCGGTGAGGGTTGAAGCCGTCACCCGCGCCGAAAAGGTTGAGGCATTCATCGTATGCTCAGCATGCAGAATTAAGCAGATGTCAAACACCCGCGCCGCAAACGGATCAGGCCGTTGCTCATTGAGCATGTAGAGAAAATTAGCCGCATAATCTAGCTCATCGCAGGGCATCACCGGGTCATTTCCCTTGCGGATCAGCTGGAAAGCTGCCACCATCGTTGGGATTTTAGCTAACAGACGAATGACTGCCGCGCGGATATAGGCCGGATCATCCAGTGCTCGCCGCGAGTAAAACAGCCCTAAAGCTCCTGCTGAGGCTTGCAGCGCATCCATCGGGTGGCCACTATCTGGAAAACACTTCATCATATCGCGGATGCGGTACTTAACGCGGCGATGGTAGGTGATATCGTGCTCAAACGCCGCCAACTCCTCCTGAGTCGGCCAATACCCCCAGATCAACAGGAAAGAGGTTTCCAGAAACGTACTTTTTTCCGCCAGTTCTTCAATAGGGACACCGCGATATTCAAGAATACCCGCTTGGCCATCCACATAGCTAATAGCCGATTGGGCAACGGGAATACCGTCAAGACCGGGACTAAATTCACAAGCAACCATGCTGGGGTGTCCTTAGTGGCAACAAATCTCTATCAATTCTAGGAGACAGTGGGGAAATGATGTTTGTATGTTAAGCTGCACCCCCCCATTCCTCCAAACTTTTGCTAAGTTTTGCAGCGGACGAAAACGTCACTGTTACGATCGCTAGTCAGAGGCTCGTTGCCCCTGCCTACCCTCACACCAAGGACTGTCACCTATGAAACTTGCCTACTGGATGTACGCTGGGCCTGCTCACATCGGCACCCTCCGCATTGCCAGTTCATTTCAGAACGTCCATGGCATTATGCACGCCCCCCTTGGTGACGACTACTTCAACGTCATGCGATCCATGCTCGAGCGGGAGCGCGACTTTACCCCCGTTACCGCCAGTATCGTAGATCGCCACGTCTTAGCCCGCGGCTCCCAAGAAAAAGTCGTCGATAACATTACCCGCAAAGACAGCGAAGAGCATCCTGATTTAATTGTTTTAACCCCCACCTGTACCTCCAGCATTCTTCAAGAAGACCTACAAAACTTTGTCCAGCGCGCCAGCCTGAGTACCACTGCCGATGTCATTTTGGCGGATGTTAACCACTACCGCGTCAATGAACTCCAAGCCGCCGATCGCACCCTCGATCAGATTGTTCAGTTCTATATCGAAAAAGCCCGCCGTCAGGGTACCCTCAGCACAACCAAAACCCCAACCCCCAGCGTTAATATTATTGGCCTCACCACCCTAGGCTTCCACAACCAGCACGACTGCCGCGAACTCAAACACCTCATGGCCGATTTGGGGATTCAAGTGAACCTTGTCCTGCCAGCCGGTGCCTCGGTACACGACTTAGCGCGGCTGCCTCAGGCCTGGTTTAACCTTGTGCCCTACCGAGAAATTGGCGGCCTCAGTGCCCAGTACCTTGCCAATGAATTTGGGATGCCCAGCGTCACCATCACACCGATGGGCGTGATAGAAACCGCTCGCTGCATTCGCGCCATCCAATCCGTCCTCAACGAGCAAGGGGCAGATGTCAACTATGAACCCCTGATTGAGCACCAGACCCGTGACGTTTCCCAAGCTGCTTGGTTTTCTCGCTCCATTGACTGCCAAAATCTCACCGGCAAAAAAGCCGTCGTCTTTGGGGACAACACCCATGCGGCTGCCATGACCAAAATCCTGACCCGAGAAATGGGAATTCATGTGGTGTGGGCAGGCACCTACTGCAAGTACGATGCCGACTGGTTTCGCACAGAAGTGACTGGCCTGTGCGACGAGGTGCTGATTACCGACGACCACACCGTTGTGGGTGATGCCATTGCCCGCGTTGAACCGGCTGCCATCTTTGGCACCCAAATGGAACGCCACGTTGGCAAACGCCTCAATATTCCCTGCGGAGTCATTGCCGCGCCCATCCATATTCAGGACTTTCCAGTGGGCTATCGTCCCTTTTTGGGGTACGAAGGCACCAATCAACTGGTGGACTTAATTTATAACTCCTTTACCCTCGGCATGGAAGACCACCTCTTAGAAATCTTTGGCGGTCACGACACCAAAGAAGTGATTCATAAAGGCTTGTCGGCAGCAACAGATTTGACTTGGACAACGGATGGCTTAGCGGAACTGAATAAAATCCCCGGATTTGTTCGCGGTAAAGTCAAGCGCAACACCGAAAAATTTGCCAGGGAGCAGGGCATCACCGAGATCACCGTGGAGGTACTCTATGCGGCCAAGGAAGCGGTTGGCGCGTAGCCTGCCCGCAAGCTAGTCTTTAGGGCGTATGTTCCCTCGGTAGTCCTGCAAAGAAGGGAGATGACCTAGCCTTGCCCTTTGTAGCAGAACAGTGTCACCATGATCGGTAATAGAACCGTAAAAGATAAGTACTATGGCCATCAAAAACTCTCCCGAAGTTCCCCGTAGCCGTTGGATTGGCAATGTACTGCTCCTACTGGGGTTTGGTTTTTTATTGATTAATCTGTTCTTCCCACAACTATTTTCACCGCGCCCTCCCCAAGTGCCCTACAGCATGTTCATCCATCAGGTCCAAGAAGGGGAGGTGCAACGCGCCTACGTTAGTCAAAACGAGATTCTCTACCAATTAAAGCCTGAGGGAGACAAGCCACCCCAAGTTTTGTCCACCACACCCATCTTTGATTTAGAACTGCCAAAACTTCTAGAGTCTCAAGGGGTAGAATTTGCTGCTGCACCGCCACCAAAAAACAACTGGATTTTTAACATCTTGGGGTGGGTGATTCCACCAATTGTGTTTGTGCTAATTTTTCAGTTTTTTGCCAATCGGCAAGCGGGGGGAGGTGCCCAAGGTGTGCTCTCCATCAGCAAAAGTCGCGCCAAAGTCTATGTACAGGGGGATAACGTCAAGATTGGCTTCGACGATGTGGCGGGTGTTGAAGAGGCAAAAACAGAACTGGTGGAAATCGTTGATTTCCTCAAAAATCCCCAGCGCTACATCCAGATTGGTGCCCGGATTCCCAAGGGGGTATTGCTGGTAGGACCACCGGGAACGGGTAAAACCCTGTTGGCCAAAGCCGTTGCGGGGGAGGCTAATGTACCCTTTTTCTCGATTTCTGGCTCTGAATTTGTGGAATTATTTGTGGGTGTGGGGTCAGCGCGGGTGCGGGATTTGTTTGAGCAGGCCAAGAAACAAGCCCCTTGTATTGTCTTCATTGATGAACTGGATGCCATTGGTAAGTCCCGCTCCAGCAGCGGTTTCTATGGTGGCAACGATGAGCGCGAGCAAACCCTCAACCAGTTACTAACAGAAATGGATGGCTTTAATGCTGCGGAGGCGACGGTCATTGTGCTGGCGGCAACGAACCGACCTGAAAGCTTAGACCCAGCGTTGCTGCGCCCGGGTCGCTTTGATCGTCAAGTACTCGTCGATCGCCCCGATCTCAGTGGCCGGGAAGCAATTCTCAAAATCCATGCCAAAAAAGTCAAATTATCCCCCAGTGTTGATCTACGGGCTATTGCCACCCGGACACCGGGCTTTGCGGGGGCAGACTTGGCCAACCTAGTGAATGAAGCTGCCTTGCTGGCGGCTCGCAATCACCGCGAATATGTTGAGCAACAGGACTTTGCTGAAGCCATTGAACGCATTGTTGCGGGCTTAGAGAAGAAAAGTCGCGTCCTCAGTGACAAAGAAAAAGAAATTGTTGCCTACCATGAAGTGGGGCATGCCTTGGTGGGCTATGTCTTGCCGGGGAGTGGTCGGGTTGAAAAAATCTCTATTGTGCCGCGGGGGATGGCAGCCTTGGGCTATACCTTACAGCTGCCGACGGAAGACCGGTTCTTACTCGACGAGAAAGAGCTTCGCGGTCAAATTGCTACACTGCTGGGGGGGCGATCGGCAGAAGAAATTATCTTTGGCAGTGTGACAACTGGAGCAGCCAACGATCTCCAACGTGCCACCGACCTCGCCGAGCGCATGGTTCGTAGCTATGGCATGAGTAAAGTATTAGGTCCCCTTGCCTTTGAAGAGCAGCGGGCCAACTTTCTTGGGAACGGGGCAATGCTGCGTACTGTCAGTGAGGAAACAGCCCGAGCCATTGACCGGGAAGTCAAAGATATTGTGGAAACGGCTCATCAGCAGGCTCTAGAGATCCTAAAGGCAAACCGCGATCTCCTAGAACGAATTGCTAAGGTACTCCTTGAAAAAGAGGTTGTTGAGGGGGCAGAACTCCACGAGCTACTCGCAGAGGTCAAAAACCCGGTTGCAGCCTAAGGGCAGGGAGCATCAGGTGACGCTGAAACCATCCTACTGGCCTTATCAGGGTATTTTTCAATGATCAAATAAAAAACTCGCCCCTTGTGAATCGCGTCAAATTAGCTTAGGGTGGGTAAGCGTAGCGATATGAGTATGCATAAATACCTAATTCGCTCTCCTAGAGCATTGCCGCTGCATAGTCTCTGGTCTGGCTCGATACCATCTTGTAGTCATTCCCTGCTGCTGGCAGGGCTAACGTTGGAGTTGTCGAGGAATGAACCGTGCCACCGCTCCCTGTATTCCTCTAATGAGGGGTAAGACCAAGATTGAACTAAACCAATAGGAGACAGTATGAAAACATTAGCACGCTTGGGCGTTTTGGCAGGGCTGATGAGTAGTTTGTGGCTGGCACCAGCCATGGGCGGTTACCACGTGGCCACTGCCTTGCCCGAAGAACAAGTGCTGCGGATTTTAAATAATGTTCCCGTTTTCATGATTACCAACGATAAAGGGGAACCCCTCACCTTTGAGATTCCTAATCCTCAGGATCAAAGTAAAAAAGTTCAGGTGTTTACTTTCTTTATTAATCAACAGGATGCTCAAACGGCACTCAATACCATCAAGACCCAGCAACCGGACGTGGGTCGTGTCGCGCGAGTTTCAGCAGCAGCGCTCAGTGGCGCTCTGAAAATTGCGATTGAAAGCCAAAAGAACCCTGCGGTCGGGGTGGATATTATTCCCTCCAGTCAGCAACTTCAAGCCGCTGTGGATATGCTCAAAAAAAGTGGTGATCTGGTCGAGCGGGATGGGCGTATTCTCACCAAGAATGGGCAGCCGTTTGCTGGGGGAACACCGTTATTCTTTTTAGCCGATACCAAGACTGGCAACCCAATTGCAGTGGAAGCTCAGGTGCGGGAAAATGGCCAAACCCGCACGCAGCGGTTTATTCCCTTTTACTTTGATAATGCTCAACTGCAACGAGAGGTGGATCAAGCGCGGCAGAAACGACCCGAGCTTGCGCGGGATACAGGCATTCGGGTGATTATGCTAGACAGCTTGGTCTCGACGATGCTCTCGAGTAATGATCCGGTGGCGGGGCAAATTCAACTGATTCAAACCCCTGATGCGATCCAGTTTGCGGTGCAACAGCAAGGGGGCAGCAACCAAGCGGGAAATCGCTAGGACAAGCTCATGCCCTTGCCGCGCTTTTGGCTAGGTTGTATTGGTTGCGTCCTTTTGGTCAGTCTGCTGTGGGGGTGTGCATTGCCCCAGGTGCGGGCTGAAGATCGGCTCTTTTTGAATGTTACTGTTGAGTACCGTGGCGAACTTAGCCTGCCTGCGGGTACCCTCGTTGACGGTACTGTGGTGGGGGGGATATCAGGGTTGACCTATGACCCCCAGCAACAGCAGTTTTATGCCATTAGCGACGATCGCCAGCAGCCACGCTTTTATGGGCTGGCGCTCTCCTTGCCGTCAGCGGTTTCTACCTACGAGGGAGCCATTGAGCCAAAGTTCGTGACCTTTTTGACGCAGGCCAACGGTGATCTGTATCCTGCCAATACGGCGGATACGGAGGGGATTGGCCTTACCCCTGACGGTCGTCTGATGATCAGTAGTGAAGGGGTGACTGCCACGAGCAGTTTGCCGTGGATTAAGGAGTTTGTCCTAAACGGTCAGCAAGAGCGGGCGTTACCGATTCCGGCCTATTATTTACCAGAGGAGACAGGGCAAAAGGGCATTCGTAATAATCTTGGTTTTGAGGCACTCACCCTCTCCCCGACGGGCGATCGCCTCTTTGTCGGGGTCGAGTCTGCCCTTAGCCAAGACCTTCGCCCCAATCAGCCAATCTATTGTCGGCTGCTGCACTATTTGCGGGGGGATGTGCTGCCAGTGCTGTTAGCGGAGCATGTGTACCCCCTTGATCCGGCTCCAGCGGGGTCAATTGCCAATGGCTTGGTGGAGCTGCTGGCACTGGATAATGGTGGCCATTTTCTCAGCTTGGAGCGCACCTACAGCCCCCAGAATGGCTATGGCATCAAACTCTTTGAAATGTCCCTTGCGGGAGCCACCGATACCCTCGGCATGGCCATATTGCCTGTAGATTTACCATCGCTGCAGCCGGTGCGCAAACGCTTAATCCTAGACTTGACGACCTTGGGAATACCATTAACCAATCTTGAAGGGATGGCCTTGGGATATCCCTTTGCCGATGGATCGCGATCGCTATGGATCATTGGCGACAATGATTTTGATGCTCAGATTCCTACCCAAGCATTGGTATTTCGAGTGCAATTTTGAAAAGCCATTTGAACACCGAGGCAGCAGTTTCCTGTGGCTGTTAATTCAGCTCAAGTTGAACAATTGTAACGTTTGCGCCCACTCCCTGAGAGCGATCGCTAGAATTAGAAGTAATTTTTGGTGTTTTCCATTTAGGGGCTGCCTGATACCCAAACGACGTGCGGTCGCGGGTAGCGATGCCTGACCTAGGGTAGCCTGAAATCCCGTATTGGTTACGCTTTTGGTGTCTCATGTGGTAACGAGGGGTTGGAATTATGCTACGTTTTATGAGTCTTCACTGGTCTAAACTCAGTGCTTTAGGCATTCTTTACTGTGTTTTGGCCGCTGGCCTAGGGTATCTTACGAACATGCAACTTGATGCTATGCAAGATCAAGCAACGGCCTTGCAATTGACCCACAGCCTGAACACCCTCGAGTAACAGCCCGATCCAAGCTGTGGGGGCTACGGTTGCTTTCAAGACGCTTTGGCTTGCAGTGTTAAATCCTCAGTTAAGCCAATTTCCCGTTTGAGCAACTCCACGGATCGTGGATCAATGTAACTCTCACAGCAGATCAGGCGTGGAATACGAATCAAATCATTCCGGGCAGCAGCAATGGCTTCCTTGACGCGATCCCCGCTGGCGCGATCGCTAATGATCGTATGCGCACGGTGGACAAGGGCATTCAATTTATAGCTATCGTTGACTTGGGCAGTGACCAGCAGTAGCTCTTCACCGCGAAGGCTATGAATCATCACCTCCGCCACGCCGAGGGTGCCGGAACTGAGGCTGACCAAGCCAAGGCAGGATCCCTTGGGCAATTGCCGCACCACCTCAAGCTCCCGCTGATAGCTATAGATGTCAATGAAGAACACGCGCACATCCTTGTCGCGGGTAATGGCTTCCGTCATGCTGGCAAAATAGCGAACGGTAACTAGGGTTGCGGTATTCTCCGGTTGCAATGCCGTATCCAGTTCCTCTAGAAACACTAACTCCACAGGGATAGGCAGCAGTTGTTGTAGCTCCTGCACAATTAACTCCCCTGCCCCTTGGTCATGGCGGGGGACGGTGACAATAACCCGCACTCCCGCTTTCTGGCGGGCATCAATTTCTGCTAAGAATAGCTCCCGAATTTGGCCGAGGGAGTAGCCCATGCCCAGAAGCGTGTCCATACTTTCTTGGACAATGCGGTGAACGGGCACCACTGCGGGTCGCCGCTGCCGGGGGCGGGTTTCTTCTTGGCCAAGGGCGCGCACATAAATGCCGGAACCCACTTGGGGAACAACCAGACCGGCGGCTTCAAGGCGTTCATAGACCTTGCTGATCGTATTACGGTGCAACCCAGTTTGCATGGCTAATTGTCGCGTGCTGGGCAGACGATACCCTGGCGGAAACTGGCGAGCGGCGATCGCAAAACTAATTTGGTTAAAAAGTTGGGTTGACGCAGGAATTTCGCTATCTGGTTGGATGTGGAACTGAATCATAATCTCCCTTCCGCCGTTCAAGAACTGTCCTACGAGGATACGCACCCCGTGCTAGAGCTATGCCAGATGCAAAACCTACCCCTAATGGCTGCATAAACCGTCACAATCGATAAGTAATTTTACCGCACGTTCTGCCGCTTGCCGTGGAGACTGGCCCATGCCAACCAGTCCTGCCAGCCCTCGCAACAAGCACAAAAAAAAGAGGCCATTGCTGACCCCTCAAGACACTTTGACCGCTGAAAATTGGGAGAGAGTTAAGGTCTAGAGCAGACCCCAGAAATGAAGCACGCCTTGTTTGGTGATCAATTCTGTTAAAAGGGCAGCCACAAAGCCAATCATGGCAAGGCGGCCATTCCAAATTTCGGCTTGGGGCGTAAACCCAAACACCCATGCATTGCGATCCTCTGACTTGATGGTTTTGGTATCTTCCATGGTTTTGACTCCTGATCGAACCCTGTAATCCCAATGTAACAATTCTTTACCGATTGTGCAATATCTCTTAATATATTTTTCTCTATTGCTAGCCAAGAGGCGATCGCCCTTAGGCTTAGTCAATCATGGCAGCAGTTTTCACAGTTTCTAGCTTGGTGAGAATTTGCGGCTTGTAGTTCTCAAACTCTGCCTTGAGCAGGTTGCGGCTAATGACCGCTGAGGCTGACGAGGGTAGGTTTTTACTGGTTTCCACCCAATCGCGCAGCAGTTGTCGTTGAAAGGTGGCAATGGTAAAGTTCCGCACATTGATGCAGTGCAAGGGATCTTCAAGGGAGAAGAACAGCAGCGGATAGTACCCCGTTTCCGAGAGCAGTAGGCATAGCTCTTGGTTGCGGGGCAGCTTCATATCGAGATAGCAGGGGAGCCAACGGGGGCCTTGCTTTGGATCGTAGATAGCGGTAATCCAGAGGATCATCGGATGCGGGCTAGTTGTAAACAGAAATTGGTTATAGCGAATATTAAGCATCCGCCGATCAATTTCTGCCCGCGGGAGCATCACCCAAAGGCTCGCCGCTGATTCCCGCTGGGCATACAGAGGGGCGGGAAAGACAATTTCAGCAACGGGTTTGTCACTGGGCCACGTACTTTGCCAGCACGCCTCTTCTACCGTAGCAAGGGCAATAGGTAACTCTGGGGGAGCACTAGGTTGAGAGGTTTTAGCCGCAACTGGCTCACTTCCGGGCTGGGTGATGCGGCTAATCCCAAGCTGTTCCTCAATGCTACTCACCGTTTGGATAATTTCCGCTGTGGTTTGGGGGCGCTCTCCCGGAGATTTGGCCATGCAGGACATGATCAACTCTTCGAGGGCTGGCGGTACGTAGAGTCCGGGGCTGGCCACATGAAAAGGTACGGGTTTTTGGAAATGGTGGGCTTTGAACCAACTGCCGATGGAGTGGGTTTCGGCTTGGATCGGCATTTTGCCGGTCAGTAGCTCGTACATGGTAATGCCTAGGCTATAGATGTCGGAGCGGTGATCTAATTCCCGGCCTTCAATTTGCTCAGGAGAGCAGTAAGCAAGGGTGCCCATAAAGGAGGAGGTTTGCCCCTGCTCTGAAATATCGCCTAAAAACTTGGCAATGCCAAAGTCCAGCACCTTGGCCAGTTCACCCATGGTGCCATCGTTGATGACAAGCACATTACTGGGCTTGATGTCACGGTGGATGATAGGGCATTTTTGGCCTTCGATGATGACTCCTTCGTGAGCCACCTGTAGCCCAAGGCAAATGTGCCGCGCAATACGCAGAAAGCGAGCCAGCGGCAGTGGTTCCTCCAGTAAGAGATCACTCAGGTTATCTCCTTCTAAAAATTCCATCACATAGAAGGGAACCTCTTCGTTATTCATACCGTAGTCGAGAACGCGAACGACGTGCATGGTTTTTTGCCCCAAGAGAGCACCCGCTCGCGCTTCTTGGGCAAATCGGGTTTTCATGCGGTCGTTCAGTAGGGTTTGTGCCAAAAATTTGACGGCAACAGGCACACCGCCTAACAGCACGTCTTCAGCGCGATAAACGCGTCCCATGGAACCTTTGCCAATGAGTTCGGTAAGGCGATACCGATTCATGAGGGTTTGGCCAATGTTGTCGTCGCGGTACTGGTCTGACATAGTGTGCCTCAGTGGTGGTGCCGTCTGGGTTGCCCTATTTTGGTTGTACTTGATTTGGCGAGGCGATCGCCAACGGTGGCTGCCCCTACCCTAGATTAAGGGACTAAGTCACTGGCACGGCTAACCACGACATCAGGGTAGAACCGGTGATCTGGAGTTCGCTGTTGAGTTCGGGGATCGGGATAAAGACAACGCCGCCACTACAGGAGATTGCACCAACAGAGCGCCACGCCCCCGCCGTGTAAACTAGCACCTGATCCACTGCTTGACGGCGCCAACTTCGCCACATATCGCTAGCGGTGCAATCGTAGAGTTGCCATCCGGCAGGAATATCAACCGCCCTAAAGGCAACCAATTGGGCGTTGTTGTCTGCTAGGTCTGGAAAAAACGAGGCGGCAATCAAGGCTTGACGCAAGGGTTCCCATGCCTCGGAGTATCGCTTCACAATGAGTTGAAGATCTTGGCGATCGCCCGCTTGACGCTTGGCGGTGGCAATAACCCCCGCCTTATTATCCACCAGTTGCAGTGTGCCAAAGGCAGACTCCACCCGATAGTTGGCATTAGAGAGCAGACTTGGAATTCCCTTGAGGGCATCGGCAATGAAAGCCGCAAAGAGTTCTGCATCATCCATAGGTTACCCCTTCTCCACCGCAGTTTGCCGCAATTCCCGCTTAGTAACCAGTGTACCCACTTTGCAGGGAGGCGCAGACGCCCACCTCTGCCAACGGATGGTATTTGGTATTTTATTGCTGGCAAATTAAAACCCGCCAAGAAATTTCTTTTCTGAGGCGATCGCAAACCTCCGTATAATCATGGATTGAAAGGGAGTCGTAACACTGCCTTCACTGGACTCTTAACCGGGGGTATCTCCCAACTCTGACTGCTTTGAGATGCTTTGACTTCTGAGGTTAACCATGAAATATCGCATTTTAATGGCGACTCTATTGGCGGTATGCCTAGGAATAGTTTCCTGGAGTACGCCAGCTATGGCCGCAAAACAGACTTTAACCTACGATGATATTGTTGGTACGGGTCTGGCCAATACTTGCCCGACACTGGATGATTCTGCGCGGGGTTCCTATCCCATTGATAGTTCAAAATCCTATCGGGTGGTGCAACTGTGCTTACAACCTACCACGTTCCTAGTGAAAGAAGAGCCAAAGAATAAACGGCAAGAAGCTGAGTTTGTGCCAACGAAGTTGGTTACCCGCGAAACCACGAGCCTAGATCAGATTCAAGGGGAACTCAAGGTCAACAGCGATGGTAGCCTCACCTTTGTGGAAGAGGATGGGATTGACTTTCAGCCGATTACGGTGCAAATGCCTGGTGGTGAGCGGATTCCATTATTGTTTACTGTGAAAAACCTCGTGGCAACGACGCAGCCCAATATCACCAGTATCACTACCTCCACGGATTTTAGTGGCCAATTTAACGTGCCCTCCTACCGCACCTCTAATTTCCTTGATCCCAAGGGGCGGGGGCTGGCAGCGGGCTATGATTCGGCAGTCGCAATTCCCCAGTCCAGCGATGAGCAGTTGGCTCGGGCAAATGTCAAGCGCTTTTCGCTGACGAAGGGTAACATTTCCTTGAATGTTGCTAAAGTTGATGGGCGCACTGGCGAAATTGCCGGTACATTTGAGAGTGAGCAACTCTCTGACGATGATATGGGTGCCCATGAAGCGCATGAAGTAAAAATTCAAGGGGTCTTTTACGCTCGCATTGAGCCTGCTTAGGATCGACGGTTAATGGCGACTCTACTGGAACTTCACCATTTGCGGGTCGCCTATCCCCCTACTGGATCATCATCTGCTACAGGGTTTGTGGTGGATGATGTTTCTTTTGCGCTCGCAGCGGGAGAGCGGCTGGGCTTGGTAGGAGCGTCAGGCTGCGGTAAGTCCACGCTGGGTAAGGCAATTTTGCAATTGTTGCCCAAGGGGTCAATCGTTGAGGGAACGATTGTGCTGCGGGGGCGATCGCTCACCCAGTTGAGCCGTAAAGACCTACAGCAGTTGCGAGGAGAGCAGATCGGGTTGGTCTTTCAAGACCCGATGACTCGCTTGAACCCTTTGATGAGTGTGTATGAGCATTGCGATGAACTGTTGCGCAGCCATTGGCCGCAGTTAACTCGGCGATCGCGGCAGCAGCGGATTGTGCAGACGCTAGAAATGGTGAAAATTCCTGCGAGTCGCCTGTATCAGTATCCCCATGAGTTTAGCGGTGGGATGCGGCAGCGGGTGGCGATCGCCCTAGCGCTGCTGTTAGACCCGCAGCTCATCATTGCCGATGAGCCAACAACCGCCCTAGATGTAACGGTGGCGGCTGAAATTCTCGATGAACTGACCCGCCTCTGCCAAGAGCAGCAAAAAGGGTTGTTGCTGATTTCCCACGATTTGGCCTTGATGGCGCGCTATTGCGATCGCTTGGCGGTGATGCACGCCGGTAAAATTGTTGAGATCAATACCGCCACAACCGTATTGACCCAGCCCCAGCACCCCTATACTCAATCCCTTCTTGCCGCCGCTCACCCCCACCCCTTAACCACGTCTGCTCTCCCAGAGGCTGCACCGGTGCTAGTGGAGGTACAAGGGCTACAACGACACTACCGCTTGGGTGGCTGGCTGCAACCCAAAACCATCATTCCGGCAGTGGATGGGGTCGATTTGTGCCTACGGCGGGGCGAAACCCTCGGCTTGGTCGGGGAGTCGGGCTGTGGCAAAAGTACCCTATCCCGTTTGATTTTGCAGTTAATTCCCCCTACGGCGGGGGAGGTGGTCTTTTTGGGGCAGAGCCTTGGCAAACTGTCCCCTCAAGATCTGCGAGCCGCGCGGCGCAGCTTTCAAATGGTGTTTCAAGACCCCCATGCCTGCCTAAACCCGAAAATGACAGTGGGGGAAAACCTGTTGGAACCACTGCTCATTCATCGCCTGCTTGACCGTGGGAGAGCGCAGCAGCGAGTGCTCGAGATGCTCAACCAAGTGGAACTCACCCCCAGTAGGGAGTATTACCAGCGCTATCCCTATGCGTTGTCCGGGGGACAGCGGCAGCGGGTGGCGATCGCCCGCGCCCTGATTACTCAGCCACAGTTTGTGGTCTGTGATGAACCCGTGAGTATGCTAGATGCCCATATTCAACGTCAGATTTTAGTGCTCATGCAGCAGTTGAAAGAACGCCTCCAGCTTACCTATTTGTTTATTACCCACGATTTAGCGGTGGCACGGGGGTTTTGCGATCGCATCGCGGTGATGCACGCTGGTAAAATCGTTGAAGTGGCTCCCACGGCAACCCTCTTTGCCCAACCGCAGCATCCCTACACCCAAAAGCTCTTGGCGGCAGCACCAAGCCTCTAACCTGCCCGTCTCAGTGCGCTAAATGGTTTTCAAGGGCAAAGCGCACTAGCTCGGTACGGCTACTGGTGCCCGTTTTGACAAAGAGACGGCTGACGTACTTTTCAATGTTGCGCACGCTGGTATTGAGTTGGCTGGCAATTTCTTTGTTCATCAGCCCCTGCACCACCAGTTGCAACACGCTGGCTTCACGGGGGTTAAATCCAGTTGAATGGACGGTGGCGGTTTCGGTCGTCCCCCGTCTTGCACAAGCATGGCGCGCAGTTCAGCAATTTGTTGGGCAAGGCTGGCAAGGTTGGGTTCTGCGTCATCCCGGGCGGCGGCTTGCCGTCGTAAGAGGTTATTGATAATAGCCACCAACTCATCGGGGTCAAAGGGCTTAGAGAGGTAGGCATCGCAGCCAGCATCGTACCCCTGAATGCGATCGCGCTTCATGCCGCGAGCCGTCAAAAAGACAATGGGAATATGATTGAGATGAGGTTGTTGCCGCACCTGCTCAAGAAAGGCATAGCCATCCATTTGCGGCATCATGATATCGGTAATGATGAGATCTGGCACATGGTGTTGCAAATAGTCCAGCGCCGCTTGGCCACTGGGAACCGCCGTCACTTCAAAGCCGCTGTCTTCAAGATAGGCGGTGACCGCCTCTCGCAGCCCAGGCTCATCATCAACTAACAGTAAGGTTGCGGCCACAGGTCAGCTCCTCTATCGGGGTGGATCAGAGATGACTTCGAGTTCATCGGGGTGCAGGTGTGCGATAAATTTAGGGCTAAAGCGAACTTGACAGGGATAGTTGGGACTAATGGGGCGACCTTGCCAATCGCTGAGGATGGCGATGATTTCTCCTTCCAGCCCTTGAATGTCAAAGGGTTGATTCCGGTGGTCAGGATGGTGGTACATGATGGTTGAAGGCTTAACACGCACCCGCAACCCCACACTTAAGGTTGGTTGTTCCATGACACTCATTCAGTGTTGCTCCTCGACTGGCAGGGGTTTTATTTTTATGGTCGCATACGGATTGGCATGGGCGATCGCTCTGCCACAATTGGAAATAATCCCGTCATTGCAGCCTAAGGTTCAATGGCTCCCCTCCTGTCTCTGTGCATGATTGTTAAAAATGAAGCCCACCAGTTACGGCGCTGCTTAACCTCGGTGCAGCCGTGGGTGGACGAAATCATCCTTGTGGATACAGGGTCTGAGGATGACACGGTGGCGATCGCCGGCGAGTTTACTCCCCATGTTTATGCCGTTGAGTGGCAACAGGATTTTGCGGCAGCTCGCAACTATTCTTTACAGTGGGCAACAGGAGAGTGGATTTTTTATATCGATGCCGATGAAGAACTCATTGTTACGGATTCCCACTGGCGATCGCAGCTCCTTGATCAAGGGATTGATTGCTTTAGCGTGTTGCGGCAAGAAGCAGGCACGCACCACAACTGGAGTGACTTTGCCAACGTTCGCTTTGCCCGTCGTCAGCCAGGGCTGAGGTTTGTGGGGGCGTTACATGAACAATTGAACACTGCTCAAGGCAAGGTTGGGGCACTCAAAGGGATACATCTGTTGCACCATAACCAGCAAACGCAGGAACAATTTCTCAAAAAAATCCGCGATCGCAATATCCCGATTCTGGAGCAGATGGTACAGCGGGGCGATCGGCGGCTGATGAACTTGGTGTGCCTAGGGGATCACTATGCCGCCTGTGGTCGAACCGAGCAGTCACGCGATTGGTACCATCAAGCCCTTGACGCGATCGCCGAGGATATTGAGCAGCAGCGGCTTCCCCAAGAGACCACTTGGCTCCGTCACCTACTGTTTTGGGCAACCTACACAGCATTCGAGGCTAAGGACTACGACACTGCACAGTACTATGCCAGTTATGGCCTCAGGTACTTCAATGCCTACCCGCCACTACTTTATGCGGCAGGTCTGATTGTCTTTGAACTGGGGCTACCACGAGGGGCACTGCCCTACTTTCATCGCTGCTTAGACCTTTTCAGTCGTGGTACCTATGATCGCAGCGAACCCTTTGATCGCCAGTGGATGACGACTCAGCCTGCCTATAGCCTAGGGTTTACCTATATGACCCTCCAAGAACAGGAGCGTGCTATTACGTACTTTCAGAAAACCCTTGAGTTTAATCCGCACTATCAACCAGCGCAACAGCACTTGCAGCACCTTCTATCGGCAACGGCACCTTCAGGGTAATGCGCGTGCCTGCTCCCACCACAGACCGGATCCACATGCGCCCGCCTAAGCGCTTGGTAACAAGAAAAGCTTTGGTAAGACCAAACCCACCTCCCATAGTTCGCCGCTGCTGTACGTTTGAGCCGCGCTGGCCAAAGCCCACGACTTTAGCCAATTCATCGCTGGGAATGCCACAGCCAGTATCCTCAACCACAAATTTAAGGTAAACTACTCCCAGCTAAAACAGGGAGCTTTCAGTAGCCCTGCAGTTAGCAAGCCAACCGCGAGCCTCTGGGGTGGTTTACGACACCCCAATCGACCGTTACCAGTGCCTTGAACAACCGTTTCTGGTGTCCGCACTACAATTATAACCTAAGGCAACTGAAGTTGCTAAAGAGGCTTTCCTCCCCGCACTGAAGTACGGGGCTTCCAGCCCTACCCGATGTGATCAGCACACTCTGCTAAACCAGCAATGATTTCCCCCGGGATCGGTATATTTGCGGGCATTAGCAATGAGATCCCGCATCACATCTTCAAAAATGTGTGGCATCAATATGACCTTACCATCGGGAGAGGCAATATCAAACACCAAATAGTAGTCTGAAGCTTTTTGGGCGGCAATATTGTGGAGGATACGATAGCGCCCCTTACTATTTTTTTCAATCGCTTGGAAAACCTGCTCAAATTGTTTCTGCAATTCATGGATAGGCATTCTAACCCATTCATCGGGGTTCGCTTCGCGAGAGAGGAGTTGCTGTACGCGAATTTCAACAATGTCAAATACAGAATGGATGTTAGCGATCGCCTCTTTAACGTCGGGTGTGTCTGCAAGGTGGGAATACTGCTGCAGCGCTGCCTCTAAATTGTCGGTTATCGTCTGCCGCAAGGCACTGATTTTCTTAAGGTAGGCCAAAATAGTTGGGCGATCGCTGAGAGCATCGAGAACCTGCTGTAAAAGCTGCAAACTAGGCTGTAACACCTCAAGGTTATCAATCTCCAAGCCCAGAAACTGAATTTCACGTTCACTTTAGCGTCGCCTAAAGACCAGTCGCTATAATAAGGGCGATCGCGGTGGAACCACTGCCGCTGTGTGGTAACTGTACATGCTCTCATCCGGCTCTCACTACCCGATCTTTGGTCCTGAAATCCGCTGCCCCCACTGCCGACAAGTGATTTCGGCCTTAACGCTGACGGATACTTACCTTTGCCCTCGCCATGGCCCCTTTGAAGCGGATGCAAAAACTCAAGAACTCATGCATCTACAGTCAGGGCGGATTTGGCGACTCTGGGACGGCGAGTGGTATCGCCAACATACTCACCCCGACGGTATTCGCTTTGAAATTCACGATGCCCTCGATCGCCTCTATACCCAAGGCTACCGAGCAACAAAGGTCATTATTGCCCAACGCTACCGCGACCTATTTTGTGCCTACCTCGAACGCAATACCCCTTGGCGTGGCTCCACAGATCCACAAATGCTGCGCCTGTTTGGCCTACCCGTCGAGTTTAGCCCCCCCGCTAACACCGATGAACGCTGGGACGTGATTAACTTTGATCTGGAAAAGGAACCGGGTGCTCCCATCCGTCCTCCCTACTTTCGGATGTTTGACTAGGCCACGCCGCCCAAGCAAGAGAATGGAGTTAGGTGTGTCAGACCCAGAAATGACCCTTGGCGACTGTGGCGAGCACCAATTAATCGAGCGGTTACGGTTCTACTGCGCCCCTTCAATGATTGGAGATGATGCCGCTGTCTTCGCACCGCCCCAAGATCAACAGATGGTCTTCAGTACAGATGTACTGGTGGATGGGGTGCATTTTAGCTTGGGGATGGCCAGCCCAGTGGTGACCATGACCCCATTTGATGTGGGGTGGCGTGCCGCCGCTGCCAACCTTTCCGACATCGCCGCCATGGGGGCAACACCGATCGGGATGACCGTGGGTATGGCTGCCCCTAGTCACTGTCCGGTAGCAGTCATCGAGGACATTTATCAAGGACTGGCGGCCTGTTGCCACACCTATGGCACTGCTATTTTCGGAGGGGACACCTGCCGCTCTGGGGTACTCAGCCTAAGCATTAGTATTTTGGGCGCTGCCCCACCAGAGCGACTCATTTACCGCCATACTGCCCGCCCCGGAGATCTAATTCTTGCAACTGGTCTGCACGGTGCTGCCCGCGCTGGCCTCGAATGCTTACTCCAACCAGAATGGGCTGCAACAGTGCCCACAGAACTACGGCAGCTTTGGGTTCACGCCCATCAGCACCCCCAACCGCGTCTAGATGTGGTGCAGTGGCTCTGGCAGCAGTCTCCTGCGCCACGGGTGAGTGGGATGGATAGCAGTGATGGGTTGGCCGATGCAGTGCTACAAATTTGTGCCGCTAGTGGTGTTGGCGCTATTCTTTCAGCGGAGGCTATTCCCAAGGTGCCCTACCTAGACCCAGAACAAGCCTTAGCTTGGGCACTCTACGGCGGTGAAGATTTTGAACTCGTGCTGTGCCTGCCCCCGGCGATCGCCCCGGATTTGTGCGCTATGGCAGGCAACCATGCGGCAATCCTTGGCGAAATTACCGCAACCCCTGAGGTTCTCCTGCAACAGGGCAAGGCCTTGCGTCCGCTTCAGCATCAGCACACCTTTCAACACTTTAGCCGCTAATGATCCCCCTAAAATTATGGCGAAAAAGTCAAGGAATATTACAAAAATTCATAAATAGTCGCGGCGATCGCCGCCAAGTGCCCATGAATTTATACATTTCTTAAAAAATAGCTGACCCATCCCCGAATCGTTCTAATCTAAGTTAGCGCGTTAACCAAAAGTAAAGGGAGCCTCTTAGTAACCATGGTTGTCAAAGCAAGTGGTGGAAGCTCGGTTGCCCGCCCGCAACTTTATCAAACTGTCCCCGTTTCAACAATTATTCAAGCAGAGCAGCAGGATCGTTTTTTGAATCGTGGTGAACTAGACGAGCTTGCTGTCTATCTGCGTTCTGGCAGTAAACGGCTGGAAATTGCCACCACCCTCACCCGCAACGCGGATATTATTGTCTCCCGAGCCGCCAACCGCATCTTTGTCGGTGGCTCTCCCATGGCCTTCCTCTCCCGTCCCAGCACTGAAGATACCCCGCAGTTCACCACAGGGGCAACTGGCCAAGCCATTGACATGAAAGAAGCCATGAAACTGGGTACCGCCACCTACGTAGATACCCGCGGCGGTTTCCTAGAAGGGTTACGGTCAGTGTTCAGTGCCTCAGGAGGGGGAGCTCCAGCAGGCTTTAAGCCCATCAACATCGCCCGCTATGGCCCTGAGCGGATGCAAAAATCGCTGCGGGACTTAGATTGGTTTTTGCGGTACACCACCTACGCCATTGTGGCAGGGGATCCAAACATTCTCGCCGTCAATACCCGTGGCCTGCGGGAAATCATTGAAGCCGCTTGCTCCACCGATGCCACCATTGCCGCACTGCAAGAAATGAGCCGTGCTGCTGCCAGCTATTTTGAGAAAGATGCCGAGGGTCGCGCCATTGTCGAGCAATACTTTGACGTGCTGCTGAAGGAATTTATTGCCCCCGCCCCGTCAGATAAACTGCGGCAGCGTACCTCCAGTGACCTACAAGGATTACAACTACCGCAAATTTACTTCAATGCTGCGGAGCGCCGCCCTAAATTTGTCATGAAACCCGGTCTCTCAGCCTCCGAGAAAACCGAAGTTGTCAAAGCGGCCTATCGGCAAATCTTTGAGCGGGATATTTCCCGTGCCTATGGTCTAGGGATTTCGGATCTAGAGTCGAAGGTGAAAAACGGCTCCATTTCCATGAAGGAATTTGTGCGACGACTGGCAAAGTCTCCGCTATATCGCAAAAACTTCTACGAACCCTACATCAACAGCCGTGCTCTTGAGTTAGCCTTCCGCCATATCCTTGGGCGCGGCCCCTCCAGTCGCGAAGAAGTGCAAAAGTACTTTGCCATTATCTCTAACGGCGGTCTGCCAGCCTTAGTGGATGCCCTAGTGGATTCTCAGGAGTACAGCGACTACTTTGGCGAAGAGACCGTCCCCTACCTGCGGGGCTTGGGGCAAGAAGCCCAAGAATGCCGTAACTGGGGGGCGCAGCAAGACCTATTCAAGTACAGTGCTCCCTTCCGCAAAGTGCCACAATTTATCACCACCTTTGCTGCCCAAGATCAACCCCTGCCCGATCAGCATCCCTACGGCGCAGGCAACGACCCCCTCGAAATTCAGTTTGGAGCCATCTTCCCGAAAGAGAAGAAAAACCCCAACACCCGTCCCCAACCCTTCAACAAAGATACGCGCCGCATTCTCATTAACCGTGGCCCTGGAATTAATAACCAAGTCAGTAACCCAGCTGCCCGTGGGGTTGCCCCCGGTAGCCTAGGCCCAAAAGTCTTCAAACTGGATCAGTTGCCCAGCATCAATGTCCGGATTGGCAAGCGGTCTGTGGCCACCGGTGGCGATAGTGTCAAGTTTGCCGAAAGCTCGACACAGCGGGTTATTCGGGCTGCCTACCTGCAAGTCTTTGGCCGCGATGTTTACGAAGGGCAGCGCCAAAAAGTGGCTGAGATTAAGCTGGAAAACGGTGACATCTCGGTGCGGGAGTTTGTGCGAATTTTAGCCAAGTCTAATCTGTTCCGCAGCCTCTACTGGACCCCGCTGTACGTCACCAAGGCGGTGGAGTACATTCATCGGCGCCTGCTGGGTCGCCCAACCTATGGCCGCCAAGAAATGAACACCTACTTTGATATTGCCTCGAAGAAAGGGTTGTACGGCTTAGTCGATGCGATCCTTGACAGCAGCGAGTACAGCGAAACCTTCGGTGAAGATACGGTTCCCTACGAGCGGTATATTACGCCCCAGGGGTTAGCCTTGCGCTCCTTACGCACGGGCAGTATTGGAGAAACTGGCATTAAACCAGAAAAAGCAGAAACACCACGCTTTATCGAGCTGGGGGCTGTAACAGAGCTGCGCACTGAGCCTGCCATTGCATTCCGTGCCAACCAAGGGGTTAGCAAGCAGCGGGAGCAAACCAAGGTCTTTAAGCTAACGCAACTGAACGACAAGCAAAATCTGCAACTGGTGATTCAGGCAGCTTATCGCCAAGTCTTTGAGCGCGATATTGCCCCCTACATTGTCCGTAACGAGTTTACGGCGCTCGAGTCGAAGCTGGGCAATGGCGAAATTACTCTCAAGGAGTTTATTGAAGCCCTAGGCTGCTCTGAGCTGTATCAGAAAGAGTTCTATACCCCCTACCCCAATACAAAGGTGATTGAGCTGGGGACAAAACACTTCTTGGGTCGTGCCCCCTTAGACCAAGCGGAAATTCGCCACTACAACCAAGTTCTGGCCACTCAAGGGTTAAAAGCCTTTGTTCAAGCGCTGGTCAGTAGTGCCGAATACGCCCAAGTGTTTGGGGAAGATACGGTGCCCTATCGTCGCTTCCCGACGCTACCGGCGGCTAATTTCCCGAACACAGAAAAACTCCACAATCAACTCACGAAGCAGAGTGATGCAATTGTGGTGCCTAGCTTTAGCCCGGTGAAGTCGCGCCTTGATAATACCAAGCTGCCCCTCTTAAGCCGGGCGATCGCCGAGCAGGAGGCAAAATCTCGGCAGCCAGATCCCAGCAAACCGCGCTTTGTGGAATTGGGTCGTTCCTTCAGCAATGGGGATGGCCAGTCCGTAGAGGTGGGGGTGGGTACCACTCGTCGTCGGCCTGCGCGTATTTTCCGCATGACGATGGGGGCACCCGCGTCCGAAGTGGAGCAGGTGATCAACGCCATCTACTGCCAAGTGATGGATGTCTTCAGCGGTAAGGTTCCCAGCCAGTTCCGCCGCAGTGACCTCGATAGCCGCCTGCGCAACGGCGAAATTACGGTGCGGGAGTTTGTGCGAACCTTGGCCAGTTCCGAGATCTATCGCAATCGCTTCTATACCCCTTACCCGAATACGAAAGTGATTGAGTTTCTGTTCCGGCATTTGTTGGGACGTGCCCCGGCCACTCAAACCGAAATTCGCCAGTACAACAAGATTTTGGCGGATCAAGGGCTGAAAGCAGCAGTGGAAACGATGGTCAACAGCCCAGAGTACAGCCGCTACTTTGGCGAAGATGTGGTGCCCTACAAGCGGTTCCCAACCATTCCAGCGGGGAACTATATCGGCAGCGTCAAAGCAGATGCGGATCTGGTGAAACAATCGTGGTCTAGTCTCTCACCCTCCTTGGTGGGAAGCCAGTCCACCAATCGCAGCTAGCTCTTTTGCTAGGATTGCTTAGCAATAGTGTTGTTTACGATGCTATAGGGGTGCAGGGATGTTGTTCCTGTCCCCCTATTTTTTGGCATCTTTTTCCCTAGGGGCGAATGTCTAAATAATTTGCACCAAGAAAATATTTTGGAGGAACCAAAGTTCTGTAAGCTCGGATAGGAGACCCCTGAAGGAGCGTCAGGAGGTTGCTTCGTAAGGTTAATTTGTGCATTTAGGAGAGTTGCGTGGATAACGTCATCGGCTTAGAAATTATTGAAGTAGTAGAGCAGGCGGCGATCGCCTCGGCACGCTGGATGGGAAAAGGCGATAAAAACATGGCAGATCAGGTGGCTGTGGATGCCATGCGCAACCGCATGAATCAGATCCACATGCGGGGTCGGATTGTGATTGGCGAAGGGGAGCGAGACGAAGCGCCGATGCTTTATATTGGCGAGGAGGTGGGCATTTGCACCCGCGAAGATGCGGCTCAGTACTGTAACCCCGAAGAGCTACTAGAAATTGATATTGCGGTTGACCCCTGTGAGGGCACCAACCTCTGTGCCTATGGCCAACCTGGATCCATGGCAGTGCTGGCCATTTCTGAAAAAGGTGGGTTGTTTGCTGCCCCTGACTTTTACATGAAAAAGTTGGCAGCCCCTCCTGCAGCCAAAGGCAAAGTTGATATTCGCAAGTCAGCCACAGAAAACCTAAAAATTCTTGCTGAATGTCTTGATCGTGCCATCGATGAACTGGTGATTGTGGTGATGAAGCGCGATCGCCACAACGACCTGATCAAAGAAATTCGCGAAGCCGGGGCACGGGTGCAACTGATTTCCGATGGAGACGTGTCTGCTGCCCTTTCCTGTGCCTTTTCGGGAACGAATATCCATGCCCTCATGGGAATTGGCGCGGCTCCGGAGGGGGTGATTTCGGCAGCGGCGATGCGAGCTTTGGGAGGACACTTCCAAGGGCAATTGGTCTATGATCCAGCAGTGGTGATGACCAAAGAGTGGGCAGGGCGTACCCGAGAGGGGAACCTAGAGGAACTGAAAAAAGCAGGGATTACGGATCCCGATAAGGTGTACGATGCCCATGAGCTCGCCTCCGGGGAAACGGTTCTCTTTGCTGCCTGTGGCATTACCCCGGGGTTCTGATGAAGGGCGTGCGCTTCTTTAATGGTGGGGCACGTACTCAATCCCTTGTCATCTCTACGCAGTCCAAAACGGCTCGCTTTGTTGATACCATCCATATGTTTGACAAGCAGCTGCGATCGCTACAATTGCACTAAACCAACCCAGTACTGATAAACTCCCTCGCTAGAGCCGACAAGTGCCAGAGGGAGTGTTTACCCCCGTTAAGGCAAGGTATTCCTCGTGCCCTTAAACCTTGCAACTCGCATTACCCTTGCTCGCCTGCTCGTGATTCCTGTGATTGTGGCAGTGCTTAGCATTGACCCTAGCTCACAGCATCGCTGGTGGGCAGTGGGCTTGTTTCTGGCGGCAGCACTGACCGACTGGCTAGATGGGTACTTGGCGCGGCGACTCAATCAAGTCACCGATCTGGGTAAGGTACTGGA
This sequence comes from Thermostichus lividus PCC 6715, assembly GCF_002754935.1. NCBI lineage: Bacteria > Bacillati > Cyanobacteriota > Cyanophyceae > Acaryochloridales > Thermosynechococcaceae > Parathermosynechococcus > Parathermosynechococcus lividus. The sequence continues at coordinate 2,447,094 of NZ_CP018092.1, forward strand.
TCCGCTTGTGGATAAGCTGCTCATACTGGTGCCATTATTGCTGTGTATTGAGTGGGGAGAGGTGCCCGCATGGTCGGTGGCACTTATTCTGGTGCGGGAACTGGGCATTGCGAGTTGGCGCATTCACCAATCTCAGATTCAGGGGGCAAGTGTTTGGGGCAAAGCAAAAACCGTGAGCCAGATTCTGGCGGTTACTCTGTTGCTTGCACCCTTACCGGCCCCATGGCACGTGCCCACGATGATGGTTTATGGGGGGGCGATCGCCCTCACCCTAATCTCTGGCTGGACTTACCTGCGTTCGAGCTGAGTGCCAACCCGTCCCGCAATAACCTCCTGGAGTTGTTGCGGATTAATGCGATCCACCCAATAGACTTGGAACGATGGCTGTGCAACTTGATTCACAAAGGTTTGGCTTAAAAAGGGACGTAACTGTTCATTGCGTTGGTTAAATACCCCAAAAAAGGCACCGCCAATACCCTTGACAAACGGTTCTGCTTGGCGCGGATCAGGGCCAATTAAATCATTGGGTACTGGTAAGACCCCAGCCTCACTCACCCCAATCGTCGAAAAGTGGGTTCCCGGCACCAGCATCGCCAAGTATTTGGGGGAAGCGGCCAGCTCTGTAAAGGGCTGCACCTGCTCGATCAGGGGCGGCGCAAAGACATCCTTGCTACTCGAGATAATGAGAGCAGGGACATTGATATTGGCCATGCCACTCGAGCCAATCAACACACTACTCACCGGATTAACGGCAATCACCGATTTCACCCGTGGGTCAGCATAGTTTGTGGGCTGAGAGGGTGCTCCCAAGCTGCGACACTGCAGAGGAGCAGAAATATTAAAGACAAAGAGGTCGTTGGCGATCGCCTGACAGCGTTGCTGAACCGCCGTCCAATCCACCGTCCCCCCTGCGGCGGCCAAGACCGTGAACCCCCCCATCGATTGCCCAAATAGGCCAACATTATTGGTATCAATATTTAGTGTGGGAGTTTGTTGTACCAACGCCGCCACCGCATCGATGCCATACTTCAAGTCAAGAGGGCGCTGCGCCCAATCCTTTGGGAGGTTTTCGTAATCTACAGGAGCACCAGAGAGAAAACTGCCAATTCGCTGTGCATCTGATCCGATATGAGTGACGGCCAGCACCGCAAATCCATGACTCGCTAAGTGCTCTGCCAGATAGGCAAAGGTCAATCGATCCGATGCTAACCCATGGGAAATGACAATTAACGGTGCAGCGGTGGGGGTGCCCGTTGGTACGTAAAGATCAGCGGGAATACCGTTAGCAGAGCGGTTCGGATTCACAAATTGAATCGTCTGTTTCTGCCACTGAAACGGTCCCTTTTGGCTAGGGTTGGGCACATGAGTAGGCAAAGTCACTGGAGGCTGAAGTGCCGCCAACCGCGCGATAAATTCACGTGTCCGGCGCTCCTCATTGATGGCACGGGTAAACGCACCTACAGCCTTTAGCCCCAAATCACCATTGACGTTGACACTCCGCCCCGGAAACGCCTGCAACACTGTCAAAAAATTGATTCCTGAGGAGGACGAGGCGGCTGTTTTCAAGGCTTGACCGAGTGCCTGCCCCCCATTGCGATCATTATCCGTCCGAATGACTTCTCCAATGCGCTGCAAAAAGACCTGACCGATGGGACTATTCACAAACTGGCGAACACTGGTGGCTTCTAGTCGCACACTTTCATTCAGCGCCTCCCGCAGGTGCGCCCCTTGATCACTCGGAAGGAGACGAATGAGAAACGTTAGCTCCGGACTAGCATTGCCAGTTCTAGCAAAGGTAGCAAGATCACTAACATCAATATTAAACGTGCCAAAGGGAGGATACACTAAGCTAATTCTTTCCGCCGTTAAACCAGCCTGTCCCCAGAGGGCAGCAGCTAAACCGACTAATGAAAGCCATTGCCAAGGCCGCCGTGAGAGCTTGGTTTTTACAATCGCCATTCTGAGGACATCCTCACACATTGCTAGGATACTTAGAATACTATAGTTGACTCAGCACACTATCCGCTAATAGGCAAACTGCACTATGCTAAATTAAACTATTTGTATCATCCAACGTCAGTGACGGCGGATGAGTTCAGTCGCTAGCCTGCCTAATAAATGCGGTAGGATTGAGATAACATCCCAAGTTTGGGATAGCAGGTATGGCATGTGAGTGAATTGCCCCTATTTCGTTTTGCAAAGCCTATTGAAACAAGTTTTAGTCCAGAAGCTGAGATTGTTGTCTTTTCTGGAGATGTTATTGATTGCCTTGCCCAACTTCCAGACAACTCGATCGCTCTCATTGTGACTTCTCCACCGTATAACTTGGGTAAGGAATACGAGAATCGTGTCTCAATTGAACACTACTTACAATCACAAGCTAAGGTTATTACCCAACTTTATCGAGTTCTACGAAATGATGGCAATATTTGCTGGCAGGTAGGCAATTTTATTCAGAATGGTGAAGTTTACCCTCTGGATAGTCTCTATTACCCAATTTTCAAAGAACTTGGGATGAAGTTGCGCAATCGGATTATTTGGAAATTTGGGCACGGATTACATGCATCGAGACGATTTTCAGGTCGTTATGAAACTATTCTCTGGTTTACAAAATCTGACCACTATATCTTTAATCTTGATTCAGTTCGTGTGCCAGCCAAGTACCCTGGCAAACGTCACTTCAAGGGACCACGTAAGGGAGAACCTTCAGGCAATCCTCTAGGGAAAAATCCCTCTGACATTTGGGAAATCATGTTACAAGATTGGGAAGAATTAGTATGGGATATTCCTAATGTAAAATCAAATCATCCTGAAAAGACAATTCACCCCTGCCAATTCCCTATTGAGCTGGTTGAGCGTTGTGTTCTTGCTCTTACAAATGAAAATGATTGGGTTTTTGACCCCTATATGGGCGTAGGTTCATCTCTTATCGCTGCTGTAATGCACAATCGTCGAGCAATAGGGTGCGAGAAAGAGTCAGAATACGTCGAGATAGCCCGCGAACGTCTTTCAGATTATTTTAATGGCACGCTTCGTTACCGTCCTATCGGAAAGCCAGTTCATCAGCCCACAGGCAAGGAAAAAGTGGCTCAAATTCCCGAAGAGTGGCGGGAAACGTCTCAGGTGCGACTTTTAGAAAAACAGGGTGAATACGAATGATCGTCGCCGGAATTGACTCTTTCAACAGGATAAGCCTAAAGATCCTGAAATCCCCTTATGGGTACCTGAAGTGCGTATGGAGCTAAGCGGATTCGAACCGCTGACCCCTTCAATGCCATTGAAGTGCTCTACCAACTGAGCTATAGCCCCTGATCAGCAGAAAATTATCATCCCCTACAGCGATAGCATTTGTCAACTGTTTACCAGTTGGATTCGAAAACGATGAACGACTCCCGACACGGAGCTTGCTCTTGAGTAAACACAATTCACGCATACAGTGCGGGGCTTGCCGCCGATTAAGCTAAAGAGCAAGGGCGGGCGATCGCTCCTGCTGTGCCAATTCAAGCACCATCTGCCGTGCCCAGCAATCAGCAGCCAGAATATCCTCTAAGGTAGGGGTGCTGATGTTTTGGTGGTGGTAGCGATCGCAGGTTAGTTCAATGAGGCGGGGAATATCAAGGAATGAAATCGCCTCGGCAATAAATAGAGCCACCGCTTGTTCATTGGCAGCATTCAGTACCGCTGGCATTGCTCCTCCAGCACGACCGGCGGCATAGGCCAGCCCCATACAGGGATATTTATGGTGATCGGGGGTACGAAAGGTAAGGTCTCCCGCTTTGACCAAATCAAGAGCTGACCAATTCGTTGGTAGCCGCTCCGGCCAAGAGAGAGCGTAGAGGAGGGGCAGACGCATATCCGGCCAGCCTAACTGCGCCAACACCGATGTATCCTGTAGCTCAATGAGGGAGTGAATAATACTTTGCGGGTGGATGACAATGTCGATGTTATCGTAGTCCATGCCAAAGAGATAATGAGCCTCGATCACTTCCAGCCCTTTATTCATCAGCGTGGCCGAGTCCACGGTAATTTTCGGCCCCATGGACCAGTTGGGGTGCTTGAGGGCATCCGCCACCGTCACATCAGCGAGTTGCTCCACCGACCAGTCGCGAAAGGCACCACCAGAGGCAGTAAGAATAATTTTGCGTAGTCCCCCCGCAGGTACCCCCTGTAAACACTGAAAAATAGCTGAGTGTTCAGAATCTGCAGGTAGCAGCTTCACACCGTACTCTTGTAACAGTGGCAACACTACAGGCCCACCCGCAATTAAGGTTTCTTTATTGGCAAGGGCAATATCCTTACCGGCCTTAATGGCGGCGATCGTCGGCACCAAACCGGCGCATCCCACAATCCCTGTCACAACCACATCGGCATCGCCATAGGCGGCAACTGCAGCAATACCCGCCTCCCCAGCCACGAGTTCCGGTGTATAGGGCAGATCGCGCAATGCGTCTGCCAACTCTGGCAATTGGTTCGGATCAGCAATACCAACAATTTCAGGTCTAAACTGACGAATTTGCGGGATTAACCGCTCTAGATTCCGACCTGCTGCCAAGCCAACCACGCGGAAGCGATCGGGGTATTGGGCAACAATATCAAGGGTTTGGGTGCCGATAGAGCCAGTGGAGCCGAGCAGATTCAGTGCTTTCACAGTGGTTGGGGTAGGGTCAGTGGACACCTTAATATCTACCGCAGGAGGGGACAGAAGGCAATCGTCCCTTTGCAGGTGACAAGGCTAGAGATAATAGAAAAACTAGCCAAGGGACTACGATGGAGCCAAGTAAGATTCCACCCATCATGGAAATGATGCAAATGGACCTGATCCACACCACCCTGCAACGTCCTACGACGCCTAACAACCTTGATCATGTTGTTGAGGAGTATTTGCGGCAGCAGGGGAGACCACTGCGTTGGGCCATTACTGCCGTCAGCCCCCAAACCCTAACCATTGAAGCTGTGATCCTCAAGGACGGAAGTTGATAAAATCCTTACATATTCAGCTTTACACTTTCCCATGACACGCGCTGGTATCGGCATTCAAACGGCTCAGGCTCGCCCCGGACGGGTCAGCGGCCAGCTTCACGTCTATGATGGTACCGGCAAGGGCAAGTCTCAGGCCGCTCTTGGTGTTGTCCTGCGCTCCATTGGTTTAGGTATTGCCTCCGCGTGGCCAACACGGGTGCTACTTTTGCGCTTTCTTAAAGGCCCCGGTCGTACCTACGCGGAAGATGCTGCCATTGAAGCCCTGCAACGAGGGTTTCCCCATTTGATTGACCAAGTGCGCACCGGTCGCGCTGAGTATTTTAATGCCGAACAAATCACCACGTTCGATCGCCAAGAAGCTCAGCGGGGATGGGATATAGCCAAAGGGGCGATCGCCTCCGGTCTTTACTCAGTCATTGTCCTTGATGAACTGAATCCGGTACTGGATCTCGGCTTATTACCCGTTGACGAAGTCGTGGCAACCCTGCGCCGCAAACCCGATCATCTCGAAATCATTGCCACCGGTCGCGGTGCCCCTCCGGCACTGCTACAAATTGCAGATCTCCACTCAGAAATGCGGCCACTGGTACATCCCACCGCCCACCAGCAGGGGATCGAAGGTATTGAAATTTACACTGGCGAGGGCAAAGGCAAATCCACCAGCGCCCTTGGTAAAGCCCTGCAAGCAATTGGCACCGGCATCAGTCGGGATCAGTCCCATCGAGTGTTAATCCTCCAGTGGCTTAAGGGAGGACGAGGCTATACCGAGGATGCCGCCATTGCTGCCCTCAAAGAAAGCTATCCTCACCTTGTGGATCACCAGCGTTGCGGTCGGGATGCCATCGTCTGGCGCGGGCAGCAACAGGAAATTGACTACATCGAAGCCGAGCGCGGCTGGGAAATTGCACGGGCAGCGATCGCCTCTGGACTCTACAAAAACCATTATTCTCGACGAGCTGAATCCCACCGTTGATCTGGAATTACTGCCCGTTGAGTCCATCATTCAAAGCCTGCTTCGCAAACCCCGTACCACTGAAATAATTATTACTGGACGCTGTAAAAATCCCCCCAGCTACTTTGACATCGCTAGTGTCCACTCCGAAATGATTTGCCATAAGCATTATGCCGAAAAAGGGATTGATCTCAAGCGCGGCGTTGATTTCTAAACCTAAAGGCAGACCCGCCCGATGACAGTGTCTCCGGCAGAGAACTGCTCTAAATAGTCCATTAGCACCTTAAACTGGGGACGGTTCAAGCGATAGTACACCCAGCGACCGTCTTGACGAGACAATACTAAATTTGCCTGCCGCAATGCCCGTAAATGAAACGATAGCTTTGACGGCGAGAGGTTGAGGCGGGCACACAAATCGCACACACACACTTCCTCGTTATGTAAGATTTGAATCACCTCAAGGCGCAGCGGCTCTGCAAGCGCATGAAAACCAAGCTGTATCATGCCATCGGGGCGATCGCAAACCAAATTCGATGACCCTTGCAGCATTACTTCACCGGAGAACAGGGATCATCAACTTGGCACATATTATCAGCACCTGCCTCGCTATTGGATGTTTGTGCTGTATTGACAGGAGTCACGAATTGCGACCGATAAATTGCCTGTCGTAATTGCACCACCGCCTCTTGATACAGCGGATCCGCAGCAGTTGCCCACAGGCGTGGATTACGACTCACCTCTTGGGGCAACGTCACCATGATGTTAGGGGTAATTCCCATACGGTTAATATCAGTACCCTTTGGCGTGTAATAGTGCGCCACCGTCACAGATAACCCCGAGCCATCACTGAGTTGATGAATAGACTGCACAAGAGCCTTACCGTAAGTTTTTGTACCCACCACAATAGCACGACCATTATCCTGCAACGCCCCTGTTAAAATCTCGCTACTGCTTGCCGAACGCTGATCCACCAACACCACCAAGGGCAACGTAGTCAGGGCAGATTGCGTTGCTCGAGCCTGTTCACTATGGCCACTGCGATCCACAGTGCGCACAATCATTCCCTGATCAAGCCACATACGAGCAATATCAATCCCCGCTTGCAGCAACCCCCCGGATTTCCCCGCAGATCTAGCACAAACCCATTCACCTGTTCTGCTTGTAACTGCCGGATTGCTGCCTGTACTTGCTCTGCCGCATGGGAAGTAAACTCACTGAGATAAATATAACCAATCCGTTGATCCCCTTCCTCCTTCACGAGCGATCGCACCGCTGGCAACTCAATTAATGCCCGCATCAACGTCAAGCGAAATGTGCCTCGATTTGGGCGAAATAATTGCAACTCAATCGGCGTACCCACCCGACCACGAATCCGCCGTGATGCTTCTTCAATAGACATTCGCCGTGTTGAGTGGCCATCGATCGCAAGGAGGCGATCGCCCGCCTCAATACCCGCGCGAGTTGCTGGGGAGTTAGCCAGCGGCTCCAAAATAGTTAATTGCTGCGTCTTTTCATCCATCCCCAAGCGAATACCAATCCCTGAAACTTCCCCCGATGTCTGGGTTCGCAAAATCGCAAACTCTTCCGGAGTCATAAACCGCGTATAAGGATCATTCAATCGCTGCAACATCCCCTGAATGGCGCTATAGGCGTGCTCACGAGAGGTATAATGCTGCTCCAACAATTGTTGCCGTACCGCCAACCAATCCAGACGGTTAAACGAACTATCCACATACTCCTGCTGCACAACTTGCCACACCTCATCCACCAATGCCTTAGGACTATCTTTCAAAGCACCGTAACTAGGAAGAGGCACGAAAGCGACTGCCCCAGACACCAACACCGACGATGCAACAACTGCCCAATAACGCAAACTCAAAACATCAACCTGAGGCATAGCAACACAAACCCTGTGAGGAGAAACAATTAGCATACTAGACCTAGTACACCCGTGTTATTGGATGCACTATAGCCCATCTACAATCCCATGCCACCCTCCTATCCAAAAACCGTCCCAACTTAACACTTCTTAAAAAACAATTCCCCACCTAGAGACTAGATGGGGAAAAATATTTTGCCTAGCATTGAGCTATTTTTGCAGGAGGCTACCCTCCAACTATCTTCACCGCTGCGATGTTTCACCTCTGAGTTCGGGATGGATCAGCGTGGTTCCACCGCGCCATAAACACTAGGCAAATAGGTTAATAACTTTAGAAAACTTTAGAACCTAGATAATTTAACTGCTAGGCTTCAGCAACAAAACAAGGAATTAAAACTAAATAGTGATTGTCAGTATTATCAGCATTATCAGACACCTGTTGAGTGATGAGGTCAAGCCCTCGGTCTATTAGTACTCCTAGACTTCATCCATTACTGGACTTCCATCGAGAGCCTATTAACGGGTGTTCTACCCGTGACCTTACTGGCTTATGCCATGGGAGCACTCATCTTGAGGTGGGCTTCCCACTTAGATGCTTTCAGCGGTTATCCTCTCCGCACATGGCTACCCTGCGTTTACCGTTGGCACGATAACAGGTACACCAGAGGTGCGTTCCTCCCGGTCCTCTCGTACTAAGGAGGACTCCTCTCAATGCTCCTACGCCTGCACCGGATATGGACCGAACTGTCTCACGCATGTTTATCCCGTATCACTACGAGCATGGACTATATCTTCATCCTGACTCTTGCCATTGACGAATCAGGAGCCGACATTTGATTACTCTGACACACTCAGAGCATCTCAGCTTACACTTAGCGGCTAAACTAAGTCTAGGCTTCAGTCTCTACGGGATCAAGAGTTGTCGTGATCTCAAGTATGCTTCCACTTGGTCGCTGCGAATTGATCTGCGCTTGGAGACGTTTAACTCACCAAACCGATCAACCTGCCGCGCAAGCCTTAGAAAATGCGCTGGCTCTAGTCGCTTAGAGCTTAGCATTTCCTCTAGAACAGACATGACTAAGTTACATTGCATTTTTTTTAGACGAACATAGGGAGTCAGATTGCTCAATACATTCAACACCATCCGAGATTCAGTAATAGAATACTCAGCAACTCCATCTTTTCTTTCTCGAATAAAACCAGCCCCTAAAATTGACTGAATCCATTCAAGAAATGAGCGATGAACCGTACGTTGAAAGAAGGTCACACTGGCTCGAATTTGATAGCCAAGGACATAATCCTTTCGTCGTACAAGTTGAAGGTTAATACAACCATCTCCATCCAAAAAACCAGCAATGTAGCTATAAGTCTGTACATCTGTCACGAGAACTCCGCTTACCCTCGGTATTGTCTTAGCTAGCGTTCGGAATCTAACTAAGATTCTACCGATTTTAGTCGGTTTGCTGCTCCACATTACTGTGAAGTGACGCAATGATTTACGTTCTGAACCCAGCTCACGTACCGCTTTAATGGGCGAACAGCCCAACCCTTGGGACGTACTACCGCCCCAGGTTGCGATGAGCCGACATCGAGGTGCCAAACCTCCCCGTCGATGTGAACTCTTGGGGGAGATCAGCCTGTTATCCCTAGAGTAACTTTTATCCGTTGAGCGACGGCCCTTCCACGCGGAACCGTCGGATCACTAAGGCCGACTTTCGTCTCTGCTCGACTTGTAGGTCTTGCAGTCAAGCTCCCTTATGCCTTTACACTCTACGGCTGATTTCCGACCAGCCTGAGGGAACCTTTGCGCGCCTCCGTTATCGTTTAGGAGGCGACCGCCCCAGTCAAACTGCCCACCTGAAACTGTTCCCTCGCCGGATAACGGCAGAGAGTTAGAATTCTAGCCTTGCCAGAGTGGTATCTCACCGATGACTCCATATTCCCCGCAAGGAATACTTCGACGTCTCCCACCTATCCTGCGCAAGCAAAGCCCGAACCCAATTCCAGGCTACAGTAAAGCTTCATAGGGTCTTTCTGTCCGGGTGCAGGTAGTCCGCATCTTCACAGACACTTCTATTTCGCCGAGCCTCTCTCCGAGACAGCATCCAGATCGTTACGCCTTTCGTGCGGGTCGGAACTTACCCGACAAGGAATTTCGCTCAGTTGATCTCTACCATTTCTGATAAAGCTGGACTTTACCTTGTGCGACCACGATTCATTTGCGATGCAATGCGTTGGATTTTTAATAGTCCTTCTTCCTTGAGGTGATCTCCCGATTGACACAGGAGCACAACATCCCTAAATTTCAGGAAATCTATCGATTTACTGGTTTTCAAGGAATGCTTTATAAAGAAAGGACAAATACGCTCTGCAAGATGATGGATACTACGCACCCGATAAGCCATGCGATCGCCGTGATTCACCCGAACCACACCGCAATCAAAGTAGGCTTTTAAGGCATAGAGAACCTTTACATCTCGCCGATGCTGAACAACGGTAAACTCAGGTAACACCTGATAACCAATTGCCATCTGACGATGGGGGTTAACTCTAACATGGAAGCACCCCTCACCATCAACAAAACCAACAATCCATT